>NZ_WRPN01000001.1 GCF_009746565.1 Mariniflexile maritimum
TTTCTGTAAAATGGGTTGTCTTCATAAGTTTTCGGATTTAAATTTAATAATTCTTACTGAACGCGCTCCTGCGTCGCTTGTCGAATTCTATTTTTAAATGGCCGAATTTTGGGGAAGCTTACACTAAAACATAACAATCGGAACAATTTACAGCTATATTTTTTTGTTTTGAATAAATATTAGTATTGTCAGAACTTGATTTATTGTTTTCAAATTCACTAACAAGTACACCGTTCTTAAAACCTTTTATTCCTAAAGTTTCACCTTTTAAGTTGAATTGTGATAAGGTGCCAGAAAAACTATCTAGATAAAAATATGATATATTTTGAATTAGTGTTTCATTATTTGTGGAAAATTTAACAAGATGTAAATTCCATAGTTTAGAGTCATCTTTGCTTACAAATAATTTGTATTTAAAAATAATTTTAATTTTCCATTTTCAATAAAATTATTGTAGCTGTAAACACCATTGAATTCATAAGAGTTAGAATTGGTTTCTGGATTTTTTTGTTGGATATAATCATCCCAATCAATGCTTAGATTGTTTTTAATATTTATATCATTAAAGTTTTCAAGAGAATATTCATTTTTTATTTGTTGAATGTCATCTTGTTGCTTCTCAATAATGTTATCTTTATCACAATTGGTTATGGAAAATGTAATAAATAATAAAAGTATAATTTTTAATAATGTTGGTTTCATGTTTTTGAAATTATTGGTTAATGAAACAATATTAATCGAAGCGGCATTATTTAGAGTCTTGATTTTTTATATAGTTAAAGATTCCGGACATCTTTTTTATATTCAACAGGGGTTTTGCCAGTAAATTTTTTAAACGCTGTATAAAAACTCGATTTTGAGTTAAAACCAGCTTCGAGACCAATGGCTACAATGGTATAATTTTTATATTCTTTATTTACAAGCATTTCTTTGGCATCATTAACCCTTAATAAATTTATATAATCGTTAAAGTTTAAACCAGAATTTTTGTTGATGAGTTGGGAAATATAACCTTCACTTAAATTAAGTTCTTGGGATAGTATTTGTAATGAAAGTGCAGGGTTTAAGTGCAATTTGGTATTAGTAATTAAGTCGTCAATTTTGTTATATGTAGTTTTATTTGCTTTAACTTTTAATGAATTTTCTTTTTTAATTCTTATTTCTTTTCTGTCATTAAAAATTTGTTTTTGTATCATAGCAGTATAACCTATCCAGTAGATAATAAGCGTTATACCAATCCATAATGGATAAAAAATATAAAAGCCTTTTATGTTTGAAGTTTCTAAAAGACTAACTGAAACAAACCAAATAAAAATAATGCCCAAGCCCACGTACAAAAGATTTTTCAGCCATTTGGTCTTAATCTTTACGTCGGAAAGCAGATATTTAGTTTTTTGCTTTTGATATTGCTGTAAAACTTTAAAAATTAGATAAATAATGATAATTGAAAATCCTATTGAAACATATTCAATAATTAAATTTATGATTTTTGCAAGTTTTAAGTCTATTTGTATGGCGTCTTTGGTGCCTAAATAAAGAACACATACAACAAAAGGACTATATAATAATATCTTTTCATTTTGCTTCACTGGTCTATCGATATAGCTTTTAACGAAAAAATAAAAGAAGGGAAGTATTAAGAATTCAAAAGGGATAAACAACAGGTGGTGCCTATCATAAACTGACCTATGTATAAATTCCGTATCCATAAACCAGTACTGTAAATTACTAAAAGTTAGTGCTAAAGTAGTAAGGACTAAAAAGTAATTTGTTTTTGAGTGGAATTTTTTATTGAAGATAATAACAAGGCTAAAAACTAAACCATGAATAATACCTACAAGTATAATAATATTAAAAATGTTTAAATTTAACCCATTCATACAGCAAATATAAAAAAAAGACTACTTATTAGGTAGTCTTTTAATTGTAAATTAGATGAAATGTAAAATTTATTTTTTCCTAAAAATAGTCTGTTTTCTATCTGGTCCTACAGAAACAATCGTGATTGGTATTTCCAGTTCTTTCTCTAAAAAGTCGATGTAAGCATTCAGTGCTTTGGGTAGCTGTGATGATTCCGACATTTCGGTTAAATCTTCTGCCCACCCATCAACTTCGGTATAAATAGGCTCTACATTCTCTGGTTCAATGTTGTAAGGAAAATGTGATATAACTTCTCCTTTATAATTGTAAGCGGTACACACTTTTAGGGTTTTAAAACCAGAAAGCACATCACCTTTCATCATCATTAATTGGGTAACGCCGTTTACTTGACAGGCATATCGTAACGCTACCAAGTCCAGCCAACCGCAACGCCTTGGGCGACCTGTGGTAGCACCAAATTCATTGCCCACACGACTCATTGTAGCGCCATCTTCATCAAATAATTCAGTGGGGAAGGGGCCGGAACCTACACGGGTTGTGTAAGCCTTAAAAATACCGATCACCTCGCCAATTTGGTTGGGTGCAACGCCTAAACCTGTACAGGCGCCCGCTGCCGTGGTATTGCTGGAAGTTACGAACGGGTAGGTGCCAAAATCGATATCCAACAAGGAGCCTTGGGCACCTTCGGCTAAAATGGTTTCGCCTCTTTTTTGTGCTTGATAAATAAATTCTTCTGAATCTATAAACTTCAACGATTTTAAAACCGCGATGGCTTTAAAAAATTCGGCTTCCAATTCGGCCAGATTATATTCAATATCAACATTGTAAAAAGCAATCATTGCTTCGTGCTTGTCTGCCAGGGCTCTGTAACGTTCTTGCCAGTCGCTTAGTTCCAAATCGCCTACACGAAGTCCGTTTCTACCGGTTTTGTCCATATAGGTAGGGCCAATGCCCTTTAGGGTCGAGCCTATTTTTGCTTTTCCTTTGGATGCTTCACTGGCAGCGTCCAACAACCGGTGCGTTGGTAAAATTATATGGGCTTTACGTGAAATGACCAACGATTTTCTGTAATCTACCTGTTGCGCTTCCAATTTGTCTAACTCGCCCTTAAAAATAACGGGGTCTATTACCACACCGTTGCCAACCAAATTGGTTTTGCCTTCATGGAAAATTCCTGATGGTATGGTGTGCAAAACATGTTTTTTTCCATTAAAAACCAGGGTGTGTCCTGCATTTGGGCCACCTTGAAAACGGGCTATAATCTTGTAGTTAGAGGTTAGTACGTCAACAATTTTTCCTTTGCCTTCGTCGCCCCATTGTAGTCCTAGTAGTAAATCTACTGCCATTGTAAAAATAAGTTATTTAGTTGTTTTTCTATTTCCGTAGAAATAAAGCGAATGATTATTGATTTCAATATCGAAAACTTCTTCGATGGTTTTTTTTATGGATTGGATACGGGGGTCGCAAAACTCGATTACCTCGCCAGTATCGGTTAAAATAACGTGGTCGTGCTGCCTATCAAAATATGATTTTTCGTAATGTGCCTGATTTTGCCCAAATTGGTGTTTTCGTACCAATTTACACTCCAGAAGCAATTCGATGGTATTGTAAAGAGTGGCTCTCGAAACGCGGTATTTTTTATTTTTCATGCTAAGATATAGCGATTCTATATCGAAATGTTCCTTGTAATTATAAATTTCCTGCAGTATAGCGTAGCGTTCGGGCGTTTTGCGATGTCCGTTATTTTCTAAAAAGCTAGTAAAAACTTTTTTTACTGTTTCTTGGTTTTTTGTCTCTGCGTTTGCATTCATAATTTCGTCGCAAATTTACACTTTTTTTACACTCTTGTAACCTTATCGATACCATTAATTTTTTTTAGCTTTTCCAATAGCTTTTTTAATAGGGTATTGTTTTTTACAACCAGGTTTATTTTTCCTGAAAATAGGCCGCCATCGCTTTCAAAACTAATGCTTTTCATGTTTACGTGCATGTTTCCTGAAATAATTTTGGTTATTTCGTTTACCAATCCCATTTGGTCAATGCCAGAAATGGTAATTTGTGCCAAAAATTCTTGTTGTGATGAATCTACCCATTTTGCAGGTATGATCCTGTATGCGTAATTGGAATGTAAACTTAAAGCGTTTGGGCATGTTTTTTTGTGGATTTTGATGCCTTCGGATACCGTTAAGAATCCAAAAACCTCATCACCGGGTATAGGGTTGCAGCAACTGGAAAGTTTGTAGTCTAGTTTTTCCTCTTCTTTTCCAAAAACCAACGAATCGTAGTTGGAGGTAATTTCTTCTTTTTCAATTTCCTCTTTTTTGAGTTGGTTTTTTCTTGAAATTTTGCTTTTTATGTAGGTCATTAAAGCATTGCTCCTCGAGGATGCGTAGTCTTTCAGCATATTATTGTCAATAGAACCTATGCCTACACGGTAAAATAAATCAAGACTGGTTTTAAGCTTAAAAAAGTTTACAAGCTCGTTTGTTGAGGCCTCGTTAAGGGTTATTTTAAGTTGTTTTAATTTGCGCCGCAATATTTCCTTGCCTTCTTCACCAAGCCGTTTTTTGTCTTCTCGTAAAGCCGATTTTATTTTGCTTCGGGCACGTGCCGTAGTAGCGTAATCTAACCAGTTTGGATTGGGTTTTGCTATTTCCGAAGTTAAAATATCCACTTGGTCGCCGCTTTGAAGCACGTGGCTTAACGGCACCAATTTGCCATTTACTTTGGCACCTCGGGTTTTCATGCCTATTTCGGTATGGATGTTAAAGGCAAAATCCAGTGGGGTAGCACCTTTGGGCAACGATTTTAATTCGCCCGTTGGGGTAAAAACAAATATTTCTTTTGAATAGAGGTTCAGTTTAAACTGTTCAACAAAGTCAACCGCATTCGTTTCGGGGTTTTCAAGTGCTTCTTGCAACTTGTTAATCCAGTCTTCCAGATTGTCTTCTTTTTCGCCTTCCTGTTTGTATTTGTAATGGGCCGCATAGCCTTTTTCGGCTATTTCGTTCATGCGCTCGCTTCTAATTTGCACTTCAACCCAACGGCCTTTGGGCCCCATTACGGTTATGTGCAACGCTTCGTAGCCTGTTGATTTTGGTGATGAAATCCAATCGCGCAGCCTAATGGGATTTGGCCTAAAATGATCGGTAACGATGGAATAGATTTTCCATGCAAGGAATTTTTCGTTGGAAGGTTCACTTTCGTAAATGATCCTTACGGCAAACTTGTCGTACACCTCATCGAATGAAACCCCTTGTTTCTGCATTTTCCGCCTAATGGAAAAAATGGATTTTGTTCGGCCTTTTATGGTGTATGTTAAATGTTCCTTGTCCAGCGAGTTTTTTATAACCTCATTAAATTGAGCAATGTATAAATCTTGTTCTTCTTTGCTTTCTTTTAATTTGTTGAAAATATCGTTGTAAACCGCAGGATCGGTATATTTCAGGCCTAAATCTTCAAGTTTGGTCTTAATATTATAAAGCCCGATGCGATGGGCCAATGGTGCATAAATATACAGGGTTTCCGAGGCTATCTTTTCTTGCTTGTCGGGGCGCATCGCATCCATGGTTTGCATATTGTGGAGGCGATCGGCTATCTTGATGATAATAACCCGTACATCATCATTAAGCGTGAGCAACATTTTCCTGAAATTTTCGGCCTGCAAAGAGGCGCTCATGTCTTTTTCCTTGCTTAATGATGATATTTTAGTGAGCCCATCAACAATGGTGGCAACGGTTTTTCCAAATAGCTCTTCTATGTTTTCAATTGTGTAGTCCTTGCTATCTTCAACCACATCGTGCAGTAAAGCCGCGGCAATAGAGGTTGCATCCAGCCCAATTTCCTGCGCCACTATTTTTGCAACTGCCAAGGGGTGGAAAATATAGGCTTCACCCGATTTACGGCGTTGGTTTTTATGGCCATCCATAGCAACTTCAAAAGCCTTGCGAATCAGTTTTTTGTCATCTAAAGTGAGCGTGGTATAGCTTACTTTTAATAGCTCTTTGTAGGCTTTGGTTATGGCTGCGTTTTCTATATCGATTTCTTCCTCTGTCATGTTTTAAAAGTAGCACAAAGAAATTTACCAACCAATAGGATGCTGATTTTTTCAATCATTTTTTTAATGCATCAAGAATTTAAAAACTGGATTAATTGCAAAATGGCTTTGCCGCGGTGGCCAATAGTGTTTTTTAGGCTTAAATCCATTTCGGCAAATGTTTGGTTGTAGCCATGGGGCTTAAAAACGGGGTCGTAACCAAAGCCTTTTTCACCTTGTTGGGTTTTTGTAATTTCGCCTTTGCAAATACCTGTAAATGTGTAGTTTGTGTTGTTTATCTGTAAAGAAATTACGGTTTTAAATTGCGCGTTGCGGTTTTTTTTGGTGGCCAACTCTTTTAAAAGTTTTTGTATATTGTGTTGGGCTTTGCGCTGTTCGCCAGCATAACGTGCCGAAAAAACTCCCGGTTCGTTATTAAGGGCTTCAACCTCCAAGCCTGTATCGTCTGCAAAACAATCGTAGCCGTATCGTTCTTTAATATAAGTCGCTTTTTGCATGGCGTTCCCTTCAATGGTGCTTTGCGTTTCAGGAACATCTTCAAAACAACCAATATCCTTTAGGGTTAAAAGCTTGATGTGTTCAGGAATGAGCAGTTGTACTTCTTTTAGTTTGTTGAGATTGTTGGTGGCGAAAACAAGTTCCATATTGAAATAATTTTTTGAAAGGTAAAAATATCACTAAATGTTTAATAATGCGTTATGGTTTTTATGAAGGGTGATGGTTTGAAGTACTTCATTGTTTTTAACTAGGAATTTTGACAGAACTACAAAGCTTATTTGAAACACCAAACCGCCACTTTTGGGCAGTTGCTGTTGGGTGCTGCCCTTTTTTGTAAGTCATTTATCGTTTTGGTTTTTAATGTAAATAAAAACTGTAAATGTTACTTATAGTCTTTGATTTATAGTCAGCATATTCAGACTTTTGTTTTGTGGATGTAAAAATAAAATTAGGAAAGAGAATTAAGGAACTGCGTGATGTAGCAAATATGTCGCAGAAGGACTTGTCTTATGCCGCTGACCTTGATAGAAGTTATATAGCCAGTGTTGAAAATGGACAACGGAATGTTTCAATAGTCAATATTGAAAAAATAGCTAATGCCTTAAATATAACATTAAAAAAGTTTTTTGAAAATGACGAATTTGAGGACGTTACAAGAAATTAAGGGAGCAATAGATGCAAGAGTTTCTATAGCAGCTGCTAATCCAATTACCTTGGAAGAAGCTCTAGAAATTATTAAATTCTCTGTTGAAGATGTTATAAGACATTCTGGACCAGCTGGAAAAAACTCACTCATCGCATCACAGCAACTTATTAACATACTTCACGAAGTTGTGAAATCATCTCTTGTAAATGAAGGTGTCAACCTACGACTTATTCATCCACCAATTGCGCAATCTAAGGGTGAAAAAACTTTGGCAGGATTTTTAAAATTTAAAAAACAAGATGTTTGTGTATTCCCAAACAATAAAGTTCCAAGAACTGAAAATGTTGATTTTAATGGGCTTTACAATACTGGAACTATTGAGCCATATGGCGAATTGTTTTCGGAACACATTCTATCGATTAATGTTAGAAGTCAATTAAGTAGTTTGTCGAACAATATTGATACAATGTTTGAAAGAACTTATGCTGAACCATTAAATTTACATAGAAGACTCCCTAAAATGGTTTTAGGTGAAGTTTATTTAATTTCTGTAAGAGAACTTGATTCTGCACAAGTAACTTTAAACAATCCAGTTTATAAGCCATTTACACCTTCAACTGCAAATTATTTGGAAAAATATTTAAAAGGTTTTTCCGCTTTAAATTTGAGAGTTAACCAAAGAGATGATGACTTCAAATATGAAAGAGTTGCTCTTGTAGTTGTGGATTTTTCCCAATCTCCTGTAAAAATTTATACAACTACTCAAGATTTGATAAACGACAATTTGTTACCAGCAAATTCAACAGCTTCGATGGATAATTTGAATTATCATGGATTAACAAGAACATTATTAGATGTGTATGAAAAGCGATTTGGAACCGGAATATTGAGTTGATATTTACTTAATAAAAATTCATCAACTTCATCTTGGTTATCAAATTTCCGTATCAAATTTATTTCTTCTTGTGTTAATTCAGGAATTGTGAAATTTTCTATGAAGTTTTTCTGATAACAAGGATACCCACCTTCAATTGCAACGCTTGTTTTTGTTACATAGTAATCCATTACTAATGAATTTAGTATTTTTTGAACGACATCACTATTTTCAGATTTTGTAATCGGGTTAATTGGTTCGTCAAATAAACCCATTGAGGTCTGCTCTCGAAAAAACAACCCATAACCATTTGTAAAAAAGGATTCTTCTTCATTTACCAAAAGAAATCTAGGTTTTTGGCTAAAAGTTGGATTCAAAATTTTTTTTCCTATTCTAGTTAACCCTTGTGTTCTTCCCCAAACATAAAATGGGTCAAAATTAACTTTACCCTTATCTCTATTCAAAAGTCTTTCTTTTTCTGTAAGTAGATAATAATAGCATTTGGGAAACTTCAATTTAAACTCTTGTTCTTGAATTGGAGTTGCCGCTCCTTTCACTACGGAATAAGGGAAAATAATCTTACGTGTATTTTGTTCGGCTTCTTCTTGTGATTTGAAATCGGAAATTTTATAAACTGAACGAACACAGTCCTTTTCTATCTCAAAGTTTCCATTTAACGTTTCTTTTATATAGTACCCGTTTTTTTCATTTTTACCGTCTATAAAATAGACATCATCTTTAAGAGTAGCTATACCAACACAAATATCAAAAAGCTTCCCAATGGGAGTTCCAATATTCTCAATTGTATTAATGTTTTTCTGCTCATCAGCTTTCAATAATCTCCACTTTTTAACATTTAGGTTTTCCAACATATTGGGAGAGCCATTTGCATTTGCTAGAAAAATTTCTGGACTGTAATCAGCTTTTATCCTGTCGTATGTAATTGAATCATTTTGTTGTTTGTTCAAAAAAGTGATTGCAGTGTATGTTTGAGCATCAAAAACTTTCTTGTGGCTGAAATCAACTATACGTGTAACGCATTTTTTGTTTTGGAAATACCTTCTTAATGATTCTCCTGCAAGTGATGTGAAATAATTGTTAGGAGTTATATACCCCAATTGCCCTGTTGGCTTTAATAAATTGTATCCCAATTCAAAAAAAGCAAAATATAAGTTATACGTTCCGCCTTCAATGGTAGTCCAATGTTTTGCTAAATAACTTCTATTTTCATCCGAAAGGTCTTGAAATTTAACATAAGGCGGATTACCAACCACATTGTCAAATTTCAATTTCCAATTAGCTTTCAAACTGTCTTGGTGGTAAAGATTAAAATCTGTTTCTTCCAATAATTCGCCATATTGTAAAGCGTAAATGGTTAGAATGATTTTTGTTCTATGAATGTTGTACTCTAAAATATCAGAGCCAAAAATATTTTCTTTAATTATATTACGAATACATTTGTTAAATGTTTTTCTGTAATAATCGGTTAAGCCAATTAAAAATGCCCCACAACCACAACTAGGATCTAAATTAGCGTCTGTTTTTTTGGGTTTAATTTCATTAATAATAAAATCAATTACATAGTCGGGCGTAAAAAATGCCCCGTTCAATTTTCTGTCAGTAACAGGAATAATTAACTCTAAATGATTTTCTAGTTCTTTAATGTTAGAAATTTTTAATGCAGTTGTGTCAAAGTAAAGCGTTGTGCTTTGTTCAAAGTCTTTAAAGTAATCTGCTAATATTGGGCTTTCACTAAAGGCTATATTATTGATTGTTAAGTAGGAATAAATCAGATGTTGCTCAAGATTTTTTAGGTCGTGAGTTTGTATGAGCTGATTTAAAATTCCTTTTTCCATTATTTAACAATGTTGACTTTAAGTAACAAAAATACAACTTTTTTGTTTCTGTACAAGATAATTGTTTTTTAAATATCCAGGACTTATATTTTTGTGTATAAAACTTTTTGCCCTTTACCTTATTGGTTTTAGGATTGCGCCCAACTCTAAACTACGATTAACAAAATCTTTAAGCTTTTTTTATGAAGAAAAGATGCGTTTTTTAGTTTTAAAAGATGTAATTTACAGGACGTTTAATAAATTAAAATTTTTGAATTATGACAGTAAATTTTCAGTACGTTGATGTAGATGTAAGCGAAACACTTTCTGCTTTTACAGAAGAAAAATTAAAAAAATTAGCAACGAAATATGAGTTTTTAATTGGGGCAACCGTATATTTTAAAATAGATGAAAATAGGCACGAAACAGGTAAAATTTGCAACATTGAACTGAGTTTGCCCGGGCCGCGTATTTTTGCAACTTCCGACGAGCGAAACTTTGAGGTATCGGTGCGCGAAACCATTAACGATTTGGAGCGCCAACTAAAAAAACGCAAGGAGGTTTATAAAACACACTAGTTAATTCAGAATTCATAATTTTTACCGATGGTGGTAAGGTTCATTCCGTAAAATGGTAAAGCCTCGGTAAAGTTGTTCAATAAAAAAAAGGCGGATCATTTGATGGGAAAAGGTCATTTTTGATAACGACAGTTTCCCATTCGCTTTTTTATACACTTCCCCAGAAAACCCGTATGGGCCACCAATAGCAAAAACCAACTGTTTGATGCCGGAATTCATCTGTTTTTGCAGGTACTCGGAAAAATGTACCGAATCCATCTGTTTCCCATTTTCATCCAATAATACCAGAACATCGGTCGCGTTAAGCTTGCTCAATATAAGTTCGCCTTCCTTTTGTTTTTGTTGGTCTTCACGCAGGTTTTTGGCATTCTTAAGGTCTGGAATAATCTCAATTGAAAATTTAACATAAAAACTCAAGCGTTTTAGATAATCATCAATCAACGACTGCAAATTTTCAGCATCCGTTTTTCCTATGGCAATTAGTTTAATGGTCATAACGGCAAAAATAACACTTCGTAATTATGAATAATGGATTAAAATATTAAAAATTTAAAAAATTCGCAATTGTAAAATTTAATAAAGCCAATCAATTTCTTATTTTTGTGGCAAATCAACCTAAATTTATGATAACACAAGAGCAGTTTGATCAGGAAGTGAAAGCAATAATTGCCAATGCCATTCGCGAAGATGTGGGCGACGGCGATCACAGTTCCTTAGCCTGCATACCCGAAAATGCAAAAGGAAGAGCCAAGTTATTGGTAAAGGACAAGGGCGTAATTGGTGGTGTTAATTTTGCCAAAAAAGTGTTTGCCTACGTTGATAAAAGTTTGAAATTAGAGATACTTATTGAAGATGGTTCCGAGGTTACTTATGGCGATGTGGTAATGTATATTGAAGGGCCATCGCAATCAATTTTAAAAGCCGAACGTACCGTACTTAACGCCATGCAGCGAATGAGTGCCATTGCCACTAAAACACGTATGTTCGTAGATTTATTGAAAGGCACCAAAACCAAAATTCTAGATACCCGAAAAACAACACCCGGTATTCGCGTGCTTGAAAAATGGGCGGTAAAAATTGGTGGTGGCGAAAACCACAGATTTGCGCTGTACGACATGATCATGCTAAAAGACAACCACATTGATTTTGCGGGCGGCATTACCAAAGCTGTTGAAATGAGCAAGCAATATTTAAAGGATACCGGCAAGGACTTAGATATTATGGTGGAAGCCCGAAACCTGGCGGAAGTTGAGGAAATATTGAAACTGGAGGGTGTGCATAGAATTTTGCTGGATAATTTTGATTATGAGGATACCAAAAAAGCGGTAAAAATGATAGGCAACAAATGCCTTACCGAATCTTCCGGTAATATAAACGAAACCACCATTAGGCATTATGCCGAGTGTGGCGTTAACTATATTTCATGTGGTGCCCTAACACATTCGGTACATAACATGGATCTAAGCTTAAAGGCGATATAAAAAACCAAAAATTTTAAATTCAAAGTTTCTACTTTCAAGTTTTATTTTAGTAGTTTTAATCTTTAGTTTAAGTGAAATTATTTACTTAACCATTAACTGGTACCAATGACTAAACCTATTGAAGATAAACTAGATAAAATTCCGGTACTTAATATCATTGTAAGGTTTTTCAAAAAGGCCAAATTGCCCGGTTTGGAAGGCTTGTCCTTTTACGACCTTTTGGAGCTTTACATAACAGGTTTGGTAAAAGGCGCCCTTTCAAGCAGGGCAAGTGCCATCGCCTTTAGTTTTTTTATGGCATTGTTTCCGTTTTTGCTTTTTGTTTTAATCATCATCCCGTATGTGCCCATAGACGATTTTAAAATCGAGTTCTTACGGTTTTTAGAGTCGTTTTTGCCACCACAAACCTCCGATTTTTTCTTCGAGAACATTTTTTATAACATCGACCAATCACAACGTGGCGGTTTGTTATCCTCTGTTTTTATTTTATCCATAGTATTAATGACCAATGGTGTGAATGCTGTGTTTGCTGGGTTTGCCAACTCCTACCACCATCAATTGTCACGCAACGTGTTCCGTCAATATCTGTATGCGTTGGGTGTGGCATTAATATTGGCTATTCTGCTCATTTTAACCATTGCCATATTGGGGTATTTTCAAATTTATTTTATTCAAAAGGTATTGGATACATTGGAAAACAAGGGTTATGCCGTAGGGTACCAAAGTGTATTTTGGTTTGCCATAGCCAAATTTGTTTTCTTTGTGTTTATTGTATATATTGGTACGGCAACCTTGTATTATTTTGGCACTAAGGAAGGAAAATATTCCAAGTTCTTTTCGGTTGGGGCATGGTTTACCACCTTACTAATTATTTTGTTGTCTTATTTGTTTGGGGTTTATATTGAACATTTTGGGCAGTACAACAAACTTTATGGCTCTATTGGCGCCTTGTTGATATTGATGTTTTATTTGTGGCTCAATGCCAATATTTTGTTGTTGGGGTTTGAGCTTAATATGTCATTGAATAAGCTAAGAAGAAGAAAATAGCCCATGCCATACTTTATAGATGTTATTATTCCTGTGCCACTGCAAAAGCTGTTTACTTATAGTATTACAGCGGCAGAGACCCGTTTTTTAAAAGTGGGCATGCGCGTTGCGGTACCTTTTGGAAAATCAAAAATATACACAGGTATTGTTGCAGATATCCACCTTAACGCACCCACGGTTTACGAAGCAAAAGAGATTCATCAAATATTGGATGAAGGCCCCATTGTGAACAGAAACCAATTGCAGCTATGGCATTGGATTGCCGACTATTATATGTGTACCTTGGGCGATGTTATGCGCGCCGCCTTACCCAATGCCTTTATACTGGAAAGCGAAACCGTTATTACCAAGCATGTAAAGGCCATTGACGAAACAACCTTGAAGGATGATGAGTTTCTGGTTTATGAAGCGCTGCAACAGCAACCGTCGTTGAAAATCCATGACATTGCCAATATCCTCGATAGAAAAAATGTGCTCCCGGTAATAAAACGCTTGCTTGAAAAGGAAGCCATTTCAATTGAAGAAGAGGTTTATGAAAAGTACAAACCCAAATTGCAGCGTTATGTAAAGTTACATGCCCATTTTTCATCGGAAGCGGCATTGCAAAAATTATTGGATGATTTAAGTCGCGCACCCAAACAGCATCAAGTTATTTTAACCCTGTTCTCTATTTCGGCAACCACTAAAAAACCCGTAAAAGTAGCCGATTTATCAAAAGAAAGTGATGCATCTTCTGCCATTATAAAATCGTTGATTGATAAAGGGATTCTTGAAGAATATTTCATTCAAACCGATCGCGTTCAATATTCGGGTGATGAAAATGAAGACAGCAAGCACCTAAACGAGCATCAAAGAACGGCTTTACTTGAAATAAAGGAATCGTTCAAAATACAATCTGTTGTTCTGCTTCATGGCGTAACTTCATCAGGAAAAACGGAAGTGTATGTAAAATTGATTGAAGATGTTTTAAAAAATGGCGAACAAGTGCTGTATTTGTTGCCCGAAATAGCCTTAACCGCACAACTTATAACCCGTTTGCAAAATTATTTTGGCGAACAAGTAGCAGTATATCACTCAAAATATTCGTCGCACGAGCGGGTGGAAGTTTGGAACAACGTTTTAAATAATTCCGCGAAAGCGCAAATCGTGTTGGGCGCACGGTCGTCCATTTTCTTGCCATTTAATAAATTGGGATTAATTATTGTTGATGAGGAACACGAGCAATCCTTCAAACAATTTGACCCCGCACCACGCTACCATGCGCGCGATACGGCTGTGGTTTTAGCCAACTTTCATCAAGCAAAAACACTTTTAGGGTCGGCAACGCCCAGTCTGGAAAGCTATTTTAATGCGCAACAGAACAAATATGGTTTTGTTGAAATAAATAAACGCTTTAACGATGTTTTGATGCCCGACATCGAATTGGTGGACGTAAAGGAAAAGCTGAAAAAAAAGTTGATGAAAGGGCATTTTAGCGATCGCCTTTTGGAAGAAATGTCCCAAACCTTGCGCGACGGACACCAAATTATCCTATTTCAAAACCGTCGAGGTTATTCGCCCATCGTAGAATGTAATACCTGCGGGCACTCGCCACAATGCCCAAATTGCGATGTTAGTTTAACTTACCATCAGTACCGCGACCAACTACGTTGCCATTATTGCGGTTTTGCCCAAATCATGCCTGTAACCTGTTCCGCGTGTGGCAGTCCGGAATTGGATAACAAAGGGTTCGGCACCGAACAAATTGAACAAGAAGTGAAACTGTTATTTCCAGATTATAAGGTAGCTAGAATGGATTTGGATACTACCCGCGGAAAATATGGCTACGAAAAAATAATTACAGCCTTAGAACAGCAAGAAATTGATATTCTGGTAGGTACGCAAATGTTAACCAAAGGTTTGGATTTTAGAAACGTAAAGTTGGTGGGCATTATGAATGCCGATAATATGCTGAACTTCCCCGATTTTAGAGCGCACGAGCGCAGTTTTCAGCTCATGTTGCAAGTAGCGGGTAGGGCAGGACGTACCGAGGAACGGGGCAAAGTATTGATACAAACCTACAATCCGCACCATACTATTTTGCAGCAAGTTTCAACCAACGATTATGTTGGGATGTTCAAGGAACAAATGAACGAGCGCCATAATTATAAATATCCGCCCGTTTACAAACAGATTAAAATAACCTTAAAGCATAAAGAGTATGCGCGGGTTGAAAGTGCCGGTATTTGGTATGCCACCGCATTGCGCAGTATTTTTGGCAATTTTATTTTAGGGCCAGAATCGCCACCAATAGGAAGGATTCGCAATCAGTTCCACAAAAATATTTTAGTGAAGATCCCTAAAAAACAATCGTTGCCAAAAACAAAAGAAGCTATTATTAAAATAAATAACAGCTTCTTGAGTATTACAGATTTTCGGTCGGTTAAAGTAATTTTAAATGTCGATAATTTTTAGTGGATTAGAATTTGTTCCCAAATTTCGTTATTGAACGACTCCAATGGTTTTAG
Source organism: Mariniflexile maritimum (assembly GCF_009746565.1). GTDB lineage: Bacteria > Bacteroidota > Bacteroidia > Flavobacteriales > Flavobacteriaceae > Mariniflexile > Mariniflexile maritimum. Next base: position 15,405 of record NZ_WRPN01000001.1, read on the forward strand.
GAACGGTTTAACGAAGCTAGGTTTCTAAATATTATTCAAAGCATCAACCAGTTGGGTTTTTTTGTTCCTGCTTAAAGGAATTTCATAAGCGCCAACTTCCACATTTTTACTGTTGAACCTGTCAATTTTATCCAAATTCACAATGTATGATTTGTGAATTCTCAAAAATTTATTTTCCGGTAATTCTTTTTCAAAAGATTTCATGGTAGATAATACCACCAAGCTGTTTTCTTCTGTAACAAGCTTCACATAATCACCAAGGGCTTCAATCCACTTAATGTCTTTTATGTAAACTTTACGTTTTTTAAGGTTGCTCTTCACAAATATGTGCTCGCCTTCTTCCTCGTTAAAATCTTGCGTTAGTTTGTGCTGTTCAAGCGCCTTATCAACGGCAATATTAAAACGTTCCCTAGTAATGGGTTTGTGTAAATAATCGGTCGCATCATAGTTAAATGCTTTAAAGGCATACTCTGTTTTACCGGTTACAAAAATAATTTGGGGTTTGTTGTTCAATACGTCCAATAGCTCAAATCCATTTAGCACGGGCATTTCAATGTCTAAAAAGATAAGGTCAACTTGGTGTGTATTTAAACCATTTTTTGTTTCTAAAGCACTACTGTACTCTGCAATCAAGTTAAGAGCGGGGTGATTCTCTACTAACTTAACAATAGAGAGACGCTGTATCGCTGAATCATCTACTACTACACAGTTTAAAGTCATAACATTTATATTATTTCGGTTAAGATATCGACAATAGTACAAAAAATTCGGCTAAAAACCAAAAACATCGTTAAACTGTTTAAATTAACATAATTTTAACATTTGTTTTTCACATCAAATATAATGTAAATATACAATACTTTTTAGTTGCGTAGTATGTATTTAATACCTATTTTTGCACCCAATTTTTAACAATAAACACGATTTTTATGAATCATTATGAAACTGTTTTCATCTTAAATCCCGTTTTATCTGAAGAACAGATAAAGGAAACAGTAAAGAAATACGAAGATTTTCTTGTTTCTAACGGCGCTAAGATGGTATCAAAGGAAGATTGGGGGCTAAAAAAATTGGCTTACCCCATCCAAAACAAAAAAAGTGGTTTTTACCATTTATTTGAGTACACTGTTGCAGGTGAAGTGATCAACGCCTTAGAGGTAGAGTTTAGACGTGATGAGCGTTTTATGCGTTATTTAACGGTTGCGTTGGATAAGCACGCCATTTCCTGGGCCGAGAGAAGAAGAGTTAAACTTAAACAAAAAGCTTAATCATGTCATCAATAGAACAACAATCCAAAGGAAAAAAAGACGGCGAAATCAGATATTTAACGCCGCTTAATATTGATACAAACAAACAAAAGAAATACTGTCGTTTTAAAAAATCGGGTATCAAATACATCGATTATAAAGATGCCGATTTCTTATTAAAGTTTGTAAACGAGCAAGGTAAAATTTTACCACGCCGTTTAACAGGAACCTCATTAAAGTTCCAAAGAAAAGTGTCCGTGGCTGTTAAAAGAGCACGTCATTTAGCGTTAATGCCTTATGTGGCCGATTTATTAAAATAAAAAATACCGATAACAATGGAACTTATATTAAAACAAGACGTTGAAAATTTAGGATTTAAAGACGATGTTGTAACAGTTAAGAACGGTTATGGTAGAAACTTTTTAATTCCTCAAGGGCAAGCTGTTATGGCTACGGCCTCTGCCAAAAAAGTATTGGCGGAAAACTTAAAACAACGCGCTTTTAAGGAAAAGAAAATTATTGATGATGCCAACAAAATAGCCGATGCTTTAAAGGCGTTGGAAATCAAGATAGCTTCAAAAGTAGGAGCAGGCGATAAACTATTCGGTTCTGTTAACAACAGCGATATTGCGGAAGCTTTAGAGAAAGAAGGACATGCTATCGAGAAAAAATTCATTACCGTTGCAACCGTAAAACGTACCGGAAAATACAATGCCGTAGTACGTTTGCACCGTGAGGTAACCGTAGATTTACCGTTTGAAGTGATTGCGCAAGCAAACTAAAACAGTAAGTATGTTTTATAGAAGCCTCAACCTAAGTTGGGGCTTTTTTTGTGCTTTAAAATTATAATAAACCATGATTTTTTTATGGAATATATGTTCTTGGTTCTAAGCAGTACAGTATTATAAAATCTTCGTGCCGCATACCAATCTAATTAAAGTTTATGCGTAATTTTGAACCTTAACAACATTTAGATATCCTATTTTCATTGGAACAAAAGCTTTTAATTATTGGTTCCGTTTGGCCAGAGCCCAAAAGTTCTGCGGCTGGTGGCAGGATGTTGCAGCTCATAACTTTTTTTCAGGCCATTCATTACAAAATTACTTTTGCGAGTCCGTGTGCCAAAACCGAAAATGCCTTTAATTTGGATGCTTTAGGTATTCCGCAAGTTGCCATTGTATTAAACGATGCGGGTTTTGATGAGTTTGTAAAAACATTAAACCCCAGCATTGTGTTGTTCGATCGTTTTATGATGGAAGAACAATTTGGCTGGCGGGTTGCCAATCAATGCCCCAGCGCCCTTCGCATATTGGATACCGAAGATTTGCACTGCCTAAGAAAAGGCAGGCACCAAGCAATAAAGGACGGAAAACCATTTGATAAGACCTATTTGTTCAACGAAATTGCGAAACGTGAAATTGCCAGTATTTATAGAAGCGATTTAAGCTTGATTATCTCAGAAGTTGAAATGGAGATTCTGAAAAACGATTTTAAAGTAGATGTTTCCTTATTAATGTATGTACCGTTTTTACTGGAAGGTATTTCCGAAGAAACCATTAAAAAAATTCCATCATTTAATAAAAGAGAACATTTTATCACCATTGGTAATTTTCTGCACGAACCCAATTTTAATGCCGTATTGTATTTAAAGGAAACCATTTGGCCACTGATTAAGAAACAATTACCTAAAACCGAATTGCAAATTTATGGTGCGTATGCTTCCCAAAAAGTGAATCAGTTGCATAACGAAAAGGACGGTTTTTTAATAAAAGGTTTTGCGGAAGATGTGAATACAGTAATGCAGCAATCTAAACTATGTTTGGCACCCCTGCGGTTTGGTGCCGGTTTAAAGGGTAAATTGATGGATGCCATGCAAAACGGCACGCCCTGTGTTATGACTTCCTTGGCTTCTGAAGGCATGTTTGGCAATTTGGATGTTAACGGTTTTGTAGAAGACCATCCGTTGGAATTTGCCAAAAAAGCGGTTCAACTTTATCAACATGAGGCCCTTTGGAACGAAAAACAGCAAAACGGTTTTGAAACCATCAATAAGCGGTTCAATAAAAATGAATTTCAACAGAAATTGGCTTTAATCATCAATGAAACCAAACGAAACCTAAACACCATACGCCTTAACAACTTCACGGGTCAGATGCTGCAACACCACACCATGCAAAGCACCAAGTTTATGGGCAAATGGATAGAAGAAAAAAATAAAAAGGGTCCGTTTTTGTAATTATTCGGTGGTTATATAAAGAAGGGTGTTGCGTTTTTTTCAGCATAAATCCGTCTTTTTAAACAGCAATCATTTTCTCTAAATCCTCACATCCATCAGCAAAACAGGTTAAAATTTAAAATAGCTATAACCGTATAAGTTTTTATAATTGATAATACTTTTAAGTAGCGGGTAAACCGTTTAAATTTGCATCAGAATTAATTATTAATATTTAAAAATTTCAATATGGCATTAGTAGGAAAAAAATTCCCGAATTTAAACGTGAACGCAATGAACGAACTAGGCGATACTTTTAAATTAAACGTTTTAGAAGAAGCCGTTAACAACAAGAAAAAAGTTGTTTTGTTCTGGTATCCAAAAGACTTTACCTTTGTATGTCCAACAGAATTGCACGCTTTTCAAGCGGCTTTGGGCGAGTTTAAAAAAAGAAACACCCTGGTTATTGGCGCCTCTTGCGATACCGCCGAGGTTCATTTTGCATGGTTGAACACCGCCAAGGATAACGGTGGCATTGAAGGGGTAACCTATCCCATTTTAGCCGATTCCAACAGAAACCTAGCCAATGCTTTGGGTATTTTGGATATTTCCAACGAGCAATACAATGAAGAAACCGGCGTGATAACCGTTGACGGCGACAATGTTACCTACCGAGCAACCTATATTATTGATGAAGAAGGTACCATTCAGCACGAAAGCATCAACAACATGCCTTTAGGAAGAAACGTAAACGAATATTTGCGCATCATCGATGCCTTAACGCACGTTCAGGAAAAAGGGGAGGTTTGTCCTGCAAACTGGGAAGAAGGCAAGGATGCTATGAAAGCCGATAGAAACTCAACTGCTGCGTATTTAGCAACGCACACAAACTAAAAGCCCATGTTACAAGAATTAGAAACCGATAACTTGCAAGACATCATAGCAAGCAACGATACCGTTTTGGTGCAATATTCGGCCACATGGTGCGGTAATTGTCGTATTATGAAGCCGAAAGTGAAAAAATTAGCTTCAGAAAACGAAAGCATTACTTTTGTAATTGCCGATGCAGAAAAGTTCCCGGAATCGCGAAAGTTGGCAACCGTTGATAATTTACCAACCTTTGCCACCTTCAAAAACGGCCATTTTGTAAATCAGGTGCAAACCAATAAATTTGAAGTTTTAAAAGAATTACTAGATGAAGTTACCAGTAATTAAACACCTTACACAATTTATTGAAGAAAACGATGAGGATTTCATTATCGAAACCATCGAAACTTTGGAAGGTTTAACGGAAGTGTCGTCATTAAAGGATGAAGAACTGGATGTAATAGGCGAGCTTATTTCCAATATGTATGGTGCCTTGGAAGTGCATAAAATGGTAAAGGAAGGTACCCCGAAAAAGGAAGCGTTGAACGCGTTTATGTCGCGTGTGTTGGGATCTATTGACAAATAGGATACGGAAAAATTAAGAGTTTAAAACAAGAGAGCCACGTCACTTATGAGGTGGCTCTTGTGTTTTTAAAACGAACGTATCCCAGATGGGGCACGCAACAATTTTTGCAAATCCAAACAACGGTTCAAGCTTTACGATAAATAGGTGTTATCGTTATGGGTGATTAATTTTACGGCACTTTTTATAATTTCAACATCAAGGGTGTCAAATTCGCCAATAATCTCACCATCCAATTGAAGCAATTTTTTTTCATCAAATGTTATGGTTGCTTTTTCGGTGCTAATAACCTGCATGTTTTCGGCATCGATAAAATCTTCATTAAAAATTGAAAGTCCTGCTTTGGCAACCGTGTTTACATCCATCTTTTTCACCAAAACAATCTCGAATTTTCCATCCATGGGGTTGCTCATGCTGGTTAAGGGCATGCCGGTACCGTATTTTCTTCCGTTGCAAATACCCAACATGATGCCTTTTTCCTCAAAAACCGTATTGTTTGCGGCTACCTTTACGTTAAATACTTCCACATGCCCCATTTCCTTAATAAAATATTTCGCATAGGTTGTAAAGCCTCTGCTTTCATCATTGTTATAGGCCTCAACAATTTTGGCATTTAAGCCCACATCGCCCAAATGGATGGCATAATGTTTAGTGTTTACTTTTAAAATATCCAAAGAGCCAATAACGTTGGACATGATAATATCCTTCAACGCTTCATCGGGGTTGGTATTTGTAAAAAGCTCTTCTGCTAATCCATTTGCAGAGCCCAAAGGAATGATACCCATAGGAATAGCGGTTCCAAGCAAGCCCACTGCCGTAAAAAGCGTTGTGCCATCGCCACCTACCGATGCGACCCTATCGGGCTTAAAATCTTGTAAGAGGGTGCTTAATTGGCCTGCATCATTTGTGCCCGTAGTTTTAAAAAAATGATAGGCAATGCCATATTTTTTGCACAATAGTTCTGCATTGTTTAAAAACGGTTCTTTGTTTACATCGCCAGAAACGGGGTTTATAACAAATAAAAGTTTCATGCTACATGTTTTTTAATGCACTAATTTCTTTTTTAATATCCATTTCATCATTAAAATAGGCAATGGGAGTTTTTAAGGTTTGTAGTTTTTTCCACATTTCCGTTTGTTTTGGCTTGCTGGTTGGTTTTGTTTGTCTAATATAGATTTTTAAAATCCTTTTAGGAAATAAATTGGCAATATCGAAATAAATTTCCATGTCCTTTTGGCTGTCATCGCCAAACAAAATAAATTTTTTACTGCCCGAATGTTGTAAAATAAAAGCGATTTTATCTTTTTTAAAGTCTTTTGGTTTTTTTGAAAACAAAAGCTGGAAAAAATTTATGTACGGTGTAAGAAATAGAATGCCCTGCGGGAAGTTGCTATCGTATTTTATAAAATAGCTAAGCATCCCGAACAGATTGCTTTCACTTTTTGAGACATAATAAAGTTTCCCACCTTCATTTTTTATGGCTCTGAAAAAATGTTGCGTAAAGCGGATGGCTTTTCGTTTATGCGGCGGCACAAAAGATACGGTGGTGATGCGCTTAAAGGTGTTGGCCGTATGGGAGCTTACTATGGTATCATCAATATCCGAAATTACATCAAAAGCACTTTGGGTTTCCAAAAAACGCACAGGGTAGTTTTGAATGGTCTTTAATGGTATTGGGCCTGTTTGTGGGGTGGTTATTTCCACAAGGGCTTCCACCTTTAAATTGATAATGGTATTAAAGCCACCATGCTGGTCGGTTTTTGTGGTAAAATGCTGGTTATTTGCATGAATGGTAATGGTTTTATTGGCCAATGGTTTTATAAAATATGTTGTGGCCACATTTATAAAACTTTTGATAAAGCCAACGTTTTTATGGTAAATAGCGGGGTCGCTTTTAAGAATAACACCCGATACAAAGGATTTGTTATCCGCTATGCTCAATATGGAAAGTTGCCAAATAATGGGGTGTTTTTTGTGGTGGGTCACAGTATGAAATTTTTTAAGTATCGAAATGATTTAGGATTGTTGATAACCTGTTGTTATATCAAATTTTTTAAAAATACAAATTATATGATAGTTTAACGGCCTTATTGTGCTAAATGCTAAACGGGCAACAATCTTTTTATAGAAGATTACTAATTTATAAGCTATATTTGCACTCGCAAAAATCAAGGTCTTGGTTTTTGTGTAAAAACTTAAATGATCAAAAAAAGAAAATGAAAGCAGGCATCGTAGGATTACCAAATGTAGGAAAATCGACTTTATTCAATTGTTTATCAAACGCCAAGGCGCAAAGTGCCAATTTTCCGTTTTGCACCATCGAGCCCAATATTGGTGTAGTAAACGTTCCGGATAAACGCTTGGAAAAACTTACCGAATTGGTAAACCCCATACGCGTGCAACCAGCAACGGTAGAGATTGTTGATATTGCAGGCTTGGTAAAAGGCGCCAGTAAAGGTGAGGGTTTGGGCAATCAGTTTTTGGCAAACATTCGTGAAACCGACGCTATTTTGCATGTGCTGCGTTGTTTTGATAATGAAAACATTGTACATGTTGATGGCTCTGTAAACCCTATTCGCGACAAGGAAACCATCGATATGGAACTGCAGCTTAAAGATTTGGAAACGGTCGATAAAAAACTTGAAAAGGTAAAGCGTGCCGCTAAAACCGGTAATAAAGAGGCCCAAAAGGAAGAAGCCGTTTTACTAAAAATCAAGTCGGCATTGGAAGCCGGCATTTCTGTGCGTGCTTTAGAATTTAGCGAAGAAGATTATGCCGATTTTGTAAAACCATCGCAGTTCATTACCGAAAAACCTGTTATGTATGTTTGTAATGTGGACGAGGCTTCGGCGGTTTCCGGCAATAACTATGTTGAGTTGGTAAAAGAGGCCGTAAAAAATGAAAATGCCGAAGTTTTAATGCTTGCTGTTGGTACGGAAGCTGATATTAACGAATTGGATGATTACGATGAACGCCAATTATTTCTTCAAGATATTGGACTTGATGAAGCTGGTTCAGCAAAACTGATAAGAGCAGCCTACAAGCTTTTAAAACAGCAAACCTATTTTACCGCGGGCGTTAAGGAAGTGCGCGCATGGACCATTGATGTTGGCGCAACCGCACCTCAAGCGGCCGGCGTTATCCATACCGATTTTGAAAAAGGCTTTATCCGTGCCGAGGTTATTGCTTACGATGATTATGTGGCGTTTGGTAGCGAAGCTAAAGTTAAGGAAGCGGGCAAAATGCGTGTGGAAGGAAAAAATTACATCGTTAAAGATGGTGATGTAATGCATTTCTTGTTCAACGTATAAACTTCAACACCTAAAATTCAAAGTTGACTAATCGACAAAATGCAATTTTTTAATTTTTTCGCGAAATAATTTCACTATTAATTAAATTATTGTAGGCAAATATTTATTTTTGGAGCGTCTTGTAATACTAATGCCCCAAACTCTTATTTACAATGCCACTTATAAAAACACAAACCATCATTAAAGCAGATGTAAAAACATGCTTTGATTTGGCACGTAGTATCGACGTGCACCAAGAATCCTTAAAACAGTCACAAGAAATAGCTATTTACGGAAAAATAACCGGTTTAATCGAATTGGGAGAAACGGTTCCTGGGAGGCGAAACATTTTGGTTTTGTTCAGCATTTAACCTCTAAAGTTACCAAATTTGAACCTTCCAAATGCTTTGTAGATGAAATGGTTTCTGGTGCTTTCAAATTGTTTAAGCATAAACATATTTTTCGTGAAAATGGCGACCAAACGGTGATGACAGATGTTTTGTACTTTGAATCGCCTTATGGGGTTGTGGGCCATGTAGCTAACACACTGTTCCTTAGGCGCTACATGGAAAATCTTTTGAAAAAAAGAAATAGTTTTATAAAAAACAGGGCGGAAAGTTTTGTTTAAACCAACCGCGTGCCATGATGCTTCTTTTATGTTGAACATCGTAATTTTAATGAACAACACACCAAAATACGTTTTTCTGGTTTTACCTTCGTTTTATGCATGTTAAGAAAACGTTTGTTTCCGGAATTTTATTGGGTATTTTAGGTATTGTCCTGTTCTCCTCAAAAGCGGTTATGGTCAAGTTGGCCTATCAATACCAGGTAGATGCCTTAAGCATTTTGTTTTTGCGCATGCTGTTTTCTTTTCCGTTTTACTTGGTAATCGCCGTTTTTTACGGCAAGCAGGAAAACCCGGGGGTTATAGTAAAAAACGATTATGTTTGGTTGGCATTTTTTGGCATGGTAGGCTACTATCTGTCAAGTTATTTCGATTTTGTTGGTTTGGTTTATATCAAGGCCAGTTTAGAACGCATCATCTTGTTTTTGTACCCAACACTCATCCTTATTTTCAATAAATTGTTTCTTAAAAAGCCCATTTCTTTTACGCAGGCAATCGCTATTTTCTTAACCTATATTGGTATCGTTATTACATTTTGGGGCGAAGTGGTTATTTCCGGCAGCGACACCTATTTGGGCGGTTTTTTCATCTTGCTTTGTGCCATCACCTACGCCACCTATTTGGTGGGAAGTGGTTGGTTGATTCCTAAATTTGGCGTTGTAAAATTTACGGCCTATGCCATGCTTATTTCATGCATTTGTGTATTTATACATTATGGTCTGTTTTCAAAAATCAGTCTTTTTAGTTATTCGTGGCAGGTCTATGTGCTAGGGTTTCTTATTGCCATTTTTGCCACCGTTATCCCTTCATTTTTGGTTTCAGAATCCATCAATCGTATCAGTTCTTCAAATTTTGCGGTTATTGCTGGTTTTGGGCCTATTTCAACCATTATTTTAGCAGGTATTTTTTTAAATGAAAGGCTTACTTTGTTGCAATTATTTGGCGCATTGGTTGTAATTTTTGGTATCTTGCTGGTGTCTTTAAAAAAGAACAAATAGACACGAATTCTTGGACAATAATGGCTAATTTTACTCCTGAAAACTGCGACTGCAACTGTACCCTGCGACTTATTTATAACATTGTTAATTACTTTGTGCCATGTCGGTTTCATTTTTTATAGGGTTGTATTATATTAGCGTCCAATCACAAAAATCTACTTAATTTTATGGCTGAAATAACCAATTACACCGAGGATAATATACGTTCACTAGACTGGAAAGAGCATATCCGTATGCGTCCGGGAATGTATATTGGTAAATTGGGTGATGGTTCTTCGCCAGATGACGGTATTTACATTCTGCTTAAGGAGGTGCTGGACAACTCTATTGACGAATACGTGATGGGAGCAGGCAAAACCATTGAAATAGCCATTCAGGGCAATAAAGTGTCCGTACGCGATTATGGGCGCGGGATTCCGTTGGGAAAGGTGGTCGATGTGGTCTCTAAAATGAATACCGGCGGTAAGTACGATTCCAAGGCCTTTAAAAAATCGGTCGGGTTAAATGGGGTAGGCACCAAGGCCGTAAACGCACTGTCGTCGTTTTTTAGGGTCGAATCCAACCGCGACAATAAATCCGCTTCCGCAGAATTTGAACAGGGCAATCTCATCAACCAGGAATTATTGGATGATACCACCCGCCGTAAAGGAACAAAAGTGTCGTTTGTACCCGATGACACCATTTTTAAAAACTATAAGTACCGCAACGAGTACATCGTAAAAATGCTTAAAAACTATGTGTACCTAAACCCTGGGCTAACCATAGTTTTTAACGGTGAAAAATATTTTAGCGAACACGGACTAAAGGATTTGTTGTCTGAAAACATCAACGAATCCGACAGGCTTTACCCCATAATCCATTTACGGGGCGATGATATTGAAGTAGCTCTAACCCACAGTAAAACCCAGTACAGCGAGGAATACCATTCGTTTGTAAACGGACAGAATACAACCCAGGGCGGCACGCATTTAAACGCTTTTAGGGAGGCTTTTGTAAAAACCATTCGCGAGTTTTATGGTAAAAACTACGATGCCTCCGATGTGCGCAAATCGGTTGTAAGTGCCATTGCCATTAAAGTTATGGAGCCTGTTTTTGAAAGTCAGACCAAAACCAAATTGGGTTCAACCGATATGGGTGGCGACTTACCAACCGTAAGAACCTATATCCAGGACTTCCTAAAAACGCATTTAGACAACTATTTACATAAAAACCCCGAAGCAGCCGAAAAAATCCAGCGCAAGATCCTTCAAGCCGAACGCGAGCGAAAAGAACTTTCGGGCATCCGCAAATTGGCAAAAGACCGTGCCAAATCGGCCAGTCTTCACAATAAAAAACTCCGCGACTGCCGGGTGCATTTCGGCGATACCAAAAATGAGCGCAATTTAGAATCTACCTTGTTCATAACCGAGGGCGATTCGGCTTCCGGAAGCATTACCAAATCGCGCGATGTAAACACCCAAGCCGTTTTCAGCTTAAAAGGAAAACCCTTAAACTGCTACGGTTTGAGCAAAAAAATAGTTTATGAGAACGAAGAGTTCAACCTTTTGCAAGCGGCCTTAAACATTGAGGAATCCTTAGAGGATTTACGTTATAACAACGTGGTTATCGCTACCGATGCCGATGTGGACGGCATGCACATACGCTTGTTGCTCATTACATTTTTTCTGCAGTTTTTCCCCGAAGTTATCAAGGAGCGGCATTTGTACATTCTACAAACACCCTTGTTCCGCGTACGCAATAAAAAGGAAACCATTTATTGCTATTCAGAGGAAGAACGTAAAAATGCCATTGAAAAACTAAAACCAAAACCAGAAATAACACGTTTTAAAGGGCTTGGTGAAATTTCGCCCGATGAATTCAAGCATTTTATTGGCGAAAATATCCGTTTGGACCCCGTTATGCTTGACGAAAATATGTCCATTGAAAATTTGTTGGAATTCTATATGGGAAAAAACACACCAACCCGTCAGGAATTCATCATAGATAACTTAAAGGTGGAACTGGATTTGATTGAAGAAGAAAAATTATAATAAAACCGGCTTATTATTATTTCAAAATAAACGAAACTAAATACTATGTTATGCTATACAATAAAGACAAAAAGGTAAAGCGCAGTTACGCATTTTTATTAGAGCCCAAAAGCAACGAGCATTTGAAAAAAAATCAAAAAAAAGGGCAACACATTATTACCAAGCTTCAAAAAAAACAAAAGTAATTGATGATTGAGGAAGACGACGAATTAATTAACAACCCAGACGAGCCCAAAGAAACCATAACCCGCATTACGGGCATGTACAAAGAGTGGTTTTTAGATTATGCATCGTATGTAATCTTAGAACGTGCCGTACCTGCCATTGAAGATGGTTTTAAACCCGTGCAGCGCCGTATCATGCATTCCATGAAGGATTTAGATGATGGGCGTTACAACAAAGTGGCAAACATAGTGGGGCATACCATGCAATACCATCCGCATGGCGATGCCAGTATTGCCGATGCCATGGTTCAGATAGGACAAAAGGATCTGTTGATTGATACCCAAGGCAACTGGGGAAATATTTTAACGGGCGATAGCGCCGCTGCATCGCGTTATATTGAAGCGCGCCTGTCCAAATTTGCCTTGGATGTGGTGTATAACCCTAAAATTACCGAGTGGCAAGCAAGTTACGATGGCCGCCGTAAAGAGCCTGTAAATTTGCCCGTTATGTTCCCGCTGTTGTTGGCACAAGGTGGCGAAGGCATTGCCGTAGGGCTTTCAACAAAAATTTTGCCCCATAATTTTATTGAACTTATCGACGCTTCCATCAAGCACCTACAAGGCAAACGCTTTCTTATTTTACCCGATTTTCCAACCGCGGGAATTGCCGATTTTTCAAACTATAATGATGGCCTGCGTGGTGGGCGCGTGCGTATTCGTGCCAGAATTTCGCAATTGGATAAAAATACACTGGTAATTACCGAAATTCCTTTTGGAACCACCACCTCATCCCTTATCGATTCTATTTTGAAGGCCAACGAAAAAGGCAAAATCAAGATTAAAAAAATAGAGGATAACACCGCCGCTGAAGTTGAGATTTTAGTGCACTTGCCACCCGGGTTATCGCCCGATAAAACCATCGATGCGCTGTATGCTTTTACAAGCTGCGAGTCGTCGGTATCGCCATTAGGTTGTGTTATTGAAGACAACAAACCACTCTTTATTGGTGTTACCGAAATGCTGCGGCGTTCAACCGATAACACCGTGCAGCTTTTAAAACAGGAATTGGAAATCCGTTTGGATGAATTTGAGGAACAATGGCATTTTGCATCCTTGGAACGTATTTTTATTGAAAACAGGATTTATCGCGATATAGAAGAAGAAGAAACCTGGGAAGGCGTTATCAGTGCAATTGACAACGGATTGAAACCTCATATCAAACACTTAAAACGTGCCATTACCGTTGAAGATATTGAACGATTAACGGAAATAAAAATAAAGCGCATTTCAAAATTCGACATTGATAAAGCACAACAAAAAATAGAGGCCCTTGAAGAACAAATAGCCGAAATTAAACACCATCTGGCAAACCTTATTGATTACGCCATCGCTTATTTTACCCGACTAAAAAAAGAGTACGGGGCAGGTCGCGAGCGCAAAACCGAAATTAGAACCTTTGATGATGTGGACGCTACGAAAGTGGTTATTAGAAACACCAAACTATACGTGAATAGGGAGGAAGGTTTTGTGGGCACCTCCTTGAAAAAGGATGAATATGTTTGCGATTGTAGCGATATCGACGACATTATCGTGTTTACCCGAGAAGGTAAAATGATGGTAACAAAAGTAGATGCCAAAACCTTTATAGGCAAGGACATTATTAACGTTGAGGTATTCGATAAAAAAGATAACCGCACCATTTACAACATGATTTATCGTGATGGAAAAAGTGGCCCGTCCTATATCAAGCGCTTTGCGGTTACCGGTATTACCCGCGATAAAGAATACGATTTAACCAATGGAAATAAAAACTCAACGGTACTGTATTTTTCAGCAAACCCAAATGGGGAGGCCGAAGTGGTAACCATATTGCTGCGTCAAGCTGGAAGCATCAAAAAATTAAAATGGGACATTGATTTTGCCGACATCATCATTAAAGGAAGAAACTCCAAAGGGAATTTGGTCACCAAATATTCCATTAAAAAGGTTGAGCTTAAAGAAAAAGGGATTTCAACCTTAAAACCCAGAAAAATTTGGTTTGATGAAGCGGTTCAACGCCTAAATGTTGATGGCAGGGGTGAATTATTGGGTGAATTTAGGGGCGAGGACAGGCTGTTGATTATTAACCAAAAAGGCATCGTAAAAACCATAATTCCAGAAGTGACCGCTCATTTTGATAGCGATATGATTGTAATGGAAAAATGGATTCCCAAAAAACCCATTTCAGCTATTTACTTTGATGGCGAAAAGGAACGCTATTTTGTAAAGCGTTTTTTAGTTGAAAACGAAAATAAGGAAGAGTGCTTTATTACCAACCATGAAAAATCGCATTTGGAAATTATTTCGACCGATTGGATACCTACCGCCGAAATTGAATTCACAAAAGAACGTGGTAAGGAACGCAAGGAAAATGTAATAATCAACCTGGAAGCGTTTATAGCCGTAAAAGGCATCAATGCTTTAGGAAACCAATTAACGAAGGAAAAAGTCAATCAAATTAGCCTATTGGAACCCTTGCCCTATGAAGCGCCCGAGGAAGTGCATGCCGACGAGCTGGAAGTGGTTGACGAAGAGGACGTTTCATTGGAAACCGAAAAAAAAATGGACACCAATGAGCAAACTTCCGAAGATATGGACACTGATAAACTAGACGACAAAGGACAGACGAAGTTGTTTTAGATGATTACTCTAGTAAATGCGCTTAAATAGTTGTAACAGCCTAATTTAGAGCTTTACGTTCGTTGCAATTGTTTGCGTATTTTATCGATGGCCGATTCGATGGATTTTTCAGGTTCAATAATATTGTATTCGCCCCAAAATGCTGGATCGGAAAATCCGGAAGCTTCATCTGCCAAAATCGTGGTAGGTTTTAATATGTTTTCTTTAGGTTGTACCAGTTTGGGGTCCATGAGCTGCCAATCGGTAATGGCCATTTCACTATTTAAACTATAAATACTGTTAAACAACTTTCCTTCCCAATTTACCTTAAAGGTTAATAAAATATTACTGTAAGCGAAATGCCACTTGCCATTTTGGGTGCGGTAATTAACCCTATAGGTTGCTTGGGTAGGGTACACCTCTGCTTTTTTTGGTTTTTTGCGCACGTACATTTGGCTTGCCAGCACCCTGTTTTCAACATTTAAGCTATAAACGGCATTGGTTAAGGCCAAAGTTTCGGCATCTATGTATAATTTCCCAAAATATAAAGGTTCTTTAATGGTTGGTTTTTGTTTGAAATTAATAACGTAAACTTTGTTTGCGTTTATTTGTGTGGATGCATCAAAACTAAAATCGTACAAAGGTAAATCCTCATCGGTAAAAATATATTCCGGATATTTTATGATATCGGTGTATAAGTTACCAAATGGGCCACCTTGAAGTTTTAGTGCCAACGTATCCAATCTGGTATAATTGGTGCTTTTTCGTGCCTTAATAAGGGCTATGGCATCATCTTTTAAATTATTGTAGGGTTGCTTGTGTATGTGCACAACAGCTTCGGATAATGAAGCATTTTTCCGCCTTTTTTTTATGGTTTCCCTATAAAACGCGGTCATTAAAGCGGTGTTCGGGTTGTACATGCTGCTTTTTTTGCTCAAAGTTTCATGAACCAAGGCTCGGGCATCTTTAAACGTTTTAATTTCAACTACATTCAATTCTGTAATAGCAGGTTTTAGGGTTATTTTTGTATAATCGTCCAGGTCTAAAATTTTCGTCTCTTTTTTTTGATAGCCTAAGTTGGAAATGATGATGGACTTAGTAACGAGCGAATCCGGCACTTTCAAAACAAATTCGCCATCCGAATTGGTAATGGTGCTAATATTTGATCCTGATATCAAAATATCAGTAAAAACAAGTGCTTCTTTCGAGCTTTCATCTATAATTTTTCCCTTTATTTCTTTAAATGCGCCCATAATTTGCGCCTGTACAGAATGTATGCCGAATACAAAGAGAACGTGGATGAGCACAATTAATAGTAATTTTTTTGTTTTCATAACATAAGGGAACTAAATGTTTGACAGCCTTTAAGTTACAAAATTAGCACATAAGTTAACTATAATTAAATGTTAATTTTTCATTCGTTATTTTAAAAATTTATACTACAAATCTTATCGATTTTTTTAGACTTTAAAAACAGATAACTGTATATTTACATTTTAATTTGTTATAGTTTTTTTTATGCCTAAAGATTATATTCCGTTTAATAAAACCGGCTATTTTTCTCCTATTGTTTGTGATTATCTGGATGAAAAACTTGGGTTGCGTCCCTATTATAATCGCTATCCCAAGCTTCAAAATTTTGAAAAACAGCTACAAACTAAACGGTCGTGTTTTAGCAATTGGTCCAGAACCATTTTGGGGCAAAGCCTGGAAAAGCAATACCGAAATATAAAAACTTCAAAAGAAACCCTTAAGAATATTGATTATTTATATTACGATACTACATTTACGGTTACCACGGGCCATCAATTAAATTTGTTTACAGGGCCCTTGTACTTTCTGTATAAAATAGTATCGACCATCAACCTTTCAAAAGCACTTAAAGCAAAATATCCGCGATATAATTTTGTGCCCATTTACTGGATGGCTACCGAAGACCATGATTTTGATGAAATAAACCATTTTAATTTTAAAGGAAAAAAAATACAATGGAATAAAAAAACCTCTGGTGCGGTTGGTAAAATAGCAACCGAAGGTTTAGAAGCGGTCTTTAACTTGTTTTCCAAAGAATTAGGAAGCAATTTGAATGCCGAAACCTTAAAATCACTTTTTAAAAATGCCTATTTAAAGCATGATAATTTAGCAGATGCCACCCGTTTTTTGGTGAACGAACTGTTTAAACCTTACGGCTTGGTAATTATTGATGGAGATGAACAGGTACTAAAAAAGCATTTCATCCCTTTTATTGCCGACGATATTTTAAACCAAACGGCCCATAAATGCATCACCAAAACCAATGAAGGCCTATCTAGGCAATATGGCATACAGGCCAACCCACGCGAGATAAATTTTTTCTATTTAACCGATTCCGTGCGCGAACGTATTGTTTTTGAGGATGGTAAGTATAAGGTTCTAAACACCAACATTGTGTGGGAGGAAGGCGAGATTGGAAAAGAAATTTTGGAATTTCCAGAACGTTTTAGTCCAAACGTGATTACGCGCCCCCTTTACCAAGAAGTTGTGCTGCCCAATCTGTGCTATATTGGCGGCGGCGGCGAGTTGGCCTATTGGTTCCAGTTGAAAGATAATTTTGAAAAAGCCGAAGAGCCTTTCCCTATGTTGATGTTGCGCAATTCGGTGCTTATTCAATCTGAAAACCAATCGGAAAAACTTCGGAAGCTAAACATTTCAAACGAAGATATTTTTTTAAAGCGCGCTAGTTTCATCAATAAAAAAGTAAGGGAAATTTCAAACATCGAAATCGATTTTTCATCCCAAAAAGAAGCTCTAAAAAAGCAGTTTGACGGTTTGTACCAACTTGCGGCTCAAACCGATAAATCATTTTTAGGTGCTGTAAAGGCGCAAGAAGCAAAGCAACTAAAAGGTTTGGACGCCTTGGAAAAGCGATTGTTAAAGGCCCAAAAAAGAAAACTTTCAGAAGAAGTATCCAGAATGATTGCGCTTCAAAACGAATTATTTCCAAATGAAGGTTTGCAAGAGCGTAACACCAATTTTTCTGAGTTATATCTGGAATATGGCGATGCCTTGATTCCAAAACTGATTGAAAATTTAGACCCATTCCAAAGTGAGTTCCTTATTTTAAAATTATAGATTTATGCACAAAGCAGACATCCAATTGGTTGAAATGTCTATGGATATCATGAAATATGTTATCGATAGATTGTCGTCAAAAAAACATAAAATAGGGAAGCCTAAAAGTGAAAAGGAACTGAAGGCCTTGGTAGGCGAGACCATAACCGAAAAAGGCATAGGAGGCGAGTTTGCCTTTAACCTTTGGAAAAAACACCTTATGAAAGCCAATGTATCGATAGACCATCCGCGGCATTTGGCTTTTGTGCCCGCATCGCCAACAAGAGCCGCCATTATGTTCGATTTGGTTACATCGGCATCAAGCATACACGGTGCTTATTGGATGGAAGGTGCCGGCGGTATTTTTTGTGAAAATGAAGCCATGAGATGGATTGTGTCCCTAACAGGCCTGCCAGAAGGTGCTTTTGGGGTTTTTACCAGCGGTGGTACAGCAGCTAACCTGTCGGCTATGGTAACGGCTCGCGAGCATTGGCGCGAAAACCACATTTATCAAGCTGAAAAAGGGCTTATTATTACCTCAATTGGCGCCCATTCTTCCATAAAGGCCATGGCCAAGGTTATTGATGTGGATGTGCTATTGGTGGATACGGAAGACAAATTATTGGGTCCTGCATTGCAAAAAACCATTGCTAGTTTAGAAGCGAGCCAACGGAAACGCTTATTTGCGGTTGTGGCTACTGGAGGCACAACAAATGCGGGTATTATAGACGATTTGCTTGGGATTGCTGAAGTATGCAAAAAAGAAAACCTGTGGTTTCATGTTGATGCCGCTTATGGGGGTGGCGCTTTGGTTGCCAATTCGGTGCGTCACTTGTTCGATGGCATTGAAAAGGCCGATAGCATCACCATCGACCCGCATAAATGGATGTTTTCACCTTACGATTGTGGGGCGGTTATTTATAAAAACCCAGATTTGGCCCGAAAAGCGCATGCCCAAGAAGGTTCGTACCTCGATATTTTTAAAGACGAAAGTGCCCTTGGCTTTAATCCATCCGACTATCAAATACAGTTAACCCGTCGTGTTCGTGGGTTGCCTTTATGGTTTTCATTGGCCATGCACGGTACAAAACGCTATAAGCAAGCCGTGGAACGTGGTTTGGAATTAGCGCAAATTGCAGGAAAGTTAATTGAGGAAACGCCCCATGTGGAATTGGTTAGAGCCCCTAGTTTATCGTGCGTATTATACCGACGAATAGGTTGGAAACCAGAAGATTATACACATTGGACGCATGAAAACCATTTAAAGGGATTCGCTTTGGTAACCCCAACCAAATGGAAAACAGGTAACACGTTTGAAACTGTTTCGCGGTTTTGCTTCATCAACCCAGACACTACCAAAAAAGACATTCAAATGATTTTAAATTCCATGCGCTAAAAATTAATTAAAAAATTGTAGAGCGTAATTCGTCAATCAAAAATCAATTCCTATTTTTGCGCATGCAACATGACAAGGTACTTATTTTAGACTTCGGATCGCAATACACACAGCTTATTGCACGTCGGGTTAGGGAACTCAACATTTATTCCGAAATTCATCCATTCAACAAAATTCCAACAAATTTACAGGAGTACAAAGCCGTAATTCTTTCGGGAAGTCCCTTTTCCGTTAGGGGCAATGAGGCCTTGCACCCAGATTTAAGCCAAATTCGCGGTAAAAAACCACTATTGGCAGTATGTTACGGTGCCCAATATTTGGCGCATTTTTTTGGGGGCAATGTGGCACCATCCAATACACGCGAGTATGGTCGAGCCAATTTATCGTTCATCAAAAAAAATGAACCTTTCTTTGCGCATGTCCATACCGGGAGCCAAGTCTGGATGAGCCATAGCGATACCATTAAAAATTTACCAACAAACGGCGTTTTGATAGCAAGTACGCACGATGTTGAAAATGCCGCATATCGAATTGACGGAGAAGAAACCTATGCCATTCAGTTTCATCCAGAAGTTTATCATTCAACCGACGGAAAACAAATTTTGGAAAACTTTTTGGTAAGTATAGCAGGCCTTCACCAAGATTGGACACCCGATTCGTTTATTGAGGAAACCGTTGCCGCCATTCAAGAAAAAGTAGGAAACGATAAAGTGGTTTTGGGCTTATCGGGCGGAGTGGATTCTACCGTTGCCGCCGTACTTTTAAATAAAGCCATTGGTAAAAACCTGTACTGTATTTTTGTGAACAATGGGCTGCTTCGTAAAAACGAATTTCAAAATGTTTTGAACCAATATAAAGGTATGGGACTGAATGTGAAAGGCGTTGATGCATCACAACGGTTTATGGATGCTTTAAAAGGTATTGAAGACCCAGAATTAAAGCGTAAAGCCATTGGAAATGCCTTTATTGAAGTTTTTGATGATGAAGCCCACAAACTAACCGATGTAAAATGGTTGGCACAAGGTACCATTTATCCCGATGTGATTGAAAGTGTCTCGGCAACTGGTGGGCCATCGGCAACTATAAAAAGTCATCATAACGTGGGTGGGTTGCCCGATTTTATGAAACTTAAAATTGTAGAACCCCTGCGTGCCATTTTTAAAGATGAAGTACGTCGCGTAGGTGCCACTTTGGGCATAGACCCCGAACTTTTGGGGCGCCATCCATTTCCTGGGCCTGGGCTAGGGATTCGTATTTTGGGCGATATTACGCCCGAAAAAGTGCGTATTCTACAAGAAGTAGATGCCATTTTTATTGATGGGTTGAAGGCATGGGGCTTGTACGACAAAGTTTGGCAAGCAGGCGCCATGTTGTTGCCCGTAAACAGTGTGGGCGTTATGGGCGATGAGCGTACTTACGAAAAATGTGTAGCACTAAGAGCCGTGGAAAGTACCGATGGCATGACGGCCGATTGGGTAAATTTACCTTACGGATTTCTGCAAAAAACATCAAACGACATTATCAATAAAGTAAAAGGCGTTAATAGGGTGGTGTACGACATCAGTTCAAAACCCCCGGCAACCATTGAGTGGGAATAACGTCCTGCCTTGGTTGCCACTCCATAAAAAACCAGACAGAAATCTCAGGATAACCAGTTTTATGCCCGAGAACCGTCCATAAGCACGAATCTATTTTTAATGCCCTACTTTTATTTTGGCACAAAACATGCTTTGTTACTACTGAATTTATTTTAAGACAACCGTCCTTAACATAAAAAATAACGTATATCAATTAAAATTAGTGGTGTTTTATTATATTTATCCATTACAAATCAACAACATGAATAGATTATTCTTAGTATCAATTTTGTTTTTGGCCCTTGGTTTTTCTTCCGTTAAGGCACAAAATTTCAGCACACATCAGGTTAAAAAAGGGGAAACCATTACGGGTATTGCCGATCAATATGGCGTTACAATTTCAGATATATACAACATCAATCCCGATGCTAAAAAAGAATTAAAACCGAATACCATTTTAATCATTCCCATTTCAAAAGCAACAAAACCTAAAGGAGTTCCCACTAAAAAATTAGAAGGATTTAAAGAACATAAAACCAGTAAAAAGGAAACCTTGTACAGCATTGCCAAACAGTATGACGTTACCGAAGACGACCTGAAAAAGTACAACACATTTTTGTATGCCAACACCTTACAAAAAGGGGACAAGCTGCAAATACCCCTATTTACGATCACAAAGGAAGAACCAAGGGCCGCAACCAAAACATATACCGTACAGCCAAAAGAGGGTAAATGGCGCGTTGCGTACAAATTTGGCATTACCGTACAGGAACTGGAAGCACTGAACCCAGGTTTGGGCGATACTTTGCAGGATGGCCAACAGATAAATGTACCAAATCTGGATGGTGAAAAGGTGAAGGAAATTGATGAAAAATACAGCTATTACAGTGTGTTGCCCAAAGAAGGCTTTTACCGTTTGAAGATAAAATTAGGCCTAGACCAGGCAACACTTGAAGCCTTAAACCCCGAACTGAAAGAAACAGGTTTAAAAGATGGCATGGTGCTAAAAATTCCGTTTTCAAATAATAAAGATGCCATTGGGGAAGAAGTGACCAAAAAATCGAACTTAACCCATAGCATTACAAATTTTGAGACCAAACATATCGCCATTATGCTGCCCTTCCGAATGAACAGGGTAAATTTTGACTCGGTTCCCGATATTAGAAATAGCATAAAAAAAGACCCATACCTCGATGCATCGCTTGATTTTTATACAGGCGTTCTAACAGCTTTGGATTCCTTAAAAACTTTGGGCATTTCACTTAATGTCGATGTTTATGATACCCAATACCAAGTTAGTGAAGTTGCAAGAATTATCCGCGATAACAATTTTAAAAATGTTGATGCGGTTATTGGGCCATTAACTCCCGAAACCTTTGAAGCCGCCGCCGTGGCATTAAAAAACTACAATATACCCGTAATTTCTCCAATAGGAACCAACTTAAACTTGTACGAAAACGTTTTTCAATCCAGACCATCCGATGATTTGCTGAAAACAAAAATTGTGAATTATATAAAAAACGATGCCTCCAATAAAAATGTGCTCATTGTTTCCGATACCAAAAATATCGATATAGTGAACGAACTTAAAACGGAATTTAGTTCGGCTAAAACTGTTTATTCCAGAAAAAACAAAGAAGGAAAGGACATTAACTATCTGTATGTTGATGATATACGGGGTAGCTTGAAACCCGGCAAAAACTACGTGTTTTTAGAAACCCAAAACAAAGGATTTGCTTCCAACGTTATTAGTGTACTGGCTTCCTTGAACCAAAAAAGTGCAGATGCCGATAACCCAGATGTGATTGAAATAATTTTGGTAACCACCAATTTTAATCCCGCTTTTGAAAGCGATCAGGTTTCAAACGCCCAATTATCAAAATTGCAGTTCCATTTTGCATCTGCTACAAAAAACTATAATGAAGTAGGTGGTAACACCTTTGTAAAAAATTATACAAAAACTTTCAGTACCACCCCAAACAAGCGGGCCATAAAAGGATTTGACTTAACGATGGACGTGGTACTGCGTTTGGTGTCTTCTGAAAATCTATACCAATCGGTGAATAAATCGCCCCTTACCGAATATGTCGAAAACAAATTTGCCTATAAAAAGAAATTGCTAGGTGGCTATTACAACGATGCGGTATATTTGGTAAAATATGAGGATTTAGCAATTGTGGAGGTAAAATAATGTTACCAGACCAGCAATTTTTAATCGACCTTGCCCATACCAAAATGCCTTTTGGCAAGTACAAAGACCGCTATTTAATTGATTTACCCGAATATTACGTGGTGTGGTACCAGCAAAAAGGCTTTCCCAAAGGCAGATTGGGCGATATGCTCAAACAGGTTTACGAACTGAAATTAAATGGTTTGGAAGATTTGATTCGGAATATTAAAAAGCAATATCCTAAATAATTTTTTTATTTTGCGTTATTATTTTTTAGGTTTTAGTGCTTTTGCATTTGGAACTAAAAAAAGTAAATGGTCGTTGTTCTTTTCACTAAATGTGCAACCCAATTACAGTTATAATTTACATAAAAAGATGAAGAAAATAAGTTTTTATTTATTTGTTGGCCTGTTGGCAATAAGCTGTAAAACCAATAAAATGGTCTATTCCGACCCGGTGCCAAAACACGATCGCTTAGTTATAAAGTCGGAATTCGTAAATGAAGAGCGCATCATTAATGTTTGGACGCCGCCCCAGTATGAACAATCAACCGAAACCTTCCCTGTTTTATATATGCCCGATGGTGGTATTAAAGAGGATTTTCCGCATATCGCAAATACCTTGACAACCTTGTTGGAAGAAAAAAAGATACCACCATTTATATTGGTTGGGATTGAAAATACCCAACGCGGTAGAGACTTAACCGGTTTTTCGGAAGCAGAGTACGATAAGCAATTTTGTCCAGTAACCGATGGTGCCAAAGATTTTAGGGCCTTTATTGCAGAAGAGTTAATTCCTGAAATAAACAAAAAATACAGAACCCAAAGCAAAAAAGGCATTATAGGAGAATCGTTGGCAGGACTTTTTGTTATGGAAACTTTTTTCTTAAAACCCGAAACCTTCAATTTTTATATCGCCATGGACCCTTCCCTTTGGTGGAACAACCAGTATTTAACAAAAAATGCCGATGCTTTATTAACTGATTTTCCTAAGCAAGATATTAAACTGTGGTTTGCGGGTTCGAGCGCAGAAGATATTTCTGTGTCCACCAAAAGTTTGGAGAAAACGCTTCAAAAAAATGCGCCAAAAAATCTACAATGGAACTATTCCAACGAGCCCCAAGAAAAGCATAATACCATATTTAGGGCAACAAAGGAAAAAGCACTTATTTGGACTTTAAACGAATAAAAAATCAAAAAGATTTTAAACCTATTTTGATGCGAAGCGGCTAGTTATCTCTTGTTCCGTTTATTATAATTTTTATCGCCGCGTGTTTTAGGTTTTTTGTATTTGGCGGCTATTTTAAACTTATACGAACCGCCCAAGTTTTCTTTTTGGTTCTTTTCTTTTTTCTTATGGAAGGCTGCACCAATAGCGTCATCGCGCTTTGCAGGGTTGTTGCGTTCTTTTATTTGCGGACGTTCCTCTTCAATCAAATCGGTTGATACTTCAACCGCATCAGGAAGTTCCAGTAAGCGAATGGCCATGTGCATTAAGCCCTCTATTTTTTCAACCGATTCTTGTTCATTTTCCGTAGAAAATAAAATAGCATCCCCTTTGCGTTCGGCACGTCCGGTTCTACCTATGCGGTGCATATAGTTTTCTGGGTAATGGGGCGTATCGAAATTAATTACGTGCGAAATATTCTCAATATCCAAACCACGTGCCATAACATCGGTGGCCACTAAAATACGGTTAACGCCATTTCTAAATTGTTCAATACTGCGTAAACGGTAATTTTGGGTCTTGTTGGAGTGTATCACGCACAATTCGTCATGAAACGTGCTATCTAAATTATCAAATAAGCGGTCTGCCATGTTTTTGTTGGATACAAATACCAGTACTTTTGTAAATATTTCTGCGTTGCTTAAAAGATGTTTCAGTAAATTAACCTTGGTGTAAAAATTAGGAACATTGTACCGAACTTGCGAAATATTTTCAAGCGGTGTTCCGGAAACGGCAATGGAAACGCGCTCTGGATTTTTAAAAAAATCAGAAATCAATACATCTACATCTTCTGTCATGGTTGCCGAAAACATGATGTTTTGGCGTTTTTCGGGCAAGAAATCGAAAATATTGATTAGTTGGTGCCTAAACCCTAAATCGAGCATCACATCAACTTCATCTATCACCAGTTTTTGTATGGTTTTTAATTGCAGTACGCGGCTTAATGCCAGGTCATAAACACGCCCCGGGGTTGCTACTAAAATATCAACGCCATTGGCTACCGCTTGTTTTTGGGTATTGATATTGGTGCCGCCATACACTCCCAACACCCGCGTATTGATGTATTTGGTTAGTTTTTCAACTTCCTCAACTACCTGTACCACCAGTTCGCGCGTAGGTACCAAAACGAGTATGCGCGGACTTTCCTGTTTGGAAAATGGAAGGTTTTTTAAAATTGGCAACATGTAGGCAAAAGTCTTGCCCGTACCGGTCTGTGCTATCCCAACCATATCGGTTCCCGAGGCCACTACATTAAATGCTTCGGCTTGTATGGGCGTAGGTGTTGTAAAGCCTAAATCGGTTAGGGCATTGTACAAAGGCGTATTTAGGTTTAGGTCTTGAAAGGTCACGATTGTTGTTTAAGCTTGCAAAGTTACATTTATTATTCTATTCAGGGGCAAGGTGTCCCTATTTCAATGGTATAGCTTGCCTTAAAGGTGCTATTGACCGCCAATTTTATAATGCCCTCTTTGGTTGTGAACTCTTGATCGGTATTTTCATTATCGGCAATTCCCAACCAAGGTTCAATACACACATAGTTGCCAGAGGGTTTTGCCCAAATACCCAAATAGGGAAAATCGGGATAGTGTACCGAAAGGATGTGTCCGTGTTTTTTACTTTTTAAAGTGACCTTTTTAGAACGTAAGTCTTTAAAAATTAGGGCGTCGGCATTAAATAGCTCGTGTGTTAACGGCAAACTATTGGTGTTGTTTAAAATAGGTTTTGTTTTAGATGAAATAAGTCCATTGGCCATATTGATAAGATGTGATTGAGAGGTTTCGGTATGTTCAAATTCCAATGAGTAATCTTCGTAAGCTTCATCTTCAAATACCGGACATTTAAAAGCAGGGTGCCCACCAAGTGAAAAGTACAGGGGTTTGCTATCTCTGTTTTTAATGGTATGCAGCACTTCAATACAATTATTGGTAAGCGTATATGTGATGAAAAATTCAAATTTGAATGGATATATTTTTAAGGTTTCATCACTATAAGAGAGTCGGAAGGTTAAACTATCCGGGGTTTGGTCGTGCAATACCATGGCATTGTTGTTGCGAACAAAACCATGCTTTGGTAAGTTATATGGTTGATTGTCAAAAACATAAGTGTCGTTTTTTAAAGCACCAATAATAGGGAACAGGTTAGGGGCGAAGCTTCCCCAAATTGTTGGGTCGGCATGCCACATAAAATTGGTTCCTGTTGCAACCGATGTAATTTTGCATAATTCGGCTCCTACGGTATGGATCGCTATTTTAAGTTGATTGTTTTCTAGGGTGTGCATAACGGTTGTTTTAAAAATACAAAACTTGTGAATTTTTAGGGAAACTAACTAACTTTACGCTTTAAATTTTAAAATTGAGAACAACATTTAACCATACAACAAACGATACCAAAATATTTAAGCTACAGCTCTTGCAATGGGCACAACAGTTTGATGATGTTGTTTGGTTGGATTCCAATCCTGAGAGTTATGGCGACAAACAAGCCTATTCCAACTACGATGCGGTTTTGGCGGTGGATGCTTCTACACGTATCAAAACCGATTTCACACAAGCTTTTGAACAATTAAAAGCATACCAAACCACGACGAACGATTGGATTTTTGGTTATTTGACCTACGATTTAAAAAATGCCGTTGAACACTTAACATCCCAAAATTTCGAAGGCCTTCAGTTTCCTGATTTATACTTCTTTCAACCCAAAAAACTCTTTTTTTTTAGAGGAAATCATGTTGAAATACAGTATTTGAATGGCGTTGCCAATGAATTTGAAAGTGATTTAAAATCGATTTCCCTCGAACTGAAAAGGCGCCCTGAGCGCAGTAGAAAGGTCTCGAATGATATTAAAATCAAGCTCCGTATTCACAAAGACGATTACTTTGAAAAAATTAACTACATGCTCGCTCACATCCATCGGGGCGATATTTATGAAGCTAATTTTTGTCAGGAGTTTTATGCCGAAAACACTGCCATCAATCCGTTGGAAACCTACAATAAGCTCAACGCTATTTCTAATCCGCCGTTTGCAACCTTTCTAAAATGTAGCGACAAATTTTTATTGTCGGCTTCCCCAGAACGCTATTTGAAAAAGCAAGGAAACACCATCATTTCGCAACCCATTAAAGGCACTGCGAAGCGTTCTTCAAATAAAAAAGAAGACGCAAAGTTAAAACACGATTTGCAACAAAGCAGTAAAGAACGCAGCGAAAACATTATGATTGTAGATTTGGTGCGGAACGATTTGGCAAAAACCGCCCAAAAAGGTACAGTTGCCGTGGCGGAACTGTGCCAAATTTACACCTTTAGCCAAGTGCACCATATGATTTCTACCATCACCTCCGAAGTTGCTAACGGAACCAACCCCATAGAGGTTATAAAAACCACGTTCCCTATGGGCAGCATGACGGGTGCTCCAAAAATAGCGGCCATGAAAATTATTGAAGCCCTGGAAGAAACCAAACGCGGACTCTATTCTGGGGCGGTAGGTTATTTTACGCCTTCGGGCGATTTTGATTTTAATGTGGTTATACGCAGTATTTTGTACAACCAAACGCGTCGCTATGTGTCGTTTTCCGTGGGCAGTGCCATTACCGCAAAAAGCGACCCATTAAAAGAGTACGAGGAGTGTTTGTTAAAAGCCAAGGCGATGCGCCAGGTTTTGGAAGATTAATCTAAATGGTCCTTGAATTTGTTTTTTACCTCTTCATAAATAAATTCAACACGTTTTACTTCCATCGATTTTACCTTGGCTATGTCTTCAAAACTTAATTTTCCAAATACCATTAAATCAATAATGCTCGATACATTTAAGGGCAACCAACTGTAAAGGCTTCCTAAAAGGGATCTTGATTTGTTTTTTGATAAATCTTCAATTTCAAAAGCCGATAAAAAGGTATTGTCGGCCTCATCATATAAAAATAAGTGCTTGTGCTTATGGTCTTGTTGGTATGAAATATCGTTTAGTTCCTCATTCATTACAAAATCAAAACCATCGTCAATGGTATATTTTTCTTCCAGAGCATCCAATTCCTCTTCTAAAATTTCATGGGTACTTACCGTATTTTTATGGAATGCTTCTTTTTTAAAAAGAACATTCAGTTCATCGTCGGCATATTTGAACAGCTTCAATTTTAAGGCATTCGGTGTCATATCAATATCAAAACCGTTTTCGTAAAATTTCGCAATGCTTTCATCAATAACCCCCATGGAATCGTACATATTTTTTGGTATAATGCCCATTGATTCTGCAATATAAAGTCGGTTTTTTATATAAGGATGCAGTTGTTGCGACACGGCGACCACCTTTTTATCAAACGCAGCTTGTGTTTCTTTTTGGTTTAATTTATCGGTTGAGCTCATAATTTATGATTTTGCATTACATTTCTAAATTTACAAAATTTTTATTGAATAATGTGTGACGATTTACGAATTACGATGTGCAAAGTAGAGTAGATATTGTAGGTTTACAAAATACAATTCACCCTTTTGTTAGTACACAAAAAAGTTCAACCTCTAACTTCTAACTTTTACTTCTAACTTTTAACTTTGTTCATCCAACGCTGTTTCAACATTAAAATAAACCTTAACTTTGAAGGATGCAAAACGCCTTTCAAGACCATATAAACGCGAAGCTGCCTTTTCTTAAAAAAAGCAAACTGCTTATTGCCATTTCTGGCGGTATGGATAGCGTGGTTTTAGCTAGGTTATGCCATAACATGGGCTTTAAAATGGCCTTGGCGCACTGTAATTTTAACCTGCGCGGAAACGAAAGTGATGCCGATGAACATTTTGTGCTGCAACTGGCAGAAGACCTGGATTTAGAGGTTTTTGTTGAAAGTTTTGATACGAACATTTTTGCTGAGGAACAGAAACTGTCCATTCAAATGGCAGCACGTAAATTGCGGTACGACTGGTTTGAAGCACTGGCCGAACAACTTCATTTCGACTATGTTTTAACCGCTCACCATGCAGACGACAATCTGGAAACCTTTTTAATAAACTTGACTCGCGGAACGGGTTTGGAGGGCTTAACCGGTATTCCAGAGGTTCAGGGTAAATTGGTTCGTCCCCTGTTGCCTTTTTCCAGGGAAACTATCGAGGCCTTTGCTAAAAAATCCCATTTTACTTGGCGCGATGATACTAGCAACGCTTCCACCAAATATGTGCGTAACAAATTACGGCACGATGTGATTCCTGTTTTAAAACAGATCAATCCAAGTTTGTTGCTCAGTTTTCAAAATACCATGAATAACTTGAACGATACGGCTTCCATTGTAAATGAAAGCATAAAAAAAGTTTCAGACCGCGCTGTAGAAACATTGGATAACCATCAAATTAAATTCAAAATTTCAGAATTTAAAAAGTTGAACAATCCAAAAGCCTATCTTTTTGAATTGCTTAAAGCGTATGGATTTACCGAATGGAACGATGTGGCCAATTTATTGAACGCCCAATCTGGAAAACAAGTATTTTCGGAAACATGGCGATTGATTAAGGATAGAAACTATTTATTGCTAAGCGAACGCCCTAAAGAAATAGCGGAAACCATGACCGTTTTTGAAGCGGATGACTTTATTGATACTCCTTTTGGTACCTTATTTTTATCTGAAGTGGATGCGGTGGCGGAAACCGGCAAATCGCTTATTTTTGTTGATAAAGAAGCATTGCGTTTTCCGTTAACCATCCGAAAATGGCAGAAAGGCGACGTGTTTTACCCCGCAGGTATGACCGGTAAAAAGAAATTGAGCAAATATTTCAAGGACGAAAAATTTTCGTTACTGGATAAGGAAAATACGTGGTTGTTATGCACGCAAACTGCCATAGTTTGGGTTATTGGCAAACGCGCAGATAATAGATTTCGGGTTACTGAACATACTAAACAGATATTAAAAATTGAATTGAAATAAATTGTTTCACTGCGCACAGTCGGAGTGTCTCATCTACTAAAACAACAATTTGAAACTACAAGGCAACATAGTCGATATACCCAACAAACGCATTTTTAAGGGCGAAGTAACCTTTGAAAACGGCAAAATAGCAAACATCATTGAAAAACAACATGCCATTGAAGCTTACATTCTTCCCGGTTTTGTTGATGCGCATATCCATATTGAGAGCTCTATGCTGGTGCCCAGTGAATTTGCGCGTTTGGCAGTAAGGCATGGTACGGTGGCAACGGTTTCCGACCCGCACGAAATTGCCAATGTGCTGGGTGTAAAAGGCGTGGAATTTATGATTGAAAACGGCAAAAAAGTACCGTTTAAATTCAATTTTGGAGCCCCTTCCTGTGTGCCTGCCACTACGTTTGAGTCGGCCGGAGCTGTTTTGGATTCCGAAGCTATAAAATTACTTCTTCAAAACCCGAATATTAGCTATTTAACGGAAATGATGAATTACCCGGGCGTGCTTTTTAACGATGCCGAGGTGCTAAAAAAAATAGCGTGGGCAAAACACTACAATAAGCCGGTTGATGGGCATGCGCCAGGGTTACGGGGCGATGCCATCTCAAAATACATCAAGGCAGGTATCACAACCGACCATGAATGTTTTACTTATGATGAAGCCCTGGAGAAGTTGCAAAAAGGCATGAAAATCCTGATTAGGGAAGGAAGTGCCGCTAAAAATTTTGAGGCCTTAATCGATTTAGCGCCAGAACATTTTGAAAACATGATGCTTTGCAGCGACGATAAACACCCAGACGATTTACTGCTGCATCACATCAACAATCTGTGTGCACGCGCCATTTCCAAAGGTATCGACGTGTTTAAGGTGTTGCAAATGGCGTGCGTCAACCCCGTAAAACATTATAATTTGAATGTGGGATTGTTACAAATAGGCGATGCTGCCGATTGTATTGTGGTAGAAGATTTAATACACTTCAAAACCCTTCAAACCTATATAAACGGGGCTTTGGTGTTCGATAACGGTAGGTCGTTAATCAAGCAGGTTCCTTTTAAAAATCTGAATAATTTCAACTGCAATAAAAAAAATGTTGCCGATTTTAGAGTAGCATCTTCAGCAAAAAAAATAAGGGTTATTGAAGCCTTGGAAGGGCAGTTGGTGACCAATGAATTGATTGAAGCGGCTTTTATTGAAGATGGCAATAGCATTTCAAACCCCGAAAAGGATATTTTAAAAATAACGGTCGTTAATCGCTATAAAAATCAAAAACCAGCCATGGCCTTTATTAAAAATTTTGGATTGAAGGAAGGTGCCATCGCATCGTCGGTTGCTCACGACTCGCACAATATTATTGCTGTGGGTGTTTCCGATGACGCTATCTGCAAAGCGGTTAATTTATTGATTGAAGCCAAAGGCGGTATTTGTGCGGTTTCCAATTCAAAAGAAAAAATATTGCCATTGCCAGTTGCAGGAATTATGAGCGATCAAGATGGTGAAACCGTTGGAAAACACTATGCTGCATTGGACCAGATGGCAAAACAATTGGGAAGCCACTTAAACGCACCTTACATGACCTTGTCGTTTATGGCATTGTTGGTTATTCCAGCATTAAAACTAAGCGATAAAGGCCTTTTTAACGGCAAAGATTTTAAATTTACGGCGTTGGCCGTTGATAATTAATAATGAAAAATGAAGCATAAAAAATTGAAAGTGAAAAACGAAAAAATGAGTGCTAACCCAACTGAAAACCAAGACTGAAACTGTCCACTAAATAATGCCCATTCTAGATTCTACTTACAAGCCTCCTTTCTTTTTTAAAAACGGTTTTGTTGCTACCGTGTATTCAGGTTTATTCCGTAAGGTGGCGTTACAACAAGTGCGGGAGCGCATCACGTTAAGCGATGGCGATTTTCTGGATTTGGACTGGAGTTTTTCAAAAGAAAAAGCAACCGAACTCATCATTCTGCTTCATGGTTTAGAAGGTCATGCGCAACGTCCGTATGTTACTGCTGCAGCCAAATTGTTTAATGGGAATGGGGTTGATGCTGTTTGTGTTAATTTTAGAGGGTGTAGCGGTGAAGATAATTTATTGTACCGTAGTTACCACTCTGGAGCTACCGACGATTTGGAAGCGGTGGTAACCCATGCCATCTCTAACAAAAACTATTCAAAAATTTACTTAAAAGGCATCAGTTTGGGCGGTAACCTAATTTTAAAATATTTGGGCGAGCGCAACAACCTTCCGCAAGAAATAAAGGCAGCCATTGCCGTTTCCGTGCCTTGTTATTTGTACGGTTCTGCCAAAGAATTACATGCTTTCAAAAACACATTGTTCCACGACCGTTTCAAGCGGCATTTGGTAAACAGGTTAAAAATTAAGCAAAAAAAGTTCACTAACGAATTGAGTGCTGAAGCCATTGCTTCCATAAAAACCTTGTACGATTTTGATAATGTTTACACCGCCAAAGCCCATGGGTTTAAAAACGCCGAGGCTTATTATGAAGCCTGCAGTAGCCTACAATTTCTTCCAAATATAAAAACGCCCACCCTCATAATCAATGCGCTTAACGATTCGTTTTTATCGCCCGAATGTTACCCCGTAAAAGAAGCCAAAAACAACCCAAATCTTTATTTGGAAATGCCCAAACATGGCGGCCACATGGGTTTTATCGCTAAGCATAACTGTTATTATAACGAAAAAAGGGCTTTAGAATTTATAAAGGAACACGCGTAGCTAATTAATTTTATAAATTGTAACTAAACGGCACGTTATTTTTTAAAATGAAGAAGCTAATTAATGAAATAAGAATTATTTTTGAACAAAATAAAGAAAATGAAACCTATTGAATGGAAAACGGTTAAAGAATATGAAGACATCACCTACAAAAAATGCCAAGGTGTTGCCCGAATTGCGTTTAACAGGCCAAATGTGCGCAATGCCTTTAGGCCAAAAACCACCAGCGAACTTTACGACGCATTTTATGATGCCAATGAAGATATTAATATAGGCGTGGTATTACTATCTGCCGAGGGGCCTTCAACTAAAGATGGTATTTGGAGCTTTTGTTCTGGGGGCGACCAAAAAGCGCGCGGTCACCAAGGATATGTGGGTGAAGATGGTTACCACCGTTTAAACATTCTCGAAGTACAGCGTTTAATTCGGTTTATGCCCAAGGCAGTTATTGCCGTGGTGCCGGGGTGGGCGGTTGGCGGCGGCCACAGCTTGCACGTGGTGTGCGATTTAACCTTGGCAAGCAAAGAGCATGCTATTTTTAAACAAACCGATGCCGATGTTACCAGTTTCGACGGTGGCTATGGGTCGGCTTATTTGGCTAAAATGGTGGGCCAAAAAAAGGCACGCGAAATATTTTTCTTAGGAAGAAATTACTCGGCTCAAGAAGCTTTTGATATGGGGATGGTAAACGCCGTAATTCCACATGCCGAATTGGAGACAACCGCTTTTGAGTGGGCACAGGAAATTCTTGCGAAATCGCCAACCTCTATAAAAATGCTGAAATTTGCCATGAATTTAACCGATGACGGCATGGTGGGTCAACAAGTATTTGCAGGCGAAGCTACCCGTTTGGCTTATATGACCGATGAAGCTGTTGAAGGCAGAAACGCTTTTCTGGAAAAGCGCAAGCCGAATTTTGTAAAAAAATGGATTCCGTAGTATAAAAGGCATCATCAAAAGGTGGTCGTAACCACTAATTAAGCTATGTGAATGGCATATTTTCATTGAAAAAAAATGATCTACAAATGAAAAAAGTTTCAATCTGGATTTCAACCATGCGTTTACGAACGCTGCCTTTGTCCATTTCTGGCATTATATTAGCATCGTGTTTTGCTGTTTATAATGGTTATTTTAATTGGTTGGTGTGCGTACTTGCCGTTTTAACAACGCTCAGTTTTCAAATCCTTTCAAATCTTGCCAACGATTATGGCGATGGTATAAAAGGCACCGATAATAACCAGCGTATTGGGCCAGAACGCGCCATACAAACAGGTACCATTTCACCGGAGGAAATGTTTAATGCCATTAAAATAAACGTGCTCATTTCCATAGTACTGTCCTGTCTTTTAATATTTACCGCATTTGGCGTTAAAAATTTTTTGTTAACGGTTGTATTTTTTTTATTGGGTATCGCTTCCATTGTGGCGGCCATTCGTTACACCGTGGGCAGTAGTGCCTATGGTTACAGGGGTTTGGGCGACTTTTATGTATTTGTGTTTTTTGGTTTGGTAAGTGTGGTAGGCTGCTATGTACTGTATGCCAAAACACTAGACCATGTGGTGTTTTTACCGGCGTTGACCATTGGTTTATTAAGTACCGCGGTTTTGAACCTTAATAACATGCGCGATATAGTTTCGGATGAAAAGTCTGATAAAAAAACCTTAGTAGTGTCGTTAGGCATTTCAAAAGCAAAAAAATACCACATTGCCCTTATTGTTTTGGCCATGGTATTTTCATTTTTATTCGGCATTTTGTACTATACGTCTATTTATAATTTAATTTTTGTTATTGCCTATATTCCGTTGGTAAGCCATATCAAAAGAGTGGTGCATAACACCGATGCTAAATTACTCGATCCAGAATTAAAAAAGGTCGCTTTAACTACGGTACTTTTAGCAATACTAATGGGAATAGGGCATTTGTTGTGAAATTTTTGTAATTTACCTTATTAATTTTTAATAGTTTTTATATGAAAATTACATACTACGGTCACGCAAGCTTGGGCATACAGGTTAATGATGTGCATATTTTGGTCGATCCTTTTATTTCGGCAAACCCCAAAGCTTCGCATATTAACATAGAAACCTTAAAAGCAGATTATATTTTGCTTACACATGCGCACCAAGACCATATTTTGGATGTGGAGGCCATTGCAAAACGCACCAATGCCATCATCATTTCTAATTTTGAAATTGTTTCGCATTTTGAAAATATGGGTATAGAAGGCCACCCCATGAACCATGGAGGTAGTTGGGATTTTGAGTTTGGTACCCTAAAATATGTGGTTGCCATTCACACCTCTTCGTTTCCCGACGGGAAATATGGCGGACAACCAGGTGGTTTTGTGATTGAAGGCGAACATAAAAACATATACATTGCAGGTGATACGGCGCTGACTTTTGATATGAAATTGATTCCCATGCACACCAAATTGGATTTGGCCATTCTACCTATTGGCGATAATTTTACCATGGGAACCGAAGATGCCATTATTGCCAGCGATTTTGTAAAATGCGATAAGGTGTTGGGTTACCATTTCGATACGTTTGGCTATATAGAAATTGACCACGAAGAGGCAAAACGCAAGTTTTTTGAAAAAAACAAAGATTTAATGCTGCTTGAAATTGGCGAAAGTCTTGAATTGTAAATGATTAAAGCTTCCTATAAAAAATACATCTTAAACTTCAAAAATCCCAGTGGCACCTCGCGGGGTGTTTTAAGAACGAAGGAAACCTGGTTTCTTATTTTAAGTTCCGAAGGAAAAAAAGGCATTGGCGAATGTGGTTTGTTTCGCGGTTTATCTGTTGACGACAGACCCGATTACGAAAACAAACTACACTGGGTTTGCGAAAATATAAATCTTGGTTTAGATGAATTGTTGCAACAAACAATAGAATTTCCAAGTATTCAAATTGGATTGGAAACGGCCTTTAAATCTTTGGAAAGTGACCATACATTTGAATTATTTCCTTCAAAATTTACAAAAAGTGAAGCTGCCATTGCCATTAACGGTTTAATTTGGATGGGAACGGAAGCCTTTATGAAACAACAAATCCATGATAAAATTGCAGCGGGTTTCAAATGCCTTAAAATGAAGATTGGCGCTATCGATTTTCAAACAGAATGTGGCCTGTTAAAATCCATCAGAAAGGAATTTACTTCAGCAAACATCGCATTGCGTGTTGATGCTAACGGTGCATTTTCGGCTTCCGAAGCCCTTGAAAAACTAAAGATACTTTCCGATTTCGATTTACATTCCATCGAACAGCCCATTAAGCAAGGCCAGATTCAGGAAATGGCAAAACTATGTGCCGAAACCCCGTTGCCCATTGCTCTGGACGAAGAATTAATAGGCATTTTTTCTTCAAAAAAAAAACAAGAACTCCTGCAAACCATTCAACCACAATACATTATTTTAAAACCAAGTTTAATTGGCGGCTTTAAAGGAAGCGATTCCTGGATAGAAATTGCAGCGAAAAACAACATGGGTTGGTGGCTTACCAGTGCACTGGAAAGTAATATTGGATTAAATGCCATTGCGCAATACACCTATATTAAAAACAGCAAAATGCCCCAAGGATTGGGCACGGGTAGTTTATTTACCAATAATTTTGATTGCCCATTACAAGTAAATAACGGTACTTTGCAGTACAACAAAAAAATGGGTTGGAACTTTAATTTATAAAAACATGTACATAGCTCAAGCATTTAAAGGATTGCACGAATGGTGGCGTTATTTATTAGGATTATTAATTGTTGTTGTGGCAGTTACCATAGGGCAAATACCCTTAACCGTAGCTGTATTTATTAAAGCGTTTAGAAACGGCGATAGCATAATAGGCATGGAACAAACCGAAATGTTGTCGCTATTAGAACCCAATTTGAATCTGTTTTTAATGTTGTTATCGTTTGCGGTTGGCCTTTTGGGCTTGCTTTTGGCGGTAAAATATTTGCACAAGCAAACCATAACCAGTTTAACCACCTCCAGAAAAACGATAGATTGGAAACGTTTTTGGCTCATCTTTTTTGTTTGGGGCACCATTTCGAGTAGCATGGTTTTGGTCGATTATTTTACATCGCCGGCAAATTATGTACTTAATTTCAACCTCGTGCCTTTTTTAATTTTGTGCGTTATTGCCATTATTTTTGTGCCCTTGCAAACCAGTTTTGAGGAATATTTATTCAGGGGCTATTTAATGCAGGGCATTGGGGTTATTGTAAAAAACAAATGGGTACCGTTAATAATTACGTCGTTGGTTTTTGGGTTATTGCACATTGCCAATCCGGAGGTTGATAAACTAGGCCATGTTATTATGGTTTATTACATTGGTACAGGCTTGTTTTTAGGTATTTTAACGCTTATGGATGAAGGTATGGAACTCGCTTTGGGCTTTCACGCTGCCAACAATTTGTTTACCGCACTTTTGGTAACTGCCGATTGGACTGCGTTTCAAACCCATTCCGTTTTAAAAGACATGTCCGATCCAACAGAAATGGCCCTTGGCGAAATATTTTTCCCCGTATTTATTGTATTTCCCATACTTTTGTTCATACTTTCAAAAGTGTATAAATGGACCAACTGGAAAGAAAAATTATTAGGAACGGTTGAAGAACCAGCAAACGAAAACCATGAAATTGAAGCATAGCACCATGATACCGAATTACACCAATGTACATATTAAATTTAAGTTAGATAACGTAAGCTATAAGCACGAAGATTTAATGGAAGTTGCTTATAGTTATGTGAAGGAAGGTGATGCCTACCAACAGGAACTGGGTAATTTTTTGTTGGATTGGTTGGATGATAACGATTATGTTACGGCACAAACCTCGGGCTCTACGGGCAAACCCAAAAAAATTACAATAAAGAAGGAAGCCATGGTTCAATCGGCCATAGCAACTGGCGACTTTTTTAATTTAAGTCCGGGCGATAAAGTACTGCATTGCCTGCCTTCCAACTTTATTGCCGGTAAAATGATGATT
Source organism: Mariniflexile maritimum (assembly GCF_009746565.1). Taxonomy (GTDB): domain Bacteria; phylum Bacteroidota; class Bacteroidia; order Flavobacteriales; family Flavobacteriaceae; genus Mariniflexile; species Mariniflexile maritimum. The sequence continues at coordinate 53,153 of NZ_WRPN01000001.1, forward strand.
GTGAGGGCCATTGTGCTGGGGCTTGAATTGGATATGGTCGAGCCATCGGCATTACCCCTAATCGATTACGAAAAAGACTATGCGTTTTGTGCTTTTACGCCCATGCAGCTTAAAAATTTCGCTAAGTACCTAAAAAACATTAAAGTCGCCATTGTTGGCGGTGGTCAAGTGTCCGACGCCATTATTGAGATGATAAAAGACAAAAAGCCGGTAGTTTATGAAACTTATGGAATGACCGAAACGGTAACACATATTGCCGTAAAAAAATTAAATAATTTTAATGCAGGGGATACTTATACGCGTTCCCATTTTAAAACATTGCCCAATATTACGGTGTCTGCCGACGATAGAAGTTGTTTGGTAATTGATGCGCCCTATCTATCGAGCGAAAAAATAGTAACCAACGATATTGTTACCATTCATTCTGAAACCAGTTTTGAATGGTTGGGTCGTTTTGATAATGTCATCAATTCGGGAGGGATTAAATTGTATCCAGAGCAAATCGAGAAAAACCTGAAAGGCATCCTAAACCAACGGTTTTTCATCGCTTCCTTGCCTGATGATGCCCTAGGTGAAAAAGTAATTCTGGTTATTGAAGGTGAAAATAATTTGGATACCAGCATTTTTGAAGGGTTGGCAAAATATGAAAAGCCCAAGGCTATTTTTGCGCTTCCTAAATTTATCGAAACCAAATCGGGCAAAATTCAGCGTAAAAAAACCGTTGAACTAATAAAAGGGATTTAACTCGCCCAAAAGGGCACTTCACTCATTAGCGTTTTTATTTTTTGGTGGTTGGGTTTAGTTTTATGCTAAACTTTAAAATCGCGAATTATGAAAACACTATTAAACCTCTTTTTTGCATGGTTATTTATCATGCCCCTTCACGCCCAAGAACGATTCATTTCTGGTAAAGTTTCCGATGAAACGGGGTTAGCACTTCCTGGGGTTAACGTTGTTGTAAAAGGCACTTTAAAAGGAACGACCACCAATTTCGACGGACTCTATCAAATAATGGCAAATGATACCGATGTTTTGGTGTTTTCATATCTTGGATATGTTCCAGCAGAACGTGTGGTGGGCACATTACACACCATATCATTAGCCTTACAAGCCGATAAGACTGCATTGAATGAAGTTGTAGTAGTAGGTTACTGCACACAAAAACGAAGCTATGCAACAGGAGCCGTTGCTAAAATTTCCAATTCACAACTACAACGAAAAAACCAAAAAGCCTATCATAACCAATTGGCAGCACAAATGCAGTCAACGCCCACAAACCAAGCGTTGCAGGGTAAAGTGGCAGGAGTCGCCATAAATAATACAGGTTCCAATACCCATATTGTTATTCGGGGTGCCGCAACCCTTTCCAATCAGCAACAACCCTTGGTGGTGGTTGATGGTAAAATAGTGCCCTACAACAGCATCGAAACTTTAAACCCGCAGCACATAAACGACATTACTGTATTGAAGGATGCCAGTGCCACCGCTATTTATGGCAATAAGGCTCGTGATGGTGTTATCATCATTTCAACAAAAAACAATACAAAGGTTGTTGATGAACCGCTTTATATTGTGGATGGTGTACCTATCAAAAAAGAGCACAATCATATTGTTGAAAACTTGCCAAAATCGGATATAGAAACCAAAAAAAGCTATGATAAAGCGGAAGCAAAAACCAAATTTGGAACCATTGCAAACCAGGGCTGCATCGTTATTACCACGCATCAAGGTAATTTCAGGCTGAACAACCAAGAAAGTTATGCCGTTATTGAAGAAAACTCGTTTGAAAGAACCTCGCTTTCGCCGCTTTCTACGTTCTCAATTGATGTGGATAAAGCATCGTACAGTAATATCAGGCGCATGATCAATAGTGGCATGCCCATTGAACCCGACGCCGTAAAAATTGAGGAAATGGTTAATTATTTCAACTATAACTACCCACAACCAACAGGAGACCATCCGTTTTCCATTCATACAGAAGTGGCCAAAACGCCCTGGAACCAACAAACCAAAATTGTTAAAATAGGTTTACAAGGAAAAACGTATTTGAATGACGCTTTGCCCGCATCAAACCTCACATTTTTAATTGATGTTTCGGGTTCAATGGGCTCGCCAAATAAATTGCCGTTGCTAAAATCGGCTTTTAAATTATTGGTAAATCAATTGCGCGAACAGGATAGAGTAGCCATTGTGGTGTATGCAGGTGCTGCGGGTGTGGTGTTGGAACCCACGTCGGGCAAGCATAAAGAAAAAATAATGAAAGCATTAGATAATTTGGATGCCGGTGGCTCAACAGCAGGTGGCGCAGGCATAGAATTGGCGTATAAATTAGCCGAAGAAAACTTTAAAAAGAACGGGAACAACCGTGTGATTTTGGCAACCGATGGCGATTTTAACGTTGGAGCTTCTTCAGATAAAGCGATGGAAACATTGATAGAAAACAAACGTAAATCGGGTGTGTTTTTATCGGTATTGGGATTTGGCTATGGAAACTATAAAGACTCAAAACTTGAGATTTTAGCCGATAAAGGCAATGGAAACCATGCATATATCGATAGCATGCAAGAAGCCCAAAAAGTGTTTGGGAAAGAATTTGGCGGTACCTTGTTCACCATTGCCAAAGATGTGAAAATTCAAATTGAATTCAATCCAAACAAAGTACAGGCATACCGATTGATTGGCTATGAAAACAGGATGCTTGCCGATGAAGATTTTATTGACGACACGAAAGATGCCGGCGAATTAGGCAGCGGGCATACCGTAACGGCGTTGTATGAACTTATTCCCGTGGGCGTTGAAAGCGATTATTTAAAAGCGGTTGATGATTTGAAATACACAAAAACAGCCACAGCTACGAAATTTTCAGATGAACTGTTTACGGTAAAATTTAGGTACAAAAAACCAGATGGCGATAAAAGTATCGAAATGGTTCATGTGCAAAAAGATGACGTTTTAGAGGCTTCAGAAGATTTTAAATTTGCGTCGGCCGTTGCTTTATTTGGGATGCAAATTCGACATTCAAAATTTCATAACCATTCAACACCAGACGATGTTTTAGCGTTGGCAACATCGGGCAGGGGCGATGATACGGACGGGTATCGCTCAGAGTTTATGAGGTTAGTTTCTTCGTATCAAAGTTTGTAATTTAAAAAAAGCGACCAATTTGGGTCGCTTTTTTTAATCAATCTACATGTAAAAAATATAATTTATGTCCTGTTTCTTTTAAAAGCGCTTTAGCTTTTTTGTGTTGATTTTCAAAAGTTTCTAGATTAGTTCCTTTACAAATACCATAAGAGTAATGATATTTAATAATTTCCAAATCTAAATTAGTTAATGTTTTTTTCTCTGAAGCACAGTTAGAAAAATAACTGTTACAATCAAATTCATTACTTAATTTAAAAAATCCTAATGATTGGATGAAGTAATCTTTCATCTTATCCTCCAATGATATGTCATCAGGATATAATTTAATAGCACCTTTATATATTTTGTTTTGTTTCCAATAAATATAATAATTTGTGTTTTTATTGTTTTTAAGATTTTCTTCATATTCATAATCCCCATCATTATAAATAAAATAGTTTGCGTCTTTAGCTTTTTTTACTATGAATATATTTAAAGAATCAACTTGATCAGATATATTTTTTACAAAGGGAATAAAATCTTTTTTTGTACTTTTTTTAATGTTTTTAGAAAAGAAAATTCGAATATCTTCTTTCCAATATTTCATTGACGTTTTAGTACTATATAAATTATTTTTATGATTGAAAGCTACTTTTTTATAATAATGTAGAAAAGTAGAATCCTTAAATTCGTATGGAACTCTAACACCTTTTGGTTCTAAATAGTTTTTAATAAGAACTAGTGTATCATTATTTCTATATTGAAAGTTTAATGAATCTTCTTTTGTAAGCGGTTCTTTATATTTTAATTTATAATACTTCAGTGAAGTATAATGTCTTTGTTCAACTTTTTTATCAGGATTTTGTGAAAAACTTAAAGAAAAAATAAAGTTAAAAATTAAGCAGAAAAGTATGTTTGTTTTCATAGGTAATTTTATATGAGTTCTTAATATTTTTATTTAAGAAATTACAATTGTTAATTTCTAATTCCTAATTGTTAAACCTGTAAAACCCCCAAATTAAAAGCTTTTTCAATAGGGGCGTGGTTAGCGGCCTCAATACCCATACTTAGCCATTTTCGGGTTTCCAAGGGGTCAATGATGGCATCGGTCCAAATACGTGAAGCTGCATAATAAGGTGATACTTGGGCATCGTAACGATCCTTTATTTTATTGAATAAGGCCTCTTCCTTTTCTTTGGTTATTTTTTCACCTTGTTTTTCCAACGACGCTTTTTCAATTTGAAGCAGTACCTTGGCGGCAGAATTTCCACTCATCACCGCAAGTTCGGCACTTGGCCACGACACAATCAATCTGGGGTCGTATGCCTTTCCGCACATGGCATAATTACCTGCCCCATAGCTGTTTCCAATAATAACGGTGAATTTTGGCACCACCGAATTACTAACGGCATTTACCATTTTTGCACCATCTTTAATAATGCCACCATGTTCGCTTTTGCTTCCTACCATAAAGCCTGTAACATCCTGTAAAAACACCAACGGAATCTTTTTTTGGTTACAATTGGCTATAAAACGGGTGGCTTTATCGGCGCTATCATTATAGATAACGCCACCAAATTGCATTTCGCCCGTGGCATTTTTAACCAATTTGCGTTGGTTGGCCACAATGCCAACGGCCCAACCCTCTATTCTGGCATAACAGGTTATGATGGTTTTACCGTAACCGGCCTTGTATTCATTAAATTCAGAATTATCAACCAACCGCTTTATAATGGCGTACATATCATATTGGTCTGCTCTCGATTTTGGCAGAATCCCGTAAATATCTTCCGGATTTTCCTTAGGTTTTATCGCCTCGCTTCGGTTATACCCTGCTTTATCATAATCGCCTATTTTATCAACAATACTTTTAATGGTATCTAAAGCATCTTGATCGTTTTTCGCTTTATAATCGGTAACGCCCGAAATTTCACAATGGGTCGTTGCGCCCCCCAATGTTTCGTTATCAATGGTTTCACCAATGGCGGCTTTCACCAAATAACTTCCTGCCAAAAAAATACTGCCCGTTTTATCAACAATCAATGCTTCATCGCTCATAATGGGCAAGTAAGCGCCACCAGCAACACAGCTTCCCATAACCGCAGCAATTTGGGTAATGCCCATACTGCTCATAACCGCGTTGTTTCTAAAAATGCGCCCAAAATGTTCTTTATCAGGAAAAATATCGTCCTGCAACGGTAAATACACCCCGGCGCTATCCACTAAATAAATAATAGGCAAGCGGTTTTCGATGGCAATTTCCTGTGCGCGTAAATTCTTTTTTGCGGTAATAGGAAACCATGCCCCGGCCTTTACGGTAGCATCGTTGGCCACTACAATGCATTGTTTCCCTTTAATATAGCCCATTTTAACAACCACGCCCGCTGATGGACACCCACCATGCGATTCATACATGCCTTCGCCAGCAAATGCGGCAATTTCAATGGCCTTTGAATGGCTGTCCAATAAATAGTCTATGCGTTCGCGTGCCGTTAGCTTTCCTTTTTCGTGTTGTTTTTCTATGCTCTTTTTTCCTCCTCCTAAGCGTATTTTGCCTAAGCGTTTGTTGAGTTCGGATATTAAGAGCTTATTGTAATCTTCGTTTTTGTTGAAGTTTAAGTCCATTGCTGTTTTCTTTGGAAGCTAAAATACAAAAGTTTCAATTTCCTGTTAGTTTTTGTTAATGTTTTATTAATAAATATTACATGGAAATATATTCCTAGAAAAATAAATAATTTATTTATATCTTTGCCCAAACAAATACTATAAGCATGAAAAATATCTTAGCCTTTGCGGGCAGCAGCAGCAAGCAATCTATTAACAAACAGTTGGTTACTTATGCATCCAATAGCGTTGAACACGTAAACACAAGCATTTTGGACTTAAATGATTTTGAATTGCCACTTTTTAGCGTCGATTTGGAGCAAAAACACGGAATTCCTGAAAATGCCCATAAGTTTTTGGAACTCATAAAATCCGCCGATGGCATCCTGCTTTCATTGGCTGAGCACAATGGAGCGTACGCCACGGTGTTTAAAAATCTATTGGATTGGCTATCGAGAATTGAAGGTAAACTGTTTTTTAACAAGCCCATGTTGTTAATGGCAACATCGCCCGGAGGCAGGGGTGGGGCATCTGTTCTGGAAATGGCCCAGGCCAGATTCCCTTTTCATGATGGAAACATTGTGGCGGTTTTTTCCTTGCCCTTTTTTGGAAATAATTTTTCGGAAGGCAAGATTGTTCATGCCGATTTTGATAAACAATTAAAAGAGGCCGTTAAACAATTACAAAAACATTTATAACATGGACGTAAAACATACTGATGATGGAACAAAGGGCATTTTTTTTATTGAAATAGAAGGTAAGAAAATGGCCGAAATAACCTATTTGCACCAAAGCCCCCATGCAATTTGTATTGAGCACACCCAAGTTGACGATGCGCTTAAAGGGCAGGGTGTTGGGTACAGACTAATTGAAGCATCGGTTGCATATGTGCGCTCTAATAACCTGAAAGTTATTCCAATATGCTCCTATGCTCAGGCGGTTTTTAAAAAGAGGCAGGAGGAATTTGCCGATATTTTAACTCAATAAAAGCTACCAATGGGAGATTTATCAAAAGCCATTCATTCAAAATTCGCCAACAACAAAATAAAGGCATTACTGAATATTTTGTACACCGCCAATTGGATTTCAAATTTTCAGAACGACTATTTTAAAACCTACGGAATTTCTCCGCAACAATATAATATTTTAAGGATATTAAAAGGTGCGGGCGAGCCCATGAACGTTCAAGTTATTAAAGATAGAATGATTGAGCGCTCGCCAAATGCCACACGGTTAATGGACAAACTTTGCGACAAAAACTATATTGAGCGCTTACCTTGCCAACACGACAGGCGCGCGGTTAAAATTGCGATTACAAGTCAAGGCCATGCGCTTTTAGCTACCATTCCTGACAATTTTAATGATACTTTATTAAAAAACCTAAGCGAGGAAGAAGCAGGGCAATTAAGCAATTTGCTTGATAAAATGCGTTAGAAATATTAATTAAAAAGAAAAAATAAAGATGAAAACAATTATACATAAAGCAAGTGAAAGAGGATTTGCAAACCATGGTTGGTTACAGGCCAACCATTCATTTAGTTTTGCCAGTTACAACAACCCCGAAAAGGTGCATTTTGGAGCATTACGTGTGCTAAATGATGATGTTATTGCTCCCAAAATGGGCTTTGGAACGCACCCGCACGATAATATGGAAATCATTACCATTCCGTTACAGGGTGTTTTAAAACATCGCGACAATATGGGCGACACATGGATACCTGTGTTACCCGGTGAAGTACAGGTTATGAGTGCCGGTTCGGGCGTGCAACATTCTGAAATAAATGGATCGGTTGATGAATATTTAAGTTTGTTCCAAATTTGGATCTTCCCAAACAAACAAAACGTTGCTCCACGCTACGACCAAAAAAAATTTGATGCCAGTGAACGCAAAAACCAGCTTCAAATATTGGTTACATCTATGGATGAAGCCCATGAAACGAGTTTGAAAATTCATCAAGATGCCATCATTTCAAGAATCGATTTGGATAAAGACCGCACGTTTGATTACACTCATAAAAGCGAAAATCACGGGGTTTATGTGATGACCATTCACGGTAATATAACTATTAACAACCATGTTTTAGAAAGTAGGGATGCCGCTGGTGTTTATGAAACCAATGTTTTTACAATTAAAACGAATGAAGCCTCTAGTTTGCTTTTTATTGAAATTCCTATGGAATTTTAAAAAGGCACTATTTTTAATTAAAGGGTTTCTTAATGCCGCTCGACTAGCTTATGGTATTGGTTATTAATATAGTGTGAAGGAAAAATAGTGTATGATGCTAAATTGATGGCAGATTCCCCTAATTTACGGCATCGGCTTCGTTTGTAGGATTGATGGCCAGTTCGCAGTGTTTTGATTTTAATGCCCGTATGGAATGTGTTTTTGTAAAATCGCCGGCTTCATTATTGTTTTTGTCCAGAGAGCTTACTACAAAAACCTTAGTTGACCACTGCGTTTTGGTCAAAGTCAATTCATTTCCTGCTACAATATCAAGTATTTTGGAGCCATCATTCTTTTTTGAGATGGCTTCTTCGGCATTATCAAAAGCGTAAACCACATACTTTACGGGTAAATCGCCATCTAAAGCTGCTTCTGGGGTATCCCATAAAATTTTTGAGGCTTCAAGTCTAATGTTGGCGGGCATTATTGGGCCAATGGAATCTTTAGTGGGTCCTAAAATAGGGGGCGCAAACGATTTGTATTTATGCTGCTTGTTGTTTAGTACTTGGTTTAACCCCTTCGAGTTCTTTTTTATAGTGGTATAGCTGTACGCAATTTGGCCAAAGGTAGCATCCATGTGCGCCAACCTGTTGTGGTTTATTTGGTTTTGTATTTCCGTTGTTTCCCATGGGTTGGTATAATCCATACGATAATAGCCCTGACTTACATACAATTGCTTGCCATATAGTTTTGCTTGGTCGTTCCACCATTTTGAAAGCGCCATATAATCTTGAGCCTTGGTTATTTTCCAGTACAGTTGAGGTGCCAAATAATCTACTTTATTTGAATGTAACCAAGCAATTGGGTCGCAATACAAAGCACTGAACGAAGAAGTTCCAGAAATACCGGTAGGTGTGCCAGATTTCCAGATTCCAAAAGGGCTAACACCAAAAACTATGTTTTTATTTTGGCTTATATTTACGGTTTGTATGGCATCGTAAACCATTCCAATCATCAAGTTTACATTGTTTCTGCGCCAATCTTCAATGGTTGCAATTTTTGTTGGATTGTTTTCTAAATAGGTTTTAGCATCTTGCGGTGTTACTTCCATACCTGAATAGGGATAGAAATAATCGTCAAAGTGAATCCCATCTACATCATATCTATTGGCAATGTCCTGCACAACCCTTACAATATAATTTCTAACTTCCGGAAGACCCGGATTTAGCATTTTTAGCGATAAGGCCTTGTCCTTGGCATTTAATCGCGCTTGGAACGTCCATGTTGGGTGCAAATTGGCCACGTTATTTGGAGCTAAATCCATGGTTGGGGTTTGCTTCACTCGATACGGATTTAACCAAGCGTGCAAATCCAAACCACGGGCATGGGCTTCTTTAACGGCAAATTCCAAGGGGTCCCAAAATGGGGTGGGCGCGGTTCCCTGTGTGCCGGTTAACCAATACGACCAGGGGTCGATTGTAGAGGCGTATAAGGCATCACTCTCTGGTCGAACCTGTAAGAACACGGTATTGTAACCGTTTGCTTTTATATCGTTTAAAATGGCCAATAACTCTGCTTGTTGGGCAGCGGGTGAGGCATGACGGTTTGTAGGCCAGGACAAATTGGATACCGAAGGCAAAAAAACACCTCTTAAATCTACTTTTGGGGTTGGATTTTTAAATGCTGCCCCATGAAAGGCTGTTGTTTTTAAATTGGTAGCATCTGTTCCAGGATTTTCAACCAATGCATTGTTAGATACTGCTTTTTCAATCAGGTTAAAGGCAGGTAGGGGCGCCGTAATGCCTTTACCTACTTGCGCGTGTAACGTAATGCAAAAAAGCAGAAAGTATGGGGCAAACTTTTTCATGTTAATTTTAAAAATAAATTTTTGCTATCATTTTTCAATTTCCAAATTTACTGCTGAAACTCCCTTGTTTTACGAGGTGTTTATTGATTTTTAAACCGAAAAATCGATAACAAAGCGTAAATTTATATAATTTACACATACGAAAGGATGGAATGATAAAAAAAGTATAGACTAAAAGCGTATTTTTCGGATTAAAGGCATCTTCCATCTACGGATTTACTATTTTTTAGGGGTTTCATGGTTTTTAGTACCATTTCAAAATTACATTTTAAAACAGTACTTTTTTATTTAAAAATACGATATTTGTGCTGTGAATATGCGCAAGGGATTGAAGCGGCATCCTTTTTTATGTGTGTTACAAACGTTTAATGTAAAACCACAAACACCACACATAAAAAAGATATAGCGAAAAGCCCGACCTTGTTTTCAAGGATGCGCCCAAAAAATTAAAAAATAACGGATTATGGCAATGAACAAGAACACAGTGTTAGCATGGGCAACCTGGATTATGGTATTTGTAGGATTGGGCTTGATAGCCTTAGGCGCTTTTAGGTATTATGAAGTGGCCGGTTATGGCTTTGCGGCCGTGGGCATAGGTTTCTTATCGGTGGCCTGGGTTTTTAATGCCCTTAAAGGAAGGGTTTAGCGAATTCCTGTAATTCATACCTCGTAACTCGTAAATCAAAAAAAATCACTATGTCCGACGATAAAAAAGTAATTTTCTCCATGTCTGGTTTAACCAAGACGTACCAGGGTGCCAATACACCCGTTTTAAAAAATATTTATCTAAGTTTTTTTTACGGAGCCAAAATTGGCATTTTGGGGCTAAATGGTTCCGGTAAATCCACCTTGCTTAAAATAATTGCTGGAATTGATAAAAACTACCAGGGCGATGTCACGTTTTTGCAAGACTACACCGTTGGTTATCTGGAGCAGGAACCGCATCTTGATGAAAGTAAGACCGTTATGGAAATTGTAAAGGAAGGTGCTGCGGAAACCGTTGCCATTCTTGATGAATACAACAAAATAAACGATATGTTTGGTTTGGAAGAAGTGTATTCCAACCCCGATAAAATGGAGAAGTTGATGAACCGTCAAGCGGAACTTCAAGATAAAATTGATGCCTCCAACGCCTGGGAGCTAGATACCAAACTGGAAATTGCCATGGATGCCCTAAGAACACCCGATGGCGATAAAAAAATAAGTGTGCTTTCGGGTGGTGAACGCCGTCGTGTGGCTTTATGCCGATTGCTGCTTCAAGAGCCCGATGTGTTATTGTTGGATGAGCCAACCAACCATTTGGATGCCGAATCGGTACATTGGTTAGAGCAACATTTGGCACAATACAAAGGAACGGTAATTGCCGTAACCCACGATAGATACTTTTTAGATAACGTGGCGGGTTGGATCTTAGAGTTGGATAGGGGCGAAGGCATTCCGTGGAAAGGAAATTACTCATCGTGGTTGGACCAAAAATCGAAACGATTGGCGCAGGAAAGCAAAACCGCCTCCAAACGTCAAAAAACCTTGGAACGCGAGCTGGAATGGGTACGCCAAGGCGCCAAAGGTCGCCAAACCAAACAAAAAGCACGTTTGCAAAATTACGATAAGTTGTTAAGCCAAGACCAAAAACAGCTGGACGAAAAATTGGAAATATACATTCCCAACGGCCCTCGTTTGGGCACCAATGTTATTGAAGCTGTTGGTGTTAGCAAAGGCTTTGAAGATAAGTTGCTTTACGAAGATTTAAACTTTAAATTGCCACAAGCAGGTATTGTGGGTGTTATTGGGCCCAATGGTGCTGGAAAAACAACCATTTTCAGGATGATTATGGGCGAACAAACCCCCGATAAAGGCGAATTTATTGTGGGCGATACGGCAAAAATAGCTTATGTAGATCAAGCACATTCCAATATTGATCCCGAAAAAACCATTTGGCAAAATTTTAGCGACGAGCAAGAACTTATTTTAATGGGTGGCAGGGAAGTAAATTCCAGAGCGTATTTAAGCCGATTTAACTTTTCGGGCGGCGAACAGAACAAAAAAGTAAGAATGCTTTCTGGCGGCGAGCGTAACCGGTTGCATTTGGCCATGACACTTAAAGAAGAAGGTAACGTATTGCTTTTAGACGAGCCTACCAACGACCTAGATGTAAACACCTTACGTGCCTTGGAAGAAGGTTTGGAAAACTTTGCAGGGTGCGCGGTTGTGATATCGCACGATAGATGGTTTTTAGATAGAATCTGTACACATATTTTGGCCTTTGAAGGCGATTCGCAAGTATATTTCTTTGAAGGTAGCTTTAGCGAATATGAAGAAAATAAAAAGAAACGTTTGGGTGGCGATTTAACCCCAAAACGCATTAAGTATAAAAAATTGGTTCGCTAAGGTTCCGTGAAAGGTTAAAGAAAAAATCCTGCTTATTTGCAGGACTTTTTTATGTTTAAATTATTGGTCGCCGTACATGTGGCCTTCGGTGAAATCTTTATAAGTATCCACCTGTTTGGCCATGTCTTCGCTTATTTTATCCAAGCGTTCGTTTTCCTTTTTCAGTTTATATGATTTTATAACGCCCAAAATAAGGAGTATCGAAAAAAACACCACTACAATTATTAGTACGGTTACAATCGTTTTCTGGCTTATAAGAAAAAACGATAATAGCTGATTTAAGGAGATAGGTAGTAAAGGCATCATGAATGCAAAATTTGTTTAATAGCAATTCAAATATACTATATTTTATTTAGTAAGCAATTATAAATGAAAATATTAAACAGTGTTTTGTAAGATAATTGCACAGAAAATTACTTTTTATAAACTTACTGCCTGAATGTATTTATTGAACAATTTAGTTGATAAGTTACAGGTGCCTAAGTGCATTTTAATAATAATTTTTACGACATTGCCTTACCAGTTTGAAAGCCTTTAAATAACCATTATGGACTTAACATATTTAAAAAACATAAAAACCGAACTTCTTTCCAATTACTATTACATCCTAAAAAAAGTAACCTTCGATTATAAACTCCGAAACGGTAAATGGGTAACCCAAATACGTGAATGTTATGATAGGGGCGATGGGGCCGGTATTTTGCTTTATAACAAACAAAAAGGCACCGTTGTTTTAACCCGTCAGTTTAGAATGCCTACCTTTTTAAATGATAACAAAAGCGGTTTTTTGGTTGAAATCTGCGCAGGCATGTTGGATAAGGACAACCCAGAAGCCTGCATTATTAGAGAAACGGAAGAAGAAGTTGGTTATAGGCTGAAAACCGTAAAAAAAGTATTTGAAGCTTATGCATCGCCTGGGGTACTAACAGAAAAGATGCATTTTTTTATTGGCGAATATACCGATGCCATGAAAGTGCATGAAGGCGGCGGTTTGGAAAGTGAGCATGAAGACATTGAGGTTTTGGAATTGCCTTTTACAGAAGCGGTTTCGATGCTTAATAACGGGCAAATACACGATGCGCGAACCATTATTTTATTGCAATATGCCCAAATACATAAGTTGTTGGGTTGAGCACACAGCCTTTTATGAGTTGTGCACTTTTATAAAATCGGTTATTAAATAAGTAATAAGCTTTCCTATTTGTTCTTCGTTTTCTTTGGTTGGTGCGGCTTCACAAATGTGCAAATAGTGAACGGTATCCTGTTTTGAAAAAAAGTTAACGAAACTGCGAGCTTTATTAACGCTAAACCCGCTGGGGGTCATGGCGCTACTGGGTATGTTTTCAATGGCATCGCAATCAACCTCAACACCAAAAGGGGTACCGTTCATGTGTTTTAGGGCGCGCTGTAATTCTTGTTTAAATTTTAGTTCTTTGCCCACTTCCAAATCTTCAAACAAGGTGTACTTAACTAATTTGAATTTTTTCAGCGATTTAAACAATTTATCCGACGTATAGTTTTTGTGCACCCCAAAAACAAAATAATTTTTCAAGAATCCTTCCGCGTATGCGTAACTAAAACCGTTGCCATTATGCCGTCCTTCTTCAGGATAAAAATCTGGTTGGGCATCAAAATTAATAACATTTATGGGTTTTTTTAAGGCTAAACTGGTGCCTTTAATGCAACCGTAGGCGTTATTATGGCCACCTCCAATTACAATGGGTATTTTTCCCGCCGAAACAATTTGTTCAACTATGTAAGTAACGTGTTTGTCAATTTTGCCAACAATTTTTCGGGCTTTTTTGATGCTTTTTGGTTCGTTTTTGTCTAATTCTGAAACCATCTGCATTTCTTCGCTAAAATCCAGATGGCCTAAAACCAACACCTTGTTTGCCCTTGTAAATTCGTTATTCTGTATGTTCAATAGTACCTTCAGCGTAGCTTCCCATGCCTTTGAGGTGCCTTGTGTTCCGTAGTTGGCATACACGCCCACATCTTCAGGCAAGCCAATTATAACGTGCGTAACATCCAAATTAATAAGTTGGTCGTATATATGTGAAATGCTGGTTAATATTTTAATATGTTCACCAAATTTGGATTCGCCTGGGCGTTTGTTTAATAGTGCATTTAGCGTAGTGTTGTTAAATAAAACCAGTTTATCCATAAAGAGTACATAAATTTTGAATATTAAAAATACATCATTATTTATTTATGGCATTAAAAATAATAAAGTATTACACAAAACATTAAACATTTAAAAAAGATTAAAAACAAGTAACTATGGAAAACAACAAAAACAGTATGGGCCTAAAAGTGGCATTGGGAATTGCATTGGTTCTATTTTTAGGCACTGCATTTTACACCATGAATTTGTACAAAAGCAGTGAAAAAGTGCAAAACGACCTAACAGAACAAAAACAATTGGTAATGAACGATTTGAACGCGATGGCAAAACAATACGATATTGCCATAAGCGAAAATGACGTTGCCAATAAGGATTTAATCGAGGCCAGAGCCCGTATTCAGGACTTGATAGATTCATTAAAAATTTCTGAAACCAATGTAAAAAGCTTATGGAGCTACAAGCAAAAATTTATTTCGCTACAAAAAGAAATGGATGTTTTGCTAGCTGAAAATGATAAGCTGAAAGTAGAGAACTCATACTTGGCAACCTCGTTGGACAGTACACGGGTACGTTTGGAAGAGCGCACCATTTTTACCGATTCGTTATTAATACAAAACAATGCACTGGCCGAAGTGGTTTCAAATGCTGCGGTACTGGGTGCTGTAAACATGAAAGGTTTTGGGGTTATTGAAAGAACCTCGGGTAAATTTATTCCAACAGAAAGGGCAGGACGTACCGATAAAATTCGGGTTTGCTTTACGGTTCCTAAAAATAAATTGGTTAAATCGGGCGACCAAGAATTATATGTACAGGTTATAGACCCAAAAAACAATACCCTAGGCATGAACGAACAGGTTCGATTTGGCGATAAAACCTTAAATTATAGCATTGTAAGTAAGTTTAATTATGAAAATGCAAGTTTGGATATTTGTGAGTTTGTTAGCCATAAAGGAAAAGCCGATTTTCAAAAAGGACGTTATATTGTAAACGTTTTTAACGCCAAAGATTTGGTTGCTACCTCCGAGTTCACTTTAAAGTAAACTATATAACACTTATTGCTAGGCCTCAGGTTGTTACCTGGGGCTTTTTTTTTGCTGTATTTAAGGTTTTTAGTGGCTTTTTTTTTGTGCTTCGGGTAAATTGCTTGGTATTTCTGGACTTATTGCTGCTTTTTATTGCAACTAAACAAATTTATCTGCAAATGATGGATAATTTAATTGCCAAAAGTGAAGAAGCCGTAGTTTTGGTTGCTAAACCAGTTGTTATTTTATGACCGAAACCGAGTACCACGCCCATTTTTTGAACGGTATAAGCACGATTCCAGAAGATGCCTTTTCAGAGATTTTAAAAATCGCGAAATTAAAGGATTATAAAGCCAACACCCAAATAGTAAAATTAAATGAAACGCCCTCAAAGGTGTATATGTTGGTTTCTGGTATTGTTAGATGCTATTTGAGCACCGAATCGGGCAAAGAGTTTAATAAAAATTTTTTTCTGCCAATTAGTTTTTTCGGTTCCTTAACGGCCTTGTTAAAAAAACAACCGTCTTTATTTGTTTTTGAAGCGCTTTCTGACTGTCGGGTGTATGAAGTTCATTATGACAAGCTTATGCTTTTAAGCAAGAAACATAAATCGGTCAATATGCTGTACTCCAAGGTTTTAGAATCTGTATATGTAGCTTATGAAAAACGCCTCATAGAGCTAATTTCCTTAGATGCCACCGAACGTTATTTGGAAATGCGAAAACAAATAGCACAAATTGACGACCTTATTCCGCAGTACCATATAGCTTCCTATTTAGGGATTACTCCGGTACAATTAAGTAGGATTAGAAAAAAAATAGATGGGTGTTAACAAATGTTAATATCAAAAAAAAACATAAATTATATATTTGACCGATTTCCTGTAAATCTTAACTAAACTAAGAAGGATTGATAGCTAACTAACCAAAAAAAAAACAGGTAAATATTTTTACCTGTTTTTTTATTTATGGTTTTTTGTTAGATTTATTTTAAACTACCAACCATATCCTCGGGTTTTACCCAAGCATCATAATCTTCCGCAGTTACATAGCCTAAATTTACGGCCTCTTCTTTCAGGGTAGTGCCGTTTCTATGTGCGGTATTAGCAATTTCGGCAGACTTATAATATCCTATTTTAGTGTTTAGGGCCGTTACCAACATTAAGGAGTTGTTCAATAATTTTTTAATAACCTCATGGTTGGGTTCTATGCCAACGGCACAATGTTCATCAAAACTAGCGCAGGCATCGCCTATAAGTTGCGCAGATTGCAAAATGTTGGCGGCCATAACGGGTTTAAATACATTGAGTTCATAATGGCCTTGCAAACCGCCCACCGAAATGGCAACATCGTTTCCAATAACCTGGGCACAAACCATGGTTAACGCCTCACATTGGGTTGGATTTACTTTTCCGGGCATGATGGAACTACCGGGTTCGTTGGCAGGAATGATAATTTCACCAATGCCGCTTCGTGGGCCCGATGCCATCATTCTAACGTCGTTGGCTATTTTATTTAAAGAAACCGCCAGTTGTTTTAAAGCACCGTGTGTTTCAACCAGGGCATCATGTGCTGCCAAGGCTTCAAATTTGTTGGGTGCCGACACAAAAGGAAGTCCTGTAAATTCGGCAATATATTCCGCTACCCGTTTGCTATAGCCTTTGGGAGTGTTTAAACCGGTACCTACGGCGGTTCCGCCCAATGCCAACTCGCTTAAGTGGGGCAAGGTGTTGTTTAACGCTTTTAATCCATAATCCAATTGCGCCACATAACCAGACAGCTCCTGTCCGAGCGTTAGTGGTGTGGCATCCATTAAGTGTGTGCGTCCAATTTTAACAACCGATTTGAAGGCTTCCGATTTTTTCTTCAAGGTATCGCGTAATTGCTTGACCCCTGGAATGGTTGTTTCTACAATTTTCTTATATACCGCTATATGCATGCCGGTAGGAAAGGTATCGTTGGACGATTGCGATTTGTTAACATCATCATTGGCCTTAATTACTTCTTCACCTTCGCCCACTTTTTTGCCCGCAAGCTGTTGCGCTCGGTTGGCTATAACCTCATTGGCATTCATGTTACTTTGCGTGCCAGAGCCCGTTTGCCAAATAACCAACGGAAACTGGTCGTCGTGTTTGCCCGCTAAAATTTCGTCGCAAACGGCAGCTATTAAATCGCGTTTTTCAATAGGTAAAACGCCCAATTCGCAATTGGTATAAGCGGCCGCCTTTTTTAAATAGGCAAAACCATAGATAATTTCCAAAGGCATAGAGGCTGAAGGCCCTATTTTAAAATTGTTTCTTGAGCGTTCTGTTTGTGCGCCCCAAAGTTTATCGGCAGGTACCTTAACCTCGCCCATTGTGTCCTTTTCTATTCTAAATTCCATATATTCTTATTGTTTTTATTGTTTATTGTGGCTTGTACTGCATGTACTTTTTGTTATAATCTTGAGATTTTATTGGCCTATTTTTTAAAGTTACAAAGTTAGTTGTTTTGATATGTTTATTATTATGATATATGTTAGTTTTTATAAGTTTTTTAACAGCTATATGTTTTAATAACCTCCAAAAAATGGTTAACTTAGCACTTATTGAAAATCAATTATTTAACACTTTAATTACATCACTATGGCAACAATTAGATTAGGGGACACGGCACCAAATTTTACGGCAATGTCCACCGAAGGAATTATTAATTTTCACGAATGGTTAGGAGATAGTTGGGGGATATTGTTTTCGCATCCAGCGGATTACACCCCAGTATGTACCACAGAATTGGGAACGGTAGCAAAATATAAACCTGAATTTGATAAAAGGAACGTAAAGGTTGTTGCGTTAAGTGTAGATGGGGTTGATTCGCACCACGGATGGGTTAAGGATATTAATGAAACACAGCATACAACGGTTAATTTCCCGATAATTGCCGATGAAGATAAAAAGGTTTCCGAACTTTATGATATGATTCATCCAAACGCCAGCGATAAATTTACCGTTCGCTCTGTTTTTGTAATTGGTGATGATAAAAAAGTAAAGCTAATAATTACCTATCCCGCTTCAACAGGCAGGAATTTTGATGAACTATTGCGGGTTATCGATTCTTTACAGCTTACGGCCTACCACAAGGTAGCAACTCCCGCAAACTGGAAAAACGGTGACGATGTTGTGATCGCTCCTGCGGTTACCAACGAGCAAATCCCATCGTTATTCCCAAAAGGGCATAAAGAAATAAAACCCTATTTACGAATGACGCCACAACCTAATTAAATAGGTTTATATTTAAGACAATTAAAAGCATGGTAGCAGTTATTGCTATGATGCTTTTTTTTATGCAGATAAAAATTTGTTTCTGTAATCGACAGGTGTCATATCGGTTACTTTTTTGAAAACATCCCTAAACGATTTCGTGTCGTTGTAACCAACATCATACATTACTTCGTTTACGGTTTTTCTGCCATGTTCCAATGCTTTTTTGGCCGCTTCAATTTTTACGCGCTGAATGTACTCTAAAATAGTGTTTGATGTTGCTTTTTTAAAGCGACGTTCAAACGTGCGTCGTGCAAGGTTGCACTTTTCACAAAGCGCATCAACGGTTATTTTTGTATTAAAATGTTTTTCAATGTAGTTTTGGGCCTCAAGAATTTCTAAATCCTCGTGTGCTTTTTGTCCTTTAAACATCATAAAAGGCGATTGGCTTTCTCTATCAATATCAATCATAAACCCTTTCGATGCCATAATGGCGGTTTCCCTACCCGCATATTTTTCAATTAAATACACCATTAAATTGGTAAATGAATAGGCGCCACCACTGGTATAGATACCGTTAGATTCGGTTATAATCTTATCGTCCATCAATAGTACTTCCGGAAACATTGCCCTAAATTCATTCGCATACTGCCAATGTGTCGAGCAAGGTTTTCCGTTAAGTAAACCAGATGCGGCTAAATAAAACGTACCAATGCAAAAACTAACCAGTTCGGTACCTTTGTTGTAGTGGTTTATTAGCCACGGCAATAGTTCGGCGTTTGTTTTTAAATTCGCTTCCAAATCGCCATGAATAGCAGGAATAATAATTAAATGGGTATGTTCAACATCTTTAATTAAACGTTGCGGCTTTATACTAAACAGTCCGTTTGTTTGGGTGGAAGTTTGTTCAATGCCCACAAGTTCTACATCAAATAGCGGTGTTTTGCCCAATTGCTGGTAATAACTGTTTACCCAGTTGAACATTTGGTAGGCGCCTTCAATATTTACCATACTATAATGTCCTTTAGGAACATAAATTGAAATATGTTTCATAATAGCGATTTGTTTTTTATCAAAACTAATCTTTTTAATTGTCGCAATCAACCCTTTATATTGTCGCATTTACACATTCGGTCTAAAAGGTATATTGCTAACTTTGTGTAAGTAAGCAGTTGGTGAAGACGTTTCATTGAAAAACATCTCGCCTTTTTTCAGGTTAGAACAATAAATTAAAATAGTTACAACAAAAAATAAATCATTATGGCACGACAATTTTGGTTCAACCTTCCAGTAAAGGATATTAACCGTTCCAAGCAATTTTATAGAGGTATTGGTTTTAAGGAAAACGAGATGCACAAAGATGCAAACCATTTGGCTAGTTTTTATGTAGATGATAACAAAACCGTAATGATGTTGTTTCCTGAAGCCGATATACAGCATTACGCAGCAAACCCCGTTACCGATACCACCAAAAGCACTGAAGTATTGCTTAACATTGATGCACAAACCAAAGAAGAAGTAGATGCCATGGTAAAAACCGTAGAAAGCGCAGGCGGAACGGTTTATACCCAACCCAACGAGGTTGATGGCTGGATGTACGGTTTAGGATTTATGGATCCAGATGGACACCGTTGGGTCATGCTGCACATGGATATAACAAAAATGCCAAAACAATAAACCTTAAAACTTTAAAACTATGTTATTTATCAATCCGTACCTTATCTTTAATGGAAATTGCGAAACCGCATTTCTTTTCTACAAATCTGTTTTTGGGGGCGATTTTACCCATATCGGGCGTTTTAGCGAGATGCCAAAAGAAGACGGTTGCGCTGAACCAATGCCAGACGAATTTGGAAACCGCATTATGCATGTATCTCTGCCAATAGGGAAAAATAGTCTTATGGGAAGCGACAGCAACCCAAGTATGGGTGAAGCCATTGTTGGACAAAACGTAAATATTTCCATTACAACCGATACCAAGGCAGAAGCCGATAGGTTGTTTGCGGGCCTTTCTGAAAAAGGAAAAGTAACCATGCCCATGCAAGATACCTTTTGGGGAGATTACTTTGGTATGACCGAAGACCAATTTGGAATTGAGTGGATGATAAGCTACAATAAAGACTATCAAATACCAGCGTAATAACCTTATATACGAGGAATTACAATAAAGAATTAAAACCTTCAGCAGATGTTAAAAAAAATCCACTTCAAAGTAAGTATTAAGGCTTCAGCAGAAAAAACATGGAATATTCTTTGGGACGATGCGACCTATCGTGCTTGGACCAGTGCTTTTAGCGAAGGTTCACATGCGGTTTCAAATTGGAAAGAAGGAAGCAAAGTATTGTTTTTAGATGGTAACGGTAGTGGGATGTTCAGTAAAATCCACAAACTCATACCACATGCCTTTATGGGGTTTGAGCACCTGGGAATTATTAAAAATAACGAAGAACAACCACAAGATGAATTCACCAAAACCTGGGCTGGAGCTCGGGAAGATTATACGCTAACCGAAAAGGACGGTGTTACCATTCTTGAGGTTCTTTTGGATTCGGATGAAGAATTTGAACACTATTTTAGTAACACCTTCCCGAAAGCCCTTCAATTGGTTAAACAATTAGCAGAACAATAACATAAAACTAAGAAAATGGTACACCAACTTTTTGTTAATCTTGGGGTTGAAGATTTAGACGGCCACCAATGTGAAGTTTTTTTTATGGATGAACGTAAATTTCCAAGCGAATAACATGCTATGGTTGAGGTTTTTAAAACTAATATTGATAACGAATTATTGGCCAATGCAGTGTTATATGAGTTAACATTGTATATGCCCCACTCGAAAATCAATTTTGATTTAGAAGATTGCGATAGTATTTTGCGCATTGAAAATAACAAGGTAAACCTCGATTTGGTGATAGGTATAGTTAACAATAAAGGATGTTATTGCGAGCCCTTGCCCTAATAAATCTTAAAAACTATGTTAATAAATTTTAATTTGATATTGTGTAACAAGAAGCTTTGCATTATATTTGCTTAATATTTTTAACAGATACTTACAACAATGTTTGATTTTGACCAATATTTAGGATTCTTAGCTTTTTTAACCATCTTGACCATTGGGTTTTGGTTAATGATTTTTTTAATAACCTTTGTAATACCTTATTGGATTGGAGGTGCTTTGATGGAGCGTTTAAAAGAGATTAGGGCAGAAAAAAAGGCCAAACGTCAAAATTCATAAAGAAAATAAATAGATATTTAAAAAAGGGAAGCTAAAATTTAGTTTCCCTTTTTTTTTATGGTAATCTGGTTGAAAATGGTTGCCGGTTTTTTTCAAAAACATTTTATAATTCATCGTTGGCAACTGGAATCCCAGGATTATGGAAAGAACAGTTTTTACTTTGGGGCATCAAACCATTAACGAATTAGAAACAGAAATGTGTAGCTAAATTCCAGCCGCTTAAATCTCGCATTTAATTGTCCAACTTTTTTGTTGCTAACACACTATTTATTTAACGCCCTATTGGTAGGGATAATTTACCATCGCTGTATGTATTTGTTAACCATATTATAACCATGGTACATACATGTTATAACCACGCTATAACCTTATCAATTTTTTATATATTAGCAAGTATCTTAAAGCGAGTTACGGTTGTAGTCATGCATGATGTTAAACAGGTATAAAATTATTTATTATGGCAAAGCAAAAAGGCATTTTACCATTGGTGGGAACCCTTGGAGGCATTAATTTCTATTATTTGAATGGAAAACCTGTTGCCAGAAAATCAGGAGGTGGCTTTAGTGGTAAGGCCATAAAAACAAAAGCCAGTATGCAACGTGTACGCGAAAACGGGCGTGAGTTTGGACATTGTTCTGGAGTCAATAAGGTTTTTAGACAGGCTTTAAGACCTTTTTATATAGGATATACCTTTACACATTTCCATAGTAGGCTGATGGGCTTGTTTACCACATTAAAGGATTTGGACCTTATACATGAACGTGGAAACCGTGTGGTAGCGATGGGGCTAAACACTGCTGAGGGTGCGATCGTGTTAAAACAGTTTCATTATACGCCCGATTGCGATGTGCGCCAGGTTTTGCCTTTTAATTTTGCCGTAGCCGCAAATACCTTTGCTTTAAGCATTTCTGAATTTGATGGTAAGCGCGTTAAATTTATTGCAGGCGCTACCCATATAAAACTCATGTATGGTGTTTTGGACTTTAATTTCGACACACTAGCTTTTGATTTGCATTTGGCTACACCGGTGGTACTTGATAAAGACGCCAATATTAGCAATGTATTATTAACACCCAACAGCTTGCCCCTTGGTATTGGGACGCCTCTTAGCGTTTTGGGCGTGCGCTTTTATCAAGCCATTGATGGGGTTTTGTATGATTTACAAGCTAAAAATGCCCTAGGGTTTGTGGTGGTGTAGGCTTCTCTAAATTTTTTAACCAGTCCGTATCCATTTTTTACTGCTGTTGGGTTTATAAAGTTATCCAAACAAAAATGATGATGATCTACTGCTCATTTTCTGGTTTCTGAGTTATATAAAATGAAAAGTCCCACCGAAGCAGGACTAAAGATTTTCATCTACGGCATATAGCCTTATTGTGATAAGATTAAAGATTAGAATAAAATTTTCACAAAACAAATATAATAAAATTTGAATAAATACAACAAAAAAGTAAGAAAATAATTTGCTTTTTTGTAAGTTTATGTCTGTTGAAAAATTGACAAAATTGACAAGGATTTAAGGTTAAACCATTCCTTAAAACAACGAACCTCCAATAAAATTGGAGGCTCTAATTAGGTCACCTTTCGGTTCAATCCCACGGTTCACTTGATAACAAGGACCTTATTGTGATTTGATTAAAGCAAATGTAAAAAAATAATTGATACAAATATAAAAATGAATAGAATAAAACTTGGTTTAGATTTAGGAACCAATAGTATTGGTTGGTCAGTTTTAGAAAAACAAGAAGGAGTATATGATTTTTTTAAAAAAGAAGACGAAAATGGAGAATTAATCCCATCTAAAGGCAGTTATATTTTTTCAAAAAGCGTTGACGCAAATGAAAACTCAAAAGCCTCTGAAAGGCGAGGATTCAGAGGTGCAAGACGAAGAATTGATAGAATTCGTTTGAGGAAAATTGCCACTTTGAAAGTTCTTGACGAATTTGGTTTGTGTCCAAAATTTAAGTCTGGTGAATTAAATAGATGGAAAAATAAGAAAATTTATCCTTGTGAAAATGGTGATTTTATTGATTGGCAACGAACTGGAAAAAAGAATGGAAACAGCCAAACAGAGAAACTAAGACAACCTTATTATTTAAGGTATTTAGCTGCTACTAAACCAGGAATGATGGATACAAATGATGGAAAATCGCAACTTGGCAGAGCTTTTTATCATTTATCTCAAAGAAGAGGTTATTTATCCAATTCAGAAGAAGAACAATCTGACGATAAAATTGATTTGTTTAAATCAGGTGTTTTAAACTTACTTGAAAAAGTTGCTAATTCTGTATCATTTAAAGAAGAGTTAGAAGTTATATTTGACCAATATAAGAATGATAAAAAAGTAAAGAGTTTAAACAACGTTATTAATAAAGAACTAAAAAAAGAAATTGTTTTTGAAAATATAAAATCATTTGTCAAATCAGAATTTGAAAAACCTGAAAATTTAGGAAAAGTAATGGCAGGAATTGGAGAACTTTCAAAAGAGATGAAAGGATTTCCAACAATGGGGTGTTATTTTTATTCAATTTACAATAGAATAAATAAAGATACGGGATTAATAAATAGAATTAGAGGAAGATATACACATAGAGAAGATCATTACGAAGCAGAATTTAATTATATATGTGAAATTCAAAAAATTATAGGAGATTTAAAAGATAAATTACATAATGCTATTTTTTATCAAAGACCATTAAAAAGTCAAAAAGGATTAGTAGCAAAATGTACACTAGAACCCAAACGAAAAAGAATTGCTTTATCGCATCCATTATTCGAAGAGTTTAGAATGTGGGAATCCATTAATAGAATCAAGATTAAAAGAGAATTTGATGATAAATTAGATTTTCTAAATAAAGAAGAAAAAGAACTAATAAAAAATGAGTTTTCACAAATAACCGATTTTGAGTTTGGTAAAATTGCAAATAAATTAAGCAATGGACTGCCTTATAATTATATTAAACGACCAGAAGAAGTTTTTATAAAAGGAAAAACCGACAAAGATTCAGAAATAGAAGCTGTTATAAGTTTTAATTTTCCGATGGATAAGAAATTTTCTGCTTGTCCAACTATTTCAGCTTTAAAGAAAATTATTGGTGCCGAAAAATATAGCACAATGCCACTTTTAAATTCTGGACATAAAGATGAAAAAGGAAAGAAGCAAATAAGTATTGAAGATGTTTGGCATTGTTTACAAATGGATAGTTTTGGTTCAAAAGATAAGAAAACTGTTAGAGAAGAGTTTGCAAAAAATCATTTGCAACTTGATGAAAAAGGAATTGAAAATCTTGTAAAGATAAAATTAGTCAAAGGTTATGGAAGTTTAAGCAAATCTGCTATAAAGAAAATAATTCCTTTTTTGGAAAAAGGTGAAATTTATACAAATGCGGTTTTCTTGGCTAATATTACAGAAGTTTTAGGAAGAAAAATTTCAGAAGTTGAACAAAATCAAGTTTCTGAAATCATTAAAAAATCATTAGAGAATTTCAGAATAGAAAAACAAAATAAAGGAATTGTAAATAATTACATTTCCAAATTTAAAGATAATCGAGAAAATTCATTAGGAAACAATGAATTAAGCATTAATGCTTTTAAAAAGGAATTAGATTATGAAATTGCTAATTGGATTGGAGAAGTTCAATTAGGTTCAATGAAAAAAGAAGAAGTTTCAAAAATTACGGAAACTTGTTGGAACTTGTTTTTTGAAGCTGCATGCGATAAATTACCTAAAGATGTAAACTATCTCACAGCGAAAACAATTCCAATTTTTATTGAAGAAGGATTAAGACGAGTTTTTCCAAACGATAAAATTGATGTTACTAAATTATATCATCCATCAGCAATGGAAGCATATCCAAAAGCAGAAAAAAAATTAGGTAATCCTGAAATAACCTCAATAAAAAATCCTGTTTTTGATAGAGCAATGCATCAAGTTAAGCGACTATGCAATGAATTAATCAGAAAAGGTTTGGTAGATAAAGAAACCGAAGTTAATCTTGAAGTTGCAGGAGAAATTAATAGTGCAAGTTACAGAAGAGCTTTGACTATTTGGCAAAAAGAACAAGAAGAAATAAGAACTTGGGCTAGAGAAAAAATTATTGAATGTTATCCAGAAGAAGATAGAAAAAATAAAATACCAACAGATACTGAAGTAGCTAAATATATTTTATATAGTGAGCAAAATGGAAGATGTTTATATACTTCTGAAACAATTACACCAAGAGATTTTTTGAATAAACAAACCATTTATGATATTGAGCACACAATTCCAAGAAGCAAAAACAATGATAATTCTTTAAAAAATAAAACCTTAGCAAATTATGATTTCAACAGGAATTATAAAAAAGCAATTCTTCCAGGTTTGATAAATGTAAATTATAAAGGTGAGCAAATTTATAAAGAAACTATTTTATTAAACAGAAACGAGCATTTAAAATCATATTCTTTTGTTGGGAAAAAACCAAACATGAATATTGTATGGAATGTTTCATTAAGTGATTTAAAATTTGAATATAAAAAATTCAAAAATGCAGCAAAAGCTATAACTGATGCAGTTGCTCATGATGAGGTAATGAAAATGGCTCATTACACCAAAATGAAATTAGATTATTTACGAGAAAAATATAGAAATTTTGAAATTGAAGAAATCAATAATCAATTTACAAATGCGAACCTTGTTGATACAAGAATAATCACAAAATACTCTAGAGCATATTTGAACTCCTATTTCAATAAAGTAAATGTAGTTAATGGAAAAATAACAGACACTCTGCGAAAAATTTGGGGACTTCAAGGAGAAGAAGATGTTAAAGATAGGAGTAATCATATCCATCATTGTATTGACGCAATTGTGGTAGCTTGTGTAGAGAAAGGGACTTCAAATAGAATTTCTGAATTATATCACAAATATGAAAATGATTATTTTAGGGGAAATTCTAATCCCAGAATTAGCTCAAAGGAACCAATGAAAAATTTTGTTGAGCGAATGAAGAATTTGCACAAAGAAGTTTTGGTTTATCACAAACAAACCGATAGAATTAAACCACTCTTAATAAACGCTCAAAAAGAAAATACAAAAAAATTAAATTTAAGAGGAAGACTCAATAGTCAAAACCCATATGCACATATTAAGAAGGATGGTGAGTTAATTTTTGCACAAAGAGAAAAGGTTTCAAATATAACAGTTAAAGATATTCAAGAAAATATAGTTGATGAAGGAATAAAAAAACGAATCTTGAATTTTACAAAAGATTTTAATATAGAGGAATTTGTTAAAGAAAGTAATAAGTTGGGTTATATAATTCTTCCAAAGTATTATGATGAAGAAAAGAATAAAGATATTAGTGAAATGATTATTAAAAGATTGAGATTAAAATCATCAAAATCAAATTTAAAAAATTATAAAGAAGTAAGGAAAATAGATAGAAATCAAACTATAGATAAATATGGTAAGTTGAAATATGGTCATAAATTTGACTTTTATTTCGACAAGGATTCTTATACAAATTATGAAGCAAGAATTTATGGTGATTTAATTCCTGATAAGCCCGGAAAAAAGACACCATTTACAAATAGAAATTCAAATCTTATAAATAACTATAATATTGTAAAAAATGATTTCCCAGTAGAATTAAATAAGCCAATTTTCACATTGCATCAAGGTGATATGTTTATAGTTTTTAATAATAATCCTGAAGAAATTGAATGGAATAATAATATAGATTTACAACATAGGCTATTTAAAGTTGTTAAGTTTACAGAAGACAAAGAAAAAGGAGAAATAAAACAAATAATTTTTTCAAGACATAATTATGCATTAGGTGATGTAGATTCTGCAATTTCTACATCTGAAAATGAGTTGTATAACTTATCAGGTGTTGTATTAAGAAAAAGTGTATCTTCTTTACGAGTTATACCTGCAAAAATCGATGCCTTAGGTAAATTAGATGTAACTTTTAGTAAAGATTTTATAAATTCAAGAAATAATTAAAAAACTTACATTTGTAAATTATGAATGAATCAAAACTGGCAAAAGGACAAATATAAAAAATCCTAACAAAATTGGATAAGGTTGAGAAAATTGGTTTTAGTACTAAAACTAAAGAGTAACTTTTAATTGAGATAAAAAGAAAATTAGGATTGAAATAAATTTTGAAAAAGTTCTTTGACATAAAATTTTCATAATCTTAAACAACCAAACCACAACGGAAAATCTTCCGATTTTCTGACAACGGATTTTCCGTTGTGGTTTGATTAAAGATTAGAAAACACGATATTATACCGTCCATGGTACTGTATTAATGTCCTGTTGTGGTTTGATTAAAGATTAGAAAACACGATATTCATCTTAAAACAAAAAAATCAATAATAATCGTTGTGGTTTGATTAAAGATTAGAAAACACGATATTAACTATGGACTACACAACCAGCAGAAAGGCGTTGTGGTTTGATTAAAGATTAGAAAACACGATATTAGTTGGTGTGTTACCTTCTGATATTTAGGTGTTTATTGTCAAAATATCGTGATAAAAATGCTTCTTTTTTGCAATGATAAGGCAAGATTGAGGCATTTTTTATTTTTAAATTATTTTAATATTAAATTTTTTCGTTAATTTTTGTGTTTGTAGGGACAGGTCGCGACCTGTCCGTACGTGGATATTAGATGTTTTGTTTTTGTGATTCGGGTAGGTGGACAGGTCGCGACCTGTCCGTACAGGATTGATTGATGTTTTGTTTATGTGATTCGGGTGGGTGGACAGGTCGCGATCTGTCCGTACAGAATCAATCATTATAATTTTTTGAATAAATAATGAAAAACAGGAAAAGAAATCGAATGGCAGGTTTTGATTATACCAGCAATCATGTTTATTTCGTTACGGTTTGTGTTCAGAACAGGTTATGTTGTTTTGGTTCCGTAATTTCCGAAGGGGCAGGTCGCGACCTGTCCGTACAAAATCCCCATGATAAAAATCCCCATGATTTGCCACAAAATTATAAAATGCAATTAAATCAATTCGGATTAATTGTTGAAGAAAAAATAAATTGGTTAGAACAGCACTATCTGTACGTTGAAATCCATAATTATGTTGTTATGCCAAATCATATTCACATTCTATTGGAAATTAACAGCACAAAAATTAGTGGTTTAGATGTGAAAATTAAATCGCTATCAAGCATAATTGGCGCATTAAAAACCACTTCTTCAAAGGAAATTCATTTGAAGGGTTTAAATGATTTCAGCTGGCAGCGTTCCTTTCACGATCATATTGTAAAAAACGAACCATCCTACTTAAATATAGATAATTACATAAGCCTAAACGCCAAAAACTGGTATAAAGATGTTTTTTTTAATCAAAATTGAATTTATTAAAACAATTCCAATTGGGTTGGTGGCGCTTCTTTGGGCACTTCTGCACGACCCCAAAAATTCATGATGTGTCCAAATTGTTTGTCGGTTATGCGCAAAACGCTCACTTTTCCCAGAGGAGGCAATAATTTTTTAATGCGCTTTTCATGTACATCGGCACTTTCGCCACTTGCACAATGCCGTATGTAAACAGAATATTGCATCATGGCAAAACCATCCTTTAACAGGTTTTTTCTAAAGCCTGAAGCCGTTTTTCTATCTTTGGCGGTATCGGTTGGCAAGTCAAAAAAAACAAATAACCACATAATCCTATACCCATTTAGTTCCATAGTTTTGGATACTTGATTTTTTTGCGCTCGCCACTGTAGCATTGTTGCAGTGAACTAGCCGTTTTTTGTAGCGCTACCATCAACGGACTTTTTTCTGTTTTAAAATATACGGTTCTGGTAAGTACTTCCAACAACATAGATTTTATTTCGGTTGTTAATTCTTGTTCGTCATAATGCTGCATGATGGTATAAACCGCTTCATCAACCAGGGGCCTAAAGGGTTCCATAATGTCGTCGGCCAAGGCAAAGGCATTATATTTGCTTTTATGGTGAATGCCCAAGGTGTTTAACAAACCACTGCCCGATAGGGCACGGGCGGTTGCAGCCCTTAATATGGCATAGCCGTAGTTTAGGAAATTATTTGGATAATCGCCAAGGCGCTCTCTTTTGAAGTCTGTTTCAAAAAACGATTTCCAATAAAAACTGGCAGCAACCCCTTCCATATTTGAGGAATCGCCACTTAATACTTTACTGGCCAGATACTCAAATTTATTTTCGGTACCTGTAATGGTTTTAAGAAGCAAGCCTTGATTTGTTATTTTTTCTATAACCGTTTGTTGCCATAATTGTTTTTTTAAAGGAACACTGGCATCAATTTGGTACTTAAAAATTTCCTGTTGGATGTGGTGGCTGTTTAAATTTAATAACATGCCATTGGGAAGGTGTTTTTCATCGCAAAAAATACAAGCGCAATTATTATTGATTAATTTGTTGAGTGCCGGCATGCTTATATAAACCTCGTGATGGTCGATTATAACATATCCAATATCTTCTATGGGGATGGTTCTGTTTTTGGTTTCAGAAGAAATTACAAGTTGCTCGTTGGAAGTGGTTATAGCGCACTTATTCGTGAAAAAGAGTGTCTTTTTGATCATGGTTAATTCTTAAATTTAGGTATGGATTTCCCAATGAATATAAATGCAGCAGGAACACTTAAATATAATAAAATTCTTGCTATATAAGTTGAAAAATGAAATGTTTTTAATATAAAGTAATCAGAAGCACCTACATTTTTACCTCAATTTGTATTTAAAATGCGTGTAATATGGCAATTGAATGGGTTTTGCACACAATTAAGAAGGATAACAAACGGGTTTTTTATTGAAAAAATGAACAGTTTACCATAAAAAATGGACTGAGTATTTACTAAATCCTTAAATTTGGAACTTCGTTGGTAAATAATATTTTTACTTCAAAAGAACCACCTACCAACGAACATTTTAAATAGCAAACCAATGACAAATAACGCACTTATTGAAAATCAATATAGAAGAACCAGCTTGTTCGAAAAAGAAAACGTTAATTATTTAGTGCGTGTTTTAAAACGATTCAATACGGTTCCTAAGGTAAACAACATCAATATTATTACGTCAACCAGCGAGCCTAATGTGTTTAAAATCGTGCCAAATAAATCGATTGTAATTGGTTCGTTATTTTTGGCGCAACCGGTATTGGCCTTGGTTTATCTTCGGTATGGTATAGAATGGCAACTGTGGTACAAAGCTTTAAACAACGAAAAACAGCATACGGTTTTATGCGATTTGGCTGCCCTTGAGGTAACCCGTATTTTTTATAGATTGTTGCCTAAAACCGATAAAGAAAAGCTGGAAAACCTCCATTATTTTTTAATTGATTTAATAAAAAATAACAACGATTTTACTGCGGAATATGTATTAAAGCACAACGACCTGCAGGCTTTCCATGGGTTAAACAGTGCCCACAATGTGTTTAACGACGCTTGGAAACCCATTATTGAAAATTTGGCAAAACCAACCGAATACTTACTTATGTCTGGGGGCGATTTGAGGTTGAATATTGATGAAATTGAACTGTTGAACAAATATGGATGCAGGCCGTTCCCTAGGCCCGATGCTTTTACCTTCGCCTCATCAACAGCCACCAGCGTGTCCAATTTCGCGTTCGATAAAACTGATAAAGTAAGAAGCATATTAATTAGAAACAGCCTAAAAAACGGTTTTAAAAATGCTACTATCGAATTTTCGGAGTTACTAAAAGATACCCTAAAAAAAATATTGAGGTTGAATGATGAGTGTGAAATTATCTTTTCACCATCCGGCACCGATTCTTCCCTTCAAATTGCGGCCATTACCCAAATAATTTCAAAAAAGGACATTACGCACGTTTTAGTTGCTTCCGATGAAACGGGTAGCGGTGTGCCCGCAGCATTAAAAGGCTGTCATTTTGAAAACACAACGGCTTTAAATTATCCGGTTAAAAAGGGCGATAAAATTGAGGGCTTTCGGGATATCGATTTGATAAAAATTCCTTTTAGGGATGAAAACGGTGCTTTAAAAACCACCCGTCAATTGGATGATGAGGTTTTTAATGCCATTTCAAAAACGTATGCCTTGGGTAGGCACGTGGTGCTGCATACCATGGATCAATCGAAGTTAGGCTATCAATCTCCCAGCGAACAATTGATGCAAACTTTAGGCAAACAAAAAAACGCATCCATACAAGTTATTGTTGATGCCGCACAACTTAGACTGGACCCGGCCGACATACAAAAGTATTTGAACAAAGGCTATATTGTAAGCATTACGGGAAGCAAATATTTTACAGGGCCTCCATATTCGGGAGCATTAATTTTGCCCAAAAGTGTTAGTAAATTAATCCGTTCGGCAAAAAATACCTTGCCAGAAGGTTTAACCCAATATTACAATCATTCCGATTGGCCAACCTCGTGGTGCTGTTCAAATAATTTATCCGAAGGCTATAATTTTGGCTCCTATATGCGTTGGAACGCGGCCATTGTTGAAATGGAACGGTATTTTAGAACACCTATTTTATATAGAAACATGGGCATTGAAATGTTCTGTAATTTTGTTGAGGATTCCATAAACGATGCCACTTTTTTAGAACCTATTTATGCTGATGAAGCAAAAACGGATAACTATCATAGTAAAGAATTTGGATTAAGGAACATCCGTACCATTTTCCCTTTTTTTATCCTAAAGAACAACAAAGTACTTTCGGTTGACGAAGTAAAAAAGCTCTATACACTGTTAAATTCCGATTTATCCGAACATTTTCAGGATGCTCCTTTAGAAATCGTGAGGCTTGCTGCCCAAAAATGCCATATTGGTCAGGCGGTAAACGTAAAATACAATAATGCTGTTGAAAGTGCTATTTTAAGAATAAGTTTGGGTGCGAGGGTTATTTCCGAAAGTTGGGTAAACCGCGATATAAGCCTGTTTTTTAGAAATATTGAAACTCAAATGAACCAAATTACCATCATCATTAAAAAGATAGAATTGATTCTCGGTCATCCCAAATTATTGAATAACTAAGCGATTTTCCGAAAGCCAGTTCCTAATTAAAAACAATACGCAGTACAAAATACTGAAGCACATGAAACCCCTGATTTATATGGAAATTTTCAGGATGCCTGCAAAAACCGCTTAAATTTGGAGCATCATCAATCAATACCTTAACACCTATTTAGTAAAAATGATAGAACAACTTTTACAGTACGACACAAAATTGTTTTTGTTTTTAAACAACTTGGGTTCGCCCACCTGGGATGCTTTTTGGTTGGTGGTAACGTACCGGTTTACGTTTATTCCGCTATATGTTTTTTTATTGTACTTGCTATACAAAAAATATGGCCTAAAAAGCTTGCTTATTTTTGTAGTGGTTATTGCGGTTATGATTACGTTTACCGACCAAATAACCAATGTTTTTAAGCGTGCTTTTGAAAGAACCCGCCCTTGCGGCGTTAACGAGTTGGCCGATAACATACGGTTTGTGGTTGGGCATTGTGGAAAGTACGGATTCTTTTCCGGGCATGCTTCAAACTCTATGGCTACGGCTGTTTTTGCGGGTTTAATGTTGCGCCCTTACTATAAGAACCTGATATTTATCTTGCTTTTTTGGAGTGCTATGGTAGCATACAGCAGAATTTATGTAGGGGTGCATTATCCGTTGGATATTTTATGCGGTTTTATGTTCGGGGCATTATCGGGCTATTTGTTTTACAGAGTGGCCAACTATTTTAATGGGCGTTATGCTAGGGCTTAAATGGCCGCTAAACAGATTACCGATAAGGCTTTTTCTAATACCGAAATATCAATAATTTTATTTTTTATAATTAAAAATTCACCGTCAATCTGAACTTGGAATACAGGTTTGTCTTTTGATATTTTCACATGGTTTGATTGATAGGTTTTAACCTCTTTTAAGAAGGTATGGCGTTTTATAAACATTAACAATGTGAATAGCACAATTTTAAGACTGCTTAGTTTCGGCACGATTAGAATGTCCAGTTTACCATCATCCAGTAGTGCTTTTGGCGTTAAACTTACATGGTAGCCCATTTCATTTGAATTTGAAATAAAAATTAAAAAAGGCTTGTGTATAAAGGTTTTACCGTTTAGGTTGGTTTCCACTTCAGTAAGTTTGCTATTTGCGTTTTTAAGTGATTTTATTGTGGCTTTAATATAGCTTGCAATGTTTCGTTCGTTGGAAGCTTCATAGTTTTTTATTACCTGGGCATCAAAACCAATGCCGGTATTGCTGAAAAAATAGTGCTGGTTTAACTTACCTACATCAATTTGTTTGGTGTCCTGTTTTTTTATTAATTCGATGGCTTTATCGATGTTTTTAGGGATGTTCAAATTGGATGCCAGTCCGTTTCCAGAACCAATGGGGATAATCCCTAAAGGAATCGTACTATTTACCAAACAAGATGCCACTTCGTTTATGGTACCATCGCCACCACAGGCCACAATAACATCGGCCTTTTCAAGAATGGACTCTTTTGTGAGTACAATAGCGTGTTTTTTATAGCAGGTTGGTTTAATAACAAAAGTGTAATCTTCTTTGTTAAAATACTTGTTTAGTATGGATAAATCGAGGCTATTATTGCCTTTACCAGCAATAGGATTTAAAATGAAATGTATTTGTTTCAATAGTTATCTTTTTAATTTAAGTCCTCCGTTTCGATACATATAATCGGCCACTTGGTAAAAAGAAATGGTTTCTTCAAGCATTTTTGTATCGATGTCTTTGGATATTAAGTTGTCGTTATCTGTTTCCCACACAAAATAATTGGCAATAAACTGGTCGCTAAGTACCATTAATTTTTTATCCTTTAAGAGTCCCAGATTTCTGTAATTGCCAATAAAGGCGCGTTCGTCTTCTTTTTGCATTTGCATAATATCCTTGCCAAACAAATTAGAGGTATAATCCCAATTTAAAAGGCCAAAAAGAGTGGGGAACATGTCTATTTGCGAACTTAGCTTTTCTATTTTTTGTGGTGCCACATTTTGTAGGTTCACGATCATGGCAGGAATACGGTATTTATCAATGTTCAGGCTCCATCGCCCTGCGCTACTGGCACAGTGGTCGGCCATGATCACAAAAACGGTATTGTTGTACCAAGGTTTTGTTTTGGCTTGCTTTAAAAAGTTGCCAATGGCGTAATCGGTATATTTAATGCCACCGTTTCTGCCCGAGCCCGATGGAATGTCAATTTTGCCTTCGGGGTAGGTAAAAGGTCGGTGGTTTGAAGTGGTCATAATAAAGTTGAAAAACGGCGCTTCGTTAAGAGCGGCCTTATCGGCTTCTTTCAGCACTTTATTGTAAATATCTTCATCGCAAACGCCCCAAGCGTTTTCAAAGGTTACTTCATCATCATTGATATTGGTACGTTTCGTTTTAATTCTGGAATCCAATAAAAAACCTCTGCCTCTATCGATTATATTAAAGCCGTTGCCGCCAAAATAGGTATTCATATTGTCAAAATAACCATCGCCCCCATAAAAAAAGTTGCGTTCGTAGCCTTGTTCCTTGAATATTTCGCCAATGGTAAATAAATTGGTGTTGTTGTCGCGTTTTACAATGCTTCTTCCCGGGGTTGGTGGAATGGAAAGGGTTATGGCTTCCATGCCCCGTACGGTGCGTGTGCCCGTTGCGTACAAATTGGTGAAAAACAGACTT
The DNA here is from genome assembly GCF_009746565.1 of Mariniflexile maritimum. GTDB lineage: Bacteria > Bacteroidota > Bacteroidia > Flavobacteriales > Flavobacteriaceae > Mariniflexile > Mariniflexile maritimum. The sequence continues at coordinate 88,576 of NZ_WRPN01000001.1, forward strand.
TTATTGGACAAGGAATCGAGTGTGGGCGTTACATTCAAATCGCCCCCCAACGAATTAAGAAAAGAGGCACTTAAACTTTCAATGCAAATAAAAATAACATTGGGTTTTTTTGTGGGGCGCAAAATGCTATCGGAATGGGTGATGGTTCTAAAAAGATCCTTGTTTTCAGGATTTATAAATTCGCTATTTGGGGTTTCCAGTTTTTGTTTAACTAGGGTAAAGGCCTTGTTGGTATCGATGGTTTTATAAAATTCGGTGTACGATAGTTGGTTGCTTCTAAAAGCCGCAAAAAAAGAATAAATGCCCGTTTTTGCAATTTCGTCGTTGTATCGGTTTTTAAACTGTTCGGCATCTTCGTTTTTTACAAATAGGGCAAAAATGGCAGCAATAACAATAATGAAGGCTGAAGGGATTAGTTTTTCCTTGAAAACAGTTTCATTATTGAACGTGTCCTTAAAAATATGTTGTTTGTGGGTAATAAAGAGCAATAATGAAAGCACCACCAAAATAGCGCTTAACAATAAAGGAATGGGGTACGATTCATTAATGTTTTTAACCACTTCAAAGGTATAGATTAAATAATCGACTGCTATAAAGTTGAAGCGTCTTTGGAATTCGTCCCAAAAGGTAATTTCGGCAAAGAACGAAAACAAGAAAATAAGCAACCCCAGCGCATAACCAAAATAGGTGATGAGCCTATCGAAAAGAGACCCATAAAGTTTTTTTGGAACGAGCAATAAATAAATAACGTAGGGCAGTGCAAAAAAAGAAACCGTACCTAAATCGAACAAGAGCCCAATGATGAAGGTGTTTGCCAAAACGAACAAGGAATTGTCTGTTTCGTGGAAGCTTGATTGTAAAAAGTATATCCTGATTATGAATGAAAACAGGAGAAATGTTAAAATAAAGGCCCTGAGTAATTTGAAACGCTTAGGGAAAATTTTGTTCCGCATGGTCGTGGGTTTAGTGTTGTTGGGTTTTTATGAGCACATCACAAATTTACTAGGCTTCCTTGTTAAAACTTGTAAATTTAGTGTGAAAATTATTTAAGGGGTACAGCAATTTTTACGTTGTCCCAAGCCATGGTTAATTTTAAACTGTCGGTTGAATTATCAAAAGCTATGGTAAACTGTTCCACATGGGTATCCAATTTTTTTACAGGAACATCAATGTCTATCACGTCGTAGTTGGGGTCCCACATGGGCTTCATTTCCGAATTTACCCCCCACGGATATTGTTTTGAATTGAAGATTACGGTCCATACGCTGTCTTTGGGCACTGTCCATAAGGTGTATTTTCCAGCGGGCAGGGGGTTGCCTTCTATGGAAAGCGGTTTGTTGGTCTCAAAAGTGGTGGCTTCGTTGGCACCGGTACGCCATACCTGGTTGTAAGGCACTAAACCACCAAAAATTACGCGTCCTTTTTTGAAGGGCCGGTTATAGAACACCTTCATTTTTAAATCGTTAAGTTCAAATTTTACGGTGTCTTTTGGACTTAACCGTGTTTCAAAAATATTTTCAACAAACGTAGAGTATAAAAACAAGCCTAAAGCAAAAATGGACAAAAGAATTAAGGTACGTTTTAAAAAGGTGTTCATAAATTCGAGGTTATTAGGGTATAAAGATACTTTAAAAGTAATAATTTCTAAAAATGCAAACGAACATTTGCATCGTTTTGTTTTATTGGCTCAAAATAAATATATTTTTTGCAACATCTTTCTTTATATAACGCTTTTTTTGCATTTATTAAATTTAATGCCAATGGGTTAATTAATGTTAGGCTGTGTTTATTTCTTCCGTAATCGCTTCAATTATTTGGTTTAGGGGCGTTTCATAATCAAACCAAAGTGTGTTTTCATCTCTTTTAAACCAGGTGAGTTGGCGTTTTGCAAAGCGCCTCGAATTCTTTTTTATTTCTGAAATTGCAAAATCGAGAGTCCATTCACCTTCTAAATAATTGAATAATTCTTTGTAACCAACGGTATTTAAGGCATTTAGGTTTTTGTGGGGTAATAATTTTTTGACTTCATCCAGCAAACCTGCTTCCATCATCAAATCAACACGTTGGTTGATGCGCTTGTAAATGGTTTCCCTTTCGGCGGTTAATCCTACGGTAATGGTTTTAAAATTTCGTGATGTACTTTTTTTGTTTAAAAAGGATGAATACGGTTTTCCCGTTCCTAAGCAAATTTCCAAAGCACGGATAACCCGATGCGGATTCGCAATTTCGATGTTTTTAAACGAGGTTTTATCTAAAATCTTCAATTGGTTTTGTAGGTGAAGAAGGCCTTCGGTTTCTAATTGCGTGTTTAAATTTTCACGAATGGATGCATCAATTTCAGGAAAATCGTCCAATCCTTTCGTAACCGCATCAACATACAGTCCTGAACCGCCAACCATGATGACTATTGGGTGTTTTTTGAACAGTTCTTTTAAAATATCCAAGGCATCTTTTTCAAAAGCACCTACACTGTAAAGTTCCTGGATGGATTTATGGTGGATGAAATGGTGCTTTGCTGCCGCTAGTTCTTCGGCTGTTGGAGCCGCTGTTCCAATGTGCATTTCCTTAAAAAACTGTCTGGAATCGGCCGAAATGATTTCCGTATTAAAATAATGCGCCAATTTGATGCTTAGTGCCGTTTTCCCGATAGATGTTGGGCCTACAATGGAAATAAGGATATTTTCAGGCATCATTTATGTAATTTATGGCCGCATTTTCGGCAATATTCCGCATCGCTCAAAATAATATCGGCACCACAATTTTCGCAGGCACTGTTTGTTAAATTGGGTGTTTTTTCTTTTGAAGCCGTGTATTCTGCCGAAACAATACCCGTTGGCACCGCAATGATGCCATAACCAATAATCATAATAAACGTTGCGAGTATTTGCCCTAGGGTGGTTTGTGGTGTAATATCGCCAAAACCAACCGTTGTTAGTGTTACGATACACCAATATATACTTTGCGGAATGCTCTTGAACCCGTTTTCTGGCCCTTCAATAAGGTACATAACCGTGCCCAGTATAATGGAAATAATAAATATGAAAAATATAAAAATGAATATTTTTGAACGACTGTTTTTGAGTGCTCTAACAAGGTTGTTCGATTCGCCAACAAACCGAATAAGTTTCAGGATTCTAAAAACCCGTAAAAGCCTTAGCGCCCTAAAAACCGATAAAAAATGAGTATCTACAATGAAATAAGAAATGTATTTTGGAAGTGTAGAAAGTAAATCGACAATGCCATAAAAGCTAAAGATGTACTTTCTTGGTTTGCTAACGCTTATAATTCTTAAAATGTATTCAATTGTAAACAAGATGGTTATGACCCATTCTGAAATATTAAAAAAATCATGATACTTATTATCCAGTGATTTTACACTTTCAAGCATCACAATAACAATACTGTAAATGATGGCGAACAACAGGATGATATCAAATAGTTTTCCTGCTGGCGTATGGGTGCCATAAATGATTTCGTGTATTTTAGCTCGCCATGAGCTTAATTTTTTTGGTGATTTCATAAGTTGCAAAAATAGTGAAAGATTTACTATCCAATGGCTTTAATTAATTGAAACTGATAACTTTTACCTGTTTGTTTCGCCTTAAATAACTTTGGATGATGTGTTGTGTATCCCTATTGTTTTGCATGGGCGTGATGATGGATTCCAAAACCTCGATATTATTTATTTGATAATTCAAATTGAAAAATCCCAAGCCTTTAAACACGCCGTTTTCTATTAAAATGGCACTGCGCTCGTCAATATCGCGCCCTCTATCAATAATAACCATGTTTTTATTTCTGAAACTATGTTTATTGATTAATGTTTGAACACGGCCGTTGTACGATTCAGGTGCTTCTTTTTCAATACAGGCCCCATCGCAGGTTTTTATATCGTAATTAAAACAACTTGTTTTGGTTTTATACAAACCTGCTAATTTTTGGCATAACTTGTAATCTTCCACAGCTTTTATTATAAAACTTTTTCCGCTGTCCCTGGTGGTAAAGGTGGTTATGGGGTTTTTGCGTAAATCGGCCACATCCATTTTTAGGTTTATATAGCCCTTTTCATCCATAAAACTATACAAAGCATGGGTGAAAACAGTGCGGCGCAACGCCCTGTTATAAATGGGTTTTATCTTCTTTATTTCCTCGCTTTCTTTTAGTAGTGCTACCAATTCACTGCCCGTTGCTTCATAGGTTACGGCTGAAACGAGCGCTTGTATTTTTTTTGATTTTTGATTGGTACTCGTAAAATGTTGGTTGATGCGTTTTTTTATGTTGTTGCTTTTGCCAATATAAATAATCTCGCCATCTTCTTTATGAATGTAATAAACGCCTGTTATGGAAGGCAAACCAGCAATAATGTCCAAATGTTTAGGTTCCATTTGAAGCTTCGGATTTAACCTGATGGATTCTTTAATGATGTTTTTTGAAGTATCTTTTGCCAACAGCATTTGGAACAGCTTTACGGTTGCCAAGGCATCGCCCGAAGCACGGTGCCTGTCGGATACGGGAATACCAAGTGCGCGTACCAACTTGCCCAAACTGTAGGAATCTTGTCCGGGAATTAAATCTTTTGATAGTTCGACCGTACAAAGCGACGGACGCACGTATTCAAACCCCAAACGCCTAAATTCCGTACATAAAATACGGTAATCAAATTGGGCGTTGTGGGCCACTAAAATACAATCTTCGGTAATCTCAACAATTCGTTTTGCAACCTCATAAAATTTTGGCGCATGGCGAAGCATGCTGTTGTTAATGCCCGTTAAGTTTACCACGAAGGGCTGTATGTCGCGCTCCGGATTGATAAGGCTGATAAACTGATCGATAACTTGATGTCCGTCAAATTTATAGATGGCAATTTCAGTAATACCTTCTTCATTGTACTTTCCGCCCGTGGTTTCTATGTCTAGTATTGCGTAAATGGTGTTTGTTGTTAAGGTGTTTGTTGTTGAGGTGTTTGTTGTTGAGGTGTTTGTTGTAGAGTTGTTTGTTGTTAAGGTGTTTGTTGTTGGGTTGTTTGTTTTTTTAACTTAACAATTCCGCGACAATTGTCCCAACGTTTTTAATTGTAATTCCGTTCGCCAAAAATACTGCTTCCTAACCGCACCATGGTACTTCCGCTTGCAATGGCCAACTGGTAATCGCCACTCATGCCCATACTAATGGTTTCTGGTTGAAAGTTAAAAGTTTTTAAAGGTTTTAAACCATCGAAAATGAATTTTAACAGGGTAAATTCTTTTTTAATTTGAACCTGGTCATCGGTAAAGGTTGCCATGCCCATGACGCCTACAATCTTGACATGTTTTAATTCTGAAAAGGCTTTCGATTGAATAATCCCTGAAGCTTCTTCAGCAGTCATTCCAAATTTAGAATCTTCCGAAGCTATTTTTATTTGAAGCAAGCAATTAATAATGCGTTCGTTTTTTTTTGCTTGTTTGTTTATTTCTTCCAACAGTTTATAGTCATCAACCCCATGGATAAGGCTTACAAACGATGCCATGTACTTTACCTTGTTTTTTTGTACGTGCCCAATCATGTGCCATTCTATGTTGTTTGGCAGCACATCATATTTATCGACCATTTCCTGTATTTTATTTTCACCAAAAACACGCTGACCCGCATGGTAGGCTTCTAATATGGCACTAATGGGTTTGGTTTTTGAAACGGCAACCAGTGTAACGTGCTTAGGTAAGGTCGATTTTATATGTTGAAGGTTTTGTGCTATACTCATAGTTTCGTTTTCAATCGTAGTAGTAATCGCAAAGCTAAAAATTGCGACCGCTACTGTTTACTTAATAAATTGATTCGCCATTTTTTCCGCTTTTCGGCTTTCAGAATAATCATAAAAACCTTCCCCCGATTTTATGCCTAATTTACCGGCAGTTACCATGTTTACCAACAAGGGGCAGGGGGCATATTTTGGGTTTTTAAAACCAGTGTACATCACATTTAAAATGGATAAACATACGTCCAGCCCAATAAAATCGGCCAGTTGCAATGGGCCCATGGGGTGTGCCATTCCTAATTTCATAACAGCATCAATTTCAGCAACCCCTGCAACGCCATTGTAAAGCGTTTCAATCGATTCGTTTATCATGGGCATTAATATGCGGTTGGCCACAAACCCAGGGTAGTCGTTCACTTCAACAGGCGTTTTGCCTAATGTTTTTGATAGTTCCATGATGGTTTTGGTTACCTCATCACTGGTATTATAACCCCGTATAATTTCAACCAATGGCATTATGGGAACGGGGTTCATAAAATGCATGCCAATAACTCGTTCTGGCCTTTTTGTTGCACTTGCTATTTGGGTAATTGAAATGGAGGAAGTATTACTGGCTAAAATGGTGTTTTTAACACAAACATCATCAAGTTGCTTAAAAATTTTTAGTTTTAAATCGCTGTTTTCGGTAGCTGCTTCCACGACCAAATCGGCATGTTTTATGCCATCATCTAGCTTGATAAACGTTGAAATGTTTTTAAGCGTATTTTTTTTTTGTACTTCGGAAATGGTTTCTTTGGCAACCATTCTGTCTAGGTTTTTTGTGATGGTTTCAATGCCTTTTTTTAGTGAAACCTCGCTAACATCAATAAGATTTACTTTAAATCCGTTTTGGGCAAAAGTATGCGCTATACCATTTCCCATAGTGCCTGCACCAATAACTGCGATGTTTTTCATGTGATAAGATTAAAGTTAAAAGTTAGAAGTTAGAAGTTAGAAGTACGAAGTTAAAAGTTTGAAGTAAAAAGTATTAAATTAAAAGTTTTAGGTTTCAAGTTCAAAGTTTTACAAATTCGTTGTTCATTTATCGTTGTTCGTTATTCTTATTTAAAGCAAGCGATAATTTGTGTGGCAACGCGTAATGCTTCAGTGCCATCGTGAAGTGTTACCACGGGTGCTCGATTGTTGTTTATGGCATCGGCAAAGGCGTTTAATTCATCTAAAATGGAATTATTGTTTGCCACATCGGGGTTGTCAAAATAGATTTGCTTTTTCACGCCTTCGGCATTTTGCAGCACCATATCAAAATCGCCCGGGTTTTCTGGGGCATCTTTCATTTTAACCACTTCGCATTTTTTATCCAGAAAATCTACCGAGATGTAAGCATCTTTTTGAAAAAAACGGGCTTTGCGCATTTTTTTAAGTGAAATCCTGCTGGCCGTTAGGTTGGCCACACAGCCGTTTTCAAACTCGATTCGGGCGTTGGCAATATCGGGTGAATTGCTTATAACAGCGACCCCACTGGCACTGATGTTTTTTACTTTCGACTTTACGACGCTTAAAATAATGTCGATGTCGTGTATCATTAAATCCAGAACCACGGGCACATCGGTACCGCGCGGGTTGAATTCTGCCAATCGGTGCGATTCGATAAACATCGGGCTTTTTATTTCATCCTTTACTGCCAAATATGCCGGGTTAAAACGTTCAACATGACCTACTTGACCGCGTAAATTGTGTTTGGCCAACAGTTCGCGTATGTGTTCTGCTTCTTCAACGGTATTGGTAATGGGCTTTTCAATAAATATATGTTTTCCTTTTGCGATGGCTTTTTTTGCGCACTCGTAATGCGATAGGGTGGGCGTTACAATATCAACCACATCAACCGCATCAATAAGGGCATCAATGGAATTGAAAAATTTATAGCCAAATTCTGCCTCCACCTTTTTTCCGTTGGCTTCATCGGCATCGTAAAAACCTATGAGATTGTAATTTTCCGATTGTTTAAGGAGTTTTAAATGAATTTTACCAAGGTGGCCAGCACCAAGTACACCAGCTTTTAACATAATTGTTTCTGTTTTCAACAAAAATAAGATTTTAGTTTTAGATTTAAGAAATTAGACCTAAGAAAATAGAAAATAGCAAAGGACTAAATGTGATGAAAAACAGGAATGTTTCAACAAATGAAAAAAGTTTAAACCACTTCATTTTGTACTTCATATAGTTTGACTAATTTTAGCCATACAAACCACACCACCATTGAAAGACACGTTTAAACATAAAGGATTACGGCAACAGTTAGTTAGCATATTGAAAAACAAGGGAATAACCGATAGCCATGTGTTAAGCGCCATTGGCAACGTGCCACGGCATTTGTTTATGGATTCGGGATTTTTGGACCATGCGTACCAAGACAAGGCCTTTCCTATTGCTGCCGACCAAACCATTTCACAACCTTATACCGTAGCGTTTCAAACCGAACTGCTAAAGGTTAAAAAAGAAGATAAAATTCTTGAAATAGGCACGGGAAGTGGCTATCAAACGGCCGTGTTGTGTGAGTTAGGGGCTAAGGTTTATAGCATTGAACGGCAACTGGAGCTGTTTAAAAAAACGAGCGTGTTTTTGCCAAAATTAGGGTATCGGGCCAAGAAACTTATTTTTGGCGATGGTTATAAAGGTTTAAAGGAAGAAGCCCCTTTTGATGGTATTATTGTTACCGCGGGCGCACCTTATGTGCCAAAACCGCTGTTGAGCCAGTTGAAAATTGGGGGTAGGTTGGTGATTCCGGTAGGCGAGGAGGTGCAAATTATGACGCTTTTTATTAGGAACGGCGACAAGGAATTTGAGCAACATGAATTTGGCGAATTTAGGTTTGTGCCACTACTTGAGGATAAGAATTAGGGAACTTTTGAAGTTGAAAGTTAGAGGTTAGAAGTTAGAAGTTAGAGGTTAGAAGTTAAGGTTTCAAGTTCAAATTTCTGAGTTCGTTAATCGTTAACCATAAATCGTCAATCAATCCCTACTGCTTATTTCCATGTGGTAAATAGGCTCTTGGAATGGGGTTCCTCCAGGTTTCATTGTCCCAAATAATGGATATAATCCACCAGCGTTTGCCATCGTTAAGCAGCTGAAAGCTATTAATACCGCGCATGGTAGGTTCGGCGTCGGTTTTATTATGGACCGCTTCAAACGTACTAAATACATGGGCAATGTTACCAAACGCATCCACCGTTCTATGTATTTCGTTTTCAATAAACCCCATATCGGTCATCCATTTTCCGGAACTTTTAATATAATCGTCTGGTTTCATATAGCGAACCTGGAACTTATATTCATCATCTTTTCCAGACGTAATCAATTTGGCTTCAGGATGAAACAACAACTTGAATAGTGCCCAATCTCTTTTTTTGCCTTTTTCGCCCGAAATTGCTGTGTAAAACGATTGGATGGTAGCGTCTATACTCGCTACGTTTTCCGAATAGTCTTTTGCGGGTTCATTATCTTTTTTCTTTTCTTGCGATTGGTTCGAGATGCTTATAAGAGCAATTAAAATGGCCAACAAGGTTTTCTTCATAATGTATTGATGCTGAAATTTATTTGAAGTTTTTTTTAACGCGGTCCAAATCGCGTTTGTTGTCGCGGTCTTTTATGGTTTCGCGTTTATCGAACAATTTCTTGCCTTTTGCCAAGGCAATATCCAATTTAGCAAAGCCTTTTTCGTTTATGAACAGCCGCAACGGAATAATGGTAAGCCCAGAACTCTGAACTTCTTTATGCAGCTTTTTAAGCTCTCGTTTGCTTAACAACAACTTGCGCTCTGCCTTTGGGCGGTGGTTGTAATAATTGCCAAACGCATATTCCTCGATGGTGGCGTTAATAACAAAAAGCTCGCCTTTTTCGTTAAATTCACAAAAGCTCTCGGCAATGGAGGCTTTACTGCTTCGTATCGATTTTATTTCGGTACCCGTTAGCACGATGCCAGCGGTGTACTTATCTAAAATCTCAAATAGAAAGCGCGCTTTTTTATTCTGTATGTTGATGTTTTTTTGCATGCCGCACAAAATTACAACAACAATTATCAATTAACAATAATAATTAACAATTGCTCCTTGCCAATTTAAAACAGTGTTTTTATTGACTTCAAACAAAACATTTGTATTTTTGAGGTTCAAAATTGATAAACGAATCTCAAAAATATATTATGAATTCATACGATGTAGCCGTAATAGGCTCGGGCCCTGGGGGTTATGTTGCAGCCATTCGTTGCGCACAATTAGGCATGAAAACGGCCATTATAGAAAAGTACAGCACCCTTGGCGGTACCTGTTTAAACGTGGGCTGTATCCCTAGTAAAGCACTTTTAGATTCGTCGCACCATTATGAAGATGCGGTAAAGCATTTTGAGGAACACGGTATTGAAATTCCTGGGGATATAAAAGTGAACCTAGAGAAAATGATTGCCCGTAAACAGGCCGTAGTGGACCAAACCACTGGCGGTATCGATTTTTTAATGAAGAAGAATAACATCGATGTCTATCAAGGTTTGGGAAGCTTTAAAGATGCTACACACATAAGCATTTCTGGTGAAAAGACCATAGAAATTGAAGCAAAAAACACCATTATCGCTACTGGAAGCAAACCTTCAAGCCTGCCGTTCATTAAGCTTGATAAAGAACGGGTTATCACTTCAACCGAAGCCTTAAAACTAACCGAAATCCCCAAGCACCTCATCGTTATTGGTGGTGGCGTTATTGGTTTGGAATTGGGGCAGGTTTACAAACGTTTGGGCGCCGAGGTATCGGTTATCGAGTTTATGGATCGCATCATTCCAACGATGGATAGCGGACTTTCAAAAGAACTTACCAAAGTATTAAAGAAACAAAAGTTCAGCATCAATACATCGCATAAAGTAAAATCTGTTGAGCGCAAAGGCGATGAAGTTATCGTAAAGGCAGATGATAAAAAAGGCAATGAAATCGAATTTAAGGGTGATTACTGTCTAGTATCCGTTGGCAGAAAACCGTTTACCGATGGTTTAAACGCTGAAGCTGCGGGTGTAAAAATAACTGAAAGAGGCCAAATTGAGGTGAACGACCATTTAAAAACCACGGCCAAAAACATTTACGCTATTGGCGATGTGGTGAAAGGCGCGATGTTGGCCCACAAAGCTGAAGAAGAAGGCGTATTTGTTGCCGAAACCTTGGCGGGACAAAAACCCCATATCGATTATAATTTAATTCCGGGTGTGGTTTACACGTGGCCAGAAGTGGCTGCCGTAGGTAAAACCGAAGAACAACTTCAAGAAGCAAAAATAGAGTACAAGGTAGGCTCTTTTCCCATGCGCGCTTTGGGCAGGAGTCGTGCCAGTATGGATTTGGATGGCTTTGTTAAAATTTTGGCAGACAAACAAACCGATGAGATTTTGGGCGTACACATGATTGGCGCACGAGCTGCCGATATGATTGCAGAAGCTGTTGTTGCCATGGAGTTTAGAGCCTCTGCCGAAGATGTATCGCGTATAAGTCATGCACATCCAACATTTACGGAAGCTATTAAAGAAGCTGCTTTAGCGGCCACAGGCGATCGGGCGTTGCATGTTTGATTAATTATTGCGGCGACGGGAATTGAACGTAAAAGCTAAATTCAAAAAAAAAACTTACATTAGCATTATGAATTTAAAGGACTCCATAAAACATAAAATGGCAGATTTTTTGATGCTATGTAAATCGCACAATGTCAGTAAATTATATGCTTTTGGGTCTTCCATAACCGATAAGTTCAATGAACAGTCTAGCGATATAGATTTACTGATTGAAATAGATTATGACGACCCCATTGAACGCGGGGAAAATCTTATGAATATTTGGGATAAGTTTGAGCAGTTCTTTCAAAGAAAAGTAGATTTATTGACGACTACTTCCATTAAGAATCCTATTCTAAGAAAAAGTATTGATTCTACAAAAATTTTAATTTATGATGGAAAAGAGCAAAAAATATCTATCTGATATTTTAATGGCTATCGACTTGATAGAACACTTCACAGTTGACATTCCAGATTTTGACACGTACCAAACGGATTTAAAAACCCAAAGCGCTGTAGAAAGACAATTAGCAATTATTGGAGAAGCTTTAAATCAACTTAAAAAAACCGAAACAGATTTAGAAATTGCCAATGACAAACAAATAATTGGATTTAGAAATAGATTGATTCATGCATACGATAGCATCGATAATTCAATAGTTTGGGCAATTATATATCGCCATTTGAAAAAGCTAAAAGAAGAAATAAAAGCATGGGAATAAAAAACCTAAAGTCATCAAACCCCTGAATAATCAATTGATTTTTTTGGCTTCTTAGGGAAATCTTCTTAAAGTTTACAAAAATAGGCTGAAAATAGTAATAACCACTGTTCTGCCTGTAACGTCGTCGAGAGCTTCATTCGTAGTAGAAAAACCGCTTGCCGCTTTCAAAACAACTCATTCAAAACCTTAGCTAAACGTATGCCTGCTTTTTGCAGTTGGGTGCGAAGATTTTCAAAGTTGTCGTAGTTGTAGTTATAACGTAAATTTTCGTTAGGTTTAACGTTGGCATATACATTTCGGGTTAGTTGGTGGGTATCGTTCACCCAATCAACCAAGGTGCCTTTTTGTATGGCTTTTACTTGGTTTTTGTTTAGTGCATTGGCATTGTTTGCAAGTTCGCTGTAACTCATGCCATAGCTATCAATCATGTCGCCATCCCATACAGCGTGCAAGTTGGAATCCTTATAAAACCACTGCACCTTAAAGTCGTTTCCGCCTTTGTCTTCTGCTAGACCAACGTGCATGGGCTGGTGTAAATCGCCCATAAAATGAATCAGTAATTTTAGGTAAAATGCCTTATCATCATCGCTCGACGCATCATTTTTAATAACCTCCAAACAATGGTTTATGCCCGTTACCAAATCGCCATTAGGGTTTTTTTCAGAAGTTTCATAGTCCGATTCTAAAGGTATGTTTATATAGTGCCAGGTGTAGAATTTGTTATAACGTTTATCCGATTTTATTTCATCACCATACGTGGAAACAAAATCGAGCGATTGGTTGTTGAGTAGTTTCTTTATTTTTCTTTTGGTACTCGATTTTAAATATTGGGAAGCAATTTTTCCAACCACACGGTGTCCGGTTGCGCTCCAATCTTCCGAAGCCTGTAACTGTAAAGGGGATGATACCAAAAGGATCATGGCAATAACAAATAATCGTTTCATTTTAAAAAATATTGAATTTATGGTTTGAGCTAATTATCCAGTTTCTTTACAGTGCTTTTTCGTAATACCAACATGGGCAGTGAAATGCCTATGGCTATGGAAATTAATATAAAAAACATGGTAAAACCGTTTGAAAATATGGAATCGATAAGCAGTAATTTTTTTGCGGGGTCCTTTTCAATGAAAATAAAATTCATGACCGATAACACGGTTTCATAGGCAAAATATCCGGGAATCATGGGGATAACCGGCGGAATACAGAATACCACGGGCGGATGGTGTATTTTATGGGCAGTAGGCATGCTAACCACGGCCACAAAAAGTACGGCTATTAACGTTGCCAATACAATGTGCACCTCCAATTTTATTAAACTGAATTTTATTAAACCAGCCAAAAACCCCAAAACAAATACGGTAACTATGGTGCTTTTTGGAATGTTGAACAAAATGCCAAACCCTAAAGCGGCGATACCCGACCAAATGGCAACTTCTATTAAATGCACGTACATCATTATTAATTTAATTTAAAAATAAGCATGGTTACAAATAGCCCCAAGGCAATGGCAAGAACCGTCATAAGGCCCGTTGTAAACCTAACCATGCCGTTTATAATGTTGTTGTCCAACAAATCGGTGAACGAATTTATTAAGGCCACACCGGGCACCAAATACAAAATGGAGGTAGCCAAGGCCGATTGCGGGTGCGAACCAATTTGGAACAGCACGCCAAAACCAGCAATTAATGAGGCAATAAACGACCCCAAAACAATGCGCATATAAACATTGAATTTTTCTTTGTGGGTTAATTGAAAAATCAACAACCCAATAAATGTGCTTATAAACGCTACCAACATGTTTATATAATCGCCTTTAAAAATATTGCAAAAACCAGCACCCGCTAAACTTACGGCTATCAGTACCGTTATTTTTGAATAGCGTTTTTGGTTTTTAATGGCCTCCAGTTCTTTTTCAATATGTTCCAGGGTCCAATCTTCGGTTACGGCATCCCAACTTATTTTGCTAATGGCAGAAATGATGGAAAAGTTTATGGCATGTGGCGGAATGTTCTTAACCCGTGTACAGGTTCGGGTGGTGTCTTCTTCATACAAGGTCATGATAATGCTTTTATGGCTTATGAAACAGGATGTTTTAAAGTTAAGTACAGAAGCAAAACGATTGATGGTTAAGTTTACCCGAATGGTATTGGCGCCAGAAACCATAAGCAGCGAAGCCGTTTCTAAAAGCAGGTTGGTGGCCTTTATTAATTCTTTTGAAGAATCCATAATTTTAAACGCAAATGATAGCCGCAAATTTAACCCTTTCAACGTTTAAAACCCATACATTTCAACATAAAAATTTATAAGTGAAAAACTTTGCTATTTTTGCTAACTATTTGTGACTTCTTACAAAATTTAGGGTCATAAATAATATTAACAACTAAACTAGCGCAAGCTACCTTTGAAAACCCTCAATAACAACAACAGGTTGACCGATGAAGACTTGGTAAAAGCGATCGTAAGCACGAACGATACCTTGCTTTTCGAGACTTTGTACGATAGGTATGCCACATTGGTGTTTAATAAATGTTATGGGTTTGCAAAAGATGAAGACGAAGCCAAAGATTTAACGCAAGATGTGTTTTTAAAACTATTTGTTAAGTTGGCAAGCTTTAAGGGAACCGCTAAATTTTCTACTTGGTTGTATGCCTTTACCTATAACCATTGTGTAAATTATGTTACAAGGAACACCGCTAAAAAAATTGAGAAGCAATCGGTTGACTATACCGACATAGAAGACCTTTCGGATGTAGAGGACGAAAGTAATTTTCTAACCATGAAAGTAGATAAATTACAGGCAGCTTTAGAACTGATACCGCCCGACGATAAAATGATTTTATTGTTGAAATACCAAGATTTTCTTTCGGTAAAAGACATTGAGAGTGTTTTGGGTATTGGCGAAAGTGCTGTTAAAATGAGGCTTAAGCGTGCCAAAGACAAGCTTATTGCTGTATATAACGAGATGTATAACTAATGGAAAATCCGTTTAAACATATAAACCAGCCCCTTAAAGAGGTTCCACCAGAACTTAAGGCTAAGGTCATGCACGATATTGCCATGGCTAAGTTGCTTATGGATTTGGCGACGTTATTTTCATACAACATCGGCCACGTTATTGATTCAGTTATTAATAGTAGAAAAAATAAAAACAACCAACCCTAACATTACATTAACATGGAAAAAGCAACGCAGTGGAAAGCAATAGCAATGGAATCCTTAACCAAAGTATGGTTTGAAATATCAAGCATATTCCCAAATATTATAGGAACGCTTGTTGTTTTATTTTTTGGATGGTTATTTGCAAAATTGGCGGTACGGCTTATTAAAAAGGTGCTTACCCTAGCCAAGGCCGATAAACTGGATGAAAAAATTAACGACATTGAGATTGTTGAAGGCAAAAAACTAAACTTCAACACCATTAAAATAGTTTCACTTTTTGTAAAGTGGCTTATTTATATCATGCTATTAATTATGGCATCCGATATCTTGGGCTTAAAAATAATATCACAGCAAATAAGCGACTTTTTAGGGTATTTGCCTAAGTTGTTCGCTGCTTTTGTAATATTTACCATTGGGTTATTGGCAGCCAATTTCATTAAGAAAAGCTTAAAATCATTTTTTGAATCGATGGAATTGTCGGGTTCAAAAATCATTAGCCAAATTGTGTTTTTTATACTTCTGATTTTTATTTCTATAACCGCCCTAAATCAGGCAGGAATAGATACCCAGATTATAACAAGCAATGTAACCATGATTCTGGCAGCCTTTCTTTTGGCATTTGCACTGGCATTTGGTTTTGGTGCCCAAAAAGTGGTAGGCGATTTATTAAGAACATTTTATGCCCGTAAAACCTACGAAATTGGACAGATAATTGAATTCAATGGTGTAAAGGGTGAAGTGGAATCTATTGATGGGATTACTGTAACCTTAAAAACCGAAAAAGGTAAATTTATTGTACCTATTAAAGATATTGTAGAGAGCCAAGTACGTGTGCAGGATTAACTTTAAGTTAGGGTTAAATTTGGTTGGTTACCTTGCATCTCGAACCGCTCTCTACATCTTATCATCCCTTTTCCATCTTGATAGTTTTCTGGATGAAACAGGGATTTTTTTTATTGCCCATAAAAAGCGCATAGTTAAGTTATTTTCAAATAAAAAAACAATAGTTTCGTTTAAGCGTTAATAAATGCCATAACACGCACAATGTTGCCAACCAATCCAACTAAATGAGATACCCCTGTTTATTAAGCATTATTCTGCTAGCCACGTTTTTTTCAAACAGTCAAAATACCACATCAGATTCTCTTCAACATGTTAAAAACCCAGCAATCAAGACCAAAGATTTCATCATACCAACCCTATTGATAGGTTATGGCGTAGTTGGGCTTGAAAGTCATGCCCTTAAAAGTGCAAATGCGGAAATAAGTGAAGAAGTGCACGAACATATTGACGATAAATTTACGATTGATGATATAGCGCAGTACACCCCTTTTTTAAGTGTCTATGCCCTAAATTCATTGGGTATCCAAGGTAAGCACAATTTTAAGGATCGCACCATTATTTTAGGTAGCGCTTACCTTTTAATGGCAGGAACTGTGAATGTTTTAAAACATACCGCCCCAGTAGAACGGCCCGATGGTACATCAACAAACTCATTTCCATCGGGGCATACGGCCACGGCATTTATGGGTGCCGAATTTTTATATCAGGAATATAAAGAGGTCTCCATTTTATATGGTATAACGGGGTATGTTATTGCAACCGGTACCGGTTTTTTCAGAATGTATAACGATAGGCATTGGCTTACCGATGTGGCAGCCGGTGCGGGTATAGGGATATTAAGCACCAAAATTGCTTATTGGGTACATCCGTTTATTGCAAAGCATATTTTTAAGGATAAAGCATCCGTAAACGGAATGGTCATGCCTTTTTATAACGGTAAGCAAAGTGGTTTGGGTGTTGTCGTTGCCTTTTAAGTGGCAACTTCTGCGTTAACGGAACTGTTTTTTTAAATGTTTTATGCTAATTTGGGTTTTGGGTGTTAATGTTGGCATTTAAGATGATTTTTTTTTAACGGTGGTTCGCTTTTTGGAAACGTTATAAGAAAAAAAATAGTCATTCATAAAACAACCTAAAGCCTTACCAACATCTTGTTAAAAACTCCGTTTAAATAACTAAAAACTTATTCTGTAATAACTATTTTAATTTTGTAAATTTGCCTGCGTTTATAAGCGCAACAATGACAGCAAAAGCAAAATACATATTTGTAACCGGAGGCGTTACATCATCTTTAGGAAAAGGCATTATTGCCGCATCCCTTGCAAAATTACTCCAAGCTCAAGGTTACAGGGTTACCATTCAAAAATTAGATCCTTATATCAATGTCGATCCAGGTACGTTAAACCCTTATGAACATGGCGAATGTTATGTAACCGAGGATGGCGCGGAAACCGATTTGGATCTAGGCCATTACGAGCGTTTTTTAAACGTGCCAACCAGTCAAGCCAACAACGTAACCACGGGGCGTATTTACCAAAGCGTGATACAAAAAGAACGCCGTGGCGAGTTTTTGGGCAAAACGGTGCAGGTGGTGCCACACATTACCGACGAAATTAAACACCGCGTACAACTGCTTGGTAAATCTGGCGATTACGACATTATCATTACCGAAATTGGTGGTACTGTGGGCGATATAGAATCGTTACCGTATATCGAGGCGGTACGTCAACTGCGTTGGGATTTGGGCGAAAAAAACGGTTTGGTTATCCATTTAACCTTAGTGCCGTATCTATCGGCCGCTGGCGAACTTAAAACAAAACCCACACAGCACAGCGTAAAAACCCTCATGGAAAGTGGTGTGCAGGCCGATATTTTAGTGTGCAGAACCGAGCACGATTTGCCAAAAGATCTACGCCGAAAACTAGCCCTATTCTGCAACGTACGGGAAGAGGCCGTTATTCAATCCATCGACGCATCCACCATATACGATGTGCCAAATTTGATGCTTGAAGAAGGTTTGGATAAAGTAGTGCTTAAAAAATTGGGGCTTAAAAGTTCACAGCCCGATATTACCAAATGGAACCAGTTTTTAACCCGACATAAAAACCCAAAAAGCGAAATAACCATTGGGTTGATTGGGAAGTATGTCGAGTTGCAGGATTCCTATAAATCCATATTGGAAGCCTTTATCCATGCAGGAGCTGCTAATGAGGTGAAGGTAACTATAGAGTCCATTCATTCCGAATATATAAATGCCGATAACGTAAAACTAAAACTGGGTCATTTAGACGGTGTTTTGGTGGCCCCAGGTTTTGGTGAGCGCGGTATTGAAGGGAAAATTGATGCGGTTCAATATGTGCGCGAAAACAACATGCCATTTTTTGGTATCTGTTTAGGTATGCAAATGGCGGTTATAGAATTTGCAAGAAACGTGCTTAATATCAAGGATGCCAATTCAACCGAAATGAATCCGAATACCAGTAATCCTGTTATCGATTTGATGGCAGACCAAAAAACCATAACCGATAAAGGCGGTACCATGCGCTTAGGGTCTTGGGATTGCGATTTGAAATTAGGAAGTGCCGTTCGCGATATTTACAAAGCCGAAAGCATCAAGGAACGCCACAGGCACCGTTACGAATTTAACGGTAAATACAAAGCCCAAATGGAAGCTGCCGGCATGGTGGCTACTGGTTTGAACCCAGAAACGGGGTTGGTTGAAATTGTTGAAGTGCCATCTCATCCGTGGTTTATTGGTGTGCAATTTCACCCAGAATATAAAAGTACGGTGGCCAACCCGCACCCGTTATTTGTGGCGTTTGTAAAAGCGGCCCTAAATTTCAAAAAAAAGAAAACAAGTGTCAGAATGGCACAAAATTAAACTTTGGACAATTAATTGATTACTAACACGACCCAGACCTCACTGGTTTATAAACCGGTGGGGTCTTAATAAATAAACTATGGAAGAAAAAAAATTAGACATCAATTCGGTAATAGGTTTTGTGCTTATTTTCGGTATTTTAATGTACATGCTCTGGCAAAACCAACCCACGCCCGAACAGCTAAAAGCGCAAGAAAAGGCCAAACAGGAACAGGTTGCAAAAGAAAGTAAAGCTACTAAACAAGACCAAACCAAGGTTGTTACTCCAGAAGACCTTTCTGCAACTGGCTTGACCGATTCATTGAAATTAGCAAATTTAAAAAACAAATGGGGCGCCTTTGCTTATGCTGCATCCAAAGCATCGCCAAACCAGACCGTGGTTGAAAGCGATTTGCTAAAGCTTACATTTAATAACAAAGGCGGGTATCTTTCAGAAGTAAAACTAAAAAAACATACCGATTTTAATGATAACCCCATCTATCTTATTAAAGATAACAATGCTTCCTTCAACATTAATTTCGGAACAACCGATAGCAGGATTCTCAATACCAAGGATTTATATTTTGAACCAACCGTAACCAAAAATGGCGATTTAACGGTGGTTTCAATGAAATTGAAAGTGTCTGAAACCAAATTTTTGGAATACCGTTATGAATTGAAACAGGGCGATTATATGATGGGCTTCACCGTGCGGTCCCAAGGATTGAGCGATGTTTTAAACAGTTCGCAGCCCATTAATTTAGACTGGGACCTGAAAACCTACCGTCATGCCCAAAGCATTTCGTATGAAAACCGATATACCGAAGTGGTTTTTGAATATGAGGGTGGTAAGGACGATTATTTGGGGCAACGTGCCGAATCTGAAGATACCGGAAATGAGGTAACCTATGTTGCCTTTAAACAGCATTTTTTCACCTCTATTTTATTGGCCGACACCCCATTTAAAACAGGAACGTTTAAGTCGAAGAACTTAGTACAGAATGAAGATGTCGATACACTTTTTACCAAGGCATTTTCGGCCAAGTTCCCGTTAGAGCTTGCAGGTGGTGAAATTAACAAATCAATGGATTGGTACTATGGCCCCAGTGATTTTAAGATTTTAAACAAATACGATAGAAATTTAGATGAAGTAGTGCCTTTGGGTTGGGGTATTTTTGGATGGATAAACAAATACATGTTCATTCCCTTGTTCGCTTTCCTAGGAAGCTTTTTACCTTACGGCATCGCCATTATTGTTATGACGATATTGATCAAATTATTAATGTCGTTTGTGCAATACAAGCAGTTTTTATCGCAAGCGAAAATGAAAATTTTAAAGCCAGAATTGGATGCCATTCGCGAGAAGCATAAAGACAATAAAATGAAAGCGCAACAAGAAACCTTGGCGCTTCAAACAAAAGCGGGCGCAAGCCCAATGGCAGGTTGCATCCCTGCATTGGTACAATTGCCCGTATTTTATGCGCTGTTCCAGTTTTTCCCATCGGCGTTCGATTTGCGCCAAAAAAGCTTCCTATGGGTTAAGGATTTGTCGTCCTATGACACTATTGCGGAATTACCGTTCAAAATCCCATTCTATGGCGACCACGTAAGTTTGTTCCCCATATTGGCATCGGTGGCCATTTTCTTTTACATGCGCTTAACAACAGGCGACCAAATGGCTTCGCAACCAACAGCAGATGGCATGCCCGATATGGCTAAAATGATGAAGTACATGATGTACTTTTCGCCAATTATGATGTTGTTTTTCTTTAATAATTATGCCTCTGGATTGAGTTTGTATTACTTTATTTCAAACTTAATTAGCATTGGAATCATCTTAGTGATTAAAAATTATATTCTTGACGAAGATAAAATCCATGCCCAAATTCAAGAAAATAAGAAGAAGCCCAAAAAGGAAAACCGTTTCCAGAAAAAAATGGCTGAAATGATGGAACAGGCAGAACTACAAAAACAAGCCCAACAAAAAAAGAAAAAATAGTTTGAAGCTGCCGTAACTGGCAGCTTTTTTTATATACAATTTGAAGCTTTTAATGACGTTTATATAGTCATGATCAAAAGAAATCAATTTAAACAAACGTTTTTTATGAAAACTGTAAGTACCTTTTTGTTGCTAGTCGTTTCTACAATGGTTTTTTCACAAGAGACCAATCAAATAGATGCCAACGGTAAACGCCATGGTATCTGGAAAAAAACCTTCGACAACAGTCCTATTTTAAGATATGAAGGCACATTTTTTCACGGAAAGGAAATAGGGCTTTTTAAATTTTATAAAAACCTAAACAATAAAGCGGTTTTAACGGCTACAAAAGAGTTTGACCAAAAAAATTCCAAGGCCTATGTTAAGTTTTTTGCCTCTACGGGAAAACTTATCAGTGAAGGAACCATGGATGGTAAAAAATATATTGGCACCTGGAAATACTACCAAAAAGACAGTGATGCACTATTAACGCTCGAGCATTATGATGCCTTTGGAAACTTACATGGCGAACGGTTGGTGTATTATCCAAACGGTGAAATAGCCGAGAAACAATTTTATAAAGCGGGCAAATTGGATGGGGTTTCCGTAGTGTTTTCTGATAAAAAAGTGTTGCTAAGTGAAGTAGTGTATGCAAATGATGAATTGCATGGATATTCAAAATACTTCTCACCAAAAGGTGAATTGGTTGCGGAAGGTCTTTATAAAAACGGTAAGAAAGAAGGTGTTTGGAAATATTATGAAAATGGCCGGCCCACCGAAGAAAAAAACTTTTCAAATATGCCCAAATACATAAAAAAAACTCCTTAATTTCTTAAGGAGCCCTTTTTCATAGACAATTTTTATTAGAAATTGACTACTGCTATTAATCTATCTAAACAAAACAAATTAATTCAATTTAGGAAGGATTACTTTATCAATTACGTGTATCACGCCATTAGCTGCCTGCACGTTTACTGCAACTATTTTGCTCACCCTATTGTTGGCATCGGTTAAAGTAGCACCTCCGGTAGTTTTAGCGGTTATTACGCCACCCAAAGTTGTAATGGCCATATTGTTTGTTAAGGCAGTTGACTGTACATTGGCCCCTGCAACAACGTGCATATTTAAAGTAGCCGATAAAGTAGCCGTTGGTATGGCGGCCAAATTAGCAACACCTAGTTCGGTTAATAAACTTCCAAACGCTGCATTGGTTGGCGCGAACACTGTAAACGGCGCAGGAGCGACAGATTTAGACAAGGTACTAACATAAGTAAATGAGGATTCCCTGGTTAAAGCCGCAACTAGTGTAGAGAACGATGGATCGGCGGTTGCAAAGGTTACTACGGTTGGTAAACCTATTACGGCATCAACAACATGTATTACACCGTTTGTAGCATTAATATCTGGAGTTGTTACTTTTGAAACACCATTCAAATTTACACCACCTGTTGTATTAATAAACATACTTAAATTTAATTGGGTATCGCCATAAGTGGCCAGGGTATTTACATAACCAGTGGTTAAACCAGCAGACATGTTTTTACCAGCAACCACATGGTTTAACAATACTTGTTTTAAAACATTTACCGGTACAGCATTCAAGTTTGCAAAATTGTTTGCTGTTAAAAATGCTTGAAATGCTGCATTGGTAGGCGCAAATACGGTATAGGCACCAGGGCTATCCAAAGTTTCTACCAATCCTGCACGATCTAAGGCCGCTACTAAGGTTTCAAATCCAGGGGTTGCAGCAGCAATTTCTGCAATGGTTTCTGGTTGTTTTACGGGGTCGTCATCATCACTACATGATACTGTTGCAAACAAAGCAAATGCAATTAATGAGAGCTTACTGATAAATTTGATCTTTTTCATTTTATATAGTTTTATAAATTTGTTTAACAAAAATACAAAAACTTTAAACAAAATATCAAATTTTTGTTTAAAGTTTTGTTAAAAAAATTAAACAATATAAAATCCTATACTTAAAACCCTTTGAAACTTAACCTATTTCATCCTATATAATTTATATATTTGCACAATAAATTATATAATGAAACGGGTAATAATAGGACTTTCAGGAGGGGTTGATTCGAGTGTAGCAGCTTATTTATTAAAGCAGCAAGGGTACGAGGTGATTGGTTTGTTTATGAAAAACTGGCACGATGATACGGTTACTATTTCAAATGAATGTCCGTGGTTGGAAGACAGTAACGATGCCATGCTGGTTGCGGAAAAGTTGGGAATTCCGTTTCAAACAGTCGATTTAAGCGAAGCTTATAAAGAGCGCATTGTCGATTATATGTTTAAGGAATATGAAAAGGGCAGAACGCCAAACCCCGATGTGCTCTGTAACAGGGAAATAAAGTTTGATGTGTTTATGGATATTGCCCTTGAACTTGGAGCCGATTATGTGGCTACGGGCCATTACTGTAGAAAGGGCATCATCCAAAAAGAAGGGAAAGTATTCTACCAATTGCTTGCTGGCGTTGATGACAATAAAGATCAATCTTATTTTTTATGTCAATTATCGCAATCACAATTGGCTAAATCCTTATTTCCAATAGGCGCATTAACCA
Source organism: Mariniflexile maritimum (assembly GCF_009746565.1). Lineage (GTDB taxonomy): Bacteria > Bacteroidota > Bacteroidia > Flavobacteriales > Flavobacteriaceae > Mariniflexile > Mariniflexile maritimum. The sequence continues at coordinate 112,017 of NZ_WRPN01000001.1, forward strand.
AACCTCAAGTCCGCGACATTGCACTGGAACTGGATTTGGTTACGGCAGGGAAGAAAGACTCACAGGGCCTATGCTTTATTGGTAAGGTAAAGTTGCCCGATTTCCTTCAACAGCAATTAAAACCAAAAACGGGCGATATTGTTGAAATACCCAAAAACCATCCTATATACAACAAGGTTTCAATCAAGTTCAGTTCCAAAGAAGATGAGCTTGCCTATTTGTCGCGCAAATTAGACTACAAAATGGAATACGGAACCATCGTAGGAAAGCATCAAGGTGCCCACTATTTTACAAAAGGGCAACGCAAAGGGTTGGCGGTTGGCGGCACTTTAGAACCGCTTTTTGTGATTGATACCGATGTTGAGGAAAACGTTATTTACACGGGCCAAGGTAAGGAACATCCTGGATTGTTAAAAAAAGCCCTGTTTGTTGCCAACGAAGAATTACATTGGATTCGTGAGGATTTGGCTTTACAAATAGGCGAAACCATGGATGTTATGGCAAGAATCCGCTATCGGCAACCCCTGCAAAAAGCCCTGTTGCATAAAGTAGCTTCAGGATTATATGTAGAATTTGAAACTTTACAATCTGCCATAACCGAAGGACAGTTCGTGGCATGGTATTTAGAGGATGAATTAGTTGGATCTGGTGTAATTTACTAACTTAGGCCATTAAAATTGCTATAATATGAAGAAAAGATTATTATTAGTTATGCTCGTGTGCTCTCATTTCACACTTTTAGCGCAAGAAGATGCCTGGGTTTATTTAAAAGATAAAGCAACAACCATTGCCAATATTTCTAGTTTAACAGATATATTAACCGCAAAAGCAATAGCGAGAAAAAATGCCCATAATGTCCCTATTGACGATCGCGATATTCCAGTAAATCCTGCGTACATTTCACAACTAAAATCTGCAACTGGCATTACCGTAATGGCGAAATCGAAATGGTTCAATGCGGTACACGTTAGGGGCAGCGAAACCGATATTAAAAATTTACCCAGCAGTTTTCCGTTTATAGAGCGCATCGATTTTGCCAACAAAAGTTTAAACCTTAATAAACCCGTTAAGCAAAAAACGCCAACAAAAACAGAAAGCACCCTCGAAACATTTAATTATGGTACTGCTGCCAATCAAGTGGAAATGATTCATGCCAACCAGTTGCATTTGTCAAATTACACAGGTGCGGGCATGACGGTTGCTGTGATGGACAGTGGCTTTCCCGGGGTAAACACCCTAAGTGCTTTTGAAAGATTGCGAACGGTTGGACAGGTAATGGGCACCTACGATTTTGTTGGTAAAGATGAAGATGTTTATACCAATACTACCAGCAGTCATGGTACTTTGGTTTTAAGCACCATGGCAGGTTACATTGAAAATCAATACGTTGGCACCGCTCCAGATGCATCGTATTATTTATTTGTAACCGAGGATGATGATAGCGAAAACCCCGTAGAGGAGAGTTATTGGGTTGAAGCCGCTGAACGTGCCGATAGTTTGGGCGTAGATGTTATTAACACCTCTTTGGGCTATACTACTTTTGACAATGAAAATTATAACCACACAACTGCCGATATGGATGGCAATACCACCTTTATAACCAAAGGCGCTAACATTGCTTTTGAAAAAGGGATGTTGTTGGTAAATTCGGCAGGGAATGATGGCAATAAACCTTGGCAAATAGTAGGTGCGCCTGCCGATGCAGCGGGAGTTTTTACAGTAGGCGCAGTAACGGCAGCCGGTAATTATGCAACCTTTAGTTCAATTGGAAGTGCCTTTCAATCTGTACACAAGCCCGATGTGGTAGCCCAAGGGGAGGGAAGTTACGTTATTTTAGAAAATGGCGCTATCGAAACACGCAGCGGTACTTCATTTAGTGCGCCAATTATGGCTGGAGGTATGGTTTGTTTATGGCAAGCCCTACCCAATAAAACAAATGCCGAAATCATGCAGTTGGTACGTCAGTCGGCTTCAATATTTAGCTATCCCACTTATGCTTTGGGTTATGGTATTCCAAATTTGCAATTGGCACTCAATTTAACATTAGGCGTTGCGGGCGATGATTTCAACACCAGTGTAAAGGTGTTTCCAAACCCAGTAAAAGAGCATCTGTATTTTAAAATGCCTTCAAATGAAACGTTCTTAAAAGTTATGGTATTTGATATGCTTGGGAAACAGGTTCTGCATCATTCTGTGGATGCCGTTACCAATCAATTAGATGTTTCATCCCTTTCAAAAGGACTCTATCTTTTAAAAATTCATTCAAAAAACAACGCAGCAACGTTTAAAATCATCAAACAGTAAATGCCCAATAGAATTACGGAGTTATTCAATATAAAATATCCCATTATCCAAGCAGGTATGGTTTGGAATAGTGGTTGGAAATTGGCGTCGGCAGCAAGCAATTCGGGCATTTTAGGATTATTAGGTGCCGGTTCCATGTATCCGGAAGTACTGCGCGAGCACATCCAAAAATGTAAAAAAGCTACCGAGAACCCGTTTGGGGTAAATGTACCTATGCTGTATCCAAACGTTCAGGAACTTATGGATATTATTGTTGAAGAAGGCGTTAAGATTGTGTTCACTTCCGCAGGAAATCCTAAAACGTGGACAACGTGGTTGCAACAGCGCGGTATTACCGTGGTTCATGTTGTTAGTAGTGTTGCATTTGCCCTAAAAGCCCAAGAAGCGGGCGTTGATGCCGTTGTTGCCGAAGGGTTTGAGGCCGGTGGCCATAATGGGCGCGATGAAACTACGACCTTAACCTTGATACCTATGGTGAGGGAGCACATACATATTCCGTTAATTGCAGCGGGTGGTATTGCTACCGGAAAAGCCATGTTGGCAGCCATGGTGTTGGGAGCAGATGGGGTACAAGTGGGAAGTAGGTTTGTGGCTAGTGAAGAAAGTTCGGCACACGAAGCATTTAAAAAAATGGTGGTTGCAGCCAAAGAAGGCGATACGCAACTTACTTTAAAAGAATTAGCGCCAGTACGATTATTGAAAAACAAATTTTATAATGATGTGCAGGAACTTTATAAACAAACACCAACGCCCGAGCAATTAAAGGAGCTGTTGGGTAGGGGACGTGCCAAAAAAGGGATGTTTGAAGGTGATTTGGTTGAAGGAGAGCTGGAAATAGGACAAATTTCAGGGTTAATACACGATATTAAACCAGTTGCTCAAATTGTTGCGGATATGGTACAGGAGTTTGAAATGGCAAAACAACAAATTTCTAAAATATAAACAGTTACTTATCTGGTTTTGCATAATATGAAACTTCCATAACCAGATTTCGTTACCCATTGGAATAACTAGTATGGAAGAACCATGTGACCGGTAAAATACAACAATAGAGACACATGAAAGAAATCATCAAACCTGTTTTAAAAAAGATAGCTTCCTTTTTCAATTTTACGTTATCAATCAGACTTTCTGGAAACTATTTTAGAATCCCCATTATGGGCGGATTGGGATATGCTAACGTTAAGATGGAAGAAAAATGGATGATTGTTTTAATTAAAAACATATTAAAAATGGAGTCTTCTAAATTTGTTGATGTTGGTGCCAATATCGGGCAAACACTTTTGAAATTAAGAAGTATTGATGAAGACATAAATTATATTGGTTTTGAGCCAAATCCTAGTTGCAATCATTATTTGCAAAGATTAATTAAGCGCAATGCAATCAAAAATGTGACGATATTGCCGGTTGGAATTTCAACAAAAACCGAAATAGGTGCGCTTCACTTTTACGAAGATAATGTAACCGATAGTTCAGCGTCCATTCTTAGTAATTTCAGGGAAAATAAAATTTTGCATAAAGCGTTTATTCCCTTATTTAATGTAGAAACCTTACTGAATACAATTGATTTCGATAAAATTTCTATTCTTAAAATTGATGTTGAAGGCTCTGAACTTGAAGTTTTACAAAGTTTTAAAAAGCAAATACATGACAGTAACCCATTTATATTAATGGAAATATTGCCTGTTTATGATGAGTTGAAAAATAGTATTAGGTTTCATAGACAAAATAACATTAAAGCCATATTGGATGAACTGAATTATTCAATATTTAGGATTAAGAAAAATAAAAATAAACTTTTAGGATTATCAAAAATTGAAAATTTTGGAGTACACTCTAATTTGAATGATTGTGATTATGTTTTTGTTCCAAACATTAAATCAGATAAATTTACAGATTCATTTAAAGTTTATTTGTAAAAAGATACTTTTTAATCGATAAAAAGCAATCGCTAAACCTTACTTTTGCCGGATGCAATTAAAAAATTACACCAAAGAGTTTAAATATAATTGGCAGCTCGCAGCACCTGTTATGCTGGGTATGTTGGGCCATACATTTGTAGGTTTTATAGATAACGTGATGGTAGGGCAATTAGGTACTGCCCAACTTGCTGCGGTATCCTTGGGTAACAGTTTTATGTTTATTGCCATGTCTTTGGGCATTGGGTTTTCAACGGCTATTACACCGTTAATTGCTGAAGCCGATGCGGAGCATGATTTTGAAAAAGGAAAATCGACCTTTAAACACGGCCTTTTTTTGTGTACCGTTTTAGGCGTTTCCCTTTTTTTACTGGTGCTTTTGGCAAAACCGCTTATGTACTTCATGAAGCAACCTGTTGAAGTAGTAGAATTGGCAATTCCGTATCTTGATTTGGTGGCATTTTCATTATTACCGCTTATTGTTTTCCAGGGCATTAAGCAGTTTAGTGATGGGCTTTCCATGACGCGCTACCCTATGTACGCAACCATATTGGCCAATATCCTAAACATTGTATTTAACTATGTGCTCATATTCGGAAAATTTGGATTTCCCGAACTTGGTATTGTTGGTGCTGCTTACGGTACGCTAATTTCAAGATTTGCCATGGTGTGGTATTTGTGGGCCTTGCTTCACAAGAAAGAAAAATCGAAAGCATTTGTTGCCCAAATCAAATTTTTTGTTCTCGATAAATTAATGCTAAAAAAACTGCTTAGTTTGGGGTCGCCCAGTGCGATGCAGATGTTTTTTGAGGTGGGTGTATTTACGGCGGCCATTTGGATGAGCGGGTTGTTGGGAAAAAATCCGCAGGCGGCAAACCAAATAGCCCTAAATTTAAGCTCTATGACCTTTATGGTGGCAACCGGTTTTAGCGTAACCGCCATGATTCGTGTTGGCAATCAAAAAGGATTGCAAAATTATGTGAATTTACGGCGTATTGCCTATTCCATATTTTTATTGGGCATCATCATGGCATTAATTTTTGCGTTTCTGTTTTTTATATTCCATAACCAACTTCCAAAACTGTATGTCGATTTTGATGACGCCAAAAATCTGGCCGATAACACCGAAGTTGTCGGCATCGCTTCAAAATTATTGATTGCCGCGGCCATTTTTCAATTAAGCGACAGTATTCAAGTGCTAGTTCTGGGTGCGTTACGGGGTTTACAAGATGTAAAAATACCCACAATAATCACTTTTGTTTCATATTGGCTTATCGGTTTTCCAATAAGCTGGTTTCTTGGGAAGGAAACCGCTTACGGAAGTTTTGGTATCTGGTTGGGCTTATTGGCCGGCTTAACAACTGCCGCCATTTTATTGTATATACGCTTCAATTATCTTACTAAAAAACTCATATTGACCAACAGTTAGCAAATAAAATCTATTAACCAACAACCACAAAAATCCACAAAAAACCATGGCACTACCTAAATTTATTCTTGGTGATAACACCGACTTTCCAAATGCTATTTATGTAATTCATACCGAATTCCCACGATTTATAATCAACCTTGAAAACGACGAACTGGAGTGGTTTGAGGATTTTGACGATGAGGATGAAAACGAATTGGTATCGGAAACCGAAAGCATGATTAAACTGGCAACCGAGTTTTACGACCGTGAAATATTGAAATACGAAGAGTAGTAACTTTCTTGTAGGCCTTAATTGGATGCTTCATCTGGTTAAAATCAGTATTAAATTTTAACGTGGGTGGCCTTTCGTTTGCTCAATTGGCTCTTAAAGTTTGGGATGTTAAAAATAATTACAGAAATTCCAATAAGGCTGAAGCTTAGTCCTTGTAAAAAACCAATGTGCTCCTTAAAATAAAAAACTGCCAGTAGAAAGTTGATAATAGGGTTTAGGTAGATGAAAATACCTACTACCGACGAATTAAGTCCTTTTAAAGCATAAATATTTAGATACATGGGAACGATGGTAAACACCAAAGCAATTAAAACAATAATGGCATAGAAAAAGCTTGTTTTTTCAATATCAGAAATATAAATAGGAACAAAGGGAAGCAATAATACAACAGCAACACCTATTTGCAGGGTTAACACCATAAACCTATCAATTTCTTGGTTTTTTCTTTGCAGAACTAAATAAATGGCATAAGTAAAAGCAATGATCATGCTGTAAAATAAGTCGGTGAAATTTCCAAGCGACAATATTAAACAGCTTACCAAACTTAAAAAAACCGAAAACCATTGAATTTTGAAGAGCCTTTCCTTTAAAATGAAATAGGCCAATACCATGGTTAAAATAGGGCAAATAAGATATGCCAACGAGGTGGCACTTACGCTTACATGGTTCATGACATAAATAAAAATAAACCAGTTAAGCGCTAAAAACAATCCGCTTAAAAGGTTTACAATCCATACTTGCCGTTTTTTGTTTTTTGATAGGGTTTGGTAAATCTTGATATTTTTTTTTAAAACTTTGGGGCGTAAAACCAACGAAACCAACAACATGATACTTACCGATATGAGTGCACGGAAAATTAAGATATCAAATGCAGGAAACGCATCGAGCGATTTAAGGACCAAGCTAAAAAAGCCCCAAATGGTAAAAGCTGTTATAACTGCCAGATAGTATTTGTAACGCATGGAAATTTCTTTATAAGAAAGGTGCAAATGTATCTAATATAAAGTGCGTTTAATACTATTTTTTATAAAATAAGAACAAAATTAGCTAACATCCCATATAACATCAAACAAAAATTTCGCTTCAAGGGGCGTTATCCCCATTTACGGGATAACCTAACGAAACGAGCATTTTTTTTGCTTCCGCCAGAACATTTTCATTTTTATGTTGAATCGCCACAGATTGGCTATCGGTAGTTACCGAAACAGCTTCAACACCATTTAAACCTGATAGGTTGGTGGTAATGGTATGGGCGCAACCTTGGCATTTTATGTTTTGCACCTTGAGCGTTGTTGTCATTTTTTTAATTTACAAGTGTTTATGCCTAAAAGCGTATAAAGTGGACAAAAACTAACAAAACTGGTTACTAAGAACACAATAGCCAATGCCATTAGTATATAGGCCAAAGTGCCTTCTATAACATTGAAATAATACAATAGCGCAATAAGTATGGCAATGAAAACGCGAATGCCTTTGTCGGTACTTCCCATGTTTTTTTTCATAATATGGCTGTTAAGTTAAACGGTATCCTTGGTTTTTCAACCAATTCAAATTTACAAAAACGAAAGCACTTTATGGCAACCTTTGATCTTAAAATTAATGGGGCAATTTATTTTTCAAAATGCCGTACACAAAAGTGCCCAACATGGCTGCGGCTATAACCACCGCCATGCTTAAAACACCGGTGCCCAATAAAATATATAGTGGCCCGGGACAGGCTCCAATTAAGGCCCAACCCAACCCAAAAATAGTACCGCCAATAATATAACGGGTAAAACCGTTTTCTTTTTTTGGTACTAAAATATTCTTGCCCTTAATGCCTTTTTTTGAAAGTTGAAGAAACAAAATCCCGGTTATGATGGCAGTTCCTATAATACCATACATGTGAAAGGACTGAAACCTGAACATCTCATATATACGGTACCAAGAAACAGCCTCCGATTTTACGAGGACAATTCCGAAAAAAACACCAATTATCAAAAATTTTAAATAGTTCATAAGCTTAAAAAATAAGAGGTAAAATAAAATTGGCCATGATAAGGCCGCCAATAAAAAAGCCAATAACCGCTACCAGCGAAGGCTTTTGCAAACTGCTAAGCCCACTAATGGCATGTCCGGAAGTGCAACCATCGGCATAACGCGTTCCGAAGCCAACCAAAAAACCTCCAATAATTAAAATCAAGAGCCCTTTTACAGAGAAAACCACTTCCCAATCAAAAATTTCAGCAGGTACTAAATGCGCGCCAATATTATCAAAACCAAGATTTTTAAGTTCCTTTACCGTTTCAGGGTTTAAATTCGTGGTGCTTTGGTTTGACAGATAATGGCTTCCTATGTAGCCACCAATAATGGCACCTGCAACTACCACCAAGTTCCATGAATGTTCTTTCCAATTAAATTTAAAAAACTCTGAAACTTTTCCTGCACCCGCTATGGTACACATTGTTTTTAGGTTTGACGACATGCCGAAAGTTTTTCCAAAATAAAGCAACAGTGCCATAACGGTAGTAATCAACGGGCCAGAAACATACCACGGCCAGGGGTTTAAGATAATGTCCATACAGGTTTATTTAATTAATGGTATCAATAAAATTAACTCCAAAAGTAATGAAATACAAAATTGAAAAAAAATTGGTAGAGTTTTAATAAAAATATTATATTTGCACCCACAAAAAAGGCCTCGTGGCGCAACTGAATAGCGCACTTGATTACGGCTCAAGAGGTTACTGGTTTGAATCCAGTCGAGGTCACGAAAAAAATTAAAGCTTCCAAGAAATTGGGAGCTTTTTTTGTGGTTTAAATTAAGAAAAACATATTTGCCACTGAAATTATTCAAAATTTTGGAGTAACTGAACTTAAATAAAACACATATAATCAATATAAATTGTACTTGCAAGTTTTTTAAAATGTATAGGAAAATATCCATTTGTTAATTGAAAATCAACCTAAAGGCAATACAAAAACATGAAGATGTTCAATATTTTAAAATAGTATCTTAAAAATTAGGTTTAATATCCTTTAATTCTTTTATTGAAATTGTAAAAACACTGCCATGTCTAGCACCTGTTGGAAACTGTATTTTATCTGAAATATCCTCCCAAGTTTTTAAATCCTTAGATTGGATGGCCCCGTAATTTTTTTCGGTATATTTATCAAAATAGACAATCCAATTGCCGTCAAGTTGAATGGCGGTAGGCCCTTCTGCCCAATAGTTTCCCGTAATAGGTTCGCTGGCTTTGGTAAAGGGGCCCGTTAGGTGGTCGCTATAAGCTACCCTTAAATTCTTCTGTACCGGATTTTTGGTTTCATCTTTCAAGAACATCACGAATTTATTGCCATGTTTTTGAATGCTGGCATCAATCACATTGAATCCGGGATCGTATAACAATTGGGTTTTGCCAAACGTTTTGAAGTCTTTTGTAACCGTGTAATACATCCTATGGTTGTAGCCGTTATCTTCGGTAGATTGGGTTTCCGGAAATTTCCCCTCAATAGTTGAGGCCCAATAAATCATATATTCTTTTGAAGTTTCATCAAAGGTTATTTCTGGAGCCCAAGTGTTCCGTGTGCCTTTTTCGTGTTCCATCACCGGGATGAATTTTTGTTCGGACCAATTAATTAAATCTTTTGAGGAGGCATAACCAATGCCTTTATCGGTCCAACTCACCGTCCAAACCATGTGGTACAAACCATCGCCGCCTTTTATAATACAGGGGTCGCGCATTAGTTTATCCTTGCCAACTTCGGGTGTTAAAAAAGAGGTGTCGTTTTTTAAGGCTTCCCATTTATAGCCATCTTCACTAAAGGCCAAATGCAAACCGTCTTCACCGTTTCCCTTAAAATAGGAGAACATGTAGATTTCCTTTTCAGGAATAAAGTTGTTGGCAATCAGCCAGTTTTCACACGCTTTTGGCCAATTAAGGTGTGTGCCAAACCTGCCCAAGCCAAAACCATGCCCGCCATTTTCATATATGTGCATTTCGGCAGGTACTTTGTGTTTTTTTAAGGCTAGGTAATAGTTGATGCTATTTTCAACAGGTACGGCGCCATCATCGGTAGCATGAATCAAAATAGTTGGCGGTGTATTTTCATCAACCTGTTTTTCATTTGAATATTTTTCAATGAATGCTTCGGAAGGATTTTTTCCCAACAGACTTTCTTTTGAACCTTGGTGCGTGATGCCATCTTCCATAGAAATAACGGGATAGATCAACATGGAGAAGTCGGGGCGCGCACTGGTTCCATCGGAAGCATAAACCGTATCATTATAACGTGTAGATGCGGTTGAAGCTAAATGCCCACCGGCCGAAAAACCAATAATGCCAATTTTATTGGGGTCTAAATGCCATTCCTTTGCATTTCTTCTCAAGGTTCTAATAGCCTCTTGTGCATCTTGAAGTGGCCCGATGGTTTTGTCTTCCATAATAAGATCACTTGGCAACCTGTACTTCAAAACAAAAGCAGAAATGCCTATGGCGTTTAACCATTCGGCAATTTTATCACCTTCTTTATCATGCGACAAAACGGTATAACCACCGCCGGGACAAACAATTACCGCCGTGTTTTTTGAATTGTTGTTGTTTGCCAAAAAAACCTTGAGCGTGGGTTCTGTAACTTTTCTAATGGCGTTTGGGTTGCCGTTGTCATCTAACCTGAATTCTTCTTTATAAGTTTCATTTTCGATGGCTCCCGGAACGTTTTTCCATAGGGCAATTTCTTTATTTTGAGAAGTAGATGTTTGAGCGAATAGCACTAATGATACTCCTATAATTAATATTTTTATGGCTTTGTTCATTCTCATCTAGAAATTTAAATTAGTCCCAATAAAGTTAAAATTTCACTGGGACTAACCTATTAAAACAATTATTTCATCCTATAAATCTCAGCTCCAGCCAATAAAAAACACCCTAAACCATAATCCTCAAAATCCGGAATTTTATCGTACGATAGTGGTTGCCCATCCTTTGGCTCTTTTCCGGTAGATTGTAAATAGCCCAAAAAGCCATTATCATGTAAAGCCTCTTTGGTCATGGCATTCCACGCTTTTTCAATTACGGGCAAATATTTTGCTTTATCTAAAATACCATTGTTAATGCCATACGCCATGCCGTAAACAAACAAGGCGGTGCCAGAGGTTTCCTTGCCGCCAAAATGTTTGGGGTCGTGTAGGCTTACGTTCCAAAAACCATCTTTTCTTTGAATTGGGATGAGGGCTTCTGCCATCGCTTTTAAATCGTTCACATATTGCTCCCTGTGTGGCGCATCCTTTGGGATTATTGACAAGGTTTTTGCCAATGCCGCAATCACCCAACCATTACCACGGCTCCAATAAGCATCTTCACCATTGGGTTCTGTATAAGGCGGATCGAAGTCGGCATCGCGCCACCAAAGGCCGTCTTTTGGGTTATATAGTCCGTTATCGCCATGTTTGTCCCGAGTAAACATATACATATCGTACATTTTTTCATAATACCGATGGTCGTTTTCCAGAACCCCCAATTTTGCAAAAACGGGCATGCCCATTTGTATGGCATCTATCCACGACCAATCATCCAATTGAGGCGTGTTCAACAACATGTTTATGCACGCCTTTGTATTTTTTAGTTTTTTGGCGTCCGGTTCTAAATTGTACAGATCAATATAGGTTTGTGCCGCGCAATAATTATCGGCATTTCGGGTAGTATTTCCACCATTAAATCCCCATTTATGAAATTCTGCCCAAGCATACGCATAATCGTAATAAGCCTCTTTTGGGTAAATGTCATGCAATGCCATCAACCCTTCGTAATACACCCCACGGGTCCAGATATGGCTGGGGCGTTCTTTATTGGTTACGATGGTTTTGCCCACATCGGGCCATTTTTCCATAAAGTATTTGTTGGCCAGTTCCATTTGGGCCAACACCTCTTTTTTGTTAAAAGGTTGTTGGGCAAAACTTATGGACGTTATGATAAGGCTTAAGCTTAAATACAATATATTTTTTTTCATTGTGAATTGATTAGCGTTATTTAATTTGTTTTAATGGCGTTATGGAAATAGGCCCCAATAATCCGGAAGGCATCGGGCGCCATTTGGTAGCATCAAATGTTTCGTAATCTTTGTTTACCATATTTATTTCGTAGAAAATTTTCCATGCTTCACCCCGCATTTCCTTGGCGCGAATTCTATTGGCCGGTAAATTGGTGACCTGTATTTTCAGCTCGTTTTTTCCTTTTTTAAGTGGCCCTAAATGGATGCTGAACGGTACCGACCAAACCGTTCCGATATCATTTCCGTTAAGCCAAACCTTGGCACTTTCCCGAACATCGCCTAAATTCAAATGCCAATTATCGGCTTCCATATTTGGGGCATCAAATTGTAAGGTATAAGTTGCGGTTCCCGAAAAGGCTTCGGCTTTGTCACTTAAATTTGTCCAAGATTTTAAGGTATCCATTTTTGCTGAAGGCGGCAATTCCGGGCCTCCTTTTTCAAAAACAAGCGTCCATTCGCCTTCTAAAGGAATTGGTTTGTTGGCTGCTTCGTAATATTTCCAATCTTGTTGCGATTTTGTGTTTTCAGTTTTAAGAAGGAACGATTGCCCAGGTTCTAAGCGAAGCTTTACCAAGGTGTTTTTATCTGTTTTTTTAACGGTGGCGTTACCATAAGCTTTGGTTAAAGGGTTTAAAATCAATACCTCTTTATTGGCAATTGCTAATGGAATAAAATCATCTATTACTTTAGATGTATGATTTACTAAGTAGTATATTTTTTCGCCATCAACATCTCTTCTAATAAATTTCAAGCCCGTTTTAACCAAGGTTTCTGGGTAAACATGGGCAATTTCCAAATCTTGAAATAAGTTTGAAGTGGGGTTTACAAGGTCCTGATTGTTTGAAATGGCAGCCAACATTTTTGAGGTTTGGGCTTCGTAATCGTGAAAACCCGGTATGGTTTGTGGCAACCCTCCAAAAATAATGTTGGCGCCTTCCTTTTTTAGGGCGATCAATTTTTCCAAGGTTTTTAATGGCATTTTTTCGCATGGCGGAATTACCAGCGATTTGTAAGTACCGCCCGGTAAAACAATACGTCCGTTTCTAGCAGTGGCCTGCGCTATGAATTTATCGGAAATAAAATCGACACCATAACCGTTTTCCATTAATTTTTTTGTTGTGCTGTAAAATGGTGTATTGTGCAACCATTCATCCAGTGAATGGATTTTAAATTGAAAAAACAAATTACCTCCTAAATTTTTGCCCCAAGTATCGTAAATGGGCCAGTAAAGTAAGGTTTCGTTATCCGGCTTTCCTGTTTGAAGCATCGATTGGCAATTTGCTATATATGAAAATAGGGCAGACGCATCTTCCCATATAGTGTTGGTAGCATTAAAATTGACCGATGCGTAGAATTTCCAACCTGGCCATACCGCTTCTTTTGGTGAATACGTTGAACCATGCAAAAACACATGGTTGATGCCATTTAGCAATAAATCCTCAACCTCTGGCTTGCATTGTGATAAAGCCGTTTTAAAATGGTCGCGCAACCATGTAAAGGTTTCTGAGGAGGTAAGTTGTTTGCCTGAAATATGTGCCGCCGATGATGAGAATTTAAGCATCACAGGATCAGCATCGCCTTCCCTAATATCTTCCGCATCGCGCCTAAACCCGGGGATGTCGTACGGCATAGAGCCGAAGGTTTCACATTCCGGAATGTCGGCTGAGGCATATAAATCCAACAAATTCCCGGGCGAGCCATGTGCCTGCAATTTTGTTTTGAGGTTTTTGGAATGGGCCCATGCCGTCCAGGGCATATCAAATTTATTCAGCAATAAATCGGATATGGTTTCCCTGTAATCGCTTTTTATCCTGTTGCTTATTGGCCCGTCCTCCTTGTTCAAAAGCTGTGGCATGTATTTTTTTAAATCGTAACCACGGCGTTCTTCAAATTCCTGAAAAAATTGGGGCGTAAAATCGGTGCCATACACTTCGTAGCTGTCATTAAAAATGGCCCTGGGTTGGTTTTCAATCGTTTGAAAAGCTTTGTTGAAAGGTTGCACGTAAGCGTTTAAGGCCTCGGTTGAATAATGGTCCAATGTGTAACCCTTGCCACCGGGAGCGGCACGCTTAACCTGTTGCCCTGTTTTGCCTGCAAATACGGCATAAACGGTATAATCTGTTTTTTTGGCCTTCCAGTTTAGTTGTTTGCCGTTCAATTGGTTTGTTAAATCTATAAAAGTTCCGTTTTTGCCATAAGCCAAAACGTGCAGCAGTTCTGCGGGCATTTTTTCCTTGGTGGCATCAACGGTTATGGTTTTGCTTATCTGTTCGTTTTTCTTCACCCCAAATGTTTCTATAACCAGTTTTGTGGCGGCGTAAGGCCCGGTAACCTGCGGGCCACCATAGGGCCACCCGGTTCCTAAAACCATATCAACCTGCATATTTAGGTTATCGGCAATTTTAATGGTGTAGTCCAGCATTTCGAGATACTTTGGCGATAGGAAATCAATAAAGTTTGCTTCTTGTCCTTTTACACCATAAATGGGTGTAATTTCTACCCCGCCTAGGCCCGCTTTTTGAAAATCGATTAAGCTAGACCTTAAATTAGCGCTATCAACCGCGCTACCCATCCACCACCAGCGTGCCCAAGGTTTTGTTTGCGAGGTGTTTTCGGGCCAAACGGTATTGTTTTGTGCTTGCAGGTTCAACAAGGCAAAGACACTTAAAGCTAAAAGGACTATTGAATTTTTATTTGGCATCATATTCATTTGAGGGTTTTTTAATATCCACAGCATAAATTTGCGTACTTCCTTCAAAATTGGCCCTAAAGATAATTTGTTTCCCATCCGGCGAAAAATGTACGTTGGGCTCCAAATCGTAATCATGGTTTTTCATGTTCACCAATTTTTTTGAAACCAAACTATCACCTTTTGGCGTGAAATGGTACAGCCACCTACCGTCTTTGGCACGGGCCACCTGCCCTTCATCGCCACCATCGCCGGCAAAGGTTTTTTGGTCGGGCGCTATGTTATAGTGAATGGACCATTCGTCCCGTTTTAAAGCATAACGTGTTTCAGCGCCTGTTTCAATATGTTTTCCTGCCAAGTAAAAGGTTTCCCCCCGCGGTATTTGAAGATCGAACCAAATGGTTTTTCCATCCGGACTAAAAAACTCATGGCCCGCAATTTCGCGATCTACCGTTCTTTTGTGGATGAGCTGGTTTTGTTTTGCGGTAATGTCCATGGTCCAAATTCTATCAACCTTATGCCATGGGCCTTCATGGCAATACATTAGTAAGGCTGGGTTTGTTGGCGAAAACTGAATGTGGTTTAACCAAGCATTTTCAGAATACAGATGGCTGTAGGCTTTGGTGTTTACATTAATGGTTATTAAACTTCTTTCAAGTTTCGCTTCGTAGATTTTATCGAAATAACTTGATTTTGAAGGGTTTTTTTTGAAAATCTCGTTTTCCTCCTTGGTTATTAAGGCACCGCCCAAAAGCGTTTCATCGGCATTTAAAGTAGTGATGGAGCCTATAACATCATCATCAAATTTATAGATGAAATCTGTTTGGTGCGTATCTATATGGGTTGAAAACACGCTGTCGTTCACCATATAAAATACTTTACGGGTTTTTGTGCCCAAGATTTCACCGCGCTTGTTTCCGTTGGTATCTGTAATTTGCTGAATGTCTTTTGTTTTCAAATTAACCGTGAAATATTGGTTGCCTGCTTCGGTTCTGCCAGAAAAAACCATTAAATCAGTGTTTCCATCCTTAGATTTCAAAAACGGATTGTTATGGAAATAAAAGCTGCTATTGTTTCCGTCCCTATGCACCAGTTTTTCTATTTTATGGCCAGTTGAGGCGTCAATCCAAACCTTTGCCAGAGAACTTTCCTTGCCTGTTTCCATCATTGGAACAGCATTGTTTTTTGAACTGTTTTCTGTTTTGGAACGGTTCATTTTACAAGAAAAATTCAAAACAATCAACATTGCCAGAAGCGTGGTTTTAATAAATTTCATCTAAATCTATTTTATTTTCAATAAAAATAAGGTTTGTGTTTATATATTCTATCCTGTGGCATCCTGCTATGGCCTGCCAATAAGCAACTCTAATTTGGGGTTGTGCTAAAATTTAAAACATGCTCATGGATGTGTTTTTGTTGGCTTATTGAATCCACTTCAACATTGTTCAGGAAAATATTTTTTACAGGAAGGGCTTCTTGACCTAAAATGCGCGACAGGAATTCTGTTTTGGTTGCTTTCACATTTTTTAAATAAACATCGTGAATAGGGGTCAATCTCCTTTCAATGGTCGGTACTAAGTCGCGCCATTGGTAGAAAACATCGGTCTCGATACCAAGTATGCCATTTTGTATGGCACCTGCGCGAATGTTTTCAACATAAATGTTTTTTACATAGCCACCACGGCGCTCGTTGGTCTTTATAAACACCAAATGGAACATTTTAGCGCCATCAACCACCTTACAATTTTCAACAAACACGTTTTCTATACCGCCAGATAGTTCGCTGCCAATGGCCAATAACTGGTGCCCGTTTTTCATGGTGCAATGGCGCATCACAATATTTTTACAGGGGGTGTTTAAGCGCCAAGCATCTTGGTTTCTGCCCGATTTTACCGCAATGGCATCATCACCTTGGTCGAAAACGCAATTTTCAATTAACACATTTTCGCTCATTTCTGGGTCCACGCCATCGTTGTTGTGGCCATGGGCATATACATTCAGGTTTCTAATAACAACGTCTTTGGAAAGGTAAGGGTGAATGGTCCAGAACGGACTGTTTTCTATGGAAACACCTTCCAGCAAAATATGCTTGCTGCGGTTAAACTGTATAAATTGTGGCCGAAAATGGGCGGTATCGTTTACCATTTGGCGTTGCGCAACAGGTTTGTTGTAAGCGGCCAAATTGTAAAGCCGTTTTAAACTCTGCATGTGCGGTTCGGGGCGGGCAAACCATTTTTCCCAAACATCCATTTTAGCTTTTAGCTTGCCTGGGCCCGTAATGGCAATGTTTTCACAATTAAACGCGTAAATGAGCGGTGAGTAGTTATAACATTCCATGCCTTCCCAAGTGGTGTGCACTGCGGGCAAATAATCTTGTGGGTTTTCAGAAAAAAGTAATACCGCACCTTTGTTCAAATGAAGGTTTACGTTGCTTTTTAAATGTATTTTTTTCGTTATCCATTCACCTTCGGGGATAACCACAACACCGCCAGCATTTTTATTGGCCTCTGTAATAGCATCGGCAATGGCCTTGGAAATGAGTTCCTTATCCCCTAGAACGGCACCAAAATCGGTAATTAAAAACTGCTTGCAATTGCTAAAATCTGGAATTTTGATAGTGGGCATTTTAAAAGGTGCTTCCACTTTTATTTCGGTTGTTTTAAGGTTGTGGTCATTCACCTTGCATGAAAAATGACTTAACACGCATGCCATGAGGGCTACTTTAAGGATGTTCATCGTTTATTTTTTTCAGTCTTTAAAAATAACTCCGATTTTTAAAATTGCTATCCTGTGGCATCCTGTTTAAATTTAAAAATGATATGTTAAATCATCTAAAAAACACAGAAAATTGTAATCGATTACTAAAATTTAATTTTAAAGAAAATATTTTCATAAAAATTTGTTAAAACTATGTGACTGAATAACAAATAGTTAGATGGCACATAAACTAACTTATTGATTGTTAACAGGTAAGAGCAGGATGGAACAACAATTTCTAATAAATAGATTTGGTTTCAATAATTACTAAACTAAATGTTATATGAAAAACAAATTAATTCTATTAATGAGTTTGTTCATGTTTGCTTTCATGCATACATCAACATTTGCTCAGGAAAAAAAGGTTTCGGGGACAGTTACAGATCTCTCCAACTTGCCATTACCAGGTGTTAATATCATTATAAAAGGAACAAAAAAAGGAGCGAGTTCCGATTTTGATGGCAATTATAGTATTTCTGCAACTGCTGGCCAAACCCTGGTGTTTTCTTATGTTGGTTTTAAATCTAAAGAACTTGTGGTTGGAAGTGCCAACACATACAATATTTCTTTAGAAACCGATGATGAAGTTTTGGACGAGGTGGTAATAGTGGGGTATGGTACGCAAAAACGAACCATGACCACAGGCGCGGTATCATCAATTAAAACCGAAAATTTTGTAGAGCGGCCTATTTCTAGGGTTGACCAAGGACTTATTGGTCAAATTGCGGGTGTTCGCGTTAAACAAACCTCAGGTTTGCCAGGGCAACCGTTTAGCATTAATATCCGCGGTACAGGATCTATTTCTGCGGGCAATGAGCCCTTATATGTCATTGATGGATTTCCAATTCATACCGAAGGATCGTCAAGTAGTGGCGGTTTTGGAAACGGTAGTCCGTTGGACAATATGAACCCAAATGATATTGCATCGGTTGAGATTTTAAAAGATGCCGCAGCCGCTGCCATTTATGGTTCTAGGGCTTCAAACGGTGTCGTTTTAATAACCACAAAAAGAGGTAAATCAGGAAAAGCGAAATTTACATTTAATACCTATTCAGGAGTTTCAAAAGAAGTAAAAAGAGTTGACATGTTAAGTGCCGAAGGATGGATAGATAGAGCTAAAAATATGATAGACACTCAATGGGTAGCTTCAGGAATAGCGGGCGCATCTGCCGACCAGACCGTAGATGAACGGCGCGTACTTTATAATGCGGCCAGAAACCCTGATTTGGGACCAAACGAGTTCAATACTGGCTTCATGTACGACCCACGCTGGGACGTTCCAGGTCACCCAGGATTAGATTATATTAATTGGCAAGACATTATTTTCCGTAGAGGCGAATTTAACAACTATCAGGTATCAGCATCTGGAGCAACCGACGCGGTAAATTATTATGTTTCAGGAAATTATCAAAAAAACAAAGGTTATATTATTGGTACGGATTACAGTTTGTATTCGGCCAGAGCCAATGTTGACATCAATCTATCGGATAGCTTTAAAATTGGCATCAATATTTCGCCTTCCTATTCTATAAAAAACGACCCAGGTGTTGAAGGTAAGGACAATGTAATACACAAAGCCCTTGGAGCGACTCCTGTATTTGAAAGTACCGTAAATGAAAATGGCGAAAAATATACTACGAAATATGCTTGGGGAAGCAGCACAACCAACATGTTGCCCCTTTTAAGCAGGGTAGGGAAAAACTCAATGTTTAGAAATCTACTTTCAGGTTATGCCAGTTACAACATCTTCAATAACCTAACACTAAAAAGTACCATCAATTTCGATAATTCGGATAACACAACCGAAACTTATACCCCAAACGATGTATTAACAAGTATAAGAGGTGGATACAGCACATATAGAAGACAAAATATTGTTAATGAAAACACATTAACCTATCGTACAACAATAGCTGATGCCCATAATGTTACTTTACTTGCGGGTCAATCTTACAGTGCTTACCAGATAACCAGATCGAGTCTGTCTTCTGGAAATCTCTACAACAGCTTTACCATCCAAACCTTACCAAATGGTTCAATAGGTTATACAAATTCTGAAAAAAATGTTCAAATTTCATATTTCGGAAGGCTTCAATACGATTACAAGGAAAAATACCTGCTTTCTGCGAGTTTAAGGCGTGATGGCTCATCAAAATTTGGTTTTGAACAACGCTGGGGCACATTCCCTTCAGTATCATTGGGATGGCGTGTTACCGAAGAAAATTTTATGAAAAATGTTAGTTGGTTGAGCGAATTAAAACTAAGGGGAAGCTCTGGTATAAACGGTAGCAACAACATTGGCAACTATGCTGCGTTCTCAACTTTGGGCAGTTACAATTACGCATTAGGCGGTGCTACTGGGTTGGGACAAGGCGTATCTGGAATACCTAATCCTTTCCTACACTGGGAAGAATCAAAAACAAATGATATAGGGATGGATTTCGGTTTATTAAAAAACAGGATCACAGGGGTTTTTGATTATTATAAAAAAACAAATACCGACCTTTTATTGCAAGTTCCTGCGTTGGCATCGTCAGGGTACACCAGTTACCTTTCAAACATAGGTGAAGTTGAAAATACAGGATGGGAGTTTGAACTAACAAGCGTTAACATAAGCAATAACGATTTTCAATGGAAAACCTCAGCAAACATTAGCCATAACGAAAACAAGGTATTGGCTTTAGGTCCAGATCAAGACAAAATTGAAATTGGTTCTAGTTGGGGCGGTGGCGTGCCATTTTACAAACTTGAGGTTGGCAAGCCCATGTACACCATTTTTGGAATAAAACAAGACGGTGTGGTTACGCAAGCTGATATTGATGCTGGAGGTACCACATGGGGCGGTAAAGCCTTGGTTTTAGGAGACCCCCGCTATGTTGACCAGAACGGCGATAAAAAAATAACCACCGATGATAGGGTAGATTTAGGAAACCCAACACCAAAATATACTTGGGGCGTTACCAATACCTTTAAATACAAAGATTTTGATTTGAATGTTTTGGTTGAAGGACAAAATGGAGGTTATATTTATAGTTTGTTAAGCCGGGGCATTAACCGTACTGGCATGGGAGCCGTTGAAAACAACTTAGATGTCGATCCTGCTGTAAGAGGTAACTGGAAAACAAATTTTGGGTATGTGCCCAATACCGATTGGCTATATAAATCGGATTATGTAAGTATAAGAAACATCACATTAGGCTATGACCTTTCAAAAGCGTTAAAATCTATTAGCCGAATTGATAATGCCAGATTATATTTAAGTCTTGAAAACTGGTTCTATTGGGATAAATACGACGGTGGTTTTAACCCAGAAGCAACAAATACATCGGGAAGTAGCGATAGTAGATACCCAGTTCCAGCAGATTACGGTGGTGCTCCATTGGCAAAATCATTAGTAGTAGGACTTAACATTAATTTTAATTAAAATTACTATGAAAAAACATATTTATCTAATAGCAAATATTTTTGCATTCCTCGTTTTAGTCTCATGTGAAGAAGAACTAAATCAAATTCCTTTATCACAAGGCACCACAGAGAATTTTTACTCTACGCAAAACGATTTTATCCAAGCCAGAAATGCCACCTATTCCATAGCATTTCATGGCACGGGAACGTATGGTTATGCAAACAGAATATTGAACTTAAGTGAAACCAGATCCGACAATTTTTATGCAACCACCCAAGCATCAAGGGATTGGGAAGGCATCAATAATTTTTTCACATCCTTAAGTACAAACGGATACATTAATGAAGCTTATGTAAGTAACTACAACGCCATTTACAAGGCCAATCAATTGTTGGAGCAATTAGCGGCAAAGGGCGACATTATACCCGTAGTTGCCGATAGGACCAATATGGAAGCGGAAGCACGTTTTTTAAGGGCTTTCTGTTATTTCGACTTGATAAGATGGTTTGGCAGGGTGCCTTTAATCAAAAATACGCTATCCCCACAAGAGGTTTCAACCATTGGCAGAAGTCCCATTACAGAAATTTATGATTTAATTCTTTCTGATTTACAATTTGCGGTTACAAATTTAGCACCATCCTACGATGCTGCCAATTTTGGTAGGGTTACAAAATATGGCGCAAAAGGATTGTTGGCTCAAGTTTACATGACACGCTCTAGCCCAAACTACGGAATTGATGGATCTACATTGGGTTTAAATGAATGGGATAAAGCCTATCAACAATTAAATGACATCAAAACAAGTGGCCTTTATGTGTTTTCCCCAACCTATGCTTCCATATTTACTGTTGAAGGTATTGCCAACAAGGAAAACGTATTGGTTATCCCTTATACTCAAAATACAGGGAATAGTGTGGGTGGAAATTTTATGGTTGAATTAGGTTATGAGCCATATTTTGCTTCATTGAGTTTATCGCAACAAGGCTCTTTGGAATACCGCCCAATGTCGGCATCGCTTTTAAATTTGTTAAGCGCAACCGACAAGAGACGCATTTTCGGTATTGCTGATACTTATACCGTAACCTCAGGAACCTATATTGGCACTTATACAGACCGTCCAACTATTAAAAAATACATCGACAAAACCAGATATGGTAACGGAAGAGAAGATTGGGGAGTAGATTTCATAGCCATGAGATACACCGATGTACTAATGTTAATGGCCGAATGTACATTGCACAGTGGCGGCGGCACCCAAGCCGATGTCGATGCCATTGTAAACGACGTTAGAGAGCGTGCTGGTTTGCCAAGAGATGCCAGTAACGTTACATTACAACAATTGTTTGAGCATAGAAGGGCTGAGTTTTTTGGCGAGGGCACCAGATGGTTCGATTTGATTAGGTCTGGTAACGCTATAACCATTATGAACAATTGGAAAGCTGCTGAAGATGCCTCCAACAGTATTGGAACCATCGATAAAAACGCGTTGCTTTACCCAATTCCACTTCAAGAACTTTTAACAGTTCCAGGGCTTTACGATCAAAACCCAGGATACGATAATTAAATAATAGTTTGTTTTATTAAGTTTGTAAAGGCGCTATGGTAACATTCACTGTAGCGCTTTTTTTAGTACAGTATAGCACAGGATGCTTTTAAAAAAGTAAACCAATATATTTGGGTTCAAATTCTTTAATCTGTTGGAAAACAACCTTTAGTTGCCTTATTATAGACATCCTTATCAATAAATAAAAAATATTCATTTTTAAAAATAAAATCATGAAGCTTTCAAAAAAAAAAATGATAAACGCCCCCGTTATTGCATTATTGATATGCTTTAATGCTGCTGCCCAGATTAACGACGCAACGGCACCGTTGCATGCCCTTCAGCCAGAATATCCTACGCCTTACATAGTGCCACAAAATGAGAGTATTAAACAGGTTTTAAACCGGGTGCATAATTTTCTTGAAGCAAATAGTGCCGATAAAATAATTAATGCCTCTACCAAGGCCGAAATAACGGACTTTAAAAAAAACAAAGATGTAGATATTACGTTTGAACCCGGCGCCTTTAGACTAACCAGTTATGAATGGGGCGTTACCTATGCCGGTATGCTATTGGCCTATGAAGCTACGGGCGAAAACTATTTTGCCGATTATTCAAACAAACGCATTAAATTAATTGCAGATGTGGCCGAAAATTTTCCTGCAAAGCATATTAAAGACCCCGATATGCTTAAAACGCTGCATCCGGAGGCCCTGGATTTTGCCGGTGCCCTGTGTGCCGCCTTCATAAAAGCAAAACAAGCAGGCCTAAAAACCGATGTGAACCCATTGGTAAATAATTACATCGATTTTATTAGCAACAAACAGTTTAGGTTAAAGGATGGCACCTTGGCCAGAAACAGGCCTCAGGACAACACCCTGTGGCTTGATGATTTGTTTATGAGCGTGCCAGCACTGGCCCAAATGGGAAAATATACCGGCGATGTAAAATATTTTGACGATGCCGTTAAACAGGTAAAACAATTTTCCGAAAGGATGTTCAACCCTCAAAAAGGCATCTTCATGCACGGGTGGGTTCAAGATATGGGGGTGCACCCGCAGTTCCATTGGGGAAGGGCCAACGGGTGGGCCGTTATGGCCATGGTAGAATTGTTGGAAGTTTTGCCAAAGGACCATCCAGGTTATGCTGAAGTTCTGTCGCAATTACAGGCACATATTGCAGGCTTGGTCAACTATCAAGATGGAACAGGGTTTTGGCATCAGCTTTTGGACAGAAATGATTCCTACCTTGAAACCTCAGCAACGGCCATTTATACCTATGCCATTGCTAGAGCCATCAATCGGGGTTATATTGATAAAATGGCATACGCTCCCGTGGTATTACTTGGTTGGAATGCTGTGGCCACAAAAGTAAACGATAAAGGTCAGGTTGAAGGCACTTGTGTGGGTACCGGTATGGCGTTCGACCCTGCTTTTTATTATTACAGGCCTATCAATGTTTTTGCCTCCCATGGCTACGGCCCTGTTTTACTTGCCGGCTCCGAAATGATTTTATTGTTGAAAAACAATGACTTTGAAATGAACGATAGTGCTTTACAATTGAAAGTAAAAAAGTAACCCAACATGATTTTTCAAACGGATAAAGTCTTTCTTGTTTTAATGGTTTTTATAGGATTGTTTTCTTGTAAAGAAATTCCAAGGGAAACCAAGAAACCCAACCCGCCCAATATTTTGGTAATCATTGCCGATGATGCCGGTTGGAACGATGTGGGCTACAATGGCTCAGAAATCCACACGCCAAACATCGATGGGCTGGCAAACAACGGCGTACAACTTAATAGGTTTTACGCCAACCCCACATGCTCTCCCTCGCGTGTGTCGTTGTTAACGGGCATGCCGGCAAGTCGCCTAGGTATTGTGGCGCCCATAAGCGATAAAAGCGATAAAACCCTGCCAGATTCTATAACCACCTTGCCCCAAGCATTAAAAAAACAAAACTATCAAACAGCCTTATTTGGGAAATGGCATTTGGGATTAAATATTTCCAACGGGCCCAATGCTTTTGGTTTCGATTATTCGTATGGGTTTCTGCATGGGCAAATAGACCAATATACGCATCGCTATAAAAACGGCGATGCCAGTTGGTACAGAAACAATGAAATGATTGAGGAAGCAGGCCATACCACCGATTTGGTGACCCAGGAAACCATCAATTGGCTGACCAAAAAAAGGGATGTTTCCAAAAACTTTTATGTTCAATTGGCATACAGTGCGCCACATTTTCCTTTGCAGGAGGAAGATAGGTGGAAAGAACCTTATCTGGAAACTATCAAAAATGGTTCGCGAAGGGATTTTGCCGCAGCCATGGCACACATGGATTATAGCATTGGGTTGGTTTTGGAAACTTTAAAGCAACAGAATTTAGAAGACAATACCTTGGTTATTTTCATAAGTGATAACGGCGCCATGGAAAATTGGTATCCAGAAAATCAATATGATGGTAAATTTAAACCAAACCCGGTTTTGGGCAGTAATGAACCTTTGCGCGATTGGAAAACCTCAAACTATGAGGGCGCCATTCGTGTACCAGCAATTATGTATTGGAAAAACCATTTAAAAGCTTCCAAAAATGAAAATTATATGTCGGTTTCAGATGTAATGCCAACTCTGCTTTCTTTGGTTAATCAAAATATACCTAAAGACGTTGAAGGGGTCAATGTATGGCCATCAATTTTAAATTCAAAAACCGAAACACATCACGATATCTACATTAGAGGGCATAAACAAGAAAGCTTGATACATAAACCATGGAAAATTATTAGAACCCGTAACAAACATAATTCGCCACCTTTATATGAACTTTTCAATATAGAGATTGACCCGGAAGAAAAACAAAATATTATAGATACAGATGACGACGTTACTTCAACAATGAAACAATTATTAAACAAGCAATTTGCCAAAGACGATAAAACGGTAAACGTAGAATTGAAATAAACAGAAACACTAAATGAAATTAAAATTTGCCTATCTATTTTTAATGCTATGCTGTTTATCCTGTTTTGCCCAAAAAACGGACCACGCTACAAAAAACAATATGGCAGACAAGCCTTTGTTTAGGGACCCGGTATTTGATGGGGCTGCCGACCCATCGGTTATTTGGAACAAACACGAAAAAAAGTGGTTTATGTTTTATACCAATAGGCGTGCTAAAGATTCCACAGCTCGTGGCGTGGCTTGGGTACATGGCACTAGAATTGGTATAGCAGAATCCTATGATGGTGCGCATTGGACCTATAAAGATACCTGTAATATAGATTATCAAATTAAAGATGTTACCCATTGGGCACCCGATGTTATGGAGCACAAAGGTATTTACCACATGTATTTAACTATTGTTCCGGGTGTTTTTGAAGATTGGTACCACCCGCGTTATATCATTCATCTAACCAGTGAAAATTTAACTGATTGGAAGTTTCAATCGCAATTAAAATTAGCCTCCGAGCGCTGTATTGATGCTTCCGTTTTTCAATTGCCAAACGGTACTTGGCGTATGTATTACAATAATGAGAATGATGGAAAATCCATTTATTATGCCGATAGCAACGATTTATATCATTGGGTGGATAGCGGGAAAAAAGTTGTAAAAGATAGGGGGGAAGGCCCCAAGGTATTCAAATGGAAAGGGAAAAACTGGATGGTAAACGATGCCTGGAATGGCTTGGGGGTTTATTCATCGGAAGATTTTACCAATTGGACCCGTCAACAACACAACATCTTGCAAATTCCGGGTACAGGAATGGATGATGCCGTAATAGGTGGGCATCCTGATGTCGTTGTGAATGGCGATAAGGCCTATGTTTTTTACTTTACACACCCGGGAAGATTGCCAGAAAACAAAGGAGAGGACACCTACCAAACCCGACGAAGCTCTATTCAGGTAGCCGAACTGGAATATGTTAATGGCAACATTATTTGCAATAGAAACAAACCGGTATTTATTAACTTAAAATTTACTGAATAATGAACAATAGTATTAGAAATGCCTTCAAAATGAAACTTAAACCTGGTTTTGAGGCCGAATATAAAAAGCGCCATGATGAAATTTGGCCAGAATTGGCAGCACTACTTTCAGAAACGGGTATTCAAGATTATAGCATTTTTTTGGATGAAGAAAGCCTAACCCTCTTTGCGGTTCAAAAAATAAGTAAAGATTATGATGAAGCCTATTTGCCAAACCACCCCATTGTAAAAAAATGGTGGGCCTTTATGGCAGATATTATGGAAACAAATGCAGACCGTTCGCCCGTTGCAAAACCTTTAAAGGAAGTGTTCCATTTAGATTAAAATTTTCAGTAATTTGTAAAACATCCAATTTAAAAAATATAATGAGAAATTTATTGACTTTTATTATTTGTGTAGCTTCATTTCTGCAAAATAGCCATTCGCAAAACAACAATAACACCTTTCCCGACGGGACTGAAATTCCAGCTTGGTTTTCGGATGTTTCAAAAATAAAGATTGAGGATTTGGGCAAACAATATATCGTTACCAACTTTGGGGCTGTAAGCGATAGTACCGTTTTACAAACAGCCACCATCCAAAAAATAATTGATAGGGCCAGTAATGAAGGCGGCGGCGTTATAATTATTCCCAAAGGTACATTTTTAAGCGGTGCATTGTTTTTTAAACCCAATACCCATTTGCACGTTTCTGAAGGGGGCACTTTAAAAGGTTCGGATGATATTGCCCATTATCCCATCATGCCTTCAAGAATGGAAGGACAAAATTTGGATTATTTTCCGGCCTTGGTGAATGCCTACGGGGTGGATGGTTTTACCATTTCGGGAACCGGAACCATTAATGGCAACGGGCTTAAATATTGGGAAGCGTTCTGGGACCGAAGAAAGGAAAACCCCAACTGTACAAATTTGGAGGTTTCAAGGCCACGTTTGGTGTTTATTTGGAAATCGAACAACGTACAATTGCAAGATGTGAAACTTATAAATTCGGGCTTTTGGAGCAGTCATTATTACCAGTGCAATAATCTGAAAATATTGGATTTGTACATTACTTCACCGCACGAACCCGTTAAGGCGCCCAGTACCGATGCCATAGATATAGATGTATGCACCAATGTGCTTATCAAAGGCTGTTATATGGCGGTGAATGATGATGCCATTGCCCTTAAAGGCGGAAAAGGCCCGTGGGCAGATATTGTGCCAAACAACGGTGGGAATGCCAATATTATTATTGAAGATTGCGATTTTGGGTTTTGCCATTCGGCCTTAACCTGTGGCAGTGAATCCATTCATAATAAAAATATCTTGATGAGGAACTGCACGGTGAACAATGCCCAAAGATTGTTATGGCTTAAAATGAGACCAGATACGCCACAAAAATATGAGTTTATTACGGTAGAAAACATAAAAGGGTCGGCAAAAAGCATGATATTTGTGAAGCCATGGACGCAGTTTTTCGACCTAAAAGGAAGAGAGGAAGTGCCTTTGTCTTATTGCGACCATATTACCATGAGGAACATTGAATTTGAATGCGATGTGTTTTATGATATGAAAATTACCGAATACGACCGTCTTTCAAACTTTACTTTTGAAAATTTGAAAGTGAAGGCCAAAAATGCCGATTACGATAAAAGTATTATAGACGGATTAACCCTAAAAAATGTTTACTTAGTGCCTTACAAAATGTAATCTCTTAAACCTATTTCTTTTGAGTTTTTAAGTATTTCAGCAACAAGTTTTGCGGTAAACGTGGCACCTTCCAAATTGGTATGTGTATGGTCCTGCGGAAAGAAATCCTTTACTTTATCCTTTCCCAAAGTTTCGTAGGCTTTGGCAACCACATCGTTAACATCTATAAAAAAAACATCTTCTGCCATGGCAACTTCCTTGGCCCATTTCACATAGGTTTCAGTTCTTCTTTCTACGTTTCCATTTGGCCATTCGTTACGGGGCGTTAAGCTTAAAACAATGGGTTTTGCACCTTTGTCTTTGGTTTCTTGAATCATTTTTTTTAGGTACCAGCCGTACGTGTGCACTGTTTTAACACCAGTACTATCGCGCATCACTTTCTGGGTTTCGTCTCCAATACCTTGTAGGGAGCCTCTGTATTTGGCCTTGTCAATATTTCCAGCATCATTGTGACCGAATTGGATAATTACAAAATCATCTTGTTGAAATTCTTTTTTTGCGGCGTCCCATAACCCTTCATAAATAAACGTTCTGGTGCTTCTGCCACCTCTTGCCATGTTGATAACGTTCACTTGTGTGGTGTCGCAAAACTGCGGAAAAGGCACGCCCCAGCCAATGGTGTTTGGGTTGCTGCTGCTTGCCATGGTGGAATCGCCAATTAAAAAAATATGCTTTTTTCTGGGAAGCTCTATTTTGGGGTTTGAAACTATATAATTTTTAAGCGAATTGGTTGTGCTTTTTAATTCGCCTATAATAATGGAAGCGGCCATAAGTGCGCCCCTTGCCGATGTATGGGTGTGGTCGCGTTTATAAAAATAAGTGCCCGTAACCTGCTCTTGTCCCAGTTTTTCTAATTTGGAGGCCATTTTATCGTTCAAATCAATAAAAGTGACGTTGTTTCTTTTGGCTATTTGTTTGGCCCATAATCCGTACGAGGTATTGTTTCTTGGTACTTTGCCCTCTTTCCAATCGTTTCTAGGTATTGGCGACATTATTACTGGAATCGCACCTTTTGATTTCGCATCTTTTACAATTTTTTCGATGTACCAACCATAGCTATGCACAATTTCGTGCTTTTTGGTAATCATGTTGTCAATTTCCTCGGTTTCGTTTCCTATGCCTTTAATGGTGCCACGGGCCCTAATGGTGTCGTTTACAGGGCCGTCGTCGTTATGCCCAAATTGTATTAAAACATAATCGCCCGCCTTTAGTTTATTGTTTACGGCATCCCATAAGCCTAAATTTTGAAAGGTTCTGCTGCTGGTGCCGCCCAATGCGTGATTTTCAACTGAAACTTGGGTGCTGTCCAGAAACTGACCAATAAAATCGCCCCAACCCCAAAGACCGCCAGAACCATCACCTTTACCATTTTTTACTGTTGAATCGCCCACAGCATACACCGTTGGCTTTATGTTTTGTGCATGGAAGCAACTTGTAAATAAAAAAGTTGTAAAAAGAATCGTTAGAAGTTGTAATGTTTTCATAATGAAATTTTAATTAATTGTCCCTGAAATCAAACCACAGCGTCATGGGGATGCCGTCATCGCCACTTTTTATGCGAATGTTGGTCGGTTGGCTTTCGGGCCCTTGGTGTTCCAAAGGTTTAAAGGCACGCATAGCGGGTATTTCATACATAAAGGATATATTGCCTTCTGGAAATTCCGGTTGCGGAAAGGTGCCGGAAAAGGCATTTTTTGGTAGGTCGGGCGTAAACAATCTTAAAAACAATTTATCGTTTTCACTAAAAAACTTAATAGCGCCCTTTTCTGTTTTAAGGTTCGCGCCTATTACATTGGCATGATAGCCCTTAAATTCCGGATATACCAAATTTTCAAAACTTTCGCCCGTAATGGTGTTGTTATAATCTTTTTCCCAAAGGCCAAATGTGGTGCCTTTTATTCTGTTTTTCCAAACATGGTATGGGCCATTTCCAATCCACTTGACGCCTTGTACACCTGCTTCAGGGTAATCGAACGTGATACCAAGTTTACTGATTTTATCTTCAAAGGCCGACCCATCAAAACCCTCATTTCTACCGGCATCCTTTAATAGAATCATTTCCATTTTTAACCTTCCGTCGTTAAACAAGGTCCATTTTATGGAATGGATACCGCCAAAATAGTTAAAAAAACATACGGCGCCTTCTTTGTTCTGTTCTATGGAAACGTTTTCAACCTTGGCTTTCATACCAACGGGTTTTGGGCCATTGATAAAAGGCACATTCCCTTGATTGTTTTCTATACTTGTAATCTCGCCCGTGGTAGCGTTTAAATGAACACGAAGCTTTTCGCTGGATAAAAGAATTTTGTCTTGCGATTTTGAAACGGTAGCTGTTTTTGTTGAAGCTTCCTTGGCCATGAACTTATTGGCAAAATAGGGCGCACGGTGAATGGGCCACGACCACGTATAAATTTCCCTGCCATGTTTATCGTGGGCGGTAATTTCCAGCCAATCGCCATCAAAAAAAATGGCTGGAACCTCGAAATGTATTTTTCTGGTTTCACTGGGTTCAATGCTCTCAATTTGAATGGTGTTTGAATCAATAACTTCAGCTTTGTTGTGGGTGTACAGGATATTGTTTGCGGTTTTTAACACCCGGTATTCTAATTTACATTCGTTTAAATTTGTGTAAATGTAATCGTTTGTTATTAGGAAAGAGCCGTCAAATGTTGTTGTAATCATTTTTGGTTGAAATTGAATGGGCGCCCAAACCTCTTTCACGGTATAGAAACTGCCTTCCTTTTCCCGATGTGGCCCCAAAACGCCATCGGCAGCAAGCGAGCCTTTGGAATCGTATTTCTGCTCGCCGCTCCAATCGGTTCTTAATACCGCTTCATCTAGCATGGCCCACATAAAGCCACCGGCAAAAAGCGGACTTTGTTTATAGCGTGTCCAAAAATCCTCTAACCCGGCACCAATGCCATTATCGTAAGTGCCGTGCATGAATTCGGTTGGGAAAAATACATTCTCGCCATTGTTAAAACGGTGCATGCCAGTTAAATAAGTAGGGTAGTGGTGGGAATCCCAACCGTTAAAGTCGGCCCAAGGATGGATAACGATGCGCTTTTGTGGGTCGTATTGATGGAAAACATGGTCTATATCGTAATTCCAGCCACCTTCGTTGCCATGGTCCCAAATAATTACCGACGGATGGTTTACATCGCGCTGAACGGTTTCCTTAATTAATTTGGCCCCTGTTTTGGTGTCGTAACCGTTTTGCCAACCCGCCAGCTCGTTCAGCACAAAAAGGCCCAAGGAATCGCAAACTTCCAAAAAATGCGTGTCTGGGGGGTAATGGCCACGAACCGCGTTCATGTTCATGTCCTTTAACAGATTAACATCCAGAATACTAATGGCTTTATCGGTGCTTCTGCCCGATTCGGGCCAAATGGTATGGCGGTTGATGCCTTTCATGATGATTTTTTTGCCATTCACATAAATGCCATCTTTTTTTAAAAACGCCAGTGTTCTAAAACCGATTTTTGTTTTATAGGTATGGTGTACCTCGTTTTTGGTCTTTAAAGTTAAGGTTAGCGTGTATAAATTGGGCGATTCTGGGGCCCAAGTCTGAACATCGTTCCATTTGGCATGTATGGTTTGGGAATTTTCGTTTTGGTTTAAAGGAATATTTACGGTAGGATACGTTTTGGAATTTCCAATGGCTGCAATGCTAGCGTCAAGACTGGCATTTTTAGGAAGGTTTACAAAATCCAGTTTGGCGGTAAACGATCCGTCCATTTTGGCATCTACGGCAACATGTTCTATATACGATTTTGGCGAAACCTCTAACCAAACGGGGCGGTAAATGCCCCCAAACAACCACCAATCGGTTTTGCGTTCGGCATTATTTACGGTATTGTTGCTGGAATGTTTGGAAACATGCACTTCCAACAGATTTTCTGCGCCATAGTTTATTAAGGCAGTAATATCAAATTTAAACTCATAAAAGCCACCTTGATGGGTCTCACCTGCCGATTTGCCATTTATTTTTACATCGGTATCGGTCATGGCGCCCCCAAAAACAATCGTGATGTTTTTACCCTTATAGCTGTTAGGGATATTGAATTTGTATTTGTAAAACCCTTCTTCCTTACTGGGTTCTTTTTCATTTAATTCCTTATACCATCTACCGTAGGTATAGGTTCCAAAGCCCTGTAATTCCCAGTTGGATGGCACATTTATAGTGCTCCAGGTTTTACTGTTGTTGCCATCGGTACACATAAAATCCCATTTTACGGGGTTTTTGAAATCTTTGCCCGATAAGTAAATTTTTTGGGTTTCCTGCGAATGGAAATTCAGGGAAATAAGAAAGGCAAGGGCAAAAAATGCCAGAAGTTTACGTGGGTATGTTGTGCTGTGTCTCATAATGTTTTAGTTACCGTCTGGTTTTGTGTTTTCAAAGCGTGTGCTCATGGGCAGCTTCCAACTACTAAAAATGTCGGGGTTTTTGGGGTTGTAGTTTGGTACATTGGGGTTTAGGTATTGGGCAATGTCCAAATTCAAATCTTTAATGCCTTGCACCACACATTTGGCAATTTCATTGGCGCCAAAACCGTTAAAGTGCGTGTTGTCTTCCAGCTTTTCTGTTTGCCCCGGAAAAGTGTTTGCAGGGTATTGCACAAAGGCTTTTCTTGAGGGTTCATCGCCCCAGGTTTCGTACAGGTAGGTGGTCATTTTTGTAAGGTCGATGAGTGGTACCTGCAAATTGGTTGCCACGTGTCGCATCGCATCGGGAAAATCGCCATGTGTTGGTTTTAAGGTGCCATCGTCGTTAAAGGCCCTCCGTTGCGTTGGTGTTACCAATACAGGAATACCACCTTTTTCCCTAAATTTAGTAATATATTCCTTTAAAGAGTTTGTGTACAACCCCCAGGCGCCATTGCCTTCGCCTTTTATTTTTTCGTCATTATGTCCAAATTCAATAAAAACATAATCGTTTGGCTTTAAAAGGCTTAGTATTTTTTCCAATCGGTTTGTAGCTTTAAACGAACTTAAGGTGGCGCCCGATTCGGCATAATTGGCTATAACCACTTCATTTGAAAAATAATTGGTAATAAACTGCCCCCAAGAGGCCCAAGGCTCTAAATCTTGGTCGGTTACGGTGGAATCGCCAGCTAAAAACAGGGTTTTAACTGTTGAAGTGGGGATGATTTTTATATGCTGAACAGTAGGGTTTCCCAAGAATTCCAAGGTTAGTTTATCGTCCCAATTTAGTTGGTTTTTATCCCGATCCTTAATTTTAATATGTGTTGTGCCGTTAATTTTGGGAGACCTCACATTAACGGTAAACGAACGCTGTGCCGTATGGTTTTTTCCTAAAGTGATTTCTTTTAGCATCAACCTTCTGGATTCGGCCTTTACCGTGGTTTTTGAAGGTTTTTCACCACCTAAAACCACCTCTATTTTGTAATGGCCCTCTGGAAGTTTCACCGAAAAATAAATGCTACTTTTGCTACTGATGTAGTTTTTTTTGAAAATAACATTTTCGGCAGACTCAAAATCGAAACCGTATCCTAAAGTGTTGGTGTACACGATGGGTTTATGTATTGAAATGCCCTTGTTTTTGTTGGCCTTCATCCCAAAATAGAAGCTTTTAGTAAATTGGTTTTGTGCTGAAACATTCAAAAAAAAGACGATGCTAAGTAGGAATATAAAAGATGTGCTTAGTTGTTTCATCCATAAAATTTTCACTAAAATAGTTTCAAAAAAAAAAAAAATCCATCCTGTACTATGATGTATCAGGATGAATGCTTCAATTTTATATGGTGCGCCAACGGCATTTAAACAGAATTACGCTCTATGTATTCAAAAACATTTCTAATTTTTTCTGTTTTATTGTTAAGAACCAAATAAGCCGCGGTTTCTCCCATCCCCTCAAAATGGGTGCTAACTACGTTGATGCCCAACAGGTTTTTTAAAGGCGTATCGTTATAGGAAATAATACCTATGTCTTTGCCAAGGATTAAGTTTTTAGCACGGATCTGTTGTACTAAATTAACCAGATCGGTTTCTTCAATAATGATGTAGGTGTCTTTGCTGTCCAGATCCATATCATCATAAATTTCATCTAAAATTTCAAAATCGAAGTTATGTTTTGAACAAAATTTTCTGAAGCCTTGAACAATTCTTAAAGGATAAGGATATACTGATTTTAATGGATAAACTAAAACTAATTTATCATATTTCTTAAGTGTTTTTAAGCCCTTTTGTAGTGCATTGTAAATATCATCTTCAAAGTCTTGATATACTGTGCCGTATTCACCACTAATTTCTAGTTTATTGTTGTCTAAAATTATGAGTTTGTCTTTAGGAATTTTCTCAATTATATCCTTTACCAGATTAGTGTTACTTATATGGTTCAAATCCTCTGTTTTAAAATGTGGCATGATCACATAATAATCAAAAGCTCCGAGATTTCTTTCTAAAGTTCTAACAAAAAGAGACTCTTCACAGTGATAAACCGATAATGTTACATGGCCATTTATGCCAATGCTATTTACAAAAGAATTATAGATCATCATTTTGTAAGAACTTGGCTTGTTAATCATGAAGAAAATCTGAATCTTTGAAATCAAATCGGTCTTGGCCGTATAATACCCCTTTCCTTTAACCGATACAATAACTTTTTGTTTTTTAAGTTGTTTATATGCTTTTTCAACGGTATCCCGTGATAAATAGCACGACTCGCTCAACTCGTTTATAGAGGGGATTTTTTCTCCAATTTTTAAATTCCCTTTTGCAATGTCATTAATGATGGAATCAACAATTTGCTTGTATTTAGGAACACGAGAATAATCGTTAATTTTTATTGTTATTATTTGAGACATAAAAATTCTATAAAAAAAGTATAGTTATGAAAAGGTGATTGCAGCGAATTTAAAAAAATTAATCGATTGCATTAAGCTAAGCCTTAAAAATTAATCATAAATAATTAATAGCAATAAGAAACGGATATTGGTTGTAGAGCAATCTGGTCGTTAGCATGTAGGTACAGGACACATTACCTTCTTAAATTTTTTAAATTTACTTCCCACAAACATTTTTTATGAAAAAGGTAAATTTTTTATTGTTCCTTATTGTTCCTTATCTCATGCTGTCCTGTAAACAAATAAATTCTGTAAACGAGTTTCCGGTTTTAAGTCAATTTAAGCCATTTTGGGTAGATAAAGTAGGAGCAAAATCATTTAGTGTAAACAGTAATATATATTTTGTTAATAGTTATGGAGCTGTTAATGATGGAAAAATGCTATGCACAGAGGCCATTCAAAAAACCATTGAGGCCTGTGCCAAAAACGGGGGAGGCACCGTTACCTTTAAACCGGGCGTTTATTTAACGGGTTCAATTTTTATAAAGGAAGGCGTCAAATTTTTAGTGCCAAAAGATGTTGAAATTAAAGGTAGTGAAAATATTAAGGACTATAAGGAAATTGATACACGGGTGGCAGGTATTGAAATGCTTTGGCCCGCGGCCTTAATAAACGTTCTGGGTCAAAAAAATGTTGTTATTGAAGGCGACGGCCTTATTGACGGACAGGGAAAGGTGTTTTGGGATTATTACTGGGACTTAAGAAAAAACGATTACGAACCTCGAGGCTTGCGCTGGATTGTGGATTATGATGCCAAACGCCCACGGACCATTTTGGTCTCAAACTCAAAAAATGTTTTTGTAAAGGATTTGAATATACAACGGGCTGGTTTCTGGACGATTCAAGTGCTGTATTCAGAATACATTACGGTTGATGGGCTCACCATAAAAAACAATATAGGCGGCCACGGCCCCAGTACCGATGGGATAGACATTGATTCCTCACAATGGATTTTGGTACAAAATTGCGATATCGATTGTAACGATGATAATTTTTGCCTGAAAGCCGGCAGGGATTGGGATGGGCAACGGGTTAACAAACCAACCGAATATGTGGTAATAAAAGACTGCATAGCCAGAAAAGGCGCCGGATTATTTACTTTAGGTAGTGAAACAGCCGGAAGCATTCGCCATGTATATGTATCAAACATTAAAGGACTAGGAACAAAAAACGGATTAAATATAAAATCAGCCACCAATAGAGGCGGTACGGTTGAGGATATTTATATGGAAAACATTAAAATGGATAGTGTTCGCACGTTTATGCAAGTTGGTATGAACTGGAATCCTGCATACAGCTATTCAAAACTACCTGAAGAATTTATTTTTGATTCCATCCCCGAGCATTGGAAAAAAATGCTCCAAAAGGTAGAGCCAGCATCAAAGGGCATTCCTACGTTTAGAAATATCAGTCTTAACAATATCCATGTAAAAGGCGCTGAAACGGCCATAAACGTTAATGGTATGGAGGG
Organism: Mariniflexile maritimum; assembly: GCF_009746565.1. Taxonomy (GTDB): domain Bacteria; phylum Bacteroidota; class Bacteroidia; order Flavobacteriales; family Flavobacteriaceae; genus Mariniflexile; species Mariniflexile maritimum. The sequence continues at coordinate 148,376 of NZ_WRPN01000001.1, forward strand.
TTCCCTAATTAGCAATGTTACCTTGAACAATGTGCATATTGAAGCTGAAAAGGCAGGACAGATAAGTTACAGTTCAAATTGGATACTTAAAGACGTGAAAATAAAATCTAAAGACGGGTCTAAAGTCTCTTTAGAAAATACTTCAGGAATCAATTTTTCAGATGCTGTATATCTTCAAAATAATTAAGGCATGTGTTTCACTAATAATTATAAAAAACATTTTAGTTTATTTTTTCTGCTAGGGGTGTTGTTTCATATATCGGCTCAAGACATAAGCACTCGAAAAATCCATTATGTTCCCGAAGGTGAAAGTTTCGTTTTAAAAAATGGATCAAGAAAATTCAACAGGGCATTGTATGGCACCAACACCGGTTTTAGGGTAGAAGCGGGCGATTTGCCGGAATTCGCACTTTACATGCCCGGTATGGGCGGCAACTTTAAATTGGGAATTGTAACAAATTCGGGCAGCAAATGGCTAGCAGCATGCGATTCGATTGTAACACGTTACATTCAAGGCACGATGCATTATGAACTGAGGGATGCCTCTTTTCCAAATGGAATTATAAACATGCAAGTGGTTGCACATGCCAAAAACGAAGCCATGATTTTAAAGGTTGAAACCGAAAACATCCCTAAAAACGTCGATTTAATTTGGATATATGGAGGAGCAAGCGGTAAAAAGTTTAGTCGGGATGGCGATATTGGTGCCGACCCAGAATCGGTGTTTTACCTGCAACCGGACTATTGCATCAATAATCAATACACCCTTCAAAAGGATGGGTTTCTGTTGAATTTCGGTTCAGAAAACAACAAACAAAAAACTGGAAACAATAGAGCCATTTCTGGATATTACCCTAAGTCCGATATCAAGTTGGTGGAGGTTGATCCTGAAAAAAATCCAAAGGAACTATTTGAATCTGAAGTTGATAAGTTACCTGTCATCATTGGCAACATCCATTTGAATTCCAATGATACATTGCTGTGGAAATTAGAAAATGATGAAACTGTAGTTCCAACCACCCAAACCCAATTGGCATCGGAGTTTGTTGAAGCGGTACAAAAGATGAAAAAATTGGCATCGCGCGTTACTTTAAAAACGCCCGACCCCTACCTCAATACACTGGGCGGTGCCTTGGCCATTGCAGGTGATGCCATTTGGGAATCGCCCGCCTTTTTGCATGGTTCCATAGCATGGCGTATGCACTTGAACGCATGGCGAGGTGCTTCGGTTGCCAATCCATTGGGTTGGCACGACAGGGCTGAAACACATTTTAGAAGCTACGGAAACTCTCAGGTTTTAGAACCCGAAACTGGTTCTGTGGTATTGGATACCTTCCGCAATTTTGCCAGACAAAAAGAGGTTCTGGGAACGGCCATGTTCAGCAGCGGTTATATCAGTCGCCATCCCAACAATAATACGGTAGCACACCATTATGATATGAATTCGGTATTCATCAACCAAATCCTTCGTCATTATCAATGGACGGGCGATGTGGGTTTTATGAAAGAAATATGGTCGGTTATAAAACGCCACATCGCTTGGGAAAAGCGAAATTTTGATGCAGATGGCGACGGACTTTACGATGCCTATGCCATGATTTGGGCAAGCGATGCGCTGCAATATTCTGGTGGCGGCGTTACTTATGCGTCGGCATATAATTATAGTTGCAATGTGTTAGCCGCAAGTATTGCCAAGCTTTTGGGCGAAAATCCGGAGCCATACATCAAGGAGGCTAAACATATCAAATCGGCCATAGACAGTAAATTGTGGATACCCGAAAAAGGTGTTTTTGCGGAGTATAAAGACTTGTTGGGCAACCAATTGCTACACGATGCACCGGGCCTTTGGACCATTTACCATGCGTTGGATGAAAACATAGCCAACCCGTTTCAAGCATATCAATCGTTAAGGTATGTTGATGCTGAAATCCCGCATATTCCCGTACAGGCGGGAGGCTTGCCCTTTGAAGATTTACAACTTGTTTCAACCACCAATTGGCAACCCTATACATGGTCGGTTAACAACGTCGCGTTGGCTGAAAATTTACATACAGCCTTGGCGTATTGGCAAGGTGGCAGAAGCGAAAAAGCGTTTCAGTTATGGCACAGTGTCTTGGTGGAAAGCATGTATTTGGGCGCATCGCCAGGAAGTTTTCAACAGTTGTCTTATTACGATGCGATTCGTGGCGAATTGTACCGCGATTTTGCCGACCCCATTGCCATGGCTGCACGGTCGTTGGTAGAGGGCTTGTTCGGGATTCAACCCAATGCCATTACAAATACTCTGTATATAAAACCAGGGTTTCCCAAAGATTGGAAGTATGCTTCGTTGGATATTCCTGATATTAAAATCGCTTTCGCGGAAGAGCATTCCATTTTAAAATATACAATCGATTCCAAATTTAACAACCACATGGCACTTCATTTCGCTGTGAACGTCTCAAATGAAGGTGTTGCATACGTTAAAATAAATGGCAATAAAGTTGATTGGAAACTTGATGAAACCGCCATTGGTACGCCTAAAATAATAATTGAAAGTCCGTATCAAAAACAGTATATCATCGAAATCAAGTTGAAGGAAGGAAGGTTGGAACAACCTAAATTTGAGTTTGAAGGCCATCACAATAAACAACTTCAATTTAAAACTTCAAAAGCGGAAATTGTTAAGGTTTACGACCCACAAACTTCAATTTCAGAAGTAAGGAAAACGAAGAACCAATTCGATTTTACGGTTAATTCAAAAAAAGGACATAAAACATTTTTTGTTCAACTGAAACAAAATGGCATGCTTTGGTGGCAACCGGTTCATTTAAAAGTAATTTCTGAAAAAGATGTTATCTCTAAATTCCAAAATTGGGATGAAAAGCTATCGCCTGAAACCAAGTTTGAAAAAATCAACTTAGAAACCGTTTTCAACAGTAAAGTAACCGACGTTTTTGAACAGCAATATTTAAGTCCGAGACCAACATCACCAACCTTACAGCTCCCCACACAAGGGATTGGCAATTGGTGTTATCCGTTTATAAAACCCATTATTGACGATTCTGGTTTGCGTAAAATAGCAGGCGAAAACAATACGATTGTAAGTCCGCAGCATATTCCCTTTAGCACGCCTTCGGAAGCAAATAAAAAGAATATCGCTTTTGTATCGCAATGGGATAATTTTCCAAAATCCATTGAAATACCACTTTCCGGTAAAGCAACCCATGCGTATTTTATGATGGCAGGCACTACCAACCCGATGCAAAGCAGGTTTGTAAATGGTGAAATTACAGTAACTTACACCGATGGCACCATTGAAACCTTAGAACTTAAAAACCCAGAAAATTGGTGGCCTATTGAACAGGATTATTTTGTAAATGGTTTGGCCTTTACAACCGATGCGCCCAAACCGCCACGGGTTTATTTAAAATCTGGAACCATCACCAGGGACTTTAAGGATTTCAAGCCCATAAATGGTTTTACCGATTTTGGTATTGATGGCGGCGCCGCAACCATTTTGGATTTACCGTTAAATGGAAACAAAACGCTAAAAGACCTTGAAATTAAAGCGGTTGCAAATGATGTGGTTATTGGATTGATGGGTTTAACCTTAACAAGGAATTAAATGGACAGGAAAACATTTATATCAACGTCAATGCTTGCTTCTTTAGGGGCCTGTTTGCCCATGCAGGCGATGGCTCTCCTTAGCGGAAGAGAGCAGCAACTACCATTGTCTGATTTTGAAAAACGCCTTACGCCTGTCGGTCGCGCCTTAGAGTTTGAAGATTATTATGTGTGGTGCAATAGCCCAATTGAAGGGCCGGATGGTAAAATCCATGTGTTTTTCTCACGATGGCCTAAAGCCAAAAGCATGAGTGGTTGGACCAATAGTTCGGAAATTGCCCACGCCGTAGCCGATAAACCAGAAGGTCCATACAAATATGTAAGTACTGTTTTGGCATCACGAGGTGAAGGTTATTGGGATGCCACCACTTGCCACAACCCAAATATCCATTTTGTTGATGGAAAATATGCCTTGTTTTTTATGGGCAACTCCAATGGTAAACTGGATACACAGCGCATAGGTTTGGCAACCGCCGATTCGCTTTATGGGCCATGGAACCGTCCTGACGAACCTTTATTGCATCCTGGAAAAGTTGGGGATTGGGACGACCATTGTACTACAAATCCATCCTTTTTAAAACACCCAAATGGCGAATATTGGTTATACTATAAGTCGTTTGATACCGAAGGTTATGTAAACCCCAAGTTTGAAGTTAGGGGCAATCGAAAATATGGATTGGCCATTGCAAAATCGTTGCAAGGGCCTTACGTTAAATATCAAGGAAACCCAGTGATAGATTATCATGCTATGGGAAACAATCAGCAATGCGAAGATGCTTTTACGTGGTACGATGGTGAAAAATTCAACATGCTAGCAAGGGATTTAGGTGTTTTCGGAATTGATAAAGGATTGTATATGAGTTCAAAAGATGGCAAACACTGGTCGGAACCATTAATTGCTTATCAAGAGCTCAGTAAATATGTAAACCAACCGCCAGCACCAAAACATTTAAACCGTTATGGACGTGCCGAACGCCCGCAAGTATTGTTTCAAAACGGAAAACCAACGTATTTATTTACAGCCTCGCAAGGAGGAAAATATGAAACAGCTTCAGGATTTATCTTTAAAATAAACTAAATATTTAAAATATTAAATGATGAAAACAACGCTTCTTTTACTCCCAGTTTTAGCTTTTTTAAGCCTTCATTCATGCAAGGAAAAACCATCTTCCCAACCAGAAAAAATAGATAGAAATGCAGTAGTTACACGTCATAATGTAAAAATAACAACCATTGACACGTTGGGTTCGTTAAATGTGGGGAATGGAAAATTTGCTTTCACCGTTGATGCTACCGGGTTGCAATCGTTCCCAGAGTTTTATGAAAAAGGTGTGCCTTTGGGAACACAATCGGAGTGGGGCTGGCACACCTTTCCAAATACTGAAAATTTTGAATTTAGCGAAACTTTAAAGGGTTACGATTTCAACGGAAACCCAAATAGTTTATATGCCATACAGGATAGGGCCAATGACAGAAACATGGCTGCAGCCGATTATTTTCGGGCAAATCCGCACGGTTTGCAATTGGGAAACGTAGGGTTGGAAATTCTTAAGAAAGATGGAACCGTGGCCAAACCAGAGGACTTAAAAGACATCAATCAGGAACTAAACCTTTGGACCGGTAAGATTGAAAGTCATTTTACTGTTGAAGGCATTCCTGTAAAAGTAATCACCTATGCAGATTTTAAAACAGACGGTATTGCAGCAAAAGTAGAGTCGCCATTATTAAAGGAAAACCGCATTAAATTAAAATTTAGGTTTCCATACCCAACCAACCAGTTTGCCGATAGAGGTGTTCATTATTCCAACAATGAATTGCATCAAACAACCGTAAACGAACAAAAAGGAAAAAGCTTTGTTTTCAACAGGATTTTGGATAACGACCGCTATTTTGTAAAAGCCATTTTGAATACAGAAGCTTCGGTCTCAAAAGTTGAAGACCATTATTTTACCATGCAACCAGATGCAGAGGATAGTTTTGAAGTTGCGGTCGTTTTTTCAGAGGAAAACCCTAACGAAACCCTTACTTTTAACGAGGTTGAAACAAATAGTATAACCGCTTGGAAAGACTTTTGGCAATCGGGCGGTGCAGTTGATTTTTCAGCATGTACCGACCCTCGGGCTTTTGAATTGGAACGACGCGTGGTGCTATCGCAATATTTAACGCGTTCGCAATGCGCAGGAAACTATCCTGTTCAGGAAACAGGTTTAACCTATAATAGTTGGTACGGCAAACCGCACATGGAAATGTATTGGTGGCATGCGGCACATTATCCGCTTTGGGGACGAACCGAATTTCTGGAAAAAAGTATCGGTTGGTATTTTACAGCCTATGATAAAGCGAAGTTGATAGCCGAAAGACAAGGTTATAAAGGGGTGCGTTGGCAAAAAATGACCGACCACAATGCCGATGAAGCACCATCAAACGTGGGCTCGTTTTTAATATGGCAACAACCGCATGTTATTTATCTGGCAGAATTGATTTATAGAAACAACCCGTCAAAGGAAAATTTGGAAAAGTATAAAAAGCTCATCTTTTCAACGGCCGATTTTATGGCATCCTACCCAAATTACGATGCTAAAAACGACCGGTATATTTTAGGAAAAGGTGTTATACCAGCACAAGAATGTTTCGATAAAATGGAAACCTTCAACCCGCCTTGGGAACTGGCCTATTGGAAATGGGCATTGCAAACAGCGCAACAATGGCGTGAACGATTGGGATTGGAACCCCAAACTGAATGGCAAAACATTATTGATAAACTATCGCCAATGGCCCAAAAAAACGGGGTGTATTTAGCGGCCGAAAGTGTGCCAGATTCTTATTCGCCAACAAGTAAACACACCATAGACCATCCAGCAGTTTTGGGCGCCATGGCCATGTTGCCGCACAACAACTTTGTTGATGTTAAAACAATGGGCCAGACCTTTGATATAGTTGATAAGGTTTGGCATTGGGACCACACTTGGGGCTGGGATTTTCCATTGGAAGCCATGACCGCCACACGGCTAAACAGACCAGAAGATGCCATTAAAGCACTTTTAAGGGATGAAACAACCAATACCTATTTACCAAGCGGGCACAATTACCAAAACGAAAGATTAACCTTATACTTGCCCGGAAATGGCGGAATCCTTTCGGCGATGGCGCTTATGTGCGCCGGTTTTGATGGCAATACCATTGAAAATCCAGGGTTTCCCAAAGACGGCACATGGCATGTTAAATGGGAAGGTTTAAAGCCTATGCCTTAAGCATAAAAAAAAATAATTGATATTTTATGGCGATATTAGAAATAGTGTAGTTGTTATTTTTTTTTTTGAAATATCCCATAATCTATTGCTAAAATTATAGTTACAGTTTTATGATATTTTAAAAAAAAACAGAAACTGTAAAAGTGAAAGCTTCTTATTACTTTAAGGAAGTTTTTGAAATGATTTTATAATTTTAGATAAAAGTTGTTGGTTTGCTTATCGTCATATTTTTCTTGATCAAACATAAATAGGTAAGAACCTTTTGTAGAGGAGCTCATATCCTTTTCCTTTAATTTTATCAATATATCCATAGAATTTATTTTATTGATAAAATTTCTTTTGTCTAATTCTTTATCTAAGATTGCCTCGTATAATTTTTGAAGTTGCCTCATTGTAAATTTCTCAGGCAAAAGTTCAAACCCAATAGGACTGATTGATGTCCTTCTACGCAATCTTCTAATGGCTCTGCCTAACATTTCGTCATGGTCAAAAATTAAATGTGGCGCTTTAGAAAGGCTAAACCACTTTGCTTCATAATTTGCGATTAATTCTTCATTATGCTTTTCAATATTAATAATGGCATAATAGGATGTAGATATGGTTCGTGCTACAGGGTCACGATTAACTTCACTAAACGAATACAACTGCTCCATATAAATGTTATGCATACCGGTTAGTTTAAATAATATACGGGATGCGGCATCATTTAGTGTTTCATCTTTTTTCAGAAATCCACCCATTAGCGACCATTTACCCTTTTCGGGCTCAAAATCCCTTTTAATTAAAAGCACTTTTAAATCTTCATTGTCAAATCCAAAAATTATACAATCTACAGCAAGAAATACTTTGTCTGCTTGATTATAGCCTCTATTCATAGTAAATAATTTTAAGCTAATATATAATTTTTATTAAAAGTAACATAGCATCCCATTCAATAAGTGTTAATATTACATTTATTTGCCTAAAAATTTGTTTTTGTTGTTTTTTTGTTTTTAATTTACAAATGTAAAACTAACACTTATAAATTAATTAAACTAAATTAGTATGACAACAACTAAACTATTATTTGGTAATTACAAATTCTACAGGTCGTTTAAAGGGTGGCTTATGGCGTTGGTAATTATACTTTTTTGCGCGAATTACACATTTGCTCAGCAAAAAAAAATTATTCAGGGGATTGTTACTTCGGTAAATGAAAATCTTCCCTTGCCAGGTGTGAATATTTTGGTTAAAGGTACAGCAAATGGTGTTGTAACAGACTTTAATGGAAATTATTCAATTAATGCTTCAAGCAATGATGTACTGGTATTTTCTTATCTCGGTTTTAAAAGTAAGGAAATCACTGTGGGCAATCAAACTCAAATTAATGTGGCCTTACAAGAAGATGCCACCTCGTTGGACGAAGTAGTGGTGGTGGGCTACGGCACGCAAAAGAAATCGGACTTAACCGGTTCGATAAGTGTTGTGGACATTGACAACGCCAAAAAAACCGTAACTTACGATGCCGCCAAAATGTTGCAGGGGCAGGTTGCGGGTGTTACCGTACAATCTTCTGGAGAACCGGGTGGTTTTGTAAACATTAAAATTAGAGGGATTAGTTCGTTTAGTAATAACAATCCGCTTTTTGTTATTGATGGCATGATCATAGACAGTCCTTACGATTTTGCGGCTGGCGATATTGAATCTATGCAAGTGCTTAAAGATGCCTCGGCAGCGGCCATTTATGGTGTGCGTGGTGCGAACGGCGTTGTAATCATTACCACCAAAAAAGGTAAAGAAGGTAAATTCGACATTAATTTTAAATCACTTTACGGCGTACAAAATGTGGCCAAGAAATGGTCGGTTACCGATAGGGTGGGTTATCAAAACATCACCACTGCGGCCGAATTAAATGCAGGCCTAACCATAGCACCTGGAAACGATCCAAGTAATCCTTCATACATTAATAATGTAGATACCAATTGGCAAGATGCTGCTTTTGGTACGGGTTACATTCAAAACCACGCCGTAACTTTTAGCGGTGGGGCGGAGAGTTTAGGCTACAATATGAATGTAGATTACTTTAAAAACAGTAGTTACATGGACTCGCCGCAAGATTACGAACGTATCTCAACCAATTTGAATTTAACCGGTACTAAAGGAAAATTCAAATATGGTTCCAAGATTGGTTATACGCAATCCAATAAGGAAATTTTCAATGAATATCTAGCAGGTGAATCTCCCATAAGCGATTTATTAGGCGCTATCCCAACCATGCCAGTTTATGACGCTAATAGATTAGGGGGTTATGGCGGTACCGATAATTTAACCCAACGAGCCATCTCCATGAACGTAATTGGTTTTAACAATGTGAATGAAAGAACAGGTGAAAGAAACCGTTTTATTGGAAATATTTGGGGTGAGCTGGAAATTGTTAAAGGCTTGAAATATAAATTGGATGCCAGTTTTGATAGATTGGATTGGAAAAACAGAACGTTTTTCCCGGAAAGCAATTTAGGATGGTATTACTTAACAACCGCAGATGAAGCTTCCTTGGATATTGCAACGGGCAGCCAAACCAGGACATTTTTAAATAATTTATTGACTTATGATGTAACCTTGCAGGACAAACATAGCATTAGCGTATTGGCAGGTATTGTACAGGAAAGAAATGATTATTACAACCATTGGTCTAGGGGCGTGGGGTATCCAACAGGCACCATAAGCCATTTGGAATATGCCGCCGATACCAGCACGGGTGAATATGAAAGCACCATAGCGGGCCTTTCTTATTTAAGCAGGTTAAATTATGGTTATGACGACCGTTATTTAATAACAGTAAACTTTAGGCAAGATAAAACCTCGCTTTTTAGCACAATTAATAATTCAGCAAATTTCTATTCTTTCTCTGGAGCTTGGAAACTTAGTAACGAAAACTTTATAACATTGCCCGAATGGTTAAATACCGTAAAGTTAAGAGGTGGTTATGGCGAGTTAGGAAACAATACCATTTCTCCTTACTTTTTTGCAACCACTACAAACCAGTTTGCTGGATATGATTTCAATAATACATTAGCACCAGGTACCACGGTGGTTAGTGCTTTAGATCCAAATGTACATTGGGAAAAAACCAATACCACAAACGTAGCGTTAGAATTAGGCATGCTAAATAATGATTTGCAATTTACTGCCGAATATTATGTTAAAAAATCAAACGATTTGTTAATTGGCGTGCCGCTGCCTTATTCCACTGGCGCTTTTCCAGCCAGTATTACTACCAATGCGGGTGCAGTACAAAATAAAGGTTTAGAGTTTACGGCTTCATATAAAAATAACAGCCATGAGTTTAAGTACGAGCTCTCTGCAAATCTAGGAACTCTTAAAAATGAAGTATTACAAATAGGCATTAACGGAAACCCAATTTATGGAGCTGCTTCTAAAACAGAAGTTGGCAGATCTATTGGAGAGATATTTGCTTATGAAACCGATGGTATTTTCCAAACCAATGCCGAAGTAACTGCCTCACCTACACAAGTGGGTGCTGCTGCCGGTGATATTAAATTTAAGGATCAATTAACGGTTGATACCGATGGTGATGGTGTTTTTGATGCCACCGATGGTATTATCAACGATCAAGACAGGGTTTACCAAGGGGTAACCATCCCAAAATACAGCTATGGCATTAACTTCAGCAGTACTTATAAAAACTTTGATCTGTCCTTCTTTTTACAAGGTGCAGGCGGAAACAAAGTATTCAATGGCATGTACAGAAATTTAATGATCGAGCAATATGTGAACCATCATACCGATGCCTTGAACTACTGGACACCTACCAATACCGATACCAATGTGCCTAGGCCCATTATAGGCGACCCTAATGCCAATGCAAGGGATTCCAATAGATTTATTGAAAAGGGCGATTACATAAAACTTCAAAATATGGAAATTGGCTATAATATTCCTTTATCGCAAACAAAATTGGTCCAAAACGCCAGAGTGTATGTAAATGCACAAAATGTATTTACAATAACTAAGTATAAAGGTTACGATGCAGATTTCAATTATAACGATGGCTTGTTCTCCAGAGGTTATGACGGTGGGTCTTTCCCAAATCCTAGAACGTTCTCATTAGGAGTTCTGGTAGGTTTTTAATAAATTGTTTAAAAAATTAAAACGAATTAAAATGAAATATATAAATTTTAAGTACTCATTATTATTTCTTTCGCTATCTGTTATATTAACTGCTTGTGTGAAAGAAGATGATTTAATACAAATTGACCCTAATAACGATGCGGTTGATTCTTTTTGGAAAACAGATAATGATGCACTAGAGGGTGTTAACGCTGCTTACGGTAGTTTATTAACAGATGGAACTTATATGAGAAGCACACCTTTATTATTAGATCTAAAAGGCGATGATTGTAAAAGCAATAGCCCTTGGGGCGCTATGTACGTGGTAGGTAAATTTAATTCAAACGTTACCGATGCTGCCATTTATGGTTGGGCTTACGAAACGTACTATCAAGGGATATATCGTGCAAATCAAGTGTTAACAAATGTTCCTAACATCGATTTTGCCGATGCAGCGCTTAAAAACAGAATTTTAGGACAAGCTTATTTTTTACGGGGCTTATATTTGTTCCATGCAGTAAATATGTTTAAAAATGTACCTGTTCCTACTGAATTAGCCGCTATATATCCTCAAAAAACTGAAGCCGAAGGATGGGCACAGGTAATTGAAGATTTTAAATCTGCGGCCGATTTGCTTCCGTTATCATACACCAATGTGTCTGGGCTGGATGCAGGTCAAAAAGGACGCGCCACTAAAGGTGCTGCGTTAGCATATTTAGGCAAATCATATTTGTTCACTAAAGATTTCCCTAATGCAAGAGATACCTTTAAACAAGTTATTGATCTAAATGTGTATTCGTTGGTTTCTAATTACAGGGATAACTTCACAGATGTAAATGAAAACAATTCAGAATCTGTATTTGAAGTACAATTTAGTAGAGATGCAGGTGGTGTAGATTTAGGCTGGGGCGGTGCTCCCGCTTCAGGTTGGGGAAAAACATCGGCAAGGGCTATTACCTATGGGCCCAGGGCTTTTGGATGGACCGATGTTCAGCCTACCAGAGCATTATTTAATGAATTTCAGCAAGAATTAACAATTTCTGGGGCTGTTGACCCTCGTTTAGATGCCACTATGTTCTATAATAAACCTGGGGGCATGATGTTGTACGGTCAAGACTTTGCAACGTTTTATGGAGGTAATGCACAAGATTTGAACGATCTTTTTTGTAGAAAATATCAAAATTCTGATGGTGCCTATCCAAACGAATACGATTGGCGTTCTGGAATCAATGAGCGTATTATGCGTTATGCAGATGTACTGTTAATGTATGCCGAATGTTTAAATGAAACAAACGATACGCCAGGGGCCTACAATTATATTAAACCAGTAAGAGATCGTGTTGGATTGCCTAATTTAAGCATTGTAAAACCAAACATGACAAAAGAGCAAATGAGAGAACAAATAGGCCATGAAAGATACTTAGAATTTGCACTGGAAGGACACAGGTTTGACGATATTCGTCGTTGGGGATGGTTGCAAGACCAAACAAAACTTACCTGGTTAAAATCAAGAGACCCAGAGTTTGATACCTATTCTCCTGGACGGGAGTTTTTCCCAATCCCACAGCTAGAAATGGACAACAACCCAGGGACCGTACAAAATTCAGGCTATTAAAAATGTTTTTGATTAAAGTTTGTTAATCGAGTTAATTAGTTTCATATGGCAGGCGCTATGCTTGCCATATGTTTTTAAAATAAACCCTATGAAAAATAAAGCACTGTTCAAATTATCGAAGTTATTTGTATTTTTTCTTGTCACTTTTTTAAGTTTTTCTCAAAATAATGTTACTGTTTTAGAAATAAAAACAGATATAGAATCACCTATTATCAGCAAACATATTTATGGGCATTTTGCAGAACATTTAGGAAGATGTATTTATGACGGTATCTATGTTGGTGAAGACAGTAAAATCCCTAATACAAATGGTGTAAGAAACGATATTATTCTTGCCCTAAAAGAATTAAAAATACCAAATTTACGTTGGCCAGGTGGTTGTTTTGCAGATACATACCATTGGAAAGATGGAATTGGGCCTAAAGAAAATAGACCTTCTATGGTAAACAGATGGTGGGGTGGTGTAACCGAAGACAATAGTTTTGGCACCCACGATTTTTTAAACCTTTGTGAAGTGTTAGAAACGGAACCGTATTTAGCTGCCAATGTTGGCAGTAGCACAGTAAAAGAATTTACAGAATATATAGAATATGTAAGCCATAAAGGAGGAAGTCCTATGGCAGATCTTAGAAAAGAAAATGGTCGAGAAAAACCGTGGAATGTTTCTTTTTGGGGTGTTGGTAATGAAATGTGGGGATGCGGCGGAAACATGACTCCAGAATACTATGCAAATTTGTATAGACAATACGCTACATTTATGACCGATTGGATCAATAGTGATAAAATGTTTAGAATAGCTTCAGGAGCGAATGTTGCCGATTACCATTGGACTGAAGTTTTAATGCGTGATATTCCAAAAAATTTAATAGAGGGCGTTGCTTTACACTCCTATTCGTTTGTTACATGGGATAAAAAAGGGTCTTCAACTAAGTTTGATGAAGCGCAATATTTTTCAACCATGCAAACAGCCCTTAAAATGGAAGAATTGGTTACCAAACATTCTGAAATTATGGATAAATACGATCCAAAAAACAAAATAGCACTTATTGTTGATGAATGGGGCGGTTGGTACGATGTTGAAGAGGGAACAAATCCGGGGTTTTTATATCAACAAAACACCATGCGCGATGCTATGATAGCTGGTACTACATTAAATATATTCAATAACCATAGCGCAAGGGTAAAAATGGCAAATTTAGCACAAACAGTAAACGTGTTACAGGCAGTAATTTTAACTGAAGGCGAAAAAATGTTACTAACGCCAACATATCATATCATGAAAATGTACACGGCGCACCACGACGCTAAGCTATTACCATTAACATTTGAATCGCCATCATATAGATTTAACAACGAATCACTTCCTGCAATTTCAGCTTCGGCTTCTATTGATAAAAACGGATCGGTACATATTTCTTTGGTAAATATTGATTCGAAAAAAGAAAATAAAGTAGAAATTGACATCACAAAATTAGGTGTTAAAAACTTCTCAGGCACCATTTTAACAGCTTCAAAATTACAAGACCATAACACTTTTGATACCCCTAACAAAATTAAGCCTGTTGTTTTTAAAACTTTTGAAAATAAAAAAGGAAAACTAGAAATAACAATTCCACCATTTTCAGTTGTGATGATGGAAGGTAAATAAAGATAAAAATGAAAAACCTTAAAATAGGAACTAAGTTTGCAACCTTCTTGTTGGTGTGTTTTGTAGCTAGTTGTTCAAAAGATGATAGCATTGAAAAACCAAAGGCAGGCACCGTGCTGGGCAAGGAATGCTCTGGAACCACCCAAATTATTAAATATGCCGATGGCAAGGGTGGCTTTACCATAAGTAATGTTGAAAATTCGGTAGAGTGTGGCTACGTGGCGCCAACCACCTTTAATGGCCCCACGTATGCCGATAATTATTCGCCCATAGCGTCCTGGGACAGTCGTGCCCAATGGAACTTGGCCAATGTACACGATCCAACGGTTGTTAAGGATGGCGAATACTATTATATGTACCAAACCGATGCTTCCTATGGAAACGCCCATGATGGCCATGGACATTTTCACCATAGAAGATCGAAGGATTTAGTGAACTGGGAATATCGCGGTAGTACCATGGCCGTTGCCCCAGCTTGGGTAAAAGATTCATTGAACAATAAAAGGGCCCGCATGGTGCCGGCATTGCCTGCCATTGCAAACCCCAATTATGGCTATTGGGCGCCCTACATTACCAAGGTGGGAAACAAGTTCAGGATGTACTACAGCATTGTGGTCGTGGAACCCATTGTTGGGAACGATACCAATAAATCCTGGTCTGAAAGGGCCTTTATCGGTCTTGCGGAAGCAGATGATTTGGCCTCTAATATTTGGACGGATAAAGGCATGGTGGTGTGTTCGGAACCAGACGGACTTGAAACCTACACCCGAACCAGCGGCAATGATTGGAGCGGCTATTTTAAATATAATGCGATAGACCCCACAATGGTTGTTACCAAGGAAGGCGAACATTGGTTAATTTACGGGTCTTGGCATTCGGGCATCGCCGCCCTAAAATTAAATCCAGCTACCGGGAAACCTGATAAGTTAAAAACTTTACCGGACTATGGCGTAACAATAGCCAAACGCGGCAATAGCCGTTGGCAGGCATCGGAAGGACCTGAAATAATCTATAATCCAGATACCGATTACTACTATTTGTTTTTGGCCTATGATGAACTGTCGGTGGCCTACAACACGCGTGTGGCACGTTCAAAAAACATTACAGGCCCCTATTTGGGAATCAATGGGGCGAATGTAACCAATGGCGCCGATTGCTACCCCATGTTAACGCACCCCTATAGTTTTAAAAACCATACGGGTTGGGTAGGCATTTCCCATTGTGCCGTTTTTCAAAATCCGGATACCAAGCAATGGTTTTATGCCTCACAGGCACGTTTGCCCGAAAATGTACCGGGCATTGCGGTATCGAACGCCATTATGATGGGGCATGTTCGCGAAATGCAATGGACGGAAGATGGCTGGCCCGTTATAGCGCCTGAACGCTATGCCGGTGTACCTACCACAGAAATTACCGAAGCCTCCTTTATTGGCAGTTGGGAACATATTGCGATGAAGTATCAGTACAAAACCATGCAAACATCATCAACCATTAACTTAACAGCCGATAAAAAAATTACGGGCGGCATAACAGGCACTTGGGCTTTCGACAGTACAACCAAAACCTTGACCATTAATGGCGTGAAGTGCAAGGTGAAGGATGCCTGGGATTGGGAAGCGTCGCCTAGAAAAGTAACCATAACCTATTCCGGCCTTACCGCAGATGGTTTGCCGTTATGGGGCAAGAAAATATAATGGATTTTTAAATTGAAATAGTTATGATGAAGAACCTATTTTTGGTAATCATGGGGCTTTTGCTCGTGTTTTCCTGTAAAGCACCTAAGGTTTCTGGTTCTAGGGCGGAAAATTTAAAATTCAACAATCCTATTATTACGGATACATATACCGCAGATGCCGCAGCCATTGTGTACAAAGACAAGGTGTATTTATACGCAGGCCACGATGAAGCGCCCAATGATGTGAATGCCTACCGCATGTACGAGTGGCTGGTGTATTCCTCCTCTAATATGGTGGACTGGGAAGCGCATCCCGTGCCGCTAAAACCAACCGATTTTAAGTGGGCCTCCGGCGAAGCCTGGGCATCACAGGTTATTGAAAAGAACGGCAAATTTTATTGGTTTGTAACCGTAGAACATGGCAGTATCCATGGCAAGGCCATTGGTGTGGCGGTTTCCGATAGTCCCACCGGGCCTTTTAAGGATGCTTTAGGCAAAGCTTTGATCACCAACGATATGACCAACCAAACCAAAATAAGTTGGGACGATATCGATCCAACCGTTTGGATTGACGATGATGGACAGGCTTATCTGTTTTGGGGCAATACGGTGTGCAAATACGCTAAGTTAAAGGACAATATGATAGAATTGGATGGCCCCATTAAAACCATTGATTTGCCAAACTTTACCGAAGCGCCATACATCCATAAAAAGGGCGATTGGTATTACTTATCGTATGCGTACCAGTTTCCTGAAAAAATTGCTTATGCCATGAGCAAATCCATAACCGGCCCCTGGGAATTTAAGGGTATTTTGAATGAATTGGCAGGCAATTCAAACACAAACCATCAAGCCATTATAGAATTTAAAGGCAACGATTATTTTATTTATCACACAGGGGGCATACAACCAAACGGCGGCAGTTTTAGGCGTTCGGTTTGTGTTGATAGGCTTTATTATAATGAGGACGGCACCATGAAACGCGTGGTGATGACTTCCGAAGGCATTCAAAAATAGATGATATGGAACTATTGAAGCATTACACGGCACTATTTATATTTTTTATTTCGATGGCGGCCTGTGCCCAAACACAAAAACCCATTACCCACGATCCCGTTGTTGCCAAACAGGGCGACACATATTATCTATTTTGTACGGGTCCCGGCATTACGGGCTTTACGTCCAAGGATTTAAAAACTTGGACACAAACTGCCCCAATCTTTGCAAAATCGCCCGACTGGGCCTTACAAGTTGCGCCCGGTTTTAATGGCCATATTTGGGCGCCCGATATTACGCTTCATAAGGGCACTTATTATGTGTATTATTCAGTATCGGCTTTTGGCAAGAATACTTCTGCAATTGGGCTGGTAACCAATAAAACCTTAAACCCCAAAGACGACCATTATAAATGGGAAGACCAAGGCATCGTTATCCAGTCCGTCCCCAACAGGGATTTATGGAATGCCATCGATCCCAACTTGATTTTTGACGACAACGGAACCCCTTGGCTCGCCTTTGGTTCGTTTTGGAGCGGCTTAAAAATGCTGAAACTGGACACCGATTTAAAAACCCCCGCACAACCGCAGGAATGGCATACCATTGCAAGGCGCGATAGGGATAGCCAATTGGAAGATGCCGAGGCTGGCAACGCCGCTTTGGAAGGGCCTTTCATCTTCAAAAAAGGCGATGATTACTATCTGTTTTTGTCTTGGGATTATTGTTGCCGTGGCGACAAAAGCACCTATAAATTAATGGTGGGCCGCTCAAAATCGGTTACGGGGCCTTACATCGACAAAAACGGAACCGAACTTAATAAAGGTGGTGGCTCTTTGGTGATTGAAGGCAATAAAAACTGGTATGGCGTGGGGCACAACAGCGTGTTTACTTTTGATGGTAAAGATTACAGTTTTATGCACGGCTACGATTCCAGCGACAACGGAAAACCAAAACTGATCGTAAAGGAAATAATCTGGGTGGATGGTTGGCCAACCGTAAAACCAATGGATTAGCTATGAAACTATCAACATACATGGTCATTGCGGTATTTGTTTTTTTCAGTTGTAAAACAAATAAACAGGACAAGGTTGAAATGGAGGCTTCCAACAAAGGCTATCCCATTGTACCCATAAACATTCAGCATGTAAAATTAACCGATGCGTTTTGGTTGCCCATTATAAAGAGGGTCCAGGAAAAAACCATTGCCTATGCCATTAACAAATGTGAGGCCGAAGGGCGGTTTGACAACTTTTTAATTGCAGGAAAACAAATGGAAGGTGCGGTAAAAGGCGCCATGCCCTTTGATGATTCCGATGTGTATAAAATTATTGAAGGCGCCTCAAATTCATTGATTAGCGCACCAAACAAACAGCTCGAAACCCTTTTGGATTCCTTGATTGGCATTGTAAAAACAGGCCAGGAACCCGATGGTTATTTAACCACCTGGCGCACCATAAACCCCGCAAAACCGCCCGCACCTTGGGTGAAGGTGATAGCGGGCAAACGTTGGGAATCCTTATTTATGAGCCATGAACTGTACAACGCCGGCCACCTGTATGAAGCCGCCGCAGTACATTTTGAAGCTACCGGCAAACGTAATTTTTTGGACATTGCCATAAAGAACGCCAATTTAATGGTGAAAACCTTTGGAGACGGCAACGGGCAAATAAAGGCAGTTCCGGGGCATCAAATTATTGAATCTGGGTTGATAAAATTATATCAGATTACTAACAATGAAGCCTATTTTAATTTGGCAAAATACTTTCTGGACAACCGGGGCAACCCTGAAAACCATGAACTGTATGGGCCTTATTCCCAAGACCATATACCTGTTGTTCAGCAAGATGAGGTCGTGGGGCATGCCGTTAGGGCGGTTTATATGTATGCTGCCATGACCGATGTGGCGGCTTTTAAAAAAGACACTGCCTATGCGAGTGCCATAAACAAGTTATGGGACAATATGGTCTATAAAAAAATGTACATTACGGGTGGCATTGGGGCCAAACATGATGGCGAGGCTTTTGGCGAAAATTACGAACTGCCCAATCTTACCGCATACAACGAAACCTGCGCAGCCATTGGCGATGTGTATTGGAACCATCGCTTGCATAATTTGTATGGATATTCAAAATATTTTGATGTTATTGAGCGCACATTATATAATGGTTTAATTTCAGGTTTATCGTTGGATGGTACTAATTTTTTCTATCCAAATGCTTTAGAGTCTGATGGGATATATAAATCCAATCGCGGGGCGTGTACGCGTCAGTCTTGGTTCGATTGCTCTTGCTGTCCCACCAATTTAATCCGGTTCATTCCATCCCTTCCGGGGTTGATCTATTCAAAAACAAGCAATGAAATATATGTTAATTTATATGCTTCCAATGAAGCGACCATTCATTTGGGCACGAAGCGCATCCATCTATCACAAAAAACCGACTATCCTTGGAACGGGCAAATTTCCATAACGGTAAATCCAGGGAAAACCGCTAAGTTCAGTCTTAAGCTACGCATTCCCGGTTGGGCCAGGAATGAAGTGCTGCCCGGTGATCTGTACAGTTTTAAAAACCCATCAAACGCTTCGGTTTCTGTATTGGTTAACGGAAATCCCATTGCAGTTGGTTCAACCAATGGCTATGTAACCATCAACAGAACTTGGAAAGCAAATGATACAGTTAATATACATATCCCGATGGCCGTTAGGGAGGTTGTCACCAATTCAAAAGTACAGGAAAACAAAAACAAGGTGGCCTTGGCGTTTGGTCCCTTGGTGTATGCCTTGGAGGAAATTGACAATCCGCAAGATTTCGACAACATCAAAATTGATAAAAACGAGGTTTTTGAAGTTAAAAAGGAACACAACCTTTTAAATGGCGTACAGACCATTCAAACAAAAAACATGAAAGCCATACCGTATTATGCTTGGTCCAATAGGGGCGTAGGCAAAATGAAGGTTTGGATTGACGAACAACCTTAAAACTAAACCCAACAAATAACAGAAAAGATAAAAGCTTAACTGTTGCCTGTTTAAAAAACCTTTTAGAACATCATTTATGAAATCCAACAATCAAAAGTTAAGCATTCTTGAAAAAATAGGCTACGGCTCCGGAGATGCGGCGGTAAACGTGGTTATCTCGTCTATGTTTCTTATTATCACTTTTTTTTACACCGATATCTATGGCTTAAAACCCAAGGATATGGCCATTTTATTCCTGTTGGTAAGGCTTATTGATGCCATTACCGATCCACTTATGGGGCTTATAACCGATAAGTTCACTACCAAATGGGGGCGTTACAGACCCTATTTCCTGTATCTGTCGGTGCCTTTTGGTATTTCGGTTTTCTTAACGTTTACAACCCCTGGGTTTGATTATACGGGTAAACTCATTTATGCCTACATCACCTATATTTTTGTAACCATCATGTTTACGGGGGTTACCATCCCCTATATTTCGCTCATTGGCGTATTGACCAGCGACCCAAAGGAACGGCTATCTGCAAATGGTTACCGACTTTTCTTCGCGAAGATTGCTGCTTTTCTGGTTTCTATTGTTGTGCCTATTATGGCAGAATCGTTAGGCAAGGACAATTTGGCGAGAGGGTACCAACTTTCAATGGGCTTTATGGCGCTTTTGGGCACGCTGCTATTTCTGTTCAGTTTCTTTACAACCAAGGAACGGGTAGAACATGTGGTTGATAAAAAACCACTTTTGGAACAGTTTAAATTACTGATTAATAATGGGCAATGGACGCTGTTGTTCGGCGTGTGCTTTACGGGCACCGTTGGGTATGTTATTCGTGGTTCGGTGGCCATTTTTTATGCTAAGTATTTCCTTGGGGGCGATGCCAGTGTGCAGTCAACTTTTATGGCAACAGGCGTTATCGCTGCCATTTTGGCTATGCCGGCCTCTACTTTTATCACCAAGCGTTATTGCAAGGTTAAACTGTTTAAATACACTCAGTTGGCGGTGGGCGCCATTAGTTTGGTCATGTTTTTTGTGATTAAACCGGGCGATATGGTTTTGGCTTATGTGCTGTATTTTATACTCTCCTTTGTGGTCGATCTGCACGCGCCCGTATTTTGGTCGGCTATCGCCGAAGCGGTTGATTATGGCCATGCAGAAACCGGAAAACGTGTTTCGGGGCTTTCCTTTGGAGGCATTTCCTTTGCCCAAAAGGCAGGCATGGGCGTAGCAGGGGCTGCGGTTGGTTATTTATTGGACTTTTTTGGCTACATCCCCGATACGGTGCAAAGCGAAACGGCCTTGGTGGGTCTTGCGCTTATGTTGACCATCATTCCCGGAATTTTCCATGTCATTATGGGCGGATTGATGTTCCGCTACAAAATTACCGACGCCTATTATGAAACCATCAAAACCAAATTGAACATATAAAATGGATACAGCTGGAAAAAATACCCCTATTGTCGCGCAACGAGCCGACCCGTTTATCTATAAGCATACCGATGGTTATTATTATTTTACGGGTTCCGTGCCAACCTACGATGTTATCGAGTTAAGAAAAGCCAAATCTATAAATGATTTGCAACACGCCGAAACCCATATCATTTGGCTAAAGCATAAAACGGGCCCGATGAGCCAACATATTTGGGCACCAGAAATTCATTATTTAGACGGAAAATGGTATATTTATTTTGCTGCTAGTGAAGTTGATGATATATGGAAATTAAGGCCTTACGTGCTGGAATGTAAAGGCCAGGATCCGTTACAGGATGATTGGCTGGAACTTGGGCAAATGCAGGCAGCAGAGGGCGATACCAAATCGTTCACCGATTTTTCATTGGATGGAACCGTTTTTGAAAAAAATGGCAAGCGGTATTTTTGTTGGGCAGAAAAAACAGGCGGCCAGTTTGCGGCCTCCAATTTATATTTGGCCGAAATGGCATCGCCAGTGAAGCTAAAGACCGCCCAATTTATGTTAACCACGCCCGATTACGACTGGGAGCGCATTGATTTTTGGGTAAACGAAGGGCCCGCAGTTATAAAAAACAACGGCAACATTTACATCACATTTTCGGCAAGTGCCACGGGTGCCTGTTATTGCATGGGCATGATGGAAGCCGATGCGGCCTCCGATCTGTTGGATAGAAATTCATGGAAAAAATCGAGATACCCGGTTTTAAAAACTGATTATGAAAAAGGTATTTATGGCCCGGGACATAACAGTTTTACCGTAGCGGAAGACGGCGTAACCCCTTTAAGCATCTACCATGCACGCGATTATGAACATATTGTGGGCGACCCGCTATACGACCCCAACCGACACGCAAGAGCTATGGAAGTAAAATTTGACGAGTCCGGAAAACCACTATTCGAGTATTATTAAATTAAGTTTTATGAAACTCCCATTTTCAGTAAATACACTTTTTGGCGCTTTTTTAGTTGCGAGCTTAATCAGTTTTAAAGGAATAGGCCAACAAGCAATAACTTCGTCTTTAAATGAAACTATTAATTTGGTTTTAGACATTAAAGCTACGGGTGTTAAAATTCAACCAACTATGTATGGTATCTTTTTCGAGGATATCAATTTTGCTGCAGACGGTGGTTTATACGCTGAAATGGTTAAAAATCGTTCATTTGAATTTTTGGATTCTAAGATGGGTTGGTTAGAGCCCAATAGTAAAAAACTCAGTCTTAACAATCAATCAGGTTATTTGAGCCCTATAAAATATGCTGGACAAAACACAAATCACACGTACGCACGAGTGGAAGTTAAAGGTCTGAATTATGAATTAATCAATGAAGGATTTAGAGGCATGGGAGTAAAAAAAGATGCTAAATATAATTTGACTATTGATGCTAAAAAATTCAGTGGAGATATTACTAAAATAAAATTTCAACTCATAGATGAAAATGGTTCAAGTATTGGAGAAGCTTCAATTATACCAAATAGCGGCATTTGGAAAAATTATGAAGCGCAATTAATTGCTTCAAAAACGGTAATGAAAGCCCAATTGAAGATAACTTTTGAAGGTACGGGAAAAATTGATTTAGATATGATTTCTTTGTTTCCAGAAGATACTTGGAAAGGTAGAAAAAAAGGTTTACGGAAAGATATTGTTGAATTGTTAGCAGATATAAGACCAGGTTTCTTAAGATTTCCCGGAGGGTGTATTGTGGAGGGTAGAACTTTGGCACGGCGCTATCAATGGAAAAAAACGGTGGGCAATATAGAAGATAGGGAAATATTAGTTAACCGATGGAATACGGAGTTTTCCCATAAGCCTGCACCAGATTATTACCAAAGTTTTGGTTTAGGGTTCTTTGAATATTTTCAATTATCGGAAGACTTAGTGGCATCGCCATTACCAATATTAAGTTGTGGTATCGCATGCCAGTTTAATACAGGCGAACTGGTACCTATGGATGAACTAGACCCTTATGTGCAAGACGCATTAGATTTAATCGAGTTTGCTAACGGTAGCATTTCAACCTCATGGGGAAAACTTCGCGCAAGCATGGGGCATCCAGAACCTTTCAATTTAAAATACTTAGGCATTGGAAACGAACAATGGGGCGAAGCTTATATAGAGCGTTACGAAATATTTCATAAGGCAATTAAGGCGAAATATCCAGAAATCATACTTGTTTCAGGAAGTGGGCCTTTCCCAGATGGCGATTATTTTGAATACGGCTGGGAAGAACTAAAAAAATTGAATGTAGAAATTGTAGATGAACACTACTACCGCCCCCCGCAATGGTTTAGAGACAATGCAAACAGATATGATAGTTATGATAGAACTGGCCCAAAAGTATTCGCCGGCGAATATGCGGCTCATCCAAAGGATGTTGCAGATGGCCCAAAAGAGAACAATTGGGAAGCGGCACTTTCAGAAGCTGCTTTTATGACTGGTTTAGAACGGAATGCAGATGTGGTTAACTTAACTTCATACGCACCATTAATGGCGCATGTAGATGCGTTTCAATGGGCACCAGACATGATTTGGTTCAACAATTTAGAATCTTATGGAACGGCAAATTACCATGTTCAAAAGTTATATGGAAACAATCCAGGAACAGATCTCTTAGCAATTACTCAAGATGGTAAAGCTGTAACTGGACAAAATAATGTGTACGCTAGTGCAGTTAAAGATGTTATAAAGAAAGAAATTATCATTAAATTGGTAAATACTTCAAATCGGCCCAAAAATATAGCCGTCAATTTATCAGGATATAAGTTAAAATCAAAGGCTAAAATAATTGTTTTGTCGCATACTAATTTAATGGCGGTAAATACTTTTGAAAATCCCTTCGCAATTAGTCCGCAAGAAACACAATATGGACTTAAAGGCAAAAAAGCCGAAATAAATTTGCAACCAAATTCTTTTACTGTTTTAAAATTTAATTTTTAATCTTCTTTAAAGATTAATTTTTTTATACTCTTAACGCATGTTTAGCGTCAATTTAATCAAGTTGTGATGAAAAAATGTCATAAAAACTGAAATTTTTTCAGGTATTTTCAATTGGTATTCTATTTGCTATACATTAGTTGTAACTGATTGTTTAATCTTAAATTATTTAATTATGAGCACTTTAATTCCAACAATTAAATCAGATAACAAAAAGTTGAACGACCCTAAATTTAATGTGTTACCAAGTTTACCATCTTGGTTTGATGATATTCTTGGAAAAGGTTTGGGTACCGAATTTATGTCCAACTTCAATACAGGCATGACATTGCCCGCAGTAAATGTTATCGATGGCGACCATGAATTTGCTATTGAAGTAGCAGTTCCAGGATTAAAAAAATCTGATTTTGATATCAATATTGATAACCGTGTGTTGTCAATTGGTGTAGAATCGAAAACTGAGAGTAACGAAAAAACCGAAAATTATACACGCAGGGAATTTGGTTATTCTACCTTTAAAAGAACATTTACCATCCCAGAATCTGTAAACACCGAGGCTATTTCGGCCGACTACAACGATGGTATTCTAAAAATTCATCTTCCCAAAAGAGAAGAAGCCAAGAAAAAACCGGCTAAAAAAATAAAAATTTCTTAACTTAAAAAAGAGAGCAAAAAACGCTCTCTTTTTTTATTTCAATCCCTTCACAATAAGAATTTTGTATATTTAGTGCCAAAGTCAGGGTATGTTTAAATATGGCATCGTTTTATGGGCGGTCGTTTTTTTTCTTTTTGGTTGCAAGAAGGAGGAAATCCCTTTTGAAAAAAAGTATGATTGGCACCCATTAAAAGTAACCGCATCTGCTTACAACTCGGTAAAGAGCCAAACCGATGCCAACCCGCATATCACTGCTTTTGGCGATAGTTTAATACCTGGGCTGCGATACATAGCGGTTTCCCAAGATTTGTACAGAAAAGGCTTAAAGCACAATACCCCGGTAAAAATTAAAGGGTTTGATAGCATATATTTTGTTAAGGATCGCATGCACGGGCGTTGGAAAAACAAAATTGATATTTACATGGGAACCGATGTGAAATCTGCTAAAAAATGGGGCAGAAAAAAGGTTTCCATCGCTTACGGCACTCTAAAACCTGTTGATAGCTTAAAAAAATAAGTCATTTAATTAATAGGCATATTTTTTGGGTGCATTCCAAATGGTTTCGCAGGTATGTTTAAAACACTCAATACGCCTACTAACCATTAAATTTGTATGGGTTAAATACCGATTTTGTTTTTTTATCCTGATTTTTGTCTTCATTTTTTTTTTGCTGATTGATGATGGGCTCGGTTAAATTAAATTCTGTTATCTGTAACGTCTTTTGGTGTTCCACAAATGGCTTTTTGTGTTCTTTGGTGAGTCGGTTTTCTGATGGGTGTTTAATGTTTTCATAATGGCTGTATTTTATTGTTTTTTAGTTTCTTAAATGTCTAATTGAAGGCCTACTATCTGTTGCGCCTTTTGCTGTTCCAAATATGAATTTTTGTGCTTTTTGGGGCTTCGGTAATTTGGTTGTTGTTTAAAGTTCTCATTATGTGTTTTTTTAATGGTTTATATGGGATAGACGATGGAAGATGATAATTGTTACAGTACTATGTATAACAAAGTAATAAATTAACATTTTTTAACACTTAACCTAAAATGTTCAAAAGCGCAGTAAAACTAAAATGGTTCTAATAAAAACGGAGAACCTATTTTAATACCAAGAAATTTTAGGAATGGTTTTTGTTAAATGAATGTAAAATAAATGGGTATAAAGTGCCATATTTAAGATAAAAAAATATCTTTGATATCTAAATTCAAGCCTTTACCCCAAAATCATTATTTAAGCTGAATGAAACTGTTTTTATCATTTCTTGTTTTTTGTTCCATCACATTAGCTTTGAACGCGCAAATCGATAGCCAAAAAAAATCGATGGCAATACCCGCGGTTGAAAGCAAAAAGGAAACAAACGAAACCCAAAAAACAATACCCGCGCAACCTTTAAATAATAATACCAACTTTGGAAGCTTGAACGTGCCAAATTTATCAACCGGTGTCGAGGCGCCCAAAAAAGAGTTTTCATTGTTTGGTGAAGCGTTTGGAAACCCCGGAGAACTTTATCAGAAGCAGCTTAAAAAACAGGAAGACGATTTGAAACCCGAAGGATTTGGAGACAATGCAGGTTTAAAAACTGATGCCTATTGGGGAGATTATAGAACAAAATCGGAATATATCGATATTTCGTATCGGGATTTTGGGCAGGTTGATGGCGATCTTTTGAATATTTTGGTTGATGATGATATTTTGAGATCGAGTGAGTTGTTGATGGCCAGTTTCAAGGGCTTCCGGTTAAGGTTGAAGGAAGGCCTGAATAAAATTGAGTTTTACGCCGTTAATGAAGGTTCCTTATTGCCTAATACCGCCGAGTACCGAATTGTAGATCAGTGGAAAAATGTTATTACAGGTAAAATTTGGGCGCTGGCAACAGGCGTAAAAGTAACCATCATTATTGTTAAGGAATAATCATTAAAAAAATAAATCTTCGTGTATTGGTGGCTTCTTTTTATACCCAATACTAGCCAACAATCAAATCAATCAAATCCAGTTCTTCTTTACTGAACTTTAAATTATCCAAGGCTTTTACGTTTTCCTTTAATTGATTGGGCGAACTGGCACCTATTAAAACCGAGGCCACTTGCGGTTGCCTTAAAATCCAAGCCAAAGCCATTTGCGATAGTTTTTGACCTCTATTTTCGGCAATTTGGTTTAGTTTTTTTACTTTTTCCAGATGGTTGTTTACGGTTTCAATATTTAAAAAAGTCAATTCTTTAGCAGCACGGGAATCTTTCGGAATACCGTTTAGATAACGTTCGGTAAGCATGCCTTGTGCCAAGGGCGAAAAGGCTATGCAGCCCACGCCGTTTTGCTCTAAGGTTCTTAACAGGCCATCTTCAACCCAACGGTCAAGCATGGAATACCGCGCTTGGTGCAATATAAAAGGTACATTTAAGCGTTTTAAAATTTCGGCAGCTTCTTGGGTTTCTAGAGGCTGGTAATTGGATATGCCCACATAAAGTGCCTTGCCTTGCCTAACAATATCAGCCAAGGCACCCATGGTTTCTTCCAAGGGTGTATTGGGGTCGGGGCGGTGGTGGTAAAAAATATCAACATAATCCAATCCCATGCGTTTTAAACTTTGGTCTAAACTAGAAATCAAATATTTTCTGGAGCCCAAATTGCCATAAGGCCCCGGCCACATATCATAACCTGCCTTTGATGCTATAAAAAGTTCGTCGCGATAGTTTTTAAAATCTGCCTTTAAAATAGTACCGAAATTCTCTTCTGCTGAACCGTATGGTGGTCCATAATTATTTGCGAGATCAAAGTGGGTGATGCCTAAATCGAACGCACAACGCAACACATTTCTGGCATTTTGAATAGCGTCAATAAACCCGAAATTATGCCACAAACCTAAGGATAAAGCGGGTAGAAGAATGCCACTTTTGCCTGTTCTGTTATAGGTCATGGCATCATAGCGTTGCGAACTTGCCAAATAGTCTTTTGTTTCAGATTTATCGTTGGTGTGCATAGTACAAAAATTAAAAGGTTAAATATATAAATTACTTTTTATTTGAGGGTAAAATTATCAACGTTGTCCAATTACACATTAAAAAAACCGCTAAGAGGTGTAAAAAATAAAGTGCAAAGCCATCTTGTTTCCCATGAGCGATTCGGCTTTTCAACAAAAAACATGATAAATTTTCCAACAAACATGCCTTATAAACCCTTTAAAGATGTTATTTTTGCACGTCTTATAAAAATGTAGCATGTCTATATCAAAAACAGAATTAGAGGAACGTAAAGCGGGTAAGGATTTATATAGCTACCAGAAAGGGGCCATCGACAAAATTTTTAAAGCTTTTGAAGAGTCGCCAGACGATTACCATTTACTCTACCAATTGCCAACAGGCGGTGGTAAAACGGTTATTTTTTCTGAAATTGTAAGACAATATCTTAAACACCACAAAAAGAAGGTGTTGGTAATGACACATCGAATAGAATTGTGCAAGCAAACCTCTAACATGCTTACGGAATTTGAAGTGGTAAACAAGGTTATTGACAGTAAGGCCGATTTAAGTGACCAAGGAAATTACAGTTGTTTTGTGGCCATGGTGGAAACCTTGAACAACCGATTGAACGATGATAAATTGGATATTTCGGACATTGGCCTGGTAATTATTGATGAAGCACATTACAATTCCTTTACAAAATTGTTCAAGTTTTTTAGCCAATCCTTTATCTTGGGCGTTACCGCAACACCTTTAAGCTCGAGTATTGAATTGCCAATGACCGACAATTACGACGAACTGATTGTTGGCGAAAGCATCGAATCGCTTATTGAAAACGGATTTTTGGCACGTGCCGAAATGTTTACCTATAACGTTGGCTTAACCTCGCTTGTTGTGGGAGCCAATGGCGATTATACCGTTAAATCTTCGGAAGATTTATATACGGCCGATGACATGCTATCGAAGCTCATCCAAGCGTATGAAGAACGTTCCAAAGGCAAAAAAACCCTCATTTTCAACAACGGTATCAACACCTCATTGCACGTTTACGATACCTTTAGAAGGGCCGGTTACCCCATTGCCCATTTAGATAATACGAACACAAAAAAAGAACGCGCCCTCATTTTAAAATGGTTCAAAAAAACGCCCGATGCCATTTTAACCTCGGTTAGTATTTTAACAACGGGGTTTGATGAGCCTACTGTTGAAAGCATTATCCTAAATCGCGCTACCAAATCGTTAACGCTTTATTATCAAATGATTGGCCGTGGGTCGCGTATTTTAAAAAATAAAAAAACGTTCAGCGTCATCGACTTAGGAAATAATTTTTACCGCTTCGGGCCCTGGGGCGATGATCTGGATTGGCAACGTATTTTTAGGTCGCCAAACTACTATCTGGATTCTATTCTAGGTGATGAGGAACTGGAAAGCAATTTTAGGTATGAAATGCCCGATGATTTACGTGCGGAGTTTTCAAAATCAAAGGATGTGTATTTCGATATCCAAAAAACCTACGTCGATTCTATTAGAAATGGCGAATCATCAAAAGTGGTTCTGGAACGTTCCATCGAGCAACATGCCAAAATTTGTATTGAAAATAGTGAAGATGTTTACGATGCCCTAGGTTTGGCAAAAATGTTAGGGGATGATATTGATTTTAGAATTCAGCGCTATACCAAATGCATCAGCAAAAGCACCTTTAACTTTGTAGAATGGTTGAAAGACGATTACAGAAAAAAACTCAACGCATATCTACGTGCCAATTTTGATACTGTTTTTGAAAGCATCCACGGGTATCCGCCAGAAGATTAAAAATTTGTTATCGGCGGCATGCTTGCGGTTTAATCAACATGGTTAAATTCATGCTACATAATTTTAATAGTGGCACAGCAATTGAAATTGTATAGTAGGCTATTATTTAATGCTTTGTTTAAGTAATTGATATTTAGTGCTTTAATTTTTTTTGTAATTCTTTAAAAATCAAGGAAAATTTGTTTTAATGACAGATTGACTTAAATATATATATGAAAAAATCTAATTTTTTAACGCTTGACAGTTTGTCATTGCAGGATTTTGATGAAAATTCAGAATTGATCCCGCTCATGACACCTGAAGATGAAGAAGAAATAAACAACGAAAAACTACCGGAAACCTTGCCAATTTTGTCCTTGCGCAATACGGTGCTGTTTCCGGGCGTGGTTATTCCTATCACAGCGGGTCGCGATAAGTCCATACGTTTAATTAACGATGCCAATAAAGGCAACAAGGTTATTGGCGTGGTGGCGCAGAAAGATGAATCGGTTGAAAACCCTTCGGCCAAAGAAATCCACGAAATAGGTACGGTTGCCAAAATTTTGCGGGTTTTAAAAATGCCCGATGGTAACGTAACGGTAATCATACAAGGAAAAAAACGATTTAAGGTTGCCCAGGTTTTAACCGAGGAACCTTATATGAACGCTACAATCCGCCCCATTCCAGAGGCTAGACCTGCACAAAAAAACAAGGAGTTTTTGGCGATAATCGATTCGATTAAAGAATTGGCGCTTAACATTATTAAGGAAAGTCCCAATATTCCAAGTGAAGCTTCTTTTGCCATAAAAAATATCGAAAGCGATTCGTTTTTGATCAATTTTGTTTCCTCAAACATGAACCTTTCTGTTGCCGAAAAACAATCGTTGCTGCAAATTGACGATCTAAAAAAACGCGCCTTGGCCACCCTTAGGTTTATGAATTTGGAGTTTCAAAAACTGGAATTGAAAAACGATATCCAGTCGAAAGTGCAAATGGATATGAACCAGCAACAGCGCGAATATTTTCTGCACCAGCAAATGAAAACCATCCAAGAAGAATTGGGTGGTGTTAGCCATGATCAAGAAATTGAGGAAATGCAAATGCGCGCTACTGAAAAATTATGGGACGAAAAGGTAGCAAAGCATTTCGAGAAAGAACTTTCCAAAATGCAGCGCATGAACCCGCAGGTAGCGGAATATTCCATTCAGCGCAATTATTTAGAGCTGTTCTTGGATTTACCTTGGAACAAATTTAGCAAGGATAAATTCGATTTAAAACGCGCCATGAAAATTCTGGATCGCGATCATTTTGGGTTGGAAGACGTTAAACGACGTATTATTGAATATCTAGCGGTTTTAAAATTGCGTAACGATATGAAATCGCCCATTTTATGCCTGTACGGGCCTCCGGGCGTTGGTAAAACATCGTTAGGCAAATCGATTGCCGAGGCTTTGGGTAGGGAATATGTGCGCATTTCGCTAGGGGGCTTGCGCGATGAGGCCGAAATTCGCGGGCATCGAAAAACCTATATAGGCGCCATGCCCGGGCGAATCATTCAAAGTTTGAAAAAAGCAGGTACCTCAAACCCGGTTTTTGTATTGGATGAAATTGATAAATTGTCAAATTCCAACCAAGGCGATCCTTCTTCGGCGATGTTAGAAGTTTTGGACCCCGAACAAAACAACGAGTTTTACGATAACTTTCTGGAAATGGGCTACGACCTTTCAAAGGTTATGTTCATCGCCACCTCCAATAATCTTTCTACCATTCAGCCCGCACTGCGCGACCGAATGGAAATTATCAATGTTACAGGTTATACCATCGAGGAAAAAATAGAAATTGGCAAGCGCCATTTACTGCCAAAACAGTTAAAGGAACACGGTTTAACCGATGCGCATCTTAAAATAGGCAAGGCTCAGCTTGAAAAAATTGTTGAAGGTTACACCCGCGAATCGGGGGTTCGTGGTTTGGAAAAACAAATCGCAAAAATGGTACGCTATGCAGCAAAAAATATTGCGATGGACGAGCCTTACAACATAAAAGTTACCAATGAAGATGTTATTGAAGTTTTGGGCGGTCCCAAAATGGAACGCGATAAATACGAAAACAATGATGTAGCCGGCGTTGTAACGGGGTTGGCCTGGACCAGCGTAGGCGGCGATATCCTGTTTATCGAATCTATTTTGTCCAAAGGAAAAGGCACATTGAGCATAACGGGCAATTTGGGTACGGTTATGAAGGAATCGGCTACTATTGCCATGGAGTATATAAAATCGAACGCTGAAGCTTTTGGTATCGAATCGGATATTTTCGATAAGTACAACGTGCATATCCACGTGCCAGAAGGTGCAACCCCAAAGGATGGGCCAAGTGCGGGCGTTACCATGTTAACCTCATTGGTATCATTGTTCACACAGCGAAAAGTAAAGAAAAGTTTGGCCATGACGGGCGAAATTACCCTTCGTGGAAAAGTGCTTCCCGTGGGTGGCATCAAGGAAAAAATTCTCGCTGCAAAACGTGCAAGAATCAAGGAAATTTTACTTTGTGAAGAAAACCGTCGCGACATCGAGGAAATAAAACCCGATTACCTAAAAGGCTTAACGTTTCATTACGTTACCGATATGAGCGATGTTATCAAAATTGCGCTCACGCAACAAAAGGTTGTAAACGCTAAGAAACTTTAAATAGTAGCAGACTTTCTGAAAATTTAATTTAAAGCGTTATCACGAGGTACGAAGCCATCTCAAAATTTGGGGTTCTTATTTAGCAGATTGCTTCGTAGCTCGCAAACACGTAAAATACACTTTTAAGAGAATCTCTTTTTTAATGATTTAAAATAAAAGACTCTTACTGCCGTTTTAAGATAGATTTCTTACTTTGCGCCCGTAAATATGCTGAAAAAAATTATTCTAACTTGTTGTTTGCTTTTTGGTATGTTCAGCCATGCGCAGGTTGGGGGTGAAGCTACCTATCGGTTTTTAAATCTGGTTTCGTCGCCACGGCAAGCAGCTTTAGGAGGAAAGGTGCTAACGAATGTTGACTATGATGTTACGCAAGCACTTTTTAATCCGGCCACCATTAATGTGGAAATGGATAACCAACTAGCATTAAATTATACCAGTTATTTGGGGGGCATCAGTTATGGTACTGCGGCGTATGCATATACTCTTGATAGACGAACACAAACATTTCACGTGGGCGTAACCTATGTGAATTACGGTTCGTTCGATGGTTATGATGAAGCAGGCAATGCCACCGGAACGTTTTCTGGCAATGAAACGGCTTTGTCATTCGGGTATGCGCTTCAAATTGGGTATTCCGATTTTTATTTTGGCGCAAACGCAAAGTTAATCACTTCAAAATTAGAACAATACAATTCCTTTGGGGTCGCAACCGATTTGGGTTTGCTTTATATAAATGAAGATCTGGATTTTCAAGCTGCTTTGGCCGTTAGAAATTTTGGAACGCAACTCACAACCTATGCGGGTTTAAATGAAAAACTGCCTTTTGAGGTCGATTTTGGCATGTCGCAGCGCCTTGAAAACGTTCCCATTCGTTGGCATGTCACTCTAGAAAACTTACAGCAATGGCCCATTGCTAGACCAAACCCTGCACGTACAACTAGCGATTTAAGTGGCAATCAAGCCAATGAAAAAATTGGATTTCTTGGCCAGGTGATACGGCATAGTATTTTTGGGGCCGAAATATTTCCGGAAGGCGGTTTTAACATCCGTTTGGGCTATAACTTCAGGCGTGCCGAAGAATTGCGCATCGTCGATCAACGGAATTTTTCAGGACTCTCGGCCGGTTTTTCCATAAAAATGAACAAAATGCGCTTTAGTTATACCCATGCCAAATATACAAGTGCGGCCAATTCTAATTTTTTTGGGCTGCAAATCGATTTACGATAGAACAAACTAAAGTATCCAAAACGACACTAAACTAAAAGCATTAATTTTATATTTTAGACACTTTAGACACTTTAGACACTTTAGACACTTTAGACACTTTAGACACTTAAAACTTATAACATGAGCAAAATTACCATCGCCATCGACGGGTTTTCTTCCACCGGAAAAAGTACGGTAGCAAAGCAAATTGCCAACCGTTTAGGGTATGTATATGTAGATTCTGGAGCGATGTACCGTGCGGTAACCTTTTACGCCATGCAAAATGGTTTCATCAAGGAAAATTATTTTAATGCCAAAGCTTTGGTAGCCAACCTAAAAAATATAACTATCAGTTTTAAGTTCAATCCACAATTAGGTTTTGCGGAAGTTTATCTTAACAACAGAAATGTAGAAAATGAGATTCGTACGTTGGAGGTGTCAAATTTTGTTAGTAAAGTGGCCGAAATTTCAGAAGTACGCCAAAAATTGGTAGAACAGCAACAGCACTTGGGCAAACAAGGCGGTGTGGTTATGGATGGGCGCGATATAGGAACCGTGGTTTTTCCCCATGCCGAACTTAAATTATTTATGACGGCTTCCGCGGAAACACGAGCAAAAAGGCGTTATTCTGAATTGATTGCAAGAGGCGAAACCGTTACTTATGAAGCAGTTTTAAAAAACGTACAAGAAAGAGATTATATTGATACAAATCGAGAAGATTCACCTTTAACAAAAGCCGAAGATGCCATTGAAATTGATAATTCGCTCATGGGTTTGCAAGAACAGTTTGATAAAATCATGCAACTTGTAAAAGTAACTTTGAAAAAAGAAGTTTAATGTTCAGTCGCCATTATTTTAAATTCAGATATTCGTAGCTATAAAAAAACGAACCTTTAAATAAATAAAGATTCGTTTAGTAATTTCGCCTAAAGCCTAAAGCCTAAAGCCTAAAGCTATATATTAGGAATCACCAATTCTTGCCCTGGGTGTATTAAATCTGGGTTTTTCAAAATAGTTGTGTTCGCATTAAAAATTGCTTGGTATTTTGCAGCATTATCATAATAGTGCTTTGCAATTTTACTTAAAGTTTCCCCACTTTTAACGGTATGCCTGTGGTAGATACTGTTGTCGGCAACGGTAATGTTGGCCATGATATCGGTTGGTTTTTCGCCGCCAATTTCTTTAATTTTATCCCAAAGCAGGTTTTTTTCATAAGGTGTGTTGGCAGTTCCCTTAACTTTTAAAACGCCGTTTTCTTCAGTAACATCCCCGTTTTTAATGTTTAGTTTTTCACCTAAATCCAATACGGGTTGGTATTTTGCTTTTGCTGTCATAATTTTATAAAAGTTTAATAGTTAAAAAAGTGTCATCAATATAGTTAATTTTTCAATCGCAACTTCTTAATTTTCAGTTAAGTTTTCATTACTTAAACTAGACACAATAATTATAAAAAGTCACATTAATTTTATGTGTTCATTTTTAGGTAATTAAGCTAATAATTTGTATTTTTGCGCTCCTTTTAGCAAATCGTCGGAACGATAAAGGGAACACGAAACAAAAAATCAATAACACTTCTGTGCGTTATTTGCTTAAATCTTCCGAAGCATACAGAATACAAACCGTAAATGAATAAAGTTTACAAGCGTTAAATTTTATTTTTTACTTATTCATTTTTAAATGGCTGAAAAAGCAAACCAAGCTGAAGTTGAAGCAACTGAAGCAAAAACAGTAGAGGCTCCGGTAATTTCGGAAGCAAAAGCAAACCCTGAAAAATTCTTAAAAGAGTTCAATTGGCACAATTACCAAGAAGGTATTGATGAAGTTGATGAAAAACAATTGCAGGAATTTGAAAAATTAGTAGCTGAAAATTTCGTTGATACCCTGAACGATGAAGTGGTTATGGGTACGGTAGTTCACATTTCTGATAGGGATGCGATTATCGATATCAACGCAAAATCGGAAGGCGTTATTTCATTAAACGAATTCCGTTACAACCCAAACTTAGCCGTAGGCGACAAAGTTGAAGTATTAATCGATGTGCGCGAAGATGCCACAGGCCAATTGGTATTATCGCACCGTAAAGCGCGCGTAATCAAAGCTTGGGACCGTGTTATCAGAGCGAACGAAACGGGCGAAATCGTTAATGGTTTTGTTAAATGTAGAACCAAAGGCGGTATGATTGTAGATGTGTTCGGCATTGAAGCCTTCTTACCAGGTTCTCAAATTGACGTGAAACCAATTAGGGATTACGACCAATATGTAAATAAAACTATGGAATTCAAAGTTGTTAAAATCAACCACGAATTCAAAAACGTAGTCGTTTCCCATAAAGCGCTTATTGAAGCGGATATCGAGGTTCAGAAAAAAGAAATCATTGGCCAATTAGAAAAAGGTCAAGTATTGGAAGGTATTGTTAAAAACATCACGTCTTACGGTGTATTCATCGATCTTGGTGGCGTAGATGGTTTAATCCACATTACCGATTTATCTTGGTCTCGTATCAATCATCCAAACGAGATTGTAGAATTAGACCAAAAACTGAACGTGGTAATCCTTGATTTTGATGAAAACAAATCAAGAATCCAATTAGGTTTAAAACAATTAAGCAAACACCCATGGGAAGCATTAGCTGATACGGTGGCCGTTGGTGATAAAGTAAAAGGCAAAGTAGTGGTTATTGCAGATTACGGTGCATTTATTGAAGTTGCCGATGGTGTTGAAGGTTTAATCCACGTTTCTGAAATGTCATGGTCAACCCACTTACGTTCTGCTCAAGATTTCGTAAATGTTGGTGATGAAGTTGAAGCGGTTATCTTAACTTTAGATAGGGAAGAACGTAAAATGTCATTGGGTATCAAACAATTAACCTCTGATCCTTGGACCGATATTACAACTAAATACCCATTAGGTTCTAAGCACACAGGTATTGTTCGTAACTTTACAAACTTTGGTGTTTTTGTTGAACTGGAAGAAGGTATCGATGGCTTGATTTACATCTCAGATTTATCTTGGACCAAAAAAATCAAGCACCCATCCGAATTCTGTGCAGCTGGCGATAAGTTAGAAGTAATTGTATTGGAATTGGATGTTGAAGGTCGTAAATTATCTTTAGGCCACAAACAAACAACCGCAAACCCTTGGGATGAATACGAAACAGATTTTGCTTTAGAAACCGTTCACACAGGAACAATTTCTGAAATCGTTGACAAAGGCGCAACCGTTGAATTTAACGAAGACATCGTAGCCTTTATTCCAACACGTCACCTTGAAAAAGAAGACGGAAGCAAACTTAAAAAAGGCGATACCGCCGAATTTAAGATTATTGAATTCAATAAAGAGTTTAAGCGCGTTGTAGCATCGCACACTGCCATTTTTAAAGCAGAGGAAATTGCAAACGTAAAAGCGGCTGCAAAGAAAATAGAAGCGGCTGCTGCCGAAGCAAAACCAACCTTAGGCGATGCCAATGAAGCGTTACAAGCCCTTAAAGACAAAATGGACGGAAAAGTAGCAAAAACGAAAACCAAAAAATAATTTTTGCCATTTCTGCGCAAGCAGGAATCCATTTTTATAAAAATTAAAGCCTTCAATTTCTTGAAGGCTTTTTTATTTACCATTTTTAAAACCAAGTTTTTAAAATTTTGCATTACATTTGTATTCCGAACACGTTTGGATACTATATGAGTCAAAAAGTTTTACTTAACCAAAAAGAGGTAAACATCATTCTTCACCGATTGGCTTGTCAATTAATTGAAAAACATACCGATTTTTCAAATACCGTCCTTATTGGTTTGCAGCCTCGTGGCATATTTTTAGCCGATAGGATTGCTAAAATTTTACGGGAAGATTACAAAGTAAAGAACATACAATTGGGCCACTTGGATATTACTTTTTTTCGCGATGATTTCCGCCGTGGCGAAAAACCATTGGAAGCCAATACCACCAAAATCAATTTTCTGGTTGAAGATAAAAACGTGGTTTTTATTGATGATGTTTTATACACCGGCCGAAGTATCCGCGCCGCATTAACGGCCATCCAATCGTTTGGAAGACCCAACGAAATTGAGCTTTTAACGTTAATAGACAGACGTTTTAGCAGGCATCTACCCATACAGCCCAATTACCGTGGGCGACAAGTAGATGTTATCAATAATGAAAAAGTAAAAGTAAACTGGAAAGAGCGCGATAGCGAAGATTCCGTTTATTTAATAGAAAAATAACATTAATTACCAATTAATAATTAAAATTAACAATGATAAGTTACCGTTTAAAAATGCCTTTGCAACCTTAAACTTCTAACTTTTAATCTTTAACTTTAACAATGAGCGAATTAAGTGTAAACCACTTATTAGGGATCAAATATCTGAACAAACAAGATATTCAACTTATTTTTGAAACGGCCGATCATTTTAAGGAAGTGATCAATCGTCCCATTAAAAAAGTACCTTCGCTTCGCGATATTACCATTGCCAATTTATTCTTTGAAAACTCTACCAGAACCAAATTATCATTTGAATTGGCCGAAAAACGCTTGTCCGCCGACGTGCTTAACTTTTCGTCATCGCAATCATCAGTAAAAAAAGGAGAGACCTTAATAGATACGGTAAACAACATATTATCCATGAAGGTAGATATGGTGGTGATGCGGCATCCCAATCCTGGAGCGGGTGTGTTTTTGTCAAAACATGTAAAGGCAAGTATCATCAATGCTGGTGATGGCGCGCACGAACACCCAACGCAAGCTTTGTTGGATTCCTATTCCATTCGCGAAAAATTGGGTGATGTTAGCGGCAAAAAAGTGGTTATTGTGGGCGATATTTTACACAGTAGGGTAGCGCTTTCTAATATTTTTGCTTTACGGCTTCAAGGTGCACAAGTTATGGTTTGCGGCCCTAAAACATTATTACCAAAATATATTGATAAACTGGGAGTAAAAGTTGAAACAAACTTGCTTAAAGCACTCAATTGGTGTGATGTAGCAAATATGCTTCGTGTGCAAAATGAGCGCATGGACATCAGTTATTTTCCATCAACAAGAGAATATACACAACAATTTGGCGTTAATAAAGAACTGCTGGACTCGTTAAACAAAGAAATAATTATCATGCACCCAGGGCCCATAAACCGTGGTGTTGAAATTACAAGCGATGTGGCCGACTCCAAGCAATCCATCATCCTGGACCAAGTACAAAACGGCGTTGCAATAAGGATGGCGGTCATTTATTTATTGGCTTCAAAAATAAAACAATAACAGTATGATTATCGATCAAGACGGCACTATTTCCATCATCACACAAGAAAAAGCGACCATTATTGAGTTGGTTAAAAAGCTACAGGCACTCTATCCAAAATTTAAAAAAAATAATATTATTGTATGTTTATCATCATTGCATAAACTGGATTTACAGGATATTATTGAGTTCCTTGAGATTTCAAATACCCACAGGGGCTCAAAACAGTCGTTTGTAATCGTTTCAGATAAGATTGATTTAGATAGCGTTCCCGATGAAATTATGGTAGTGCCAACCATCCAAGAGGCCTACGATATTATTGAGATGGAAGAAATGGAACGCGATTTGGGGTTCTAACAAAATAGTTGGTTGTTAAGTTGTGAGTTGGTGAGTTGTTCGACTTAACAACAAACAACTAAACGACAAACAACAAAGGAAAATGAAAGTAACCATACTAGGTTGTTATAGTGCCACGCCAAGAACTTTAAATAATACCACTTCGCAAGTACTCGAAATCAATAACCACATGTTTTTAATCGATTGTGGTGAAGGTACACAAATACATTTGCGCAGGCACAAGGTTAAATTCAACCGCATTAAGCATATTTTTATTTCCCATTTACATGGCGACCATTTTTTTGGTTTGGTAGGCTTAATCTCAACATTCAGGTTGCTAACGCGCGAAACCGATTTGCATATTTACGGGCCCGTGGGCATCAAGGAAGTGGTAACGCTTCAAATGAAATTGGCCGATTCATGGACCAATTTCAACCTTATATTCCACGAACTGGCTTCGGAAAAATCGGTGCTTATTTTTGAGGATGATGAAGTTGAAGTGCATACCATACCCTTAAACCATCGCATTTATACCAACGGATTTCTTTTTAAGGAAAAAGAAGGCAACAGAAAATTGGATTTGGGTCTGGTTGAAGATGCCCGAATTCATGTTGCCTACTACCGAAAACTGGCCCTTGGGTTTGATGTGATTAATGAAGATGGCGAGCTCATTAAAAATAAAAGCGTTACAAACCCCGGGGCAAAACCCAAAAGTTATGCTTTTTGCAGCGATACCATGTACCAAGAAACCATTGTGCCCATTATTAAAAATGTGGATGTGCTGTACCACGAATCGACCTTTTTGGAAACGCATGCCCATTTAGCCACAAAAACAAAACATGCTACCGCAAAACAAGCGGCAACCATTGCAAAAAAAGCGAACGCAGGTGTGTTGCTGCTGGGGCATTACTCAACACGTTACGATAGTTTAGAGGCCTTTAAGGAAGAAGCTAATACCGTTTTTGAGCACGTTGAGCTTTGCGAAGACGGTAAGGTTTTTAATTTCTAGGTATCTCAAAACGCATGGGTTTTGTAATATTTAAAATTTATTTACGCCATACTGCCCACTAAACTAAATTCAAACTTCCGTTTAACATCAAAAATAATATTTACGCAATGGGCTGTTCTTCCATAACCCAAGCAATGGCCTCGGTAAGTGTATGGCAAGCCTTTATTGGGATGGTTTTCGAGAATTGATTTTCCAGCGAAGCATTCATAAACGTAATGGTATTGTACGCAACAATAGCACCAACGGTAATCATGTGGTATTTTTGATGCACTTTATTCCATGTTTGCGGATTTATGGAATAGGAATGGACCCTATTTGAAATATAGCCAATTTTAGCATCGGCACCATAAAAAATCACCAACTCATCCATCACGCTCTTGATCATTGTCCAATCAAAGTGTGCGCCTTCATTTAATTCGGAAATAAAAAATTTTTCCAGAAGATAAAAATTGCCAAAAGGCATTTCCAACTTATGGTGTTTCAGTTCAAAAAAAGAAGAATTTTCAAACGTCATATTAAAAGTTGTTAGGATACACGAATGTATAAAGTTTCTTGACACAAAAATTATAAATGGCAAAAAATATTTTTGTTATTTTGCGTACTATGGATAAAGATTTAAGCAGTTACAGAAAAACTTACCAAAAAAGCGAACTTCTTTTAAAAGATGCGCCCGAAAACCCCTTGGAATTGTTCCAAAAATGGTTTTATGAAGTAGATACATATTTTGATGAGGATGAAACCAATGCCATGACCGTTAGTACCATGGGTTTGGATGGTTACCCAAAAAGTAGGGTGGTACTTTTAAAACGGTTTACTTATGAAGGTTTTATATTTTACACCAATTACGATAGTGAAAAGGGCAAGGCCATAGCCCAAAACCCCAAGGTATGTATTTCCTTTTTTTGGCACAGTGCCGAACGCCAGATAATTATTAAAGGTATTGCTGAAAAAATACCAGAAAACATGAGCGATGGTTATTTTGAATCGCGCCCACGTGGCAGCCAATTAGGAGCCTTGGTTTCAAAACAAAGCGACATTGTTCCAAATAGGCAATATCTTGAAGAAAAGTTGAAAGCGCTTGAAGTTGAATTTGAAGGCAAAGAAATACCCCGACCGGCCAATTGGGGCGGGTATATTGTAAAACCTGTTGAAATGGAATTTTGGCAAGGTCGCCCTAACCGATTGCACGATAGGATTCGTTACAAACTGCAACCAGATTATAATTGGGAAATAAATCGATTATCTCCCTAATAAATAGGATGAAATGCACGTAAAATTACTTCTAATGCGCATTTCAACGATTAAATACATTAAATACCGACAAAATGCATGTTTTTAATCGATTTTAACATTTTATTAACGTTTTAATACTGAATGGTAGGTTAAATTTATAGTACCAAAATCTAAATTACCTACTTATGAAGTTATTAGTAAAACTGCCTTTAGTGGCACTGTTAACTTTTTTTAGCTTTTCTTGTACTACCGATAGTCTGGATGACAAAGCCGATGCCATTGAATTAAAACTGGTTACTCCTGAAACAAAACCTATTGAGGTTCAAATACTTGAACTTATAAATAACCATCGCCTTTCGGTGGGTTTAAATCCTTTAACCGATATGACCATCGTAAAATCGGTAGCATTGAGCCATACCGATTATATGGTTGATAATAATGAAGTATCGCATGCCAATTTTTACAAGCGTAGCGATTATTTAAAAGCGAAAGCGGCAGCCAAACGAGTAACCGAAAATGTTGCCTTTGGTTACAGTTCTGCGCAATCTGTTGTTAATGCTTGGTTAAAAAGCGAAGAACACCGCGCCAACATTGAAGGCGATTTTACAAACTTTGATGTTGCTGCCGAACAAAATGCTGAAGGTAAATGGTTTTACACCAACATTTTCATAAAAAAATAACCGTTTAATGGCCTGTTTACGCCCGTTGGGAAACTGTAAATGGCTTTTTATAAATTATTTTAAATTAGTAATCCTCTCTGTTTTTGGGAGGTTTTTTTTTGCTTGTCCATCGTTATCATTCAATAGCTCAATATCATTGTTAAATTTCAATACGTTCATTTTTATTCTTCACAGAAACATTCAAATACATTTTATTTCAAAATTTTCATAATAATATCATTGCATACCATCAATAAAATGGGTAACTTAATGCTTCAAAACGTTTAGGGTATTTAACTAAATCCTACAATAACATGGCATACATTGATTATTATGGCATATTGGGTATTTCCAAAGATGCTTCGGAACAGGACATAAAAAAGGCATATAGAAAATTGGCGCGCAAGTACCACCCCGATTTAAACCCTAATGATAAAGAAGCGGAAAAAAAGTTTAAAGCTGTAAATGAAGCCAACGAGGTATTGAGCCATCCGGAAAACCGAAAGAAATACGATGAGTATGGCGAGCATTGGAAGCATGCCGATGAGATAAAAAATTCTGAACGGGCACAACACCAACAAAGACAAACGCAGTATCAAACCTCGGACGATTTCTCTGGAAGCGATTTCTCCGATTTCTTTGAATCCATGTTCGGTCATAGAGCCTCTGGTGCACAAAGCAGAAACCTTAAATTTAGGGGTCAGGATTATAATGCTGAATTACAGCTCGATTTAACTGATGTTTACAAATCGCACAAGCGAACCTTAACGGTAAACAACAAAAATATTAGGTTAACCATTCCGGCAGGAGTTGAAAATGGACAGGTAATTAAAATTTCAGGATATGGTGGCCCTGGTGTAAATGGTGGGCCTCATGGCGATTTGTTTATCCATTTCTCGATTACAAATAATACAAAATTTAAAAGAGAAGGTGATAATTTATACTTAACTGCCGATTTGGACCTCTACACAGCCTTATTGGGTGGTGAATTGTTGGTTGATACTTTTGATGGTAAAGCGAAACTTACCATTAAACCAGAAACCCAAAACGGCACCAAGGTAAAGCTTAAAAACAAAGGCTTTCCAAAATATAAAAGCGAAGGCGTTTTTGGCGATTTGTATATAACCT
The DNA here is from genome assembly GCF_009746565.1 of Mariniflexile maritimum. GTDB lineage: Bacteria > Bacteroidota > Bacteroidia > Flavobacteriales > Flavobacteriaceae > Mariniflexile > Mariniflexile maritimum. The sequence goes on from NZ_WRPN01000001.1 coordinate 191,528, forward strand.
TCAGCATTAAAACACCTAAAAACCTAACCGCCAAGGAAAAAGAACTACTCAAAGAATTACAAAAACTACGACACAAATGAGCACGCAAGACTATATATTAATTGAACATTTTTGTACGCACCACAATATTCCTGTTTCGTTTGTAATGGCGTTACGCGATTATGAACTTATAGAAATTACAACCATGGATAACGCGTACTATATAAAACACACCGCTTTAAAGGATCTGGAAAAAATGACCCGCCTGCATTTTGAACTCGACATTAATTTAGAAGGTCTGGATGCTATTCATCATTTATTGAAACAAGTTGAAACCTTGCAGCAAGATATAGTAACGCTACACAACAAGTTGCAACGGTATGAGGAATGATGTTTCAATCAACATAATCAGCCCTTTTTAAGGCGATTTTTTATTCAAAATTCTTTAACTTTAAGCCTGATTAAAATACAGCAATGCCATTAAAACCATCCGGCACCTTTTATGTTTTTTTGGGGCAGGATCTACATGTTTTTCTTTTGAATTTAGAAGAAAACAACTCCAATTAAATAGTGGTTGTATTAATAAGTACGCATTAAACTATGAAACATACATATAAAATTCATGGCATGTCCTGTAATGGTTGCCGAAGTCATGTAGAAGAAACACTTTCAAAAGTTAAAGGTGTTTCATCGGTAACTGTAAACCTGGAAAATGCTGAAGCGACTCTTGAAATGGAGACGCATATTCCGTTGGAAAAATTTCAGGAAGCCTTAAAAAATGATGGCGGTAGTTATAGTATCCATAATTTAGGTGAAACACCCATACCCCAAAAAGCAAAAAGCAAACCCAAAGGAAAGGGTACGGGCACGTTTTATTGCCCCATGCACTGTGAGGGCGATAAAACTTATGCCCAAGCTGGCGATTGCCCCGTGTGTGGTATGGATTTGGTTGAGGAACAGTCTGTGTCGTCGCATGTTCAATTTACATGCCCAATGCATCCGGAAATTACTGCCGATGAACCGGGTTCTTGCCCTAAATGTGGTATGGATTTGGTGCCTAGGGAAGCTGCCGTTTCTGAAGAGGATAAAACCTATAAAAAGTTATTGAAAAAGTTTTGGATAGCGGTTGCCTTCACCGTACCAATTTTTTTAATTGCCATGTCCGATATGCTAAAGCATAATCCCTTGTATGAGGTGTTTGAACAAAACTACTGGAACTGGGTGCAATTGTTATTGTCTATACCCGTGGTTTTTTATGCCGCTTGGATGTTTTTTAAACGTGCATGGACATCGTTTAAAACCATGAACCTCAATATGTTTACATTAATAGGTATTGGCTCTGGAATTGCTTGGTTGTTCAGTATAGTGGCGTTGCTGTTCCCTGATATTTTTCCGCCAAATTTTAAAACAGGCCATGGTAATGTGTTCGTTTATTTTGAAGCGACCACCGTTATATTGACCTTGGTTTTATTAGGACAACTTTTAGAGGCAAGGGCCCACAGCCAAACCAGTGGTGCCATAAAGGAATTATTAAAATTAGTGCCTTCTACGGCTACTTTGGTGGTTGATGGCGTGGAAAAAACAATTGCTATTGATAAAATTGAACAGGGCCATTTACTTCGTGTAAAACCCGGTGAAAAAATCCCTGTTGACGGTAGCATCATTGAAGGTGAAAGCAGTATTGATGAATCGATGATTACCGGCGAACCCATACCCGTTGATAAACATGTAAATGACAAAGTAAGCTCTGGAACCATAAACGGCACAAAATCGTTCATCATGCAAGCAGAAAAAGTGGGTTCAGAAACCTTGCTTTCGCAAATCATACAGATGGTAAATACAGCAAGTCGCTCAAAAGCACCTATTCAAAAATTAGCCGACAGGATTGCAAAATATTTTGTTCCTATTGTGATTCTGGTTTCCATCATCACCTTTATTGTGTGGACTATTTTTGGTCCGGAACCAGCCTATGTTTTTGCTTTTGTGAATGCCATTTCGGTGTTAATTATTGCTTGTCCTTGTGCCTTGGGTTTAGCAACCCCCATGTCGGTCATGGTAGGTGTTGGCAGGGGCGCACAATCGGGCGTGCTCATAAAAAATGCCGAGGCTCTTGAAAAAATGAATAAGGTGGATACCCTAATAATTGATAAAACCGGTACCATTACCGAAGGAAAACCATCGGTTGAAAAAGTAGAAACAACGGCTTCCATCGACAAGAAAACCTTGGTACAGTATATTGTCGCCTTAAATCAATTTAGTGAACATCCTTTGGCAGAGGCGATTATGAAGTATGGCAAGTTACAACAGGTCCCCATTTTAAAAGTGAACGATTTTGAAACCATTACTGGAAAAGGCGTTATGGGTACTGTTGAAAACAAAAAAATAGCATTGGGCAACACCAAACTTTTTGAACAGTTAACTATTGAAATACCAAAAAAATTAAGTGATGCAGTGGTTTTTGAACAACAACAGGGCAAAACCGTATCCTACATTGCCATAAACGAAGAAGCGGTAGGTTACGTTACCATTTTTGATGCCATAAAAGAAACAAGTAAAAAGGCCATTAAAGCATTGCAAGACCAGGGTATTGATGTGATTATGTTAACAGGAGACAATAATAACACCGCCAAAGCAGTAGCCGAACAGTTAAACTTAGCGCATTTTAAGGCAGATTGCTTACCAGAGGACAAACTAAATGAAATTAAAAAGCTTCAACAGCAAGGTCGCGTGGTGGCCATGGCGGGCGATGGTATTAATGATGCGCCTGCATTGGCCCAATCGGATGTTGGTATAGCCATGGGCACGGGCACCGACGTGGCCATTGAAAGTGCCTCAATCACACTCGTAAAAGGCGATTTGCACGGCATTGTAAAAGCTAAGAAACTTAGCCATAGCGTGGTTAAAAACATTAAGCAAAACCTATTTTTTGCTTTTATTTACAACGTGTTTGGCGTGCCCATAGCGGCAGGTGTTCTGTTTCCTATATTTGGGCTATTATTATCTCCCATGATTGCGGCCTTGGCAATGAGCTTTAGTTCGGTTTCTGTTATTTCAAATGCGTTAAGATTGCGAAAAATTAAAATTTAAAACAGCTTGAAATAATTTGGGTTAAGATGCAAAAGCTTTTTAATTCAAATTCTAAAGTGCAATCAATAATTCAGGGTTTTTTAACAATTCCAGCAAAACAACCTAGAATTTATCCTTTAAATACCGACCGGTTTCAGATGTTTTTACTTTAATAACTTCTTCTGGTGTTCCGGTGGCGACAAGGTTTCCGCCCATTTCGCCACCCTGGGGTCCTAAATCAATCACATAATCGGCACATTTAATAAGTTCTAAATTATGCTCTACAACAATAATGGAATGGCCGTTTTCAATCAACGCATGAAACGATTTTAATAATTTTTTAATATCATGGAAGTGCAAGCCCGTAGTGGGTTCATCAAAAATAAATAACGCTTTCTCTTTCGTACTGCCTTTTCCCAAGAAAGATGCCAGTTTAATTCGTTGCGCCTCGCCACCAGATAGGGTAGATGAACTTTGCCCAAGCGTAACATAGCCCAACCCAACATCTTGCAAAGGCTGCAACTTGGTCTTTATCTTGGGCTGCTTATTTTCTTCAAAAAAAGCAATGGCATCATCAATGGTTAAATTTAAAATGTCATCAATGTTTTTATTGGCAAAGGTAACCTCTAGTACTTCTTTTTTAAAGCGTTTGCCTTTGCAGGTTTCACATTCCAAATGCACATCGGCCATAAATTGCATTTCAATAGTTACTTCACCTTCGCCTTTGCAAGTCTCACAGCGTCCGCCATCTACGTTAAACGAAAAATGTTTTGCTTGGTAATTTCTTATGGTACTTAATTTTTGGTTGGCGAACAAGGCACGAATATCATCATAAGCCTTGATGTAGGTAACCGGATTGGAACGCGACGACCTTCCAATAGGGTTTTGATCGACAAATTCGATGTTTTTTATAATGCTGAAATTGCCTTCCAAACTCGAAAACTGACCGGGTTTATCTGAAAAATCGGTTAATTTTTTTTGAAGTGCCGGATATAATATTTTTTTAACCAAGGTGCTTTTTCCGCTGCCCGAAACCCCTGTAATAACCGTAAGCATGCCCAAAGGAAAGCGCACATCTATATTTTTCAGGTTGTTTTCGCGCGCTCCTATAATATCAACATGGTATTTTGAAGTCCGTCGCTTTTTTGGCACCTCAATTTTTAAGCTTTCGTTTAGGTATTGCGCTGTTAATGAATTGGATGCGAGAATATCTTTAAACGTTCCTTCGGCTACCACATGGCCACCAAAAGTACCCGCTTCAGGGCCAATATCGATAATGTAATCGGCCTCTTTCATAATATCTTCATCATGTTCCACTACAATCACGGTGTTTCCTAAGTTGCGCAATTGCTTTAAAACCGCAATTAAGCGTTCGGTGTCTTTTGGGTGCAAACCGATACTGGGTTCATCTAAAATATACATGGAACCCACCAAACTACTGCCCAAAGAGGTCGCTAGGTTGATACGCTGACTTTCGCCACCAGAAAGTGTGTTCGATTTTCTGTTCAGCGTTAAATAATCCAACCCAACATTGGCAAGGAACGATAAGCGATTGTTAATTTCTTTCAGCAACCTGTCGGCAATTTGGGTATCATAGTCGCTTAATTGCAAATGCTTGAAGAAATGCGCCAGGTTATTTAAGGGCATTTCCACCAAATCGGTAATGGTAGCGCCACCTATTTTGATGTAATTTGCTTCCGCACGAAGCCGCTTGCCGTTACAGGCCTTGCATTTTGTTTTTCCGCGGTAGCGCGACAGCATCACCCGGTTTTGGATTTTATAGGCCTTGGCTTGCAGTTCAGCAAAAAACGAATTTAATCCCTCAAAATATGTGTTACCATCCCAAATTAGTTGCTTTTGTGCCTCGGTTAATTGAAAATAAGGCTTATGGATGGGAAAATCAAATTTATGCGAATTGTTGACCAACTGGTCCCGATACCAGCTCATGCTTTCACCACGCCATGGAAAAATAGCGTTTTCATAAACCGAAAGTCCGGTGTTGGGTATTACCAAATCATCGTCAATCCCAATAATATCGCCATACCCTTCACATTTGGGGCACGCGCCATAAGGGTTGTTGAAACTAAACAAATGGACGTTGGGTTCTAAAAACACAATGCCGTCCATTTCAAATTTATTACTAAAGCAACGCTGTTTGTTATCTGTTAGGGTTTCAATAAAGCACGTGCCGTTGCCTTCAAAAAAAGCGGTTTGTATGGCATCGGCCAATCGGTTTTTAAAATCTTCCTCATCTTTAATTACAACCCTGTCAACCACTAATAGTATGGTGTCGTTTTTATTATATTCAACACTATCGTCAATACGAACAACTACCTCATTTAGTTTCACCCTAGCATATCCTTGTTGAAGTAATGCTTTAAGTTTATCTTCCATGGTGCGACCGGTTTCCAAATGGATGGGCGTCAGTAGAAGCAGCTTTTCGCCTTCAGGAAACGTGTTTATATAATTTAAAACATCGGTAACGGTATCTTTTTTCACTTCCAACCCAGAAACGGGCGAATAGGTCTTGCCAATGCGGGCAAATAGCAATTTGAGGTAATCGTAAATTTCGGTAGTTGTGCCAACGGTAGAACGTGGATTTGTGGAGTTCACTTTTTGTTCAATAGCAATGGCCGGGGCAATGCCTTTAATATAATCCACCTTGGGCTTGTTTAATCGGCCCAAAAACTGGCGAGCATAACTCGATAAGCTCTCAACATAGCGGCGCTGCCCTTCAGCATATAAGGTATCGAATGCCAAACTTGATTTTCCCGAACCCGATAAGCCAGTAATCACTACCAATTTATTTCGGGGTATCACTACATCAATGTTTTTTAAATTGTGCAGTTTCGCACCTTTAATAATGATATTTTCTTTAGGGTTTACTTCGGAAATTGTAGTGGTCATAAGCATAAAACAAATAATTTTGCAAAGATACTACAAGTCTGTCAGCATAAAAAATGCATCTATCTTAAAAGAATGATAAACTAATTTTGAAAAAATGCACGCATGCCTATTTTTTGTATTTTGCATCTATGAAGAAGCCATTTTGCGTGCTCATTTTTTATTTTTTTTACATAATTTGTGTAGGGGTCGCGAAAATAGGACTCTAGTAGTAGCGCAAGAATTTGCCTAACTCTTAAAGAAATATTAAAAAAATGCATTATTTTTTGCTTTTTAGGAATGATTGTTGTTATATTTGATTCGTTAATCGATTATAAATCAATACTTGCCTATAGCATAACATTACTTTTAAACTAATAACTCCAAGCATTGAAGCTTGCTTCTATGCAAAAAAGTAATGATTATGCAAAACGAACTTATACACGATGCTACCCTGGTTAGCAATTATATTAAAGGCGATGAGCGCGCTTTGGAAATCCTGATATACAGACACAAGCAAAAAATTTACAGTTTTATTTATTCAAAAGTTTTTGACAGTGATGTTGCTGAAGATATTTTTCAGGACACCTTTATTAAAGTAATACGCACTTTAAAACGGGGCACTTATAATGAAGAAGGCAAATTTTTGCCATGGGTCATGCGCATTTCGCATAATTTGATTATCGATTATTTTAGGAAAAACAACCGCATGCCCAAATTTGATAACACCGATGAATTCAATATCTTTTCGGTACTTAGTGATGCCAGTTTAAATGCAGAGAACAGCATTATTAAAGAACAAGTTGAAACCGATGTAAGACGCTTGGTTGAAGAGCTGCCCGACGACCAAAAGGAAGTGTTGTTGATGCGTATTTACGAGGATTTGAGCTTTAAGGAGATATCAGACAAAACAGGCGTGAGCATCAACACTGCACTGGGCCGTATGCGCTACGCCTTGATCAATCTCAGGAAAATTATTGATAAGCACAACATCATTTTAACAAACTGATACAATAAAGTAAATTTCGCTACGTTAATAAATTAAATGAACCCTTAATTTATTAAAATGGCAAAACTTTACCCTGAAAATTTTATTGACAAGTTGAATAAAATGGAACCGAAAGAAGAAACGGTTAATTTTCTTCTAAATTACTCTAAGGCTTTAAGTGTTATTAATTGTAATAAGTTGAAGTTTGAAGCACTTCTAAATTAAGTTTGAGGAAAGTCCTAATGCGAATTAGGACTTTTTTTATTCATCAAGTTTAAAAGTCGTTTACTTTTTCAAGGCCTTGTATTGTGGGTGTGTTTTTATAACCGATTGTCTTCCAATGGTTTTTGTGATAATGTCTTTATCCAAATCCCAACCTCTAGCGGGCGAATATTCACGGCCATACCAAATAATTTGGAGGTGTAAGTCGTTCCAAAGTTCCTTTGGAAACAGCCTTTTGGCGTCCCTTTCGGTTTGTACCACGCTTTTGCCGTTGCTAAAACCCCAACGATACATCAACCTATGGATGTGTGTGTCAACAGGAAATGCCGGCACTCCAAAGGCTTGCGACATCACAACACTTGCTGTTTTGTGCCCAACGGCGGGCAAAGCTTCCAACGCCTCAAAACTTTGCGGCACTTGGCCGTTGTGCTTATCAATTAAAATGTTAGACAACCCATAAATGCCCTTGCTTTTCATGGGCGAAAGGCCACAGGGCTTGATGATATCCCGAATTTCCTCCACCGAAAGTTTTACCATATCATAGGGATTATTCGCTTTTTCAAATAATAAAGGGGTAATTTGGTTTACGCGCACATCGGTGCATTGCGCCGATAGCAATACAGCTATTAACAAGGTGTAGGCATCGGAATGGTCCAACGGAACAGGTATGGTGGGATATAACCCATTCAATGTTTTTATTACGAATTCTACCTTTTTTTCCTTTGTCATGTTGTATTTTTGTAAAAACAAAGTTAGCATTATGAACACACTAAAACAAGGCGATGCCGTACCAAATTTTGAGGTAAATGATGAAAACGGCCAACTTATAAAATTAGCCGATTATAAAGGAAAAAAATGGGTTGTGTTTTTTTATCCGGCAGCCAGCACGCCAACTTGCACGGTTGAAGCTTGCAATATCCGCGACCACTACAAAGAGCTATCCAATGCGGGTTACGAAGTTTTGGGCGTGAGTGCCGATACACAAAAGAAACAATCCAATTTTAAAAGCAAACATGGCTTTCAATATCCCTTGATTGCCGATGTGGATAAGGTTATGATCAATGCCTTTGGCGTTTGGGGTTCCAAAAAATTTATGGGTCGCACTTTTGATGGTATCCATCGTAAAACCTTTATTATCAATGAAAAAGGTGTTGTTGAACGGGTTATCGATACCGTAAAGGCCAAGGAACATGCAGCCCAAATTTTGGGATGATAATTTTAAGTTTAATAAAATAGGGTAGAAGCTAAAAATTTTTCTAAACGCTTATTTTGTAATTCTTAAAAGCTTCATGAATTTGTTTTAGCCAACAACAATTGTGCTTTCAAACGTGTTCGGGTGGCAATTTACAAATTAAATTTTCTTCCGTTTTGTTGGCAATACCAAGGGTTTTCTGGTATAACCAAATAGGCGATAGTCTTTAATCAAGTCGGCAATACCCTCAGGCAACATTTCTTCCCAACCGCTTTCCCCATTGGCAATTTGATGTAAGATGTCTCTTGAGAAAATGGTTAGGCAGCTTTTGTCATAATCAACAATATCAACCACTTTGCCATTGTATTTAAAGAATTTGTACAATTCCTTCATACGCGGATACACTTTTAGGTTGTCGCTGTTTATAAGTTCGCCCGTAACCACGTCAAGCATGGGGTAGAGATACACTTTTAAGTCCTTGAAGAATAATTTTCCGAAGGCTTCCAGGATACCGCCACTTAAATGACGATAGTATTTTTCATCAAAAATATCAATCAAATTGTTGGCGCCCATGGCAAGTCCCATTCGGGCTTTGGAATAGTTGGAGAAATATTCAACCACTTTAAAGTATTCCTGGAAATTGGAAATCATTACCGATTGCCCTAGCGAGCATAGCAAATCGGCCCTGTCAATAAAGTCCTGTTCGTCTATTTCCCCTTCGGCTCGAAGGTTTGAGAGTGTGATTTCAAAAACCACTTCGGTTTTATCTTTGTCCACTTTCTTTTCTTGCAAAAACATTTTATATGCGTTCTCGTACATATCAATGTTCACTTTGGTAACGGGTCTAAAACTTCCCCGAAAGGCCAAAATGTTCTTTTTGTAAAGTACGCGTGCAGGAAGCACGTTTTTTCCGTCGGGACCAAACATTACGGCATCTGTCATGCCGTTTTTCACCAATTGCAAACTCATCAAACGGTTATCTACATTTTTAAACAGAGGGCCCGAAAAGTTTACGGTATCAATTTCCAGTTGGTCTTTATCCAAATGGTCGTATAAATATTTTAATAGTTTTTTTGGTTCGTTATACTTGTAAAAAGCCCCGTAAATAAGGTTGGTGCCAATAACGCCCAAGGTTTCCTGTTGAAGTCGCGCATCGGTTTCCTTAAAGCGCACATGGAGGATGATTTCATTGTATTCCTGTTTGGACTCAATTTGGTATTTAATCCCAATCCAGCCATGGCCCTTAAATTGTTTTGCAAAATCAATGGTAGTTACGGTATTTGCAAACGTAAAAAACATTTTGTTGGGATGATCTTCCCGGGAAAGGCGTTCTTCAATAAGATTAATTTCATGGGTTAGCATTTTGTGCAAGCGCGCTTCTGTAACGTATCTGCCATCTTCCTCGGCACCATAGATAGCATCACTAAAGGCCTTATCGTAGGCGGACATTGCCTTTGCGATGGTTCCCGATGCACCACCAGCTCTAAAAAAATGACGGCTCGTTTCTTGGCCTGCACCTATTTCCGCAAAGGTGCCGTATATGTTCTCGTTTAAATTAATGCGGAGTGCCTTGGTTTTTAACGATGGGATTTCCTCAAATTCCTTATCTCCTTTTAAGCTTATTTCCATGTAACAGTTTGGGTTATTTCGTACTAAACAAAGGTATCAAATAATGGGAGCAAATAAAAAAATAACTTTATTTTTGTGGCAATGCTACCAAACACTTAGTAAAGAACGAGTTTGCGCTGGTTGTTTTTTGATGTTTTTTAATAAGGACAAAATGTAGAATTCAGTATGGTGCTTAACAGCCGTATTGAAAGTAGTAGGGGCAAATTAGGTTGCATAAAATAAAAAATCAACAACTTTTGAAAATAACATTTTTAGGCACAGGCACATCACAAGGTATTCCCGTAATAGGAAGCACGCACCCCGTATGCCTTAGCCCTAACTCAAAAGATAAGCGGTTGCGCGTTTCCGTAATGGTAGCATGGGATGATGTAACTTATGTTATAGACTGCGGCCCCGATTTTAGATACCAAATGTTACGCACGGGGTGCACAAAAATGGATGGTATTGTGTTTACCCATGATCATTCCGACCACATAGCGGGATTGGATGATATACGTCCGTTTTATTTCACCCAAGGCCCTATACCCATTTATGCGCACAAGGGAGTTTTAAAGTCGCTCAAAAAAAAATTCGATTATATTTTTGCTACAAAAAACAAATATCCAGGAGCGCCATCGGTTATTGTTAATCGCATAAAAAACAAACCGTTCCTATTGCAAAATCTGGAAGTGGTCCCTGTAAAAGGCAAGCATGCCGATTTAAAGGTTTTTGGTTATAAATTTGGTGATTTTGCCTATTTAACCGATATGAAAACCGTTGAGGATGTTGAAATTGAAAAGATAAAACATGTTAAAGTGCTCGTGGTAAACGCCTTGCGCATACAACCGCACCATTCGCATTTTAACTTAGAGGAAGCTTTGCTTTTTATTAAAAAAGTAGCACCCCAAAAAGCCTATTTAACCCATATAAGCCATACCATGGGTTTTCACGATGAGGTAGAAAAAATACTCCCAAAAAACGTGTTTTTAGCGTATGACGGTCTTGAACTAACCATTTAAAATGCAAAAATGAAACAGAAAATTTTAGTGTATGTATCGGTGTTTTCAGTACTATTGGTGCTGTTTCAATATGTAAATTCCAAGCGGCAACTGGAAGAACAATATAAACGCATGGAATCGTTTCAGAAGAAAATAACCCAATACAAAGATTCCATTTCGGTATTGCAAGATGAGAATTTAGAGCTGTCGCACTTTAATTTAGGGCGCAATGAAGATGCTATAAGTTATTTTGAAAACAAAGACTTTAATGTGGCTGAACTGGAGCCGTACATAAAAGACCAACTTTATGAAACCAATGAAGTAAAGGGCGAGCATCCCATCGTGCCTTATGCTGCAAGCGCCGGCAGAAGGATGCTGATCAACACCGTTAAATTACTTAACCACAAATGGATTATAGCCGATTTTACCGATGGACAGCTGTGGGGCGAGGTATTTCTAACCTACCAAGTTTCTGAAGACAAACAAGTAACATTTCAAGTTGTGGAATCGTTTTTGTATCCTTTAAACTAAGTGTTGCACCAATTGCGGTTACTTTTTATAGGCAATCCCTTTTTGCTTTTTGGTTTCGCCTACATACGAATATTCGTAGGTGTATGACGAATCGGTGGTGGTTAGGATTTTTAGGTGAATATCCTTGCGTTCGGCCATGTTTTTAGGGTTTATGGTTTTAAAAACCACTTCGCAATCGTTTATCCATCGCAAACGCGTTGAATCAATTTTATTGTTGTAAATCTCTATTTGCAAGGTGTCGGTTCTTTTAAACTCCGATTTAAACAATACACCATCGATGGTTACTTCGCTGTAAAACGTACCGGTTTTAAAATCGTTGCAGTTGCGGGAGGTTTGGTAGCAGCCAAAAAAAGCAACACATAAAAAAAGATATAGAAATTTCATAGGTTTTATATTTCACCACAAAAATAAGAAACTAAAAATGGTTAATTCTGAAAATTCCTAAAACTTCCATCGGAATAAAAAATGATGATGCGTTCGATGGTTTTGTCCTTTTTTAAATCCATTTGTATTTTTTCTTGGGCAGAAACAGTAGGGGGCTGTTCTGTTTTTAATTCCCCTGATTTTTTAGCTGAAGGAAATTCCCCTTTGCCATTTAACAGCCAGTACAATTCAACCTCTGGATAGGATGCCAATATTTTAAGGACAAACTCTAAACTTGGTTTGTTCCTTCCCGATAAAATATGCGAGATGCTGGAGCGTTGCACACCAATTTTTTCAGCAAATGAAGAAGCTGTTTCGCCATAAAAATCAATTACTTTTTGGAGTCTGTTAGCAAAAGCCTCGGTGTTTATCATTGTAAACGCTGTTTTAAGATTTGGTTTTACAAATGTAATTATAATTAATCAAATGAGGTCAATTCTCATCCAAAAAAACAAATATTTATTAATTTTAAACTTTAAGTAAAGCAGTAAATATTACTGAAAAACAGTTTATTACATTTTAAACAATAGGTGCGCTCTTTTTTTGTAAATAAAGAAATTCAAAAACAACTTTTTCGCGTATAATAATGTAAACATTACCACTGTTTTTAATGTTTACAATTGTAAATTAGTAAATGTTTACATTTGTACACCAAAATAATATGATGTTAGTAGAAGATTTAAAGTCGTTGTTTTTAAAACACAAAGAGTCCGGTTTAAATCACCGATACATAACCAATACCCATATCGAACCTTTATTAAAACGGCTTGGTCACAGCTTCCCCGTTGAAGTCATTGGCACCTCTGTTTTAAATCGGCCCATTTATGGTATTAAAGTAGGCAGTGGCGAAAAGCGCATTCTCGTGTGGTCGCAAATGCATGGTAACGAATCGACCACCACCAAGGCCCTTTTCGACTTATTTAACACTTTTCTAGGTAGTGAAGCATTAGTTGCGCCTATTTTAAAAGCGTGCACGCTGTATATCATTCCTATTTTAAACCCCGATGGCGCCCATGTTTACACCCGCGTTAATGCCAATCGGGTTGATTTGAATAGGGACGCCCAAGCGTTAACACAGCCTGAAAGCAAGGTGCTAAGAGCTGCCTTTAAAACCTTTAAGCCCCATTATTGTTATAACCTACACGGACAGCGCACTATTTTTAGCGCCGGTAATACCAATAAACCGGCTACCATATCCTTTTTATCGCCCGCACAAGATAAGGCCTGCACCATCACGCCCAATAGAAAAGTGGCCATGGAACTTATTGCCGCCATGAACGCGGTACTACAAGCGGTGATACCCAACCAGGTTGGGGTTTATGATGATGCCTTTAATTTAAACTGTGTTGGCGACACCTTCCAAAGCGAGCACGTGCCCACAATTTTGTTTGAAGCAGGCCATTTCAATAACGATTACGCGCGGGATAAAACGCGCGAACTTATTTACATGGCGTATCTGGTATCGTTGGACTATATCGCTAAAAACGATGTTTCGGGTCAGCATTACGAACCCTATTTCACGATTCCCGAAAACGAAAAACTGTTTTTTGATATTTTGATAAAAAATGTGAAGCAAAAAATTAACGACCAAGAACAGGTGGTTGATGTTGGAATTTTATATCAAGAAACGTTGGTAGATGGTCAGATTTTATTTGTACCGAACATTGAAAGAATAGAACGCTTAGAAGGGTATTATGGACACAGAACCATAGATGCAGGGTATCAAGAGGTACTGGATGCTGATGGGCAACCAGTGAAAGTTAATAACGAAAACGTTTTCGTTATGATGAATAATGAAAAAATCTCATTATTACCAAAATATTATGTATAATAAATGCGTAATTATTAACAAAAATGTATTAATTTTGATTAATATTTAAGAATAGTTAATTATGGGTAAAATTAAATTGGATGAAATTGATCATCAAATTCTTGACATGTTAATTGATAACACAAGAATTCCGTTTACTGATATTGCAAAAAAGTTGTTAATATCTGCCGGAACCGTACACGTACGCGTTAAAAAAATGGAAGAGCAAGGCATCATCAAAGGGTCTTCTTTAATGCTCGATTATAAAAAACTGGGGTACTCGTTTATTGCATACGTGGGCGTTTATTTAAACAACACTTCGCAAACAAAGTTCGTATTGGAACGCATCAATGAAATAGCTTTTGTTACCGTGGCCCATATCACCACCGGAAAATTCAATATCTTTTGCAAAATAAGGGCGCGCAGCACCGAACATGCCAAAGAAATTATTTTTAAACTGGATGATATTGATGGGGTTTATAGAACCGAAACCATGATTTCATTGGAAGAAAGCATCAATGATAAGAAACGATTGATGCATTCCATTTTTAACGAGATGCACTAGTTTAACATATAAGATTATAAAAAGCTATTTCTTTAAAGGGGTAGCTTTTTTTTATGCTTTTTGTAGATGGCGGATGTTAATGGTGTTTTCAAAGATTTTTTTTGTTTTGTTTTTTTTTAAAATCGATGTTTGTTTGAAAAATAATTTCCAACCACAAAATATATTCAGATTAGATGGTATTTAATTCTTTAGAGTTTTTTATATTTCTTCCTACCGTATTTTTCCTTTATTGGTTTGTATTTAAAAAACACCTAAAAGCCCAAAATATCTTAATTTTGGTGGCCAGTTATTTGTTTTACGGCCTGTGGGATTGGAGATTTCTGTCCCTAATTTTGTTAAGTACTTTAATCGATTATGTTGTAGCTCTTAAAATTCACGCCACCAGTGCACCCAACATGAGAAAGCGGTGGTTGTGGGTGAGTGTTTTTTTCAATTTGGGCCTTTTGGGATTTTTTAAATATTATAACTTTTTTGTAGATTCCTGGGTTGATATGGTGTCGCTTTTTGGTTATGAAATAAAGAGCACCTGGACCTTGCGGGTTATTTTGCCGGTTGGTATTTCCTTTTACACTTTTCAAACCATGTCGTATTCGTTTGATGTGTATTATAAAAAGTTAAAGCCAACATCCGATTTTTTATCGTTTGCGGCTTTTGTTAGTTTCTTTCCGCAGTTGGTTGCAGGGCCAATTGAGCGCGCTTCCCATTTATTGTCGCAAATATTAGAAAAACGCCGTTTTAGTTACGATCAGGCGGCCGACGGCATCAAGCTTATTTTATGGGGGTTGTTTAAAAAAGTGGTCATTGCCGATGGTTTGGCCCCCATTGTGGATGATATTTTTACCAATTACTCACAGCATACGGCCTCGACGCTTATTTTGGGCGTTACCTTGTTTAGTTTTCAGGTATATGGCGATTTTAGTGGGTATTCGGATATTGCCATTGGTACCTCAAAACTGTTTGGCATCGAATTGATGTCGAATTTTAAGTTTCCTAATTTCTCAAGAAACGTTGCCGAATATTGGCAACGGTGGCACGTATCGTTATCCACCTGGTTTCGGCATTATCTGTATATTCCATTAGGTGGTTCCAAAGGCAGCAAATTACTATCGGTTAGAAATATTTGTATCGTTTTTTTGGTAAGTGGTTTTTGGCACGGTGCCAATTGGACCTTTATTTTTTGGGGCGGTTTTCATGCCTTGGCCTTTATTCCCGTTTTTTTAATGGGAAGAAATACCATTTATAAAGATTCGGTAGTGGGCGAACATACGGTTTTTCCAACGCTTACCGAAGTGGGGCAGGTGGTGTTGACTTTTTCCATTGTAACCTTTTCGCGCATATTTTTTAGGTCTGAAACCTTAACGGATGCTTTTGGTTACATTAACCGTATCTTTTCCAACTTTTCTTATGAAACCTATCAACACCCCATGGGATACCGTATGATAGATTATTACCTACTTGTAATCTTGTTTGTAATTTACGAGTATAGCATCCGTAAGGACGAGCGTTCGCCGTTTAAATTCCGATATAAGGCGGTACGGTTTGTTATTTATACGCTCATTATCCTATTGATGCTGTTGTTTTACGATAGTGGCGTGGACCGTTCGTTTATTTACTTCCAATTTTAAAAACGAGGTTCGGTAATTTTTAGGGTTGTTTTTCTTTTTTCTTGATGTAATCGGTAATTACAGAAGCAATTAGGTGCCTGCCATGGTTGTTCCAATGCATATCATAAATGAGCGTAGTGGGCGTTTTCGATTTTTCAAACACTTTTCCAAAATCTATATAATCATAGTTCATGGCATCGCAATAGCTTAAAAAGGATGGACTTGTGGTTCTTGAATCCAGTAAAATGGCTGTTTTGTTCCTGTCGAAGCCGTAGGTTTCAATAAGCTTCTTAAAATTCCCTAAGTATTTTAGTTCCTTGGGCGTTTGTTTGGGTACGTTAGTAACTTGGGGCTTTACCTCAGTTTCAGCCCCCAACGATAGCACTTTGGTTTTTAACTCGCGTAACGGTTCAAAAAGCCCAATGTTGCCAACATAATTGAATAGTTTTATTTTGTTCTGGATACGCGAGGTTAAAAAGTATTGCGAGTCAATCCAATATTGGTCTGGTTTATAAAAATCGCGTTGCAGGTCATTTTCAAATTTCATGTAAATGATGATATAATCAATAAGCTCAAATTTTTCCTTATAAGCAGCGATTAAATGGAGTTGGTCGGCAAAATCGTAACCAGAATGGCCGTATTCAAACACTTCGGTACCATCATTTAGTTGTCTTTCCATTTTTTTGCCTATGGAATTGTTGTAATTTTGATGCAGGCCTTCAATAAAGGAATCGCCAATTATGGCCACGTCGGTTTTTTCCTTGGAAGGTGTAAACTCACGATACGAGTTAAAACCAGATTTGTTGATGTGGTACTGGGCAAAGTTCATGACCCGGTTGCCCGTTACCGAGTAGCCTTCTTGATTGGGCGCATAGGTTTTTACGTTTCTGTCGTTTATGATAAACTGTGGGTACTGGTCGTACAGATGGCATACGCGCACAATACATTCCAGGGCTATAAAAATAAGCAAACCGTACAGTATGGTTTTTCCAAAGAGTAGTTTCATGGTTGAAAAGTTTTAAATCTTTTTCAGTATTATGTTCTGTTTATGAGCAGCGGGCATTTGATATATGATAAAAGTAGCTATTTTTTAATAATGTGTTAGCTAACGTTTTTTATTTTCGCACCCAATACATTTCTTCAGTTCTGATTTTCCTCATTCCAATGTCGAAATAAGTTTTAAATCCGTCCATTTCTTTTCCGTCTCGCTCAACCCTCATTAAATAATTATGGGTTCCAATTTGTTTTTTTATTTTCATTCCAACAAGCTATGTTAAGGAAGTTGTTTAAAAATTCGCCCTCGAACCTAAAGTTTTTAATTTCAATTATTTCGTTGTCATCTTTCTTTTTTAGCTAAAGTTATAGTTCCATTTATTTTGTGTGCATTTTGTTTTATTTTTATTTCGGATTCTTGAGGCAAAAGTCCTTTTATAGTTATGATTCTCAATCCAAATTCCGCTTATATCGAGTCCTTTATAAATTTTAGCTTGATACCTAGGAATAAGAATTTTTTCAAGTACTTGTTTAAACATTCCGATTAGCACATAAGTTAAGATACCAGCAAAAATGCTAATCGATATATTTAAGAAATAATTGTTATCCATAGTGATTGGTTAAATTGCAGTTAACTCTAAACCATAAAGATACAATGTATCCCCTTTCATCATATTAAAAATCGATTAAAACCCATTTATCCTGTTGATAATTTTTTGAACCCCAACCACTTAAACCCTTGTAGCTTGTTTGAGAGGTAGGTTGCGATGAGGTTCCAATCCATTAAACAGAAACAAATAAAACGGTATTGCCTAAATGAAATACCCATTAAGGCCCCAATGGATAGATGGAACACGATGGCCGAAATAAGATAGATGTTTCGGTACCTTGAGTTTATAAACACCACAAAGGCCAACAATTCAAATAGTACCGAGCCTACCGACAGGGCTATTAAAAGCACCCGATTGTTTGCTACATATCCAGCAATGGCCCTTAATTTTGGCGAAACTTGATAATTGGCATAGGTATGGCCTATAAACCCAAGGGCATCTTTCCATTTATGGTCATCGGGTAGGTTACTGTCGCCAATAATCAATTGCACGTCGCCTTCTTTGTACAAATAAGTTTTTTCCTTTAGGTAGAACCCTAAGGTTTGGCCATCAAGCCAGTTTAAGCCATGTCCATACCTTAATTTGGATATGCCCGCCGTAAAATATGTAACGGCAACCAAGGCCAATATCAGGTTAAAGCCCCATTTAGGGTTATTTGAAACATGGGGAAAAGGCATTTTACCTTTAAAATAGCCATATTTTAATAGCGCATAATCAATGGAAAGTTTCATTGTACCCGGTACCAGTGCCAGTGCCAAAATAACTTGGGTGGGCAAGGAGGCATGGTGGTCAAAAATGCCAATACCTTCGCTAACCCCAAAAATATAAAAGCTAAAAAAAGCTAAAAGCAATAAGTTTAACCTGCCCAAAAAACCCACTGCAGCGGTTATGGCAACCACTGCAATTACAATAACCAGGGTTTTAAAGTAACCTGGACTGAAGTCGAAAAAAGAGGGAGGCAATACACTGGTAAACCAAGTTTTTGAAAGCGCATAGCTACCATTGTCCGTTACATCATAAATAAAATATAATTGCTCAATGGTTTTTTTCCCCAATAAAATGGCGAGCCCAAAACGCAGCACGCTGAGTGGTTGGTTCAGTATCGTATAAACGGCCGCCGATAGTTTATTTAATACGCTCATTGTTGGGTTTTGTTTTGGTGTAGGTTGTTTGGTGTTGCATTTTTATAGGCCGATACATAAGTTTTGTTTAAGCCATCATAATAGCCTAATAATTGAGGTTCTGCCCGTGGTTGGCGTTTTTGATCTACTTGTATCGCTTTTATGTTAATTTGTTCAAAGCTTAGGTGGTACTTTTCCTTTAAAACCGTGGTATAGTGTTCAAAAAAAACATGCATCCTATTTTGAAAAGCCGATTGGCTCTCAGATAATTTGTGCGAAAACGGAGAGATGGCCTGCGTAGAGCCATAAACCTTACTAAAAAAATGCCGCATAAAGAAGTCTTCCGGTTTTCCTAAATAAGCGGTGAGATCGGTGGTTTTATTTTGGTTAACACCCTCCAGTTTAAATAGATACAGAGGCGTTTCGTTATCAATATAATGCCCAAACATGGGGGCACAGGTATATGGAAAACTTTCAATGCCAAAAACAACCACAAACAAATTGGGTATTAAAAGCAAGGAAATGACAAAGGTTTTATAGGAGTTTTTAAGTTTCATGTGTTTTTGCCTTGTGTATTTATTTCAGGAAACAGCCATGGGTTTTGCACTTTTAATTTCTTGGGAATATCTATATATACGGTATGCCTGATAAAGAAACGTCGCTTTGTAACTTGCAGTTTATAAGGTCGTGCTTGTGCGTTTAACGCTGCTTTTAGCGATAGGGTATTTTTAACCGGAATGCACCCAATGGCCCATTTGTATCCCAAGTCTAAAGCCATTTTTTCCATTAAATAGATTACGCGGGGCATGATATTTAATCCTCTAAACTTTCTAATGGCATAAGCTCTTTCCAAAATACACTCATCTGCTTTAAGTAATGGAAAATTATATCTAAAAAAAGCTTGGATTTTATCATTATCCTTGGGTTCCATAAACCATTGTCTGAAACACGGTACGTCATCATCGGTAACGGCCACATAGCAGGTTGGGATATTGGCATTAATGAGCATATCATCTAAGGGTAGGTTTTTAAAATACTGATGGTCGGATTCTCTATAAGGGCGCAGTTTGATGTTTATCTTGGCTTCCGGAATGGGTTCATTGTCTAATATCGTAAGGTCTTTTTTGATAAAGTAGTAGCTTACATCGGAGTACATTCTTCTTTTTATTATTTCTAATATATCTTTATGTTTTCCGCCTTTTAACAGGCCATAAAATGTTTTTATTTTGTTTTTGATTTTTGATAACATTCTTCTATGAATTTTATTAATTGTAATATTATTCTTTTTATGAATCATTAGAAATAATATTAGTTAGGACGTAAAATATTTCGTTATAGTTTATTTAATAATCAATTTTTGAGATGCGTGTTGCCCTTGCAGGAGGTATTCTTTTTCTTTTTTAAGTGCTACTATTTTTAAGGTCGCATCCTGCTCCTTGTGGGTGTACAAAAAATCGTTGATGGGTTTTCTTAAGTTAGGGTATATGGGGCTGTGTTCGGTTATCTCCTTTAAACCGGTTGTATCCATTATTTGGGTATCTTCCAATTGGTATTGAAGGGTTTCTTGATAGGCCGTTTGCTTTTTTATGCGTTGTTTTAGCTGCTCTATCAGGGTATCGACATGCATCGATTTCAAGAAATTTTTAAAGTGCAGTTTGTTCATTTCAATCCATGCCCCAAAAGTAGCCGATTTGTTTTCTTTGCGATACAGTATGTGGTGGTCAAAATGGTAAATAAGGGTGCTCCAGCGGCGTTTGTATTCCAAATAGCCTTGTGCCATATCCATCACCTCATAGTGGTTGTTTATACACCATTCCAATAGTTTGTAAAGTGAAATATTGCCCAGGGCGAATTTGGCATAGTCGATATCGTAGGAAGGTACCGAAACAAACAATATGTTGTTAAAATGATGGTTGATGCAAATATGAACCGGCTTGGTGTTGTGGTATATAACAAATAGGGATGCCTTTTTCGCTTGAATCAAATCAAAGGTGGTATGAAGGTAAGTATCCCAGTTTTTAAGCACTTTGTTGGAATCATTGCGCTGGTCGAACCGATGGGTTAACATGGTATGCAATGATGCCATTAAAAAGGTGTAATCGGCTTTCGCTATATCGCCATAAAACAGTTTGTATGTTGCGTTAAAACAGGTTTCAAACCTATTTACAAACCTTAAAATATTTGCCCTAAAATTTTTTTTGTATTCGGCTTTAAAAAAGGCCTCTAAATGGTTGTGGTTATTAATTAAAATGGCATAACCCGTTATTTTTTTTTGGGGAATTTTAACCACTTCAAGCCCTGAACCTTTATAAAATTTAGGTTGAAGATATGATGGAAATAAAGATACGTTAATTGCTGTATTTCTATTTGTTAGATGATTATTTTCAGATTCAAAAACAGGTGTGAGGTTATGGGTAAAATACAGTTTTTGGTAGCCCTCCAATACTTTGTTTTTTGTTGTGATGGTTTCGTGAAAATTCTCATGTAATGCCATTCTGTTATGTATTATAGATTTGGGCTATCACTATTTTGATGTGTGAGCATGATGCTTTTTTTACCACATATGCAGTAGCTATTTGGCATATTGTTCAGTTTGTAAATAGTTATAGCATTTTTATTTTCAAAATTTAAGTATAAATAATCGTAAACAGTTTTTCTTAAAAAGTTGTAATTATCAGTTTCGATATTAATTTCAATAAAATCGCTATTTGTTTCTAGATTCTTTTGTTCTGTAATTTTGAAATCTAGTTCTATTTTGGCAAATTGGGAACTATAATTATTAATATTTGAATTATCATGAACCAAATCAACCGTATCTTTTAAAATATTTTTTTTTGTAAAATATAGCTTTAGTTTGAATAATGTATAAATAGAATAAGCGAAACAGGTGTTAAAAACAGAAAATTTATTAAACAAAATGTCATTTCTACACGTATAGATTACGTTTGACCATTGTTTTTTATATGATAAAAATAATACACCTAAGTCAAAAATTTTATAATTATTTTCAAAACACCATTCAAGTAGTTTATAAACATCAATATTTCCAAGGCTAAATTTCGCATAGTCTATATCATAGGCTATAATGTTACCAATCATAACATTTTCATAATGACAATTTAAAGCGATACTTATAGGTTTCTCATTGTCATAAATAACAAACATGGATGCCTTTTTTTCTAGTATAGATTGATACGTTATTTTTTTATAAAATTCCAAATTTTCAACATCTTGATGCTTTCCACTTCTTCGATCCCAACGTCTTTTTATCATGTGTTCTAAAACTTCCATTAAACGTTCGTAGTCTTGTTTGTCTATACTGCCAAAGTATAATTTATAAGATATGTTAAAACAAGTTTCTAATCGTTTACAACATGATTTAATTTTACTTTTGTTTTTACTTGTAAATTGATATGACATATATTCGTTTAGTGATTTGAAGCCTTCAATATTTACTAAAAATCCCGGCATCCGGTAAAATGAAAGTTTTTTAAAACTAGCTGTAATTACGGGTTCCACATACGAGGGTATTTCTAAAACGTAATATATATTTTTTTTTATGTTGATATCATTTGGAGTCTTTATTAAATTATTTATAGGTTTTGCGGACACTTTGTTTATTACTTTTGAATAAACGGGAAATTTTTGTCTTTTAATTAGTGTAAATTCATGGAAATGATATCTTATAAGTTTGCTTACTAGAAACGTTTTAATTTTATTCATTTTCATTGATTTTTAATTGATGTTCAATGCTTATGAAGTTATTTTTACCACATATGTAATAACTATTTGGCATATTGTTCAGTTTATAAATAACTACCGTATTTTTGTTTTCAAAATTCAGATAGAGATATTCGTAAATTGTTTGTCGTAAAAATGCGTAATCGTTTTGTTCAATATCAATTTTACAGAAATCATCAGTAATTTCGGTAACTTTTTGTTCAGTTTGTTTAAAATTGATCAATACGTTTTCAACAGCATTGCTGCTACTATTTGAAACATCACGATTTGAATTTGCCTTGTCCTTGATGATGTTTTTATTGGTTAGAAATAATTTTAATTTTAATAGTGCAAATGCAAAATATCCGAAACAGGTATTGAAAACCGCTGTTTTATTGAATACAATATCGTTTCTAAATTTATAAGTCACATTGCACCATTGTTTTTTGTAAGAGAAAACACCGGCACTCAAATCGAAAATTTCATAGTTGTTTTCAAAGCACCATTCCAGTTGTTTAAAGATATCGATATATCCTAACCGGAATTTTCCATAATCAATATCAAAAGTCCTGATATAATTGAGCATAATCTTATCATAATGGTAATTTAAACAGATGTCTATGGGTTTATCATTATCATAGATAACAAAAAGGGATGCTTTTTTATCTAGTATAAATTGATAGGTTGTTTCTTTATAATAGGCCCAATCTTTTTCTGCTTGGTGTTCTTCGCCCCGTTGATTAAAACGTCTTTTAACCATACGTTCCAAAGCATCAATTATAGCGTGATAGTCCGATTTTTCAATACTGCCATGGTATAGTTCATAACGGGTATTGAAGCAGGTATCCAAACGTTTGCAATACGCCCTAATTTTACTTCTGCTTTTAGCTCCAAATTGGTGATTCATATACGCTTCTAAAGATTCATAAGGTTTTAAATCAGCCAAAAAACCAACAAATTGATATAAGGATTTATATTTTAAACTCTTATTGGCAACAGTTTTAACATAAGGGGGTATGAATGTTACATAATGCAGGCCTTTATTTGGATTTGGCGCATCTGATTCCGACTCGAAAATAATAGGTAAATCAGTAGTATTGTTATGAACGTTACTATAAAATGGCGGTACTGACCGTTTAATAGCAGACCGAATATAAAAGTTATAAATTGAAAATTTGCTGAAAATAAACCCTTTAATTTTATGCATACGACCCGTTGTGTTTTTTATTGAAAACTACTTTTTGGATGCTGGTGGCTCCCTTAATCAAATAAGCATCGGTTTCATGGACTATTTTATAAACCCGCACCGCATTGATATGGTCTTTGGTATTGTATAGGAAATCATATAGTGGTTTTTTTAATGCTTGAAAATTTAAATCCATTGGTTGCAGTGTGTCGCTATTTATGGCATCCGTGCCAGTTAGGTTTTCAATGGTATAATGTTCATAGGGAAGTTCATCATTTGCCGATGGTTTGGCCAAAACCTGATACTTCATTTTTTGGTAAAAAGTACTATGAATAAGGGTTTTTAAGATGTTTGTTGTTTTTATACGTGTTAATTCCTTGTTGGCCCACAAAAGGTTTAAAACGTTGTTAGGTTTGTAATGAATATGCGTTTCCAGCTGATACTGGTAATTGCACCATCTTTTTTTGTATTCGTAATCGCCATTGCCCATATCCAAATAGGCATAATGGTTCTGTATGCACCATTCCAGTTGCTTGTAAACGGCGGTATTGCCCAAGCCAAATGCTGCATAATCAATATCATAGGCAGGAATATAGGCGAAAAAGGTTTTTTGGTAATGGAAATTAATGGAAACCTGTATGGGCGTATCGTCGTTATATATCACGAATAGCGATGCTTTTTTTTCGTTAATGAGCGGAAAAAACAAGGTCTTGTACCTGTTCCACTGGTTTAACACGAAGGTATTGTCATTCCGTTGTTTAAACCTGCGCGCTAACATGGTTTGTGTTTTGTCCATGATTTGGGTATAAGTTTCCATAGATATTTCCCCATAATACACACGGTAACGGATGTTGAAACAGCTTTCTAAGCGTTTCATTTTTTTTAGGATGGGTGACCGCGAACTTTTACTGAAATGTTCATTGAGATACTCACCTATATGCGTGCAGTTTGGTGGGATGATGATGCCAAAACTATCCTGAAATTTCTGAACGCTTTTTTTTGTTTTAAAAAGTGCGTCGTTTATGTCGGGTCTTAAAAATGTTGGAAAGGCTATCCATTTTTGCACCGAAATATGGGATGTTTTGGTAACTTCAGCTTTGTAAACTAAGGTATTGTTAAAATCGTACCACAGGGCATTATAGGCACTTGGTATGTGGTGCTTTTCCAATAATTCATTTAAAAAGTGGCCCTTTTTCATGGTTATAACCTTATGATTTTAATAAGATGTTCGCCCGTTTTGCACAAAAACGTGTTTTCTTCAATCTTGTAGGTTTTTATCGCGTTCAGATGCATTTTTTGCGCATATAGATAATCGTAAATAGGCTGTCGGATGGCCTTGTACTCCGTATCCTTAATGTTTATTTCCATTAAATCGGTTTCTTGAAATGCTTCAGAAGCACTCAGGATTTCTTGTTTGTATCTTGGCATTGTTGCTGTTTCTGTTTCCTTGGTTTTAATGGCAATAGACTTGATGTGCCGTAAGCGTTCGCGTATTTTGAATGTTTTGATACCATTCTTCAACTTGATTTTTGTTGTTTCCAATATAGCGATGCCCGTAGCTAAAAAAGAACCCTTTTTACTGTAAATATGGTAATCAAAATTGTAAAAAAGGTTACACCATTTTATTTTATAGTCCATGATGCCAAACCCTAAGTCCAAAAATTGGTAGTTGTTTTCCAAGCACCATTTTAAAAGCAAGTAATTATCCAAATGGCCTAAACTGAATTTGGCATAATCGGTATCGTAGGCATTCGATTTGGAGAAGAGGATGCTGTTCTTTATATGCACATTTAATGAGATGCTGATGGGTTTTTCTTCATCATAAACAACAAATAAGGACGCTTTTTTGGCGCGTATCAAGGCTTCTAAGTTAGCGGTATGCAGTTCCCATTCCTTTAAAAACATGTTCTCCATATTTTTTTCTTGGAATCTATTTTCCAATAAATGCCTCATTTCGGTTAGTAAAAACTGGCATTTCTCGTTGGTGATGCTTCCAAAATTGTATTCGTAAGTAATATTAAAGGATTCTTCCAAACGGGTAATGGCCCGCTTTAAGTTGATGCGGAGTTGTCGCTTTGCAAATTTCTGTAAATAGGAATCGACCGTATTTTCGCCATTTAGCAGCATACCGGCCCCATCTTTCCCTTTATGGCTTATTTTTTTGTGATGGTAAGCATTGTGGTTTACAAGCACATAATCCAAATATGTGGGCACTAAGCTTACATATAGTACGGGTTCGGGGTTTGCCCGGGCTGTTTCGTTGGTAAACACCGTTTCGTTCAATAACACCTTTTTGTAACAGTTTGGAATAGTTTCATGGTTTTGAAAATCCCAAATAAACTGGTCTCTTTTAATATGCTTCATGGTCGCTAGGTGGTAAATTGTAATAGGGCACTGGCCTTTTTTCCTTTAAACAGATAGTGCTGTGGCATGTTATTCAATCTATATACGTGTACGTCCGTGTCATGTTCGGTATTCCAATATAAAAAATCATGAAGTGGTTTTTTAAGAAGATATTCGTTATCATGTTCTATTGCTATTTTTACAAGGTCAGCTTCCTTAATATGCTGTAAGTCAGCACCAAGCAAAAACGTGTAGGGTAGTGCCGGTGTTTCTTTTTTTCCTTTTATGGTGGTTTTAAGTTGTTTAACCATTCCGTTTACATTTTTTGAGAGGAGGTAGTTTATTAGTTGGTATTTGTAGTTTAAAAAGCCAGTATATATGGTGCCCCATTGGTTTTTGGGGCGGAATAACACGTGGTGTTCGTACTTATAGCGTGCGTTGCACCAGTTTACTTTATTTTCAAACCCGCCGTAACCCATATCGAAAACGTCGTAGTTGTTTTGAAAGCACCACTCCATAATTTTATAGATGGCCACATTGCCGGGTGTGAATTTGGCATAATCTAAATGAAACGTTGGCACTGAAAAATACAAAATGGTATCGCAATGAAAATTTAGAGTAAACGTGATGGGTTCTTCATCATTAAAAATAACAAATAAGGATGCTTTTTTGTTTGTAATGAGATTGAAAGCGATGTTGAAGTAATACTCCCAGTTTTCAAGGATGATATTCCGGTCGTTACGTTGTTCGAAGCGGGTTTTCAGCATCTGGTGAAATACGGCCATCAAGGTTTCGTAAGTAGGATAGCTAATATTGTTTCCGTAAAATGTTTTATAGGTAATGTTAAAACAGGCTTGCAACCGTTTTACCGATTTTTGTATTTTATACCTGAAGGTGCGCTTACATTCATTTTTTAGGTAATCGTCAACCGATGCGGAAGCTTTTAAATCTGCCAGATACCCTTCTTTTAAAAACACCTTGTTGCATCGCCAATTGGCAGCAACCGTTGTTTTTAAGTAGTCGGGCACCAATTTAAAGGTATGTATGTGCGATTTTAATGGCATATTGGCATCTCCATAACTTTCTAAGCGGATGTTTGCATGGTTAAAACCATTGGAAACACTCGTGTAGAGTGCATGGCCTTTTTGCTGTTCGAATACATCGGAAAAAAAATTGTGATGCGTAATCTTTAAACCCATTACCATTAAAATCTATTGCGTTTTTAAAAGAAAGGCTAAAGTACTTAATTTATTCGTTTGAGAGGTATTTTATAGATGAAGTGCTATAATTTTTGATAAGAAAAATATTATTGTTTTGAAAGAGGTTTTTAGTTGGAAGTTTATATGATTATTGAGTTATAAGGTTATTAAGTTATATGTTAGGTAGGCTGCCAATGATGATATTTAATTTTGTTTAGGGTTTTTGAATGTCGTTCAAGTTTTGAAGACACCCCTAAAGTCCCCTCAAGGGGACAATTCGTGGTCTTGAAGTTGGAAGTTCAGGGTTATTGAGTTATATGTTTGGAGGGCTGCCAATGATGCATATTTAATTTTGTTTAGAGTTTTTGAATGTCGTTCAAGTTTTGAAGACACCCCTAAAGTCCCCTCAAGGGGACAATTCGTGGTCTTGAAGTTGGAAGTTCAGGGTTATTGAGTTATATGTTAGGTAGGCTGCCAATGATGATATTTGATTTTGTTTAGGGTTTTTGAATGTCGTTCAAGTTTTGAAGACACCCCTAAAGTCCCCTCAAGGGGACAATTCGTGGTCTTGAAGTTGGAAGTTCAGGGTTATTAAGTTATATGTTTGGTAGGCTGCCAATGATGATATTTAATTTTGTTTAGGGTTTTTGAATGTCATTCAAGTTTTGAAGACACCCCTAAAGTCCCCTCAAGGGGACAATTCGTGGTCTTGAAGTTGGAAGTTCAGGGTTATTAAGTTATTGGGTTATCGGTTTTGGGTGTTTTGATGTTAATGCCTAAATAACGTTGACCGAACTTGACATTAATTTATTATTTTTTGGTTATTATGTCTGTTCGTAGGATTGTTTATAGCGATAATTTCATAAATGTTTGTGTTAATTTGTGAAATTCGTGTCTATGGATATCTAGAGATTACAGTTGCTGAATTTCATCCCGCTTTCAACCAATTAAAATTTGTTAGCATGATACCAAAGGCACAATCGTCCTGACAGCCATTGGGCACGTAAAAGCAATCTTTGATAATGTTAAAATCGTCAACGTGAAACGTTAAGGTGTTGGTATTGGCATCTACCGAAAGGTAATCGTTCAAACAGGTTTTGTAAAGTGCGTCTATGGTTATTGGCAATGCGCCTTCACTATTTGTGCCTAGGTTGTTGGTGTTTTCAGAATATGCGATTAATATGAGCCTATTCTCAAAACCAAGGTAGTTGCGGTCGTTATCGTAAATGGTATAAGCTTCGTAATCTCGAGACGTAACTTTATTATTTAAAACGGTTATTTTTTTGATGGTTCCAAATCCAAAAACAGAACTTGTTACAATGTTATAAGAATAAGATGCGCCATGGGTTTTCTTTAAGGCGTTCCACGTTGCTAAACTCGCCCTGTACGTTTTTAGGTTTTGCGTGTTTGGTGCTTGGCTTGTATCGCAGCTAAGGTTGAAAATTAGAGCAATCAACACGAGTGCAAGGGCTTTCTTTTTCATAAAGTAACCTATTTATTAGTAAGATGTGGAAAATAAGTAAAGGTTGCGTTTAAATTAAACAAATTTAGGCCGCAACTTCACTCTTTTTAATCTTTCGGTAGGTATAGCTGTTGAAAATATTGCGTTTTGCAAAGCGCGTTAATTTATCGGCTTGACACAGTTTCATATACAATGCTTTGTTTACACCAAAAAATTCATAGGTATTGCCGTCTAAAAAAGTCATTTCTAAAACCAAGCCCTTGTGTTGCCAATCTATAATGGGGCTGTTAATGGTTTCGTTATATGCATCCAAATTGGCCGCTTTGGTTTCGGGAGCCATACTTACCAAAAAATGATAAGCGTCAATAATTTTCCGACTCATTAATTCGGCCTCCAAGGCTTTGTCATCTCCAGTTTGAAACCTATCAGGATGCCACTCTTTTACCAAGTTTCTGTAAGTGGTTTTTAATTGTTTAAGGTCAATTTCCTGTTCAACACCAAACAATTTTTTGTACTCATTAATACGTTTCATTCTGGATTTTTTATAAATAAGGCGCGAAGATACTGTTTTTAAGGCACTATTTACCAGATAAAAGGCTAAAGAGATTTATATTATTTTTGGATGCCAAAATCTCATGTCTAACTGCTAATATCTAACTTCTTTTTATAGCTTTGCACCTTTAAAAAATTCACGATGATTTCAGTTGATAATTTAGCAGTCGAATTTGGCGGAAGCGCCTTGTTTAGCGAGGTGTCCTTCACCATAAATGAAAATGACAAAATAGCCCTTATGGGGAAAAATGGTGCCGGAAAATCGACCATGATGAAGATTATTGCAGGCGTACAAAAACCTACACGTGGTCATGTGCGCTACCCAAAAGACGCCATTATTGCTTATTTGCCACAACATTTATTAACGGAAGACAGCTGTACCGTTTTCGAGGAAGCATCAAAAGCCTTTAAACATGTTTTTGAAATGCGCGATCAACTGGAACTTTTAAATAAAGAACTGGAAACCAGAACCGATTATGATTCGGATGCTTATATGAAAATTATTCAGCAAGTATCCGATCTGGGCGAAAAATATTATGCGCTCGAAGACGTGAATTATGATGCCGAAGTTGAAAAAGCTCTGCGCGGTCTGGGTTTTAAACGCGAAGATTTAACCCGATTGACCAGCGAGTTTAGTGGCGGTTACCGCATGCGTATTGAATTGGCAAAAATTTTATTGCAAAAACCCGATTTAATTCTTTTAGACGAGCCAACAAACCACATCGATATTGAAAGCGTTATTTGGCTGGAAGATTTTTTATTGAACAAAGCAAAGGCCGTTATGGTTATTTCGCACGATAAAGCCTTTATCGATAACATTACCAACCGTACCATTGAGGTAACTATGGGGCGTATTTACGATTATAAAGCCAACTATTCGCATTATTTGCAATTGCGCGAAGAACGACGTGCGCACCAAATAAAGGCGTACAACGAACAGCAAAAATTTATTGCCGATAATATGGCGTTCATCGAGCGTTTTAAAGGCACTTACTCTAAAACCAACCAAGTAAGTTCGCGCGAGCGCATGCTGGAAAAATTAGAGATTATTGAAATAGACGAAGTTGATAATTCTGCTTTAAAACTGCGGTTTCCACCTTCCATTCGCTCTGGCGATTATCCTGTAACGGTAAAAGATTTAACGAAAGCTTACGGTGCGCACGTGGTGTTTAAAAATGTCAATATGTCCATTTCTCGTGGTGAAAAAGTATCGTTTGTAGGCAGAAATGGTGAAGGAAAATCGACTATGATCAAGTCTATTTTGGGCGAAATCGATTTTGAAGGAAGTTGTGCCTTGGGTCATAACGTAAAAGTGGGTTATTTTGCCCAAAACCAAGCCTCGCTACTTGATGATAACTTAACCATTTTTCAAACGGTTGATGAAGTGGCCGAAGGCGATATACGCACCCAAATCAAAAATATTTTAGGACGCTTTATGTTTAAGGGCGACGATATAGATAAAAAGGTAAGTGTGCTTTCAGGAGGCGAAAAAACACGTTTAGCAATGGTTAAGCTTCTTCTGGAACCCGTTAATTTATTGATTCTGGATGAGCCTACCAATCACCTCGATTTAAAATCGAAAGATGTTTTAAAGGAAGCCTTATTGGCATTTGATGGTACCCTGATTCTGGTATCGCACGATCGCGATTTCCTGCAAGGACTTTCACAAAAAGTGTTTGAATTTAAGGACCA
The DNA here is from genome assembly GCF_009746565.1 of Mariniflexile maritimum. Lineage (GTDB taxonomy): Bacteria > Bacteroidota > Bacteroidia > Flavobacteriales > Flavobacteriaceae > Mariniflexile > Mariniflexile maritimum. Next base: position 222,276 of record NZ_WRPN01000001.1, read on the forward strand.
ACGTGTGATTGAACATTTTGAAACCATTGATGATTTCTTGGTTAGAAACCGTATTGAAAATTTAAAACAAATTGATTTAAAAATTTAATCGGTCGCCAACGGCTTCAAGGTTTTCATCCATTAGTATAAAAGGAAATGAGGTAGGGGGTTTACAGATTTTGCTGGTTAAATCCGTGTCAAATTTTTAAACAACGCAATGGGTTACAACTGTTCAATCATTTTCCTTACCCCAAGGGTCGCGCTTTCAGCAATAACGGTTACATGCTCTTTGCTATCCATGGCAGGTTTTGGGTCTATGAAGTAAATGGGCGTGTTTTTGGGCACATAATGCATTAAGCCCGCCGCAGGATATACTTGCATGGACGTGCCTATGATAACCAAAATATCGGCCGTTTTACAAATGGCCATGGCGGCATCAATCATGGGAACGTTTTCACCAAACCATACAATGTGTGGGCGCAGTTGATGGCCGTTTTTGCACACATCGCCAATGTTGATATCAGTTTCCCAGGTAATTACAGAGGTTTCATCCACCACATTTCTGGCTTTTAATAATTCACCATGTAAATGAATAACGCTGGTGCTGCCGGCGCGTTCATGCAAATCGTCCACATTTTGGGTAATGATGGTTACTTTATACGCTTGTTCTAGAGCCGCTAAATCCAAATGCGCTTGGTTGGGGGTTACTTCCCGCAATTGCCGGCGGCGTTGGTTGTAAAAATCCAAAACCAAACCCGGATTTAAGGCAAAACCTTCGGGCGTTGCTACTTCCATAACATCGTGCCCTTCCCATAAACCATCGGCATCCCTAAATGTTTTAATGCCACTTTCGGCACTTATGCCTGCACCGGTTAGTACAACTATGTGTTTTTTCATGGCAAAAAATCATTTTAATTCAATATAAAATAACCCGCATATCCCTTCCGTTAGATATAATTTAGGGTTATTAAGGAGCGAATGTTTTATTTTCGTTTAAAAACAGGTAATAATTTAGTGGATACTTCGCCAAAACCAATTCGCGTACCGTCCTTTTCACAATGCCCCCGCATGATAACGGTATCGTTGTCATTTATAAAGGTGCGTTCGCTGCCGTCTTTCATTTTTAATGGTTTTTCACCTTTCCAAGTGAGTTCTAACATGGAGCCGTAAGAATCGCTAGTAGGGCCAGAAATAGCACCGCTTCCCATCAAATCGCCTGAATTTATAGGGCAGCCATTAATGGTGTGGTGTGCCAGTTGTTGCGCCATATTCCAGTACATGTATTTAAAATTGGTTTTGCTTACTATGGTTTCTTTGGCACCACTTGGGCGAATGGCAACTTCTAGGTCGATATCAAAACTTTTTTTACCGTGGTACTGCAGGTATTCCAATTGAGGTTTTACAGGTTTTTGGCCTTCAACACGATAGGGCTCTAAAGCATCCAGGGTAACGATCCAGGGTGAAATTGAAGTGGCGAAATTTTTGGATAAAAATGGGCCATGGGGTATGTATTCCCACTTTTGGATGTCGCGCGCGCTCCAATCGTTCAGTAGCACCAAACCAAAAATGTATTCCTCGGCCTCATCAACAGGAATGGGTTCACCTAAATCATTCGCAACCGTGGTGATGAATGCCATTTCCAGTTCAAAATCAACCAATTTACTTGGGCCAAATATGGGGGTGTCGGCATCATTTGGAAGTATTTGACCTTGTGGCCTATGGATAGGGATACCGGAAGGGATGATGGACGAACTTCTGCCATGATAGGCAATAGGGATGTGCAACCAGTTTGGCAATAAGGCATTTTCGGGGGTTCTTAGCATATTGCCTACATTGGTGGCATGCTCGATACTGGAGTAAAAATCGGTATAATCGCCAATGTGCACGGGTAATTGCATTTCAATTTCATCCAACCGGAACAGTACAATTTCCTTATGGCGTTTGTTTTGTTTTAAGCTATCGTTGTTGCTGTCAAATATTTGCGCAATGCGGTTTCTTACGGCACGCCATGTTTTTCTGCCATCGGCAATGAAATCGTTTAGGGTGTCCTGAAGAAAAATATCATCGGTTAGCGGAATACCGTCAAAATAACCAAGTTGGTGCAGTGCGCCCAAATCGATGGCCGTATCGCCAATGCGCGTGCCAATGGTGATAATATCATCGCGGGTTAAAAACACGCCAAAAGGGATGTTTTGTATGGGAAAATCGGAGTTTTTATCGACGTGTAACCACGATTTTCTATCTGGATTGTTAGCTGATAATGGCATAACCTATGGTTTATTGTTTATGGAATTATATTCAAACCTACACAATTTTTTTATTTAAAATGAAAAAAAAGCAGAAAAAATAGGTTTCTTTTAACCGTTGATAAAGTGGTTAAAAACTTAATTGTAAATATATGTTTTTTGATGTATTTAACTAATCTATTTGCTATTTTTGCCGAATATTTAACGAGAACTACATTTTATGCAACGCGACGAACAAATTTTTGAACTTATTGAAGCTGAAAAAGAACGCCAACTACATGGTATTGAGCTTATTGCATCAGAGAATTTTGTAAGCAACCAAGTAATGGAAGCAGCAGGCTCTGTACTCACCAATAAATACGCCGAGGGCTATCCAGGGAAACGTTACTATGGTGGCTGCGAGGTGGTTGATGAAGTAGAACAAATTGCCATTGATCGTGCAAAAGCTTTGTTTGGGGCCGATTATGTAAACGTGCAGCCCCATTCCGGAAGTCAAGCCAACACAGCGGTTTATCATGCATGTTTAACGCCCGGTGATAAAATTTTAGGCTTCGATTTATCTCATGGCGGACATTTAACCCATGGGTCGCCCGTAAACTTTTCAGGTAAATTATACAATCCCGTATTTTACGGCGTAGAGCAAGAAACAGGGGTTCTTAATTATGATACAATTCAGGAAATTGCCACTAAGGAGCAACCAAAATTAATTATTGCCGGTGCTTCTGCTTATTCCAGAGATATTGATTTTAAACGCTTTAGAGTGATTGCCGATAGCGTGGGTGCTATTTTAATGGCCGATATTTCCCACCCTGCGGGCTTAATCGCGAAAGGTATTTTAAACGACCCCATGCCGCATTGCCACATAGTAACTACCACAACCCATAAAACGTTAAGGGGCCCCCGTGGTGGTATGATTATGATGGGACAGGATTTTGATAATCCATTTGGTATTACCTTAAAGGATGGAAGCTTGCGCAAAATGTCATCATTATTGGATGCTGCGGTATTTCCCGGTAACCAAGGTGGCCCTTTGGAACATATCATTGCAGCAAAAGCGATTGCCTTTGGTGAAGCGTTGACCGACGATTTTTTACACTACCAATTACAGGTAAAAGCAAATGCCGCTACCATGGCGAAAGCATTGGTTGGAAAAGGCTATAACATTATTTCCGGTGGCACCGATAACCACTGCATGTTAATCGATTTGCGCAACAAAAACGTTTCTGGTAAAGAAGCAGAACAAGCCTTGGTAAAAGCCGATATTACCGTGAATAAAAACATGGTTCCTTTTGATACGCGTTCGCCTTTTGTAACCTCAGGTATTCGTGTAGGCACTGCTGCGGTTACTACCAGAGGGTTAAAGGAAAGCGATATGCTTCAAATAGTTGACCTTATTGATGAAGTAATTGCCAACCATGATAATGAAACAGTTTTAGAAGCTGTAAAAGATAAAGTTAATGCGATGATGGCCGGAAGACCACTATTTGTGTAAACTACGTCGTTTTAACGTTTGAAACAGTTATGTTTTATCATTATAATATATTAAAATAGACTTCACAAACTAAAAAAAAACCGGTGAGGTTCTGTTAAAGTTTTAAAAGCCTGCTTAATGCAGGTTTTTTTATGCAAATCTTTCAGTATTAAAAACTGGAAAGGCAAAAGCGGTAAGGTTTTCTACCATGGAAGCTATTTGTAAGGTTTTGGAATGTCAACCCGGGGATCTTTTGAAATATACACTAACGGATAGAACTCGTTGCGTTTAGTCTAAAAAAAATTATTCCTCATTTTTCAAAAGTTCGTATTTCTTTTGTCTTTCTTGCCACCGTTTTACGGCATATTGCTGCATGTCTTCAACCTTATCTTTTTCATCAACAATTTCAAAACCTAGCAGGGTTTCAATAATATCCTCAAGGGTGGTAATACCGTCCATACCGCCATATTCATCAACGACTAATGAAATATGTTCCTTTTTTTGCAGCAATTCTTCCCAAGCATCAAACAAGGTTATGTTTTTTGAAAACGTAACAATTTCACGCGTGATGTCCTTCAGTTTTAAATCAAATTGGTCTTCGGCTAATTTTTCAAATACCATTTCCCTAAAAACATAGCCCGTAATGTTATCCCTATTGCCTTGATATACTGGAATTCTGGAAAAGTGTAAAAACTCCTTATTCTTCAAAAATTCCTGAAGGGTCATTTCTTCATTGGCCGTAATAACTACAATTCGAGGCGTCATAACGGCCTTAATTTTCAAACTTTTTAGTTTAATCAGGTTTTGAATGATTTTATTTTCCTTATCGGCAAAAACACCTTCTTGCGCACCAATGCTTGCCAATGCCGAAATTTCTTCCCTGCTGGTTGTCATTTTCGATTTTTCCCTTGAAAGCATTTTTGTTAATATGGAAGAGAGCCAAACCAAAGGATAGATAATAAATATCATTCCTTTGATGATTTTTGAGGTAACGCCAATTAATTCCCTACAATAGTTTGCTCCTAACGTTTTAGGGATTATTTCTGTGAACACTAAAATGAGAATGGTTAAAATAGCCGAAACAATACCAAAATAGGCGTCGCCAAATACATGGGTAGCTTGGGCACCAACGCCTGCTGCACCTACTGTATGGGCCACTGTGTTTAGCGATAGGATGGCCGATAAGGGTTTGTCGATGTCTTCTTTAAGTGTTATCATGGCATCGGCGTTCTTGTCGCCCAATTCCGATTTTGATTTTAAAAATGAAATGGGTACAGATAGTAGTACGGCCTCCATGATGGAACACAAAAAGGAAACAAAAAGCGCAATGAAAAGATAAAAAAGTAAGAGTGTCATTTTAAGTTTTAAGTTATACCATAAAAATAATCGAATTCACTAATAAATTACAAAATTATGGCCATTAGTTTTTTTACTGACTGGTTTAAAGAGTAGGCCTGTTTTTTTAAAAAACGGTTCTTTAATTTTTACCTATCAATCTTCAACAGGAAAAACAATATGTTGATAGGCGCCTATATCGGGGGTCGTTGTTCGGTTTACATTTAAAATATCAAATGGAACTTGGTTTGCGAAGGTTTGAAGCGCCTTGTTGATGGCTGCCGATTTTTCGCCTATAATCAATTGGTTTAAGTTGGTGTTCTTAAAATAAGGGTCTTGGTTGAAAATGGTTCCTACATAGTGGTTGGTATCGTTCAAATCGTAATTGGGCCCTTTTAAGGTATTGTTGTTGGTATTATCAAACCGAATGAGGCAGTTGGTGAATTTAAAGTTAAAAACCACCGAGGCATCTTCAACTTCATCCAACAAAATCTCAGGATTGTCGTTTCCGTAGATGATACAGTTGTTAAAATTTGCTTGGGTTAAATCGGTTACTATGGCCGTATTGTTTTCATCGGTAATAAAATTGTTTAGCAACAAGGCCGGAAACTGCCTAGGCCCGTTCCAATAGTTGGCAATAGTGGCGTGCGTAACATTGTATTTTCCGCCAAAGGTACCTGCAAATGCCGCTTGTCCTGCGTTGTTAATCGCCACATTTTCAGCAGTTATCGAGGTGTTTCTGCCTAAAATGCCAAAACTGCTGTTGTTGTAAATTTGCGAATTGGTAATTTTTAATTTTTCGGTCGCTACATTGGGGTTGCCGTCGCATAAAATTCCTATGGAACCGTTTTTTATGGTAGCGTAGTTTATGGTATTGTTTAGGCTGCCGTCGAAAAACCAGATGGTGCCCCATTGTCCGGGAGTATCGGCAAAATCGGGCTCTAGGCGATCGCTTTCAAAAATTACCTCATTTTCTAAAAGTTTTTGGTCGCTGCTTAGGCTGCCGTTCACTTTTAAAGTGGCGCCTTCAGAAACCAACAATCCGGAATTTTCATGAAAATGGACGCGTGCACCGGCATTTATGGTTAAAGTCTTTCCGTTGGGCACCGCTGCAAAACCATATATAACATAGGGTTTTTCGTTGGTAAAGGTGAGCTCGCTAGGTAGTAATTCGCGCCCTAGAATATCGGTTTCAATTTGGTCGCCGTTTATGTCGAGCTTCAATGTTTCAATTACTTTGGTGGTATTATCACGATTTGGATAAATAAAAACCGCATCTTGCACCAAGGTAACAAGTTCTACTTTTTGAAGGTTGGTTCCTGCATCAAATTCAATTTGGTCGGTGTAAAGAAATCGGCCATCAGGGTTCGCAAAATTGTTGATATCAACCGTGGTCTCAACAAAAACATACAAACTGTCCTTAGCAAGTATTGGTATGTTTTCAAAAGTTTTTCCTGCAATGCCATCTACGTTCAATCGGTAATTGGAGCTGTTGCCCAAGGCCAAACGAATGGAAGGGATTAAAATATCCTTATTGCTTCGGTTATATACCTTTAAATTGTAGGTGCTGGAGCCAATATTGGTAAAAACGGTATCTAAATATACGGTGTCTTTAGAGAATTGGAGCGTGCCCGTGCTTGGTGAAAAATCAAAATCGTTGCGACACGAGCTCCAGAGCATTAAAAAACCAATGGTAACAATAACATAGATGTAACGATTCATTGAGTATGCAAGGTTTATGTGCCAATTAATGTTCAAAAATATAACTTTTGTGATTATCATTTAGCATATAATTGCTAAAATTGGTTTGAACGTTACTATTTTAAGATGAATTTAAAGAAGTTTTACCTCCCAACTTACAGTATAAACAGTATTTGGTTTTAAGGTTTGCAAGCCCATTTTATTATTAAAACTATTGGAAACGCCCGTTGTTGGCTCAATGGCTATGGTGTTTTTTTTAGGTGGCGTGTAAATTTGTAAAAAGTTTTCGGCGGAAGTTGCGCTTATTAAAAGTTTGTATTCTGGGGTGTTGAACTGGGTTTGGTTGGTGTTCAAAATAAAGCAATCGTCCAATTGTTTGTCCTTAACTTCAAAAACGCCTTCGTTTTTAATAGTTGCTGTTTCTTGGGTGATGCAACGGACGTCGAAAACCAATTTTTTATCACTATCAAAATTTAAAGTACTGTTATATAAGTCTTTACTATCAAAATAAGGATGCCAACCCACAGTAAATGGAAATGGTTTGGTATCGGTATTTTTAACTTCTACATGTATGTTCAACGCTTCGTTGGAAAGAATGTATTCCACTTGAAAGGTATAAGTATATGGAAACCCAGCAGATTCCTTGGTTTCAATATATTGTAGTTTTATGCAAGCAGAGGTTTCAGTGGTGTGTTGTTCAACGACCTGAAAAGTTTTGTTGTAAACCAAGCCATGTAAGGCATTGTTGTTACCGCTTTCGTTGATGGGGAATTGATACATTTTACCATCAAACTGATAAGTGCCGTCTTTTATTCTGTTGGCAAATGGGAACAGTAGGGAAGAGGCGTAGGTATTGGCGTAGGTTAAAGGCGACACATCGGTAATGATGCTTTTTCCGTTTAAAACCAATTCTTGTAAACTGGCACCCAGGGTGGTGTAAATTTTGGCAAACGTGGTGTTATTGGAATTTTCTATGCTAATGAATTCCTCGTGAAGAGAATTTTTTCTAACGTCTTTAATAGTAAACAAAACAAATTATTTTAAAAATTAATAGTATTACAAATATACACATGCCGCCTTAATTACTGTGGTAAATGGTTTTATATTTTTAGGGAACAAAACCAAAAAGCCCACAAACAAGCGGTTTATAGGCTTTTGATAAAGTAATTTTGAAACAATGTAACAAACATGGAAGTTACTAATGAACACAATAAATGGGTTTAAATCCTTTAAGATGTGTGAAATAACTGCCCCGAGCGTTTAAACTACAGATATAGTTAATAGTTTAGTTGCATGGTTATTCTATTTTATCTTTTGAAACTGTTTACTGAACACCAAAAACAACACCCCACACAATAACCAGGTTGGTAAGGTTACAAACGATAGAAAAATTTCAAATTTCAACGAAATAGTATAAAACAATCCAAAGCTAATGGCCCAGGCCAATAATACCGACTTGTTGAATTTGATACCCGAATATTCGGCATAATTTTTTATGATACCATATTTTTTATGAAAGAAATGTTCAAATACGATTACAGCCCCAACGGGTGCTAAAACAAAGCCGTAAAAAGCAACAAAATCCAATAATTTCATAGCAAATGCAGGAAAAAGTCCGGCTACGGTAGCCACAGTGCCCGCTATAATGGTTACCCAAAATGTGGATAGTTTTGGTACAATGGCCTGAAATGCCAATCCTGCCCTGTAAATGGTGGGGTTGGCGGTAGTCCATCCTGCTAACACAACCACCAAGATACCAAAAACACCTATTGCATTAAAGGCCAAGGGCCCCGGTGCTACCGATGGTGCTTCGCCATTGGATAATAGGGCTTGTGCTTCGGGCGATTTTAAATACACAGCGTATAACAATGCTGCGGCTATCCACGCCATATAATGCCCTACATACATTCCCGCAGCGGTGGTCCACCCAGAACTTGCCTTTTTTGCAAAACGGAAAACCGATAAGTCGGACATCCCAATGTGCATGGCTGCATTTGCAAACCACGACCAAATAACAACATGCCAGAAGGTATATTTTATTTGCCCTGGAAAAGGCTCACCACCTTCGCCCCAAATGTTCCAAAAATCGGAAAAACTAGAAACGCCCAATTGATTTAAAGCTACGATGCCACAGGCCAAAAAGCCAATAACTATTACGGGCGACATCCAATTGGCGGCCTTGGAAACCATGTCGTAACCACGAGCCGCAATAATGGATATAACGGCACCAATAGCCAAAACTATTACGACCCAAGTAACGCCATTGGGCATGGTATCGGTTAATTTTGGCATGGGCATATCAAACGGAATGCCCACAGCGGTAGCCGAAACGGTTATCATGGAACCTGCTAAAAAACAGAACAGGATACCGTTTGCCAGATTATAGCCCGTTACCAGGTTTTTGCCACATATTTTTTCAAGTTGGTAGTACAGCGTCAATCGGTTTTTTACGGCAATTTCAGCCGTTAGGAACCGCCATGAGAGTACTGCCAATAGGTTTCCTAAAAGCAAACCAATTATTAAATCGAAGGCACTTACGCCAGCGGTTAAAAACAAGGGGCCTATTACAAATTCGGTACCAGCGGCATGCTCGCCGGCATACATACCTAAAAAGCTTTTCCAACTTTTTAATTTTGATGGTGGCACGGGGGTTCTTTCAAATTCGCCTCCCGCAATGTTCTCTATTACGTCTTCTTCTTGGTGGTATTGGGTCATGGTGGTTTTTTTAGTTTAGTTATTAATTGATTTTGTTTTTTAAGTGTTTAATTCATCAGTTTTTATTTATGTTAGTGTATAACCCGTGTTTGAAGATATTCTTCCATTACGTGTTTGCCATTTACAACACCAATTAAAACCTAATAGTAAGGGTGGTTATAACTTCTATAACCGATGTTGCTGTTGAATTTACAAATTGGCCGTTAATGTATTGTTTATAATTTTTCATTTGCTTAATTTAAAAGGTTTCTGTTATTTGAATGGTGCCAAAGTGTTACGATAAAAACTTCTTCCTTAAATCCTCTACTTGGTCGTCGTTAATAGGCACCATGTCGCCTAAAGTGGTGCCCAACACAATGGATTTGGCGCTAAACTCTGCAACTTCCAGATAATCGAACGTTTGTAATAATTGGTTGCCGGTTATGATAACAGAATCATTTTCAATAATTAAAGCCGTAGTTGTGTTTTCGAAGATTTTTGAATTTGTGTTGGCCTTAAAATGGCTTCCGTAGGCAATAGAAGGGATATCTTGCAAAAATATCCAGCTTTCTGGGATGGTTCGCACGTTTAAATACGATTTTGTAACCCCAAACGCCATAAGGTAAGGCGATTGCGTCATGATGATGGAGTTTACCTTGGGGTTGCGCTTATAGATTTCCTGATGGATCCAGGTGGCCCTACTGGGTATTTTGCCCTTTTCCCTTTTTCCATCTTTTATTTGCACAATATCCTCAACACCCATTTCCCAACGGCTTACATTGGTTGGTGTAATTAAAAAGTCGTTGTCTTTCCAACGCATGGAAACCGTGCCGTAAGAGCTAATCATTAAGCCTTGTTCGCAAGAACGTTGCACGATTTTGCATATAGCCAAGCGTTTTTCAACTTCATCGGGCAAATGCTCGGTAGTTTCCATTTCAGGAAGTAGGTGGGTTGATTGCGTTTCGAATTCAAAAATCTGCTCGTCGGTTAAATAGTTGGGCGTGCCAATTTGCGACCCGTATAAAATGGTGCGGGCACAAAGTTCCATCATTTCAAAGCGTTCAAAGGCATCGGTTAAATCGATGCCGCCCAAAACGGTGCCATGGTTTTCCATTATGATGGCCTTGTAGCCTTTTTTAAATTCCTTGGCAATTACCTTTCCTAATTTTTCACTTCCGGGCAATTCGTATTTGGCGTAGCCTATGGGGCCACATACATGTTTTGCTTGTGAAATGATGTTGGTATTGGGTATTTTTCTAACAATACTGAAAGATACCAAGGCAGGTGGGTGTGCGTGGATAACCGATTTTATATCGGGGCGTTCTTCGTAAATGGCTTTGTGGAATGGGAACTCGGATGATGGTTTGTGTTTTCCTATAATGGTACCATCTTTTTTAACGCACACAATATCACTGGCGCGCAGGGAACCTTTATCAACCGCTGATGGGGTCACCCAAATATCGCCATTTTCATCAATAATGGAAATGTTTCCACCCGAAGTGGTGGTCATGCCGCGTTTGTAAATACGACTGATAATGCGGGTAATTTGGTCTCTTGGGTGTTCTAATTTAATGTTTTTTGACATTTTGTATAATTTAAAATATCAGTTTTAGGAAATCAATAAGAAGCGTGTTTTAAGAACGACGGTTCTTATTAAAATGTATTTAACTGATGATGAATGGAACATGTTTTTTTAATGAATAGTTCTTTTTAAGGAATTTTGAGTTTAATTTTTTATCGGATATTGAAATGGCGGCACCTAGGGCAGAACCCAACGAAGCATCGGTAGTGCTTAATTTTTTATCCCTAAAATGATGTGATAATAGTTTGATGAACAGGTCGTTATTGCTAAATCCACCGTCAATATAAATTCTTTTAATAGCATCTTCACCAATGGCATTTTTAATGCTTTTTAGTTGAAGCAGGACTAATTCGGTCATCAGTTGGTGGTAGGCATCTTCAAATTTGGTGTACGGAATTTTTGTTTCAGCCGGCATGTTTTCATCTGAAACACTTTCCCATTTAAACATGTATTCAAAATTCTTGTTGATTTTTAAATAGGTAGCGTAATCAAATTTCACATGGCGGTGATAATCTTCTGAAACACCAAAAAAGGCATGCAATTTATTAACCTGAATTTTGTACTCGTTGCCTAAAAACAAACGGGTTGCCTTAACCGGTTTTCCGTTGATGCGCATATAGTTGATGGCGTTTTCTGAAATGGGATGTTCGGTAAACGGGTTAAGCGTAATGCTCCACGTACCTGTTGAAACCAAGACGAATTTCTTTTTGATACTTCGCACGTAGGGCAACAAGGCCGCCGAACTATCGTGTATGCCCACGCCAATTTTGATGCGCTTGCCGTTATAGTTCATGTTGATACTGGTTTCGGTGGAAACGATGGGGGGCAAAATGGCGTTGATGTGTTCTTTATAAACCCAGTCGTGGTAATCTTTTTTGGTATAGTCCCAAAGTGCGGTGTGGCAACCAATGCTGGTAAATTCGCTTAACGGAATGCCCGTAAAAACATAACTGAGGTATTGGGGCAAGTGCAGGGCGTATTTTATCTTGCCATAAACTTCGGGTTTACGATGCTTTAGCCAATAGAGCTGCATGCCCGAATTTAGCATGCTTAAATCGTAGCAGCCTATGGTTTTAAGGAATTCATCCTTGGGGCCATAAGCGTCCAAAAACTCGGTTATTAAATTCTCATCCAGCGGTTTGGTGTAATTGTAAAGTGGGGTAAGTACCTTGCCATGTGCGTCTATATGCACAAAACTGGCGCCGTAGGTTGAAAAGTTAATGGCTTCCACGTTATATTCCGAGGCTTCCAAAATGCGGTTGAAAACCTCTTTGAGCCATTTTTGTAATGCGGGCAGGTTTTCGGTAGGGTGGCCATCTTCATCTTCTATTTCATCAAAAATGATGTATTCTTTATACACTTCCTTAAAATTCTCATCGAATAGAAAGAATTTCTTATTGGTTTTGCCAATATCAAAAACGGCGGTTACATTTAACATGGTTATTGAGTTACTCATTATTAAGTTATTGGGACTTTAAAATGGTGCCTCAATAACTTAATAACTGTTGAAATTCATTTTTTTAATTTACAATCCTGTTGCAACGGTATTTTTGCCGCGTTCCTTAATCAATTGGTTACGAACATCCAGTGCGCGATACGCTTGGATAGGGCTTAACGCACCGCCTTTGTCCAAACGGGCTTGCGCCAATAAGGGGCGCACATCGGTTCTGTAAGCATCCTGTAAAAGCTCTTGGCATGTTACCACATCGTTTTCAAGTTGTGCTGTTTTTAGTGCTTTTTGATCTACTAAAAGGGCCTTGGCATAGGCTTCCTGAATGGCTTCAAGCGATTGGATTAAATCTTCAAGCGGGTCTTTTACATTGTGGCTCGCATCGATCATCCACGCTAAATCGGGGTTTTGCGGGTTGTTTTGCATGCCATAAACCAATTCATTAAATATAAGGAATAGGGCATAAGGCTTGATACTTCCCACGGTTAAATCGTCGTCGCCATATTTGCTATCGTTAAAGTGGAAACCGCCCAATTTGCCTTTTAGCATTAAGATAGAAACAATTTGCTCGATATTGCTGTTGGGCAAATGATGGCCTAAATCGACCAGGGAAAACGCTTTTTCGCCGCAGGCATTGGCCAACATAAACGAGGTGCCCCAATCTTGAATAACGGTGCTGTAAAAGTTGGGCTCGTAAGGTTTGTACTCTATAAGCATGCTCCAATCACTTGGAAGGCCTTTGTAAATAGCCTTTAAGCTGTTTTCGGTATGCTGAAGTGCGGTTTGGAAGTTGTTCTGCCCGGGGAAGCAGGAACCATCTGCCAACCAAACGGTCAAGCTTTTGGAACCTAATTGATTCCCGATATTGATAACATCCAAGTTATGCTGAATAGCTTGCTGCCTAACGGCTTCATTGGTGTTGCTTAAAGAACCATATTTATAGCTTTCCTGAGCGTTTTTTTGGTCTTGGAAGGTGTTGGAGTTCACGGCATCAAATTTAATATTTAAACCCGATGCCAATTCTTTCACAGCTTTATAATCTTGTGGAATGTCCCACGGAATATGAAGTGAAACCGCGCCGGCCGTTTGCGTAAGGCTATGGATAAGGCCCACATCCTGTATTTTTTGCTCTAAACTGGAAGGTTCGCCATAAAACGAAAAACGCCCAAAGCGTGTGCCTCCGGCGCCTAATGCCCAACTGGGGATGGCCACTTGAAAGTCTTGTATTTTTTTGATGACCGCTTCAACGTTAACACCTTTGTTGGTGAGGCTATTGGTTAGGAAATCGATGTGTTCCTGATGCGATTTCAGCGCTTTTTTATTGGCGTCCTGAATGTGGTGCTGTTCTATTTTCATCTATATATGCTTATTGTTTTTTATGGTTAGGAGGCTGCTTCTTTGTATTTTGTTTTTTCCTTTAAAAAAACTCCCATATATAATTTAATATGCTATGGAAGTTTTTAAACAAACTAACTTAAAACTAACTCAAAATTTTTATCTAACAAATGCGTTTGCCATACCGCCATCAACATTGATGATGTTTCCTGTTGATTTATCCAAAATGCCCACAAAGGTAAACACGCCATTGGCAATATCGGCAGGGGTGATAATTTCGTTCAATAAATTGCGTTTTGCGTAAAAGGCAGGCAATTCCTCAACGGTAATGCCGTTAGCCTTGGCGCGTCCTTCGGCCCAGGCGCCTTCCCAAATTTTACTGCCCACTATTACGCCGTCGGGGTTTATGGTGTTTACGCGAACTTTGTCTTTTGCCAATTCCGCAGCCAATAAACGCACCATGTGCTGTTGTGCCGCTTTGGCAGTGCCATACGCCACATTGTTGGGGCCTGCAACCAAGCCGTTTTTACTGGCTATGGATATAAAATCGCCACCCAAACCTTGTTGGCGTGCTATGGCAGCAAATTGTTTGGCCAGGTCAAATTGCCCTTTTACCAAAATGTTCTGTAAAATATTCCAATCTTTATCGGTGGTATCTTCCAGTGCTTTCGATATGGCTAAACCGGCACTGTGCACCACTATATCAACGCCTCCAAATTCCAAGCAGGCCTTTTTATAAGCAGCAGCAATAGAATCGGTATCGGTAACATCGCAAACGGCATAAGTTGATACATCACGCTTATATGTGGCATGGGCATCTATCAGGCTTTGTTCGTTAATATCGGTTAGTACCACTACGACACCTTCCGCAGCCAGTTTATCGGCAATGGCCTTCCCAATGCCACCACCAGCACCGGTAACCAAGGCTACTTTGCGCGACAATGGTTTTTCTTTGGGCATTCTGGATAGTTTAGCTTCCTCCAGTAACCAATATTCTATATCAAAAGCTTCTTGCCGTGGTAAGGATGTGTAGGATGTAATGGCCTCTGCACCGCGCATCACGTTTATAGCGTTGATGTAAAACTCGCTGGCAACACGGGTGGTTTGTTTATCTTTTGAAAAACTAAACATGCCAACACCTGGGTAAATAATAATTACTGGGTTTGGGTCGCGCATGGCAGGACTGTTGCTTTTTTTACAGGTGTTGTAATAATCGGCGTATTCTTTTCTGTATTGTTCAAAAGCGGGCTCTAGTTTTGCTAAAACGGCTTTTGAATCTTCTAAATTTTCATTGGCATCTAGGGTAAGTACCAAAGGTTGGATTTTAGTGCGTAAAAAGTGGTCTGGACACGAGGTTCCCAAAGGTGCCAATCGTGCCAAATCGTTGCTGTTTATAAATTCCAAAACCACATCATCATCCGAGAAATGCCCAATCATCCTGTTTTCCGAAGAACATAAACCTCTCAACAAAGGCATCAGTTGTGCTGCTTTTTCCAATCGCGCTTCCTTGGGAAGACTTTGTGTTTTTTGGCCGCCAAAAACGCTTCCTTTTTCCTTTATTTTCTTTTCAATGTATTCCGAAGCCATTTCAATCACTTCCAAACTGTTCATATAACAGTCGTACGATGTATCGCCCCAGGTGAACAGGCCGTGGCTTCCCAAAACAATACCGCGAATACCTGGGTTGTCTGCCAAACATTTTTCAAGTTGCAAGCCTAAATCAAACCCCGGACGTTGCCAAGGCACCCACCCCATGGTGTCGCCCCAAATTTCCTTGGTTACTTGTTCGCTGTCTTTTGCAGCAGCTACGGCAATAAGGGCGTCGGGGTGCAAATGGTCAATATGCGCAAACGGCAAAAGGCCGTGAAGTGGCGTATCAATAGAGGGCGCTTTACTGTCCAAATCATAAATACAATGGTTAAAAAGCCCCACCATGCGGTCTTCATCGGCTAAACCACCATACACATTTTTTAAATCGCGTAGTCTTCCTGTATATAAACCAGCTATACCAGAACGGGTTAAGGTGCCTATATCGCCTCCAGAACCCTTTACCCACATCACTTCAACCTTTTCGTTGGTTAGGGGGTCTTTTTCAATGGTTTTGCAACTGGTATTGCCACCGCCATAATTGGTAATTCTTAAATCGGCTCCTAGTATGTTCGAACGGTATAAAAACAAGGCCACTTGGTCGTTACCCAAGGCTTCGGCCTTCGTTTCATCCCAAAGATAATCTACGTGTTTAAATGTTTTCTGTGTTGTATTCATTTTAAATATTAAATTTTATTGTAGCGAAATTAATTATTTATCCATGGCTTTCTATCCTGTACTGTACTGCAATTTAATTAAAAATAAAAAAAACTTTTAAATAAGGACTGCTACCGAAAATCTTTATGGGCTATAAATCAATAAAATAAACAAGCTTACCCCACGAAATTTAAAAATAGCAGTACAGTACAGGGCAGTTTTACTATAAGTTATGTGTAAATTTGCTATTTTATACAGAAAGATGTAACCGGCAATTTGCAGGACACTTTCCAAAATAATACTGGAATAAGTTGTTTTTGCTATAACGTAAAACCCTTTTTTAACCAGTCTCTTAAACCATTAACAGATGAAAGTAGGTTTATTTATACCTTGTTATATCAATCAATTATATCCGCAGGTAGGCATTGCCACGTTAGAGCTTTTAGAAAAACTGGGCGTTGAGGTGGTATATCCCATGGGGCAAACCTGTTGCGGACAACCCTTGGGCAATTCGGGTTACGAGGCCGATTCCAAAGGTGCTTGCCAACTGTTTGTTGAGCATTTTAAGGAATTCGATTATATTGTAGGCCCTTCGGGAAGTTGCGTGTACCACGTACAAAAACATTTCGATATTTTAGAACAAACCGAGGCCGTAAAACGGGTAAGGAGCAATATTTACGAGTTGTGTCAGTTTATCTACAACGTTTTGGGCAGAACCGATGTAGGCGCATCTTTCCCATACAAAGTGGGCATCCATAAAAGTTGCCACGGCCTGCGCGGTTTGCGTTTAGGTTCTTGTTCCGAGCGTATGGACCCGTATTTTTCAACCGAAGAAAACTTATTGAAAGCCGTTAAGGGCATCCAGTTACAAACCCTTAACAGGGTAGATGAATGTTGCGGTTTTGGCGGAACCTTCTCGGTTTTTGAGGAAGCCATTTCCGTAAAAATGGGCAACGATCGTATTCAAGACCATTTGGATAGCGATGTAGAAGTCATTACAGGGGCCGACCACTCCTGTTTGATGCATTTGGAAGGCCTGATAAACCGAAACAAACAACCATTACGGGTTATGCACATAGCCGAAATTTTAAATAGCAGCATTTAATTATGGCACACGCAGACGAAGCAGCAATTTTTAATAAAGACGAAGCAAAAGTAAACTGGCATGACAAAGCCTTGTGGTTTGTAAGGAACAAACGCGATAACGCGGCACATACCGTAAAAGGGTGGGAGGAACTGCGCAATTTAGCCTCGGGCATTAAGGCCAATGTGATGTCCAACCTCGATAATTACCTTATTCAATTTGAGGAAAACGCCCAGAAAAACGGCGTTACCATGCATTGGGCAGCCAATGCTGAAGAACACAACCAAATTGTACATGCTATTTTATTGAAGCACAAGGTTGAAAAAGTGGTAAAGAGCAAATCGATGCTTACCGAGGAATGTCATTTAAACCCCTATTTGGAAGCCCATGGCATTGAAGTGGTGGACACCGATTTGGGCGAGCGCATTGTACAATTTGCCCAAGAGCCACCGAGCCATATTGTGTTGCCTGCCATTCATAAAACAAAAGAAGAGGTTGATACCTTGTTCCAAAAACATTTGGGCACCAAACCCAGTAATGGCGACCCACAATATTTAACCAACGAAGCACGCAAACATTTACGCGATAAATTCCTAAAGGCCGATGCAGCCATTACGGGCGTTAATTTCGCTATTGCGGAAACAGGCGGTGTGGTGGTGTGTACCAATGAAGGCAATGCCGATATGGGCACGCACTTAGCCAACGTGCACATTGCGTGTATGGGTATGGAAAAAATCATTCCGCAGGAAAAACACTTGGGCGTTTTTCTTCGTTTATTGGCCAGAAGTGCCACGGGGCAACCTATAACCACCTATTCGTCGCATTTTAACAAGCCCGCACCTGGCACCGAAATGCACATCGTGATTGTGGATAACGGAAGAACCGAACAATTAAGTCGCGACGATTTTAGGGCGTCCTTGCATTGCATCCGTTGTGGTGCCTGCATGAATACCTGCCCCATTTACAGGCGTAGTGGCGGCCACAGCTATAACGCCACCATTCCGGGGCCCATTGGGTCTATCCTTTCACCGGGCATGGATTTAAAAAAACACAGTTCGTTGCCATTCGCATCCACATTATGTGGGTCGTGTTCAGATGTATGCCCCGTAAAAATCAACATCCACGAGCAGCTTTATAAATGGCGACAAATCATCACCAAGGAAGTGCCACAGCCCGTTGTTAAAAAATCCGTTTTAAAAATGGCCGGTAGCGTGCTTTCTAGTCCAAAGTTGTATGGTATCGCGGGTAAATCAGCACGGTTTATGTTGAAGTATGCACCGCGTTTCATAGTCTATTCAAAACTAAATGCCTGGGGCAAAGCACGGGAGTTGCCAGAAGTTAAGAATGGTAATTTTGATGAATGGTATAAAAAAAGACAAAAAAATGAGCAGTAGAGCATCTATTTTAAAAGCGGTTAAAACCAACAAACCTGCGTTAATCCCGTTGCCGGAAATTAATTTGGGATTTTTTGATGAAGACATAGATTTGGTTGAAACCTTTATAAAAAACGTACAATTTGTTGGCGGTCGCGCCTTTGTTTTGCAATCGGTTTCAGATATTGATACCCAAATAAAAAGCCTCTATCCGCATGCAAAACAAATTATTTCAACCGCAACGGCATCCCAATTAGGTACGGTTTCCATTTCAGAAGCCACCAACCCCCATATTTTGGAATCCATCGATTTGGCCATCATACATGGGGCGTTGGCCGTTGCCGAAAATGGTGCCGTGTGGATTGCCGAAAACGACATCGTTTTGCGCGTATTGCCATTTATTACCAACGATTTGGTGTTACTGGTTTCAAAAGAAACCATTCACCTGCACCTTCACAGTGCCTACGAAGCCATTGCTAAACGCGACCGCACTTTTGGGGTGTTTCTTTCGGGCCCTTCAAAAACCGCCGATATCGAGCAATGTTTAGTAATTGGGGCACAAGGAGCCGTTAGTTTAACCGTTTTAATTTTGTAACTTTGCACATATTGTGTTTAAGCACAACAAACCGTTAAATATTAAAATATAAAATTATGTCAACTACTTACCATTCGCGTTACGCCTCCAGTCCACAGGGCGTAAAAAGTTACGATACGGCGCAATTAAGAAATGAGTTTTTAATTGAAAACCTGTTTGAATCGGATAAAATAAACTTGGTTTATTCGCATTACGATAGGTTTATTACAGGAGGTGTTTTGCCCGTAAATAAGGCGGTTACCTTAGAAACCATCGACCCGTTGAAAGCGCCCTATTTTTTGGAACGCCGCGAGTTGGGCATCATCAACGTGGGCGATACGGGTACCGTAACCGTTGATGGCACCCAATATGTACTAAACCATAAAGAAGCCCTATACGTGGGCCAGGGCAATAAAGAAGTGGTGTTTGCAAGCAAGTCCAGCAGCAACCCTGCACGGTTTTATTTAAACTCAACACCTGCGCACAAAGCCTATCCCACTAAAAAAATAGGCACCGATGATGTGGAGGTTATTGAGTTAGGCGCGCCCGAAACCGCCAATGCCCGTACCCTAAGAAAATACATTGTAAACAGCGTGGTGGACGTGTGCCAACTGCAAATGGGCATGACCTCGATAAAAGTGGGCAGTAGCTGGAACACCATGCCTGCACACGTGCACGACCGAAGGATGGAAGTGTATTTCTATTTTGAAATTCCCGAAGGACAGGCCGTTTGCCATTTTATGGGGCAACCTACCGAAACCCGCCATATTTGGATGGGCAATAACCAAGCGGTTATTTCGCCACCATGGTCCATACATTCGGGCTCTGGCACCAGCAATTACTCTTTTATTTGGGGAATGGCAGGCGAGAACCTCGATTATGGCGATATGGATGTATGCAAAATACCCGAATTAAGGTAACAGCACCCACAACCCCTACACAAAAGCCCTTGAATGTTTTATTTTAAGGGCTTTTTTTTGTGGGTTGGCGCCCCCCGTTGTCCTACAAATGCCTACATGCCCTATTTACAATTTTAAAAGCTGTACCAAGGTTTGCACAGTAGCATTTTAAGTAGAAAAAAACAGCGTTTTATATGAATTTGGGTTGTTAGCAACTAAAGTACAAAGCCCATTATAAACCACCAAATAATGACACATATTGACACATAATGACACACATTGACACATATTGACACATCACCCTTAATATAGAGCAGTTTTGTTCGGGTTTTGTTCGGGTCTTGTTCGGCCTTTGGTAGGCTGTGTTTTTTTTAGATGGGGGTTTTGCCGAAGCATGCGCAAACAACACCCCAAACACAGCAACACCCGTAAGCATTTAGAAGCCTAAAAAATTATGGACTAGATGACGCTTTGTAAGAATATTATTTATTATATTCGTGAGGAATAAATGGGATGCGGGGGGGGGTAAAGGGAGTGTTAAAAATGAGCTTCAGTAAAAAAACTTTAAACAATTAAAATAAGTAAAAATGGCGATATTGAATCAATTTCAACAATATTCACAAGGAGAAAACACCGTAACTAACAACGTTCTTTTGATGCTTTCCAATTTGTACGAGATAAATCCTAAGTACTACGAAGAATACATAAAAGGGCTCACTGAAGATACTGATTTATACCAAGTAATACCGACTTTCAGACAACAAGTTGGAAATCGTGGAAACGGAATTATTGACGGACATATTCAAATAAAGGCCTCAAAGATTATTATCGAAACCAAACTACACGGCTTGGAATGGATTAATAAACTAGTAAAGTATTCAAAAAGCTTTGACCAGAATGAATACAAATTACTTATTCATCTAAGTTCAACGAGATATTCTGAGACAGAAATTGAAAAAATAGTGAATAGATTGAGTGAGTTTAAAGTGCTTGGAAAAATTAACTTTCAATCCGTAACATATCAAGACATGGTTGATCAATTGAAAGAACTTGCAAATAATTATCAGTTTGAGCATTATCTACAAAGACTTAATGAGCATTTTGAAAGTTACTGTCTAGGAATGGGGTTAATGCCAAAAAGTAACAATGTATTAAGAGCAATGGCTTGCGGACAATCTTACGACTTAAATGTTAAATATCAATTCTACTTCGATTTGGCATCACGGGGTTACAGTGACTTAGTGACTTTAAATTTTTAGGTATTTACAAATGGAAATCGGTTAGACATATTGGACTGGTTGCAAATATGATTCAAGCTGATTTGGACGAAAAAAATGGACTTATAGTAAAAAATTCAAAGTTTCCAGTTACCAAAGAACAAGAACAAAGACTAGTTGAAGCAATTAAGGAATCAGTTTCTGAAGGTTGGAAGGTAGCAAAAGACCATCGCTTTTTTCTGTTGACCGACTTTGTAAGTACAAACTTTAAAAAAACAAGTCCAGGTGGAATTTTCAGAGTTAGATTTTTTAATCTTGAAGATGTTTTGAGTGAAGTTCCAGACGACATAAAAATAATTGCCGAACAATTAAAAACTAAGACTTGGCAATAAAGACAGCACAGGATTGGCTAAAAGTAATGCTGTTTGATTAAAGTATGATAACATTAACACCAACCGAAAGACCGTTAAATGTAAAGGAAAGTACATTTCAATCTCTCAATACACTTAGTCACAAAACCTTAACTATCTCTAATCCCAAAACATGAAAAACACACAAACACCCTTAAAAACCTATCTGGATCAGCTTCCCGAAGATAGAAAAGAAGGCGTTACTAAATTACGGCAGGTAATAAGTGCGCACTTGCCCGCTGGGTTTACCGAAATTTTTAATAATGGCATTAGCTTTGTAGTGCCCCATAGCCTCTATCCAGAGGGTTACCATTGCCAACCCACCAACCCTTTGCCTTTTATAAGCATAGCTTCCCAAAAAAACGTTATCGCCTTATACCACATGGGCATGTATGCAAACCCAGAATTAAGTACTTGGTTTACGGCAGAATATCCAAAACACAGCAATGCAAAATTGGATATGGGCAAAAGTTGTATCCGTTTTAAAAAGCCTGAACACATTCCTATTGAACTTATCGGAACGCTTTGCTCGAAAATGACAACCCACGATTGGATAGCGCTGTACTAAGCTAGTTTTAAGCATAAAAACCAGTAACTAATTAAAACGGTTTTATTTTAAATGACCATACCCTACAAAAAAAAACATGTAATTACCACTCTTATTTTTGGCGTGGTTTGGCTAACCCTAGGCTTGTTGAACCTGAACTATAACGACGAAAATAGATGGTTTGATTATGGATACCTCGTTATTGGCCTATTGTATATGGTTTTGTATATTTATCAAAAACAGGTAAAATACCTAAGCATCAACCATGGTGTTTTAAAGTTACACGGGGATTTTGGGAAAAAAGTGGTTTTGGCAGATGTAAAAGTGATTAAAACCTTTGCCGGCGATTATATTTTAAAAACTGATGATAAAACGCTCACCATCAACACCCAAATAATAGACCCTCTGGCCTTAAAGGAACTGCAAATTGCATTGGAAGCATTAAACGTAACTTGGTGTTAAAGGGTATTTATTTGGCTTCTTTTTCATCATAAACCTGCACACGCATTTATTAAGTGGTGAACAATTAATAGGCTACCCATTTGCATACATTCCTGTAAAATCGTAACATTACAACCATAAACTACTTTTTTAAATTATGCAGAGCCAAGATATAAAGCCTACACTTCCAGAAAACGACCCCATTGTAAAAAATAAAGAACTTAATATTTGGGAAGCCTTAATACCGGTAGTGGCGTTGGTGGGCATGCTGGCCTATAATGTGCTTGTGTATGGCGATGAAGCCTTGAGTGGCTCCAACCAATTTATTTTGTTATTGGGTGGTGCTGTTGCTGCCGTTGTGGGCATTTTTAATAAAGTAACCTTCGAGCAGATGCTGGAGGAGGTTTCCGAGAATATTAAGTCCACCGCCGGGGCCATCCTTATTTTGTTGTTGGTGGGCGCGCTTTCGGGTACCTGGTTGGTTAGCGGCATCATCCCTACCATGATTTATTACGGGCTGCAAGTACTGAACCCCACTATTTTTTTACCGGCCTGCGTGGTTATTTGTGTGGTTATCTCGGTGGCCACGGGCAGTTCCTGGACCACTTCGGCAACCGTGGGTATTGCCTTAATTGGTATTGCCGATGCCTTGGGCGTGCCGTTGGGCATGACGGCAGGGGCGGTGCTATCGGGTGCTTATTTTGGCGACAAGATTTCCCCCATGAGCGATACCACCAATTTGGCGCCCGCCATGGCTGGCACCGATTTGTTTACCCACATTCGCTACATGCTATTAACCACCACACCAACCATCATCATCACTTTATTGGTATTTATTGTAATTGGTTTTAACCTTGAAACCCATGGTACTGCCGATACGCATGAGATTTTACAGGCAGTAAAAGCGTCCATAAACATCAGTCCGTGGTTATTTGTTGTACCCGTTTTGGTGATTTTTTTAATTGTGAAGAAAACACCGCCGTTGGTTGCTTTGTTGATAGGAACGCTTTTAGGTGGTGTGTTTGCGCTTCTGTTTCAACCGAGCATTATTACCGCTATTGGTGGCGGCACCACGTTGAATTTTGAAACGGGTTACAAAGGCATTATGAACGCCATTACGGTTGAAACTTCCATTCCTACAGATAATGAAGCACTAAAAGGTTTATTTACAGCAGGGGGTATGACCAAAATGTTGGGCACCATTTGGCTTATTTTGTGCGCCATGACTTTTGGCGGCATTATGGATGCCATTGGCGCACTGGCCACCATCAGCCGAAGTTTGTTAAAACTCTTCCACACCACCTTTGGGCTGTTTGCCAGTACCGTAGCCAGTTGTTTGGCCATAAACCTAACGGCGAGCGACCAGTATCTGTCAATAGTAGTGCCCGGGAAAATGTACGCCAAAGCCTTTAAGGACAAAGGATTGGCACCCGAAAACCTATCGCGAACATTGGAAGATAGCGGTACGGTAACCTCGGTGTTAGTTCCATGGAATACCTGTGGCGCATACCAAAGCAGTGTGTTGGGCGTTGATACGTTTCACTATGCGGGTTACGCCGTTTTCAATTGGTTGAGTCCGTTTATGACGCTTCTGTTTGCTGCTTTTCAAATAAAAATAAAGCAATTGAGGTTGGAGGTTGGAAGTTAGAGGTTGTATGGTTATTAAGTTATTGGGTTATTAAGTAAAAAGGCAAAAGTTAGAAGTTAAAAGTTAGAGGTTAGAGGTTAGAAGGTTATTAAGTTATTAAGTTATAAGGTTTGGTTGATTGCTAGTATTGTGGATTTAATTTTGGAAATTACTTAAGTTTTGAGGACACCCCTAAGGTCCCCTCGAGGGGACAATTTGTATTTAGGAAGTTAGAGGTTAGAGGTTAGAAGTTAAAAGGTTATTAAGTTATTGGGTTATTAAGTAAAAAGGCAAAAGTTAGAAGTTAAAAGTTAAAAGGTTATTAGGTTATAAGGTTTGGTTGTTTACTAGTATCGTGTGTTTAATTTTGGAAATTACTTAAGTTTTGAAGACACCCCTAAGGTCCCCTCGAGGGGACAATTTGTATTTAGGAGGTTAGAGTTAAAAGGTTATTAAGTTATTGGGTTATTGGGTTATTAAGTAAAAAGGCAAAAGTTAGAAGTTAAAAGTTAGAGGTTAGAGGTTAGAAGGTTATTAAGTTATTAAGTTATAAGGTTTGGTTGGTTGCTAGTATTGTGGATTTAATTTTGAATGTTACTTAAGTTTTGAGGACACCCCTAAGGTCCCCTCGAGGGGACAATTTGTATTTTGGAAGTTAGAGGTTAGAGGTTATTTGATTATTAAGTTATTGGGTTATTAAGTCAAAAGGCAAAAGTTAGAAGTTAAAAGTTAGAGGTTAGAGGTTAGAAGTTAGAGGTTAGAAGTTAGAAGGTTATTAAGTTATTGGGCTTTGAGGACACCACTAAAGTTTCCTTTAGGGGGCAGTTTGTAGGTTTGAAGTTGGTAGGCTAGGGGTGGGATAGGACCAATTGGTTGGTTTTTCCTTTGATTAGGTAAACGGATTGGTTTTTGGTATTGGTTGCTGTAAATACTTCGGTATTCTTAATGTGCTCGCTATTTAAAAACAAAAAATCGTACACGTGTTTTTTTAGAAAGGCATGGTTTGGGTGGTTTAGGTCGATGGGCAACCAGTTAGCGTCCTTTAAATATTCCGATTCTTCGTTGTTGATGATCAGGTTTGTTTGGGAAGTGGCTGATGGTTTCTTTTTGAGAAAAAAACGTAGTTTATGTAGTTTGTTGTTCACTTCTTTGTCCCTTAAAAATTGTTTCAACTTAAAAAAAGAGGCGAGCGCCGTGGCGCATGCCGTAGCAGTAAACGAGGCACTATCGTAATACAGATGGTATTCAAAGTTGTATTTTGAATCGCTCCAACTTTCTTTGTAATCAAAATAGCCTTTTGAAAAGTCGAACACCCTATACTCACTTTTAAAGCTCCATTCCAACATTTTCATAAGGGCTACCTTGCCAATATGGAATTTGGTATAATCGATATCAAAAACCGTTATGGCATCAAAAATGATGGTATCCGTAAAATATAAGAGCCTCACGCTTATGGGGGTATCTTCATTATAAACTACATGTAAAGCCGCTTTCTTTTCAAGAATCATGGGGTATGCCACTTCCTTATAAAAGGCCCATTCTTCGGGGTATAGGTTGTTGTTGGTTGTTTGTTTATCTTCAAAGCGCTTGGTTAACAGGGTATGGAAATGGTTAAATACCGTATCGTATTCGGCTTTTTCCATCTGGCCCATCCACATTTTTTCCTTCATGTTGAAACAGGTTTCCAAGCGTTTTTTATAGCGGTTGAATTTCTGGATGCTACTTTTGCTGAACGTTTTTTTTAAGTAGTCGTTAAAATCGCTATGGTTTTTTAAATCGATTAAAAATCCGGGGTATTGCTTTATTTTTTTAACCTTTAAGTTTTTAACCCCTGTTTTGGTTTCTACCCCGGCATATTGCGGTACATCATAAATAAGGCATGTTTTTTTTCTAAAATCCTGAACCGTAGAGTCTTCGTTTAGACTGTAAGAAACCCCTTTGGTGAGGTTCTTGCCCGTATTGAGGTATAGATTTGGTGTTTTTGATGCTACAAAAGACAGTTCTTTGATAAAATCGAAGCGTAGGGAAGGCTTTTGACCATTAAAATGCGCTTCCCATACCTTGGTAAAAGTAGGTGATAAAAAGGGGTTTAAACGTATCACAGGTTGATATTTAAGTCGTTCAGGGAACGGTAAAGGGGGAAAAAATCAGAATCCTCGGGCACTCCTTTTTTAGCCACCAAATCGTCATAAACGTCTTGTTTTACAATGTATTTCCATAGTTTGAATTCCTTAAAATCCTTTGAGAACGAGGATTTAAAATCGAATAGCGAATCGTCATCCCTTCCGCCCAGGCCGCCGCCCAAATTAAAAAATTTACAGCCATTATTGGTAGCGATGATGCGCATTTCATCGATCAATAATTTGGTGGGCGTTAGGTGTAAAAAGCCGTTTTTTGTACCCGATAGGTGGTACTGTACAATGCCGTTGGTAATAAAGAACATGCTCCCGGCGATAATTTGACCCGTTTCCTTTTCAATTGCCAATAAAATGGTGGATTTATAATTGGTACTTTTCAAGAGGTTTTCAAAATACGCCTCATCAAAATAATACAGCTTTTTAGCCTTTACGCGATCCATGTTTTCATGGTAAATATCGATATAACTTTTAATATCCGCTATGGTTTCGGCTTTTCTAACGGTACAAAGCCTTCTGGATTTGTTGATATGCGTTTTTAGTCGATTCCTAAAACTGCTGCGTTGGTCTTCCAAGGAAAGATTCAAATCGATATTGACAATTTTACCTTGATTTTGTATGATGCCTAGGTTGCTTAATAAAGCACACTGGTTTTCGATAAAGGGGTTTAATCTTGAAAATACCGATACATAGTTGTGCTTACTAAAGTATTCCATGAGCGCACGGCTAAAATTGGAGGGGTCAAAAGTGGCCGTTATGCCTTTGCTTAAAGGGCCTGCGTATCCATAAACCGAAGTGGCATCCAGATACTTGGTATTTGGTATTTTTCTAACCAATAACGGGATGGCAATTAACACGTTATCTTCTTCATAACTTAATAGTACGGCCTCTTTACTATCTGCTTTGGATATTTTATGATAGTCGTATGTATGATAAAAATCGTAATTGCCTATCTTATTTAGTAAGCTGTCCCATTCAATTTTTTTTGAAATGACCTGAATCGTTTGGGCATTTTTTATGGGATACTTTTCTTTAATATGATTATCTACGTGGTATAAGTATTTTTCACCTGCTTTAATTGTTTTGATTACGGTAGCAGGCACACCATAAGCCATTATATTATCGCCTATATCCCTATTAACCAAAGCCGCTGCCCCTACAATGGTGTGTTTGCCAATGGTAATATCCTGTAATACACGCGCGCCCAAACAAATAGCACTGAAAGCGCCAATGGTTACATTGCCACCCACCGTAGCATCGGGTGCCAAACTAGAAAATTCGTGCATGTGCCCATCATGGTCTAAAGTGGTTTTTGTGTTTAAGATACAGAAGGGTTCAATTTTTGTATCGGAATTGACGATAGTTCCCGGCATGATAACCGTTCCTTTACCAATGGTTACATTCCGCCCAATGATGGCATTTGGATGAACTGCCGAAACATAATCAAAATGAGGGGCTTTTTTTTTTATTTTATTGTAAACCAATTGTCGGGTCCAGTTGTCGCCTATTGCAATGACACCAGCCTTAAAATCAAATGCTTCCATCAACGCCGGTAAATCGTTTTCGGTTCCTAAAATATGATATTGAAATATCTTATAGCTTTTAGGTTTATTGGCATCAATTAGCCCAACGATGTGATATTTGTTCTCTTTTTCCACAATGTCAATCACAACCTTTGCGTGTCCGGAAGCGCCAATAATAACAATATTTTGTTTTGGTTTTTTTTCCATTTTCAATACTTATTAATTTCCAGTAAATAGTGGCATGTTCAAGTTTTCGGAGCTATTTACGCCCTCTTTTTTTAAAACTCTTTTGATGGTAAGCATTATTATTTTAATATCCAGTAAAAAAGATAGGTTTTCAACATAATAGGTATCCAATACAAACTTTTGTTCCCAAGAGATGGCATTTCTGCCATTAACTTGTGCCCAACCGGTAATGCCGGGTTTTACCAGGTGCCGTTTTTTTTGTTCCTCGTTGTACAAGGGTAGGTATTCCACAAGTAATGGTCTGGGGCCTACCAGACTCATGTCGCCCTTAATCACATTCCATAATTGGGGTATTTCATCCAATGAATATTTTCTTAAAAAGCTGCCCGTTTTAGTAATACGCTGATCATAAGGTAACAAATTGCCTTGGATATCTTTTTTATCGTTCATCGTTTTGAATTTTATAATAGAAAAAATACGACCGTTTTTTCCTGGGCGTTTTTGAAAGAAAAAAGGTTTCCCGTGATTGCTTATAAACAGGCATACGCCTATCAGAATGAAAATAGGCAGCACGATTAGGAAGCCTGACAAGGCAACAACCAAATCCAATAGTCGTTTAAAAAAAGCGTGATACATCATTTTATTTACTAACTGTGTTTTACTTGCTAAATGGTTTTTGCTTTTCGCAAAGCTTCTTGTTAAAAATTCAAACTCTTTAAATTTATCTCGATAATTTTGTTTTATAGGGATGGGAATCCATTTTATAAAAAAGGATTTCAAACAATTACTTTAAGTGGTGTTTACGTGCTCGATTTTTAAAAGTCTATCACATTTTGAAAAAATAATGCCACTTTGGTAGTTGTTAAATTGCGCCACGTTTTCGCCCGATTCTCCCTTTAGCCATTCTAGATAAATAGCCGCTATGTTCACACCCGCTTCGTGGGAAAAAGGATAACCACCTCCAAACCGTGGGTTCAGTTCCAGTAAATAAAACGCGCCGTCCACCAAAAAGGCATCGCAGTCCATATTGCCCAGATGCTGCAATGCGGTTGCTATTTTTTTGCCCATTTCCTCTATACGGTTGTCTATTACAGTAATGGCCTTATCGGTTTCGCCCGAACGCATCGCTAATTTTTCACGGGCAAAGGTACCAAAATACTTGCCCTCAAAATCGTTTACGATGTCCAGACCAAACTCTTTGCCATCCAGTTTTTCTTGTATTAAAATGGCATGTTCGCCATCACATTCACTTTTTTTACCAAGGATGGTTTTGTGTATTTTTATCTTTTGTAATTCATAAGAAAGCTCCAGTTCTTCCATTGATTCGGGAAATTCAATGCCAATGGAGGCGCTGCCCCATCGAGGTTTTAATACCAACGGAAATTTTAAAAGGCCTTGTGCTATGGCCATTTTAGCATCTTCCAGGGTGGTATAGGTGTTTGGTGTAGGGATGCCCAGTGCTTTTATAAAGTTAAAGGTTTTTAATTTGTCAAAACCAATATCAATAACCTGTTCATTGGAAACAATCACCTTAACGCCTATGTCTTCAAATAAGGATTTATGGGCCGCCAGTATGGGCAGCTCTAAATCGTTCAGCGTGATGATGGCGGTTACAGCCTGTGCCTTGCATAGTTCCACGAGTTTTGGAATATAGGTATCGTCATAAATATCCGGCACTTTAATAGCGATGTCCGCATCTACCAAGGCAGGTGCCAATACGTCCTGATCGGCGGCTATCACGGTGCCGTTACCCTTTAAGGCTTCCTTAAAATAGGTAATCAGGTAATTTCGTCTTCCTGCACAGGTAAATAGTATTGTTTGCTTCATATCTTTAAGTAATAAATGGCTAACTTAAACTTGTAATGGTCTGTTTTTTCTTTCGTCATCCAGATCGAATACCCCGGATGCTTCGTCGTTGGCCACATCTTTTGCCAATAGTACTTTTTTGATGGTTTTAAAAAGGATTTTTAAATCCAAGCCCAAGGATAGGTTTTCTACATACTCCACGTCTTTTTGGAGGCGTTTGTCCCATCCAATCAAGTTTCTTCCAGATATTTGTGCCAACCCCGTAATGCCGGGTCTTACCGTATGGCGCAAGGCTTCTTTTTCGGTATAATAGGGCAAGTACTTCATGTATAAGGGGCGAGGGCCTATCAAGCTCATGTCGCCTTTCATCACGTTTATAAGTTGTGGAATTTCATCTAAGGATGTTTTTCGTAAAAAACTACCCACCTTGGTTATCCTATCGGTATCGGGCAACAAGTTCCCTTGGGCATCTTTTGCATTGTTCATGGTTTTAAACTTAATAATCTTAAACTCCTTACCGTGTTTGCCCGCGCGTTTTTGATAAAAAAAGGGCGTTTCCTTATAGCCCCATCTTAAAAGGCTATAAATAAGGATATATACAGGGATGAGGACGATGACCCCGAGTGTCGCCACAAAAAAATCCAAAAGTCTTTTAAAGGTGTTTTTATAGGTCATGTGCATCTAAAACATAAGGTGCCAAAACATCTGCGATGGTCTGGCGGTTTCTGATAATTTGATGGCTACCCTCTGCATTAAGTGCAACAATAGCCGGTACAAAATTAATGAAATTAGGGGTTTTTACCACCGTGTAGCCTCCCACATTATCAATTTGGATGAAATCGTTTGGTTTTGGATGGTGCATTTCAACTTGACTCAATACCAGGTCTTTTTCCATACAGGTTGACCCTACCACATCGTAATACGCTGTACCCTTATTTTGCGATTTATTTTTAGCGATGATTTTGAATGGTAAATTTATTTTATGCATGGTCGGCTTTACGTTATACACACCGCCTTCTATCAACAAAAAGTTGTTGCCCCTTATTTTTTTAATATCAATAATTTTTGCAACAAAGGATAGAGCATTTGAAACAACCGATACGCCGGGTTCTAAAATAACGTGGGGCTTGTGGGCTGCAAACCAGGGGTCCTTTTTTAAATGGTTAAAAATGGTTTCGGCATAATCGTCAAAACTCGGGGTATCCCTGTTTAGAAGCCCCTTGGGCATGGGGCCAAAAAAGCCACCGCCCACGTTCAGATAGGCTATTTCATCCAAATGAAAGGTGTTCCTAACATGGCATAGGGTTTTTACAATGGTGGTGAAGTTCTTTAGGCTTCTATCGGAAGTTGACGTGTGGCCGTGTAGGGCATGGATGCTTACCCC
The DNA here is from genome assembly GCF_009746565.1 of Mariniflexile maritimum. GTDB lineage: Bacteria > Bacteroidota > Bacteroidia > Flavobacteriales > Flavobacteriaceae > Mariniflexile > Mariniflexile maritimum. Next base: position 253,519 of record NZ_WRPN01000001.1, read on the forward strand.
TAAAGTGTTTAAGGTGCTTATCAAGTTTGAAAATTCCTCACTGGCGGTGTCAAAGCCGAAACGCCCAATGTTGAGGCCTTCTTGAATGGCCGAAGTGCCATCCTCATTTATCAAGGACATGTTGATGCGTAGCCCTACTTTAAAGCTTGCCCCAGGGTGTTTGGCGACCAGCCGTTTTAAACTTTCCAATTCGTAATACGAATCTAAGTTCACAATACTTCCTCCCAACAAGGTCCTTTCCAAATCGGATTCTTTTTTATAGGGCCCGTTAAAGATGATGGAATCGTAGGTGTATCCTAATTTTAGGGCTATTTGTAGTTCCATTTCCGAAACCACTTCTGCAAAGACCCCGTGTGTCTTGGCTATGCTGCACAGTCTGGGAATGTAGTTGGTTTTATAGGAATAGCCAATAATGACCTTGGGATAGTGTTTGTTGCACGCCGCTTTTAAGTCGGTTATGTTTTTTATATACTGTTGCTCGTGCAGTACATAAAATGAATCGCCATGCGTATCCGAAATTTTTTGTAGTTGGTCGTGGGTATTCATGCTAGGTTCTTGTATGTAGGTTGTAATACAGGGCCTTAAGGCGCTTGCTTATCAATTTTGTATTGGGGGTTTAATAAAAATGATGACCAAATATATTACTATCTTTTTCAAAACCGATAGGATCTGTGGTTTTTACGACCTTATCCTTTATTTTATCGATGAATCCCCTCTAACAATTGAAATTTTTTCGTTCGTAAACCAAAAATCCGAAACGCATTAGGAAGTTTCCTGTGCTGACATGCCAAAGTTTTGATGCTTTCCTGTTTATTTTTGTAGGGCGACCTATTTATGAAAAGGGGGTGGCTGTTTTATATGCTCCACGACCGCCTTTGTGTTTAAAGACTGTTGTATTCCCTTAAAATAGCTTCCCAAACCACTTTTTGTTCGTAATTGGACACAATATGTTGCCTTGAGTTTTCCCCCATGGTTTTGGTTTCTGCGGGATGTTCCAAAACATAGGTCATGGCGTTTAATAAGGCCATTTCATCCTTTACGGGAATAATAAGGCCGCTTTCCATGTTTTTAATAATTTCATTGCAGCCATTAATGTTGGTTACAATGCTTGCCAACTCCATGGCGCCTGCTTGCATGACCACATTGGGGAAGCCTTCGCGGTAGCTAGGAAATGTGAGGGCATTTGCAATGGAAAAATAGGGGCGAACATCTGTTACCCAACCTGTAAAAATGATATTGGGGTTGGCCTGTATGGCCTCCAATGTTTCTGGCAACAAAGGGTCCAAATCTTCCTCATAATCACCAATAAGCATCAGTTTGGTGGTTTTATATGCAACATTTAACTTTGTGAATGCCGCTACCAGTTCGTTGATGCCCTTGTCCTTTACCAATCTCCCCACAAACACAAACACACTATCTTCCTCGGTAATATTAAATTTGTTCTTTAGTTCTTTTTTAAAGTGGTCGTTAAAATGGTTTGGACTAAAATGTGTGGTATCAATGCCATTGGAGCTTCCATTGGCCAATACCTTTAATTTATGTTTGGAAGTAAATTTATGTTCTAAGATGATGTCGTAAAGGCCGAAGGAGTTTGGGTATATTTTTGAGGCACAGCCGTAAGTTATTTTTTCAACGGTATTTAAAATAAAACGCTTGATGCCCGTTGCTTCCAGTAATGGTAAACCGGCAATGGTATGCAGCCTGTGGGGTACGCCAGCAAATTTTGCCGCTACCATGGCCAAGGTGCCCGCTTTTGGGGTGTGCGAATGTACGATGAAGGGTTTTTTGTCCTTAAAAAGTTTGTAGAGTTGCCACAGGGCCTTCAAATCCTGTATCGGTGTGATTTGTCGTGTCATTTCAATGGCATAACTTGGAACACCTTCTAGTTCCATAAGCTCAGATAAATGGTTATCATAGCCTTTTGAAGAAACACCTAATACATCATAATGGTTAGACATAAATCGCAACTGCCCCGTTAGCAATCCTGTCATGGAAGATGGCACCGTAGTGACCCTAATCAGCTTTTTTTTCATTTATATAATATACCTAATTATAAGGTTTGGACAAATATATAAAAGAAAATTTTAATATTGGGGAATGGTGAAAGGTGAATGGTGGCGGGTAAGATTAGGGGAACCTATTAAAGAAAATACTTTTAATAGGTTCCCCATCCCTTGATCTTGATTTTTTAACATCTTATAAAACCTCTATAATTTGTAGGATGTTAAAAGCGCCGTTATTGAGGCTGTATTGCATGCCATTGATTTCCTGAAAGAAACTTATTTTAAAAACATACACTAATTGGCCACCGCCCGTTGGCACTTGGGGCGGGGTACAACTTACCGGGGTTACCGTATTTGTGATGGGCAGGTTTGCCTCTGGGCTGTAGTGCAGCTCCTTTTCCTGGGTTTCAAAATCAATGTGTGCGATACCCGCAGTAAAACTTACATGGGTAGCCCCACCCGGCATGTACATTTGTTGCAGGGGGTTGAAATTGGGGATGCTTATCTCACCCGTGGCCGTGTTTAATTGGAAATCGGCCAACAAGATGCTCTTTAATTTGGCATTGCCATTAAAGTCAAACCCCCTTAATAGGGCTTTGCCTTCGGGGGTTAGCAAGCCCATGGCCACATGCCTATCGCCACGAAGCGATAGGGTGTCAAAATTTTTAATGTGTGCCATTTGCTTCATCATGCGGGCCGTTAAAGCACCGTCCTTTACATCCACCAACAAGGGTGTTAATGTTTGTCGCAATAATTTGCCGCTTTTGGCAATTTGTCCAAATTCACTTCCGTTTTCACGGGTCCGGATGAAGGCCGGGTCATTTTCAATCCTACTTTTTGAGACCCCGCCTTGGGTGCGTACCAAATAGCCGCTTTTGCCTTTGTAAAAGGTCATACCATCTAATGTGCCTTCAATTTTAAGAAGGCTTTTTAATTTTGCCATTGTTTTAAAAAATTTATGAGCCGTTTTGTTTTTTTTTTTCGACTCGGATTATTATTAAATTATTTGCCATACTTTTTCTTGCTTCCCCATGAGCTCCTAGGGTGGCGTGGTATGGTTGTGACAAAATTAATGACCGCCTTTTGGAGCTGCTTTTGTTTTTGGGGTATTTAGGCGGGTTCTTTTAAAGTTGTTTGTTTTTGTTGTTTTCTGCCAATTCTGCTGATTGTGTTGTTTTAGGTGCTTTTTGCTGTTTCTGTATGTTTCTGTTTTTTTGGGGTTGAGTCGCTTTATCTACGCCTTTGATACGCCTTTGATACGGGGTTGGGTGGGGGATGGGAGGTTGGAAGTTATATGGTTATAAAGTTATATGGTTATAAAGTTATTGGGTTATAAAGTTATATGGTTATAAAGTTATATGGTTATTGGGTTATTGGGGTTGGGTACTATTTGGTTTGTGTTTTTTTGATTTGACTTGAGTATTGAAGACACCCCTAAAGTCCCCTCGAGGGGACATTTTGTACTTTGGGGGTTAGAAGTTTGGAGTTATATGGTTATTAAGTTATTGGGTTATTGGGTTATTGGGGTTTGAAGGCACCCCTAAGGTCCCCTCGAGGGGACATTTTGTACTTTGGAAGTTAGTAGTTTATAGTCAAAAGGCAAAAGTTAGAAGTTATATGGTTATTAGTTATTGGGTTATTAAGTTATTGGGTTATGGGGTTTGTTAATAATTAAAAGTGAAAAATGAAAAGTTAAAAGTTAGAGGTTAGAGGTTAAAAGTTGGAAGTTATATGGTTATAAAGTTATTGGGTTATAAAGTTATATGGTTATAAAGTTATATGGTTATTGGGTTATTGGTTTATTGGGGTTTGGGTACTATTTGGTTTGTGTTTTTTTTGATTTGACTTGAGTATTGAAGACACCCCTAAAGTCCCCTCGAGGGGACAGTTGGTGGTTTGGAGGTTAGTAGTTTATAGTCAAAAGGCAAAAGTTAGAAGTTATATGGTTATTAGTTATTGGGTTATTAAGTTATTGGGTTATGGGGTTAGTTAATAATTAAAAGTGAAAAATGAAAAGTTAAAAGTTAGAGGTTAAAAGTTAGAAGTTAAAAGGCAAAAGTAGAATTTATATGGTTATTGGGTTGTTGGGTTGTTGGGTTATTAAGTTATTGGATTATTGGGGTTTGATTTATTATTTACGATTGGGCTATAGGGTTATCTAACAACCTTATTTTGGTAAAAACTTTTTTAAAGTTTCATGAATTTTATAGGGTAAGGGATTTTAATTATGAAGGAATAAAAAACTTTTTTGGCTATTATTTTGTAACTATTTATAGCGTTTTAATTCTTTCATAAATTGTTAATATGTAGGTTCGTATTGTTAATAAGTTTGCGTATAATCTTGTTAATTCTATTTGACTTGTGATTAAATTTGTTCGAAAGATTTTTAGGCATTAGTCGGTAGGCTCTAAGCATAAGAATCAATAATCAAGACTAAAGATCAATTAAATAAAAAACTATAAATCAAGTTTTATGAGCACAAATCCCTTCTTATTCCGTCTAGCTGCTAGGCAGCGTTTAAAAACTTATTTTCCATGTATCGATACATTATTTATGCCCAAGACATCGTTTTTGTACTAGGCAAAAGCGAATCCTACGCCCGGGAGTTGATCCGGACGATGAAGAACGTATATCAAAAAAAACCTCATCAGTATATAAGCATCAAAGAATTTTGTGATTATATGGATTTTCCCTACGAAGAGATTTTAGATATGATATTAAAAGGACCTAAACGGCCTTAGTTCTGTTTTTCTTCACTTTATTTTTCCCCTTCATATTTGCTCGTTTGGTTATTGCTCCTGTCATGGCCTGTGTTTTGGCGTCTGCTATTTTGATGGTTATTAAGTTGTTGGGTTATTGGGTTATTGGGTTCTTGAGTTATTGGGTTATTGGGTTATTGGGTTATTGAGTTTTAAGGACACCCCTAAGGTCCCCTCGAGGGGACAATTTGTACTTTGGGGGTTAGAAGTTTGGAGTTATATGGTTATTAAGTTATTGGGTTATTGGGGTTTGAAGACACCCCTAAGGTCCCCTCGGGGGGACGGTTTGTGGTTTGGGGGTTAGTAGTTAAAAGGAAAAAGGCAAAAGGCAAAAGTTAGAGGTTAGATGTTAGAGGTTAGATGTTAGAGGTTAGATGTTAGAGGTTAGATGTTAGAGGTTAGATGTTATTAAGTTATATGTTTATAAAGTTATTGGGTTATTGGGTTGTTGGGTTATTAGGTTATTGGGTTTTGAAGACACCCCTAAAGTCCCCTCGAGGGGACATTTTGTACTTTGGATATTAGAAGTTAAAAGGCATAAGTCAAAAGGCAAAAGGCAAAAGGCAAAAGTTAGATGTTAGAGGTTAGATGTTAGAGATAAGAAGTTATTAAGTTATATGGTTATTAAGTTATTGGGTTATTAGGTTATTGGGTTTTGAGGACACCCCTAAGGTCCCCTCGAGGGGACAGTTAGAGGTTAGAAGTCAAAAGGCAAAAGGCAAAAGTTAGAAGTTGGAAGTTGGAGGTTGGAAGTCATAAGTCAAAAGGCAAAAGTTGGAAGTTAGAGGTTGTTGGGTTATAAGTCTAAAGAGGTCATTTATAAGTTATTAATAGTTATTAACAACTACATTGCCACTGTTGGTTTCTGTATTACTTTTGCCGAAATTAAAAATTTTTAATTTAAAACATCCAATGTCTCTCAATCTGCGTATATAGGGTTAATTAACGTTAAAAAAAACAATTTATCGACACAAAACTACACTTTAACGATTTTATTTTGAAAATTGAATAGTATTTCATCGAAAAAAGAAATCACTTAAACGATAATTGTATAATTAATTTTAATTTTAACCCCATAATGAATTTTATCCCAAATCGAGAACTTATGAAACTGATCATCAAACCCATGTTTTTATGCTTTTTTTTAACGCTGTCGTTATTGGCGTGCAACAATGAAGAGTTATTTGTAGAGCCCACTACGGAAGTGGTCCCTACCACACCTGAAGAGTCCACTGGCAACACCGATACCGACCCGGTTGCGCCCAACGTGAGCACCCCTTGCGATTTTAAATTGGATGCTGTACAGGCCAATGCCACCGTTGTTATTAACTGCGTGATGGATTTACAAGGTAAAACCGTTAATTTACCCGCTGGTGTTACCCTCGTATATGAAGGCGGCGATATTGTTAATGGTACGCTTAATTTTGCAAACAATACCACCATTTCTGGCGAGTTGATGAATAGTACGTTGACCATGGCCGGCACCAAACCACAAATAAAAGACTCCAGTTTTACTTTCGACCCTAAACGTTGGGGGATTGTGGAAGGGGAAGTTTCAATGGAAGTTGCTAAACAAAACACCAATATTATTCAAAATACAATAAAAAAGACAAAAGAATTAGGTATAAAAGTATTTAAAATTGATCGTATGGATGCTTATTTTTATGGAAATGGCATGTATAATTACAATATTATTATGCCATCTAATTTTCATTTGAGCATGACAGATAATACTCATTTAAGAACATATCCTTCTGTCGATAATTACTCTACTTTTTTAATTATTATTCAAAATGTTGAAAACGTAACTGTTTCTGGCGGTAATTTACATGGAGATAGAGATTTATATAATAGAAAGGATAATTTACCTCCAAGCCATACTATAAAAATCAAATCTGGTGTAAATGTTACAATAGAAGATGTTTATATGAGTAATGCCACAGAAGATGGATTAGCAATTGAAAGTGATCGATTTGCTTCAGACCCATTATATGTTCCTTCTAGTAATATTAAAATTAGTAACTGTGTTTTTGAAGCAAATAGAAGAATTAATTTTACAATAACTGATGGCAACAACATTGTTGTTGAAAATTGCACGTTTATTGATGGTGGTATCAATACAGCCAAATCCAATGCAGCGGCACCATCATGTAACATTGACATAGAACCATTAAAACCCTACCAATCAGTAAAAAATGTAATAATTAGAAATAATAAACAAATTGTAAAAGACATTTCAAAAAACCCAAATGCAGGAGATTTTTTAGTGTCTCATGGAGATGGACCCATTATTATTGAAAACAATGAAATGATAGACTGTTCAGTTTCTTATCATACTGCAAATGGGGTTATAATTAGAAACAACATTATTACTGGCGGCGGTATTCAAGCTGGTAGCGCGGAAACTCATAATCGTACAGATATTGTAAGAAACGAAGTTTATGGTAATACTGTAAAAGCTAATGGAACTGCATTAAGCATTGCTGGAAATGGTGTTTCAGCTCATGACAATAATTTAGAAGGAATAGTAGGTATCTCTTTAGGTGCAGGTTCAGTAGAAGAAAGTAAAGGTGTTTCGAATTCTGTAATTTCTAATAATTCAATCAAGGCAAAAAGTAGAGGAATAACATCTATGAATACTATGGAAAATGTCACTGTGTCAAATAACACTATACAAATGTTATCAGGTGCAAACTTCTCATTGTCATTAGATAACAAATGGAGTAAGTCCTCAGAATCAAATTTCATAATTGAAAATAATACGATTAGAGGAGAGAAAAGCAACTCGACTACAGGCGCACCACCAAGTTTGGTGTCTGGTAATTCTATTCGTTTATTAAATAATGACTTTGGTGATGTACAAATAAATGGAGCGAGTAATATTACTTTAACTGGAAACAAAATAGACACAAACATTGGAGAGCATGGGATATTATTTTATAGTGACTCACCAAATAGTATAATTAAGAATAATGATATTACAACTTATCCATCTAAAACACCATTGGATATAAAATGTATAAAGACTGCTAACAATGTAAGTTTGTCAGCTTCAGTGGTTATTGAAAGCAATAATACTTGTAATGAGAAATAATTTTTAATTTATAAAATAGACAAAGAGGCTTATTTAAGCCTCTTTTTTTTGTTAAAAATTGTCAATAAAAATATATTAAGCTAAAACTATCTAAAAATCGCCCTAAATTTAAAATAGCTTAACGCGAGTAGCTTATCTATAAGCGATTTCGATTTTACGTTGTTTAATTTTAATTGGTTAAATGCGATGAACTTGCGTTTGTGGTTGCTTAAAAAATGCTCTAAATTTAAAAAATCAGTTTCAGTCATCGTGTTCGGGTGGTAACAGAACGTATAAATACCGGGCACCGGTATATTTCTAACAGCTCCAACCTGTTGGGGAATAAACACAAAATCATCTTGTTTGTATGGATTCAGCGCCATGGTATCGGAAATGATCCTGATGGTGCTTTCGCTTTTTAGCGCTTCCAAGGTGTTCCTATCGAAGGTATGGCTTGGGGCTACAAAGATTTTGGGGCTGAACCCCATGCTGTTTAATTTTGTAATTCCTTTTTTTATTTTTTCTTTTTGCACCTCCAAAGGGACTCCTGCAAATTCGGAACGGTTATGAATGGGGTTGATACCTCCTTCTTTGGTTTGATAGACATGATTATAACCATGAAGCCCAATTTCCCACCCTTTAAGTTCTACTTTTTTTAACCATTGCCAGTAATTGGGGTTTGGTGGGTCGATTTTTTGCATGGGGTCTTCGTTATGGGGTATGACCGCAATCAAAGGTTTTATGCCATAACTATCAAACATGGTTTCTATCCTAAGCCATTTGTTCCAACCCATGGTTTCGCAAACATCATCTAAACGAATTAAATATTTCATGTTTAATTATTTTTATTTATCAGTCAAACGGTTCTTCCATATACTCATTCCCTTGGTATCGCGATTTGGTTATGGACGTTTCATGTTTTAATTATGGATTTATATAACTCAATTTCTTTAGTAATTGTATGATTGATGCTGTACTGTTGTGCTCTTTCCATGCAGCGTGTTACTATGTCATTATAATGGGTCGTATCCTGCAATAGTTTATTGATCTGAGTTGCCAGAGTAATTGCATCGCCAATAGGGAATAAGATGCCTGCATTTTTTACTATATCGCCCAAACCAGGGGCGTTGGATGCCAGAAAGGGTTTTCCGGAAGCCATCCCCTCGATGGATGCCAAGGACAGCCCTTCATGATGCGAGGAAAGCACGATGACATCGGAAGATTTTAACAGCTTGATAACATCCATCCTAATTCCTAAGAAATAAACCCGATGCTCCACCTGCATTGCTTTGGCAAAAGTTTCACATTCGATTTTTAATGGGCCATCGCCCACTAAAACCAGTACCACATTTTCGGGAAGTTCCTTTAAAGCACTTATGACGGTTTTTTGGTCCTTCGGGTATCTGAAAGATGCTACTTGTATTATAATTTTGTTATTTTCTTTTAAATTAGGATGTATTTTCGATTTGGGCACAGGTGTTTCGGTTTTAATGGTCTCTAAATTGATTCCATTTTGAATGAGCTCAAACTTGTTACCATCACAATTCAAATGTCTTTTAAGGTTCTCGTCAACTTCGGGTGCTATCGTGATGATTTTGGTGTATGCGGCATACACCCATTTATCAAAAACCTTAAACAAGGGGTTATTTCTTCTATTATTGGATGTACTGTGTTCGGTATAAACGAGTTTTGTTTTTGAAAAACTAAACCATTTTGCAATGGCCACCCAATATAACGATGGAAATAGGTGTACATGTACCACCTCGTATTTTTTTAAATAGGGTATGATCTTGAAAATCAATAATGGATTATATACGCTTTGTTTGCTTAAAGAAAACACGTTACACGATTTGCTTTTTCTTAAAGCTTCTAAAAACGGCTGTTCATCACCATTTAAAACAGCGACATCCATTTTTACAGACTCCTGGTTACAAAGGGGCACTGTTTCCAAAATGAGCTTTTCCGCACCCCCTGTTGCTAAGCTATTGGTTATTTGAAGCACTTTCATTGGTTTTGTTAGTGGTTTTATGCTTTATGCGCTAGGCTTTAGGCACCTACCATTATAAGGTTTATTGGTTCGTTTGTGCTAAGCTCTCGGGTATCTTGTTTTAGATTCACATCCATTTCTTTTCTTTCTAAGAGTTACCTTTAAGTTCTAATTTTGTATAAAATATAGATATGCCACAATGCCCCAAATGGCAATGCCAACAAGGTGATGGTCTTTTTTGGGTTTTGGGCATTGAATATCCATTTTTTAGTAAATAAACAGGACGATATGTAATGCATCGCCCTTGAAAACGTATAAATAACGCTTTTTGAATGTTTCATTTCAATTGTTCTGGCGTATAAAAATCCGTTGGGACTTTTTTTATACTGTTTTAAAATGTTTTTGGACGAGCCGTCTGCCAGATATTCAATAATACAGAACACCTTATTGGAACAGATGTATTTGTACTTTTGGTCTATCATTAGGTACAAGGTTCCTAGAGGTACCAAGCGTTCGCCGTGATAGATGGGGTATGGGGGAAATTGTTTTACCACCTCTGTGCGCAGTACTACTTTTTTATCGCCTTTAATCTTGTTTTCAACCTCAAGTTCCGATAAGGTGGCATAAGTAAAGGATTCTGGTATTTTTTCTACAATGCGCCCATCCTTAAATGCGTCCAAGCCAATGATACCAGCCAAATTTTCATTTTTATCCCTATTATCCCAAAGATTTAAAATGGTTTCCACGGCATCATCGGGCATGTAATCATCCGAATCGATACAAACATTCAGTTCGGTATCTATTAATTCATACGCGGTATTGTGTGCCCCGTGCATGCCTTGGTTTGCTTGATACTGGTATTGAATCTCTATTTTGTTTTCATGTATCCATGTTGAAATCAGCTCTTTGGTATTGTCAGTAGAGCCATCGTCAATGATTAGCCACTTAAAGTCTTTGGATGTTTGGTTTATTAAACTGTTATAGCATTGCCCCAAACAAAAGGCCCTGTTAAAAGTTGGTGTGAATACGGTTAGTTTTTTCATTAGAATAAGTAATACTATCTTATATACGCATAATAAATGTACGACATAAAATATGTGAACCCAAAATACAATAAAATGACGTTGCCCAGTATGATATATTGGTATTTAAAAAATGTTTGCTTTAAGAACGGATAAACAATTACCAAGGCCATCATAAACCAGGATAAATAGGCGAACCTATTGGAGTAATTTGCCTTTATGACCAAAATCCAGAACCCGTTACATATTAAATAAGTATTTAGTAACTGATAGTAAAACGTATCGTTAAACTTCTTTTTATAAATAAAATACCAGCCAGCAAATACGGCAAAAGCACTATGAAACAAAAAATCCCATCTAAAGCCCGTACTTGCAAAAGCCTCTGCATCTGATGAGGTTAAATAGGCATTTAAGCGGTCGTCACCAAACCCTAAACTTGTAAACAGCATGATGAATATACCACCCATCAATAAACTTAAAGGGATGCATGCCAACCACGCCTTGAAATATACTTTAGGGTTATTATAAAAAAAGGTGGCTACATAGGCCAAAATGGGCAGTAAGGCGGTTTTGTGAAAAAGTGTTGCAATAAAGAAACATATCCCCATAATTATTTTATTGTGGCGGTAACACAAGCCCCACAAAAAAATGGAAAGGGCCGCCCCGTTCCGAACCCCGTTTACGCCATAGGTGAAAAAAGAAAAGGATACCACAAACATTAAAAAGGCATAATACCAATACCGATTAAACAGGTTTTTTGAAATTTTATATAATGGATATATGTAAATAAATGCACAAATTGTAAAAAACCAATGAATATTCATGAATTGCGACATGAATTTCATAAATACATGCCACCCGTAATCGGCTTCGTTATCATCAATAGCGCCCCCCAGCATGTATTTTTCAAAGGCCTTATTGTAATTTACAGTATCCCCAAACACGCCATCTATGGGACGTGTACCTATATAGAGTATTAGAAATACCAATAATAGATAGCCTGTTACGTTTATGAATGAAAGATTTTTAGAATCGTATAAATTTAAAACATAGGAATGGAATATGGTCAATAGAACAATGCCTAAGGACAAATTCATATAAACATCCGAATAATCTTTTACAGGAATAAAATCAAACATGTTGCGCTACAATTTTAATTTTCAATACGTTTTCCATCCTTTTTAATAATTTTTGCAGGATTGCCAACCACCACACAATTATCTGGAATGCTTTTGGTTACCACTGCACCAGCCCCAATGCTACAATGGTTGCCAATGGTAATGCCCCCAATAACAATGGCCCCAGTATATATGTTTACATTATTGCCTATGGTGGGCCTTTTACCGTTTATTTCGCCTATAGTTACCAAATGGTTTACATAAAAGTTTTCACCAATGCTATCGGCATTCAAAATGGTACAATAGGGATGCCCCGTTAACATGCCACCCTTAATTTTTGTTGTGATATCAATAGTAAAACTACCCTCTTTTCTACAATACAAATTTAATATGTGCTTATAACCATTGTTTAACCTAAAATAAAATAGGGTTCTAAAATCTGTGGCATGAGTTAAGAAATACACTAATAATCCGGTTTTGGATTTGTTTATTTTTTTCGCCTCTGCCCAACGTTCCAAATCTTGGTCTATTAATGCCCTATTTTTACTGCGCTTGTACAGTAGGATGTGGGGCAGGAGCAGTACTTGGTATATGGCGTATAAGAATGATTTCATTATTTACAGGTTTTAAGTGCTTTAAACATGTTTATCCAAACTTCCATTACGGGCTCAATGCTATACTTAGCAGCGTTTAATCGTGCATTGGTGCCCCATAGTTTACGTTCGTGCGTGTTCGACATGGTTTTTAAAATCGCTTCGGCAAACGTTTCAACCTCATGCATATTAATTAAAATGCCAGTACCTTTATCAACTATGTTTTTGGGCCCATGTGGACAATCAAAAGCAATGATGGGCAAGCCACAAGCTTGTGCTTCCAATAACACCAAAGGAAAGCATTCATTATCAGAACTCATTACAAAAAGCGACGAATGAAGCATTTTATTCTGTATGTGGTTTGTTGCCCCTTTTAAAAACACCGTTTCCGTTAGTTTTTTATCCTCAATTTTTTTCTGTAACCCTGCCACATAGCTTGCTTCACCTTCACCATAAATATGCAATTGCAACGTATTGTTTTTTTTGTGAACTATTTCCCAAATATCTATTAACAAATCGTAACGCTTTACAGGTGCTATTCTACCTGCTGAAATAACCACGTTGCTATCTAATTTTGAAACAGTTTCGGGATAAAACGTTAATGGGTTGGGAATGGTTATGGTATTATTGGATTTATAGTACAAGGCTTCATCTGGGTTTAAAACCACCAGTTTGTCGTATTTCGTTTCAACAAAATCGGCAAATTTAAAAAAGAGGCGTTTAAACATCCCTGAGGCATGCTGTCGTTTATCAATTTCGATAAATTTTGAATAGTGAAATTCCTTAACTTTAGGCATGTGCCTTAAAACAAAGGGCATGAAATAAGTATCTGCACTATGGCTACAAACCACCACCACATCGGGATTTATGTGCTTTAAAGCTGTTTTGACCTTTAGTATGTGATTTGGTACTTTTAATAGGTTTTTAGGGTGAAAGTAGGATTTTGTCCTGTGATAATTGATGTTTAAATCGGTAAATTGAATGTTGGGATGAAAGTTATAGCAAGGTTTTTTATTTTGCTGTTCGGTGGTAATGATATGAATGGTATTTTCCTGTTGGGAGGCTAAAAAATTTGCCTTGATGGATAGCACACGTTCAATACCACCATGAAGATACACTTGGTCTATAATAAAAACAATTTTCATAGGGATTTGGTATTGGGTTGCACGTTAAAACCTTGCACTGTCATTATCTTTATTTTAGCTTTTATAACTTTAACCGCAAATTACGCGAATGAACGCCTACCTCTCTGTTTAGCAATATGTTTCCCATTCATCTGTTAAAAAAATTAGGGCTTGCAGTTTTTAAGAGGGACTGTTTGCCAGTAATTGTTTGAATAATTTATCCCATTGCGGAACGATGTGTTCCGGTAGGTACCGTTTTACGTTTAGTCTTGCTTTTTTGCCCATGTTTCTTCTTAATTCTTGATTTTTTATCAGTTCGCAAATTTTTTCACTAAACGTTGGGATGTCGCCATTGGACACCAAAAATCCATCCTCGCCATCGGCAATGATATCGGAAGGCCCATACGGACAATCAAACGACACACAGGGTACGCCATACGCCATGGCTTCGGTAAGCACCATGCCGAAGCCTTCATAACGTGATGCCATGGCATAAATAGAAGCGCTCTTGTATTTTTCGCCAATGTTTTTTTCAGGAGGGAAAAAAGCCACCTGATCCTCGATGCCCAACTTGCTGGACAGTTCCCATAAGCCTTCGCTTTTTTCGATAGTGCCGTATATTTCAAGTTTCCAGTCGGGACATTTGTTGGTAACCCATTGCCAACTTTGCAACAAGCGATCGAATCCTTTTTGGTGGCAATGCTTGCCTACCGCAATTACTTTTTTGTTTTCTAGGTTGGAAAATTCGGCAGGGTAGAAGGATAAAGGGTTGGATATGACCTGCACATTGCTTAAAGGCCACTCGTTTAGGTTGCCATTAGTAAGCACTATAAATTTGTTATAGGTCTTGGCCCCTTTGTTCATCAGGGCAAATACCACCTTTAATTTTATTTTTTGAAAGATTGAAACCGTATCGGCTTTAATCTCGATGTTTTTTGAAACATGCCGTTCATAAACCATGGGGCAGGGTTTGTTGATAAACCAAGGCACAAATAAGCCTTTGAGGCCATCGTCGCATACAGAAATGATATCGGGCTTTACCATACTAACCACTTTTTTTAAGCCTTTTTTATAGCTTAAAAAATATTGGATGTTTGCGCCCTTTGTTGTTATATCGTGGTATATCAGTTTGTTGCTAAACTCGTAAAAAAGCGGGCTGGTTCCCTGGTTTAGCGTTGCAATATGAACCTCATAATTTAATTTTTCAGCCAAATAGCTCGCCTTAATGGACAGTACGCGCTCTAAACCTCCAGAACCGCAAATTTGATTGGTGATGTAGAGTAGTTTAATCATAAATCTTCAATGAATTTGTTAAAAATTTAATGGAAGTTTCAGTTAAAGGCTCTAAATATTCTTGCACACGATCATAATCTATTTTATATAAAGCATGTTTTTTAACCATGTCGTCATCCATAATCAATAATTGATTTTGACCAATAGAAGCCAATAAATCTCTCATTCGTGTATTAATTTTATCTTGTCTATTAAAAACCACAAATTCTTTTTTGAATATTATTGAAAAAGCTACTGCATGAAAGGAATTTGAAATTACAAATTCTGCATTTTTAACTAAGGACAAAAATTTTATTGGACCTTCTAAAAAGTAATTTTTGTCAGCATAATTAATAAGTTCATTTACAGTTATAATTTTCCAACCATATTTTCTTTTATAATTTTCAGCCATTTTTTTAATAAGTGGATTTGAATCAAAATCATAAATAAAAATATATTTATCTTTTTCCTTATCAACAGTAATTAACTGATTCCATTTTTCAGGTTCCAATAAAAAAACAGGGTCAAGAACCTGTGTAACATGATTTATTCCTAAATCATCTAATATTTTTTTTCCTGATAATTCCCTAACCGATACATGATCTAAACGTGCTACTTTTTCCTTAACAAAACCCTTAAATTTATCTTCAACAGAATCTATTGCAAAACTTGCAGCATAAGATATTTTTAATTTATCATTGGGTACAAAGTCTAAGTAAAAAGCAGGATCTCTGCCATTTTCAAAAAACGAATTCCAAATTTGATCGCTTCCACAAATAAAAGCATCTGCTTCAGGTACATTTAACTTTAATTCATCATTTGTTTTATATAGTTTTTTTGTGCTTTTTATATAGTTAATTGCAAACTCATCAAAACTTTTTTTTCTTTTTAAGTTGATTAATCTTTTAGGGAATTTTAATATGACATATATTATTCTTAAAACTATGTTTTTACTAAAAAAATCATTATTAACTTCCAAAAGCTTGAAATGATTACTTAAATATGATGGCTTGTAGTGTATAGTTTCTGTTTCATGGCCTAAATCCTCAAGGAATTTCAGTAAAGCATATTCCTGCAAACTAGCACCATAGTTATAAACTTCATGGCAGGTAATGGTTTTTATTTTCATGTTTATTAATTTAAGTTAAGCGTCAAGAAGCTCGTTAACTTTTTTCAATGTAACTTCTTTATCATTATTAGTTAATAAAGATAAGTTTTTAACAACTCTTCGCTTTAATTCGGTATCAATAAGATACCTCTCTATTGTGGTTGCAATAGCGTTGGGATTCATATCGCAAATTAACCCTGTTTTTTCATTTTCAATAATGGAAAAAATTGCTGGGAAATTAGTTGATACTATTGGTTTATTCAAAATGGCAGCTTCAATAATTGATAAACCCAAACCTTCAAACAACGAAGTTTGAACATATATATCGCAAGATTTAATGAACGGATATGGGTTCTCTTTAAGTCCCAAAAGTTTGAAATTATGCTGTAAATTATGTTTAACGATTAATAACTCTAACTCCTTTCGTTTAGGGCCTTCTCCAATTACATACCAAATAACATCTTTACCTTTATCAATTAATAATCTGCAGGCTTCAATGGCTAGATTATAACCTTTTGCTTCTGCCAATCTACCAACGGTTAATAATTTTATCGAATTTTCTATGTTTTCTAATCCATTACTTTCTTTACTTAATTTTTTTATTAGTAAGTCATCTGTTATGTCTTTTATCACAAGAGTATCAATATTTTTGTTTGTTTTTATAAGCTCCTTTCTAAATACAGCTTCATTTTCTTCCGATACACAAATGACTTTGTTGAAATGGGTATATGAATTAATATCAAAATCAATATTATAACCTGCTTTTTTATAATCCGTATTTAACCATGAATACTTTTTTTTAGAAAAAATATTATTAGCAACGTAATAAGTTGCAAAACCCTGATTGTAAGCAATAGCCACATCATAATGTTTATTAAACGCAATAGGTTTGTTGTAAATTTTCCAATACAACTGTGAGGGATGGTACTTTTTATTAAAATTGATTTTTTTTCTATAATATAGAAGGCTTCTTTTTAAAAATTTTTCATAAAATGGCAGATCTTCAAACAGATCTAAAAAAAAGGTGTTTACTTCTTTTGGAATTAATTTATAGAAATCTCCTCTATCGAATGTTAATATTAAATCTACATTATGTTTTTTATAGTCCAATTTCTGCAACAAAGTAATTAAGCTTTTTTCTGCACCACCACATCTTAAAGATTCTATAACAAATACGATATTTTTCATTTGTATATGACAATTATTTTAATTTACTTAGTTAACAATATATGTATTAATGCGAACAATGATTTCTTTTATTAATTGAAACTTTGAATTTTTAGTTAACAATATAAATTATAGTTCTATAAATCCAATAAGGCTTCTATTTTATTGATTTCTTTTTTAGTTTCTATTTTTTCTGTTTTAAGTTTCTCAATAAAGTTGTTTCTTAATTCTATATCTAAAATTAATTTTTCAATAGCATTTGCCAATTCTAACGGATTCATTTTTACTATCATACCGTTTTCGTTGTTTCTTATTTGATTATAAACTACTTCAAAATTAGTAGCTATAATTGGTTTGCATAAAATTTTAGCTTCTGCAAGTGCGATACCAAATCCTTCAAAAACAGATGGTTGACAATAGATATCGCATTTATTTATAAACGGATATGGGTTTGGAAATGTTCCAAGAAAAACAAAATTATCCTTTAACTTTAATTTTGATATTAATTTCTCCAGACTGCTTTTTAAAGGCCCTTCACCAATAACATACCATTTGAAATTAATATTTTTTTCTTTTAAGATTTTACTTGCCTTTATCGCCAAATCATACCCTTTTGGTGGAACCAATCTTCCAATAGTCAATAATTTTATTCCTTTATAGCCATAAGGAAAATCGCATTTTTCATCAGCCATTTTCCTTATTATTTGTTTTGAGATTATGTTATATATTATTAAAGATTTATGAATTTGTTTTTCATGATGATTTAAAAAAATATTTTCTCCTTTTGGAGATATATTAATTATTTTATCGAAAACATCATAATATGGTGAATCAAATTTCGTTGAATAATTTGCTTTTTTATAATCTGTGTTCACCCAACAAAGCTTTATTTTTGAATTCACTTTTTTTGTTACAAAATAGGTAGGCAAGCCTTGGCTAAAAGCAACGGCAACATCATAGTATTTGGGTAAATTATCGAATGCAATATTAGTAAGCTGCCAATTTAATTGCGCTGGGTGCAACCTGCGTATTTTAAGAAGTTTTGTTGTAAACTTATATATTCTTCTTGAAGCAAAAGCATACATTCTAATACCGAAAAATTTTGCTGCATTTAAGAAACTTATGTCTTTCTTACATCCGTTTAGGTACTGTGAATATTGTAATAGTGGTAATTTTGTCACTTCAACAGGAATAATGTCTTCATATAATCCACCTTTGTTAAAAGTCAATAAATCAATTTCATATTTATCCTTATTTATTAGGGTTAAAACGCTAACTAAATCTTTTTCTGCACCACCAGACCCTAATGAATCGATAACAAATAAAACTTTCTTTTTATACAATGTGTCTGTTTTCATATTTTAGGTTTTTTTAAAAAATATTTATGTTTATTTTTCAATATTAAGAAAAAAGGACTTAATAGTTCTTTTTCTGAATCACGCATACCTAATAAATATAATACAATTATGTAAACTATGGAATAAACTATTCCTTTAGCAATAAAATTAATCCAATCAAAACCTGGTATAAGGTCTATTAAAAAACCGATGACCAAAACAATTCCAATTGCAATCCCAGTTTTATTGAATATCTCTTTAAAAAATCTTAAAATATTTAAGTCTATATTTTTATAATAGTAATAATTCATAACATTTTGTACAAGTATCCAGCCAAACACAGAGCCACATATCATACCTAGGGCATTAAATTTTTTAGCCAAAATGCCTCCAAAGATGGTTCCAACTATCATAAAAAATAGATATAATTTAGCTTTAAAAGCAAGTTTGTTTTTCGCTTCAAGAATTAAATTTGCAAATGACTGTATTAGAGGTACAGTATAAGCAATCATAATTATTAAAGCTATAAGCCAAATTTCATTCGTGCCATCTCTTCCTATTTCAGAACCAACCCATAAGAAAACAAATTCTTTTCCATAGAGTAAAAAGCCGATGAAAATATACATTAAAACAATAAAAGAAATCCGGCCAATTTTAATCATAACATCTGTTAAGTCAGATGCAGTCGCATTGTTTACAGTCATTTGTGTAGCTTTTGGTAAAAATAGACTTGAAATAGCCGTGGAAAAAGCACCATAATATGTTCCTAAAGTAATTCCAATTCCATAAATAGTTAATACCTCTGGGGTAGCTATTCTACCTAATACCCAATGTCCTGCTTTCCATTGAAACATGGCAACTAGTGCAAATACAAAAATCCATAATGAGTAACTAAAAATTTGTTTTATATATTTTAATTTAAACTCATGCAGTTTAAATTTTACTTTAAGCTTGTAAAAGACATAATAGATTTCTATACACAAAAAGATGGCGTTATAAACGGTATCAATAACCACCAAAGCTATGGCTTTGCCCCCTAAAGTTAAAACTCCTATAACTGTTAAGGTCCTTAAAACATATCTTATTAGATTTACTGTCTTGGGAAATACGAAAACTTCGTAACCATAACAAATACCCGTAAAGCTTCCCCCGGGCAGGCCTATGGCAATATTAAATATTAAGAGAATAAATATTGTTTTTGCTATTTGAATCTCTTCAGCATTCATTTTCGTAAAATAGGTATCTATATACCCATAAAAAATGAAACCAAACATAAAAACCATTGCTGATAACACAGCATAAATGAGCATCGTGGTCGCTAAAAAGTTCTCTTCGCCTTTTCTATCATTTTCTGCCCTGTATTTGGCTACAAAACGAACGATAGTGTTATTCAGCCCTAAATCAAGTACGGAAATTGTACCCACTAAAGCTCCGATTGTGATGTAAATGCCGTATTCAGAATTACCTACATGGTTTAATATGAAAGGCGTTATAAAAAGGCCTACTGCATTTGTTAGGAAGATAGTAGCATAATTTAGTAAGGCTCCTTTTTTTAATTGGCTCAAAATGATTTGTTTTTAGTATTTATTAAAACTTTATTTTATAACCTCCCATGCACCTTTTCGGTTAATACGCCCTTAACATCGTATAGAATGCCATTGGGGTTTAATAGCGCCGATAAATTGATGCTTAGGAACTCCTTATGTGCCACCGTTAAAATGATGGCATCGAACTTGGTTTGCCCTTCGACAAGCTCAGGGTAACGGGTTGTGGTTTCTAGGTTATATTCGTGCATTACTTCTTCGGGGTTTGCCCAGGGGTCGAATATGGTGATTTCGGTGCCAAAACTTTTTAGCTGGTTAATCACGTCCACCGCTTTGGTATTGCGTACATCGGGGCAATTTTCCTTAAAGGTGATGCCCAGGTTTAAAATTTTGGCTCCCTTGATGCGGATGTCGTTTTGCACCATTAACTTGATGATCTCTGATGCTACATATTGGCCCATACCATCGTTTACGCGGCGGCCCGCCAGTATGATTTCGGGGTGGTAGCCCACCTCTTGGGCTTTTTGCGCCAAATAGTAGGGATCGACACCAATGCAGTGGCCACCTACCAAACCGGGCTTAAAGGGTAAAAAGTTCCATTTGGTACCTGCCGCTTCCAAAACCGCATGGGTATCGATATTCATGAGATTGAAAATTTTTGCCAGTTCGTTCACAAAAGCGATGTTGATGTCGCGCTGCGAGTTTTCAATAACCTTGGCAGCTTCGGCTACTTTAATGGTAGGAGCAAGGTGGGTGCCTGCCGTAATAACCGAGGCGTACAGGTTGTTTACTTTTTGTCCGATTTCGGGCGTAGAGCCTGCGGTTACCTTTAATATTTTATCGACGGTATGCAATTTATCGCCCGGGTTGATGCGCTCGGGGGAATAGCCAGCGAAAAAATCGTGATTAAACTTCAGGCCACTTACTTTTTCTAAAACCGGGATGCACTCCTCTTCGGTAACCCCGGGATATACGGTCGATTCATAAATAACAATGTCGCCTTTTTTTAAGACCTTGCCCACGGTTTCGCTGGATTTGTACAGGGGCGTTAAATCGGGTCGGTTGTTTTTATCGATGGGCGTAGGAACGGTAACAATGTAATAATTGCAGTCGCTAATAGCCTCGCGTTGCGCCGAACAGTACAAACCGATGTCGTTGGTATTGCTGCTTTTAATAACGGCTTTAAGCAGGTGTGGTTCTACCTCAAGGGTTACATCGTTACCAGCCTGCAACTCGTTGATGCGTTTTTGATTGATGTCGAAACCTACAACCGGGTATTTTGTGGCAAATAATCGTGCTAAGGGTAAGCCTACATAGCCTAAGCCAATGATTGCTATTTTGATGTTGTTCATTTTTGAATTGTTTAGTTGTTGAGTTGTTGAGTTGTTTAGTTGTTGAGTTGGTTAGTTGTTTAGTTGGTTAGTTGTTTAGTTATTTAGTTGTTTGTGGCTGTGGAAACTTCAACATTATTTAAAACTTTTTAACCTTATAACCACATCACCTTATTACCTTATAACTTATTTTATTTTAAATGTTGCCAGTACCAACTTACGGCTTCTTTTAAGCCTTGGTTGATATTGTATTGGGGGTTGTAATGTAATAAGGTTTTTGCTTTTTCAATGGATGCCAAGGAATGGGGGATATCGCCCAACCTGTTTTCCCTATGTGTAATAGGAATGGCACTGATAGCCCTATCAAACTCAGATAAATAGGTTTTTAAGGCATTTGCCAGTTCCAGCAGGGTAGTCCTTTCGCCGTAAGCTACATTATAAACCGTATTGAGGGCGTTGGTGTTTTCGGTGGTTAATGCCAAGACATTCATTTGTACCACATTGTCGATATAGGTAAAATCGCGCGAGTAGCTGCCATCGCCATTGATGATGGGCGATTGGTGGCTAATAAATTGTTGAACAAATTTAGGAATGACCGCTGCATAGGCCCCATTGGGGTCTTGACGTTTGCCAAATACATTAAAATAGCGTAGCCCTATGGTATTGAACTGATAGGTGGTATGGAAAATAGTGGCGTAAAGCTCGTTAACATATTTGGTGATGGCATAAGGCGATAAGGGTTTGCCAATGGTGTCCTCAACCTTTGGAAGCGCTTCATGGTCGCCATAAGTAGAAGAACTTGCCGCATAAATGAAGCGTTTTACACCTGCATCGCGTGCAGCGACCAGCATGTTTAAAAAGCCCGAAACATTTACCTCGTTGGTGGTAATGGGGTCTTTTATGGATCGTGGTACGGAACCTAATGCCGCTTGGTGCAACACGTAATCGGCTCGTTCGCAGGCTTTTTTGCAATCGTCCAGACTCCGTATGTCGCCTTCGATAAGCGTAAAGTGTTCCGCGTTTAAAAAGGGTTCAATGTTGCTTCTTTTGCCTGTTGAAAAATTATCCAAACATATCACTTTTATATTATTGGCTAAAAGGGTTTCGCATAAATTGGAGCCTATAAAGCCTGCACCACCTGTTACCAATACGGTGGTATTATGAAGTTTTTTTAATTCTGGATATTGCATTTTTTTGATTTGGGTTTGTTAATAGCACCGCAAATATGTAAAAAATAACTTTAACATGTTAACTAATTATATTAAGGTTACGTTTTATCCGATGAAATTCATTGTTTGG
Source organism: Mariniflexile maritimum (assembly GCF_009746565.1). GTDB lineage: Bacteria > Bacteroidota > Bacteroidia > Flavobacteriales > Flavobacteriaceae > Mariniflexile > Mariniflexile maritimum. Next base: position 276,256 of record NZ_WRPN01000001.1, read on the forward strand.
TGAAAATGAGGGGGGGGGTGTTGAGTTATTAAGTTATTGGGTTATTGGGTTATTGGGGTGTTTGTTTGGGAGGGAATAGGCAATGGGCATAAAGCGGTAGGCATGGTGGGGTGGATGGTTATTGGGGTGTTGAGTTATTGGGTTATTGGGTTATTGGGTTATTGGGGTGTTTGTTTGGGAGGGAATAGGCAATGGGCATAAGGCAGTAGGCATGGTGGGGTGGATGGTTATTGGGGTGTTGAGTTATTGGGTTATTGGGTTATTGGGGTGTTGTTTGGGAGGGAATAGGCAATGGGCATAAAGCGGTAGGCATGGTGGGGTGGATGGTTATTGGGGTGTTGAGTTATTAGGTTATTGGGTTATTGGGTTATTGGGTTATTGGGGTGTTGAGTTATTGTTTGGGAGGGAATAGGCAATAGGCATGGTGGGGTGGATGGTTATTAAGTTATTAGGTTATTGGGGGGTATTTGGGAGGGAATAGGCATAGGGCATAAGGCATAAGGCTTAATTTTCAAAGAAACTGAACATATTGCCGCCGTAACTTTTTGAATAGCTGAAATGTTTTAATTGGGAAAGGTTGGTGTGTTTGGAATGTTCTACGATTAGCAAGCCTTCATGGTATAATAGGTTGTTTTGAAAAACCAGTTCTGGGATTTTTTCAAATTCGGTATCAGGTAAATCATACGGTGGGTCGGCAAATATGATGTTGGCCTGTTGTGTTGCTTTCTCCAAATATTTAAACACATCGCTTTTAATGGTTTGAATGGGCATTTTAAAGGTTTGTGCCGTTTGGTTGATGAACTTGATGCACCCAAAATCCTGATCGACACAGGTAATTTGCCCAACACCTCTTGAAGCGAACTCGTAGCTAATGTTTCCGGTGCCTGCAAACAAATCTAAAACTATCAATTCGTTAAAATAAAAAAGGTTGTTTAAAATATTGAACAGTGATTCCTTGGCCATATCGGTGGTTGGGCGAACGGGCAAATTTTTTGGTGCTACAATTTTTCTGCTTTTGTAAATTCCTGAAATAATGCGCATTACAAGCTTTTTATTAACGTGAAATTTGAATGATCGGTTTTTGGGGCCACACGGTAGTTATAGGTTTCATTTCGGGTTCCAAAACCAATATGCCTAATGTATTGGTAGGCCATGTTGTAAAGCGCATCTTCCTTTGTTACGTTGCCTATAAAAACCAAATGGAATATTTCGGGGTTTAGGTTTAGTTGCTCGGTAGTAAACAACAGGTAATAAATAAAATCTTCACTTGAATGGTACTCAAAGGCGTTGTACAGCAGTAGTTTTGCATTATTAACAACTACGGTCTCAAAGTGGTTTTGGCTAATGTTTACATACACTTTCGGGCTGCTGCTATTTTTTTCCAAATGCAGTATTTCTTCAATTAAAATGGTTGAAATGTGCTTGAATGTAAAAGCCCCAAACTGGTCGTAAATAAAGTTGTTTATGTTCATATAGGGCACATAAACATTTATGCTGTCGTTGGTAACGATTTCATCGTGGGCAATAAAATCGGAAATGAGGATTTTAGAATTGAATTTCAAATAATCGGCAATACAATCTTCATTAAACAAGGGTTTGGGCACTAAGGTTGCCAGCTCGTTATCGTGAATAACGGTAATGGCGTTAAAGGTATTTTGAATGATTTTTTCAGTATTGAGCAGGTGTTTTAAGGCATCCAAAACCTCGATGGGGTTTAATTTTTTTTGAAAATCGACTTCCTTTAGGGCCGTAATGGTATTGGTATCGCGTTGCAGGATACAAAAAGAAAGTCCACTCAAGCTTATTTGAATGGACAGTTCTAATGGGGTGGGTTTGTTTGTATTGTTATTCGTTTGAGCCATAGGTTTTTGGCCAGTTACCGTTGGTGTTCACCTCGGTCATGGAGCCTACTTTAAGTGCATCGCCATTTACGCCATCAACCGATACTACTTGGTTTTCTTGCGCAATCATATCTGGATCTTGGTCAAATAATATCACGTTCTTTTTTACAGAGGCTTCAAATACCGGGATTTTTATGTCGCTTTCTTCCAAGAATCCTGCCTTCAATTCAAATTTAGCGCCTTCTTTTCCAACGGATACGTTCATCATGGTTTTGTAGCGTGTGGAGTTTTTAAATAAGGAATCCTTAACGGAAACATGGCCTAAAGTATCCACAATTACAATGTCCTTAAAAGTGTCAACGCCAAAACGTTTTGTCATTTCCTGGTCGATAATGCTAGAATCACGACGCTGAATGATTGTATATCTTCCGTTTTCAATAAATTTTACCAATTCATCAAAACTATCGGTAAACTTGCCATTAACTTGTTTGTAGGCCAATTGCGAATCGCGAATATCCTTTAAATTCTTAATTACTTCGGCATAACGCTTGGTTTTTTCTTGGTTAAATAAAATAGGCGTGTAAATAGACATGTACGTTTGGTATCCAAGAAAAGCAATCAATACCCAAAGCACAATATTTAAAACGGGTTTAAATTTTGCAGGTATAAATTTATCAACCAACTTTACCAAGCCAATTGTAAGCAGTATCACTGCAACAGTAATAAGAATAAAATTCCACATAATCGTTTTTTAATTTAAAAATAGTTTATCAAAGGTCTTTCGCAAATCTACAATTTTTTTTTAATCACAAAAACGTATTCTTGCTAAAAATCATTTCTATCTTTGAATAATTTATAATTTGCCTTTTTTAATGTCGCCATCGCAATTTTATTCCCTTATAACACAGCAGTTTCCGTTTCAACCTACCACCAAGCAAAATATGGTGCTACTGCAACTTTCAGAATTTATCGTTAGTGGGGCGCCAAATGCCCTTTATGTGCTAAAAGGCTATGCGGGCACAGGAAAAACCACCATTATAGGCACCCTAGTTAATAACTTGTGGCAAATAAAAAAAAGTGCGGTGTTAATGGCGCCCACGGGAAGGGCCGCTAAAGTAATGGCTAATTACTCCAAAAAGGAGGCCTTTACCATCCATAAAAAAATATACTTTCCCAAAAAGGAAAAAGGGGGTGGCGTATCGTTCGTTTTACAGCCAAACAAGCATAAAAACACCATTTTTATTGTTGATGAAGCTTCCATGATACCCGATACCCCGGGCGATTCCAAATCGTTTGAAAGCGCATCATTGTTGGACGATTTAATGCAATACGTGTATTCGGGCCAGCAATGTAAGCTAATATTAATTGGCGATACCGCGCAATTACCACCCGTAAAATTAGATTTAAGCCCTGCATTGGATGAAAATAGGCTCGCATTGCATTACAATAAAACCGTATCGAAAATGGAACTGGATGAAGTAATGCGGCAAGAACAAGATTCTGGCATCCTTGTTAATGCTACGGTATTGCGCGAAGCACTATCTTATGGCAACAACAATGCCTTTAAGTTCGATTTGGCGGGATTTAAAGACATTGTAAGGCTAACCGATGGGTACGACATTATGGATGCCATAAACGATGCTTACAGCACCTTGGGCAATGAGGAAACCGCCTTTATTGTGCGCAGTAACAAGCGTGCCAATTTGTACAACCAGCAAATAAGAAACCGCATTTTATTTAATGAAAGCGAATTGTCGGCAGGCGATTACTTAATGGTTGTAAAAAATAATTATTTTTGGATAAAAGCAACCACCGAGGCGGGTTTTATAGCAAACGGCGATATAGTAGAGGTCCTGGAAATTTTTAAGATAGAAGAATTATACGGTTTTCGCTTTGCGGAAGTTAAAATACGCATGGTCGATTACCCCAAGATGCAACCGTTTGAAACCGTGTTGTTGTTAGATACCATTGATGCCGAAACCCCGTCGTTATCCTACGAAGATTCCAACCGATTGTATCAAGAAGTTATGAAGGATTTTGAAAACGAAACCAGTAGCTATAAAAAGTTTATGAAAGTAAAAGAAAACAAGCACTTTAACGCGTTGCAGGTTAAGTTTTCGTATGCCATTACCTGCCACAAATCGCAAGGTGGGCAATGGCATACCGTATTTGTAGAGCAGCCTTATTTGCCCAACGGCATCGATAAGGACTATTTGCGCTGGTTATATACTGCCGTAACACGAGCCAAGGAAAAATTGTACCTTATTGGTTTTAAGGACGATTTTTTTGAAGCATAGCCCCTAAATCTGCAAAAGGGACTTTTTTGTGCGGAAAAAAAGAATAACTTTGAATAATAACAAAAAGGTACAGATGTAGTTTTTAAATGACTGCATATTAAAAATTAACGTAAGCAAAAGTGCTCCTTCGGGAAGTTAGGGGCTTTAGAGATTTAGGGCTTATGACGCTAGAAACCATCATTAGTATTTGCCTTGGCATTGGGCTTTCCGCATCGGTAGGCTTTCGGGTATTTTTACCCTTGTTCGCATTAAGTTTGGCCGCCTATTTTAATGTGTGGCAACTCAACGACGCTTGGCAATGGATAGGCAGTACCACGGCACTAATAACCTTGGGCGTAGCTACTATTGTTGAGATTTTTGCCTATTTTATTCCGTATGTCGATAATCTTTTGGATACCATCTCGGTGCCATTGGCAGCATTGGCGGGCACTGCGGTTATGCTTTCAACCGTATCCGATTTAAGTCCGGTGGTAACCTGGGCATTGGCCATTATTGCTGGGGGTGGTACTGCTGCGGCAATTTCAGGTACTTCAAGTGCCACACGCATTACGTCAACCGCCACAACGGGCGGTGTAGCAAACCCTATCGTTTCAACCATCGAAACGGGCACTTCTTTAGTGATGTCGGTCGTTTCCATTTTTCTCCCTTTATTGGCCTTTGTATTTGTGCTTATCGTGTTCTTTATCATTTTTAAACTCTATAAAAAGTTTAGCACATCCAAACCCAATAAGCTATAAAAAATTATCCTATTTTTGAAGCAGAATTAAATGACTATGAAAATAATATCCATGATTCCCGCTCGTTATAGCGCCTCACGCTTTCCCGGAAAACTCATGCAAGATCTGGGTGGTAAAACGGTAATTTTGCGAACCTACGAAGCCACTATCAATACCCATTTGTTTGACGATGTTTTGGTAGTTACCGATAGCGACATTATTTACAACGAAATTATAAATCATGGTGGCAAGGCCATGATGAGCCAAAAGGAACATGAATGTGGTAGTGATAGGATTGCTGAAGCGGTAGCGTTTTTAGATATTGATATTGTGGTTAACGTACAAGGTGATGAGCCTTTTACCGATAAGGAATCGTTGCAGAAACTTATAAGCGTTTTTAAGGACGACCATGAAAAAAATATCGATTTGGCATCGTTAATGGTTCATATTACCAATGAAGACGACATCAACAACCCCAATACCGTGAAGGTGGTGGTTGATAACTCAAATTTTGCACTCTATTTTTCCAGAAGCCCTATTCCATACCAAAGGGATAAAAGCGTTGCCGTAAAATATTTTAAACATAAAGGAGTTTATGCCTTTAGGAAACAAGCCCTGTTGGATTTTTACCATTTCCCCATGTTGAAGCTTGAAGCTTCGGAAAAATTGGAACAGTTACGGTATTTAGAATACGGCAAACGCATTAAAATGGTTGAAACCACTACCGAAGGTGTAGAAATTGATACGCCCGAAGATTTGGAACGCGCCAAAAAACAATGGAAGTAACAAAGTTTTGCTTCCGAAGCATACAATCTGTTTAAGCAAATTAAAAATTTTAATACCATACATTGCTGAAAGTTTACGAACATATTAAAGTTATTGGTTTTGATGCCGATGATACCTTATGGGTTAACGAAACCTATTTTAGGGAAGCCGAGGTTGAATTTGGTAAATTATTATCTGAATACGAAACCATAAATACAATCGACCAAGAGCTTTTCAAAAAAGAAATCGATAATTTGCCCCTGTACGGTTATGGCGTAAAGGCATTTGTGCTCTCCATGGTTGAAAGTGCTTTGGAGCAATCAAACTTCAATGTTTCCACAAAAACCATCCAATCCATACTCCAAATAGGGAAGGATATGCTCAATAAACCAGTAGAATTGCTTGATGGCGTTGAAGAGGTTTTGGAAGTGCTTTCAAAAAAATACCGGTTGATATTGGCAACCAAAGGCGATTTGTTGGACCAAGAACGGAAATTGGAAAAATCGGGATTGACCAAATACTTCCACCATATTGAAGTGCTAAGCGAAAAGCGGGAGGGCAATTACTCAAAATTGTTAAACCATCTGGACATTAAGCCCTCAGAGTTTTTAATGATTGGCAATTCGCTAAAATCGGATGTGTTGCCGTTAGTGAATTTAAAAGCACATGCCATACATGTTCCATTTCACACAACATGGGTGCACGAACAGGTAACAGAACAGGAAACCAATGGTAAAACCTATAAAACCATCAATAGTTTACGCGACCTACTTAAATTATTAAATTAACCGTCAAGTTTCACTTAAAATAAAGTATTTTTGAAAATTGAAAAAGAGAATATTTGAATGAATTACAAAAACTTTCCAATGGTGCCAAGAGTTGTTTTTGGCAGAGGTAGTTTCAATCAATTAAATGAAATTTTAGCCCCAAAGCGTGTTAGCATCGACGCCCCATTTATCTATTTGATAGATGCTGTTTTTAAAAACAATAATTGGTTAACTTCACGACTATCGCTATCGTATGACGATAGGATTATTTTTGTATCAACGGAAGAAGAGCCAAAAACGTCGCAGGTTGATGCATTGGTTGAATCTATTATCCTTACTACAAAGGCATTGCCTTCGGGCATAATAGGCATTGGTGGCGGTTCTGTTTTAGATTTGGCCAAGGCGGTATCGCTTATGCTCACCAACGAAGGTGAGGCTAAAGACTACCAAGGCTGGGATTTGATAAAAAATCCAGGAATCTATCATGTTGGTATTCCTACCATATCGGGTACCGGTGCCGAAGTTTCCAGAACAACCGTACTTATGGGGCCTGAAAAGAAGTTGGGAATCAATTCTGATTTCACACCCTTCGATCAGGTGATCCTAGACTCCGAACTCACTAAAGACGTACCAAAAGACCAATGGTTTTATACGGGTATGGACTGCTATATCCATTGCATTGAATCGTTAACAGGAAGCTACCTAAACACCTTTAGCCAAACCTACGGCGATATGGCTTTGGGCTTGTGCAAGGAAATTTTTTTGGAAAACAATTTATCTGAAATTGAATTGCAGGAAAAATTGATGATGGCTTCTTGGCACGGTGGTATGAGCATTGCCTATTCGCAAGTTGGCGTCGCACATGCCATGAGTTACGGGCTATCGTATTTATTAGGTATTAAACACGGTATAGGCAACTGCATTGTTTTTGACCATTTAGAGGAATTTTATCCAGAAGGCGTGGCTATTTTTAAAGCCATGAAACAAAAGCACAACATCGCTTTACCACAAGGCATTTGCAGCAATTTAAGCGATACCGAGTTTGATGTTATGATAACTATTGCATTAAACTTAGTGCCACTTTGGGAAAACGCACTGGGTAAAAACTGGAAAAGCATCATAACGCCAAAAAAATTAAAGGAACTTTACCTGAAAATGTAATATGCAATGGCTTGCCAAACTTATTTATTTTAAACTTTTGGGCTGGCAGGTTGTTGGCAATACCAATATATCTAAAAGCACCGTTAAAAAAGCAGTCATCATTGCGGCGCCACACACCAGTTGGCACGACTTTTATATCGGGGTATTGCTACGGGCCGTATTGCAGGTAAAAACAAATTTTGTTGGAAAAAAAGAACTGTTTGTTTTTCCGTTTGGCTGGTTTTTTAAGGTTTTGGGAGGCAGCCCCATTAACAGGGGCGCCAATGAAAATAAAGTAGAGGCCATAGCGCAATTATTTAAAGGGAAAGACGAATTTAGAATGGCATTATCGCCCGAGGGCACCCGAAAGAAAGTAGCAACCTGGCGTACCGGTTTTTATCATATTGCCAAAAAGGCACAGGTGCCAATTATTATGTTTACCCTCGATTTTGAAAACAAACAAAATAAAATTTCGGAGCCTTTTTATCCTACCGATGATATAGAGGCCGATTTTAAGTTTATGCGTCAATTCTACGAAGGCGTTAAGGGGAAAATACCTCATTATTCTTAAAAATGGCACAATAATTGAATTAAAATTATTGCTTAGGCATGAAACATAAAGTAAACAGGTATTTGTTCCTAAAAAGAAACATCACTAGCAATAAAAACAAAAGCTACTTCACAACGAAGTAGCTTTTTGCTTTTTGATATAACGATGCTTTATTTAACTTCTTCTAAAGCATTGTCAATCAAAGTTTTTAAATGCTGTTTGTGTGCTATAGAGGCAATATCGCCCGTTGCTCCTGTCATGGTTTTTATGTTTTTTAAGTTATATAATGCCAACGACTTTACATTATTAGCATAACTTGCATTGGATTTTCCTGTAAGGATGGCAATGAGCATGTTGGTATATTCCAACTGCAGGTTTTGCCTAAACGAATTTACGTTCCCGTAAATATCCGCTTTAAATATGGCATTGTTTAAGTCGGTCATAAACGCAGATAACGTGTATTCATTGCCATATAATTCAGAATCTGAAATTCGTTGCAAGGTATTGTAATGCAATAAATGGTTTAGTACATTTTTTTGGTAAGTGAGTACTTGCGTATGAATTTTTGGGTCTTCAGTATTTCTAAAATTAAAACCACGGCGTTGCATGGCCAAATAATTGTACAGATCGTTGGGTGCGTCAAAGGCATCGGCAGCAAACACGTACTTGCTTAAAGCGGCCATGGCACGTTTTTGGTCTTTTAAACTAACCGGCGTATAGGGTTGCGTGCTTCCATTTTGGCCAACCATGGCGCGGTCAACATACACACCGCCAATAAATCGTGAAATAACGGTTCCTGAGGTTGCTTTTTGAGAACTTAACAAGTAATATATGCGTCGAAGTTCCTCGTAAGATTCACCGGTTTTTGAAAATCTACTTTTAATGTCCTTCATCAGGTTGTTTGCCAGTTCAATTCTATCAATAGCCCAAGTTATTTGGTCGTTTGATTGATCGGAAACATTAACGCGTGGGTCTATAGCTTTTCCAGGGGCGCGCATGTCGTCGGCATCATTTCCAAAAATATGTTCTGGTTTGGTCGATTCGTTTAATAACGCTTGCCGGTCGTTTTCCGATTTAAACGGCGTATAACCCAGTTGGATGGCCCAAACATCGTAAGGTCCAACGGCCACATCATCGTATTGGCCTTGTTTGCTTCGGTCTTTATTGATGTTCAAAGCGGCATAATCCATAACCGATGCGGTTAAGCATTTTCCTTTGATAAACTCGGGATCTGCCAGTTGTTCGGGTGAAAATAACTGACTCGCTTTCATGTTGTGGTTCAGCCCTAAGGTGTGGCCAACTTCATGCATTATCAAGGCTGTCATCGATTCTTTTTTGATGCGTTCCATTTCAAAATCGGAATTGGCATAAGCAGATGCTACGGCATTTGCAAACATAACATCTTGCTGTAATTGATGGCCAAAAGAGCAGGATGCCGTATCGTGCTCATTAACCTTCGAAGCTTCATACGGAGTTTCCAATGTTGCCAAATTGTAAACTTTATCATAAAGCACACGGTTTGTAAAATGCGCAAATTCCAGCATAATATCGGCACCCAATATTTCACCGGTTCTTGGGTTTACAAAACTGGGGCCATAACCACCAAAGGGCGGTTCGGGAGACGAGGTCCAACGCAACACATTGTGTTTTAGGTCGCCTGCATCCCAATCGGCATCATCGGGTTGCACTTTTACAACCATGGCATTTTTAAAACCTGCTTTTTCAAAAGCTACGTTCCATTGCAAAACGGCGTTGGCAATAGTTTCGCGCCACTCCAATGGGGTGGAATTTTCAATCCACCAGATAATGGGTTCAACAGGTTCGGAAATAGCGGCATTCGGGTCTTTCTTTTTTAAGTGCCAACGATGAATAAAATCTCTATAATTGATGCTTTTTGTGGACGTTTTATCATCAACCTCCGTTGTAAAATAACCAACCCTAGGGTCGTCGAACCTTGGTTCATAATCGTTTTCGGGCATTGCCATCAAACTTTGAAACACTTTAATGCTCACATTTCGGCCATCGGCAACCGCATTGGAACCGTTGTTTAATACAGAAGGCGATGAATACACGTACTCGACCTCGAAGTTTGTGTTTTCAGGATAATTTTTTATTCTGTTTATTTTGGTTTTCGATTTGTTCAAACTTCCCAGCTTGAATGCCGTTGGGGATTCTCCCGGCGCACTGGGCCTTTTTATTTGCGCAAAGGTTTCGTTCAAAAAAAGCTCATCGGCCTTAATTAAATATAGTCCGTTTTTTTCATCGCGCGCATCAACTTGGATGCTTGCAATATTGCCATGGCTGATATTGGCCTCTTTAGATTTGGAAAGTGGACTCTCCGGATCGAAATAAAACGAGGTGTTTTGGGCAACAAATTCAATTTTATCGAAGTATTTTTCAATTTTTAAAACCTTCGAGCCCATGTACGCCCCACGATTGATTCTACCGGCATCCAAAACGCCATTGGATATTTGGCTAAAATAAATGAACTCCTTATTTATCTGTTTATCAGATATTAACATTTGTAAAGACCCCGTAATGGTATCTTGGTAAATGGGAAATAAACCTTCAATTTTTTTACTTGATTTAACAAGTTCGGCAATTGTTTTTTCTTTTTTTGCTGGAGGTGCCGGCATTTCGGTTTTTTCACCCTTCTTACTCTTTTTTTTCTTGTTTTGGGCATCTGTATTTTGTGATGCTAACAAAAACAAGGTTGTTAAAAAAATACAGGCAATACGGGCAAGCAGGAAATTGTTTTTTTTCATACGATGCTTAATAAGGTTGTTTACTGTGCGGAATTTATAAATTACTGAATAATGCAGCTAAAAATAAATGAAATGAATGAAATAAAATGGATAATAAATGTTAAAACCTTGTAAATGCGCGCTATTCTTTAAAAATAAATTGGTTCTATAAAATGAAAAAAGCCATCATAAACTGATGGCCTTTGTTTTGGTTATTTATATGAGGGTTATTCTTCGTTTTCCTCCATGGTGTGATATACGTTCTGTACATCATCGTCGTCGTCCAGTTTTTCCAGAAGTTTTTCAACATCGGCAGCTTGTTCGGGGGTTAACTTTTTGGTAACCTGCGGCATACGTTCAAATCCGGATGATAATATCTCAATGCCCTTTTCTTCCAAAGCCGCTTGAATGGTGCCAAAACTTTCAAAAGGCGCGTAAATTAAAATGCCATCTTCATCGGCAAACACTTCTTCAGCACCATAATCGATAAATTCCAGTTCAATTTCCTCGGCATCCAAACCTTGAGCATTGATCCTGAAATTGCAGGTATGGTCGAACATAAACACCACCGAGCCCGAGGTGCCCAAACTGCCGTCGCATTTGTTAAAATAGCTGCGTACGTTGGCAACGGTTCTGGTGTTGTTATCGGTGGCGGTTTCAACCAAAATGGCGATACCGTGGGGTGCATAGCCTTCAAAAATAACTTCCTTGTAATCGCCCTGGTCTTTTTCGCTTGCTTTTTTTATGGCACGTTCAACGTTTTCCTTTGGCATGTTTACCGATTTGGCATTTTGCATAACCGCCCGCAACCGTGCATTGCCGGCAGGATCGGGACCTCCTTCTTTTACTGCCATTACAATATCTTTGCCAATACGCGTAAATGCTTTACTCATGGCCGACCAACGTTTCATTTTACGTGCTTTTCTAAATTCAAAAGCTCTTCCCATTTTAAAAGTTATAAGGTTAAAAGGTTATATGGTTATAAGGTTAAAAAGTTATTAAGGTAAAAGGTTTTATGTTTTTTAACCACCGCAAAAATAAAAAATTCTGTAAATTGAAAAAGGTTTAAATGATAATATATTGCATGTAATTTGGAATTTATTTTTTGAAATTTTTAGTCTTCATCCTCAGGTTCAACAATGGCTTCAATAGCTTTGGCCAATTGAAAATCCTTCTCGGTAACACCATGGGCGCTGTGGGTTGCTAATGAAATGGTTAACACATTGTAGGTGTTGGACCAATCGGGGTGATGGTTTAATGCTTCACACTCAAAAGCGATGCGGCTCATGGCGCTGAAACAATCCTTGAAGTTTTCAAATTCAAATTCGGCGTGGATGGCACCATCATAATAATCCCAATCGGGGAAATCCAACAATCGTTTTTCTATCTCTTTTTCTGAAAGCTTGCTCATAATCCTGTTTTTTAGGTTGATTGTAAATTTACTGATTTCAAATGAATATGCCTTGGTTGCCATGGTTTTTTAAACAGAAAAACTTTTGGGGCATGCCTAAACGATGCTAGTATGCCCGCGTTAGGGGTTGTACCGGAAAGCCCACAGCAAGCCCGATGCTAATTGGGATTGCGAGGACTTGTAGGGGAAAACCCGACCCGATAGGGGAACGCCCAAATGCTATATTATTAAATCGCTCAGTAATTCCTGACTTAGCAATTGTAAATTTTTTGGGAGCAGGTTGTATTTTGGCAAAACGGCCAAATAACGGTCGTCGTTGGTGGTGTAAACCTGTTTGTAGCGGGCATTTTGTATTTGCAGTGCATTTATTACATCCTTAATAAATTCATCGTGGTGCACCAAATCGGTACTTCCCAAATGGAAAATCCCCGATTTATTTCGGTTGATGATGTAATGGATTTGTTGGGTAACCTTATGGTCGTTTATCACGTTCATTATTAAATTGGGGAACACTTCAACAGGTTCCTTTAATTTAATTTGTTGCACAATTTTTTGGATACGTGGTGAATTGGCACCAAAAACCATGGGCAGCCGTAAAATGGCGATTTGCTTTTTTGGCAAGCGCAACAGAATATTTTCGATTTTTATTTTGAAATGGCCGTAAATGCTGTGGCTTAGGGTTTTATCGAGTTCGTAACTTGGGTATTTGCTGTATGCATCAAAAACATTGGCCGAAGATAAAAACAGCAGTTTTATTTTATTTGAAAACACGTATTCCGCAAGGTGTTGGTGCACAATGACTTGCTTTGAAAAATCACCGCGAAGTGCCGAAATGATGATGGTTGGTTTTACAAGGTCCAGAATTTCGTAAACATCATCTTCTTCCAGATTAAATTGAAAAAAATGGTTGTTTTTTTCTAACTGGTTATTGGACCTGTTGTAAGTGCCAAAGGTTTTAAAATAGGGGCAGAGTTCTTTATAAATGGCATTTCCCAAAAAGCCACTGGCACCTAAAATTAAGATGCGGTGTTTTTTATCGTTAGGGGTTTCATTCATTAAAAGTAGGATTAACCTTTGTAGAACGGAAGTTTTACAACGGTTGCTGGAATGGCATTTTTACGGATTTGGATAAAAACAGTACTGCCAACTTCCGCAAAAGCCATTGGCACATAGCCCAAACCAATGCCTTTGTTTAATGAAGGTGCCATGGTGCCGGAAGTAACTTCGCCAATTTTAGTGCCGTTTGCATCAACTATATCGTAACCATGACGGGGTATGCCACGTTCGTTCAACTCGAATGCGATTAATTTGCGCGTTGGCCCATTTTGTTTTTCTTTTTCTAAAGCTTCAGAATTCGTGAATTTTTTAGTGAATTTTGTGATCCAGCCCAAACCAGCTTCAATGGGTGATGTGTTATCATCAATATCGTTTCCGTAAAGGCAATAGCCCATTTCCAAACGCAAGGTATCGCGCGCTGCCAGTCCAATGGGTTTGATGCCGTAACCTGCGCCTGCTTCAAAAACCTTGTCCCAAATTTGTTTTACTTCGCTGTTTTTGCAGTAAATTTCAAAGCCGCCACTGCCAGTATAACCGGTTGCCGAAATAATTACATGTTCAATACCTGCAAAATCGCCCACAATAAAACCGTAAAATGGAATGGCTGATAAATCGTGGCTCGTCAACGATTGCATCGCCTCAATAGCTTTTGGCCCTTGAATGGCCAATAACGAATACGTGTCGCTTAAATTGCGCATGGTAGCACCCACCTTGTTTTTAGACTGTATCCACTGCCAATCTTTTTCAATATTACTGGCATTTACCACCAATAAATAGGTGGTTTCTTTAATGCGGTACACAATTAAATCGTCCACAATACCGCCCGTATCGTTGGGTAGGCAACTGTATTGCGCCTTTCCTATGGTTAATTTGGAAGCATCATTGCTGGTTACTTGTTGGATGAGTTCCAAAGCATGTTCGCCCTCAATTAAAAATTCGCCCATGTGGGAAACATCAAAAACGCCCACAGCATTTCGAACGGTTTCGTGTTCTACATTAACGCCTTCGTATTGAACAGGCATATTAAAGCCCGCAAAAGGCACCATTTTTGCACCGAGCGCTATGTGTGTTTTGGATAAGGGTATGTTTTTCATTTGAGTTTATGCTTTTTTTAATTCCGCCGAACCTTGATGGCTATCGGGAGGGAATCTCATTAAATTTTAACGAAAGCAAATGTATATAAATTTTATGGAAGGTGGTTTTGTGAGGGAGTTAAATGTGGTTGGCGGTTATTTTCGTTTGTTTTTTATGAACCAAAAGTGTTGTCCAACTGGAGGAATACTTTTATTTTTTATGTTCCAATCGTTTTATCATTACTTTCATTTCCTCAATTTCCCTTTTTTGGGCTTTTATGATGTCCTCTGCCAATTTTTTCACTTCCGGGTCTTTTATATTTGCTCGTTCACTGGTTAAAATGGCAATGGAATGGTGTGGTATCATGGCTTTCATCCATAGAACATCTCCAATAATTGGTTTTTGGGTTCGTAACAGCATTAGTGCCGCACCAAAAAGAAGGATGCTCCCCAATAGTATGGCCCTATTTTTTTTCTTGTTTTTGTACATTTTCAGCATGAATAACAGCATGATAACTGCCATTGCGGATATTCCTAAACAGGTCATATAGAAACGGGTAAGGCTAAAATACACATGGTCGGTCGTGTAAGTGTTAAAATACATGGTTATGTACATGGCAATAAATGAGGTGCCTAGCATTAAAAAAAATGTGGTGTACTTTGCGTGTTTATTGTTGTTGTTTGATTTTTCCATGATTCTATTTTTTTGTTTGTTTTTTTACAGATTTTCCACCATTCAAGATACGGGAACTGTATTTAGGATTTCTTAAATATAAAGCAAAGGGACAGCATGTTTTTACTCAAAAAGATAAATTTTTGACTATAAAAGATCAATTATTGTAAGTTAAAGGTTGTTATCTTTTTTCTGACAAATGCGATAAAGTGAATTTATAAAGAAAAAATAGTTAAGGAAATCAAACATCAAGGAATCTATCTCAAACTTGAAGCACTTTGCAATGATGCGAAAAAGTTTTAACGTAATTAGTGACCAATATAAGTTAGCCTTTTTTTTAACAAATTCAAAAGGGAAAGATATGTTTTTGTAATTTCTATAAAAGCGTACCGTTAATTAGAAACCACCTTTAGCCCAATAATAGAAGCAATAAGGGTGGTAATGAAGAAAACCCTCCAAAAAGTGACCGGTTCTTTAAAGATGAAGATACCAACTAAAACGGTACCCACGGCACCAATGCCGGTCCATACGGCATAGGCGGTGCCAATAGGCAGTTGGTTGGTGGCCTTAACAAGTAATGCCATGCTTAAAATTAAAAAACCCAAAAAGCCGGCGTACCAATACATCGCATCATTACCTGTGGTTTCTTTGGCTTTACCTAAGCAAAACGCAAATGCCACTTCCGATAATCCCGCACTAATTAAAATGAGCCAGTTCATACCATTTTAAGCTGTTAACGCATTTATTTTTTTAATAGAAAGTGTTTTAAATCATCGTAGGTAGAAATTACAACCGATTCTTTTTCTTTGCCCATAACTGCTTCTATTTGTGGGGGCAATGACTGTTTTGTTTTAATTACAGCTTCTACCACATCTAAAAATTTGGTTGGGTGCGCGGTTTCTAAAAACACGCAATGTGCAGTTGGATTTTCTTTTAAATAATCTTTGCAACCCAAATAGCCAACGGCACCATGTGGGTCGGCCACATAGTTGTATTTTGTGTGCATTTCTAACATGGCTTCTTTTGTTTCTTCATCGGAATAACTAAAAGATGTTAAATTATTTTTTAGGTCTTCGAAATTATTTTTATAAATTTCCTGAATACGAACAAAGTTACTTGGTGCGCCAACATCCATCGCATTGCTAATGGTTTGTACCGATGGTTTTGGCTCGTAAAGCTGTGATATTAAATAGCGGGTAACCACATTATTGGCATTGTTTGAGGCCACAAAATGGTTGATGGGCAAGCCCAATTGCTGTGCCATCATGCCTGCACAAATATTGCCAAAATTACCACTTGGCACAGAAAACACAATGTTTTTGTGCTGTTTGTGCAATTGCTTGTAGGCAAACATAAAATAGAACAACTGTGGCAACCAACGTGCTACATTGATGGAATTTGCCGAAGTTAATTGCATGTGGTTAGTTAACGCTTCGTCTAAAAAAGCGGTTTTAACCATGGCTTGGCAATCATCAAAAGTGCCGTTAACTTCCAACGCTTTTATGTTTTGCCCCAAGGTTGTAAGTTGTTTTTCTTGAATGTCGCTCACTTTTCCGCTAGGGTATAGAATCACAACGTTTACACCTTTAACACCTAAAAAACCATTGGCTACGGCACCACCCGTATCGCCCGAAGTGGCCACTAAAACCGTAACCTCCCGATTGTTGTTTTGGTTAAAATACCCTAAACAACGTGCCATAAAACGCGCACCCACATCTTTAAACGCCATGGTTGGCCCGTGAAACAATTCCAATGTTGATATGTTTTCGTTTAATTTTACTACTGGAAAATCAAACGATAAGGTTTCTTCAACAATGGTTTTTAAAACAGCTTCCGGAATTTCTGGGGACACAAACTGTTTGATGGCCTCGAAAGCGATTTCCGAATACGATAAAGCATCCATATTATCAAAAAAGGACTTTGGTAGTGGCGTGATGCTTTCAGGAAAATACAAGCCTTTATCGGGCGCAATGCCTTTTATTACGGCATCCTTAAACGATGCGTTTGGTGCTTTGTGGTTTAGCGAGTGGTATTTCATTTGTTGTCGTTCCTGCAAAGTCAGGAATCTGTTTTTATAATTCGTAATTATTTTAATTCAACATTTTCATTTAAGCGAGTGCTTCAGTTGTGGCGCCATCGCAATGTCATTTTCTGTTTATAAAACCTTAACTCCTTCTTTATTAATTTTCGATACATGAATATCAAAATCGATACCAGTTTTATTATATGCTTTTTTCATAGCATCTGCCACATTATTAGCGGTTTCCAGTCCTTTGCTTAACGAAAATATTGAAGGCCCCGAACCGGAAATGCCTGCCCCCAAAGCACCAGCTTTAAGGGTTTCTGTTTTTACTTCAAAATAGTTTGGGATAAGTTGACTTCTATAAGGTTCTACAATCACGTCGTTTAATGAACGCTGTATTAAACCAAAATCGCTCGTATGCAACGCATGTATTAAACTTCCAAAATTTGCCCATTGTGCAACTGCTTTGGTTAAGGCCACTTCTTTTGGCAAAATGGCTCGCGCCTCCGAGGTTTTTATTTCAATTTGTGGGTGGATGATGGTTACAAACATGTCATTGGGTGTTGGAATTTGTAATATTTCCAAAGGTTCCAAACTTTTCACCAAGGTAAAGCCCCCAAACAGGGCAGGAGCGAGGTTGTCGGCGTGTTCGCATTTACTTGCCAAGGCTTCTCCTTTCATGGCAAATGCGGTTAATTGTGTTTTGTTAAGGGGCCTGCCCAACAATTGGTTCATACCAAAAACACTGCCCACGGCACTGGCGGCACTACTGCCAATACCGCTCCCGGGTTTTATTTTTTTATGGATTTCAATTTCAAAACCGCCCTCGGGTTTTAAAGCGTGGTACATCGCCAGTGCCGAAACGCCCGCAACGTTCAATTCGGCTTCATAAGGCAACTTGAAGCCTCCTTCGATTTTAGTGATGAAAATACCTTTTTTATCGGTTTTCCGAATAACCATTTCATCGCCAATACTGTCTAAACAGAAGCCTAAAACATCAAAGCCACAAGCTACATTGGCGACAGTTGCAGGTGAAAATATTTTTATTTCGTTCATATTTTTTGAAAAAAGAATATATAGTAAAGAAAATAGATTTTAAAAAGTCGTTATGCCCTTAACTATATTTTCTAGTCTTTTTTATAATTTACGTCATTGTGAGGTACGGAGCAATCTGCCTAATTAAAATGGGGGTGCTTCGTGCTTCGCTATGCCGGTTTCATTTTTAATTAACTAATCATTCCCAATTCTAATAATATCGGCAAACAACCCCGAAGCGGTTACTTCGGCACCGGCGCCGGCACCTTTAATGATCATGGGCTGTTCGGGGTAGCGTTGGGTGTAAAACATTACGATATTGTCTTTTCCTTTTAAGTTATAAAAAGGATGGTCGCTTGGTATTTCCTGTAAACTTACGCTTGCTTTTCCATTGTTGAACTGCGCCACGTATTTTAACTGGCAGTTTTTCGCTTTCGCGGAAGCATATAAACGTTGGTAATGTGCTTCATCGGTGATTAGGGTTTGATAGAAATCGTCAACCGAATCGCTTTCCATTCCAGACTCCGATAAAAACGGGGTGTTTTCAATATCCTCTAAATTCATCTCAACGCCACTTTCACGGGCAAGAATTAAAATTTTTCGGGCCACATCCACACCACTTAAATCGATACGGGGGTCGGGTTCGGTGTAGCCTTCAGCCGCTGCTTGCTTTACAACATCGTAAAACTTGGTTGTATCATTAAAATTGTTGAATACAAAATTTAAACTTCCTGATAAAACAGCGTGAATTGAAGTTATTTTATCGCCCGAAGCTATTAAATTACTTAAGGTATGAATAATGGGTAAACCTGCGCCTACGTTGGTTTCAAACAAAAATGGGGCGTTATATTTAAGCGATAAGCGCTTTAATAATTTGTAGTTTTCGTAATCACTGGAACAGGCTATTTTATTACAGGCAACCACGCCTATACTTTGTCGTAAATAGTTGGCGTATAGGTTGGCAACTTCCTTATTTGCAGTAACATCCACAAAAATGCTGTTGCGAAGGTTTAGTGCTTTTGTGTTTTCAAAAAAACCTTCCAAAGTTGCTTTTTCACCTTGCGCTAAATCGTGTTTCCAGTTATGCAAATCGATGCCTTCATCATTAAAAATCATGGTTCTGGAATTGGACAGACCCGTTACCCTCAAATTGATTTTTAAGTTTTCCTTTAAGTATTTACGTTGTTGCTTAATTTGTTCAACCAAACGCTCGCCAACATTGCCAACCCCTGTAATAAACACATTTAGCTGTTTTGTTTTACTCTCAAAAAACTGTTCATGCAGTGTGTTTAGGGCCTTTTTAACATCACTTTGTAAAATAACGGCTGAAATGTTTTTTTCTGAAGCCCCTTGTGCAATGGCTCGAATGTTGATGTTGTTTTTACCTAAGGCACTGAACATTTTGCCGCTGATACCTTGGTGGTTTTTCATGTTATCGCCTACCAATGCTATAATGGACAGCTCATTTTCAACAATTATGGGATCAATTTTATTGAGGGCAATTTCATTTTCAAACGTAGCGTCAATGGCGGTTTTGGCAAGTTCGGCATCTTTTTCATCAATGCCCAAACAAATAGAATGTTCCGAGGATGCTTGCGTAATTAAAATTACGTTTATTTTTTCTTGCGAAAGCGTTTCAAACAAGCGTTTTGAAAACCCGGGAATCCCAATCATACCACTTCCTTGTAAGGTTATCAAGGCAATATTGGCAATATTGCTAATGCCCGTTACCGGTGAGGCGTTGTTGGTTTCCTCGTTGGAAATGATGGTTCCAAACGCTTGGGGCTCTAGGGTGTTTTTTATATGGATGGGGATATTCAAATTTAAAACAGGCTGTACTGTTGGCGGATATAACACTTTAGCGCCAAAATGCGACAGTTCCATGGCTTCTTGGTAGGATATTTTCTGGATGGGGTAGGCCTGTTTTACCAGTTTTGGATTGGTGGTGAACATACCGCTTACATCGGTCCAGATTTCCAATTTCGCCACTTTTAGGGCCGCTGCTACCATGGCTGCCGTAAAATCGGAACCGCCACGGCCCAGTGTGGTTTCTTCGCCTAACTGCGATTTGGCAATAAACCCAGGAAGTATGGTTATTGTTTGTGAAACCGTTTTAAAGTAATCTTGGATGTTTTTATAGGTAACCGCATAATTTACTTCGGCCTTAGAAAAATTGGAATTGGTTACTACCAGTTCTTGCGAATTTTTAACAGCTGCCGAAATATCCCGGTTTTTCATGGTTTCAGCAATAATGTACGCTGATAAAAGCTCGCCAAAGCTTACTAATTTGTCTGATGTTTTGGGCGTAAGCTCATTTATTAGGAAAATGCCTTCCAATAGATTTTTAAGTTCATTCAATTTAAAATCGACATAACTTAAAATGCTTTCACTTTTAGTAGGGTTTAGCTCGTTGATGATGTTTAAGTGAATTGCCTTGATGGACTCGAACGTTTTACGAAAGTCGGTCTCTTTATTTTGGGCCTGTTTTCCTGCTAGAAGCAATTTATCGGTAATGCCGCCAACTGCTGAAACAACGCATATAACCGATTCCTTTTTGGCGTAATCCTCTAAAATAGCAATGACACTTTGTATGTTTTTTGACGAACCTACGGAGGTTCCTCCAAATTTTAAAACCTTCATGTTTTAATGAATTTATTATTTAAAAAAATAGTTGGGATGGTGTAATTATAAAAATTACAAATTTAGTACGAAGAATATATAATTAGCAACCCCAAAGGGTCGTAATGATGGTAGTAGTACCCAAAAGAGACGTGGTTCCTTTTGTTGAAAAAGAAATAGATGCTGTCAAAATTTGGTTTAATGGATTCATTATATTCAATAATTGTACTTACCAAATGTATTACAATTAATTTTATAAAAAAATTAAAACCATTTTTTTACGGGATTCTTATTTGTAGGCTAGTTTCATTTCATATTATGAGCCATTTTGATTTTGAATTATAAAAATCATAAAAATAAATTGATGTTTAATTTAGTGTTTTAAGGGCTGCTTCAAAAAACCTTGTTTTTAAAATTTCGGGTTCTGAAATATTTTTGGTAGTACTTCACTTATTGTTTTATAAAAATATTCGATTAAATACAATATTATCCGTTTAAATGCGTTTTATATCGATAAAATCATATATTTGTATGTTCCAATTAAAAAAATCCTTCAAAATGAAACCAAAAAAATTCTGCTTACACATTTTTCTTCTTTTATTTTTAACCACGCTCGTTGCCCATGCGCAAGAAAGTGCCGTTAAGCATGGCAAAAGGAACAAAATGCAAATAGCGGTACCGGGTGTAATAGGTCATGCAACCCTTAACAACCAAGAAAAACAAATAGATTTGAAAGGGGAAATTACAAATGCCGGCGGTTCTGCTGTTTTGGAAAGAGGCTTTGTTTACAGTACTTCGGTTGAAAACCCAACCACCGCCGATACCAAAGTTGTTTTATACGGAAATGAACCAGATTTTAATTTCAGCTTAAAAAATGTAGCAAAAAATACAGTTTATTATGTGGCATCGTACGCCATTAATGCAGCGGGCATATCGTATGGTACTGTAAATACGGTAGATACCAGCAATTTTTCAGATATTACGGTCGATTTAAAGGCGCGCATAAAAACCTATCCGAACCCTTCAACCAATTACATAAGTCTTTCCGGTTTGGCCGAATCTAAAAATTATGTTATTTACACCATGCAAGGTAAGGAAGTGGCGCGTGGTACCATATCGAACAATAACCAAATTGATGTTCGGTTTTTATCGGATGGTTTGTATTTGTTAAAATTAGAAAACCTAGAAATGGTCAAATTCATTAAGGAATAAAGCACAAAGGCGTAAAAAATATAAAAAATGGAAGCAAATCCTTAGTCAAAAATGTAGCTAAGGATTTTTTTATTGCCTAAATTGTCGTGGTATTATTTTGAACTTCTAATGATGACTACTAGATGAAACTTTTTTCAAAAGAACAAATGTATGAAGGCGACAGGCTAACCGTAGAACGCCAGAATATTTCCTCGGTCGATTTAATGGAACGCGCCGGCGAACAAGTTTTTAATTGGATGCATTTGCGTTTGCAAGGTGCGCCGGTACCAATCCATATATTTTGCGGTATTGGCAACAATGGAGGCGATGGGCTGGTACTGGCCAGATACTTGATTTTAGATGGTTATAACGTAACTGTTTACATTGTAAATTGCAGCAACAAACGTTCGAAGGATTTTTTGGTGAATTATGAGCGCATTAAAGGCGTTTCAAAAAAATGGCCTACTTTATTAAGTTGTAAGGAGGATTTTCCTGAAATAAATAAGAACGACATTATTGTTGATGCTATTTTTGGCATTGGGCTTAACCGACCTGTGGACGCTTGGATAAAAGCCCTGTTTGTGCATTTTAAAAAATCAACAGCTTTTACTTTGTCCATCGACATACCTTCTGGATTAAGTACCGATACCATTCCTCATGATGAAGAAGGTGTTGTTTTGGCCGACTTCACATTAACTTTCGTAACACCAAAACTGGTATTCTTTTTACCCCAAACAGCCAAATTTACCAAACAATGGGATGTGTTGGATATTGGTTTTGATGCCGAATATGTTCAAAACACAACAACCGAAGCCTCATTGATTGGAAAGCATGAAATACTGCCACGATACCTGCCCAGGAACAAATTTGCCCACAAAGGGGAATTTGGCCATAGCCTAATTATAGGCGGCAGTTACGGTAAAATAGGTGCCGTAACATTGGCCAGTAAAGCGGCATTATCGGTTGGTGCGGGTTTGGTAACCGCCTATGTACCAAAATGTGGTTATATCCCTATACAAACGGCGTTTCCAGAAGCCATGGTTATTACAGATGCTGATGAAGAAAAAATATCCCATATTTCTTTTGAAATCATACCCACCGTTATTGGTTTTGGCGTAGGTATGGGAACGCATTTAAAAACCACTACTGCTTTTGAAGCGTTTTTAAAGCACAATAAAGTGCCGTTGGTTATTGATGCCGATGGCATTAACATGCTATCAAAAAACACCGCGCTTTTAAAACTTTTGCCAAAACTAACGGTGTTAACCCCACATCCTAAAGAGCTGGAACGGTTGATAGGCCGTTGGGAAAATGATTTTGATAAACTTGAAAAGGCAAAAAACTTTTCAAGAAAACACCAGTGCATCCTTGTTATAAAAGGCGCTAATACGATAACGGTTTTTGATGGCAAATTGTATATTAACACGACCGGAAACCCTGGCATGGCGACCGCAGGAAGCGGCGATGTACTAACCGGACTTATTACAGGATTGATTTCACAAGGTTATGAACCACTTGATGCTGCTGTTTTTGGGGTGTATTTACATGGAAAATCGGGTGATATGGCTTTGGAAGCTTATGGTTACCATAGCTTACTTGCCACCCATATTATAGACTATTTAGGCGATGCTTTTAAGGATTTATTTTCGCAACCCGAACCCATACCAGCACATAATGCCGAGGATGAAAAACAATAAAAAACCACGAATGCACAAATACTAAATATTCGTGTATTCGTGGCTAAACCGTAATTTTAGTAAATTCCGGAATCTTTAAATATTGAGTGATGTAAATAACGCTGTGAGGCTTGCATCCGAGGGGCGGGGCGCATCGGGTGTTACTACATTGCCGTTCGGATCGATTAAGATAAAACGTGGAATGCCTTTAATTTTATAATCCAATACAAATTGCGATTGCCAACCGTTGGGGGCAAATAACTGGATGCCCGTTAATTCTTTTTCGGCTATCATGGATTTCCAATTTTCCCGCGCTTTATCCCAAGAACCTCCGTGGCTTCTATCATCATCAATTGATAAACTAACAAAATGAATATTTTTGCCTTCATACTGTTTATCCAATGCTTTTAATGCGGGTATTTCTGCTTTACAGGGGCCACACCAAGTTGCCCAAACATCAACATATACATATTTTCCCTTTAAATCGGCTAATGAGGTTGTGCCTCCTTTGTAATTCTCATAACCTTCAAATGTTGGTGAGGGCTTGCCTTTTGCCAGTTCGGTTTTTAGTGCCACAGACTCCGCTAAATAATTCTTATAATAATTGAGCATGGGGTCGATATCCGTTTTTAACCGGTTGATGATGGAGGTGTCCACTTCTTTATGAGCCTCGTAGAATTCGGCCAATTTGTTTTTAATGTCGCCAAATTTAGTTTCCAATCCTTCCATATCCAAAGCACTTAAAGCATCCAAATCTAAAAGTTGCTCTTGCATGAGCATATTTTTTGCCAAAAAGTTACTGTGTTCTGCGCCAATTCCGGTGTATTTTATGGTTTCGTCAAACTGTTTGGTGTCTAGGGTCAGGTTGATATCAAAGCCGTTTTTTAGGAAAAAATTAGAAGACTCGCTTCCGTCCGTAAAATTGTAAATACCAGTTTCTACTTTTAAGGTATCTTTAAAGGTGCCATCAGGGTTTACTTTAATGGTTTTGGAATAGGTACGCGATCTAACCACGATTGAATCACTGGTTTGGTTGGTTATTTTGCCCGACAGCGTTACATAATCTTTCGGTTCATTGTTACAGGCAGCAAGGGCTAAAGCGGCAAGCAGTACTAGGGAGTTTCTCATTTTATTCATTTCATTTTTTATTGGTTTCAAAAGTAAATATTTAATAATTTTTCACATTGGATTTCTGTAAACATTAACATTTGATTAAAATTTAGATGGTAATTTTAATTAAACGGCCAATTTGTTCAAGGTATAAACAATAAGTTTTGCGACTGCCTGCGATGGATTTTCGCTAAAAGTACCATTGGCCCTGTTGGCAATAATGGCGTTTAGCGATACAGCATGGTGACCCAAAAGTTTTGAAAGCCCGTAAATAGCCGATGTTTCCATTTCAAGGTTTGTAATGCGCACTCCATCAAAATTAAAAGTGTCCATGTTATGGTTTAAGGTGGCATCGGCCAATGGCAAGCGCAATACCCTGCCTTGTGGTCCATAAAAACCGCCCGCCGTGGCCGTTAATCCTTTAAAAACAGATTCACTTTCCAATTTTTTTTGAAGTGTTTCACTGTTCTTTATAATAATGGGGCGTGCCTTGTTTGCCTGCCAATGGGTGTGTTTTATAAACGCATCTTCAATGGTAGGGTTGCTAACGGGGTTAATTTGGTAAAAATGCAACATGCCGTTTAAATCGAGTCCATGCGTACTTAACACAAAGGCATCAACAGGGATGTCGCTTTGTAAGGAGCCGGAGGTGCCAATTCTAACAAATTCAATGCTTGTAATGCTTTTTTTAGGTTCTCTGGTCTCTAAATCGATATTGAAAAGGGCATCGAGTTCGTTGATTACGATATCGATGTTATCAGGGCCAATACCGGTTGAAACGACCGAAATGCGTTTTCCTTTATAAACGCCCGTATGGGTTTTAAATTCCCGTTTTTGGGTCGTGAACTCGACGGTGTCAAAATGTTTCGATACTTTTTCAACGCGATCTTGGTCGCCCACCAAAATAATGGTTTCTGCAACATTTTCGGGTTTTAGGTTGAGGTGATAAACACTGCCATCGGGGTTTAATATAAGTTCGGATGCTTTAATTGCCATGTCGTACTGTTTTTACAAGTTTGTTTAATTTTTTATTGAATTGAAAATCGAATTTATGCACGCCACCAAATACCATTCTATTGTCAATTTCATAAGCAAAATTATGTTGGCCTAATAAGGCTTCATGTCCTTTTCTGTTCAATTTGATGCTGGTTGCATTGACATCAAAAAAAATAGTCAGTTTTTCAATGATTCTAAGCAATTGCAAATCACTATAACCATAATAGCCTTGGTAATTTAATGCATAGCCCAACAAATGGTTTTTTGTTTTAATGGCGTTATCCCTAACAATTTCCAAAATATTCCGTTCCATAACGTTTAGGCCATCCTTTGTTTCCGGAAAACGTTCTAAATGGGCTTTTAGGCAGTTGCTTAAATACTCAAACGATGAAGGTTCCACAATATAAGGTTTTAACAAATTATGGTCTTTTCCGCAGTAAATGTTCCAAACCGAAATGGCTAGATCTACATCTTCGGGCTTTAATGTTATTTTATCCCTATAAAGTTTTAAAAGTTCTCCCGAATTAAGTTCAGACAAGCCTTTTAGGTTTTTGCTCCTATCTACCCTGCCACTGCAAACTAGGTAGAGGGGAAGCACGATTTTTTTTTGGTGAAGTAAGCTAATTACCGCCAGCATGTTGATGTGGCAAAACAAATCGAATTCAAACCAAAGAACAATTTCCGAATATTTTTCAGGATGGTTTAGTTTGTCCAATTCCTCATGGATCATCGAAATTTCCAGATCGACATCATAAAAATCGCTAAAGAAGGTTTTTCTGAGTTCTAAAAATTCTTCAGAATAAACCTGTTCTACGGTAGGGCCTTCACACAACATTTCTTGCCATGATAGTATATCGCCTTTAATGTTCAATTCACTTAAATAAGTGCTTAAAACGGCTCCATTTGTAATATGTAGCGGAAGTTTTGCCATAAATTAACCTCCAACGCGTTTCACGTTGAAGCCCTTATCTTTTAGCATTTTCATTATTTTATCGCGATAATCGCCTTGAATTATTATTTTATCGTCCTTAAAACTGCCACCCACGCTCAGGGTTGTTTTTATGTCTTTTGCCAATAGTTTAAAATCCTCGGTGGCACCTGTGTAGCCTTCAAGAATGGTAATGGGTTTGCCCTTGCGTTTTTCGTATTTGCAAATAATGGGTTCGTTTTGCATCCAAATTTCGGAGGCTTTTTCTAAATTTTCGGTTGTTTCTTCCCGAACATGGTCTGGAAATAAATTTTTTAGTTGGTCTTGTAAATCCATTTTTTTAGTATTCAGTCTCAGTTTTGGTCGCCGTAACGTTTAAATGGAATAAACAAAAAACGGCGACCGGAAACTTATTTCTTTATCAACCCCAGTTCAATCAAACGTTCAGTTAAAAATTCGCCCGCCGTAATGTTTTCAAAGGCTTTTGGGTTGTTTTCATCAATGCAGGCCTCTAAAACATCCAGTTTCATATCGCTAATGGGGTGCATAAAAAACGGTATGGAATAGCGCGATGTGCCCCAAAGCTCGCGCGGTGGATTGATAACCCGGTGTATGGTAGATTTTAACTTGTTGTTGGTATGCCTTGAGAGCATGTCGCCCACGTTAATCATCAATTCGTCTGGTTCGGCAATGGCATCAATCCATTCGCCTTTATGGTTTTGCACTTGCAGCCCACGCCCTTGGGCACCCATAAGAAGGGTTATTAAATTAATGTCGCCATGGGCTGCGGCGCGCACGGCATCTTTAGGTTCTTCGGTGATGGGTGGGTAGTGTATGGGGCGCAAAATAGAGTTGCCGTTATGGATGTAATTATCAAAATAGGTTTCTTCCAGACCTAAATATAGGGCTAGGGCACGCAGTACATATTTTGCTGTTTTTTCCAACATTTTATAGGCTTCCTTTCCGGCTTCATTAAATTCGGGCAGTTCTTTAACCACCACGTTTTTAGGATATTCGGCTTCTAGTTTTGGGTTGTTTTCAACATACTGCCCAAAATGCCAAAATTCCTTTAAATCGCCTTCTTTCTTGCCTTTTGCGCTTTCCTTTCCAAAGGATACATAACCACGTTGGCCGCCAATTCCGGGAATTTCATAGTGTTGTTTCGTTTCAACGGGCAAACTGAAAAATTTTTTCACTTCCGAATAGAGCTTTTCAACAAGGGCATCATTTAAAAAATGGCCTTTTAACGCTACAAACCCAATGTCTTCGTAAGCCTTTCCTATGGCGTTTACAAATTGTTGCTTTTTTTGGGCATCTCCCGAGATAAAATCGGTTAAATCTACGCTTGGTATTACAGTCATGATGCTTAATTTAGGATGTTGTTTAACAAATGTACAAAAACAATGCAAATGAATGTGCTAAAGCCATGGCAACAACCCATAAATTCGACGGAAAAAAATTGTTTTATTTTAGGCTTTTTCGGAATGTTTTTCTACGTCTGAAAACAATTGGGTCGAAATGTTTCCAAATTTGATGAATGGCGTAGTTATCTTCCAATTCTGGAGTTCTAATGCAGGTTTCTATGCCTTTTTCTTTAAAAGTATGGTAGTATTCATTAAAAATAAGGGCATGAACCCCTTTGTTTTGGTAGTCGGGATGGATGCCAATTAAATAAAAGATAACCTCCTTACTGTGTTTTTTGGCATGCAGGATGTGCCTAAAGCCAAAAGGGAATAATTTGCCGTTTATTTTTTGCAATGCTTTGGAAAACGCGGGCATTACAATTGCGAAGCCTATAAGATGGTCGTCTTTATCTACTATAAATTTAATATATTCAGGGTTTATGAAACTTATAAACTTCTTTTTGAAATAGGCTTTTTGAAGTTCGGTAATGGCCACAAAAGAAGATAGGGATGCGTAACTTTCGTTAAATAAATCGAACATCTTATCTACATAAGGCATTACTTGCGAAGTTTTGGTGAATTTTAAAGCCTTTAGCTGGTAGCGCTTTTTTATGAGTTCTTGGGCTTTAAAAAAGAATTCCGGTTTAACGTTTGCAAAAGGGAACTTGCTCTCGGAGTAGGATTTTTCAAAAACATAATTTGCCGCTTCGTAATGTTTTACATAATACGGATGGTTGTACCAGGTAACCATAGGCGCAATGGCATCGAAGCCTTCGGTAATAACGCCAACCTTATCGAGGTTTGAAAAGCCCACAGGGCCTTCAACATATTCCAAATGGTGCTGTTTGCCAATGGTTTCAACCTTGTTTAAAAGCGCTTTTGAAACCTCTAAATCGTCAATAAAATCGAACCAACCAAAACGCATTTTTTTTAAGCTCTGGTTTTTAACTTCCAGCCAATTGATAATGGCCGCCACCCGACCCACAACTTCACCATTTTTATAGGCCAAGAATAAGGTGGCATCGGCATCATTAAAAACCGGGTTTTCAGTTTTATTGAAGGTTTTAAGTTCTTCACTAATAATAGGCGGGACCCAATATTTTGAGCCTTTATATAGTTGGAATGGAAATTTAACAAAGGCTTTTAAATCGCTTTTTGTTTTTACTTCTTTTATTGAAATCATTAGGTGGCGGTGGTCAAAGTTTAGTTGAAATCTTGGTTTTTTCTTTTGTGTTTTTTATTGTATTCCTCTATAACATCGGTTGTTTTTGATTTGTTTTTTCTTCTTTCGCCTTCATCTTTCGCTGATGTGCCGTTATCTATTTCCTTGTCCTTGTGAAAATCCAATCGGTACGACATGCCAAAATTAACACTAAAAACCGAAGGGGTATCTTTGGTGTTGAAGGTTGCCGCCGTATCTAACTGAAAATTTTTGGTCCATAAATAGGCCCCTCCAAACCGAAACAGATTATCGGCATAAAAATCGCTTTTTATCCCTTGGGTTTCGCCAAAAACAACCCATTTGGGGTTAAAGGCATGGGTTAACGTGAGTATGTACTGGAAATCGGACTGGTCGGTGCCAATTCTATCTTTAATTAAATTCATTACAAACACCCAACCGCCATTAAAATTATGTTGTGTGGCTAGCATTACCTTAGGGCTGAACCCTTCAACGGTAGGTGCTACAAAAGGATTGTTTTTTGTGTCGTAATTAGCACCTGCATATATTGATACAGCGGGAATTAAGGTTTTCCACTTAAACTGATGGTTCGCTTTCCAACTGTATAAGTTGGGTTTGTCATCGGCGTTTTTATAGGGATCGAAAATTAAATATTTTGCACCAACGGTTAGGTATTTAAAGTTTGTGCGTTTATCTTCGGCCGTAATACCCGTGGTGAAGGTTTTGGTGTCATTTTGGAAAGTGCCTTCTACATTCACCTCCAATTCTTCCAGTAACAATCCGTAACGAGCCGCAAAATCGACACCCAAACCATCTATCTTATAAGTGGTGGCGGGGGTTCTTTTTTCACTAATGTAATAAGGCCCCAGCTCAAATTGCACAACGTTGGTGCCAACTGAAAACGCGCTTCTGGATACACCCGGCCTGTTGGAATTAATAACGTCGGTGTATTGTGCAAAAACGCCTGTGGTTAATAACGAGGCGAAAAAAAACAGGGTAGGTTTTAGGGAGTTCATAGTCTTGTTTTTTGTTATTGTAAATCATTTAGTATTCACAAATGCATAAAAATAGCGTGTTAAGGCGTTTCAAATATAGATATTTTATCGTTTTTTTATAGGTTTTCAAGGTTTTTTAAA
The DNA here is from genome assembly GCF_009746565.1 of Mariniflexile maritimum. Taxonomy (GTDB): domain Bacteria; phylum Bacteroidota; class Bacteroidia; order Flavobacteriales; family Flavobacteriaceae; genus Mariniflexile; species Mariniflexile maritimum. The sequence goes on from NZ_WRPN01000001.1 coordinate 306,586, forward strand.
CATATAGAATTGTATTTTTGCATAAAATTATTGTTTATGTTACAACAAGCATCTGTAACTGGTTTTTTTAGAACGTTGTTGATTATACTCCTAATTTATTATGGAGTTAAAATTCTATCACGACTTTTTGCACCGTTACTTATTAAGTTTATTGCGAAAAAGGCCGAGGAAAAATTTGGTCAGTTTCAACAACGTCCCCATCAAGAAGTGCCAAAAAAAGAAGGCGAGGTTACTATTGATAAAATTCCAAATACAAAAACTTCAAATAAAGATGTGGGCGAATATGTGGATTACGAAGAAATTGACTAATTTTCGCAATCATTGTTTTAAAACCGTTCCATGGAATTTTCAATAAAAAAAATACTTCCGCACGTACTCGTTATTATTGGGTTTGTTATAATTTCTTTATCATATTTTAATCCACTCCTTAAAGGAAAACAGCTTTTTCAAAGCGATATCATGCAATATATTGGCATGAGCAAGCAGCAAAATGATTTTAGGGAAGCCACAGGTGAAGAAACTTATTGGACCAATGGCGCGTTTGCTGGTATGCCAACCTACCAATTAGGTGCCAAATACCCACACAATTATATTAAAAAATTAGACGCGACCTTACGGTTTTTACCGCGACCAGCCGATTATCTATTCCTGTATTTCGTTTGTTTTTATGTGCTTTTGTTAGTGTTGAGAGTCGATTACAAACTTGCTGCCGTTGGCGCTTTGGCGTTTGGGTTTTCAACGTATTTGGTTATCATTCTGGGTGTTGGACATAACAGTAAAGCACACGCCATTGCCTATATGCCTTTGGTTTTAAGCGGAATTTTGCTCACGTTTCAACGAAAATATATTGCTGGTTTTCTGCTCACAACTGTTGCCATGGGACTTGAAATGGTGGCAAATCATTTTCAAATGACCTATTATTTGCTGTTTTTAGTCACGATTATTGGCATTGCTTATTTAGTTGATGCATTCAAAAAGAAAGAACTGCCACATTATTTTAAAACCGTTGGTATTTTGATGGCCGCCGTTATTTTAGCGATTGGATTAAACGCCACCAACGTATTGGCCACCAAAGAATATGTTAAGGAAAGTACCCGTGGCAAAAGCGTTTTAACCATCAATCCCGACGGAACACCAAAAGTGGCAACCACAGGTTTGGACAAGGATTATATCACGCAGTTTAGTTACGGTTTTGCCGAAACCTTTAACCTGTTTATCCCCCGTTTTATGGGCGGTGGCAATGGGGAAGATATCGGCAAGGACTCTGCAACTTATGATGCGTTTAGAAAATTAGGGGCACCACCCATACAAGCGGCCGAACAGGTAAAACACGCACCCATGTACTGGGGTAAACAACCCATTGTGGAAGCCCCGGCATATATTGGTGCCGTGGTGTTGTTTTTGTTTGTTTTCGCGCTGTTTTTGGTGAAAGGCCGCTTAAAATGGTGGCTTGTTGGTGGCACGGTGTTTTCGTTATTGCTCTCCTACGGAAAAAATTTAGATTTTTTAACCGATTTCTTTATTGATTACGTGCCCATGTACAACAAATTTAGGGCGGTTACTTCCATACAAGTTATTTTGGAATTGTGCATTCCCGTGTTGGCTATTTTCGGATTGGTGCGCTTGTTCAACACTTTGGTGAAGAAGGAAGAAAAACAGAAGGCCTTAAAATATGCCACGTATATTACGGGCGGTTTGGCAATTGCATTTTTATTACTGAAATCGACTTTATTTGATTTTGTGGGCGTGAACGATGGTTATTACCGCCAAAGTTACGGGCAAGCGTTTATGGATGCCTTAAAAGAAGATCGCATAACGCTTTTTACGCAAGATACGCTGCGGACTTTGGTTTTGGTGCTGCTTTCCGCCGGGGCTATTTATCTGTATTTGAAGAATAAACTGAAGGAAACATCGGTGATTGTCGCTTTCGGCATCCTAATTTTGTTCGATTTGGTGGGCGTTGCGCGACGCTATGTGAACAACGATGATTTTGTGTCGGCCATTCAAGTAAACAAACCTTTTGAAGCCAACGAGGCAGACCAATATATTTTGAAGGACAAGGGGTATTACCGGGTTTTCGATTTGGTGGGCGGTGCAGCGAAACCCTCGTATTTCCATAATTCATTAAATGGGTATAATGCCGCCGAATTAAAACGCTACAGCGATGTGTTCGATTTTTACATTGCGAAAAACAACATCAATGTGCTTAACATGCTCAACACCAAGTACATCATTTTTGAAAATGAAGGCAAAATAATTCCGTTCACAAATGAAGATGCCAACGGGCACGCTTGGTTTGTAAAAACCTTAGAGCATGTAAATTCTGCCAATGAAGAAATAAAAGCCTTGGATAGTTTGGACACAAAAATCAAGGCCGTTTATCATTCTGAAACCTCAAAAAAGCTTCCATCCACTTACAAGGTCGATTCCTTGGCTTCCATAAAATTGGTGTCCTATAAACCAAATTATTTAAAATACGAATCAAACAACACGCATAATGGTTTTGCGGTTTTTTCTGAAATCTATTACGGCAACGGTTGGAAAACGTTTTTAGATGGCAAGGAAACCACGCATATCCGCGTTAATTACACCTTGCGGGGTATGGAACTGCCCGCAGGAAAACATACTATTGAGTTTAAATTCGATCCCGATGTAGTGAAAACGGGCAGCAGTATTGCCTTGGCGAGTTCTGTTTTATTTGGCCTGTTGTTGCTTGGAGCCCTGTTTTATGGTTTTATGGGCAACAAAACCGAAGAAACACAATTGGAGGAAGTGTAGCGATTTTTTAGTTTCTATTAGTACGATTCATGCCTTCACAGGAATGACAAACATGAACAAAAGAAAAGTTTTAATCATTACCTACTATTGGCCACCTGCGGGAGGGCCAGGGGTACAGCGTTGGCTTAAATTTGTAAAATATCTACAGGATTTTAATATAGAACCCGTTGTTTACATTCCGGAAAACCCACATTATCCCTTGGTGGATGATAGTTTGGTAACTGAAGTTCCTAACACACTTACCATCGTTAAACACCCCATAAAAGAACCTTATAAGTTTGCCGGTCTATTTTCAAAAAAAACAGCGAAAACCATAAGCAAGGGCATCATTTCCGAAGACAGAAAACAAGGGTTTATAGAAAAACTATTGCTGTATGTACGGGGCAATTTTTTTATTCCCGATGCGCGAAGGTCGTGGGTAAAACCATCGGTTGCATTTTTAAGTGATTACATTAAAAAAGAAGCCATCGAAACCATTATTACCACAGGGCCGCCACATAGCATGCATCTTATAGGGTTGGAATTACAGAAACGGCTGGGTGTGAAATGGATAGCTGATTTTAGGGATCCATGGACTACCATTGGCTACCACAAACAGTTAAAGCTTACGGCGGCTTCAAAAGCAAAACACAAAGCCCTTGAAAAACAGGTCTTAAATGCAGCCGACCAACTTATTGTAACCAGTTTCACCACCAAAAAGGAATTTCAGTTGCTCACCCATAAACCCATTGAAGTGATAACGAACGGTTACGATAAGGAAACTGTGGCTGCCTTTACCATGGATTCAAAATTTACCATGTCGCATATTGGGTCTTTGTTATCAAAACGAAATCCCGAAGTGTTGTGGCAGGTTTTGGGCGATTTAATGACTGAAAACGAGTCGTTCCCAAAAGATTTTCAACTAAATTTTATTGGCTTTGTGAGCGAAGAGGTGCTCGCTTCCATTGCAAAGTACCAGTTAAGTAATTATATAAACAACATAGGTTATGTATCGCATAATGAAGCGATTGCATTTCAAAGAAAATCACAAATATTGTTATTGGTTGAAATAGATTCCGAGGAAACCCAATGCATCATTCCGGGGAAGTTATTTGAATACATGGTTTCAAACCGCCCCATCATCGCTATTGGCCCCATTCATTCCGATGTTGAAAAAATAATAAAGGAAACCAATACCGGAAAATACTTCACCTATGATGATTATGACGCTTTAAAAACGAGTATCTTAGAGCATTATTTGGCATATAAAAATAAAGCTTTGCAAGTTTATCCCGTTGGATTGCAAAAATACAGCAGAAAATCGCTTACCCAAGCTTTATCAAAATTGTTATAATGGGCATAGTTACCACACAATCGTTTAAGAATACGGTATCAACCTATCTCGGGTTTGCCATTGGCGCACTTAATACGCTGTTTTTGTACACTTATTTTATTTCAAACACTTATTATGGATTGGTGGCATTTTTAATGAGTACGGCCAACATTATCATGCCTTTAATGGCTTTTGGGGCACATAACACCATCATTAAGTTTTATTCAACATTTAAAACCAAAAACTCGCTCAATAGTTTTTTAACCCTCATGCTTTTTTTGCCCTTGGCACTCATCATCCCCATTGGGCTTATTGGCTGTTTTACTTACGAAACCATTGGTGAGTTGCTATCTCAAAAAAACAGTATTGTAAAGGAGTACGTTTGGTACATTTATGTTACCGCTATTGCCATGGCGTATTTTGAAGTGTTTTTTGCATGGTCGAAAACCCAGATGCAAACGGTTTTTGGCAATTTTATGAAAGAAGTATTCCATAGGGTAGGTACGATGCTCCTGCTTTTTGCCGTGTATTTTAAATGGCTCGATGTAGAGCAATTTATAATTGGTATCGTGGTGCTTCATGTAATCAGGACCATCATCATGAAATTGTACGCCTTTAGCTTAAAGTTTCCGGTAATTAAGTTTTATAAAATTGAGAAGTTGCCATCGATATTAAAATATTCAGCATTGATCATCATTGCGGGTTCCATTGCAACGGTTATCCTGGATATCGATTCCTTTATGTTGGGCATGTACATTCCCATTCAGGAAGTGGCCTATTATGGGGTTGCCATATACATCGCCACGGTAATTGTGGTGCCATCGCGCTCGATGCAGCAAATTTTACAACCGCTTACCGCAAAATACCTGAACGATAAGAACAAAGTTGCTTTAAAAGATTTATATGTAAGAAGCTCGCAAACCTTATTTATTATCGGCGGTTTTATATTTGTTATTATTTTGGTAAACATTAACGCCCTTTATTTGTTGATACCAAAGGCATTTGGCGGCGGACTTCTAGTGGTTTTTTTAGTGGGCATTGCAAAACTTTATGATTGTTTGATGGGCTGTAACAATGTGGTGCTTTTTAATAGCGATTATTATAGGGTAGTGCTATTGTTTGGGGTTATTTTAACGGTTTTAACGGTATTTCTTAACATGCTTTTTATACCCATGTTTGGAATAAATGGGTCGGCATTTGCCACGTTTTTAGCGATTTCAGTTTATAACACCATAAAAATCTATTTTGTGAAACTGAAGTTTGATATGATGCCTTTTGACAAAAATACGGGCTTGGTTTTATTGGTGATTGTTGGATGCGTGTTACTTTTCTATTTTTGGGAGTTTCCGCTCCATCCCATTATCAATATTGCCTTAAAAACACTGTTGGTAACGGCCCTTTATGTTTTGGCAATTTTAAAACTCGAAATTTCCGAAGATATTTCAGGAATGTTAAGGAAGTATTTAAGGCTACGATAAAGAACGGGTTCTATTTGTTAATAGATTTCGCTTTCGCGGAAAAACAGAAACCCCCACGATGTTGCTTTGAGGCAAACGTATCGCAGGGATTTCCAAACTAACCAACCAAAATTATTAAGACCGTCTTCTTGAAGAAGCTTCCGATCGTGTATTGTTATTACCAGAATTGCTTCGTGTTTTTGCAGCCATTGGCTTGCTTTCTACGGTTCGGCTTACGGTGCGTTCCGAAGTTCTTTGTGTAACTTGCGGCATGCTTCTGGTAGCTGAATTACTTTTAGTATATGTACGTGAATTTGCGTTATTTGGTTTTTCAATCATATTATTTTTTTTGGTTCGCGTTACCACGTTGGTTCTTGGGTTATTTTCATGCGCTACAACAGGTCTATTAACGCTTTCACGGGTTGTTTTAGTATCGTTCATTCGGGAATTAATGCGTGTTGCTTGGGTGTTGTTGGTATAATCGCGCCTATTTGCATTGCTGTTTACTTGGGGCGCATTTCTTTCAGAATGTTTATTCAAATCACTTTCATAACGCCTTGAACTTTCAGTTCTGTTTTCAGTACGGGCAACTCTATCAGAACTTCTATCCAAATCACCTTCATAACGTCTTGAACTGGCTTTCCTGTTAATTTGTGTTACATTTTTCGGACTTCTGTAAACGGTGGCATATTCCCTGTTTCTTTCAATACTTTCACCCCTTCTGCCATAAATAGCGGTTTTAGGTCTGTAATTGTTATAAAAAGGCCTTGTGTAAACGTATCGCACCGGGGCATAATATTGTCTGTAAGGACGGTTGTAAACCACACAGTAATCGTACGCTGGTACCCTGTAATAACGGTGCCAAGGTCTATAAACATAGTGTCTATTATAAACGTTTATGTAGCCCGTTACATAAGAAAACACGTTGTAATTGTTGTAATGGATATACAAACCACCAACGCGCGATACATAGCCATGGTTATTGTAGTTGATGTTTACGTTGCCCGCTTGCACGATGCGTCCGTAATAATCATAATAAATAGGGGTGTTTTCTATTTGGATGATGGCGCCGTACTCATCATATTGCACATAAGCATTGTAATCGTAACCCGAGTTGAAGCTGATGTTTACATTTGGAGAACCTATGGAAACATTTAAGCGCGAGTTACCACGCAATAAATTAAAGTCGAATTGACCATCGGGGAAAACCGAAAATTCAATACCATCCTCCACAAAAATGAAAGCGTTACCGTAACCTCGGTTGTTAAAAGTATTTGTAAAGTCGGTGTTGGTTGTGTCGGCATTAACTGCAAATCCCGTAAGGATGAGGCCAGCTACTATGAATATAAACTTTTTCATGATTGTGGGTATTAATTGTTATACGCTTAGGTAATTACAAACAACGTGCCAAAAAAATAGAATTAGGTTTAAGTAGTTGAATATCAATTATATATTTTGAATAAATTGAAAAGCTATTTTGATTAAGCGACTTTCAACCCATACGAAAATACCAAAACGCAGGCAATATTTGGGTTTAATCCAAAAATTTACTTTTCAATTCGGGAGTAGGTATCCAGCACGATTCTTTTTTGCCGTACCACTTGTATCTGTTTTTCGCTATATAATCGTAAACCCAATCACGAATACCTACCGGAACGATAAGAAAGATGCTTGCAATATTTTGGGGGAACCCTAAAGCACTAGCAATTTTTAAAGCTGCCGTCGATTTTGATACCATGCCTTTTTCGGGCGTATATAAAAGTATGGAATCTGTTTTTGTGGTATCTATATCATGCTTTTTAATAAGTTCCTGTCCTGTTTCACCTTGTAGCGCAGCAAAAAGAAATACGTTTTTTTTATCGTGTTTAATAACATATTGAACAGAGGCGTTGCAAAGGTTGCAAACACCATCAAAAAGTATCAGTTTTTTATGCTTTGGTAGGTTTGTCATATTTCGGTTTATAACAGCAAGGTTTGTAAAATTTCCGGTTGGGTATGCGCCCACAAATATACGGTTTTTGAAGCCATTTAAAACCTAGTGTTTTTTTATAAATTAAATGTTAATCCTGACATATATCATAGTTCCTTTGTTTAAAATTGATTATATTTAAGTGTTTCATAATAAAGGCTGTAATGATGAGAAAAATAGTAGTTCCAACGGATTTTTCTGAAAACGCTACCAACGCATTGGAATATGCACTAGCGCTTTTTAAATATGATTTCAGCGAGTTTTACATCTTAAATGCCTACCAAGATGCTATTTATGCAAATGCATCGGTTACCCAAGAAAATTTAGCCGAAGTAACAAGTGCCATGGCCCAACAAAGCCAATCGCAATTAGATGAACTTTTAAAATATGTAACTAGTATTTCACCCAATCCAAGGCATAAATATTATGTAATTTCATCAAACAGTGTACTGGTTAATGGCGTTAACACGGTAGTTGATGAACAAAATATCGACATCGTTGTTATGGGCACACGTGGTTTTACCAACAACAGGCAACTGGTTTTTGGCAGCCATACCTTGCAGGTTTTAAAATATGTGTCGTGTCCGGTTTTGGCCATTCCTGAAAATTATAAATATACGCAGCCCAAACATATCATGTTTCCAACCAATTTTTTAATTCCATATAAACGCAGGGAATTAAAACTTTTATGCGGTATGGCAAGTCCGTATCGAGCTGAAATTGATATTGTTTATATTTCAAAAAGCAATACCCTTTCAATACGGCAACAAGATAATCAGGATTTTGTTAAAGACGTTCTTTGCAAAAACACCTTAAACATTAAAACCATCAAATCCAAAAACATTACAGAGGCCATCCACCACTATATCACCCAAAACGGTATCGATATGCTGGTTATGGTAAATAGCCAACATACATTTTTAGAGAACATGTTGTTGCAATCTACCATCGACAAAATGGGTAGTTCGTTAAACATTCCATTTTTGGTTTTGCAGAACATCAATCGCGATAATTTATAACGTAACAATTTAAAACTTAGGTCATGAAAAAAATACTTTTGCCTACCGATTTTTCCAACAATTCATGGAACGCCATAAAATATGCCGTGAATTTGTTTAAAGATGAAACATGCCATTTTTACTTGTTGAATACCTATACGCCCATTATTTACCAAGTAGAATATGTAGAAGTCTATTCCGGACAGTTTGGAATGGTTGAAGCCATGGAAGAAGCCTCAAATAACGGTTTGGAAAAAATAATTCAGCGTATTGAAAAGGAATTTAAAAACCCAAAACACACCGTTAGTAAAATTTCTTCGTTTAACACCCTTACGGCTGCCATTGAAGAAATTTCTACTTCAAAAAAAATAGATTGTATTGTCATGGGCACTAAAGGAGCTACCGGTGCGACCGAAATTTTATTTGGCTCCAACACCGTGCACACCATAAAAAATACCAAACGCCCTTTATTGGCAATTCCCAATGATTATCAGTTTGAAACCCCTAAAGAAATTTTATTTCCATCGGATTATGCCATCGATTTTAAAAAGGAACACGTACAGCCATTGCTTGATATAGCCGCCATGTACCAATCGCGCATCCATGTAATGAACGCGTCTTTTGGATATGAACTATCTGAAAGCCAACAGCATAATAAAGAAAAATTAGAAACTTATTTTAAACCGTTCACCCATATTTTCCATAGTGTTAGCAACCAAACCGTTGAAGATGCCATAGCAAAATTTCAATCAAAGGCTCATATTAATTTGTTGGTGATGATCAATAATAAACATTCATTTTTTGAAAACCTGTTTTTTAAGTCCACCATCAGCCACATCGGATTTCATTTAAAAATCCCGTTTTTAGTCATTCCTTCACAAATAAAATAACCCTATGGAAACCAAGAGTTTAAATGTTTTATTGCCAACCGATTTTTCAGACAACGCATGGAATACCGTGGTGTATGCCCTAAAATTGTATCAAAAGCAGGCATGCCGGTTTTATTTTTTGCATGCCACAAAAATTCGGCTTAAAAATTCGGCCATTAGTTCCAGCAAATTGTCCGATGTTATCAGGGAAGCCGCCACTAAGGAAATGGACGCTTTAAAAGCATTGGCAGAAAGTTCCAACATAAGCAAACACCATAAATTTATGAGCATTATTAGTTCGGAAGATCTTATAGATGCCATAGAAATTGCGGTGGTAAAGCACAATATTGATGTGGTTATTTTAGGAACCAAAGGCGCTACGGGTGCCAAAAAACTTTTTTTTGGAAGCAATACGGTAGGTGTTATCAAGAACATGCGGCTTAGGCCCATTTTGGTGGTGCCCGATGAATACGATTTTGTGGTGCCACAGCAAATAGCATTTCCAACCGATTTTAATAGGATGTACAACCACGTACAATTACAGCCTATTTTAGACCTGGCCACATTATACCATTCCAAACTTAGAATTGTCCATATCAACAAAGAAAAGGCACTAAGCCCCGTACAAGAAGAAAATCTTGAAATATTAAAAGGCTGTCTTAGTGCTTTGCACTTTAGTTTTCATTGGATGCCCGATTATATAAAACTTACCAAGGAAATCCATTTTTTTATAGAGGAACTGAACATCGATATGTTGGTGATGTTAAATTATAAGCACAGTTTTATCCAAAATATCGTGAATGAACCAGTAATTGCAAACATTGGGTTTAACCCAAAAATACCGTTTTTGGTCGTGCCTGTTTAAACCTTGAAAAACATCCAGTCTATTATGAAAGACCAACCCATACGCATCGTTAAATCTTCAGGTGAAAAAGTAATATTTTCATTTGAAAAACTTCGGCGTTCTTTAATGCGAACGGGCGCAGAACCCGCCATGGTTGACGCCATTTTAAAGATTGTAAAGGACGAATTATACCAAGGCATTACTACCAACGAATTGTACAACAGGGCTTTTGCGCTGTTAAAAAAGCAAAAAAGCTATTTGGCATCCAAATACAAACTTAAAAAAGCCATTTATGAACTTGGGCCTACAGGGTATCCCTTCGAGCGTTTTATTGCTGCCATTTTAAAGTATTCGGGTTTTAAGGTAGAAGTTGGACAAATTCTGCAAGGCGCCTGTGTAAGCCATGAAATTGACGTTGTTGCCCAAAAAAATGGCGAAACCACCATTATAGAATGTAAGTTCCATAGCCAGCAGGGTCAAAACTGTAATGTTAAAATCCCATTATATATTAACTCCCGTTATATGGATGTGAAAACCCATTGGAACGCAAACCATAAAAACAACACCAAGCTAACCAAAGGGTGGGTGGTAACCAATACGCGTTTTACCACCGATGCCATTAGCTATGGCAACTGCTGCGGCTTGTATTTATTAAGTTGGGACTATCCTAAAAACGATGGCCTAAGGGATAGAATAGATAGGTTGGGGCTGTACCCAATTACCGTTTCTACCTTGTTAACCAACAGGGAAAAACAGTTTTTACTGAGTAGGGACGTGGTGCTGTGTAGAGAACTGGTGGGCGATGTGTTTTATTTGGACCATTTAGGGATTTCACAAACACGTAAGGATAAAATAATGAAAGAAATAAAGGAGCTGTGCAACCATTAATAATTAAGAATGAATAATTAAAAAAGAATGTAGTTTATAAAATATAGAATGAAGATGGACAACCGGGTAAACATCACGTTTTTAGGCGCTTCGCAAACGGTTACGGGCTCAAAATTCCTTATTGAAACTTCCGAAAAAAATATTTTGATAGATTGCGGAATGTTCCAAGGGTTGAAAGCGCTTCGTGAACTGAATTGGCAAAATCTTCCCGTAAATACCGAAACCATCGATGTGGTGCTGTTAACCCACGGGCATCTGGATCATGTAGGCTACCTTCCACGTCTTTTAAAACAAGGGTTTTCAGGTAATATTATTGGCACAGCGCCCACGCTTGCCATTGCCGAAATTATTCTTTTGGATAGTGCCAAAATTCATGAAGAAGAGGCCTTAAAAGCAAATAAGGAACATTATACCAAGCACAAACCCGCACTCCCTTTTTATACGGTTAAGGATGCCGAAAAAACCATACGGCATTTTGAAGTGGGCGTGCCCGATAAATGGGTAATGCTTTCAGAACACATATCGTACAGATTTCAATTTAATGGGCACATTATAGGGGCAACCTTTATTGAACTGGACATTAACGGTAAGCGTTTTGTGTTTTCCGGCGATGTTGGCAGGCGCAACGATTATTTATTGGACAATCCTAAAAAACCCGAATGGGCCGATTTTCTATTCCTTGAGAGCACCTATGGCAATACGTTGCATCCGGATGAAGATGTTGAAGCCATTCTTTCGCATTTAATTATCGATACCATCCACAAACAAGGCAATCTCATCATTCCCAGTTTTGCAGTTGAGCGTTTACAAACCATTATGTACATTTTATGGCAGCTATTTCAAAGGAACAAAATCCCCAATATTCCCATAATTATTGATAGCCCCATGGGCAACAATGTGCTCGATGTTTTTAGAAGTTTTCCCAAATGGCATAAACTCTCGGTGCAAGAGTACGACGCCATGTGCAACCATGTTACCATCATTCAATCGTACCAAGACACCTGGAAAACCATTGATGATAAGCGCCCAAAAATCATTATTGCCGGTAGTGGTATGGTAACGGGCGGTAGGGTGTTAACCTATTTGCAGCAATTTATAGACAATCCGCTTACCACCGTGTTATTGGTAGGGTATCAAGCTGAAGGTACTCGTGGCAGATTGTTGCAGGATGGTGCGTACGAAATCCGTTTTTTCGGCAAGTATTATCCTGTGAAGGCCACTATAAAAAGTTTGGAAAGTTTGTCGGCACATGCCGACCAAGCAGATTTGCTAAACTGGATAGACAGCATTAAAAATATACCAGAACAGGTGTTTCTGGTTCATGGCGAGCCAACCGTTTTAGATGCTTTTCGCGTGAAAATAGAAAAAACCTGCCAATGGCATGTAAAGGTTCCTAAACTTAATGAAACAATAACCGTAATGGTTTAATAAAATATTGAAAATGATAATTTTATATCTGTTTTTTTAAGTAAGATGAAATAATAATTTTTAAAACTTTAAATCATGAAAACAGCACAAACTGAAGCAAATTATGTAGCATGGCTTAGTGCCGAAAGCATGCATAATACGTCGCGTAACTGGCTATCGGAATTATTGTTTGTTAAAGACGAACAGGTGTTTTTCGATGATCTGATAAAATCTTACACCCTGCAACTTATAGATTCTAAGCATTTTGATAAGAGCAAAAAATTGGTCACAAAATTGGCCATGATCCAGAAAGAAACCCTCACCCTAATTGAAACAGTGAAGGCACATGAACGCGATCTGGAAATTATGGTCGATAAAAAAGACCAACTTGAGGAAGAGTACAATTATAAAAATGCACACCGAGAACTAATCGTTTTGTTAAACGACTTTTTTGAGGCCTACCAATCCATAAAAAAACAGCTATATAAGTTAATTAAGGGCATCATAAAAGAAACCAACCAAAAACGGTTATTGGAAAAATTTTAGTTAATCGTTCCATTTTTTTTAAAACATCTTTCAATACCAGAACCGTATGTTTTAGGTTCGTTCAGTCTATTATTCTGTTTAAAATAAAAAAAAACATAAAAAATTCGATAAAACGCTTGTTTTTAACGTTTAATTACATAGATTTGTTATATTAAACCCCAAAATCTTTGAAATGAAAACAAATATTATTCTGTTAAGTGTTATTTTTATATTTATAACAGGCTATGGTTATGCCCAAAAAAAGAACGAACCTAAAAGTATTATTAGCGAAAAAGTAGCCATAAAGAAATACCATAATAAAGAGGAATTGGAGCGCATGCAAAAAGGCGAACTGTTGGTGCTTTATATGGAGCGCATGGAAGTTTTAATAAAAACACTGCCCTATATTGCGTTTGCTACCAAACCCGGCATAACAATGTCCACTTTAGGTATTCCCAATGATAACGATAACAGAAAAATATTGGATAGCCAATTTGAGGCTACCAACGATTATTTAAAAGCTACCAACGAATTTCAATCTAGAATATTACCCTATTCTGATACTAGCAAGCTCATTTCTGCTATTTTATTTTATGAAGAAATAATGAAATCATTACATGAATACAGTGCTTACCATTAAGTTGTATTTTAATAGTTAAACTACTAATTGTTTTCCCCAAATAGTCATTTAAAAATCAAGCTAAATTACTGGCTTGATTTTTTTTTGTCCCTATTTTAAAAATTTTAATGATGGAAAAAAGGTTTTTATTTTTATGAAAATTAGGACACCAAAACCCAATAGATTATTAAAAATGAACGAACCTGTGTTTTTAATCCTTTAAAACTGCATTTCATCGATGTTATTTTTAGTGAAATCGAGAAATTTTGTGCATTTTGGCGAAATAATTGGTATTTCATAGCATTATTTTTTATTTTTGAGAATTAATTAGTTGAAAAATCTTATTCGATTTTTATAACAAAAAAACAGTCACTATGAAAAACTTTACGCAACTGGTTTTAATATTTCTTTTGGTTATAGGAAATAGTTTTGCACAACAAGAAAAAGGAATTATAGGTGCCAAAAATTGGTTATATAACTGGGCAGAATTTAAACCCAACCAAAAAGAGTACGACGAGCCCACCCAAATTTTAACGGGTACCATCGATAAAGACACCAAATTAACAAAACGTGATACTTACTTGTTGGTAGGCAACGTGTTTGTTACCAATAATGCCATTCTTAGCATTGAGCCCGGAACGGTTATACTATGCGACTATGCATCCAAAGCTTCGCTTACAATATCAAAAGGTGCCAAAATAATGGCCGAAGGTTTAGAAACAGACCCAATTGTTTTTACTTCAAACCGCGGTGTTAAAAGATCGGGCGATTGGGGAGGTATCATTTTATTGGGCGATGCGCCTACCAATAAATTTGGAAATGGCTCGGTGGCATCGTATTATTCCGATTTGCCCACTTCTGCCTATGCCAACACCAATTATGGCGGTACTAACCTTGCCAGTAACTCAGGAATATTGCGGTTTGTACGCATAGAATTTGCTGGAAGGCGCATCAACAACTCAACCTACTTTAATGGCTTGTTATTGGCCGGTATTGGAAGCGAAACACACCTTGAAAACGTTATGGTAAGCTATTCCGCAGGAAACTCCTTCGAGGTTTGGGGCGGCGATGTTGATTTGGTTAAGGTCGTATCGTACAGGTCCAGTAGCAATGATTTTAAATTCAATTATGGTGCCCACAGCGAATTGGTAAATTCGTTGGCGGTGCGTTCGCCTTATGTGTCCAGCAGTAGTCGTGCAAGATGCTTGCAGGTAGCTTCGTACGACAAGAAAGAGGAAGTTGATTTCTCGAAAAAAGGAACGTTCGTTACTGCAAAAAACCTAACCTTTTTGAATGAAACCGATAACTTAAAAGCAGACATTGACAAAGGGTTGGTTAAAGAAGCCATTTATGTTGGTAATTCAGCGTCGTTAGACATGAACAAAAGTGTGGTATCAGGTTTTAACCCTGCGGTTTTGCTGGAAGAAACCATAAACATTAACCAAGAAAGTTTGGAAAAAATCAAGTTTGCCAATATGTATTTCAACAATTGCAACGGCAATATATTTGTAGAGAACAACTCGAATAATGAAGATTTGGAAAACTGGTACGGCAATACTTCCTTTTTCAATGTGTATTCTAAAAGCAACAATGTAGAGACTTTTATTGATTTTGCAAATGAGAAAAAACCCGATTTTAGATTGAGGATTAATAAGATAATCGCTTCTAAAGATCATTTGGCATCGGAAGATTTGGGAATAGACAACTAAAATAATGAACCATCAATTGATACATTAATAAAACACTAGGTCTTAACGCTTTCCTATTTATGTTCTCTCAAATTTAAGGAATTCTTTTTTCGGGCATAGTCCTTGGAATGGTGATAGTTTCTAGAAGTTTTATTTAAAAAGAAAATAATATCGCGCATGAAGAATTTTACTTTTATTAATATTGCTGTTGTATTTTTTTTCTATTTTACGCTATCTGTAAATGGTCAAATAGTTATCGGGAAGCCAACCCTGGGTTTTAGTCAAGCCTGCGCAAGTGCTACTTTTAATACTTATGATGCTACGTTTACGTTTTCGCCCGTTTCGGCAATAACGGCAAACAACCAATTTATCATAGAGCTTTCCGATGCCACCGGAAGTTTTGCTTCACCTACCACTGTTTTTACTTCGGCAACAAACGCGGTAACGGTTTCGCCAGCAACCTTAAGTTTTTCGTTGCCAACTAATACCACTGGTGAAGCTTATAAAATTAGAATAAAAAGCACCGATCAAGCGGGCACCAGCGTTCCATCCAATGCATTTCCTGCTTATTATAAAATTCAGGACACACCATTTACCATCAATAATTTAATCGCTACTGGCGCCTATTGTGCAGGTGGAAGTTATTTGTTAACCATTGATAATCCGGGTTATGGCAGCAACGATTCGCCTTTAAAATACCCAGCCCTAACCTATAATTGGTATAAAGAATCCAGTCCTACAACATCTATTTTTGTTGCCTCGGGAGCTAGTTTATCGGTTACTGTTCCCGGAACCTATTTTGTAAAAACCAATTACGGTTCGTGTACTTCAGAATCGTACTCAAATCGCGTAACCGTTACTGAGGCTACTTCGGGTGTAACGTCCTCAATCAGTTCCAGTTTGGGCAATCCATATTGTGCCGGCGAGGGTGCTACAACCTTAAGTGCCATAAAAGGAACAAGTTACCAATGGTTTAAGGAAGGGAAGGCCATAACTGGAGCCACCAACCAAATGTATGTAACCAATGAAGCGGGCAATTATGCGGTTACCATTAACTTGGGCAGTTGTGTTGCAAATGCTTCAATCAATTTAGAGAACAGTGGTTTTTCAAGCAGTATTGATGTGCCCGAGTTTAATGTTTTAAATGAAGGGGAAACCTTGATTGCTACCGTTACAACCGATGCCACAAACCCGAAGTTTGAATGGTATTTTAATGAAACTCTTATTTCTGGAGCGTCTGCCAGTAGCCATCAAGTTACCCAAAGCGGAAATTATAAAGTGGTTATTTCACAAACCGATGGCTGTAATGCCTCAAACGAGTTTAGGTTTGCTGTAAGCGAACCGTTTCCCGATGTGGAAAAAATACCCAATTTAATAAGTCCGAATGGCGATGGCATCAATGATACGTGGGTTATCCCAAAAGCTTATGTTAGTGGCACCAATACAAACGTGGTTATTATGACTTCGCAGGGTAAAATAGTGCTTCAAACAACAAATTACCAAAACAATTGGCCCGAAAACCAATTGGATTTTAAGGAGGTCAATCCTGTTTATTATTACACTATTACAACCCCGAACAATAAAACAAGAAAAGGCTCCATAACGGTCGTAAAATAATATGATAAAGCAACTGTGCTATATAGTTATAGGTTTCTGTTTTGTGCAGATGCTCCATTCTCAAGAGGATGGCGTTGTTGCTTTTAGCCTACCCGTAAGAAATTCGGTAAAATTCAATCGATACGCCATCAACCCAACCTTTAGTTTTGTGCGCGAACAAAATAAATACCTAAGTTTTACAAATAAGCGGGAATGGGTGCAATTTGATAACGCACCGCAAATCTATTTGTTCAGTTATGCGGGTAGGTTTGGTGAAAATACGGGTGCAGGTATTGGCCTGTTTCAGCAAAATTACGGCGTGTTAACTACCTTTGGCGGTGTGCTCAATTATGCCTACAATGTGGTGCTTGATAGAGATAGCAACCTCACTTTTGGTTTGAATTTAGGGGTTTACAAAAGTGGTATTAACCAAGGCGATGTGGTTATAAATTTTCCAGATCCTTCCTTGCAAAATGTACCTTCCAACATGCTTGTTACCATAAACCCGGGCATCAATTATGGTACTACGTTTCTCGATTTTGGCGTGTCGTTAAACAATTTGGTGCAGTATAATTTTAAAACCTCAAAGCTTATTGAAGAAAACCCCAAGCAAAGTGTGCAAGCCCATGTGATGTACACCGGATATGTTGAAAGTCGCGGGTTTTTCGATAGAAGTAAATTTTCAGGATTGGTACGTTCAGAATTCAAAAAAAACGAAACCGTCATTTCAGGAATTGCGATGCTTACTATTCCGAAAGGCCTATGGGCACAAACGGGTTATAATACCTTATACGGACTTTCAGCAGGTATTGGCATAAACCTTACCAGTCAAATTGCTTTGGAGTATAATTATGAAAAAGAAGTAGGGGATATGGCAACTTTTGGCAGTTCACACGAAGTTACTTTGGCCTATAAATTCAATAAGCGGGAACGCTACAATTATAGTGATGACGATGAAGAAGAAGCCTTGTTTACATCCTCAAGAAAGCCAAAAATTGTAAAACGGGGCGTTGCATCGGGCGTGAACGTTGATAGAAAAGCTATTGCTGCTGAAAAAGCACAGGCAAGGGCAGAAGCTGCTGCTTTGCAAAAAGCCAAAGAAGATGCCAGAAAACAATCCATTGAAGAAGCACGCGTTAAAGCAGAGGCCGCTTCAAGGTTAAAATCAGAACAAGAGGCACAGGCGAAGTTGGAAGCGGAAACCAAACTTAAATTGGCACAGGAAGCCCAAGCCAAAGAAGAAGCCAGACTAAAAACAGAGCGGGAAGCCCAAGCCAAAGCAGCCGAAGAAAACAGAATCAGGTTGGCAGAAGAAGCACGCGTAAAAGCAGAAGCCGCTTCAAAATTAAAATCTGAACAAGAAGCAAAGGCGAAGTTGGAAGCGGAAACCAAACTTAAATTGGCACAGGAGGCCAAAGCCAAAGAAGAAGCCAGACTAAAAACAGAACAGGAAGCCCAAGCCAAAGCAGCCGAAGAAAACAGACTCAGGTTGGCAGAAGAAGCACGCGTAAAAGCAGAAGCCGCTTCAAGATTAAAATCTGAACAAGAGGCACAGGCGAAATTGGAAGCGGAAACCAAACTTAAATTGGCACAGGAGGCCAAAGCCAAAGAAGAAGCCAGACTAAAAGCAGAGCAGGAAGCCCAAGCCAAAGCAGCCGAAGAAAACAGAATCAGGTTGGCAGAAGAAGCACGCGTAAAAGCAGAAGCCGCTTCAAAATTAAAATCTGAACAAGAAGCACAACAAAAAGCAGCTATTGAAACGGAAGCAAAAGAAGCCGAGGTAGCAGTTGAAACACCGTTACCCATGGACGAGACAACCAAATCGGTTGAAGCGTTACTAACAAAATTGAACGAAACCGTAGCCAGCAAAGAGCAAGATTTAAAAGATTTAAAACAGGAAAACGATTTAAGTGAGCAAGGTATCCAAACCACGCCAAAACCATTTAAAAGTGTATCGGCGGAAAATGCTGCTTTGGAATCCTTAAAAGTTCAAATTGATGATGTTATAGAAGCTCAGGGTTTAAAAATAGCTACATTAGAAAACCGCTACAAAGAGCGATTAAAAACGGTTCCAAGTGCACAAGATTCAATTGCAACCATTTATCTGAACGAAATTGAAATACTAAAAGCGGCACAAGCCAAGGCCAAACGTTCTAAAGAGAGTCTGGTTTCAGAATTGGAACAAATTAAAATAGCCACCGAGATTGAGCGTAAGCGCCGTATAAAACGTGCAGCGTACGATAATGAGGAAGATCGCTACCACAAAGACAGGGCTGCATTAAACGTTATCAAACAAACCACTCCTGAAAGCAATGTGCCACTTACGGAGGCCGATTTTGATTTTGGCGAAGAACAAAGCAGCAACATCCAAATTGTAAAAGAGGTTAAAAATGTTGCTAGTGGTTATTATATGGTTATTGCGGTGCACAGCGATGTTGAAAAACGCGATGCCTTTTTAACCAAAGCAGTTGCTGCCGGACAAAAAAATATTAATTTCTTTTATGATGTTACCACAAGCAAATACTACATCTATTACGAAAAATTTGACGATATAGAAACCGCCATAAATGCCATGGAAACCAAAGAGAAAACTCCGTACAACAAAAAAATGTCGTTAGTAAAAATTGAAAACTAAACTATGAAACAGAATTAAGTACATCATTCTTTTTCTTCATCCCAAATCAGGAAAAGGAATGGCTAAATAACACCACTATGAAAAAACCTACTTATTTAAAAACTGGATTTCTTATTTTATCGCTCTTATTGGGTTTTCTTTCTTTTGCCCAAAACCTTGTGCCATTTGTTCCCAGATACGATGAAGCTATTAAAGGCGATATGCTTTTAATAGGTAATAGCAATTTAGGGGTGCATCCTACAAACCCCTATTCTGGCACCAATAACAACGAGAGCAGCACCAACCGAGACCGGATGGTGTATGTTGATATAGATAGCGATAGCAATACCTTTAATTCCAGTAGTGCCGATTTGGATGTGCCCAACAATGTTAACTGTTACAAAATTGTGTATGCTGGCTTGTATTGGAGTGCCGTAGTGAAAGGCAATACCCCCATGGCAAACATAAAGTTTAAAACTCCGGGAAGTAGCAATTACATCGACATTACAGGAACGGAAATTTATTATCAAAATTCTACAGACAATAGAAACTCCAATACCTTTGCTTATTATAAAGATGTAACAAGTATTTTAACGGCTTTAAGCAATCCAGAAGGCACCTATACCGTTGCTAATATCTCTTCAAATACATCTTCCATGATGACTACGGGTAGAAATACCGAAGGCTTATCGGCAGGATGGTCGCTTTTCGTTATTTATGAAGACCCACTTTTACCAAGTAAATACATTACTTCGTTTGATGGGTTTACAAAAATTGATAATGTGGCACCCAACAATCAGCAGAGTTTTAATATCAGTGGTTTTAAAACCATACCCGTTGGGCCCGTGCGGGCCAAATATGCATTTAGTGCTTTGGAAGGCGATAGAAGCTGGACCCAGGATTATCTGGAAATTAACGGTACAAAAATAAGTGCTACAACTTCAACAGGAACAACCATCCGTCCGAATAATAACTTTTTTAACAGTACGGTTTCAATCATCGACCCCCTTACCAATGCCCCTGTGCTTTTTACCGACAGAAATCCTTCAAGTGCAAACACCTTGGGGTTTGATGCCGGTATTATAAATATTCCCAATGCGGGCAACAGTTTAATTCATAACGGCGATACGTCGGCTACCATCAAGTTAGGTACTAATACCGATATTTATTATTTCTACTTTAGTGCCTTTGCTATTGAAATAATTGCGCCCAAAATCATACTTACCAAAATTGTTGAAGATACCGCAGGCAACAATATTGGTGGCACGTTAGTGAATTTAGGCGATGAACTTAATTACGTTATAGGGTTTCAAAATACAGGAAATGATGATGCCACCGATTTAACGATTAGGGACATCCTCCCAACAAACATTGTTTTTAATTACCCTGCGGATATTGTATCGCTACCCTCGGGTGTTACCGTGCAAAGTTACAATCCAGCAACACGAGAGATTGTTTTTAGGGTAAACAGATCGGTGGTTGAAGAAAACGACCCTTTGTTGGAAATCCGTTTTAAAGTAACGGTAGTAAAAACGTGCAGTTTATTAAGTGATGCCTGTTCCAATATCATAACCAATCAAGCCTATGCAACTTATAAAGGCACGATAAACCCTACGTTTACCATTTCAGACGACCCAAGTTTTAGTACCAATACCGGGTGTTTATTAACCCCCGGGGCTACCAATTTTTTGGCAGATATTAATTGTAGTTTCAATGAAGATGTGATATTGTGTGGGGCAAGTACGGTTTTAACCGCCGGAAATGGATATGATTCGTATTCATGGTCAACAAGTCCAACAGGAACGCCGGTAATAGGTACCACGCAATCCATTACGGTAACAAGTATTGGCACCTATTATGTTCGTAACACGGCCACAGCGCCCTGTCAATCTACCAATCAAGTGTTTAATGTAATTACTTATGGTGTCAATTCCACAAATCCGGTCATTCCTTTTGCAGATGAAGTAGTTACGTGTCCAAATGATGGCAAAAAATTACCCAACATCTTTTTGTGTGGTGCCAACGATGCGCGTTTCATTCAAACCAATATTACCGATACGTCTTCCATTATATGGGAAAAACTAAACGAAGCCAGTTGTTCGGCCGTTGCAGTTGAAGATTGTGCCAATGAGGACGCCGCATGTACTTGGAATCAAGTGGCAACGGGCCCAAACTATAATGCTGATACTGCGGGACAGTACCGGCTTACCTTAAATTATACCGGTGGCTGTTTTAGCCAGTATTATTTCAATGTGTATGAAAATCTGTTAATTCCAACAGCTACTACAAGAGATATATATTGTACCACGCCGGGTCAAATTACCGTTGGTGGCGTACCTAGTGGTTATGAGTTTAGCATCGATGGTGTAAACTATCAACCTAGTAATGTATTTTCAATCACGACTCCTGGAATTTACAGTATTTATGTAAAACAAATTGGTGTAACGCCCAATCCATGTATCTTTTCAGTGCCCGATGTACAAATAAGACAACGCGATTTTACGGTTTCAACCAGTATAACCCAACCGTTATGCCACGATGAAAAAGGAAGTGTAAAATTGGCGGCCAATGATGTGCGTCCGCAATATTTCTTCTCCATTTCGCAAGGAGCAACCTTGATTAACAGCGTGGGCCCCATTATGGAAAGCGATTATACCTTTGCAAACTTAAACCCCGGAACATATTCGGCTACCATTTCAACGGAAGATGGATGTACGGAAACTGTAACCTTTGATATAATAAATCCACCTTTATTAACCGCTACTTCGGCCATTACAAAACCATTAACATGTACCGATGGCGAAATTACCGTTTACCCTGTTGGCGGAACGCCTCCCTATTATTATTTTGTAAATAGCACGACCGATTTTCAGGCAACACCAGTAATTACAGTTGCTACGGCAGGTATCTATAATATTACGGTGGTCGATTCCAATAATTGTTCTGCGGAAACCTCTATTACAGTAGCGGCCATACCAGCACCTAATTTTAATGTAAGCCAATCCAATATTTTATGTACAAACGCCAATGATGGTACGATAAGCATCAATGTTACCAACGCCAACGGCAATAGTTTACTGTATAGTATAGATAATGGTGTTACATTTGTTAATTCCCCTGTTTTTACTGGGTTAACCCCCGGAAATTACAATGTGGTGGTTCAATATACTTACGGAACCGATGTGTGTCTATCATCACCACAACCTATCACCATAACGGAAGCTCCTGCCATTACTGGGGTAGCTACGTTAACAACACCTTATACCTGTGTAACCAATGGAGTGATTACGGTTTCGGGTGTTACCGGTGGAACGGCTCCATATACTTATAGTATTGACAGCGTTAATTTCCAAGCAGGATCAACATTTACAGGATTGGTAAACGGCACTTACACGGTAACCATTAAAGATGCTAGTAATTGCTTTGTTTCAGCAGCATCCATCACCATTGACCCTTTAAATCCCATTACCGATTTATCTTTTACTAATACGCCAGTAACCTGCCCCAGCATTACTTCCAATGTAACCTTAACGGCAACGGGCGGTGTAGGCACATTACAATATCAAATTATTGCACCCGCCCCTGCGGTTACTGCCTACCAAAATTCAAATGTGTTTTCAGGTTTGGCACCTAATACTTACACATTTCAAGTGAAGGATGCCAACGATTGTATTTACAGCGAATCCTTCACCATTGCCCCATTAATTCCCATTACGGTAAACACCGTTTTAACGAAAGATTTGGATTGTACAGCTTCCCTAGATGCTTTAATATCTGGAACTATTTCAGGAGGAGCTGCACCGTTTTCTTATGCGGTATCCATTAATGGTGCTGCTTATACTTCATTAGGTACAACGGGTACGCCATTTACTTATACGGCAGCTTCGGCAGGAACTTACCAATTCCGAATTACCGATGCCAATGGTTGTACGGCAGAAACCAGTGTTCAAACCGTCAATGCCATTTCCTTGCCCGAAATAAGTGTGTCGCAAACCCAATTTATATCCTGTAACGGGTATAATAATGGTGCCATACAGGTTACTATTAATAATGCGGTTGGCACGCCTCCGTTTGCCATTAATGTCACCAATACCACCACAGGCACCAATTATGGAACACAAACAAGCAGTTTGCCAGCAGGTAATTATGTGGTTACCATAACCGATGCAAAAGCGTGTACCAATGCGGCACCAGCAACTATAACCATTGCTGAACCAATAGCGATTGATTTTGATTTAACCAAAGTGGATATTACTTGTAATAACCCCGGTGGGTCTAGTTTGGGTTCAATTACAATTGAAAATGTTTCGGGAGGAACAGCACCTTTTACCTATTTCATCACTAATAATTTTGGCGATGTGATACCGGGCAATCCGTATTCTGCGGTTTCAAATGAAAATCATACGTTTAACATCATCAATTATGGTATTTATACTGTAAATGTGGTCGATTCTAATGGGTGTAGTTTTTCAAAACAGATAACCATGGCTTCACCACCATCCGATTTATTGATTGATGTCGTTACCGTAGTTCCCGATTGTACCAGTGGCGGTACGGCAACAGTGCAAGCGATTTCGGCAGTTGGTAGCGGTAGTTATGAGTTTGGTATTTTAGAGTTTAATACATCGCCATATACAACAACCTTTTTAACACCAGATACTCCCGGTGGCGATACAAAAACCTTTACTAATTTAACTCCCGGCGTTGTTTATACCTTTGTTGTACATGACCTTGTAACCGACTGTTATTATGTGAAAGCAGCCGATGCTGCCATTGCTCCGGCTTCTACATTAACTTCAACGGTTGTGCCAAATAACGTGATTTGCCAAGGTTCAAATAACGGCAGTGTAACGTTTACGATTGCTAATTTTGACAGTACTACGACCTCAGTTGATTATGGTATCTATACCGCATTTACGAACGTTTTAGTAGGTTCTATAACTAATATACCTGTTGTTTTTGGAACACCTTCAACCGTAACTACGCCAGCTCCGGGAACATTGGCCCCAGGTCAATATTACGTGGCGTTTACTGAAAACGGAACGGGTTCATTTAATGGCTGTAAATCGGCATCAACTATTTTTGAAATTAGGGAATCTGTAGTCGATTTAAGCATTACGGCCTCTGTTACCAAAAACGCCAATTGTAATCCTAATTCAGGCGTTATCACCTCCATAGCTAAAGATGGAACAGCACCTTATACCTATCAGTTAACAACTTCCGCAGTTGCACCATTGGCATCAGATCCAGCTTGGGCTTCGGCAAATGTATTCAATCAGGATGCTGGTAGTTATTATGTGCATGTAAAAGATGCTTATGGTTGTATAAAATCAACCCCTGTTTTAGTAATACCTTCAGACTCCATTCCAACAATTACTGCATCAACCAGTAACCAATGTACCGTAACCGAAGGCAACTTTTCTATCGATGTAGCTTTAGCAACACCCGGTATGTCGCCACACAGTTATAGTATTAATGGGGGTGCGTTCCAAACTAGAGTGGCACCGTTCACCATATCCAATCTTTCATCGGGAACCCATACCATTGAAGTTAAGGACGCGAATGGCTGCGGAAACGTGGTAGTTGTTACTATTGAGGCTCCACTTGGTTTGATACCAACAGTAAGCACCATGCCAACTTGTAATGATGATGATGGCATTATCACGCTTGCTGGTTCTGGTGGTTCGGGTTCTTATATCTATACGATTAATTCAAGCGCACCTTCTATCAGTATCAGTGGAAATGTTATTTCTGGTGTTCCATCTGGTACTTATACGGTTACAATCACCGATGCCATTACCACCTGTACCGAAACCGTTTCCATTGTATTGCCTTCAGCAACAAAACCAATAATCACCACGGCTGCACCAACGGCAGTTACTTGTTTTGGCGCTAATAATGGAACGTTCCAATTGAACGTTTCGGGTTATGTGGGACCTTATACTTATCAGATATTCGATCATTTGGGTACACCGGTAGCTACGGGCACAGGAAATACAACGGCATCAAATCCGCAAACCATCACAGGTTTGTTTGCAGGAAATTATACTGTTTTGGTAACCGAAACTGCCAGTCCGTTTTGTTCAAACACCTCTAATATTATTACAATTGCATCGCCCATTGCGCCACTAACCTTAACGGCTTTGGAAACATCAAGCGTTACCTGTGATGATGGCAAAGGCACCATTACCGCTGTTGCCACGGGTGGATGGGGTACTTATGAATATGAATTAACGGGAGCTGCAACCGTGGCGTTTTCCTCAAATGGTACTTTTAGAAATTTATCAGCGGGTAATTACATCGTAAATGTTAAAGATGCTCTAAATTGTACAGCATTTAGTCCTGTAACACTTACTATTCCTCCGCCAATTACAGCTACGGTAAACGCCAATACTACGTTATTATCCTGTTTTGGCGATACAAATGCTAGCATAACGGCTAGTTTGGTATCGGGTGGACAAGGAAGTAACTATTCCTATACACTTCAAATGCTTGCACCAACCGTAACATCATCGGGCCCACAAGCATCTCCAGTATTTAGTGGCTTGGGTGCGGGAACATACCAAGTAGTTGTGAATGATGGTTATAATTGTGAATTTATTTCAGCCGTAATAGCCATTGCAGAACCCACAAAAGTACAGGCAAGTTTGGTTAAAGCTACTTCGCAAACCTGTACAACTGGATCGCAACTTACTTTAAGCGCAACAGGCGGCACAGGCATATATGAATATAGTACCAATGCAACGTTTATGCCTTCATTGGGCACGTTTGCTGCTTCGGTAACCATTACTATTCCACAAGGGGTGTCTGGAACATATCAATATTATATTAGGGATGCGAATGGATGTACAGCCAATGTTTCCAACGAAATTACCATAGACCCATTACCAGCGTTGGTTGTAAATTTAGATGTAACCAATGCAAAAATAAATTGTGCTGGCGATGCTACGGGTGTTATTGTGGCAACCGCACAAGGTGGCTTGGGAAGCTATGTTTATACCTTGCAGGATGCCTCAGGTACCGATATTCCGGGAGCAATTCAAAACAGTCCGGGAGTGTTTACCGCACTTGCCGTAGGAACATATCAGGTAAAAGTAGATAGTGGCGATTGTTTAACAACGAGCGCACAAGTTCCTATTTTACAACCTTTAACAGCGTTAACGGCAATTTTTACGCCTACCAACATTACCTGTCCGGGTACTAACAATGGTAAGTTGGAAATTACGGCTACGGGTGGAACCGGCATTATAAAATATGCCATTTCACCCCGATTGGATCAGTTTTTCAACACTTCAACCTTTGAAAATCTTTCACCCGGAACCTATCAGGCCATAGCGCAAGACGAATTGGGTTGTTTTGAATTGTTCGATTTTGTGATTGATGAACCGCTGCCTGTGGTACTAACTATTGTGCCGGGGTCGATAATTCCAGAAGTTTGTGAAGGTGATAAGGATGGTGAATTCAGCATATCAATTTCTGGTGGAACAGCACCTTACAGTGTTGCGTTGGATGATGTCAATGGACCCTATACAACAGGTATATTGGCAAACACGCCGTTTGATTTTACCAATTTGTCGGGTGGCGATCATATTATATTTATAAAAGATGCCCTTGATTGTGAAAGCGAATGGAACATTACCTTTCCAAAATCGGTGTTGATTGAACCAGAAGTCGCTGTGGAGTTTGGCTGTTCAAATAACCTTACTTCAAACACGGTTACGGTAACCGTAGGCTCCAGTATTACTAATTTGGCAGATTTAGATTATTCTTTAGATGGTGGTACCTATCAATCCAGCAACATATTTAACGATGTGCCCGCAGGCTTAAACCATACCATTACGGTACGGCATACCAATGGTTGCGAAAAACCAACGCTTCCTTTTGATATTGCACCTTATACGCCGTTGGCTATTGCGCTTCAAGATGGGGGCATTAATGAAATTGTAGCCGTTACAACAGGCGGTTCCGGTACTTATGAGTATTCTTTAAACGGTGTTTCCAACGGAAGTAGTAATACTTTTATTATCTATGAATCGGGCAATTATACGGTTACGGTAACCGATAGTTATGGTTGTTATGCCACGGCCTCGAAGTATTTTGAGTATATCGATGTTTGTATTCCCAATTATTTTACACCTAATGATGATGGCAAGCAAGAAGTTTGGGAACCAGGATGTGTGACGCAATATAAAGATATGACTTTCGATATTTTTGATAGATATGGTAGAATGATTGCAACTTTGAAAATAGGCGGTTATTGGGATGGAACATACAATGGTGTCGCGCTTCCAACGGGCGATTATTGGTATGTGGTGCGATTGAATGATAAAAAGGATAAACGTGAGTTTGTGGGTCATTTTACACTTTATAGATAATGCTAATTAGTGGTTTTGTCACTAAACAAAAAATAATATGAAAAAGTTAATCATATATCTACTGCTCTTGACCATCGCACACAGCTTTGGTCAAGAGTTAAACTTGCCTGTATTCACGCAATATTTGGCCGATAACAATTTTGTGGTATCGCCCACCTATGCGGGTATTGGCGATAATTTAAAAATTAGAGGCAATGCGCTTACCCAATGGGTGGGTATTAAAGATGCTCCCGACAACCAATCGGTTTATGCCGATGTTAGGATTGCCGATAGAACAGGGGTAGGCGTGTCCTTTTACAACGATAAAAATGGCTATACGCTTCAAACGGGTGCTAAATTTTCGTTTGCACACCATCTTATTTTAGATTATTATTCAAAACAATATTTGTCGTTTGGTATTTCATATAACTTGAATAGTTTCAGAATTGATGTTGAAAGCATCAATAATGATAATATCAAAAAACCCGTTGGCCTGCCGCCTTTAACCGATGATAGACGGAACTCAAATAATAATTTCGACGTTGGTGTGTTATACAGAAACAAAGGTTTTTTTGCAAGCTTTAACGCCAACAACATTTTGAAGAAAAATATTGATGATGCCATCACCGTTATAGAACCACGCTTACTTTTGAATTATCAAATATATTCGGGTTATACGTTTCGAGGGCCTAAAAAAAGTGGATTGGAATTTGAACCATCTGTTTTTTACCAAATGTTTAGTAGCGACAAACGGTCTAGTACCGACGTGAATTTTAAATTTAGGAAATTCAATAGAGATGAAGATTATTATTGGGCAGGTATATCGTACAGGTATCTTAACGACCAATTTTTTAAACCCTTAAATGTGGGGCCGATGGTGGGTTTTAAAAAGAATATTTTTTACTTTGGTTATGCATACCAAGTAACTATGAACGATTTATCGCGCTTTAATTCTGGCACGCACGTTGTTACGATTGGATTGGAATTTTTACAGGGAATAAGCAACTGCCCTTGTACGCAAAGCCCTGTTCACGATTAAACACATTTTTATAGGATTGAAAGCAAATGATACACTATTTTTGCATTCTGAAAAACTAACAAACCGTTTTTCGGGAATGGAACTAACCATTTTTATTAGTTTTTTAATAAGCAATTAGTGTATTAAATGGAGTCAAAAAATAAGCAGCGATTTGCCTTAAGTGTCTATTTTTTTCTTTCGGGAATTTGTTTTGCATCGTGGGCATCGCGCATACCTACTATCAAAGCATTTTTTGATTTGAATGATGCGCAGTTGGGCACCATCCTTTTGGCCATGCCCATAAGTTCGCTTGTTGGATTGCCCATTTCGGGTTGGTTAGTCTCAAAATTTGATAGTCGCGTCCCATTGGTTGTGTCGTTTGTGTTTTTTTGTTTTGCGTTGGCGTTTATTGGTTTTGCTACAACACCTTTCTTTTTAGTGCTTTCCATTTGTTTGTTTTCGTTTTGCATGCGTATTTTGAATATAGCCATTAACACGCAATCCATAACCTTGCAAAAACGTTACGAAAAACGGGTTATTGGCTCTTTTCACGGTTTGTGGAGCACAGGCGGATTGGTAGGTGTTGCTTTTTCAACCATCATGGTAAAAATGGCTGTTTCCATGCAGGTTCATTTGCTTATTATTGCAGTCATAACGCTTGTTGCCGCTTTAGTAACGTATCCGTTTACGATTAAAAATGATAAATCGCCCTCCGGAAATAAATTGATAATAGGCAAACCCGACCCCTTTATATTGTATTTGGGCTTGATTATATTTTTTGGAGCTGTTTGTGAAGGTGGCATGTTCGATTGGAGCGGGGTGTTTTTTAAGGAAGTGGTTAAAGAAGAAGTCTTTACTTATGGTTACTTAACGTTTATGACCACCATGGCGCTTTCGCGATTCCTTTCCGATAGGTTGGTACAAAGGTTTGGACTTCAAAAAACCTATGTTTTAAGTTCCTTGCTTATTGCTTCGGGTGTGTTGATAGCTGTACTGTTCCCTTATTTTTGGTCGGCTTTATTGGGGTTTTGTTTTGTGGGCTTTGGTACTGCGGCCATATTCCCCACTACCTTGGCGTTGGCAGGAACATCCAAAAAATATTCTCCGGGCATGGCAATTTCAATTGTTTCCACATACGCTATTGTTGGTATGCTTGTAGGCCCGCCGCTTATTGGTTATTTAGCGCATGCATTCGGTTTACGGAACGCTTTTTATATTTTTGTTGTGGTAGGGTTGATGTTTATCCCGTTTTCGTATGCGTTTTTTAGGCACCAATCAAAACAAGAATAAGGTATTATTCCTCAACAATTTGAACCTCAAAAAGTTTGTCCCAACGCTTGCCCGTAACAAAAATAGTTTTGGTTTCTGGGTTGTAGGCAATGCCGTTTAAAACATCCAAACCAGCATGTTGGGTAACCAGTTTTTTTAAGGGTGAAAAATCGATAACGCCAATAACGGCACCGTTTTTAGGGTCGATGATGGCAACACCATCTTTTTGGTACCTATTGGCATAAATGTGGCCATTAATCCATTCCATTTCATTAATACCTACAATTTTTCCTTTGTTGGTATATACTTGAATGTGGTCTTCTTCCACCAAAGTTTCTGCATTTAAAAGCCAAATAGTTTCGGTGCCATCGCTTTTGTAAATCGTGTTTTCGTGGTGGCAAATGCCCCAACCTTCCTTACTGGTTCCGTATTTAAAACTGCTCAGTTTTTCAAAGGTGTTGAGGTCGTAAATAAATCCTGTGTTTTCTTGCCATGTAAGTTGGTATATTTTGTTGTTCAAAATGGTAATGCCTTCGCCAAAATATGAGTCTGGTAAGTTGATGTTTTTAAGAACTTCACCCGTTTTATAATCGACCAATCGCAACTTCGATTCTTTATACTGCCCGGTACTTTCATACAGTTTTCCGTCAAAAAATTCAAGACCTTGCGTGTAGGATGTGATGTCGTGCGGGTATTCGTTGATAATTTTAAAGGTAAAAACCTTTGGGCTCTCACTGTTTAAAATGGTAACAACGGTTGATGCCACTTGTTTTTCACCTGCCACGTAAATGCTCGCTTCAATAGTATGTTTGCCAAGTTTAAAATCTTTTAAATCGGTTTTTTCAGCTATTTTTTTTCCTTCTAAGCTGTAGCTCACAGAATCTATGGGAAGGCTTTTTTTGTTTTCTAAGGAAAGCATTAAGGTTTCGTTATTGCTAATATCGCCTTTATTTGTGTTGGTATTGATACTAAAATCTGTTTTATTGTTTCCTGTATTCGATCCGCAAGCTACCATGGCGCCGCTTAACAGGATGATTAATAGGTGTTTGAATGTGTTCATTTGAAAACTGAAATTTAAGGCAAGGTATTTATTTAAAATCAGTTTAAAAAATGATTGTGAAAATTTTAAAAGATTGTATATTTGCACGGGCAAGTCCTACACAACCAGCTCCTGTTGAATCCTCCAGGGCGGGAACGCAGCAAAGGTAAATGGTCGTAGCGGTGTGATGTAGGTAGCTTGCCTTTTTTTATTCCTACGTGAATCCCTATCTTCAACACCACAAATCCAATAGCAATTTCCAAATCTTTTAAGTTTTATACTCGTTAAAAAGGATTTCATTGTTAATTTTACATTATTAATTTTTAATTACAAATGAATAAAGTCGTTTTAATTACCGGTGGTTCTTCGGGTATTGGAAAATCTATTGGTGAGTTTCTTACCGAAAAAGGTTTTATAGTGTATGGCACCAGCAGAAACCCTGAACGTTATACAGAAAGTAAGTTTTCAATTTTGCAATTGGACGTAAAAAAAATGGAAACCATCCAGCAAACCATAACTACTATTATCAAAAAAGAAGGCAAACTGGATGTGCTAATAAACAATGCAGGTGCGGGCATAACGGGTGCCATTGAGGAAATTCCTGAAAGCGAGATTAAGGCGAACTTCGATACGAATTTTTTTGGCCCCATAAACGTTATCAAAGCATTGTTGCCACAAATGCGAAAGCAACAATCGGGGTTGATTATCAATATTACATCTATTGCCGGTTATATGGGCTTGCCGTATCGCGGTATTTATAGTGCCAGCAAAGGCGCTTTGGAACTTTTAACCGAAGCGTTCAGGATGGAATTAAAGGACTTTAATATAAAAATGACCAACATAGCCCCGGGTGATTTTGCCACCAATATTGCGGCAGGCAGGTACCATGCGCCGCTTCTGGAAAATTCACCTTATAAAAAACCTTACGGCAATACTTTGGAATTAATGAACGCCCACGTAGATAGTGGCAGCGACCCCAATTTAATGGCACGGGCCGTTTTAAAGGTTATAAACACAAAAAACCCAAAACCGCATTATAAAGTGGGTGCGTTTATGCAGAAATTTTCAATTGTGCTGAAACGTGTTTTACCCGATACCGTTTATGAAAAGATGCTTATGAAGCATTACAAATTATAATTATTTTCGGTTGATGGCTCCCAGAAGCTGCTCTTCAAAAACACGTGAAAAAATATTACTATTGTTGTAAACTATCTTTTTGTTTTTATCAACAATAATGGTTTTTGTAATGGGTTGAAGTGCAAGTGTTTCCATGGCTTCCTTTGGGGTTTTAAACTGATATTCATTTGTGGTGGCAAAACGGTTTTTCCTTAACGATTGTTTTGGGTTTTCCGTGTTGGATTCATCCACGTTTACAACAATAAAAGTAACTTCTGGATATTTTGCCTTCAATTCGTTTAGTTTATAATGGCTTTCCTTAAAATGGTCATAATAGGCATGCGACCAAAAACAGATAACCGTAGGGGTATTGATTAAGGTGTTGATGCTGAATTCGTTGTTGTTATAATCAACCAGTTTAATATCAGGCAATAAGGCACCTGCTTTTAAATTGTTTAATGAAGCTTCATAGCGTTTAATGGCAGTTTTATCGTTTTCGTTGCTGCTTTTCTGCAAAAACGAATTTAAAATTTTGGTATTGCCTTCATGATCGGAACTTTTAAACAGGTATTTGGTGGTAAAATGGTATAGCAAATCGTTTTTAATGGTCTTGTTTTTTACCAAACTGTCAATTAAACGCAAGCGGTCTAAATTATAGCATAAGGAATTCCAGTTAAAAGATTCGTTTGCATGATGGTGCAAATGGTTTTTCAGGGACAGGTTGTTAACGCTGTATCTTAAAAACGAATTATAGTAATGTATGTCTTTTAAAAACGTGTCGTTGTAATTTATTTCTTTTCTATAATCATAAAAATTGCTTGGTAGCGATTTAATAATGTCGCTTTTATTACCGCCATGGTGCACAAAAGGATACACTTCCTTGCTGGAATAATAGCTAAAATCAATGTTTGCCAATGCTAATTTTTCAAATAGTTCAGAGGCACCATATTTAACTTTATGCTCATTGAATTTTTTTAATTTGAAATCTTTAATAGAGTCAATCCGTTTTTCGTAGGTATCGGGTTTTAATTGGCAGAGTTTGAAAATTTTGTTTTCCTGAATTTCGTTTTCCAAAAATTCGGTAATTAGGTAATTGTTTTTTTTGTCGCCATTACCGGTAAAAACCAGTGATTCGTCAAATTCCAAAGTGTTTAGTCTAAAAATGATGCTGTCGCGAGGTTCCAGCAAAACCACTTGCATTTCGCCACCGTTGTAAAAGGAGTAAAGCCCTGGCGCTAAATTGTTTAATTTATAAATAAACCTATTTTTATTATCAAGCTTGATGGTGTCAATCAGTTTGTCGGCTTTTAATAATACCACAAAATTGGTATAAGGATTGATGATTTCGCCCCCTAGGTAAGCAAAATTTTCCTCACCGGTGTTTGCGTCTTTTTTACAATTAAAAAGCGTTAAGATAAAAATCAAGCCGAAATAATGTAATTTCATAAGAAAAGTCCATTTGTTTTAGCGTTGGTTACTATCGCAAACCAAAACTCAAATTTTGTCAATATGTTTAAGCGATTCAACACTTTTTATGCTTTGAATGAAGCGTGCATATTAATGCCACAAAAATAGAGTTTGTATTTAAACTGTGCTGTTAAGGCGCTGTTAAATGTTAATGCGCCAAATCTTTAAATAAAACCGATAATAGCTCAGTTTTTTAAACGCCTAATTGCAATGCTCTTTACTTGGGCCTCAATTGCTCTGGAATTGGTGCCGTTTTTAACTTTCAGTTGTTTTCTGCCTTAAAAGTGGGGTTAATTAAAAATGCAAAACTAAGTTTCGTCTAACGGTTTGAATTTTCTACTTTTGCAAAAAAATAAACAGCTATGTTATCCGTTTCAAACCTTTCCGTCCAATTTGGCAAACGCATTCTTTTTGATGAAGTAAACACCACATTTACCACAGGGAATTGCTACGGCATTATAGGTGCCAATGGTGCTGGTAAATCAACGTTTTTAAAAATCATTTCCGGGAAGCAAGACCCAACTTCAGGCCATGTGCATCTTGAAAGCGGAAAACGTATGTCGGTTTTAGAGCAAAACCATAATCTATATGATGCCCATACCGTTTTGGAAACCGTATTAATGGGCAATAAACCCTTGTATAAGATTAAATCGGAAATGGATGCGCTCTATGCCGATTACTCGGATGAAAACGCGGATAGAATAGGCGAACTTCAAGTGCTTTTTGAAGAAATGAACGGTTGGAATGCCGATAGCGATGCCGCCGCCATGTTATCGAACCTGGATATAAAGGAAGAATTCCATTATTCGCTAATGGGCGATTTGGATGGCAAACAAAAAGTGCGGGTGCTTTTGGCGCAGGCACTATTTGGAAACCCCGACGTGTTGATTATGGACGAGCCTACCAACGATTTGGATTATGAAACCATCTCATGGCTTGAAAACTTTTTGGCAAATTATGAAAACTGCGTGATTGTGGTTTCGCACGACCGCCATTTCCTCGATGCGGTTTGTACCCACATTTCCGATATCGACTTTGGGAAAATAAACCATTATTCCGGCAACTATACCTTTTGGTACGAATCATCGCAACTAGCGGCGCGCCAACGTTCGCAACAAAACAAAAAAGCCGAGGAAAAGAAAAAGGAACTGGAGGAGTTTATCCGTCGTTTTTCTGCCAACGTTGCAAAAAGCAAGCAGGCAACCAGCAGAAAAAAGATGATTGATAAACTTAATATTTCTGATATTAAACCAACAAGCCGCCGTTATCCAGCCATCATTTTTGAGCGCGATAGGGAAGCGGGCGACCAAATTTTGAATGTTCAAGGACTGGCAGCAACAAGTGAAGATGGAGATGTGCTGTTTAGAAATATCGATTTGAATCTTGCTAAAGCCGATAAAGTGGTGGTTTTTTCAAAAGACTCTAGGGCAACCACGGCTTTTTATCAAATATTGAATTCTAAAATTAAAGCAGATGCCGGTAATTTTGATTGGGGCGTTACCACAACGCAATCGTATTTGCCACTTGATAACAGCGAATTTTTTAATAACGACTTAACCTTGGTCGATTGGTTGCGCCAATGGGCAACTACCGAAGAGGAACGTGAAGAGGTTTACATCCGTGGGTTTTTGGGAAAAATGATTTTTAGCGGTGAAGAAGCGCTTAAAAAATCGAACGTGCTTTCTGGGGGCGAAAAAGTGCGTTGTATGTTAAGTAGGATGATGATGGTTAGGGCCAATGTGTTGATGCTCGATGAACCAACAAACCATCTGGATTTGGAAAGTATTACGGCGTTTAACAATTCGCTCACCAATTTTAAGGGCACCATTTTGTTTACAACCCACGACCATGAATTTGCACAAACCGTAGCCAATAGGGTGGTAGAGCTTACCCCAAATGGTATTATTGATAGATACACCACATTTGATGAATATATGCAAGACCCAAAAATTAAGGAATTGCGAAGCAAAATGTATGCAGTGAACGTATAAACAGCAACAATAAAGTAATTGACAGATGGCTTCGTTCCTCGCAATGACGCATAAAGACTTACAATTGTAAATCCTTTTTTATGTTTTCTATAACCATGTTGGCGGTTACAAATTCGTCTTTATTAATGTAAATTTCCTGTTCCCCTTGAATCGATGCGCCAAATCCTGCCAACCTACCAGATTCACTTTCGTCCTTAATAACGGGGTTTATACCATTGTTTTGTAGTTCCTGTACCATTCGCTGTACAATTATAAAATTGCCAGTAAATATTTTAATATAGTTTGTATCATTCATGGCATTGTGTGTTTGTGTTTACTTAAAGATAAAGTATTTTAAATAGAAAAAGTCGGCAATTGCCGACTTTTAACATTTTAGGTTGAAAAATTAGCGCAATTCCGCACCTAATTCTTTTTCAAAATTAGATTGTAGATTACTCATAATTTTATCAATTTGTTTATCTGTTAATGTTTTGTTTTCATCTTGAAGCGTAAACCCAACGGCATAGCTTTTTTTACCTTCGGGTAAATTTTTGCCTTGGTACACATCAAACAAATTCACGCTTTTTAAAAGTTGTTTTTCACTCTGTTTGGCGAGTTTATAAATCGATTCAAAGGTTACGTTGTCATCAATCAATAAGGCAAAATCGCGACGTACCTCTTGATATTTCGAAATGGCCTTAAAACCAACTTTTTGTTGTTTTACAAGTTCTAAAATAGCATCCCAGTTAAAATCGGCAAATAATACATCTTGTGAAATATCAAAATGTTTTAATATGGGTTTTTTTATAAGTCCGAAATCAACCAATTTATACTTTGCAGCAACCAAGCTTATTCCTTCGCTAAACAGGTCGTTTTCAATGGGCATTTCATTAAACCTCGAAATACCTAAACGTTCCAAAAGACTCATTATGGTGCCTTTCAAAAAGAAAAAATCACTCTTGTTATGGGGCACGTTCCAATTTTCTTGATGTTGGTTTCCGGTTACAAACAACGACAAATGCTTGAACTCTTCACGGGAATTCGTGTAACCGTGGTAGGTTTTGCCAAATTCAAATAATTTTAAATCGGAGCGCCTTCTATTGATGTTGAACGCAACGGCCTCCAATCCTGAAAACACCAACGATTGGCGTAAAACCGATAAATCGCCACTTAAAGGGTTAAGAATGTTTATGTTGTGCTCTTCTTTCAAGTGCTCGCTTAGCGCTGTGTAGCTTGGTGTTGTTAACGAATTGGAAAGAATTTCAAAGAAACCTTGAGCAGCTAGTTGGCTACCAATAATGTTCTGGATTTTATGGTCTTCAAATTTTGATGAACTTGAAATGGACGCATTAATTTTTTCGGTGGTTTGTATGTTGTTATAGCCATACACACGTAAAATTTCCTCAATCACATCGGCTTCCCGCAACACGTCGTTTCTGTAGGATGGTATGGTTAATCCCAACCCCGTTTCGGTAACGTTATTGATTTTAATATCCAAGGAAGTTAAAATGCGTTTGATGGTTTCCTTCGGAATTTCCTCACCAATCAATTTGGACGCATTTTCAAAACTTAAACGCACTTGAAAATCTTCAATTTTTTTCGGATAAATGTCAATAAGCTCACTGCTTATTTCACCGCCTGCAATGTCCTTAATCAAGATGGCGGCCCGTTTTAAAGCATATTCTGTGATGTTGGGGTCGATTCCACGTTCAAAACGAAAGGAAGCATCGGTATTTAACCCATGTCTTTTAGCCGATTTACGAACCGAAACGGGATTAAAATAAGCACATTCCAAGAAAATACTGGTGGTTTTTTCTGAAACCCCCGAATGGATGCCACCAAAAACCCCTGCGATGCACATGGGTTTTTCAGTATCGCAAATCATTAGGTCATCTTCATGCAAGCTACGTTCAATACCATCTAAGGTGATGAATTTAGTGCCCGAAGATACCGTTTTAACCTCTATTTTATTCCCCGAAATTTTAGCGGCATCAAACGCATGAAGCGGTTGCCCCATATCGTGAAGCACATAATTGGTAGCATCTACAATATTGTTAATGGGTTTTAAACCAATGGCTTTAAGGCGATTTTGCAGCCACTTGGGCGATTTTTTTACCGTTATTCCCGAAATGGTAAGTCCGCAATAGCGCGGTGCCAATTCTTTGTTTTTAACCTCCACATCTATTTTTAGGGTACGGTTGTCCACGTGAAAGGCACTCACCGATGGCGTAATAAACTCCAAATGAATGTCCTTTTGTACTAAACCCGCCCTTAAATCGCGGGCAGTACCCAGGTGGCTCATGGCATCGGCACGGTTGGGTGTTAGGCCAATTTCGAATACAAAATCGTTTTCAACTTCAAAAATGTTGGCAACGGGTGTTCCTACTTTTAAGTTTGCATCCAATACCATGATGCCGTCGTACGATGTACCTAGACCAAGTTCGTCTTCGGCGCAAATCATACCATGGCTTTCCTCGCCTCTAATTTTTCCTTTTTTTATCGTCCATGGCTCACCAGTTTCGGTATATAGGGTGGTGCCGATGGTGGCCACAGGAACTTTTTGACCAAGAGCCACATTGGGTGCGCCGCACACAATTTGTAAGGGCGTACCTTCACCAATGTTTACCGTGGTTATTTTTAATTTATCGGCGTTTGGGTGCTGTATGCAGGTTAATACTTCGCCAATAACAACGCCTTCGAGTCCGCCCTTAACCGATTGGTAGGTTTCTATGCCTTCAACTTCTAAGCCTAAATCGGTAAGTAGTTCGCTGGTTTGTTCGGGTGTCCAATCAATTTTAATGAATTGTTTTAACCAATTGTATGAAATCGTCATAAATCATTTCTGTTTTGAGGGTGTAAAGATAAAATATTGGCGTTAGCAATCAAACAATGCGTTGTAAATTGTGGGTTGGGAAATGATTATTTTTTTTGCGATTTTTGGGAAATGCGCGCTTTTTAAGAGTCTTAAATTGGCGATGAAACAAATTTATAATTGCTAATTTTAAATTTTGAAAAGAAATTGGATAGAACCTTTAGCAATACCTAAAATATCGTATCAAGGTGTTTTTATGAAAAACGCTTTTTTTCGCTGTATTCATCAATTAATATTTTGTCTATTTTATTTATTATTTCATCTCCATTTTTATTGTCAAGAATTAAACTTTTGTATTCCTTGTACAGTTTTAAAATATGATTTGATGTCTGTTTGTCAAGTAATCCTAAATCAAGCATCATTCCTTTATTAAGGTCGTTAGGTTCAAATTTTTGTAGTCCGTTACCATACTGTCGACTGTTGTCTTCAAAAATTTGTTTAGCAGTATCTGTTAATAGATAAGCGAAAAGTAAATCAATATCAATTTCAGAAAACAAACTTGTTTGTTTTGGATAAATGCAGTGGTATGAAGTTAAGTTAGAAATATTAGCTTCATTTCTAATAAACCGCAAACCTGACCGATTGAAAACAGAAACCCAAATTGGTGCAGGTTTTCTATTTTCTAATGAATACCAAGGAGTTCTACTTGCAGTAAGAAAGCGTTTATTTATCTCTTCACTTTCACCTTTTTGGATATATGAACTTATATTTTTATCAGTTGAATTTTGAGCGTTAAAAAGAAAAACAGATTTGTTACTTTTCTTTAATTCTTCAAAATCTTGTTTAGTGAAAAATGATGTTTTGGCATCTTTTGCACTGCAAATACAAGGTAATAAATATTGTTCGTCAATATTAAATTCCTTGGCTTTTGAAAGATTAAAAGTAAAATATTCATTAGAACCTGTTGCAATGCCACGAACTACTTTTGCATAAGTCGAAAATGGAACAAGATTTTTAAATTTAATGCTATTTTGCTTTTGATAGTAAGCTTTCCATTTAATCTCTGGATTTAATTCAGTAAAACTATATGTCTGTTCTGTTTCTGAAAGGTTAGGATATTTATTGATTATTTCATCTATCTTACTTAAATCTTGTAATGAATGGATATTACTAAACTGAACTTTATCTTTTAAATTGTCATTTGCACAAAGTATAATTGATGCAGTTGTTAAAGCGTCATCAAATACGTTTTCTTCAAAGTCAATTACAATAATATGTCTTAATGTTTTACTTTTTATTAAATAAGTTTTTACCAATTTTCCGTAATCAGAATTCAAAAATTCCGAAGGAATTATATAGGCACAACGTCCATTTTTACTTAATTGATGAATTGATTTTAATAAAAATAGTGTGTAAAGGTTTGTAAAGCCATTCAACTTACATTTAAGATTAGTTTCAATTTCTTTTAAAATATTTTTATTGTCGTAATCGTGAAATTTAAAGTAGGGCGGATTACAAATAATCCCATCATATTTGTTTTTCCAATCATTGTACATATAATCTTGTAACTGAAGATTTACATTTTCAAAATCATCAAAATATTCTTTTGCATTTCCAAGAATAATTTCATCTACTTCAAAACCTTTTATATTGATTTTTTTTTGTTGGTTTAATATAGCTCTTGAAAAAACACCAAGACCAAAAGCTGGTTCAAGAACCGTTTCCAATTGTTTGTTACCTAAAATCCATTTAGCCATTGCGTTAGCAATAGGAAAAGGTGTAAAAAATTGTGCAAATTTTTTACGATGCTCTAAAGAAATTGATTTTGAGTAATCACTTTCAATGGAATTATTAACAATATGTTCCGTTGTTTCTATCATTAAAATTCAGCTTCTTTTATTCCTAAAATATTTCGTAAATTATCTAAATCAAGATATGCAGTTCCTCCTTTAAATGTTACATAAAACAATAAACGACCTCTGTCCATTTCTTTTCTGATGCTTTCGTGAGTTGGTTCATCAACCTTTGAAGCAATCGGATAACCAGTTTTTGAGTTGATTTTTATTGTTGTTTTATTTTGATTTTGCACATCTTTTTCAACCGAAAAAATTACGCCATCATTATCAGAATTGGAGATAATTGTTAGAATTTGTTCAAATGAAATACCAAATACCTTATCAAAAAATACTTGGAAATAAAAATGTGGTACATTGAATGTTTCTATCCATTTGTAAACAACTTTAATGTCTTCAACTTTTGGAGTTATTGAAAGATAGTCCCTTTTTTGAATTTCTTTTATAGCAACTTTTAATCTTTTGAATAAATTATTTACTTCTATAAGTCTTTCATTTGACCTCCAACCTGGAACTTTGAAATCAAAAATAGAAATAGTTTCAGGAGTTAATGTGTTTAATAAAGTAATGTATTTTGTTCTACTTGGATGTTCTAAAACATCTATAAATTCTGCTAGTATTATATCTCTAGTTTGAAAAGCAATTTCAGTGAACTTTTGAGTTCTTATTTGCATTGCTTCTTCATATTTGTCAATTAAAAAAGCACTTGAACGAACTTCAATTCCAGCTATTGCTTTTTTTACATAATCTGTAATATGATTATGTGGAATTTGGCTAATGTCAAATCCTAAATTATCGTCAAAATCAGATTTCTTAAAAATAAGTAAATCAGGTCGTTTTCCAATTGTGTCAAGTTCTGTTTGGAAATCTTGATAAAAAGTATCAAATCCATCTTCTCCAGCTACTAAATCATCAGATTTGCCATATTTTACTGCGGCAAAGTTTTTAGAATTTTCATTTATTGCTCTTGTGACAAGGTTTTCAGCCCAATCACCTTGTTCTTTATTTGTAATAAAGTTTGAAGATGCTTGTGTTGGTGTTCTTGCCAAATCTCTTGGTTGTTCAAAGTCAACCAATTCAACAGGAACATTTTTAGTCAATTCTCTAATTCTGTCGTAATAAGTCATCTGCTTTTGTATAGTAAAATTTTGTTAAGCAAAGTTAATCTTTTTTGTTGGTTGATTATTTACCATCCTCACAAAACATAAAGGTTAACTATGTCCAATGAAATTTTATTCAATATTCTAAATAAAGGTATTTTTATGTAATTTCAACTAATTTCTTGATGTTGGCAAGCAATATTTAACAATTCACAAGTTTTCCAACTTTAAATTAAAATCGTATTGTAGGTCTTCATGCAGGGTAGCTATTGTTTTTTTTGCTAAAAGCAATTGCCTTTCGTAAATATTCGTTAAGGTTACATTGTGCTTTATGGAAGGTTTAAAAGCTTTTAGTTTTAGGCAGAAGTAAATTAAAAGTGCTGCCTCGGTTTCTTTTTTTTGGGAATAGCGCGTGTATTTTTTTATGTTACGCAATATTTTACGAACACTTTTCTTTATATAGAAATAACTTGCTGTATTTATGGAGGCAAATTCTTCGTCTATATGTTTTTTTACGTTTTGGATGTATTCATCTTCATCGTGCGATTCAAACAGCAAATAGGTGAGGAGTTCCTTATTTTCTTTTTTGAATTTGGAAAGTCGTAAACAGAGGTCTGCTAATTCGTCGTAGGATAAATGGGTTAGTTCCTTTTTTATTTCAACAATTGATGCTGTTTTCAAACGGGTTAGTTTATTGATTTTCAGTAGTGAACATTAAAAAGTACAAATTGGCGCAAAGGCATCCTAGATTTGTTTTTTTTTTGGGGTTAGGAAACGATTACTAGTTCCTAAAAGCCATTTATTTTTTATAACCATCAACCGAATATTTACCGGCACCTTGCAAAAATATAGCGATGAAAGCGATTAAATAAAGCAGTGCTTTTTCTTTCACATCAATGGGGTCGTTGGCATGTACCACGAATGCAGCCACAACCATGGTGATAATGGCGGGAATTGAAGCGAGTTTGGTTTTAAAACCTATCAATATCAAAACAGGGGCAATCACTTCGCCAATTATGGTCAGCACTAAAGTTGTGGTTTCGCCTAGGCCAAGGGGGTCTGCGAATTTTATGGGACTTTCAAAAAGCATGTTAATTTTAGGAATTCCATGGGTAAGCATCATGCCCGCAAATCCAATTCTTAATATCAACAGGCTCCAGTCTGAAACATTTTTTTTCATAGCTTTATATCGTTAAAGTATTATCGCAGTTTTGGGTATAAGGTTGGGTTTGCTTCGTGCATAACTCCATAAATAGCCTCAAAAATATCTTCGGCAGATGGTTTTGAGAAATAATCGCCATCATTGCCATACGCGGGTCTGTGTGCTTTGGCGGTAAGTGTTTTGGGTTGGCTATCTAAATATTGAAAAGCGTTTTGAACGTTTAAAACTTCATTTAAAATGTATGCTGAAGCGCCCCCGGGAACATCTTCATCAATAATCATTACTCTGTTGGTTTTTTTGATGCTTTTTGCAATGTCGTGTTGTAGGTCGAAGGGTAGTAAGGACTGTACGTCAATCACTTCTGCGTCAATACCATAGGCAACCAACTCTTTAGCTACCTGTTCTACGATGCGCAACGTTGAACCGTACGATACCAGTGTGATATCGGTACCTTCCTTTAGGGTTTCAACAACGCCAATAGGGGTTTGGATGGCATGTAGGTTGTTGGGCATTTTTTCTTTTAACCTGTAGCCATTTAAACATTCAACAACAATGGCGGGATCATCACCTTTTAAAAGGGTGTTATAAAAACCAGCGGCCTTGGTCATGTTTCTAGGCACCAACACATTTACGCCTCTAACCAAATTTAAAATGCCGCCCATTTGCGATCCGGAATGCCATATACCTTCTAACCGGTGTCCACGGGTTCTAATGATTAAAGGTGCTTTTTGTTTGCCTTTGGTACGGTAATGGGTCGTTGCCAAATCGTCGCTTATTATCTGTAAAGCATATAGAATATAATCCAGATATTGAATTTCGGCAATGGGTCGCAACCCGCGTAACGCCATGCCAATGCCTTGGCCAATAATGGTGGCTTCCCGAATGCCTGCATCGGAAACCCTGAGTTCCCCAAATTTTTCCTGCAGTCCTTCCAAACCTTGGTTTACGTCGCCAATATTACCAGTATCTTCCCCAAAAACGAGTGCTTCAGGATAGTTGTTGAAGATGTTTTCAAAGTTATTCCGCAGAATAATTCGGCCATCAACTTGTTCGGCATCTTGGTCGTAATTAGCTTTAACCTCTTTAATAAGATTGTTTGAGCGATAGGTTTCAGAATATAAATGTGAGCTATATAGCGGCTGAATGGTTTCAATTTTTTTTGTAATCCAATTGGCGAGTTGTTCTTTTTCTGCGGAAGTTTCACCAATAGTGAGCATGAGCGCTTTTCGGGCATTCGATAAAATATCCTTTCGGTTGGGCTCGTCAAGTGCCAAGAGGCTGTTTTTTATCTTTTCAATAAAAACACCGTTAACACTGGTGCTTGCCAGTTGCTTGAGCAGGATTACCAGTTCGCTTTGGTCTTTTAAAATGGGTTTTAAATACAAGTTCCATGCGTTCTTTTTGGCTTCCCTAACTTCACGCTTGATGGTTCTTTCAATTTCAAGCAGTACTTCATTAGTAGCAATGCCGCTTTCAATAATCCATTCGCGCATTTTGGTGTTGCAATCGTGCTCGGTTTCCCAAGCTAAACGATCGGTACTTTTGTAGCGTTCATGCGAGCCAGAAGTAGAGTGCCCTTGAGGCTGTGTGAGCTCTAAAACGTGAATCAATACAGGTACATGTTCTTCCCTGGCTATACTGGCAGCTTCTTGGTAGGTTTCAATTAAATTTGGATAATCCCATCCTTTTACACGGAGTATTTCAAAACCATTTGCACCATGTTCTCTTTGAAATCCTTTTAATATTTCTGAGATATTTTCCTTGGTTGTTTGATGTTTGGCATGTACCGAAATACCATATTCATCGTCCCAGATACTAATAACCATGGGTACTTGAAGTACGCCTGCAGCATTAATGGTCTCAAAAAACAAGCCCTCGCTG
The DNA here is from genome assembly GCF_009746565.1 of Mariniflexile maritimum. Taxonomy (GTDB): domain Bacteria; phylum Bacteroidota; class Bacteroidia; order Flavobacteriales; family Flavobacteriaceae; genus Mariniflexile; species Mariniflexile maritimum. Next base: position 351,191 of record NZ_WRPN01000001.1, read on the forward strand.
GTACTGGCATTGCCAATGGTGCCCCAAGCTACTTCGTTGCCGTTTACTGAAAAATTTGTTGTGTTGATGCCTTCAACTTCCCTAAATATTTTTGAAGCTTGTGCCAACCCCAACAACCTGGGCATTTGGCCCGCTGTGGGCGAAATATCGGCACTTGAGTTATATTGTTTGGTTAAGTCTTTCCAGCTACCATCGGTATTTAAACTATGGGTTACAAAGTGCCCGCCCATTTGGCGTCCTGCCGACATGGGTTCTAGTTCTAAATCGGTGTTTGCGTATAATCCTGAAAAAAATTGCTCGATGGTAAGGCCATCAATAGCCATCATAAAGGTTTGGTCGCGGTAGTAGCCCGAGCGCCAATCGCCTTTTTTAAAGGCTTTGGCCATGGCTAATTGCGGTATTTCTTTACCATCGCCAAAAATTCCGAATTTTGCTTTTCCTGTTAATACCTCGCGCCTCCCCAACAAACTACATTCCCTGCTTTTTAAAGCTATTTTGTAATCGTTTAAAACCTCGGTTTTAAAATCGTCAAAAGAGATATTGTTTTTCAAATCTGGAACTGTTTGCATGTACCGTGTGCTTTAGCTTTTACAAAAATAGTTAAAGTTTGCGGTTTTCACAATTAAATTTAAGAACAAGTGATTCCGTATAATTAAAAAATATGCGGTGTTTTTTAATATCAACTAATAAATATTTAATAAAAAACAGTATTTAAAAACAATAATACAATAGATTGCGGTTAATACCAGCGCCTTCTAAACAAACCAAAAAGGGCCTGTGGATCGACGGTGAATTTAAAACGTATTTTTTGGTCGTAGTGGGGTTGACCTATTTCCCAACCTAAATTGGAATACAATGGGAAATATATTTCAAAATAATCGGTTACTAAATTAACCCGAATGCCCGAATCGTAAACAAATTTGGCATCTTCATTTTTACTTTTAACAAGGCCCATATCGCCGTAAAGCAGCACGTATTTCCATAAGGTTGTGCTAATATTTGCGGTTGAAATCCATTGGTTTGCATAAGGGGTTTCTAGTTTTGACTTAAAGCCACCTTCGGCATCGATGAATTGCTGACTGAAAATACCGGATGCTTCAGAACGACCTAAGTAGGGATATTCAAATAAATAATCGGTGGGCCTATCCAAAGCAAAACTAAAATATGAAGAGTTGGGATTGTTGCGGTTACTTAAAAATGCGCCCGTAAAAAAACGCAGGTTTAATTGCCTGTTGCTCTCAAACAAGCGTCGGTATTCATAATTGAAGGATAGTTTGCTGAATGTTTTGGCAATTTGTAAATCGGTGTACCATTTGCTGAAATTTATTAAGTTGTCATCCGAATCAATATAGCGTGCGTTAAAAACATTGTAGTTGGGCTCGGTGGTTGTAAATACGTTGTTAAGGTCTTTGTCCCTGTTAATATCAATATACCTGAAAGTTAGTGCTTGCTTTTTGTTTGAACGCAGGTCGTTGTTTTCGCGAAACATAAAACTTAAGGATGGTATTATTTGGCGCACAAAAAGGTCGGGGGCATACGAAACATAAGCAGTACCAATGCCGTAATTTATGGAATAGAGCGAGCTCGTATTCTCTAAATGATGAGACATGGACACAAACGCCGAACCTGTGATGGTTCTGGATTTTAGTGAATACTGCGGTTCAAATTTATAATTGAAAAGTTTTCTTAAAATGGTTTTGTTGTACATTTTAACGCCCAGGTTTACACCATCGTAAATATTGTTGAATTGCAGTATGGGCATTAAGAACACTTGGTTGTAATTGGGGTCTTCCATGTCCTTAAACAGTCTGAACTGCAAAGGTTTGTTGTTAAAAAAGAAGCCTTTTAGCGATTTCCAATTATCGCGCTCATTAATTTCGGGAATAACGTTGTTATAGTTTAAAACCAGTTTGTTGGCTTCGTTTCTAGGGATGGTGAATGTTTTGCTATTTGAAATGTTTTCAATCCATATTTTTGAAATAATGCTGTCGTTTTTTAGCGTGTATAGCGAAATTGGCATGCTATTATCGCGTTTGTTCTTAACGGTTAGCGTTATGGAATCGGGTGTTTTTACAACATTTTTTATTTTGAAGTCAATTTTTTTTCGGGTATTCAGATAATCGGAAAAAAACCAATCGATATTTTTATCGGTTCTGGCCTTTAAAAAGGTTTCAAAATCGGTTGTTGATACCGGTTTCAGCTTGTTTTCGATAACAAAGTTTGATAAACCGTTGGCCACAATATCATGGTTGATAAAATCGCCCAAATATTTTAAACCCACTCCAGCTTTATATTTGTTGGCAATGCTATAATTGAATTTTAACAACGAATCTTTTGCCATGGTTAAAGGCTGGTCTTGGTTGGTTCTTGCCATCATCATATATCCCAAAATGTACTTGTCGTTAAAATCCATATCGGCGGCATGGAATGAGCGAATGCCCCAAATTTTTGCCAACGAGCCTAAAAACTTCATGTTTGGGTAATGCTCGTTCACATAATTCATCATAAAATATATTTGGATGCCATCGAGCAGCCATTGATCGGTTCTTGGGTTAACTAATAGCGTGTTTTCCAAGTAATTATGAAGTGCCACTTTTAACAATTTAAGCTCGTATTGAAAGTGGTTGGGATAGGGCTTTATAAAGTTGGGCAGAAAATTTAGTCCGTAAACGGGGTCTTTTTCATAATCAATCTCGGTCAAAAGAAGTTTGTTTTGTGGGTAATTGCCAAAGTTTTTATGAATAAACTTAGTTATTTTTTCAGTGATTAAAACTTTTTCTATCATTTCCAGACCTTCATCGTTGATATTGGAAATAATTGAAAAGCCATCAGACTCAATGGTATTGAAATTGGAAACTTTGCTTAAAAACAATTTACTGTTGATGCTTTTTTTTGCTTGGAGTGTTACGATGTGTTTATTGTCAAGCTTCGTCTCGTTGCTAATATCCAATTCAGAGGTTAATTTGTAACCTTTGGGAAATTCAATTTCAATGGTAACATCGGAAGGCGGAATGAAAAGGTCGTCCAAATCCTTATTGCTGTAATAATGCCATTTGCCGTTATAAACAGCGGGCGTAATGTACCAATACCTTAAATTCAAATCGCCAGTATTTGTTATTCCGTAGCCCGTAAATTTATCGCTGGGTATTTGTACCAAGTATTCAAGTTGGAGGCTGTAATTTGCATTAGGCTTTAAAGGTTCCAAAAGTTCAACCTGAACCACATCTCCTTGGTTTTTAAGCTGATGGAACTCCAGATCTTTCCCTTGTTGTTTGATGGCGGTTATAACCGAAAAACCGCGTTCATTGTTCTTTGCCAAGTGAAAATCGTTTTTGTATTCATCGGCAATTCTTAAAGCAAGGGGTGTTTTTTTGGTGGCATAACTGTTGTTCCAATCGTTTAAGTATATGGTCTGTAATTCGTCTTGGGTGGTGTTTTGGTACTGTATGGTCTGTACTATCTTAATTTGCTTGTTTTCAATATCAAAAACAGCCTTTATGTCCAATTTATTTTGACTAAAGCCAGCACAACACACAAAAACACACAGAAAACAACTTAAGAGACGAAAATTCAATTTATAGTTTAAACATTAAAGGTTAATAATTCATAAGGCGCTGCAATATAGTAAAATAACGTGGTTGGGATACGTTAAAAATTGGGGCTTAAACCAGATTCTTTGTAGAAGGCATCCAATATTTCGATAACTTCATCTTCAGTATCAACCAAATGGATCAAATCCATATCGCCTGCGCTAATGTTTGCAAACGAATCCAGTAGGGTCGTTTTTATCCAGTCCAAAAGCCCTTTCCAAAACGAGGTTCCCACTAAAATAATTGGGAATTTTTCAATTTTATGGGTTTGTATCAAGGTGATGGCTTCAAACAACTCGTCTAATGTGCCAAAACCACCGGGCATGACCACAAAACCTTGCGAGTATTTAACAAACATGACCTTTCGTACAAAGAAATAATCAAAATCCAAGCTTTTATCCGAATCGATATACGGATTGTCGTGCTGTTCAAAAGGCAGTTCTATATTTAAACCTACCGAGGTACCGCCAGCAATATGCGCTCCCTTGTTGCCAGCTTCCATAATGCCCGGACCGCCACCCGTTATTATGCCGTAGCCTGCTTCTACGATGCGTTTTGCAATACTTTCAGCTAGTTTATAGTTGGCGTGGTCTGGTTTTGTTCTAGCGGAACCAAATATGGAAACACAAGGTCCAATTTTACTTAATTTTTCATAGCCGCTAACGAATTCGCCCATAATTTTAAAAATGGCCCAGGAATCGTTTGTTTTTATTTCATTCCATGCTTTTGAATGTTGTTCTCTTCTCATAGTTGTTTGGCTGTTTGGTTGTTTGGTTGTTTTGGTTTTGCCGTTAATAAGCTCATAAGTTTTAATTCGTTAATTCCTTCTTCAAAAATTTTGCCGTATAGCTTTTTTTATGGCCTGCAACTTCTTCTGGTGTTCCTTCCACAATAATTTGTCCGCCACCATTTCCGCCTTCATAACCAATATCAATAACATGGTCAACGGTTTTTATAACGTCTAAATTGTGTTCGATAATAAGTACGGTATTGCCTTTATTGGCCAATTTGTTCAGTACGATGAGTAGCACACGGATATCCTCAAAATGCAGGCCTGTTGTTGGTTCATCCAATATATAAAAGGTGTTGCCGGTATCTCTTTTTGATAGTTCGGTAGCCAATTTAATCCGTTGTGCTTCCCCACCGGAAAGCGTGGTGCTTTGTTGCCCCAAGGTGATGTAGCCCAAACCAACATCCATGATGGTTTTAAGCTTATTGTGTATTTTTGGAATATGTTCAAAGAACGAAACGGCTTCATCAATGGTCATGTCCAACACATCGCTGATGCTTTTTCCTTTGTACCGTATCTCTAGGGTTTCTCGGTTAAAACGTTTGCCTTGGCAGGTTTCGCACTCTACATACACATCGGGCAGAAAATTCATTTCAATAACACGCAAACCGCCACCTTGGCAAGTTTCGCACCGGCCTCCCGGAACATTAAAACTGAAACGGCCTGCTTTATACCCACGTATCATGGCTTCGGGGATTTTTGCGAACAAGCTGCGGATTTCATCGAAGGTTTTGGTATAGGTTGCCGGATTACTTCGTGGCGTTCTGCCAATGGGCGATTGGTTAATATCAATCACCTTATCGATATGCTCCAAGCCCGAAATGCTTTTATAGGGCATTGGTTTTTTAACCCCGTTAAAATAATGGGTGTTGAGGATGGGATATAGGGTTTCGTTGATTAAGGTCGATTTGCCACTTCCCGAAACTCCGGTTACGCCTATCATTTTTCCTAAAGGAAATTTTACAGATACGTTTTTTAAATTATTGCCCGTACAGCCTTTAAGTTCGAGGAACTTGCCATTGCCTTCGCGCCGTTTTTTTGGGATTTCAATCTTTTTTGCACCACTTAAATAATCGGCAGTTAGGGTATGGTGCGTTAAAAGTTCCTTGGGCGTGCCGATGCTGATAATTTCCCCACCGTGTTTTCCTGCCCTGGGGCCAATATCGATAACATAATCGGCACGTTCAATCATGTCCTTGTCGTGTTCGACCACAATAACCGAGTTGCCAATATCACGAAGTGACGCTAAAGAATTAATCAGTTTTTCGTTATCGCGCTGGTGCAAACCAATACTGGGTTCGTCTAAAATATACAGAACGCCCACCAATTGCGAGCCTATTTGTGTTGCCAACCTGATGCGCTGTGCTTCGCCACCTGAAAGTGATTTTGAGCTTCGGTTTAATGATAAATAATCCAAGCCAACATCCAACAGAAACTGCAATCGGGCTTTAATTTCCTTTAAAACCTCTTCGGCAATTTTAAATTGCTTTTCCGATAAATGGTTATGTAAATCATCAAACCATGCGGTGAGTTCACTAATATCGGCATTAGCAAGTTCAGCGATATTTTTATTGTTTATTTTGAAGTAAAGCGACTCTTTTTTTAATCGTGCGCCATCACATTCCGGACATTTCACCTTGTCCATATAATCCTTTGCCCAACGCTTTAACGAAGTCGATTCGGCCGTTTTGTATTGGTTTTCAATAAAATTGGCAACCCCTTCAAAATCTATTTTATAATCGCGGGTTACGCCCAATGTTTTACTTTCAACCGAAAACTTTTCATTGCCACCATACATGATCATTTTTTTTGCAGCTTCGGGAATATCTTTATAGGCATCGGTTAACTTGAAGTTGAAGCGTTGCGCAATGGTTTCAAACTGTTTGAAAATCCAACTGCTTTTTTCTGGCCCGTGGGGCGCTAGGGCACCGGCTTTAATGGAAAGCGATGCATCTGGAACTATCTTCTTTTCGTTGACCAAATAAAGCGTCCCTATGCCATTGCAGGTGTCGCAGGCACCTTTGGGCGAGTTGAACGAAAAATTGTTTGGTTCAGGATTTGGATATGAAATGCCCGAAGTAGGGCACATTAAGTTGCGACTAAAATAGCGCGTTTCGTTGGTGTCCTGATCTAAAACCATCAGCACGTCCTCACCGTGGTACATGGCAGTATTAATGGTTTCCGTGAGGCGTTTATCATTTTCCGAAGCATCATCAACAACCAATCTATCAATAACAATTTCAATATCGTGCATTTTGTACCGATCCAGCATCATGCCTTTGGTAATGTCTTTTATCTCGCCATCGGTTCTTACTTTTACAAAGCCCTGTTTGGCTATCTGCTCGAACAGTTCGCGGTAATGCCCTTTTCTGGAACGCACCACGGGGGCTAGAATATTGATGCGTTTACCCTTAAAATCGCTGATGATGAGTTCTTTTATTTGTTCATCGTTATAGCTTACCATTTTTTCGCCCGAGTTATAACTGTAAGCATCACTGGCACGGGCGTAGAGCAACCGCAGAAAATCGTAAATTTCGGTAATGGTGCCCACCGTTGAGCGGGGTGATTTACTGGTGGTTTTCTGCTCGATGGCAATAACGGGCGAAAGACCATCAATTTTATCTACATCAGGACGTTCCAAACCGCCTAAAAACTGACGCGCATAGGCTGAAAAGGTTTCAATGTAACGGCGCTGTCCTTCGGCATAAATAGTATCAAACGCCAACGACGATTTGCCACTGCCCGATAAACCAGTGATAACTACCAGTTTTTCGCGGGGAATGGATACATCAATATTTTTTAGGTTGTGGACTCTAGCTCCTTTTACTTCAATAAAATCGTCGAATTGGCTCATAAATTATAGACAAACTGCCTGTTTTGCAGACAGGAGTGCAAAGTTACGGTTTTAGTTGTTAAAAAGATGTGAAGATTTATCGTGAAAATTTAAAGCAGCTACTCTTCAATAATTTCAATGGTTACGTTTAAAAAACCAGGGAGTTTGCAGTTGGCAATATCCATAAAGGCTTTTTTGGATAGGTCTATTTCCCTGCCTTTTGTAAATGGGCCACGATCATTTACGGTAACAATTACAGATTCATTATTAAGTGGGTTTGTAATTTTTAATTTGGTGCCGAATTTCAGGGTTTTATGGGCTGCGGTGTACAAGTTGTTATCAAATTTTTCGCCACTTGCGGTTTTTCTGCCATTGAATTTATCGTGATAGTATGAGGCGTGAACACCCTCTTTATAAAGCGTGTAGGATACAACCGAGGAGTCTATCGCGATGCTATCGGTTAAAACCGAATCTTGTTGCACCCCCAGATAAAATGTGTTGTTTTTCTTTATTATATAAGAAGACTTAAAGCTGCTAAAAAAGATAAGCAATACTATAAAACCTATAACTTGGGCAGCTAACTTCATGCATTTTTTTTATTTAATTTCTTATCAATCAAAACAATATATTTTACTTATACGGGCCATTGCATATTTTAGACGTTTGATTTTTCAAAAAAAAACGTGCTTAAAGCATTTCAATTATTTATTGTAAATGGTTACTACTAATTTGCTTGTAACAGTTCACCTGCGGCAATGGCCTTTGTGTAGTTTGCTTTAACCTGTTTTTGAAATCCGAAAAACTTGGTTTTATCCTCTTTTTCTAAAAGTACGTGTGTTAAGCCCTGGTTGTTTTTGATAATTTCCTTTACTACTACACGTTTTCCGTGCACACTTTTGTAATTTGCTAGATGGCCTCGCTTTGCAATGGTATTCAATTTCGGAAATTTAATGTGGTTGTAGGTAGTGTTTGAGGTTGCATTAATAATTAACACAGTGCCAACTTGTGGTTCGTTTTGTACGCTATCAATTGATTTTGTGTTGTTTGCAAAAACAAAAGTGGTAAATGCACACAATAAAAATATAATTTTTTTCATCACCTAAAATTTTATGTTGTCATTAATGTTGCTTGCTAAAATAGTAGGATGACCCTAATTTTTCGGGCTACTTTGCAAATATTTAACTATTCTATGGTATTGTGGCCATGTAAATGTTAACAAAACGGAGTGTTTATTGGCAATTAAATTTTAAGTTTTTTGAGATGTGTGATATAATTTATTATAATTGTAAAACAGAAGAAAATCAACATTACAATTATGAAATTATTAGGAATAGGATCAAGAATTAATCATGCTACATTTGGAAAAGGCGTAGTAACCAACGTAACATCCCAGCATTATTGGGTAACTTTTATTGATAATGGATTGGAAACCATTGATTTGGATAGCTCTTTTGAAATTATTGAAGCAGCCGATGGCGATGTGGATACCGTTAGTTTTTTTGATATTGAAAGTAGCTTGGTAAACATTTTAAAAAAATGGAGTGATGCCAGTGAAATTGTGCCCATTGCCGATAAATACAAAGAGGGAAAACTAATTTTAGAACCTGCGGATACGAATTTAAAACCCTATGAACTGCCCATTGACACGTTTTTTCATAAAATAACCATGGTACGCGATCGGTTACGGGTAATGGAACAGCGCATAAATGCCAGCGATTTGGATGAACAAGGAAAAATAGACTTACAACAATACATCACCAGAATTTATGGCAGTTTAACCAGCTTTAACGTGTTGTTTAAATCTAAAAGTCAACAATTCGTAGGGCAGAAGGGGTAGATTTTAGAGTTTTAGTATCGTTTTTAGAGGAATAAAAATTATTTCTATTTTTATTATTTGCTGCTTTGCATCTTGGCGCAAAAAAAAAAAAAATTTAGACCGTGAAGACGGAATGTTGAATTGCAAAAAACTGCAACTAATGGCTTTAAAACGTTCCTTTAATATGGCTTATTTCTAAACCAAAAATACCCATTTTATGGAATACCGGTAATTGAGCTCCGCTCTCGGTAGTGGTCCAATCGCTCCAAGTAGCCGTTAAACCATCAATGGGCAGTATGGAAACCCACATTTGGAAACTCATGGGTTTGCCAGAACCATCAAAGTGCCACAAATAGGAATCGCCGGGGGTGGTTCCGCCGCTTTTATAGGTTACCAAAAGGGCCTCTTTTTGGTTTTCTAAAGTTACTAGGCGGCGTTCGGTACCCGAATCAAATACTTTGTAGGGTGCAACCAACCAAAACGAGTCGTTGTTAAAATAGGTAATGGCTTTGGCAATAAGTTCTTCTGCTAATTCGCCGTCAACCCTAAAACTATGCACAAACGCTTTGTTTTGCGAAGCATCGTTAAAATTGAGGCTTACCTTGTATTCTTTCCAGTAAACATCACAGGTTTTTTTTGCTTTTTTCCATTTATAATGGTGCTTTTTTTTAAAGGTCCATTCCAAGTATTTGGTATCTTTAAAGGCTTTATAATTTAGTGCTTCAAGCATGTTGGTTGCCAAACTATCGGCCTGCTTCCCTTGAACACCAATGGGTAACTCTTCATTATATTTAAAATAAGCAAACCCAAAAAACAGGAGGCTGGGTAGCGTTAAAAACACAATAACGCCTACTATTATTTTTATGAGTCTTTTAGGTTTCATTAAAAAAATATTATATGAATATGCTAAATATAATAGCTAAATTATTAATTACTAATTCTTTAAACTAATAAAAAGATTAAAAACCGACAGCAGTATCATCCTTTCGATAATCGGCAACACCTTCTAACGGTTCGTCCTTTAAAACAAGTATTCTATCGACCGCACTAATTACAGGTTCATATTTTACAGGTATGTTACGGCTTCTAATAAATTATTGCAAACTACACATGTAACATTGTTAAATATTTCTGTTATTCAATGTGTTTAATGTTTGTTTTGAATATTGAATCAGCGCATCAAAAAAAATAGAGAACTCGGTTTCAAACTCCTCGTAAAATTGTTTTAGTTCTAAAATAGCTTGGTCCATGCCCGAACGGTTTTTGGTACGCCTATTCATGCCTTCTAAAACTCTTGAAATCCCATCAAGGGTCGCGTAACTTAGCAACCAGTTGTCGGTCATCATATAAGGCATCATTTTTTGTATGCGCAATGGCAACAGGTCATAATGTGTTTCTAAAGAACTATAAAAATTTTCAACATAGGTTTTTAATGGAATGTCGCAATAGGTGCTCCAGTTTTTAGCCAAAAAATGGTCGTAAAGAATGTCCACGATAATGCCCGAATAATGCCCATATTTTTCATGTAACCGTTTGGTACTTTGCCTAACAATGTCGTGCGAATCGGTAAAGCTATCAATATGTCTGTGCAACAAAATGCCCATTTGTATGGGCACGGGATATTTTTTGTACGATTGCCCTTTAATACCGTCGGCAATAAAGTTTCCAATGGTAACCAATTCGTTTTCTCCTGAAAGATAAATATGTGCTAAGTAATTCATTTGTGAAATTTACGAATTCCTTGTTAAGATTTACGGTTTTGAAATGTTATATTTGCCTTGTAATTTCAAAACATACTATGACACTCATAAAATCGATTTCAGGAATTAGAGGAACCATTGGCGGAACCGTTGGAAACAATTTAACACCTATTGATGCAGTAAAATTTGCAGCAGCCTATGGCGTTTGGCTAAAGCAACAACGCGAAAAAGACACGCATAAAGTGGTCGTGGGCAGAGATGCGCGCATTTCGGGAGCCATGATTCAAAACTTGGTAATGAATACCTTGGTAGGCTTGGGCATTGATGTGGTTGACTTAGGCCTTTCTACAACCCCAACCGTTGAAATGGCCGTACCCATGGAGCATGCCGATGGCGGTATTATTTTAACAGCAAGCCACAACCCCAAACAATGGAATGCCTTAAAACTATTGAACGACAAAGGCGAGTTTTTGGATGCTGTTGAAGGTGCCAAAATTTTGGAAATAGCCGAAAGCGACCAGATGAGTTTTGCCGATGTGGATCATTTAGGGAAAATAACCAAGAACAAAGCCTATATCGATTTGCATATAATTGAAGTGCTCGATTTACCCTTGGTAACCGTTCAGGCCATTGAGGAAGCACGGTTTAAAGTGGTGGTAGATGGCGTAAATTCTACCGGGGGCATTGCCATCCCGTTGCTTTTGGAACGCTTGGGCGTAGAAGTTGTAAAATTATATTGCGAACCCAACGGGCAATTTCCGCATAACCCAGAACCTTTAAAAGAGCATTTAACCGATTTATCGGAAGCTGTAAAAAAACACCGTGCCGATTTTGGTATTGTGGTCGATCCAGATGTGGACAGACTAGCGTTTATGGATGAAAACGGCGAAATGTTTGGTGAAGAATATACCTTGGTAGCCTGCGCCGATTATGTATTAAGCAAAACCCCAGGCAACACCGTAAGCAATATGAGTTCTACCAGAGCGTTGCGCGACATTACCGAAAAACATGGTGGTACCTATGAAGCCAGTGCAGTAGGCGAGGTGAACGTGGTTAAATTAATGAAGAAAAATAAGGTTGTAATTGGTGGCGAAGGTAACGGCGGCATAATTTATCCCGAATCGCATTATGGGCGTGATGCCCTTGTGGGTGTAGCGCTTTTTTTAAGTTTATTGGCCGAAAGGAACATCTCGGTCAGCGAGCTCAGAAAAACCTATCCAAATTATTTTATGAGCAAAAAGAAAATAGAATTAACACCCGGTTTGGATGTGGACGGTATTTTAAAAACCATTGAAAATAACTATAAAAACGAGCAATTAACCACTATTGACGGTGTTAAGATAGATTTTGCTGAAAGTTGGGTACACCTTCGCAAAAGCAATACCGAACCCATCATTAGAATTTACACCGAAGCAAAATCGCAAACGGAAGCCGATGCATTGGCAGATAATTTTATTGATGAAATCGGAACAATTGCAAAAAGTAAATTATAACAGCATATAGGTATAATTGTTTTTGGGGTGGTTTACTAAACAAAAACCTAACAACCAATAATTTTAGGAAAGGTAATGTTAAAAAAACTAACAGACGAAAAGCAATTAGAGCTTCTGGACATTCTTAAAACACGTTTTGGGAACAACAAAAAGCGTCATGAAAATCTGGAATGGTCCAAAATACAGGCTAAACTTGAAAGCAATATTGAAAAACTAGGAACGTTGCATGAAATGGAAATAACTGGGGGCGAACCGGATGTGGTTGCTTATGAAAAGACTACGGACACTTATATTTTTTATGATTGCTCTGCCGAAAGTCCTTCCGGGCGCAGAAGCCTTTGTTATGATGATGGAGCCTTAAAATCCAGAAAAGAAAACAAACCAAAAAGCAGTGCAGAAGCTATGGCTCGCCAAATGGGCCTTGCGCTTTTAAACGAAAACGAGTATAGATATTTACAGCAATTAGGGAATTTTGACACTAAAACATCGAGTTGGTTAAAAACGCCCGATGGTATTAGAAATAGGGGTGGCGCCATTTTTGGCGATTTTCGATATGATAGCGTATTTATTTACCACAATGGAGCAGAATCTTACTATGCTGCCCGTGGGTTTCGGGGTTCGTTAAGGGTTTAGTTTTTTCCGATGCTTCCACCGCTTATGCGTCCAAAAATAGTATTCTGGGGCTTCATATATTTGCTTTTCCACTTCGCGTAAAAACATATCGGTCAATTCATAATCCTTGTATTCATTAGGGTTTTCGGCAAGCAGTATCACTTCGGCTTCATAAAAGCCACGTTTTACTTTATTTACTTTTAAGTAAACGGTGGTTAAATCCAGCTTTTTGGCCAAGCGTTCAGCACCCGTAAAACAGGGTACTTCTATGCCCATAAACTGTCCCCAATACACCTCTTTGGTGAGTCGGGGCGATTGGTCGCTTAAAAAACCCGTAATGCTTTTGATGCCCTTGGCTTCCATGTCGTTAATAACTTGGATGGTTTCCTTGGTGCTTATCAAATTGGTATTGAACTTTGAGCGTATATTTTTAACCAGAGCATCAAAATACCTGTTTGCCAATCGTTTATATACGGCTAAGCCTTTAAAGTTGATGTAATTTTGTATCACGATGGACCATTCCCAACTGGCATAATGCCCAAAAATTAGAATGACACTTTTGTTTAAACCTTCCAACCTCTGGAACTCCTCGGGGTTTTGTATTTTAAAGCGTTTTTTTAGTTCTTTCTCAGAAATGGTCATGGTTTTAGCCATTTCCAAAAACATGTCGCACAAATGTTTGTAGAATTTCTTTCTAATGGTGAAAATGTCATGTTCAGTCTTTTCAGGGAAAACAAGTTTTAAATTGTTGGTTACTACGGTTTTACGATAACCAATAACATGGTAAAGTAGTATATATAGCCCATCGGAAATAAAATATAAAATCCGAAAAGGCAGAATGGAAATAAACCACAAAAGCGGATAAATAAGAATATATGCTAAAAAATGCATGAATTAATTTTAGATTTGCAACAAATATAGGCTAATTTGAAATTAAACTTTTAAGTACATGGGTAATTTAGACTTAATAACTATCATTATTATTGCTTCCAACGTCATTATTTCCTATAAAGGCTTTAGTGATTATGCCTTTTTTGATAGGTATAAATTTCAGGTAGGCGCCATTCAAAGAGGTGACAAGTTGCGTATGTTTAGCTCTGGTTTTCTGCATGTTGACACACAACATTTATTGTTCAACATGATTACCTTATACTTTTTTGCGGGCCCGGTTATTCAATATGTTCAGGCGTTTGGCTTTGTGGTTATTTATTTGGTAAGTTTGGTTGCGGGTAGTTTACTATCGTTATATTTCCACAGAAACGAATACCATTATACGGCCGTGGGTGCCAGTGGCGCGGTAACAGGCGTTTTATATGCTGCTATATTATTACGTCCAGATATGAGCTTGTATCTGTTTTTTATTCCCATTCCCATTCCTGCTTATTTATTTGGTATTGGCTATTTGTTGTATTCCATTTACGGCATGAAAAACCAAATAGGAAATATTGGGCACGACGCTCATTTTGGTGGTGCCATAGGCGGTTTTGTAACTGCTTTGATTTTGGCTCCGTATTTATTTCAAACCAATTTATTAATGATTGGCCTGTTATTAATTCCCATTGTGCTATTATTTGTTTTGAAAAAAATGGGGAAGGTGTAAAGAACAAATGGTTGCCTGTTTTTAAATATGAATGGGTCTAGCAAATAACCTGTTAACTAAATCCAAGGCATTTTAGTTTTTTTGTATTCCAGTAATCAGGTGCAAAATAGTATTTGTTAATTCTTCTTTGCTAATTGTTCAGTAAATAGGCGTACCTTTGTAAAATCGTAAAAACAAGTATGCCAACATTTTTAGAATTAGGGGTTCAAAAAGACTTTGTAAAAGCACTTAAAGAATTACATATCATAACACCCACCCAAATACAGGAACAAGCCCTTCCTGTACTGTTAAAAACCACAACCGATTTTATAGGATTAGCACAAACTGGCACCGGTAAAACCGCCGCGTACGGGTTGCCTATTCTGCAACACATCGATCCCGCTTCAAAAAACGTACAGGCCTTAATTTTGGCACCAACCCGCGAGTTGGTACAGCAGATTAAAAAGCAACTGTTTAAGTTCACCAAATTTTCCGAAGAAAAAATATTTGCTGAAGGCGTATATGGCGGCGAAAAAATAGATAGGCAAATTTCTGCCCTACGAAGGCCCACCCACATCGTTATTGCCACTCCCGGTCGTTTATTGGACTTGATTGAGCGCGACCACGTTAATATAAAGCACGTTAAAACCCTGGTTTTGGATGAAGCCGATGAAATGTTGAGCATGGGTTTTAAAGATGATTTAAACAAGATATTAAAATATAATACAACCCAACGTAACACGTGGCTGTTTTCTGCAACCATGCCCGAGGAAATCCAGCGCATCATCAAAACCTATATGTCGCCAAAAGCGGTTAGGGTGGAAGTGAACAAGGAAAATTTGATAAATGCCAACATCACGCACCAATACATTTCAACCCATATTAAGGAAAAATTTAATATCTTAGTAACACTTTTGGGAAAAAGGAAGCATGAACGGGGCATTATTTTTTGTAGAACCAAAGCCGGCACCAAAGATTTAACCGAAAAATTACAGGATGAAGGCTTTTCGGTAGCTGCTTTAGAGGGCGATATGCAACAAAAGGAACGCGATAAGGTAATGCGTGCCTTTAAAAACGGCTCGTTACAAATTTTAATTTCCACCGATGTATCTGCTAGGGGTATTGATGTTGATAACTTATCGTTTGTTATCCACCATCAGCTTCCAGAACAGCTTGAATATTACACACATAGAAGCGGAAGAACGGCAAGAGCAGGAAAAAAAGGCCATTCCATCGCCTTAATTATTCCCGGAGAATTGCAAAAATTGCTCGATATTCAAAAAGCATTGAACATTCAAATTAAAGAAATCATCATTTAACTAATTTAATCCCGTTAACATAAACAATGGCAAAATCGCAAGTAACATTTAATAAAATTGAAAAAGAGAAAAAGCGCTTAAAAAAACGCGAGGACAAACAAAAAAAGAAGGATGCCCGCAAAGCGGAAGCTAAAGAAAACCCTCAAGGCATTCAATTTGCCTATGTTGATTTTAATGGGAATTTAACCGATACCCCACCAGACCCAAGCCTAAAAGTTAAGGTAGAGGCCGAAAGTATTGAGTTGGGAATTCCTAAAAAAGAGGATAGGGGCGAGGAAGAATTTAAGGCCAACGAAGGCAAAGTGTCTTTCTTCGATACCTCAAAAGGTTTTGGCTTCATTATCGATAATAACAGTCAGGAAAAATATTTTGTGCACGTAAGCGGCCTGTTGGAACCCATAAAAGAGAACGATACCGTTACTTACGAGCTGGAACGCGGGCAAAAAGGCATGAACGCGGTTCGCGTAAAAAAAATATAGTTTCAATTTGCACATAAAAATTTATGAGTATTTCTCGTAAAACAATCCTCATAATATCCGCATTTTTTGCTATTTATGTTATTTGGGGCTCCACGTACCTTCTTAATAAAATTGTAGTAACCGAAGTAGCGCCATTATACCTAGCGTCCATTCGGTTTACCACAGCTTCCCTTTTAATTTTTGCCATTGCAAAAGCCATGAAACTTAATCTGGCCATAAACGGCAAACAATTTAAAAATAATATCTTCGCCGGTTTTTTGTTTTTGGTTTATGGCAACGGCGTTTTTGTGTGGGCGCTCAAATATGTTGACAGTGGTTTTGGCGCTTTGGAAGCGTCGTTTCAACCGCTTATGGTCTTGGCCATGATGCGACTGGTTGATGGCAAAAAAATACAAACCAACTCCATTATTGGTATTTCATTGGGAATTTTTGGAATGTACCTATTGGTGAGCCAACAGGAACTGTTACTTAAAAAAGAGAGCCTTTTGGGCATCATCATGATTTTTAGCTGTGTTATAAGCTGGAGTTGGGGCAGTTTGTTTGTGGCCAGAGCCGAATTGGGCCCCAGCTATTTTGTAAACACCGGCTACCAAATGCTATTTTCGGGCATGTTGCTTTTTGGGATAAGCTTACTTCTTGGTGAACCATGGACTTCGCCATTGCAATGGAGCGGTTCTGCGCAACTATCCATGGCACTTCTTATCGTTTTTGGAAGTATTGTGGCCTTTACGGCTTTCAATTATTTGCTCAAAGAGGTTTCCACCGAAAAAGTATCTACTTCTGCATTTGTTAATCCCGTAATTGCCTTAATTTTAGGGTGGTATGTTTTAGATGAACACATCACGGGCCAATCCATTGTGGCTGCGGTTATTTTATTAACGGGTGTGTATTTTATCAATTTCAAACGTTCACTAAGACCCCGAATGCATGGACGCTAAAATAGCCATTAAACACATGATTGTTAGCGCATTGGCGTTTGCAATTATGAATATTATCGTAAAATATCTAAACAACGTCAATTCCTATCAAATTGTGTTTTTTAGGTCGTTGGGGTCGGTATTCTTTTCCTTTGGGTATCTTTTAAAAAATAAAATCCCCATCATTGGCAACAAAAACAAGTTGCTCATTTTACGGTCGGTTGTGGGTGCAGCTTCCATGTTGTTCTTTTTCATGTCCATAAAATATTTATCGGTGGGTACCGCGGTTTCATTGCGCTATATTGCACCTATTTTTGCGGCAATTTTTGCGGTTTTCATTTTAAAGGAAAAAATAAAATCCGTGCAGTGGTTGTTTTTTGTGGTGTCGTTTATAGGCGTACTGGTATTAAAAGGCCTTGATGCTCAAATTGATTCGTTGGGGTTGCTGCTGGTGTTAATTGCCGCTATGCTTAGTGGCTTGGTATTTATTATGATAAACCAAATAGGACAAACCGAACATCCCGTAGTTGTGGTAAACTATTTTATGATTACCGCCATGGTTTTGGGCGGCGTGCTATCTATAGGCAATTGGGTTACGCCAACAGGTAAGGAATGGCCCTTGTTGCTAAGTTTGGGCGTGGTTGGGTATTTCGGACAGATTTACATGACGAAAGCTTTCCAAACAGCCTCTACCAATTTAATCGCGCCTTTAAAGTATATTGAAGTTGTTTTTACCGTATTGCTGGGAATTGCCCTGTTTGATGAAATTTATACTTTTTGGAGCTTGTTGGGTATCGCTTTAATCATTATTGGGCTTGTATTGAATGTTTGGTACAAAAGCAGATTGAAATAATTCGGTTTTTTTTATCTTTTAAATGGCATTGGTAATGATTAAAATTGGGCGATATCGCCATATACTTAAAATCTGTGCAACGATTTTATAGGAATGGTAAACTTTTCGCAAAAGTAATTTCAACTGCTCATTTTAATCTTGTTTTTGGATATATTTGCCAACTTAAATAGGGCTAGTTTGCTAAATAAAAACATTCCCTAAATTGAAATTTTCCAACCATACAAACAACAGTATTACGCAAATGAAAATAGGCATACTTAAAGAAACCCAAATAGGCGAAAGGCGGGTTTCAATGTCACCAAATATTGCAAAGCAATTGATATCCAAAGGTTTTGAGATTCTTGTTGAAGAAGAAGCTGGTGCAAATTCATCCTATAAAAACGACGATTACAAAAACGCAGGGGTTCATGTTGAAAAAAGGGGCGTAGTTTACAAAGAAGCCACTATCCTCTTAAAAATCAATCCGTTTGATGACGAAGACCTAAAACTGGTTGATAAAGGCCATGTTTTAATAAGCCAATTGTACCACAAATCGAACCCCGAACTTATTGCGCGCATTGCAGCAAAAGGGGCTTCGGCTTTTTCTTTGGATGCCATACCCCGAATTTCCAGGGCCCAAGATATGGACGTTCTCAGTTCGCAAAACAACTTGGCGGGCTATAAAGCAGTAATTTTAGGGGCTTATGAAATGACAAAAATATTCCCGTTAATGATGACGGCCGCCGGTACCATAACACCGTCAAGAGTGCTTATTTATGGTGTTGGGGTTGCTGGTTTGCAGGCCATTGCTACGGCAAAACGTTTAGGGGCGGTTGTGGAAGCCACCGATATTCGTTCGGAAACCAAAGAACAAGCCGAATCGTTGGGGGCCAAATTTATTCTGGTTGATAATGAAGGTGAAGTATCGGAAGGCGGTTATGCCAAAGAAGCTTCCGAAGATTATGCGAAACGCCAGAAAGAAGCCGTAAACAATTCTTTATTTCAAGCGGATTTGGTAATAACAACCGCTAATATTCCCGGGCGCAGGGCGCCCATCCTTATCACCGAAGAACAGGTATTGCAAATGAAGCACGGAGCTGTTATTATCGATTTGGCTGCGGCACAAGGAGGCAATTGTGAGGTAAGCAAATTAAACGAAACCATACTTATTAACGGTGTTAAGGTAATTGGAACCACCATAGCGCCCGAAAGCGTTTCTACAAATGCCAGTGAATTGTTCGCAAAAAACATTTATAATTTCATCATGCATCTTACCAATGAAACACAGTTTAAATGGGATTTGGAAGAGGAAATTACCAACGAAACATTAATCATTAAAGATGGCACCATCAGAAATAACTAATTGAATCATGGATCTACTCATAACATTTATAGAAAACAATATCAATATCATCTACATCCTAATTCTGTCAACTTTTGTCGGCATTGAAGTCATAAAAAGCATCCCCGCGGTTTTGCATACACCCTTAATGTCGGGCGCCAACGCTTTAAGTGGCGTTGTAATTGTTGGGGCCATTTTAGTAATGCTACATGCCAACCCAGAAGATTATTTGGCATTAACCCTAGGTTTTTTGGCGGTTGTATTAGGAATTTTAAATGTGGTGGGCGGTTTTGCCGTAACCCACAGAATGTTACAAATGTTTAAAAAGAAAAAGTAATGAGTGTTTTATTAAGTATTGTATATCTTATAGCAACTGTAACGTTTGTAGTTGGCTTAAATAAATTAGGGCACCCAGAAACCGCAAAAAATGGCAATTTAATAGCGGCAGGAGGTATGGGACTTGCCATAGTGGGCACTATTTTCTTGCACGACCTGCAAGTGCCTACCATCATTTATGTATTAATTGGTCTTGCCATTTTGGTTGGAAGTATTTTGGGCTATATTATTGCCATTAAGGTTGAAATGACCAAAATGCCCGAATTGGTATCCTTGTTTAATGGTTTTGGCGGTGCCAGTGCGATGCTTATCGGTTTGGTTGAATTTAGCAAAAACGCCGATAACACCATGCAGGCAACCACTATTGTTTCAGGTATAATTATTGGGGCCATCACGTTTTCAGGAAGTTTGATTGCCTGGGGAAAATTAAATGGTTCCTTAAAAAGTGTGGTTAAAATTCCGCAGTACAATAGCATCAACAACCTGTTTTTTTTAGGGGTTATCGTGCTTGCTGTTTACATGATTGCCACTGGCGTTCATAATCCATTTTTATTATATGGCCTGTTGGCTGGAGGTTTAATTTACGGAATTCTGTTCGTACTGCCAATTGGTGGTGCCGATATGCCGGTGGTTATTTCACTGTTAAACTCATTAACGGGTATCGCAGCGGCCATTACCGGTGTTTTATATAACAATATGGTGATGCTTGTTGGTGGTATTTTGGTGGGATCTGCGGGTATTATTTTAACGATTGTAATGTGCAAAGCCATGAACAGAACCTTGGCTTCGGTTATTTTTGGGTCGTTTACGGTAAATAACGCTGCCGAAGGGGTAAACAAAGCCTTGGGAACCATTAAAAGCACCACGGCCAGTGATACTGCGATTATGATGAATTACGCTTCAAACGTAATAATTGTTCCGGGTTACGGATTGGCAGTTGCCCAAGCGCAACATGTTATACACGAGCTTGAACAATTATTGGTAAAAAAAGGCGTAAACGTTAAATATGCGATTCATCCCGTTGCGGGGCGCATGCCAGGGCACATGAATGTTTTGTTGGCTGAATCAAACGTTGATTACGATTTGCTTATTGAAATGGAAGACATCAATCCGCAGTTCAATAACGCCGATGTGGTTTTGGTGGTAGGCGCTAACGATGTTGTAAACCCTGCGGCACATAACGATCCTTCAAGCCCCATTTACGGCATGCCTATTTTGGATGTAGAAAACGCCAAACATATTGTGGTTAATAAACGAAGCATGAATGCGGGCTATGCAGGTATTGAGAATGAATTGTTCTATAATTCCAAAACCTCAATGCTGTTTGGCGATGCAAAAGCGGCACTAACAGCCTTGGTAAGCGAGTTAAAAAATATGTAATGGTTAATGGCTTGGTTTCTTCCTAAAAATTAGGATATATTTGTGTATGGGTTTTAAGAAAAGCATAAACAATCTACGCCGAAAATTGATGCGTCAAATTACAAAGGGAATTGGTAGTTCCTATTCCGAACCAAAATTTGGTGCAGGTGAACAAATAGCCATCAAAAATGTATTGATAATTAGGCCCAATCACCGTCTTGGAAATCAATTATTGTTAACCCCTTTGGTGCAAGAAGTGATCAATACGTTTCCTGATTGTAAAATCGATTTGTTTGTAAAAGGTGGGGTGGCCTATCCTGTTTTTGAAAATTATAAGCATATCAACAAGATTATTCAGCTTCCAAAAAAACCATTCAGCAATTTAATAAACTACGCAAAAGGATGGATTTCCATAAAAAGTAAATCGTATGACTTGGTTATCAATGGCGATAAAAATTCGTCGTCTGGTCGTTTGCTAACCCAAATTGCCAATTCTAGGATTAAGGTTTTTGGCGATGTAGATGAAAGCATCGAAAAAAAATTCACCGACCATGCGCATATTTCAAAATATCCCATTTATAATTTAAGGCATTATTTGGAAAAAATTGGGTTTCCAAAAAACGACACTCCATTACCGCTTTTAGATATCAAGTTAAGCGCGGATGAAGTGCTAAAGGGCAAAGTCATTTTGGATGGTATCGTTAAGAACACCAAGAAAACCATTTGTATCTATACCAATGCTACTGGCAACAAGTGTTACTCTGAAACCTGGTGGGAAACTTTTTATGCACGCTTACAGGATGAATTTCCCCACTATAATATTATTGAGATGTTGCCCATCGAAAACATTTCAAAAATAAACTTTAAAGCCCCCACATTTTACAGTAAGGATATTCGGGAAATGGGTGCCATTATAAAAAACACATCGGTATTTATTGCTGCCGATAATGGCGTGATGCATTTGGCTAGCGCTTCATTAACGCCCACGGTTGGGTTCTTTTCGGTAACCAATTTGGATGTGTATGGGCCTTATGGTAATGGAAGTATAGCCATTAACACCAATACCACCCATATCGAGGACTGGATAGAAAAAATAAAACATCTGCTGGTTTAAACCTATCGTACACCTTCAATAACGTGAAAAACAAATCTAAATTTATTGAAAGTGAATTTGGTAAAAGGGAATTTTAAATGGCTGAAAATATGTTCATAAAAGTTGAAGGCAACCAATTCATAAAAAACAATCGCCCCTATTATTTTATAGGCACCAATTTTTGGTACGGTGCACATTTAGCGGCAAAACAATCGGGCGATAGGGAACGTTTACTGAAAGAGTTGGATACTTTAAAGCAAAATGGCATGACCAATTTAAGGATCATGGCTGGCTCTGAAGGGAAAAATCATGCACCCTACGGAATTCCTATTTCCATGCAACCAGCACCTGGGGTTTATAACGACGACGTTTTGGAAGGCCTCGATTTTTTACTTGCCGAAATGCAAAAAAGAGACATGCAAGCCGTTTTGTGTTTAAGCAATTTTTGGTATTGGTCTGGTGGAATGTCGCACTATGTGTCTTGGGCTACTGGTGAAACGATTCCTTACCCCAACGACACAAACGATTGGGAAAGGTACATGCGTTTTACGGCGGCATTTTATACAAATGAAGTTGCCTTAAATGCTTATAAAAAACACGTTGAAACCATTATTACCCGTGTAAACACACTAACCCAAAAGGCCTATTTTGAAGATGTTACCATTATGTGTTGGGAACTGGCAAACGAGCCTTATGCCATGCAAAATAAAGCAGCATATATTAAATGGATTGAGAATTCAAGTGCCTTTATTAAAATGTTGGCACCCCACCAACTGGTTACCATAGGAGGGGAGGGCACCACCCCGTTTCCATGGTTTACAAACAACCATGGCCTTACCGATTACCAATTTGATAGTTTGGACTATATCACCATTCATATTTGGATACAAAATTGGGAATGGTACCACCCAAACAATCACGCAAAAACCTATAAGAATGCGTTAAAAAAAGCCAAGAACTACATCCAAGACCATGTAACCATAGCAAATACCTTGAATAAACCATTAGTTTTGGAAGAATTTGGTATTTCAAGAGATAATTTAGAATACTATAAGCAAGCTACTGTAAACCATAGAGATACATATTTTAAAGCTATTTTTGATTTTCTCTGTGAAAACATTGAGAACAACACGGGTTTTGTTGGCTGTAATTTTTGGGCATGGGGCGGATTAGGCGCGGTACATACCCCGGGAAATGTTTCAAATAATAACATGGAATTTATTGGCGACCCCGCGCACGAACCGCAAGGGTGGTACAGTGTTTTTGAAAGCGATACTACGACGCTTCAGCTTATTAATGACTACAATTTGAAATTAAGCACTTTAAGCAACCGGTATTTTTAACTTTTTTTTATTATGTAACTTTAAAAATAAATGGTAAATTAGAAACTATCTTTATTCAAATTAACATGAAATACCATTATTTTTTTATCGGTCTTTTGGTTGTTGCTTTTATGTCGTGCAAATCACAGCAGCCAACTTTAACCCAAGCAGATAAGGATGCGTTCAATACGCTAGTGCTAAACCAAAAGTACCGTGTTGAGTCGGATCGAGCCTATCCGCAAGCTTCAGCCGCCATGCAACAGTTATCGAGTAGCGGGGTATTAGGGGCTGGTAATTCCGCAGGCACCATCAGCTTAATAGGAAACCAAAATTTTTTAACCATCAAGGGTGATAGTATCACATCATACTTACCATATTTCGGCGAACGCCAAATGCAAGTAGGCTACGGTGGGACAGACAGTGCTATCGAGTTTAACGGTGTTGTTAAAAATTATAAGGTTGAAAAAAACAAAAACGATGGTTTTACCATTAAATTTGATGCTGTAAGCCATTCAGAGAACTTTAAGGTGCAGCTCATTCTAAGTCCCAATATGAAGAGCAATATCCATCTTAGCGGTGCTTCCCGTAACCCTATATCGTATTCCGGTATTCTAATTCCTTTGGAATAGCGTGTTATTGGTATTCCATCAAATAACCAATAAGCAATTTTATAGACGTTTTTTTATCCAAGGTTTTCCAACTTTTAAAAGTGGCTTGCCAGAAACATCGTTTATCACGATGGCAGCCATCATGTACCATGCGCCCAAAGCACAGGCTATTAAAACATAAGCTGCATAGGTAGTTAGTTCGGGGAAACCAAAATGCGCTAAATCCAACAAAAGGAAGCCTATTGCCAAAGTGCTAAACGTAAAGGCCATGGCAGTATGTATAAATAAAGACCCCACCCAAAAAATTAGGGTAAGCAACGTCCATACCACTAAATAAAGCCCAACATCTGTTTTTGAAGAGGTGTATAGCTCAAAATAATTCATTATCCAGATTATGCCCAAGCCTATCCAAAATGCGCCGTAACTAGAAAAAGCTGCGAAACCAAAATTATTGCCTGTTTTTTGTTCCATGAAACCTGCAATAAGTTGCGCGAGCCCACCAAATATAAATCCCATGGCAACCACGGGCCCTAAACCGCACCATCCTAAATTGTGAAATTGTAATAATAATGTCGTCAATCCAAATCCCGATAAGCCTACTACGGCAGGATTTCCTAATTTTATAGTATCCATGTTTGTTTTTTTAATCGCGCTAAATACTTACTTAATCTTCGCTTAAATAATGATTTTTATCAGCTATTATAAATTATTTATAACTATGTTGGGGGTGTAAATTATGAAAAGTGAAAGTGATTTCAGATAAACCAAACCGACAGGTGTTCTTGATAATTTGGAAATGAACTAACAGGTTTAAAATCATATAAATATGAAAAAAATAAAAAGAATGGCAGTTAAGTATAAATGGAAATTGCCTTAGGTAGTTCGTCGATAAATCATCGCTTTAACGAAAATTTTTAGAGTTCATAAGGTTTTTTAGGCAGTATTGAGGGCAATCCATTAGTTTTAAGCTCATTAAATCCCAAAATCATGAAAAATCTACAGCCCCTGCTTTACCTTTTATGTTTTCTAACTTTTTTTAGTGCTATTTCCCAAGAGCTTTTAAATACGTCTGGCAATGTGACTCTAAACTATAAAAAGCGCAGTCCTATTTATGATTATTCCGAGTTGCAACTAAACCCTACCGATACAATTCCCGATTTTGAAACAAAACCCAACAAGCTTAAAATTTCTGGCACTATTTTTTTAAGCGACAAAATAACTCCCGCTAAAGATGTTCTGCTGTATGTTTATCAGCCTGATGAAGACGGAAATTATGTAATGAAAAAGGATGACCGGCAAAAGCGTTACGTGTACCACCGCGGTTGGATAAAAACCGATGCCGACGGTCGCTATACCTTTTATACCTTTATGCCCGGTAAATTTCAGCGCACCAAGGAACTGAAGCAAATACACCGCATCATCAAAGAACCCGGTAAGCCCGAATACGAACTGAACCCTTTCTTTTTTAACGACGACCCGTTAATACCCGATTTAACACTGGCTTGTCGTGCACAAATTGTAAACAGCATGCTTAGAATTGAAAAAGAAGGCGATATGTTTGTGGCCACCAAGGATATCATACTTAAAAAAGATACATCCCTGGACCAGTAATTTTCATCCCCTATTTATTTGAAGGTTTATTTTAATTACATTTGATGTAAATCTTTAAGTACACTTTATGGAAATTGTTTTATTATTGGCCATTCTTGTAATTGTTGTGATGGTTTTTACCAGAATCAATACACGATTTAAAGAAATCCAGGACAGCATTCATGCCCTTCACAAAAAAATAAATGAATTAAAAAGCGACCCAAAGCCTTCGGAAGCGACCATCAAAAAAACCGAAGCAAACGTCATTAAACCTGTTGAAGTTGAAAAACCAATTACACCTCCATCAATAAAGGAAACGATAGCGCCACCGCCACCATCCATTATAAAACCAGTGCCACAGCCCATTAACACGCCACGGCCGGTGCAGGCACCCAAAAAATCGTGGTACGAAACTTTTAAGGAGAACAATCCGGATTTGGAAAAATTTATTGGGGAGAATCTTATCAATAAAATAGGTATCCTTATTCTGGTTTTGGGCATTAGCTTTTTTGTGAAGTACGCCATCGATAAAGATTGGATCAACGAACCCGCCCGTGTAGGCATTGGCGTTTTGTGTGGTGCCTTGGTAATGGGCGTTGCGCACAAGCTGAAAAAAAACTATGCAGCCTTCAGTTCGGTATTGGTTGCTGGTGCTATTAGTATTTTATATTTTACCATAGCCATTGCGTTTCATGAGTACCAGTTATTCAGTCAAACGGTAGCCTTCATAATAATGGTGGTTATTACAGCGTTTGCTACGTTGGTATCGGTATCTTATAACCGACAAGAACTGGCCGTTTTATCGCTTATAGGTGGTTTTGCCGTTCCGTTTATGGTAAGCACCGGCGAAGGCAATTACGTTGTTTTGCTAACTTATATCGCTATTTTAGATGTGGGTATTCTTGCCATTTCCTATTTTAAAAAATGGAAGCTGGTAACGGTTCTGGCCTTTGTTTTCACTAGCTTATTATATAGTATTTGGATGATTGTTACCCTGTGGGACCACAAGTTACCCTACCAAGGAGCCCTTTTGTTTGCCACGTTATTCTATTTAATTTTTAGTATCACCATTGTACTTCACAATATTCGAAATAAGGGCACACTTTCAGTAATTGAATACCTGATTTTAGTGGCAAATACCTTTTTGTTTTTTAGTTTGGGTTTAACCATCATCCATAGTTGGGGCATTAATTTTAAAGGGCTGTTCACACTTTTGCTCGCACTTTATAATATGGTATATGCCTTTATTCTTTACAAAAAATTTGGGTTGGATAAAAACGCCATTTACCTACTTATTGGGTTGGCGCTTACCTTTGTAACCTTAACCATTCCCATACAATTTGAGGGCAACCAAATAACCTTGTTTTGGGCAGCAGAAGCAGTACTGTTGTTTTGGTTATCGCTAAAATCGAAAATAAACTCCTTTAAAATGGGCGCTATTATTGTTCAGGGACTAACCCTGTTCAGTTTGTTAATGGATTGGACCCAATATGATTTTCCAATAAACCCTCTAAACGTCATTCTTAATCCGTTGTTTATTGCGGGCATTGTGGTTTGCGCATCTTTGGTTTTAACAACATTCATTCTTAAAAAAGAGTCGGCACCTTCAAAAATTTTGGGCATCACGTTCCATCCGTCCTCTTATTCAAAAATCTTATGGATTGGTGCTGTTTTAGTCGGTTATGTTACAGGCCTTTTAGAAACAGGCTATCAGGCCAACCAATACTTAAGCAATAGTGCTTCGGCATTGTCCTTTTCTGTTGCTTACCATTTTTTATTTTCATCTGTGGTATTATGGTTCATTTCCAAGCAAAAAAATATCGTTTTGATGGATATTTTACTCGCCGTTGGCATCTTCAATTTGGTACTATATATTGTGTATTTCTATAAATTGCCGACTACCGAATTGGTTGAGAACATCGTAGAAAACACCTCAACAACGTTTGCCTTTTATTTCCATTATTTAATCTTGGCGTGTTTGGTCTTTACGGGCCTTCAACTATACAAACGCACCCAAAATGAACCAAAACGACGCCTATTGCATTTGAAAATAATGCCTTGGCTGTTTGTTTTTGCCATTGTTTATGTGCTAAGCAATGAAGTGATGGTACATAGTTTGCATTTTGCACCCCAAATAGTGGACAAAACCGAACTTGCAGAGCGTTTTCCTGTTGAAAATGCTACTGATTATTATTTTAATTATGACAAAACAGACTTTGTTGAAGTTCAATTTTCATCCTTTAAAAGGCAAATTATAAAAATTGGTTACCCCATTTTATGGGGCGTTTTCGCCTTTGTGTTTCTAATTATCGGCATTAAGCGCCAGTGGAAATCTTTGAGGATTATAGCATTATCTTTATTAGGATTAACCATTGTAAAGCTTTTTGTGTACGACATTAATAATGTTTCTGAAACCGGAAAAATCATTGCCTTTATTTTGTTGGGGGTATTGATTTTGATTATATCGTTTGTTTACCAAAAAATAAAGAAATTGGTGGTTGATGAAATGCCTAAAAATATTGAACCCCATGAAAACTAAATTTCCCATCCTTATTTGCATGATCGTTGTGCAGTTGGGTTTAGCACAAAGCTATAAAGGCAACATAAATACTATTTCAGAAAGCGGATTGCACAAACTATTACTTTCGCCCGAGATACGATCGGCAAGCAAGGAGGATATGGGGCGTTTCCGAATTTTTAATGCCCAAAACAAGGAAGTACCGTATGTGGTTTTAGATGTAAACGACCGCCAATTTTCGGTATTTAACCCCTTTACCATACTTTCAACAGATGTTATTAAGGATTCCGTAACCTCCTTGGTTATTGCAAACGTTTCAAAACAATTATTGGACCATCTAACCCTGCAAATTGCCAATACGGCGGTTAACAAACAGTTTGATGTAAGTGGCAGCAACGACCAAAAACAGTGGTTCGGGCTCATTTCTAACGCTGTTTTAAACGACTTAAATAATCCGGACAGCACGTTTGTAGAAAAAACCATTAGGTTCCCTTCAAACCAATATGCATTTTTACGAATTGCTATTAATAACAAAAAATCCTTACCCATAAATGTACTGGCGGTTGGCAGGTACACCAGTAAATTCGAGACGCAGCAACCCATGCCGCTTACTGGTTTTAACTACAAAATAAGTGAGGATAGCAAGCGAAAAGTGACCACCATCGCTTTTACCTCTGCAAACAGCCAACACATAGATGCCATCGCTTTCAATATTAAAACTCCCAATTATTTACGCAATGCCCAATTGATTGTAAAAAAATCGCAAAAAATTAAAAAACAAACAGTTATATATGATGATGTGTATTTATACTTTCAGTTAAATTCAACCCAATCAAGTACGATTGATCTGAATAATTTTTCACAGAAAACATTCTTTATCGACATTCAAAACCAAGATAATCAACCCTTAGATATCAGTTCCATTACCTTATTGCAAAAACCGTTGTATGTAATTGCCAACTTAAAAGCAAACGAACCGTATCACGTGGTAGTTGATAGTACTTACGGCAAACCATCTTACGATTTGGTAAATTTTGTATCGCCAACTACCAGCAATGTTCCCGAGGCAAGCATTTCTAACTTCATACAACTTGAAAGCACAGCACAAGCAGCGACCAAAAAAGCCTTTTGGCAAACCAACGCTTTTATGTGGGGATGCATCATCATAGGTATTGGTGTGATTGGATATTTTGCAATGGGCTTGTTGAAGGATATGAAGGAATAAGAGGTTTTTGGGGCAATAGGCCAGGGCAAAATCATACTTTTTATTTCAAAAACATTTTTGCCACGAAAATATGAATAAAGCTAAGAATAGATGACAACAAAATTTTAACAACTATTTTTCAGTACATTAACTAAAAAATTAGTGGTGTTTCTTTTTGTTCCATTCGGCATTATTTAGAACCGATTTAACAAATTACTCAGTCATTTACATTTTTAACACGTTCCACACTATCGTAGTTTGAAAGCGATAAACGTATGATGCAATCGGTAACGCAGGTTAAATCGTGCGGAACGTTTTCATCCAAGGCTATTAAATCGCCTTTCTTTAAAAGTTGTTTTTCGCCATTAACGCCAAAATCGATACTGCCTTCAAAAAGTTCTATTACAATGGGGTAGGGCGCTTTGTGCTCTTTCATGCTTTGGCCTTGTTTCATGACAATCCTTATTTCTTTGGAGGTTTTTGTTTTGAGCAAAACGGTGACTGCTGGTTTGTTTTCTTCGTAGGTTATGTTTTCAACCAATGATGCTGTATTCATATTTCTAGGGGTTTATTTTGTTATCGGTAATAATTTTAAATGTGCGGTTGTTTATTTTTTCATCGAGCATTATTTGGCAAGCTAAACGACTGTTTGGTTGTGTGTTGTTTAGTGTTTTAATGGTTTCTTTTTCAATGGGTTCCATAAAGTCATTTAACGCGCCTTCAGTTAACACTACATGGCAAGTACCGCATAATCCACGTCCCAAACATTCGCCAATATCTTCAAAGTTGTTTTCAACAATCAATTCCATTAAATTGGGATATTCAAAGCGTTTAAATGGTATGGAAAATAATTGGTTATCACTCGTAACAATGTTAACTACATAGTTCATTTTAAAAGCATGCTCCTTATTTTTAATTGGGTATAAATATAAGGTTTAATTTTATTTCGGACAAATTTATCCTAATTAATATAAAATTATATTGTACTGTAAGAAGCTCGTGCGCATAAGTGTTATAGAGGGTTTACAACTGTCGGGTTGAACATATTACCCTCCAATAGTAATCATACTTCTGTTGTTGTTATGTCGTTTTGGTTCTTGAAGCTTTTCCAAAGTGTCCATGCCACCGCGCATTTTAAGTTTCGTTTGGACTGCTTTATGAATAATGGGTTCTATGGATTTCCCTTCGCGTAAAGTGGCCAATAAATTTGATTCTGTGGAAGAAAACAAACAGTTTTTTAGTTGCCCATTGGCTGTTAAACGCAGGCGGTTGCAAGAATCGCAAAACGGATTGGTAACCGAATTGATAATGGCAAAGCTGCCTTTGTAACCCGATATTTTATAGTTTTTTGAGGTGTCGTTTGGTGCATCCTGTAACCGTTGAATGTTCTCTTTGGGAAATGAAACGTTAACATAATCCATAATTTTTTCATACGACACCAGTTTACCCATATCCCATTTGTTGCCATCGAAGGGCATAAATTCAATAAAACGAACAGTAATGGGCAGGTTTTGGGTAAGGTTTATAAACTGAACGATTTCATCATCATTAAACCCTTTTATTAATACCACATTTACTTTTACGTTAAAATTTTCTTCAACTAAAAGGAGTAGGTTTTTATAAACAATGTCGAATTGATCGCGACGGGTTATATGTTTGAACTTTTCACGGTTTAATGAATCTAAACTGATATTGATTTTTTTTACGCCATGCAACTTTAGAACATCCATAAATTTATCAATAATAATGGCGTTTGTAGTAATGGAAAGCTCCGCAGGAAGCGATGCGAGCTTTTCTAAAATAACGGGAATGTCTTTTCTAATGAAGGGTTCGCCGCCAGTGAGTCTTATTTTGTTAACCCCATGTTTTACAAAGGTTTTCGCGATTTCAAAAATTTCCTCGTAGGTCATTAAATGACTCTTGGGCGAGAGTTGCACACCTTTTTCGGGCATGCAGTACGAACACCGTAAATTGCAACGTTCAATTAACGAGATGCGCAAGTAGGTATGGGTTCTGCCGTGTGAATCTTGTAATATGTTTTTGTTGTGGGCCATGCTTTTTATCGATTCAATGCTATTACTTTGTGTCTTTGAGCGACAAAAATTAATCATGTCTTGCGCCCTTTAAAATTCCGAAAATATGCAATACAGACGGAAAAATAGCATCCATCGATTCACCTGCTCCGTTTGTGGAACCCGGTAATGCCAATACTAGGGAGTTTTTTATGGTACCCGCAACACTTCTTGAAAGCATGGAGTAGGGCGTGCGTGCTTGTCCGTAATTACGAATGGCTTCTTCAATACCCGGAATGCGTCTATCAAGCAATGGCAGAAGTGCTTCTGGAGTTACATCGCGCCCCGAAAGTCCGGTGCCTCCCGTAAAAATAATAAGGTCAATGCCATTTTCTTGATACTGCTTTGTTTTCGATTGAATTACCTCCAACTCATCAGGAATAATTTCATAAGCTTCAATTTTTACTTCACAAGCTTCCAGTTTTTTAATAATGGCTTTTCCCGCTTTGTCTTCTTTATGGCCACCCGATATGCTATCACTACACACAATAACGGCCGCCGATACATCTTTAACAAAACGGTGCTTAAAGTCTGATTTTCCCCCTTTTTTGTTCAATAATTTAATATGTTGAATTTCGATGCCTTTATCGATGGGTTTAAGCATATCGTACATATTTAAGGCCACTACGCTGGCGCCGTGCATTGCTTCAACCTCGACACCCGTTTTATAAATGGTTTTTACGGTAAACAAAATGGCAATTTCCAATCCGTTTATTTCGTATTCAACCCCAGTAAATTCAATGGGTATGGGGTGGCAATCGGGTAAAATATCGGGTGTGCGCTTAACGCCCAATAACCCTGCAGCTTTACTCATGGCAAATACGTTGCCTTTTGGAACCGTGTCCGTTTGAATGGCAAGTATGGTTTCGGGTTTGCTCACTTTTACAAGCGCTTGGGCCACGGCGGTTCGTAATGTGCTGGTTTTATGTGTAATATCGACCATTTTCGGGATTGATTATAAATTGATTTTTATTGTTTTTTATTGTTTCGTATGTATTGAATGTTTTGGGCAAATACTTTATGTCGAATCATTAGTTTTTCTTCCATTGATGCGTCTCATCTTCAAAAATTTCCTTTCCAAACACGGGTACGTTGGCCTTAATTTCTTCCACAATATGTTCCAACGCTTTATAAACCACTTTTCGCCGTGGTGCCGAAACAAACACAAACAAACAAATTTCACCTGCTTTTACAGTACCCAAACTATGAAAAATGTGCATGCAAGTGAGTTCAAATTTTTGAAAAGCAGCTTCTCGAATTTCATCGAACTTTTGGTTTGCCATGGCTTCGTAAGCGGTGAATTCTATGGCCGAAACTATTTTGCCACCAATAACATCTGCTCTTACTTGTCCTAAAAAAATGTTGTGGGCACCAATGCTTGTTTTGGCTTGGTGTTTTGCGATGGAATCTCCAATAAATCCTGAAGAAATAGCCCCTTGTTTGAATACGTTTTTTGGTGTTCTGGTTTCCATAATGATGATTTTAATTAGACCTTCAAGGATTGTATTATTTCCGAAGCACCTTCTTGAATGTTGTAACAATTGGTAATGTTATGTTTCCTTAAAACAGCAACAGCTTGCTCGCTTCGCGTTCCCGATTGGCAGAAACAATATGTTTCTTTTTCTAAACTGATTTTATCCAAACGATGTTCCAATTCGCCTAAAGGAATTTCAACAACATCAAAAAGGTCTATTTTTGGCAACTCATCTGCTTCGCGAACATCAATAAATTGAATGTTTTTTTTGTTGAAAACATCATTTATGGAAATTGAAGTGGGTGCCGTTTTACAATCGACATTCAAATGTGTTTTATGAAATTCATCTTTAGCGTTTAATATCGCAAATATGGTTTTTTCAGATTTTGTAATTCTTAAAATTAATGTTTCATTAGTTAAAGCGTTGAAGCATAGCAGTTTTCCGGAAAGCACCGTTCCAATGCCTAAAATAATTTTTAAAACCTCATTGGCTTGCATGCTTCCAATAATACCGGGTAAAACCCCTAAAACGCCCAGTTGTGAGCAATTGGGAACCGCCTCTTTTTTTGGCATATTTGGAAACAAGCACCGATAACTCGCCCCATTTTGATAATTAAAAACCGATACCTGACCCTCAAACTTAAAAATAGCACCATAAACTAGTGGTTTGTTGGTTAAAATACAGGCATCGTTTACCAAATAGCGTGTTTCAAAATTGTCGGAACCATCTACAATGATATCGTATTGATGGAACAAATCAAGTGCATTTTGGTAATTTAATTTATACGGATATGCTTGGATTTTGATGGTGTTGTTTAAATCTTCCAAGCGTTTTTTTGCGGCTTCGGCTTTATTTTGCCCTAAGCTGGAAGTGCCAAATAAAACCTGACGCTGTAAATTGGATGCTTCAACCACATCAAAATCTATAATCCCAATCGTTCCAATACCTGCGGCTGTTAGATATTGCAAAATTGGGCAACCTAAACCGCCTGCACCAACCACCAGAACCTTGGCTTTGGAAATTTTTTCCTGACCCAATGGCCCGATTTCTGAAAGGATGATTTGTCTGTTGTATCTCATAATCTCTATGAAGGCAGGAATTTCATCCTGCTATTTATTGGTTTTACGCCTGCAAGGTTTTCAATAACTTGTGGTATTATGATTATTTGTTTTAAAACTACAAGGTCTCAAAGACCTTACGGGTTGTTTTAACCTCCCGAAAAAGGCGGCAATAACGCTATTTCTTCTCCTGTTAATCTGGTTTCAACCGTAACCAATGCCCGATCTTGAGCTACTTGAAAACCGTTGTTTTTTAGTTCTGGATATTTTGAATGCAATGTTTCCAAAAGTTCAAAAATAAAGCTTCCGGAAAAAGAGATGGTTTCCTCTTGGCATTTCGTAATTTCTGCAATTAATCCAAAATATTTTATGGGTATTCTCATTTTATAATAGTTTTTAATGCTTCTGGAGTATTGATATTCATTGTAAACAATTCTTCTTCGCTGCTCAAAACCACGTTTTTAACTTGGCATTGATTTACCGCAAATTGCAATCGGCGTTCGCCTTCATTTAAAAGTTTTAAAAATTGGTGCTCACACGGTTTTTTGTATAGTGCAATAAGTGGCATGTTGTTGCCTTGGCTTTGAATTTGAATGACGTTGGAAACCGCATCTACGGCATTTATCAGTTTTTGTAAAATGGTACTGTTTATTAACGGAATGTCGCAACTTAAAACGAGATTGTAGGCGGTTGAAGCATGCTTCAAACCGGAATAGATGCCTGCTAACGGACCCGCATTTTCAAAAATGTCTTCAATACGATTTAATCCAAAAACGTCGTACTCTTTATTGTTAGAAACGATGATTGTATTGCACACAAAAGGTTTTAACGCCTCAATGCTGTAATGTATAAACGGTTTCCCCTTAAACAATAAAAACCCTTTATCGGTGCCCATGCGCGAACTTTTTCCACCCGAAAGTATAATACCTGTTATGTTTTTTTTGTCAATCATCGCTATGTGAAAAATAATTTTGAGCAGGCTATTGCCAAAACAAGGGCCAATAGGTAACGCAAACTGCGGTTGTTAAGTTTTTTGCTTCCTAAATACCCTCCTAATACACCGCCAATTAAGGCAATGGCCACTAAAACAAACATATCTGTTTGCAAGGTAACACCACTACTTAGTTGACCAACCAATCCTGCTGCAGAGTTTACCCAGATAAATAAGGCTGAAACGGCCGCCGCTTCTTTCATGTTTCCCCAATGAAGCAGTAAAATTAACGGGGTTAAAATAATGCCGCCACCAATACCGATTAATCCGGAAAAGAACCCGATGATGCCCCCAGCCAGAAGTCCGTGCCAAAGTTTTACCTGGTTTATGTTTTCAGATTCCTTACCAAATACATTCAGCATTTTTAAGATGGCAAACACCAATAAAACGGCCAATGTTTTTTTATATATGGCGGCGTCAATTTCAATAGTGCCACCAAGAAAAGCCAAGGGAATGGAAGTGACAGCAAATGAAAGAAATAATTTTTTATTGAAAAATCCTTCTTTAAAATAATAGTAAAACGAAATGCCCGCCACAAACAAATTAAGCAATAGGGCCGTGGGTTTCATGGTTTCTGGTGCAAACGAAAATAATGCCATAAGCGCTAAATACCCACTGGCGCCACCATGCCCTACACTAGCATACAAAAACGAGATGATGGGTAAAATGAATAGGAATAGATATAGGTTTTCAATTTGTAACATTTTATAAGTGTCTAGCGTATTTTACATATCTATAAATTGTCAATTTTTTGAAGTTGTTCATCCAAAAATCTCCAACAGTTTTGGTTGATGTCGTTAAAAACATCGATTAATGATTTGCCATAATCGGTTAATAGGGTGCCACCGCCACCTTTGCCGCCAGTACTATTTATGGTAACTGGTTTTTTAGCCGATTTGTTTATCGAGTTTAATAAATGCCATGCTTTTTTATAGGATAGGTTTAACGATTGTGCAGCTTTTGATAGTGAGCCGGTTTCATTAATGGCTTTCAATAATTGCACGCGCCCTTCGCCCAAAAACACATGATTGTTGTATTCAATCCACACCCGACTTTTAATTTTATAGCTCATAATTTTTAATCCATCACTTATTTATGCAGGTAATAAAATAACTTCAACAGGGTTGCCCATTTCTATTTTTGAAACGTTTTCTGGCATATATACCAAGGCGTTCGCTAATGCATACGTTTGCAACATGGCCGAACTTTGACCTTCTAAAATTTCAACGTTTCCATGGTGATAAATGGCTTTTAAAAACTGTGGTCTGTCGCCATTTTTAATGAAATTCGATAACGACTTAGCTTTTGTCCTAGGTAATTCCACTTCATTTTTACCCATCATTTTTTGCAATGCGATATAAACATAAATATAAAAACAGGTAAGGGCCGCAGCAGGATTTCCTGGAAGCGCAAAAACAACGGTATCTTCTTTTTTTCCGAAGAACAAAGGTTTTCCGGGTTTTTGTTTTACTTGATAAAAAAGGGTTTCAACGTTAAGTGCTTCCAAGGCTTTTCCAACAAAATCGTAATCGCCCACCGAAATGCCACCTGAAATAATAACCAAATCATTTTCGTTAATGACTTCTTCTAATTTATCCCGAGTTTTTGCATAATCATCTTCCACTTTATGAATGGTTACATCGTAGAATTTCAGATTGTAAAGCGCATTTTGAAGCATTTTGGAATTGCTCTCGTATATTTTTCCATACGATAATGGGTTGCCAGCTTCTACCAACTCGTTGCCCGTTGTTACAATGGCGATATGGGGCTTTTTAACAACCGACACGTTTTGAATGCCCAACGAACATGCATACCCAATGGCGGCAGGAGTTAATTTTGTGCCTTTTTTTAAAGCTAATTCCCCTTTTTTTACTTGTTCGCCAACAGGCCTAATGTTATGGTTTATAGTGGTTTTTGATGCAAGTGTTATCTGCAAATTTTTTACCGTAACTTTTTCCTGCATAATTACCGCATTTGCAGTATCAGGAACGGGAGCCCCCGTAAATATTCTTACGGCTTCCCCTTTTTTTAAAATGATTTGGTGTGAATCGCCCGCCTTAATTTCACCAATAAGCCGGTAGGTAAGGCCATCGTGCAGGCAAACGGCATAACCATCCATGGCCGATTGCCGGAAGGGAGGCATGGATATTGGCGACATCACATCTGAAAACAATTGGTAGCCACCTGCTTTTTCAATAGGTTTAAGGCTGCTTTTAAAAAGCGGGACACAATGGGTTTCTACTATTTGAATGGCTTCTGAAATGGTTATCATTTACCTGTCGTTATGTATTTGTAAATATAACGAAATTTTAAGATTGAAGGGTATGACAATTATCAGTTTCTATTCAATTATTGCAATGAAAACATACCAGTTAACTTTTGCCGAAAGAACTTTGGAACAACCAATGCGTTGTTTAATATTTAGTCAACTTTTCAAGAGCAACCCTTTCATTTAGCAGCCTCCTTCGGCGTGTTTTTTCTTTTTAGGTTGTACGGTAATAACTTTTTTAATAGGTGAAATCACATTAATTTCGGCGTTAGCATCGCTGTTTTTTACCGATTCTTTAATAAATGCAGCAACATCGGCCTGCGATGATTCAACTTCAACGGGCGTTGTTATCAATTTATTTTGAAAATAGTGCTGTTCTGCCTTTAGTAGCTTTAGGTTGTTGTAGCCCAATTGGTAAAGCACCAAAAAAGGGGCATTGGCTTCCTCTGGGTTATTACCATATAAAACGGCTGTTTTTCCTTGGTTTTTTAAACTGTTGAAATAGTCCAAATGCGTGTCGTTCAATAGCTCTGGCGTATAGATGTTTTTAGCGTTTTTTAGATGGCCTTTTTGAAATTCATAAGGACTTCGTATATCTATAAGCGCATAGTTGGGATGGTCCAAATTGTTTTGGTTTACAAAAAAACGACCAGTTGTTATGTTCTCTAGGGTTGTTTTGGTGTTGAGCTTAAAAGTGTTTTTAGGTTTTTTGTAGGTTAAAAGTCCAATAATGACCATCAGTATAAATAGGGTGGAAGCAACCGATATGTTCTGTATTTTTTCTAATTCTTTCATACGTTTTATTTTTTATTGAACACTTTTAAACCATTATTATAAAATTAGCAACCGCCTTCTGCAGCTTTCTTTTTCTTTTTAACCGTAATTATTTGTTTTGGGGCTGTTTGTGTTTTTTCCAAAGGGTCTGTTTGCACTTGGTCGGGGTATGCAACACCAAAAAACATACTTGCGGCTTTTCTGGCAGTATATAAATTATGGGCTTCTTCGGGCATATCTTCGGTTGGTTTTGGTGGATTGATGATGGTTTTGAACCAACTATTGATGCCACCTTTTAAAACGCGCAGATTTTTATAATCTAAACGATTGCATAGCATCCACGCTTGATCTGCTTCAAAATTGTCGTTTGAGAAAAACACCACATCAAATTGATTTTGGTTAAGAAACGCGCCAGATTCCGCATCCAATATTTTTTTTAACGGAATATTTATAGCGTTAGGCAACGAATACTTTTTGAAGCTGGCCTCCTCCCGAACATCCACTAAAATAAACGAAGGATCTTGGTTTATTAATTTATGGGCAATTTGATCGGTTGCTATATAGCGTTCCAAACTTATGGCATTGGCAAGCAATTGCTCGGGTTTAATGCCTTCATTCTTTTGGTATTTTGGCAATAAAACCAATCCGCCAGCAAGAATGACGAGTATAAGTGCCAATATTTTATATCTGAAGGCTAGAATTTTTGCCGTTTGTTTTTTAATCATTTTATGGGCTGTTTAATTAATAAAACACTTTTTTTACTTTTTTCCGAACCATGTCTGCCACTGCAAAAGCAACAATGGCAATAATTGAAAATATAAAAATGAACCAATAAGGGTTCCAATCAAAGGAATCGATGAGCGTTATATTTCCTAAAAAATAGCCATCGTATATAGGCTCGATAACATTGAAAAGCTCAGAAAACATGAAAATACCAAGCAAGATGCCGCCTACATACACCCAAGCGTCCAGTTTACCAATGGCCACAGCGCACAAACTGGTACCGGGGCAAAAACCGCCCGCAACAAACCCCACGCCCATAATAACGCCCCCTATAATGGCGGCCCATAAGTAAGTAGGGTGCACGTAGAGCTGTGTAATATCCAAATACCCTAAATAATCCATATAATAAAGGCCTATTACCGAAACTATGGCGGCGGTAAAAAATACTTTAAGTACTGCAAAATCATAGCCATAAAATACGCCTGCAAGTTTTCTGGAAGAAGAAAAGCCGGAAGCTTCGAGCACAAAACCAAAGGCAATACCAATTATAATGGCGATGATACTATTCCATTCAATTGGAATTAAATGATTAGGAATTAATGGTCCCATAGTGTTGTTTTTTTATTGATTAAATCCAATTTTTTCTAAAAAAATAAGCCGTTGCATAGGCAGAACCGAATATGGCAAGCATGGTTATAAAACCTCCGGTTGAGAGTACTGCCATACCACTTAAAGCAGCACCACTGGTACAACCACGGGCTATTTGGGCACCCAAACCAAACAAAATACCGCCCAATAGGGCAAAAACCAATCGGCGTTGACTGGTAATTTTTGGCGAATGTTGTATGCGCCAACGTATCCTTCCGTTTAAACCGCCCGAAATGAACGCCCCAATCAATACGCCCAAAGCTTCATAAACCAACCAGGTGTTCATTGGTGAATCGTCTTCACTTATAAACGTACTGTAATAGGCATTGTTTTCGGCATGCGTAGGGGCAACGGTATCAACCAGGGTAACCACGCTGCTTTTCATGGCGCCACTGGCCCCTAAACCTCTTCCTGTAACATAAAAAGTAAAAATGATGATGATGCCTAAAATGAATCCGCCGAAATACGGGTTCCAGTAAACATGACTATTTGTTTGATTTTTTATATCCATAATTTAAAGTTTTTAATAAAGAAAACGCGTTAGTTGTCCTGCTTCAACCATAACGAACCTAAAGATGAGTCCGCCAATCAATACCAACATGGCAGGTACGATTACGGGCACTTTATAGCCTTTAAGTTCCATCAGCTCAAGAACCGCCGGCACAATAAGCCCAAGAATGACCACAAAACCGAAGAACATGACGGTAAAATCGCCACCCACCAATAATTGCATGGCTTCCAATTGAACCTGTGAGCCCGCATAATAGCCCATGAGCATGTGTGCTATTAATGCTAGTTCAATAACAATCAATGCTAAATCTATTTTTCCGAATAGGTGGCGTTCGGCGGTGTTTTTTGAAAGTAAAATGATGGCCGCTGCCCCGGTTGAAAGTCCTGAAGTTAAAAATAAGGGGCCTAAAATAGCATTGTTCCAAAGTGGTCTGGCATTAAATGCAGATAATAGGATTCCGGTATAAACGCCCAATATCAACGCTAATGGAATTAAGGCATAGGCGATATGCCTTCTGTTTTTTATGATGAAATGCTCGAATGTATTTAAGAATTTAAACTTTTGGAATAATTTTAATTTAGATTCCAACCCCGGATACACTTCTCTGTAATAACTAAAGGTCCATATAAACGATAATGGCGTAACAATCAATAAAACCCATGCGCCCCACGACATAGGCGATTCTATCCTGAAGGTTGTATAGAGTTGCCATGTATAAAGTTTGTGGTTCAAGTCGTAAACCAGTGCCAAAAGCCCCAACGACAATGCAATGGGCGGCACAACGGAAATTATCTTAACGGCAGTGGGGTAGGTTTTTTCCTTGTTCAATATATAAAATAAAGCTGCAAAAAACAGGATGCCTGCTGCGAGTCCGCCTAAAAACAAGTATAATGATATGGGCCAATGCCAAATTTGTAGTGAAGGATCTATATTTGGAATGTTTCTTCCGCTAGTAAATAATTCTTCTTGCATGATGGTTGTTTTAAATGAGATAAAACACATGGGGATTTGTGCCGGCCTCTGGCGCCAATGTTTTGTGTTTTCTATTTTTTAATAATTGGGAAACTTCGCTATTTGGGTTGTCCAAATCGCCAAAATACATACACTTGGTGGGGCACACCGAAACACAAGCGGGCAGTTGGCCTTTTTGTAACCGGTGATGGCAGAAGGTGCATTTATCAACATACCCATCGGGATGTTGGTAACGGGCATCATACGGGCAAGATTCTATACAGGCACCACAACCAATACATTCATTTGCTGTAACCAAAACAATGCCACCTTCAACAATATGGCTGGCTCCCGTTGGGCAACAGCGTACACAAGGTGCATTATCGCAATGGTTGCAACGTTCCGATTTTAATTCTAAAACAATGTTTGGGTAAGTGCCATCAACTGTTTCGGTTATCCAGTCCCTGCAATATCCAATGGGAACGTTGTTTTCTGTTTGGCAGGCAACAACGCAATCGCTACATCCAACACATTTTAAGGTGTCTATTACCATGGCGTATCTCATATCGCTTCGTTTTTATGTGGGTTTTCGGTTACTATGGACACATAATTGCCTCTCATACCGGTACCGCCCATTATGGGGTCTGTAAATACTCTTGAAATCATCTGGGTATCGTCAATACCTTTGCCATACGAACGGGTTAGTTTTTTATTGTCGTTACCAAACCCATGAACCATATAAACCGAGTCCCAACGGACGCGTTCGGTAACCCTAACTTTTATTGAAAAAGTGGAGATAATATCATCTTGATTTTTCAACCAAACGCGTTGTCCGGTCTTTAAACCAATAATTCTCGCTACCTTAGGGTTTACCCAAAGGTCGTTTTCCTTTTTTAAATCGGTTAAATTGGGGTTGTTGGAAGTTCTGCTAAAGGTGTGCATGGGCGAACGGCCATAATTCAATCTATAGAAACCTTGCGGAGGTTCTGGATGTGGGGTATATTTTGGCATCGGATCAAAGCCTAAATCCTTCAACTCGTGCGAATAAAACTCAATTTTCCCGCTAGCCGTTCCAAAGTGATGCACTTCATCTTCATTCAAATACAAAGACCCCGATTGTCGTGGGTATTTTTTCACCCCTATTTTTTCCATTTCTTCTCTTGAGGTGCCCATTTCCTTGAGCTGCCAATTAACAACCTCATCAAAATCATCATACTGGTAATAAGCTTCCAACCCTAAGCGCATCCCAATTTCCTTAGCTATCCAAGCGCCCGGTTTGGTTTGGTATTTGGGTGGTACCGCTGCAAACCTAACAGCAATGGAAGGTTCTCTGTTGGTGGCAGAACGCACAATATCGGTACGTTCCAAATAGGTGCACTCGGGCAAAATTACATCGGCATATCCCGTAATATCCATAGGCATGGTATCGACCACCACTAAAAATTCGAGGGCTTCCAGTGCTTTTTGTAATTGTATGGTATCTGGAATGGACTTTATAAGGTTAGTGCCCGCAACCATCCACGCCTTAACGGGATATTTAGCATTTTCACTTGGTATGGAAGCTTTGATGATTTCATTGGTAAGTCCCATTTGGGCCAATGGGTAATTTTCACCAATGTCTCTCCAGTCCCATTTTGGTTTTGGATATTCAGGATGCGGAAAATCGGGAATTGCAATGCTATCTTTAAGATAGAAACCACCACGACGCCCCCACGAACCCAATAATCCATTTAAAATGGCTATGGCTCTTTCACGTTGGGTATCATCACCGTACCAAACTACATGGCGCCCCGGGTGCACAATCACAGCGGGAGCCGCATGCGCCATGGCCCTGGCCGTTTTTCGTATTTCTTCAGGTTTTATGGTGGTTATACCATAAGCCCATTCTGGGGTAAATTCACGCACGTGCGCTTTTAATTCATCAAAGCCATAAACATATTTTTCAACATACGCTTTGTCATACAATTCTTCTTCAATTAAAACGTGCATCCACGAAAGCAACAGCGCAATATCAGTTGCAGGTTTAATGGCCAACCAATGTTGTGATTTACTAGCTGCCGTTGAAAAACGGGGGTCCACCGTAATTATGGTAGCACCGTTATCAATGGCATCGGACATTTCTTGAACTTGCGAATTGTGCATGTTTTCGCCAATATGCGAACCAATAAGTACCAAACATTTAGTATCGCGTATATCGGTTGGCTCGGGAGAACCTACCCACGAACCAAAGGTTAGGGCAAAAGCCGTTTCCCGTGGGCCACGGCATTGTGCAAAAGCAGGTTCGGCAGTAGTGTCTGAACCAAAGGCTCTAAATAAGTGCTCAAAATGCCAACCGGGACACCCGTGTTTTAACAACGCAATGGATTCTGCTCCATGGTTATCTTTAATAGTTTTTAATTTTGAGGCCACAACATTCAATGCTTCGTCCCAACTGGCTTCCCGAAAGGTTTGTTCACCGTTTATGGTTGTTCTAATTAAAGGGGTTTTTAAGCGGTCTTCATCGTTATACATTCCTACGCCACCAGTCCCGCGGGGGCAAAGTCTGCCGTTACAGTGCGGATCGTCGTCATTTCCAATTATTTTTTGGATATGCCCTTCGCCATCCGAATAGGCCCAAGCGGCACATTTCCAAAAGCAAACTTCGCAATAGGTAGCTGTTCTTTTAAGGGCTTTGGAATTATTTGGTGCACTAAAAGTGTTTAAAAATGAGGTAGTTCCAAACATGTTATAAGCGGCAGAAGCAGTAGCCAACCCTCCAACACCTAAGGCAGAAATTTTAATAAATTTTCTTCTTGAAGTCGTCATATATGTCGTTGTTTTTCGGAACTAAAAATATCTAAAATCAACGTGTGATGATATGATAAATATCATGTAATCAACATTTTATATGTAACAAATGTTACATAAGGTTTTTTTTATTTGTGTTTTATAATGCCAAAACATTTGAAAATAATGTAATTTTGAACAACGATTAAAACCATGAAGCACAGCAACAATTTTAAAGGAATTTTGGTATTACTTTTCGTGGTATTCGTTTTGTTGTTCGTTTTTAGAAATAAGGTTCATTTTACTTCAGAAGACATTTATGAAAATGGGGCATTAAGTTCAGAAGTCGCCCAGTCTGAATCTTGTTTTGCATGCCATAGCAACATGAAGGGTTTTTCAAATTACCACAATCCAGAGCTTATAGGTTGTGCGAGTTGCCATTTAGGAAATACGGATTCGTTTGATAAAAATGGAGCCCATAATGGCATGGTTTTAATTCCCGGAAATTTATCCGATGCCAAGGAAACATGCGGCACTTGCCACCCAAACGAATTGAACAAAATAAATAAATCGTTAATGACCACCAATAGTGGCATTGTGGCGGTTGATAAATTTGTTTTTGGTGAAGCCGATAGCCCAAATTATCATTATCATATCAAGGATATAAAAAATTCGCCCTCTGAAAAACATCTTCGCGATTTATGCGCCAATTGCCATTTAGGGGCCGAAAAAACTCAATACGGAGAAATTAATCAGTTAAGTAGGGGAGGAGGTTGTAATGCCTGCCATTTGAACTATTCCAAGCAATCGAAAACCGATTTAAACAACTATCTGGCTTCAAATAAAAAGATGCTTCCAAAATTTCATCCTTCAACAAATATATTCGTAAATGATACCCACTGTTTTGGCTGCCACAGTCGTTCCAGTAGAATTTCAACGAATTATATGGGGTTGCAGGAAACTTTGCTAGATGAAGAAAGTGTTAAAAACAATAGCGATTACAATGTTATGGAAGATGGTCGGGTTTATAAATTTATTGAAGAAGATGTGCACCATACCAAAGGGATGTTATGTATAGACTGCCATTCGTCGCATGAGGCTATGGGAGATGGAAAAAACTATTCGCATGCAGAACAAGCGGTTAAAATACAATGTATAGATTGCCATGTAAATGGAAAACCAAACACCATTCCTTATAAAAATTTAGATACTGAGAGTAAATTAGTATTTCTGCATCGAAATTATAAACATACCGATAAAGAAATTATAGTCACCAAAAAAGACAAAAATCCTTTAGTGAATACTTTTGTTGACACCAAAGGGAATGCCTATTTAATAGGAAAAAAGGATGGAAAACTTCATCCATTAAACCCACAATCGGAGGTGTGTTCTAGGG
Source organism: Mariniflexile maritimum (assembly GCF_009746565.1). GTDB lineage: Bacteria > Bacteroidota > Bacteroidia > Flavobacteriales > Flavobacteriaceae > Mariniflexile > Mariniflexile maritimum. The sequence goes on from NZ_WRPN01000001.1 coordinate 396,157, forward strand.
ATAATGCCCATAAAAACGTGAGTTGTTCGGCCTGTCATTCTTCATGGGCGCCGCGTTGTATTGGTTGCCATAATCAATTTGATAAAGAAGCACAAGGGTTTGATTTGTTGGATAAAAAATTTGTAAAAGGCCAATGGAAAGAGTATGTTGCTGAATTTTCATCATCGCAACCAGCCATGGGCGTTCGGGAAAATGAAGACGGCAAAAAGATAGAGCCCGCCATTCCCGGTATGATTTTAACCATCGCTAAAGGCAGTTATTCAACTAAAAAAGTAGGGCAGGACGTGTTGTTTCACCGGTTGTATGCACCCAATGCGCCACATACCACCACAAAAAACGTTCGTAATTGTAAGTCGTGCCATGCAGATGCAGCTTCCATGGGGTATGGAAACGGCACTTTAATTTATGATATTAAAAACAATATAGGCAAATGGGTCTTTACTCCAGAATATGCCTTAAACATGCATGATAGGTTGCCTGAGGATGCATGGATACCGTTTTTGAAAAAAGAACATAAATCCATAATAAAATCTACAAGAACAGATTACAGGCCTTTCAATATAGAAGAGCAGAAGAAAATGCTTTTGGTGGGCGCTTGTTTACAATGCCATAAAGAGGATTCTAAGGTAATGAACCATACACTACAACAAGGAATTAACCCAATGTTAAAAAAAATAAGTAAATCTTGTGTATTGCCATCTTATTGATGCATCTTAAATGCTGTTTCTTACATAAATGCAATGTAAAAAACTTCTAAAAGCCAACTTCAAAGAGTACATAAACAAGAAAGCCAAATGCTTGTGTAACATAGGTTACATAAGGGGTTACAGCGGTTTTATTTTTTTAAAACCTAACAAAAGTCATAGATAAGTGTCTCATTAAAAGTTAATTTGGTATTATTCATTTTTTTAATCGGCATCTATAAACGGATGCATAAAAAATCTAATTATGAAAACCAACCTTTTTAAATTTTTGTTTTTGTTTTTTACAACTTCTGTTTTTTCGCAAGCAGGACACATCATGCAGGGCGTTGGAGCCGTAAATATGTCTATGGGTGGCGCATCTACTGCACAACCGCTCGACATATCGGGTGCTTTACAATGGAATCCTGCAGCACTTTCAACGTTCAATGATAAAATTTTGAAATTTGATATTGGGTTGTTTTATTCGTCGCCCGAATTGTATTCAACCGCACCTACTCCTAGTGGCCTATTTAGTGGCAATACCAAGGATGATCGAGGGGTTTCGCCCATGCCAGCACTAGCGATGGTTTGGGGTAAAGAAGGTAGCAAGAGTACCTTTGGTGCCTCGGCGTTTGGAATTAGTGGTTTTGGGGTTACGTTTCCAGAAAGTATGACAAACCCTATCAATATGCCACAAAGCAATGGTGGTTTTGGCCGTATTGAATCCGATTATATTTTAATGCAAATAGGGTTAACCTGGGCTTATGAACTTACCGATAATATTTCAATAGGTATTGAACCAACCTTCAATTACGCTACTTTACAGTTAGCGCCCAATCCTACCGCAAATCCGTCTATGGCTGGGTATCCTTCAACCGATAAGGCTACCGCCTTGGGTCTGGGTGCACAGTTTGGGTTGTTTTATGATTCTGGTTTCGGACTAAAACTGGGTGCTTCATACAAAACGACGCAGAAGTTTAGCGAATTTGAATTCGATAACACCTATTTAGATAATGCCACCAGTAAAAATAAATTCCAAATGGATTATCCGGCGATTTTCTCACTTGGATTTGGGTATTCAACCGACGCATTGGATTTAGCGCTCGATTTTAGAAGGGTTGATTATGAGAACACCGATGGGTTTTCAAAAACAGGATGGACACAAACCGCATCCGTTTCTGGGTTTGGATGGAAAAATATCAGTATTCTATCAGCAGGTCTTCAGTATAAGGCCATAAATAAATTGCCGCTGCGAATAGGTTATACCTACAGCTCAAACCCTATAAGTAGTGATGTGGCATTTTTTAATATTCCCGCAACGGCCATCATAAAAAATGCATATCAAGCTGGTTTTAGTTATGAAGCTAACGACCATTGGAAAATGGATGCAGTTTATCATTATGGGGCAAGCGACGGCAAAACATCGGGTAAGTTGTTAAACCCCATGTTTGTGGCAAGCAACCCGCCTTATGGCGCTATTTCTGGCAGTAACGTGTCTTATGATATGACAACTTCTATGGTTATGCTAGGAATTTCATATACCTTTAAAAAATAACCCAACCTTAATAAAGTAGGTTACCGCAAGTGGCTGTTCAATTTTATGGAATGGCCACTTTTTTATTTCTTCTCGCGTCCTAAATTTTTATTTTTTTGAGTTTTTATCAGTACAATTATTGATTTTTTTCGCAAGGATAAATATTTATATTTGCTTAATTATGACAAATATCAGTTTATTTATTCAAGAATTAAAAGATTTTTGTGTTCAAAATATAATGTAAACCAATAAAAAATATTCTTTAGATTGAAATTAAGTAGAAACATATTACCCGATAAAAAATCAAGATGGCGCACCACCGCTGTGTTTTTAATAGCTGTAATATAGCCGATGCTGTTCCCAAAGTGGTGAATGATGCCGTATCGGGCGAACCATTATTAGAAATGGTGGTAACCCATGGCGATGGCAGGAATACCGTTTACCTTAAAAAGGGTGAAATAGAAAAAATAGGAGACCATCAACACGAAATAGGATTCAATTCTGATAAAAAGGGCATCATAAATATTATTGAAAAAGATGGCCTATTTAACATCCTTGCACCACACGACCTGGATTTTTTCATCATGTCCTCTCAACAAGCAGGAAAAGTGCATAAAGATAGTTTGCAAGCCATTACCTTAAGAACTTTATATAGAGCAGGAGATATTTCGTTCGTGCCCTTGGCTTATTATGAAAAAGGGAAATTTGAACTTAAAAGCAGCTCGGAAAAATTAAAGGACAACGACAAAACCAAGGACGATGCCTTGATTGTAAACGTATCCGTGAACGGAAAAGAACAACCTGTAAATATATTGTATAGGGAAGGATTTTTACCAACACACCATAACGTTGAAATACAAGGTGTTAAAGTAATATTATCTTATGGTGCAGGTGCCATAAAAACCCCATTCTCTATTAAGTTGAACGATTTTCAGTTGGAAAGGTATCCCGGTTCTTCAAGTCCTTCGGCTTATGCAAGCGAAGTAACAATTTTAGATAACACGGATAAAATACCCTTTAAAATTTACATGAACAATGTACTGGATTACAAAGGCTATCGTTTTTTTCAGGCCAGTTACGATACCGATGAAAAAGGCACCGTGCTTTCCGTAAATCATGATAGCATGGGCACTTTGGTAACCTATTTGGGCTATTTATTAATGACGGTAGGCATGTTTTTTACGCTTTTTGGAAAAACATCGCGTTTTACAGTTATCAATAAAAAACTAAATCAAATTAAGAAAAAAGCTGTTTTACCTTTGGCCTTTTTGCTAATGGGCACATCAATAGGCTATGCGCAAACGCAACCCAACAAAGTGCCTCAAAGTACTATTGAAACGGCAATCAAAAACCTTCAGATTGATAAAAACCATGCCGATGAATTCGGAAGGCTTTTAGTGCAAGATATTGACGGACGCATCAAGCCCATCAATACGTTGGCTTCGGAATTTCTTAGAAAAATTTCAAGAAAATCGAAATTCACTTACCCAATAAACAATGAGACCGTCGTTTACGATGCCAATCAAACCTTTTTATCCATGCATATCATGCCTCAGGTATGGCAACGTATTCCAATAATAAAAGTGGATACGGATAAAACGGGCAAACTATTTGATACGATCCAAAAAGGTAAAAACAATTTATATGCCTTTACAGATTTGTTGGAGGCCAATGGGGACTACCTTTTAACAAACCAAGTGGAACAGGCCAATAAAAAGAAACCCGCCGAAAGAAACGAGTTTGATAAGGAAATATTGAAAATTGATGAGCGCTTTAATATCCTGTACAATGTTTTTATTGGGAATTACTTAAAAATATTCCCAAACAAAAACGATACAAACAACACTTGGTTTAGCTATACCCACAATTTTAATGATTTTCCTACTGAAGACGGACAGTTTGCAAAAACAGTGATACCTTCATATTTTAACGATATAGCCAGTAATAATTACGAAAATGCCCATGAAAAACTTTTATACATCAAAAAATACCAAGAAGTTTTAGGGGCTGAAATTATACCAACACCCGAGCGTATTGAAGCTGAAATTTGGTATAATAAGGCTAACATCAATTTTTGGCTGTTCCAAGTTTTTTTAATGCTTGGGTTGGCACTTTTGGTTTTAGCCATTGTTAAAATGTTTTCACAAAAAAAATGGGTAGAAATACTAAACAACCTATTCATCATATTAACCTTAATTTTCTTTTTGTGTTTTGCGGGAAACATAATACTGCGGTGGTATGTAGCACAACATGCACCATGGAGCAACGGGTATGAAATGCTTATTTTTGTGGCTTGGGTGCTGGTTTTGTGCGGGTTGTTAACATTTAGAAAATCTGATTTTTCGCTGCCACTGGCCACTCTGTTCTCAGGCGCGCTGTTGTTTGTAAGTTATTTAGATTGGTTAAGTCCTGAAATCACCAATTTAATGCCTGTCTTAAAATCGTATTGGTTAAAAATACATGTTGCAACCATAGTAAGTAGTTATGCACCATTAGCTTTGTCGGCCATACTGGGCATTATGGCTTTGTTGCTTTATATATTTAAAACACCAAAAAACAAAAGCATCATTGAAATTAAAATTAAAGAACTAACTTATATAAATGAAATTGCCATGACCATAGGTTTGTTTGTGCTGGCAGTAGGCACTTTTTTAGGAGGTGTGTGGGCCAATGAATCTTGGGGGCGTTATTGGGCATGGGACCCAAAGGAAACCTGGGCACTAATTAGTATTATAGTATATGCCATCGTACTGCATTTGCGCTTTATACCTAAATTAAACAATCCTTTTGTGCTTAATGTGGCCAGTATGTTTGCGTTTTGGTCTATTATCATGACTTCTTTTGGGGTCAATTATTATTTGGCCGGTTTGCATAGTTATGCGGCTGGCGATCCGTTGCCAATTCCAACTTTTGTGTACGTGCTTGCAGCGTTTATGGTAATAATTGCCGTTATGGCTGCTTTAAGGAATAAAAACCAACAAAATTTATAAATTATTGGCCACAGTTTACTAAAAATGTTTTTTTTCCATTGTTTTTTTTATGCAGGTTTATATAGCGATTTTAAATATCATTATATGAGAATTATCATAAACTGATAAGTCAAGCCCATTTATATTTGTTCGGATAAAACTAAAATATTTAAACATAATTTGAAATTTAATACTATGAAAAATCATTATGTATTTGTGGCTATTGTGGCCTTAATGGTTCAGTTTGCACATGCGCAATTTACTTTAGATGGCGAATTTCGACCAAGGGCAGAGTATAGAAATGGCTTTGGAAGCATTATACCCGATGCTGCCGATGCTGGATTTGGCATCTCAACACGGGCACGGTTAAATGCAGGATACACTACCGAAACGTACAAATTTTACCTAAGCCTTCAGGACGTGATGGTATGGGGTGAAAACAGACAAATTTTGCCTTACGACCAAAACAATTCGTTCGCTATTTTTGAAGCCTGGGCCGATGTTAATTTAGGCTCTGGATTTTCAACAAAATTAGGGCGTCAAGTCATTTCTTATGATGACCAGCGCATTTTCGGTGGTTTAGATTGGGCACAACAAGGCCGTAACCACGATGCTGCATTGCTTCAGTACAAAAAAGACAAGTTTATGCTCGATTTGGGCCTTGCTTTTAGTCAGGATTATTCAGATCCAACAGGATTTCGTTCCATAGGAACAGGCTACAATACTACGGGCTTTTTTACCTATAAAACCATGCAATATATCTATTTAAAACAAGCATGGGAAAGTGTAACAGGAAGCCTTTTATTGCTGAACAATGGATTTCAAAAATTTGAAACCGACACAGTAACACCCGATGGCGTAAATAGCTTGCAAACCTTAGGCACCCATTTAGATTATAAAAAAGACAGTTTTGGTGTGGCCGCAAATGCATATCTACAAATGGGCGATCAAGTTAAAAGTGCTTATCTTTTAGGATTGGATGTTACCTACAAAGCATCTCAAAAAGTTGGTGTAGGTGCAGGTTTTGAAATTATTAGCGGTAATGATACGTCAACGGCAAAAAGCGAAGCCTTTTTCCCTTTATTTGGAACAAATCATAAATTCAACGGGTTTATGGATTATTTCTATGTGGGCAACCACGTAAATAATATTGGCTTGTTCGATGTGCATGTAAGTGCCAATTTTACCTTGTCTGAAACCTCTAGCTTAGCAGTAACGGCTTTAAATTTTAGCGGACAAAAAGAATTGCCAAGTGGCGAGAAATCGTTGGCCACTGAAGTAGATTTGGTGTACTCTAAAAAATTCAAAGGTTATAGTTTGGCTTTAGGGTATTCGCAACTATTTGCTGCCGATGGTATGTATGAGCTAAAAGGTGTAACCAAAGCCAACGCATCCAATACCCAAAACTGGGCGTGGGCCATGTTGGTACTAAAACCTAAATTTTTAAACTAATGGCAATTGCAACCATTGCCTGTTGATTATTTTTGAAGGTTTTTTGTGAACCGCTTTTTAACGCATTATCGTTTTGGTATATGAAAAGTATCAGATAGATATGTGCCATTTTTCAGTTTAAAACAAAAGACAGCAGAAAAGAACCAAACTTTGAGTTTAGCTCTTAACTGCTATTTTTTATATACATTGTTGTAAGCTACCCTTTGTTCCTATCGGCTCAATGTTATATTCAATTAATGACTGTGGAAACATAAGAACTACAACCATTATTGTTACAAGCACGCACATTCACAGTTACATTACTGCTTGTTGATGGCAAGAAAATAACACTGGTGTCGTTCGGTTTGGCATAATAACTATTCCCAATGTTCCATTCCCAATAGGTCACATCACTGCTATTTCCGTAATAATAGGCTTTTACCATTTTCCATTGGTTATAGGGGTAAACATTATAGTTATTTGCAATTCTTGCTACGGAAATATAATTTGCATTTGGCAAGACAGGTGGTGGTATCACATTTATTGGAAACTCTTTGTAAATACTCGTTCCACCTGTTATGCTTATATAAACCCAACCTGTACCCGAATTTGAAGATGTGGAACTTAAAACCGCATAATCCGGTCCTACATAATCAAATGTTAGTCCGCTTGAAGCGCTCGTATAATATATTGTACCACATCCATTAGTGTTTGTTAGGCTAATACTAACAGAGCTACCTGCATTGATTCCATTTTCAAGACCTGTAATATCCACATTAGCGTTCTCTCCGGCTTGGATAGTTTTTGTTTTAGTAGTCGGTTGCGAACAAGCATTTTGTAGGACTATAGAAAGCGTAAAAGTACCATTGGATACTTTAGTTGCAGTAATTTGCCCATTATTGGTATTCAAACTTACGGTTGCCACATTGGTGTTTGAAGAACTTACGGATTGAATTGTAACGCCATTGGGAAGGTTGTTCATAGTATATGTACCAATAGAACACAAAGTGCTACTACCGTTTATTGTTGCCGTTGTAGAAAATGAAGCACGGCGAACAATAGAAGATAATGTTGATAAATTCTGTCCATTATAAATCGGTGTAACCGAAACATTAGAAGGTAATATGTTTCCAGAATTAGGTGTGAGGGTAATAGAATTACCATTGCCAACATTCCCAGACCAACCATTTCCGATGCTCCATTGATAGGTTACGCCACTCAAATTAGAGCTATTTGTTACCGTGAATGTTTTTGGGGATATATCTCCACAAACTAAATCCAAAGGATTTGGTGTAAGCTGAAAAGAGGGTGTTTTTACTATAGGAATTTGTTGTGAATACCATTCAGCTCCAGGTTGATTGTCTTGTTTTAATGTTGCCTTAAGATAGTTTCCATTCCCAAAATTAATATCCGATGCAAGAATATTGATACTGAAATTTTTAGAAGCACTTGTAGAAAATGCACTAACAGGCACATAAGCAATATCTTTTTCAGTTCGATTCCCCGAACTATTGTATACATCAATAAAAACGGTTGCAGGTCCTATTGAATAATTTGCATTTTTGTTTAAATCTACCCTAAAGGTTACATTCACAGAGGAATTGGTTCCCAAATTATGGGGGAACCATTTGATACGGTGACATTGTTTACTTTTAAGTTTGCTATGTTCACGGTCACATTTTGAGAGAACGAAACCATTGCTAACGATACGAAAATTAAATATAATAATTTTTTCATTTTTATTGAGTTTTATTGTTTTTCTAAATGTACTTGGATTCCAAACCCTAAAAGAAAGGTATGATTGCCTACAAACGAATTATTTGTGATTGAGTTCAAATAATTAAGCGAAATCTCTAAAGCTACGCTACTATTTAAAAATATGGCCGCACCACCCTTTGCGGAAAATTCTTTAGAGTTGTTTTCGTTTACTAAACTAAATCGATAAGAACTTTCAATAAAAGGATTTACCATTTTATTGGTATCCATAAAATAATATTTTACAAAAGGCGAAACTAAAAAACTTTCATATGTTGAATTACCCATATCTGATTTATATCGAGAACTGAAATAACTTAATCGTGTTCCAAGCGCTAATTTATCCCAAAAAAAATATCCTATATTTGGGGATAAATTGATATCAAAGCCTTTGGAATCAACAGTGGATTCTGGTTTGCTTTTAGAATAGGAAAAAGCAATATCCCCTCCAACTAACCAATTACCTTTGGTAATCTGTGCATTTATAGACAGTGTTAATGTAAATACAAAAAAGAAAAATAATGTTTTCATAATTTTTTATTTGTTTTGATAAAGATTTGATGAATATATTCCAAATTTAAATTTTGTTGGGCTATGATTTTGTAACATACTTTCTTTGTTGAATGTTTTTCATTTTCAAAGGTAACGTTGTCAATGTTGTTCATAACAAAGAAAGAAGGCTACCGTTTTCATAACTCTTTTAAATTTAGATAAAGCTACTCTATAATTCTGACTTTTATTTACGGTTTTTCAGTAATCTTTATCATAAAGTGTTAAATTTTTGTTGGGTTGTTTTTGGGGTTGCTTACAACGTCTCGGTATATGAAAAGTTGCGTGCTTGCCTGCGAGGATTTTCCGCAGGAAAATCAGACGCAGCAAACACAAGACAAACTTTGTTTCAAAAATGGCCTAAAAAGGTTTGTTTTTTAGCTCAGTTCTTTGTTGTAAGCTACCCTTTGTTCCTATCGGCTCAATGTTATATTCAATTAATGACTGTGGAAACATAAGAACCACAACCATTATTGTTACAAGCACGCACATTCACAGTTACATTACTGCTTGTTGATGGCAAAAAAATAACACTGGTGTCGTTCGGTTTGGCATAATAACTTTGGTTAACTTGAAGGTCGAGAAAGTTTGTAATAAAAAACTAAATTGTTATTTTGAACAGTACCAAAATCTAGCGTGTTACAATTTGATACTGTTGTCTGACTATTCAAATAAATATTATTAATTGAAGTAGTAATCTGCGCCTGTATATTTATAAAAGTTAAATATAGTAGGATAAAGAGTATTGATTTTTTCATGATTTATGATTTTTGTTATTTTTCTAAATGTATTTGAAACCCTAAACCTATTTGTAGGTTATTATATGTTGAGTTATCTGAATTATTGGGTATTAATTTTGAAGAATTATAATCAAGCGATACTTCTAGACCAACGCTACTATTAAAAAAAAATACAGAGCCAGCTTTTAAACCATAACCATTAGATTTTGATTTGTTATCACCAGATTTAGTTTCTCCAAAGATGTAATTTACTTCTGTAAAAAAATTAACCTGCCTATCGACATTTAAAAAATAATATCTAGCGTAAGGACCAATTCCATAGCCAAAACTATTGTCCGATTCTTTTGGTTTGGTATATCCAATACTTAAGCTTGTGCCTATAACAAATTTATCGGCCAAAAAATAACCAATGTTAGGTGATATATTAATCCCTATTCCCTTATTTGTAATTTCATTGCCATTACTTTTGTAGATACTTTCATAAGAAGAAAAATTACCTGTACCCCCAACCATCCAGTTACATTTAGTAATTTGTGCGTTAGATGTTAATAAAGAAAAAAGTGTTAGAATAAAAAATAGTTTTGTTGTTTTCATGAGTATTTTATTATTTAATAAAAAAATTGTAGAATATTTTCCAAACATAAAATTAGGAGGGCTATGGTTTTTGAACATTGGATGCCAAATGTTTTCCATATTCGACCGTAATGTTGGTAAAAGTTGTTTCCAACAAAGAAAGAAATCTATAGTTTTCATAGATCTTTTAAATTCAGATAAAGTTATTCTATTATTCTGACTTTTATTTACGGTTTTTCCGTAATCTTTATTGTAAAATGTTAAATTTTTCTGAGTCGTTTTTGAGGGTTGCTTACAACTAAAAAAATAAAAGCACCCAATACGAGTGCTTTTACTACCAATCAACCAAAACCCTGACAACCAATAAAATCGTCAGTGTGCTTTTCTAGTGCCGCCATGTCCGCCGGCTACAATTATTAATACTTTAAGACTTAAATAGATGAATTTGAAAAACTGTAAAATAGGGTTCATCATTTTAAAGCGTTGGTATTTTGAGATACGTTGTGTCATTTTTCAAGTTTTAATGTGATTAAACTTTTTTATTTAACTCTTTCAGAGTTTAAAACTCTGTAAGAGTTTATTTTACAAATTTTTACTCCGGAATTAACCACCAAAAAGGCTTCATTTTAGCTTTGTAAATAAAAGCGTAATGCAATGCGAGTTTTAACCAATGACCCGCTAAACCAATTTCGCCAAAGGTTTTACCAAGTTTTCTGCCGTGTGTTTTTGGATATTTTACATAATCTGGAATAATGGGGAATGTAGTAATGCTAATTCCGCTTCCTTGGGTTAAACCAAAACCTGCCGAAGCAATACAAGCGGCTCCCATATTGCCCATGGAACCTTTATGTTTTAATGATTCTTTGTTGTTTTTTATGGAATCGATGATGTTGTCGGCCACTAATTTAGCGGTAATGCCAGAAGGCATGCCGGTTCGTGGCGGTGATGGAAAAATTTCAGTGCCGTTTTTACTTTTTCGTGGTTTTGAAATGGTATGTGGTGGTGCAAAGGCGATACCCGGCGCAAAAATATTTTTATATGTCGGGTTTTGATAGGTTTCTGGCCAGTCCTGAACCGTCCATTCTTCATACGGTTTTGGTGTGTAATCGGCATCTACAATCATAAATCCTTTGAAGAGTTTATCGGTAATATCTTGGTTGTTTTTATCGAAGGCTTTAAATCCATGGCCCGAAAACGAAGGGATTAACATAGCAAAATCAAAGGTTTCGGTTTTGGTTTCGCCTTCTAAATTTTCATAATGGGCAATGCCATCCTCAATTTTATTAACACCGGCCCCAAGTATCCATTTTATATCCCGATCTTCAAAAACCATTTCAACCATTTCGCTCGATTTCATGGTCATACTGCCATAACTTAACAACATACCATCCATACCAAAATCGCCTAATTGGTATTCATTTGAAATCCACGTAATTTCAGCCAAATCGCGCACATTGTGTCGGCGTAATTCTTGTTCAACATTTAAAATATACTCAAAAGCAGCACCTTGGCAGGTTGCTTTTGCATGTCCTGTTCCAATTAAAATTTTGGCTTTTTTGCCTTTTTTCATTTCTTGAATCAAAGCGTTCAAACCTTCCCAGGCATGGTCGGCATGGGTGTAAGTACACACAGAATAGGCTTTGTTGGTTCCAGGATTTAGGCCTTCAGTGGCTTCAAAATTTAGTTTAGGGCCTGTGGCGTTAATTAAATAATCGTAGGTTACTTTTTCTTGTTGGCCTTTGGTTTCGCCTGCAACATATTCGGCCAAAACATAGGGTTTCTGTTCTTGAGCATCACCTTCAGGATGGAAAGAAACCGCTTTGGCTTGTTTAAAATCGATATGCTTTTTTTTATACAAAGACGCTAACGGAAATAGTATCTTTTCCGATTTAATCCGTCCAATTCCCACCCAAATATTGGAGGGAATCCATTGGTAATTACTGTTGGGCGAGACCACGACCACTTCGTGTGCTTTCGACAGTTTTCTGCGCAAATGCGAAGCCGCTACATGACCCGAAATACCAGCTCCTAAGACAACAATTTTTGACATGTTTGAATGATTTTAACCAAAGATAATTGATTAAAACAGGTTTCATTGTAACATAAGTTGCATAAGCGCTCAACTCGTTTTTTTATAACTCCAAACGGCCAATCCGTTCATAATTAAGGCATAAAGCAACGTTTTTGTTACCTGCGGAAGAATATCCATAAACCCCGAACCTTTTAGCATCACCATACGCATCACTTCCACAAAATACTTGATTGGGTTGAACTCGGTTATGATTTGTGCCCATTTCGGCATACTTTCAATGGGCGTAAACAAACCGCTCATCAAAATAAAAATCACCATAAAAAACCACGAAATAAACATGGCCTGTTGTTGTGTGTCGGTAAAATTTGAAATAAACAAACCAATGCCCAAAACCACCAAAATATAAATGGAAGTATAGAAGTACATAAGTGCTAGACTACCAATCATGGGGATATTGAAAATTAGTTTCGCTATGGTTAGCCCAATGGTTAAAAGCCCGAGGCCCAAAACCCAAAACGGAAAGAGCTTACCAATTATAAACTGACGTTTTTTGATGGGCGTAACGTTTATTTGCTCCAACGTGCCTATTTCTTTTTCGCGCACAATGTTCATTCCAGAAAGGAAAAGCGTAATCATGGTAACCAACAACACCAAAATACCGGGCACCATAAAGGTTTTGTAGTTTAAGGTTTCGTTATACCAAAAGAGTGGGATGGTGTTAATGGTTGAAGGTTGTGACAACATATCCGAAGGTTGTAATAAATTCACCTTAATATGCTGATTAAATGTTTGTATAATCTGTGTAACATACACATTTTTAACACCGGCAGCGGCACCATCAATGGCATTTATGGTAACGCCTAAATGGGCTTGTTTAGATTTTTGAAGTTGGCGTTCAAAATGTCTTGGAATTTCCAAAACCACATCAACCTCGCCTTTAAGCATGGCGGCACTTGCTTTTGCTTCCGAAGGAAAATGGGTCAATACGTTAAAATAGGTTGAAGCGTTGAATTTTTCAATTAAAGCCCGGGATGCAGATGAATGGTCGTTATCGATATAAGCAAAAGCGATGTTTTTAATTTCAAAGGTCGCAGCATTCGATAATATGACCAGTTGTATTAACGGAAGTACAAAAATAATGGGCAACATGCCTTTATTCCTAAAGATTTGCCTAAACTCTTTTTGTATGATGTAGAAAATTGTTTTCATAATTTTTCCAACGAAAGTGGAGCTCCTTTTTTAATGTTCACTACTACAAGGTTTTAAAAACCCAACTCAATCATTTATTCCAGTCTAATTTTATATTTTTTCACGCTCAAGCCAATGAAAAATACCGTCATTCCCAATAAAATCAAGGTTTCTTTCCAAATAAATCCTATTCCAACACCTTTTAACATAATGCCTTTTATGATGATGATGAACCATTTTGCTGGTATGATATTACTGATAATTTGAAGCGGTAATGGCATGCTTGAAATAGGGAAAATAAAACCAGACAATAAAATTACGGGAAGCATCAAGCCCATGAGCGAAATCATCATGGCGGTTTGTTGCGTTGCTGAAATGGTTGAAATTAAAATGCCTAAAGCGAGTGCGGTAATGATAAAAAGAACACTTTCCAGAGCCAACAGAAGCAAGCTACCTTGAACCGGCATTTTAAAAATAAAAACACTTAGCATAACAATAACTACGGCATTGATTATAGAAAGGAAAATATACGGGAACACTTTACCAATAATTACTTGAAAGGGCTTTAATGGAGATACCAACAAGATTTCCATGGTGCCCAATTCTTTCTCGCGGGTAATGGAAATGGAGGTCATCATAGCGGAAACGAGCATTAAAATAATGGTCATAACCCCCGGAACAAACATGTAAACGCTTTTCAATTCCGGATTATAGACCATGCGTGTTTGTGGTACGATTTGATAAGCGATCTTGATGTTTTTATTCAACTCTTTTTGATACTGTTGAAGCATGGCGTTTACATAATTGCTTATGGTATTGGCCGTATTGGGGTCGGTTGCATCGGTAATAATCTGAACGGTTGCTTGATGTTGTTTGATTAAGTTTTGGCTGAAATCTTTTTCAAAGTTTAAAACTGCTTTTACCTGCCCTTTTTCAAAAACGGAAGCGATATCAGCTTCACGGGTAATAATTTGTTTGATGCTGAAATATTTTGATGCTGAAATTTTATGGATTATTTCTTGCGTATTAACGTCGTTTGAACGGTCTAAAATAGCAATGTCCACATTATTAATCTCGTTGGTAATGGCAAAACCAAACAATAATATTTGGGCAATTGGCATTCCAAAAAGGATGAACAGCGACCGCCTATCCCTAAAAATATGGTAAAATTCCTTTTTAATAAAGCCTGTAAATCGTTTCATATAAGCCCCTTTAACTTCCCAAAGGGAAGCATTTTTGTAATATTAGTTTTTGTCAGTATTTACTTCGTTCCCATTGGTAAGGGTGGGTGATGGGCTCCTAGCCAATTTTAAAAATACATCGTTCATGTTTTCTGCCCTAAATTGTTCTTTTAGCTTTTTGGGCGTATCCAAAGCTTCAATTTTTCCGTTGACCATGATGGAAACACGGTCGCAATATTCGGCTTCATCCATGTAATGCGTGGTTACAAAAACGGTGGTGCCTTGGTGTGCCGCTTTATAGATCATTTCCCAAAACTGCCGTCTAGTTATGGGGTCCACACCACCGGTTGGTTCATCTAAAAAAACAATTTTCGGGTCGTGTAACAACGAAACCGAGAATGCTATTTTTTGTTTCCAGCCCAAAGGCAATGCGCCAACAAGCTGGTTTACAATATCTTTTAAGCCTAAATCTTCTACAAGCTCACATCTTTTTTCTTCAATTCTTTTTCGAGATAGCCCATAGATGCCACCAAAAAAAGTAATGTTTTCTTTCACCGTTAAATCGTCGTAAAGCGCAAATTTCTGACTCATATAACCTATGCTTTGTTTAACATCTTCGGCGTGTGTAAAAACATCAAAACCTGCCACTTGGGCTTTCCCCGACGTGGGTTTGGAAATACCAATAAGCATTTTCATGGCCGTTGTTTTTCCTGCACCGTTAGCACCTAAAAACCCGAAAATTTCGCCTTTTTTAACTTCAAAGGTTATGGCGTTTACCGCAGTGAAATCTCCAAAGGTCTTGGTTAGGTTTTTGACTTCTATAACGTTGTTGTTCATTTTTTTTTATTTTATACCTACAAGGTCTTGGAAACCTTGCAAGCTATTTTGCTAATTCCATAAAAGTGTCCTCAATGGTAGCCGCGGTTTTTTCTATGTTAATGTTTGAAAGATTACGTGATTCTAAATACGCTTTTAAATCTTCCGTATTAAAATCTGTTCTCTTATCAGAATAATGCACAAATTCCCCAAAAGGGTAGATGCTGTAATGATGCTTATATGCCTTTAAACTTTCAAGCAATTGGTACATATTGTTGCTGCTTACATTGTAAATGGTTTTTGGATAATGCTTTACAATGGCCGCTGGTGTGTCTATTTCTAAAATTTTACCGTTTTGCATGAGGGCGATTCGATCGCACAGTGCAGCTTCGTCCATATACGGTGTAGATACCAAAATGGTAATGTCCTTTTGTTGCAAACGTTTTAGCATGTCCCAAAATTCTTTTCTCGAAACGGGATCAACGCCCGTAGTTGGCTCGTCTAAAAAAAGCACGTTTGGTTTGTGGATTAAAGCGCAACTTAGCGCAAGTTTTTGCTTCATCCCACCAGAAAGTTTGCCGGCGCGCCTCTTTTTAAAGGGTTCTATTTGAACGTAAATATCTTTTATCAAATCGTAGTTTTCTTCAATGGTGGTTCCAAAAATAGTTGCAAAAAAGTGCAGGTTTTCTTCAACTGTTAAATCTTGGTAGAGCGAAAACTTCCCCGGCATATAGCCCACACTGTTTCGTATGGCTTTATAATGGGTTACCACATCCAAATCGGTTACGGTGGCATGTCCAGCGTCGGGAACTAACAAGGTGGTTAAAATCCTGAATAGCGTTGTTTTACCGGCACCATCGGGACCTATAAGTCCGAAAAGTTCGCCCGGTTTCACATCAAAAGAAATGTTTTGTAACGCGTTAACGTTTTTGTAAGATTTTGATATGTTAGAAACGGAAATACTCATCTATTGAAAGTAATTTGAATACATATTAATATTTTCAACAATGCTGCTTTTAATTTTGGCTGCGTCTTCACTGTTTTTTGTTTCAGAAAGCACTTCAATTTTTTCAATAAGTGGCACGAGCCAAACATGTAAATAATCATGCGAAGGCCCTTCCATCGTACATTTTTTAACTACGTCATTTTTAGCATCGTTAAGTTGTGCTGCTAATTGATGGTAGTCTTCAATAGTAATAGTGGGCTGTGTTTTCAAAATGTTTTTCATGTTTTCAACGCCTTCATTGGTTTCTATGTTGGCCGGCCATTTTCCGCCATTATTTAATTGCATATCCGCAGTCCATGAATTTTGGTAAACGGTTGAAGTTTCGTTTTGATGGTGTTGGTGCGTTGCCTCACTATTGGTATTCTGTGTGGAAGTTTCCTGCTGATTCTTGTCTTTACAACTTATGAAAGCGAGCAGACCGATGATAAAAATGGCATGTTTCATGTTTTATATGTGTTTTTTTAGACTGTTAGTTTGCTTCGGAATTGTTAAGCCACATTTCGGCGGGCATGCCTATTTTCAGGCTACCATCGTTGGCGACTTTTATTTTAACGGCGTAAACCAAGGCGACGCGTTCTTCTTTGGTTTGAATGATTTTAGGCGTAAATTCAGCTTCCGACGCTATCCAATAAATCGTTCCTTTATACGATTTCATCCCGTCTGAATCGTCAATTTTCACTGTAACTTCCTGACCAATTTTAAGGTTTGGCAGTTGGGTTTCGCTTACATACACCCGCAGCTCCATGCTACTTAAATCGGCAATCTTGTAAAGTGCCTTCCCAAAGGATGTAATTTCGTTTGCTTCGGCATATTTGGCCAAAACAGTGCCGTTTACCGGATTTACGATTTGGCTTTTCTGGATTTGATCGTCCAGTTGTTGCAACTGCACATCGATGCTCCTCAATTCGTTAACCACCGGGGCGTTTTGAATTTCAATGCTCTTTATTTGCTGCTTGATAACGTCAATTTCACCCAAAACCTCATCCAGTTGTTTTTGTGTTCCTGCGCTATCCTTTATTAAATTTTGGGTGCGGTTTTTATTAATGTTCGCCGTTTTTAATTTGGCATTTAGCACATCGATTTGCGATAAAACACCTTTCGATTTTGAAATGACAACCGCTTTTGAAACCAACAATTGGTCTCGTTTCAACGCTAACGGAATGGTATCAATATAGCCCAAAAAAGCGTCTTTTTTAAGCAAATCGCCTTCATTTACATTGAATTGCATCAATTTTCCGTTATTTTCTGCTGAAACGGTTATTTCGGTAGCTTCAAAATTTCCGTAGCCATCGGCCTTTCCGTTTGCGTTGCTACAAGCGCTCATTACTAATGCAACGCTCCCAATTGCTAAACTATATCTGATTAATTTCATAAATGTATTTTTAGTGTCCTGTTGTAATGTTATAATTTGCTTTTGTTAATTCAAGTTGAATGAGGTGCGTTGCCAAACCGTTTTCGGCATCGTTTAAATGGGTCAATTCGGTTACATAAGCCGATGTGGTAATTACGCCATTGCGAAGTTGCGATTGCGTTGCTTCCAATACTTTTTTTCGCAGAGCTATAATGTCGTTATCTAGTTGTATTAATTCTGAAATGGTTGCGATTTCTTTTTCTTGGGCGGTACGTTCCATGGTTGTATTTAATTTGAAGGTTTCCGCTTCGGTTTCAACCAAATCTTTAGCAATGGCAAGAGATTCACGTTGTTTTTTATTGCTGTTCCAATCAAAAACCTGCCAATTCAATTTTAAGCCCACGGTATAAAATGTTTGAAACGAATTGTCGAGCATGTTCAGCCCAGGGTTGCCATAACCACCAGTGGCAAAGCCCAAAAATTTAGGGGCATTTTGTTTGCCAATTAAGGTTTCGTTTAGGGTTATTTCTTCTTTTCTAAGCTGAAAAAGTTCCAGTTCGGGTCGGTTTATCGCTTTGCCCAAAACAGCGTTTGTTATTGGGGTTTCAAAAGTGGTTTCAAGCGATAGGGGTGTGGCTATTAAAGTCGATAAATTTTCGATAAGAACTATTTTGTTGTTCTCAATTTCTTGAAACTGTTGTGCTATTTTTAATAGTTCGGCTTCCAATACATGATCCGAACTAGGTAAGATTACACCGTTTTTAATACCCGATTTGACCTCAAGAAGCTGTGTTTTTATTTGGGTTTGTTTATTGGTTAAAAGCTGTTTTTTTTCCTGAATCAATAAAATGGAAAAATACAACTGGTTAATTTGCTTTTTTATTTGGTACAAACTAACCTCTACCTGCTTTTGCTGGGTTTTTAATTGCGCCGATTTGGATTTAGTTGAAGCGTTTATTAAACCGCCATTGTAAATGAGTTGATTTACCGAAAATGTGGCCCGGTATTGGTCTTTGTTTAAAGGTTCTATGTTGGTATTTGGAAGTGGCACACTGGTAACGTCCGATTGATATGTTGCTTGCGCCGATAGTTCAAATTGCGGCAATTTTCCGTTGGAAATAACCTCCAAATCCAGATCGTTTTGGTGTTTTAATAAAGCCGATTGTTTTGCCAATGGGTAATTTGTGCTTGCCAATTTATAACAATCCTGCAAGGTTATGGCTTGTTGCGCACCCAGTGGCAATGCCATAAGTAGGGTTAAAAGATATAATAATCTGTTCATGTTATTTAATTTTAATGGCATTTATTATAAAGTTCGACACTTCATTTTTTCGTGCTTCAATTAACGCATCCATGGCGCCTTCATCTAAATTGGCAAATGCTTTTATAAGCGGTTTTGCTACAAACGGGAATATGTTCAGCGCCATAATGTTTATGAACAATTGTTCCGCTCCAATGGGTATGATGATGCCCTTTTCTATCTCATCCCGAACCTGTCCCTTAAATTTTTGAATATTTGGAAAACCGTTATTAGTGGCTAACTTTTCGATAAAATTGGGGTTTCTATTTAATTCCTGGATAATGAAATTTGGCAGGTAGGGGTGCTTAATGATGAATGAAATATAGTTGGTCGTGAAATTTTTTATTTTTTCCTCGATGGAAGAATCATCGTTTAAAATGGCATTGAGCTGCGGTGCCAGTAAAGCAAATGCCTTTTTGAAAACGGCTTCAAAAAGGAGTTCCTTGCTCCTAAAATAATAATGGAGCATGGCCTTGTTGATGCGGGCTTCATCGGCTATCTCTTGCATACGTGCGCCATCCATTCCTTTATTTTGGAATACGCGCTTTGCAGCTTCTAAGATGCTGCGCTCTGTGGAGGTGTCTTTTTCTTTTTGCATTTTAACTTTATGGTTTAACCGTTTGGTTGACAAATTTACAAAAAATATTCAAACCTGCTAATCGTTTGGTTTATTTTTAAATAATATTTTATTGAACCATATAAATAGCTTGAATTGTAGGCAGTTAGAGCATAAACTAAATAACCTTCAGAACAAGCATCAAAGCAACATAGGCAACCGGATGTTTATTTGATGGTAAATGTGACATTAGTAGCACATAACTTACCGCTAAAGTGTTATTTTTGTAATATTGAAAACGGGCACCTTAATATTATCACTAACACTGGCAACAACCATGTTGCTTAACAGTTTGCGTGTGCCAATTACTTACGCTTATTACTATGTTGATTATGAGGGTTTTATTGAGAAATATTGTATAAACATAACCAAGCCAGAACTGCAATGCAATGGTAAATGCCATTTAAATAAAGTGGTTAATGATAATACCGAAAGCGATGAAAATCCCATAAAAATAATAGATTTTAAGGAAATTAATTTATTTGTTGTTGCACAAACAACCTATAACTTTATTAGTTTTTTATCTGAAAAACCTAAAATAATCGATGGTTTAAACTTGTATTCGTATTCAAGTATTTATCGGTTCGATCATCCTCCACAACTATAATTCTCATTTCATATCAATTATAGTTCAGAGGTTTAATCAAGCTTCTGAAAATCACTTTATTTAAAAATTTATACATTAAAAAATGAGAACATTTTATAGTGTGCTAGTTTGCATGCTTATTTATACCATGTCTTTTTCACAAGAAAAAAAAGAGACGAGCCACGACACTATTCCACAAAAAGTAGTGAAACTTGACGAAATTTTGATAACCGGAAACGCCCTTACCGATCCTGTGCTTACCCAAGCATCCAACGATTATCAAAAAAATATTGTCCAGCCCAAAAATGTAGCCGATTTATTCAACAATATAAATGGTTTTTCGGTTATAAAACGCGGAAATTATGCTACCGAACCAACATTTAGGGCATCGCAATACGAGCAATTAAACGTGCAATATGATGGAGGTACCAAGGCAATGCACGCGTGCCCAAACCGAATGGATCCCATAACAACCCACGTCATTCCTGAAGAGGTCTCAAAAATTGAAATCATAAAAGGGCCTTATACGGTGCGTTATGGAGCCACTTTTGGCGGCGTTATTAATATGGTTACGGGCAACCCCAGTTTAGAGGAGCCAGGGTTTCACGGTAAAGTATCAGGCGGTTACGAATCAAACGGAAATTCTTTTGTAACCATGTTGCAATTACAGCAGGTAACAAACAAGTACGATTTAGTTGGAAACGTTGGTTACAGGGATTTTGGAAATTATGAAGATGGCAGTCAAACTGAAATACCTTCATCTTTCAGAAGTACAGATTACGGGGTTAAATTAGGCTATAATTTTACCGAAAACCAACGGTTGCAAGGGCATTGGAGACAATCATTTGGAAGGGACGTGCTGCACGCGGGGTTGCCCATGGACACCGATTATGATAACAGCAGTATTTTATCGCTCGATTATAAATGGGCCAATATGGGCGAGGTCTTAAAATCAATTACCGCAAAATCATATTACAGTTTTGTGGATCATTTAATGTCGAATACCCACAGACCGTCCTTTAAAGCATCCGGGGCTTTATCGGCAGTTGAGGCCACAACAATAGGGGGTAAGGTAGAATTAAATTGGAAACCACTTAATAAACTAACCGTTTTTAGTGGGTTCGACCTATTGCATATTGCTAGGGATGGTGACAGAAACCGAACGGTTAAAATAATGAACGGCATGCCTTTGCCCACACCAAAATTATTTGTTGACAAGGTATGGCAAGATTCGTATATAAACGATTTTGGGGTATTCACGGAAGCTAAATGGCCCATAAATAATACAACTATATTAACGGCTGGGGTGCGTGGAGATTTTGTGGTTTCTAACATCAAAGACCCAGAAGCCGATTTCGAAGCCCTCTATAATTTAAAAAAACGCCATGAACAAAATGTTAGTGGCACCATTTCTATAAAAAAATTAGTATCCGATAAGTTAACCATGGAAGTTGCTTACGGAAAGGGTACGCGCTCTGCCAATATGATTGAGCGTTTTATCAATCATTTTTCGGTTGGTCAAGATGCTTATGAATATATTGGAAACCCCAATTTAAAGGCCGAAGTCAACAATCAATTTGAAATTGGCTTTAAGGGTTATGAAAACTTACCTGCCAATTTCAATAAATTGAGGTATGAAGCCTCCTTTTATTATTCGTATTTTGAAAACTATATTGTGGCTATTGAAGATGCCCGTTTAAACCGAAAATTCATGCCTACGATGCAACCGGTGCATCCTAAAGTATTTAGAAATTTGGATAAAGCCTACAAAACAGGATTTGAGTTGATGGGGCAATTGGACTTTTTAAACGATTATTATTTTAAAGCCCAAGCGGCTTATGTTTATGCGAAAAATAAGGACCTAAATGAATCTTTGCCACTAATACCGCCATTTAACCTAGCATTTACAGCAGGATTTGAAAAGGAAAAGCTATGGGCGAATGTGCACTATAAAATAAATAGCAAACAGGAAAATATCGCTAAAAGTTTTGGGGAAATTGAAACGGCAGGTTATGAAACTTTTGATGTTCGTTTTGGGGTAAAACCGTTTAAAGAGGTCTCAATAGGTATCGCGGTTTTAAATGTATTCGATCAAACCTATCACGATCATTTAAACTTTTCTTTTAATAACCAAGCAGATTTTGGTACGGTTCCAGTTAACGAAGCCGGTAGAAACATAACTTTTTTCCTTCTGAAGAAATTTTAGTTAGAAGAAAAAATGCCCTAAAACGGGTGTTTTTCTTTACAATTGCGAGGTGCGAAACAATCTGTAAGTTATTAAAAAACAGATTGTTTCGTGCTTTTTAGGCATTTTATTGTTGGGGAAATGTAAATAGCAAAAGCAGACAGCTACTTAGGGGCTGCATAGAGCCGTTAAGAGTAAAAAAAAGATTTTTAAATGGGTTCTTGGTTTATGAAGGTAGCTTCCGCTTGTTATGTAACGTTTATCTGGAAACCCTCCAGCTAGTTTTCGTTCATATCATCTTTCTTGTTGCCACTCATCATAAATTTTATCAAAAAACCAACTAAAGTAAGGCATACAATGCCAAAAATGGCAATCATAATGGCACCATTGGTCCAACTGTAAAGTGCTATCGCTAAATTTGTCATAATGCTAGTGTTTTAAGTGTGGTAAATCTAAAAAAATCAATTTGTTAGGAGTATGATATTTGTCAGTTTTTTATGAATTGAAAAAAATATCTGAACGAATGAAGCGATAAAATTGATTATTGATGCGATTTTATAAGCGAAATCAGGTCGTTTTTTTGAACCACGCCCGATTGCCGCCACAACTGTTTGCCATTTTTAAAAAGGAGTAGGGTAGGCACCCCACGAACTTGGTAGGTTGCGGCCAAGGTTTGGTTTTTATCCACATCAATTTTTAATATTGAAACGGCATCGCCCACGCTGTCCTTAACTTCTTTGAGTATGGGTGCCATCATTTTACAAGGGCCACACCATTCAGCAAAAAAATCGACCAAAACAGGTTTATCCTGATTAATTAATTCTGAAAACTTACTCATAGCGAACTAAAATTTTTATTGAAATCTATAAGCTTGTTGGACAAACATAATCGGTTACAGGAATGCCGGCTTCTTTTATGGCAGCAAACCCATCGGTAACATCAACCAAATTATGAATGCCCCTACTTTTTAAAATAGATGCAGCAATAGCCGACCGGTAACCTCCGGCACAATGGATATAGAAAGTTTCATTTTCGGGAAATGCGTCCAGATGGTCGTTCAAATAATCTAGGGGTGTATGAATAGAGCCTTTAACATGTTCCGATTGGTATTCACCTTCTTTTCTAACGTCGAAAACGGGCACATTTTCATGCTCAATTTTAGTTTTTAAACCATCGGCAGTTATGGATGAAATGGTGTCGTATTCTAAACCAGATTTTTTCCATGCTTCAAAACCACCATTCAAATACCCAATGGTGTTATCAAATCCAACCCGAGATAGCCGGATGATGGTCTCTTCTTCCCTGCCATCTGGAGTTACCAGTAAAATGGGTTGTTTCACATCGGCAATTAAGGCTCCAACCCATGGCGCAAAACCACCGTCGATGCCAATAAAAATAGATCGTGGTATATGCCCCTTAATAAAATCCTTCTCACTGCGAACGTCCAATATTACCGCGCCCGTTGTATTGGCAGCAGCTTCAAATGCTTTGGGTGCCAACGGTTTTGTGCCACGTTCAATAACATCGTTAATGTCGTCGTAACCTTCTTTGTTCATTTTCACGTTCAACGGAAAATATTGAGGGGGCGGCAATAATCCATCGGTAACCTCTTTTATAAACTCGTTTTTTGTCATGTTGGCACGCAGGGCGTAATTGGTTTTCTTTTGTTCGCCCAGGGTTCCAACGGTATTTTTGCTTAAATTTTTCCCACAGGCAGAACCAGCGCCGTGGGCAGGGTACACAATCACATCGTCTGCCAATGGCATGATTTTAGTGCGTAGGCTGTTGTATAATAAACCGGCCAATTCCTCTTGGGTCATTTTTGCGGCTTTTTGCGCTAGATCGGGTCTGCCAACATCGCCTAAAAACAAGGTGTCGCCAGTAAATATAGCGTGGTCTTTTCCGTTTTCGTCCTTTAGTAAAAAAGTAGTGCTTTCTAGGGTGTGCCCTGGTGTGTGCAAAGCGGTAATGCTGATGTTGCCCAATGGAAACACCTGACCATCTTCGGCAACAATAGCATCAAATGCTGGTTTTGCCGTTGGCCCATAAACAATGGGTGCCTTGGTGCGTTTTGAAAGTGTGATATGGCCACTCACAAAATCGGCATGGAAATGGGTTTCAAAAATATATTTAATGGTAGCACCATCGCGTTCGGCACGTTTAATATAAGGCGTTACTTCGCGCAATGGGTCAATAATGGCAACTTCGCCATTACTTTCTATGTAATAAGCACCTTGTGCTAAGCATCCTGTATAAATTTGTTCAATCTTCATAATCAAAATATTGTTTATTGTAAAAATACGGGTTTTTCAGAAGAAATTAGGTAACATAGGTTACATTTTGCTATTTTGAAAACTCTTCAACCATGATAAAAATGGCCATGATCAAAACGAACCATCCAAAGCTTTTTTTAAGTTTTTTATTTGAAACATATTTGGACAAATAACCCCCCAACAATACCCCAGTCATGGTTAAAGCGGTAAAAGCAATTAGAAAGGCCCAATCGATGGTTAGCACATGCAAGTCTCCCAAAAAACCAATAATTGAGTTAATTGAGATGATAACCAACGAGGTACCAACGGCATTTTTCATGGATAGGCCCGCCCAAAGTACCAAGGCAGGTACATATAAAAATCCACCTCCGGCACCTATTATTCCGGTTATGGTTCCAATTATTAACCCTTGAACAAAGGTTTTTAAATACGATTGTTTTACAAATGGTTGCGCGATGGTTGCCTTGTTTTTTATCATGGAAGCGGCAGCAATAAGCATTACCATTGCAAAAAACAGCATGATTACCATTTCTTTGGTTACCACATACTGGTTTATGGTAAAAATTTCATCGGGGATATTGGGTACTAAAAACCGTCTTGAAATATAGACTGCTAGAAAGGAGGGAAATGAAAAAGCCAAACCTGTTTTAAAGTCCACTTTCTTTTTTTGATGTTTTTCAATAACACCAATCACCGATGAAGCCCCAACCACAAATAGCGAATAAGCGGTAGCCACAACCGGGTTGTATCCTAAAAGATACACCAATAAAGGTACTGTTAAAATAGAGCCTCCACCACCAATAAGCCCTAACACCAGGCCTATTACCAATGCACCTATAAAGCCTAGAACATCAATAGCGGTCATAATTTAATTTTGTATTACAAAGCTAGGGTGGTTGATGGTTTTGATATGTAACACTTGTTACAAAAGGCATGAAAACAAAAAAGCCCCACCATTTCTAGTGAAGCTTTCTGTGAGCCCTAAAGGATTCGAACCTTTGACCGTCCCGATGAAAATCGGGATACGCTATCCAGCCGATGCGACCAGTCTTTCAATGTAACTCCTCGATTTTTTGCTTTTTATTTCCCGTTCTCTTGCATAGGCCTCTTGTTTAGTAGCATAAACCATTTAGGCTATGGCAAGTAGGGCAGGTGACAGGCACTTACTTTTCGGTCTTGCACTAAGCCAAATTTTTTGCAGGTATGCGACAAGCTGAAAATTCCTCAGGAACTTTCAGGATAAGCCAGTAAAAGCAATTGTTTTTAGCCATTGTTGAGCATAGTTTTTATATTAATTTTACGTTCATTTGGATTATTAAATCCGACGTATGCTTCCCTAAATTATTTATTTTATTGAGTTGCTCATTTATTTGTCCGTCGAAATGGTCAATCCAACTTTTTAAATCAGAAATCAGCTTACTAATTGATATTTTACGTTCATTAAATTCCCACTTTCCCGATTTGTTTTTTTCTCTGATGACATTGGAAAGCTCTATTTTCTGTATAATTTCATCAGGTTCGATTTGTGTTTCGTTCGAGATTGGCATTGAAACGGTTGATTTATTTGTGAAGGTTCCAGAATAAATCGTTGACAATATTATTTCGTCCGTTTCAAGATAATTTTTTCTCCAGCTCAAAAATCCGTAAACAGGTAAGTCGTCAACCGATAAAACTTGAGAAATTCGTTCTTCAAGATGTTGATTTGAGTTTCTAAAATCAAATGCTTTAACAATTTCAGAAAGTTTAGGTTCAGTTTTGCTTATTCCAAATTCACGACAAATAATTTTTCCGAACATTTGAGCATTATTAATTATTGACCACACATCTGAAAATATTTCTGGGAAATCAATTGGCTCAATGTCTCTCTTTTCGGTTTGTTCAGAGAGTTTTTTAATCAGTCTTTCGTGTGATAACTGACAAATGTCTAAACTATATCTAATTGCATTAAAAGAGACAACTTGTTGTGGTAACAAAATTTTAGGTGGATTTCTAATATGTGATTTTAATGGTAGAATCATTTTTCAAATTACGCACAAAGTTTGGGCTATGTCAAGTAGGGCAGGTGACAGGCACTTACTTTTAGGTCTTGCACTAAGCCAAATCTTTTGCATTTTGTTTTATCTTATTCTTCTAAAAGCCAAATCAAAAGATTTGGCGACCTCACAAATATACACAGACCTTCGGATTAAGCACTTATTGCCCTATTTGCCATAGCCATTGTGTAGTGCGTTATTTTTTCAGGCGGACAATGGATTCACTTGTATTTGTCCTCCAATCGCTTTTAAAACTTTCATAATTGTTCCAAATTGAGGTTTCGCTCCGTCCGATAATGCTTTGTACAAACTCGGTCTGCTTAATCCTGTTTCCTCCGCTATTTTGGTCATTCCGATAGCTTTAGCAATATGTCCGATTGCATTTATTATATCGGCATTATTTCCTTCTTCCAAAACAGTATTTAGATATTCGGCAATCATTTCTTTGCTGTCCAAATAATCAGCTATGTCAAATTTTGAAGTTCCCATTTTTCTATTTATTTAATTTATTCCAGATTTCTTTCGCTTTCTTGATGTCCTTCTGTTGTGTCGATTTGTCGCCACCAATTAGCAGCAAAATTATTTTTCCGTCTTTTTCTTTAAAATAAACACGATAACCTTTCGCAAAATTTATTATCAGTTCACTAATTCCATCGCCAACTGGTTTACAGTCGCCAAAATGTTCATCAATTTCTAGTTTTTGAATTCGGAACAAAATTTTCGCCTTTGCTTTAAAGTCCTTCAACTTTTTCAGCCATTTGTCAAATTCAGGTGATTTCTCGATAAAAAACATAAAAATTGTATCTACTTGGATACAAATTTAAACAAAATTTCGGAATAAATTCAATTTGGATATGATTTTTGGTAAAAGTGGGTTTTAATGCATCACAACTTCAAAACAAACCACTTCCCAATCATTAACCCTTCCCGTAAAGCCTTTATGGTTGGTATTGTGCTTTCTTAATCGCTCTGACAGTGGGTCGCTAGTAAAACCCACATAATAGCGGTTCAATGTTTTTGAAAATAGAATATAAGTGCGGTGTTCCATACTAAAGGCGAATTGATCCAAAAACAAAAAAGCCCCACCATTTCTAGTGAAGCTTTCTGTGAGCCCTAAAGGATTCGGACCTTTGACCGTCCCGATGAGAATCGGGATGCGCTATCCAGCCGATGCGACCAGTCTTTCAATGTAACTCCTCGATTTTTTGCTTTTTATTTCCCGTTCTCTTGCATAGGCCTCTTGTTTACTGGCATAAACTTCAAAATAAACCACTTCCCAATCATTAACCCTTCCCGTATAACCTTTGTGGTTGGTATTGTGCTTTCTTAATCGCTCTGACAGTGCGTCGCTAGTAAAACCCACATAATAGCGGTTCTGTGTTTTTGAAAATAGAATATAAGTGCGGTGTTCCATACTAAGGGCGAATTGATCCAAAAACAAAAAAGCCCCACCATTTCTAGTGAAGCTTTCTGTGAGCCCTAAAGGATTCGAACCTTTGACCGCCTCCTTAGAAGGGAGGTGCTCTATCCAGCTGAGCTAAGAGCCCTCGTCACAAAAAATCAAAAATGCATTTTTGTTTTCCGGAGTGCAAATATAAAATTAACTCTATATCTGGCAAAGATAATTATTGATATTTTTAAATACCAATTCATTTTAATAAAATAAACAGTAAATAACTTTTTTGTCGCACTTAATTAAAACAGCGCTTTCTTCTTGTTTTTAATTTTTAGTCAATATCTTTATAGATTAATAAACGTTTGTAAAATGATTTTAGAGTTAAAGGAAAATTACGGCTACCTGTTTGAAGAAAATTTGTTGCTGGAAATTAATAATTATGGCACTTTTAAAGAAATTCCTGAAGGTTTCCAACTTATAGATATTGGCGATTACATAAAATCGATGCCCCTATTGGTAAGTGGCGCCATAAAAATAATGCGGGAAGATGATAAGGGCGATGAACTTTTGCTCTATTTTATTGAACGCGGTGATACCTGCGCCATGACCTTATCGTGCTGCATGGGGCAGAAAAAAAGTGAAATTAGGGCAGTAGCAGAAACACCCACCAAGCTTATTATGATTCCTATTGAAAAAATGAGCGAGTGGATGGGAAAATATAAAAGTTGGCAAAACTTTATTTTGCAAAGCTACCATGATAGGATGACTGAGCTTCTGGAAGCTATTGATACCATTGCCTTTTTAAAAATGGATGAACGGCTTTTTAAATATTTACGAGATAAAGCCATGGTAAACCACGACGATTTATTAAACGTAACCCATCAAAATATTGCATTCGACCTGCATACTTCCAGAGTAGTGATTTCCAGATTGTTAAAAACATTGGAGAACGAAGGTAAAATAAAGCTTTATAGAAACAGCATCAAGATTTTAGATCTTTAATTCGGTTTCATTCATTTTACGTCGAATTTAAACCATGGTCATTTCAACAAGTTTTACAAGTAAAAAAATGGGGAAAGAGGCGTTTCTCATCATGGTTATGTTGTTGGTTGGCCATCTGTTTGCGCAAAAAAAAGAGATTACAACCCAATTCTCGCAGGACGGAAACCTATATACAGATTTCAATGATTTCAAAACGGTGTTGACCAATTTCAAAACCGATGAAACATGTACCGTATTGGCCTTTCAGGGCAGGGATATTTATAAAATTAAGTACAACGATCGTGTAGGTTTTGTCGATTCTCAATTTTTGATTGTAAATGAAGAAATGACCGATTTGTTTTATGCTTACCAAAACAGTGAAAGCAACAAAACAATGGAAGCTGAAAATAAAAGGAAGGAAAAGGTACAAAGTATTGAAAAAAAAACGAAAAAAAGCAGCAGTTATCACTAAAAGAGCTTGAAGCCAAAAATATAAGCAGTTCTGCTACCAAAACACAAACCCATTCCACCGCTCTTTTGGTTGAAAACCCTACAAAGATGATCCCTACTGAACATGAGGTAAAAAATGAAATTGCAAACAAGGAAACCTTTCCGTCAAGTCCGTTAAAAACCTCCACGACCTGCAATTATGCGATAAATGAATTTGACCCCATCGATAAAGTTAAGCTCATTCGAACAGAACCATTTACGATTGCTGAAAACGTGACCGTAGAGTTTTTTAAAAGCGGAAAAAACCGTTCCATTTTTTTTAATTTATTTGAAGATTTAGGCTGTGCCAGTTACCTGCCTAATAATCGATCATTCGTTAAGGTTGTACTTGAAAACAACAAAACAATAACCTTCTACCATACTTGGGATATGTATTGTGGCGAATTCATCTTCAAGGCAACCCTGTCTTCCTTACAAATGAACCTGTTAAAAAAAGCCCCTATTAAATCGCTCGTATTTCATGGCACTAAAAGTTCTAAGGAAATAACAACTATTACATACAAAACTTTTTTCATCGATAAAATAGCTTGTATTGAGTAAATCAAAACAAAAAACAAAGCATTGTAGAACGTATAATTTTGATTGTGTATATTTACTTTGATAAGAACCAAAAAAAAGTTTGAACATTGAAACCAACCCCATTTGAAATTGCCTTGGCATTAATTGACAAAAAAAATGCCGAAGACATCCATAGTTACCACGCCCATGGCTTGGATTTTCCTAAGGAATTACTGTATTCACAACGCATGTCGCAAAAATTGTTACAGTTTAGGCCACAGGCGTCCATGGCGCTTCAAATTGCGGCAAGGGCTCAACATATTTGCCGTTGGAAAATTGCCAGGGATGCATACCCCATGGATCGTGTTGGTTATTTAAAATGGCGCGAAACCCTAAAAAAGATGCATGCCGATATAACGGCGGGAATTTTAAAGGACGTTGGTTTTGATGCCGAATTTATTGAGAACGTGTCGTTATTGATCGGTAAAAAACTCATTAAAAAAAATGAAGAGAGCCAAACCCTTGAAGATGTGGTATGCTTGGTGTTTTTAGATTATTACTTTGAGGAATTTGCAGAAAAGCAACATGACGAAAAAGTGATAGACATCTTAAAAAAAACATGGGTTAAAATGTCGGGTGAAGCACATGCCGAAGCCTTGAAACTTCATTATTCAGATAAAAGTTTAAACTTGATAAAACAGGCCATTTCTTGATTGTAAAAGGTATCGATTTGGTGGCCTTTGGCCGTTTCTTTTTTATGGCTCTTTTAACCTTTTATTTTTTATGGGCCTCTACAAGTTCCAGTAAATCCATATCCACATTGGTTGTAAATATGCCGTAGTTAACAACCACTTTGTTCTTTTCAATTTTATCAATACTGCCAATGGCGCGCCCGTCGTTCATGCGTACACGGTCGCCCACCTTTAAAATGGCTTTGGGCTTGGGTGCTTGAATGGCTTTTTTTTTGGCCTCTTTTTTCTGTTCTCTTATTACGGTAACCACTTTTTCGGCTTCTTGCTTTACATGTTCCTCTTTGGCTTTTAAAATCTTTTTCTCCTTGGGCGTAATTTTTTTTCGCTTTGAATTTTCTATCTGGACCAATTTGAAAAGTTCATCTATTAAGGCTTTCTTTTGCTTGTTGTCGAAATATTTATCGGCCATGTCGTTCACCTTTTGTCCTAAGTAGATAAGGCGTTGGTTGCTATCGTACAATTCTTGGTAGCTTTCTAATTTCTTTTGGATTTTTGTGTTTATTTCTTCCAATTTATGGGCTTCCTGACTTTTTTTCTTCTCGTTCAGTTTTAGCGATTCGCCCGTTTTTTCAAGTTTAGAGCGTTCCTTCTGAAGCTTTGCAATGGTTTCATCAAAACGTACCTTGCTGCGTTCAATTTTCTTTTTGGCACGGTTTATCAACCCAAACGGAATGCCGTTTTTTTGGGCAACTTCAAACGTAAAACTACTTCCGGCTTGACCGATAACGAGTTTGTACATGGGTTCGAGCGTTTTTTCATCAAACAACATATTGGCGTTTAGCATAAAAGGCAGCTCGTTTGCCAATATTTTTAAGTTGGAGTAGTGCGTGGTGATGATGCCAAAAGCTTCCCGATGGTAAAATTCCTCTAAAAATGTTTCGGCCAAAGCACCACCAAGTTCAGGGTCGCTACCGGTACCAAATTCATCAATTAAAAAAAGTGTGTTTTTGTTGCACTTCTTTAAGAAATAATTCATTTGTTTTAAGCGGTAACTATAGGTACTTAAATGGTTTTCAATGGATTGGTTATCGCCTATATCACTTAAAATCCTATCGAACAAACACACACTACTGCGTTCGTGCACGGGAATCAACAGGCCGCTTTGCAGCATTACCTGCAATAGACCAACGGTTTTTAAGGTAATGCTTTTTCCGCCGGCATTAGGGCCCGAAATAACAATAATACGGCTATCTGGTTTTAATTCAATGGTTTGTGGAAAGGTTTTTGTTTTCTTTTTTAAATTATTTAAGTAAAGAAGCGGGTGGAAGGCATCGCGTAAAAATAGGGTTTTGTCCTCTGAAATTTCAGGTAAAACCGCATTCATGGAGTTGGCGTATTTCGCTTTCGCGGAAATCACGTCTATCGCAATTAAAAAAGTTTGGTAGGTTTCTAAAAGCGGTAAAAACGGACGTATAAAGTTGGTGAGCTCTTTCAAGATGCGCACCACCTCTTCGTTTTCTTCAAACGTTAAATTATTAAGTTCCCTAGAATACTGTTGGGTAGTTTCGGGCTCCATATACACAATGCTGCCTGTTTTGCTGCTGCCCATAATAGATCCCTTCACTTTGCGCCGGTACATGGCTTTTACCGCTAAAACCCGACGGTTATCTACCACCGATTCCCGAATGTCGTCTAAATAATCAAGGGCATGGTAGGTGGTGAGCGCAGAGGCAAAACTTTGGTTTATTTTTCCTTTTACCCTGTTTAAAGATTGTCGTAAATCGAAAAGTAAGGGCGAAGCATTGTCTTTAATATCACCAAAACGATCCACAATGGCATCTACTTTTTCAATGATGGCTTTGGTTACTTCAATTTTGGAGGCAAATTCATGAAGGTTTGGGTAATACACTTCAAACTTCTTTAAAAACGTTACAATGTCGTTTGTTGTTACTGATATTGAAACAATTTTTTTTAAACTACTAACTTCTAAATAGGTGTTTTCAATGCGCAACAACTGCAGTTCTTTGGTAATGGCATCAAATCCGTGGTTAGGGATGCGGTTTTCATTGTGTAAGGACGATAGGTATTCGTTGGTTAATTGTAAACTTACAAGCAAGGTTTCCTTGGTTTTATAAGGCTCGATTTTTAAGGCATTTTCATGCCCCAAAACGGTAATGCAAAGGTCGCTTACCTGTTGTAATACGGTTGAAAACTCTAAATCCTGTAATGTTTTTTCGTGAATGTGGATCATTCTTATTTTTTGAAGGGCTTTAAATGAAAAAAGCAAAGTTAAACATTCTGTATTATTGAATGAAGGTTAGTTTTAATGTGTTCGTTTTTTGGATTCTTCAACTTATGTAATTCCAAATATTTTTGTACTTGCCCATTTCTATATACGTGTTTAAGATAACTTTGTTTTCAGCATTTGAAAGGGTTGGGTCGTCCTTTAGCAGTTTTTTGGCATAAAAACGGGCACTTTGCAAAATGTCCTTATCCTTAACGATGTCGGCTATTTTAAGGTTTAAAACCCCACTTTGCTGGGTGCCCATAATATCCCCGGGACCGCGAAGTTTTAAATCGACTTCGGCAATTTCAAAGCCATCGCTGGTTCTAACCATTGTTTCCAAGCGTGTTCTGCTATCGTTGCTTAGTTTGTGCCCTGTCATTAAAATACAATAACTTTGTTCGGCACCACGACCCACACGACCGCGTAATTGGTGCAATTGCGATAGCCCGAAACGTTCGGCACTCTCAATAATCATCACCGAGGCATTGGGTACGTTAACGCCCACTTCAATAACCGTAGTGGCCACCATAATTTGTGTTTCTCCCTTTATGAACCGTTGCATTTCAAAATCCTTGTCGGCAGCTTTCATTTTACCATGAACGATGGAAATTTGATAATGGGGCATTGGGAAATCCCTAGAAATACTTTCGTAACCATCCATTAAATCTTTATAATCCAAGGCTTCACTTTCTTGAATGAGTGGATAGACAATGTAAATTTGTCGCCCTTTGGCAATTTCATCCTTAATAAATTTAAAAACTTGCAGCCTGTTTTTATCGTATCGGTGAACGGTTTTTATGGGCTTTCTTCCGGCAGGTAACTCATCGATAACCGAAATATCCAAATCGCCATAAACCGACATCGCCAGGGTACGTGGAATGGGCGTTGCGGTCATGACCAAAACATGGGGAGGCGTTGCGTTTTTTTGCCATAATTTGCTCCGTTGGGCAACCCCAAAGCGATGTTGTTCGTCGATAATGGCGAGCCCTAAATTTTTGAATTTCACCTTGTCCTCAAGAAGGGCATGGGTGCCAACCAGTATCTGTAAGTCGCCATTTTCTAATGCTTTATGAATGGTCGTTCTTTCTGAAGTTTTACTTGAACCTGTTAATATTTTTATGTTGATATTCAATTTATTACACAAATCAACTAAACCGTTATAGTGTTGAACTGACAAAATTTCAGTTGGCGCCATTAAACAGGCTTGAAAACCGTTGTCAAGCGCCATTAACATTGACATGAAGGCCACTATGGTCTTGCCCGAACCCACATCGCCCTGCAATAAGCGATTCATTTGCGCGTTACTGCCCAAATCGGCTCGAATTTCTTTTAAAACACGCTTCTGCGCGTTGGTTAATTCAAAGGGCAAATGGTCGTTAAAAAATGTGTTGAAATAAGACCCGACTTTTTCAAAAAGCAACCCTTTAATTTTCGATTTATGGATTAAATTCTTAATGATCAATTGTAGCTGAATATAGAAAAACTCCTCAAACTTTAACCGGAATTGCGAACGTGCCAACAACTCTTGGCTCTTCGGAAAATGGACGTTAAATAAGGCTTCACTTTTGGTGAGGAGTTTCAATTCTGAACAAATATTTTCAGAAAGCGATTCCGCAAAACGCCCATTGGTTTCCATAAACAGTTGCTGCATTATTTTAGCAATAACACGGTTGGTAATCCCTTTGTTCGCTAACTTTTCGGTGGAAGGATAAATAGGCTGCATCGCCGAACGCAGGTTCTTTTCGTGTTCTTCTAGCAGTTCCATTTCGGGATGTGGCATGCTAAACTTTCCATTAAACCAATTGGTCTTTCCAAAAACCACATAAGTTGTGTTTAATTTAAAGTGTTCTCGAATCCATTTTTGCCCCCTAAACCATACCAATTCCATCACGCCCGTTTCGTCTTGAAAGGTTGCCACCAAGCGTTTCCCTTGTTTTTGTGCCACTTCAGCAAAGGCTACTATTTTTCCAATTACCTGCACATCGGCATTGCTTTGTTGCAGTTGGCTAATTTTATAATACTGTGTGCGGTCAATGTATCTATTTGGAAATAAGTTGATTAAATCTTGATAGGTGTAAATATTCAACTCCCTGCGCAGCAAATCGGCTCTGTTGGTGCCAACACCTTTTAGGTAATCGATGGGAGTTTGTAGATTAGTGATCATAGAACACGAATTTAAGGCATTTTAAGCAATTCAAAAAACAGAAAATTTGCGTATTTTGGCTTCATCGTTGATACGTTTACTGCATGAATCGATTTTTTGTTATACTCTCATTTTTTGTAGCTTCCCATTTACAAGCGCAACAAACGGATTATGTCGATTTTAAAACCGCTAAAGCGCAGCTTTCAATTGTTCCTGAAAAGCAAGCGGTTAGTGGCTTTATCGAATATGAATTTAAAATACTGAAACCGGTCGATTCTGTTTTTATTGATGCTGTTAATATGAAGTTTCAAACGGTTTATTTAGAAAACAAGAAGATTTCTTATTCAAATGATGGCAAAAAACTATGGGTTAAACATGATTTTAAGCCCGATTCTATTTATAAATTGTCATTTAATTACGATGCTTTTCCAAAAAAAGCAATGTATTTTATTGATTGGGATGCTGATGGCGGAAACAAGCAAATATGGACGCAAGGGCAGGGGAAATACACCAGTAATTGGTTGCCGAGTATTGATGATATGAACGATAAAATGGAGTTTGATTTAACAATTACGTTCAATAAAGATTATGAAGTGATTTCCAACGGA
Organism: Mariniflexile maritimum; assembly: GCF_009746565.1. Classification (GTDB taxonomy): domain Bacteria; phylum Bacteroidota; class Bacteroidia; order Flavobacteriales; family Flavobacteriaceae; genus Mariniflexile; species Mariniflexile maritimum. Next base: position 432,073 of record NZ_WRPN01000001.1, read on the forward strand.
AAACTAACAAACAAACAAATCAACGATTCTACAATAACCTGGCATTACGATATGCAACAACCCATGTCGAGCTATTTGGTTGCGCTAGCCATTGGCAAATACCACAAAAGGGCTGAAACATCAAAAAGCGGTATTCCTTTAGAACTGTATTATTATCCCGAAGATTCATTGAAATTTGAGCCAACCTACCGCTATACCAAACAAATTTTCGATTTTTTGGAAACAGAAATAGGCGTGCCCTATCCGTGGCAAAATTACAAACAAGTGCCTGTAAAAGACTTTTTGTACGCCGGTATGGAAAACACCGGCACCACTATTTTTGCCGATAGTTTTGTGATAGATTCCATTGCTTTTATCGATAAAAACTATGTAAATGTCAATGCCCACGAACTGGCGCACCAATGGTTTGGTAATTTGGTTACCGAAACCTCGGGCATCCACCATTGGTTACAGGAAGGGTTTGCTACCTATTACGCTTTGTTAGCAGAAAAGGCAGTTTTTGGAGATGATTATTACTACTGGCAATTGTATCAATATGCCCAGGAATTGCTGGAACAGGACAAGGCAGGTGAAAGCACCTCGTTATTGGACCCTAAATCAAGCAGTACCACATTTTATAAAAAAGGGGCGTTGGTGTTGCACCTGCTTCGGGAAAAAGTAGGAGATGAGGCTTTTAAAAAAGGCATTAAAAATTATCTTTTGAAACATCCATTTAAAAATGTTGGGACGAATGATTTTATAAGTGAAGTTGAAAAAACGAGTGGCCAAAATTTAAAACCGTTTGTTGATTTTTGGCTCGTTGATAAACAGTTTCATTATGAAGCGGTTTTGGGGAGTTTGGAAAAATCGCCCTTTATTCAGGACTATTTAAAGGTTGATTGTGAAACCAATGCTGAAAAATGTGCCCATTATTTGTCTTCAAATATTTCAGATGAAGCTAAAATTAAAGTAATCTTGCAACAACCAAATCTCATCAAAGTGAAAGATTTCCAAAATGGAATAAAGGTTCGTCAAGCCATCACCATGCATCTTGCACAAATACCTTCAGAATTAAAAACCGCCTACGAATCGCTTTTAAACGACGAATCCTATGTTACCATTGAGAAAGCCTTGTTCCATTTATGGCTGAATTTTCCGCATGAGCGAAAAAAATATTTATCGCAAACCAAAGGAATACAAGGGTTTAACGATAAAAACATCCGAACACTTTGGTTGGCTTTGACCTTATTGACCGCCGATTTCGAGCCCGAAAACAAACAAATGTATTTTCAGGAACTAACAAATTACACAAATCCTGTGTATGGTTTTGAGATTCGTCAAAATGCTTTTTTATATTTACAGGAAATAAAGGCGTGCAACGATGCTTGTAAAGAAAATTTAAACCAAGCAACAACGCACCATAGTTGGCAATTTTCAAAATTCGCAAAAACAATGCTAGAGCAACTCAATTCCAATTAAAATGAAAGCATTAGTCATTTCCGGTGGTGGTAGTAAGGGCGCATTTGCAGGTGGAGTGGCGCAATACCTTATTGAAGAATTGAAGCGCGACTACCAATTGTATATTGGCACATCGACCGGAAGTTTGTTGGCTTCGCATTTGGCATTGCAAAAAATTGAAAAAATAAAGGGTGTTTACACCAACGTAACTACCGATAGCATTTTTAACGTGTGCCCATTTGTGGTAAAACAAAAACATGGCAGCCAAAACATTGCCATTAACCACCTAACCGTACTTTTTAACCTTTTGCGCGGAAGCAAAACATTTGGCGAGAGCCATAATTTGAAAAATCTTATTAAAAACACCTTAACCAAGGAAGAATTTCTTATATTAAAACATGCAACCAAAGACGTGGTGGTAACGGTTTCCAACCTCTCGCTCAACCAAGTGGAATACAAAAGCCTCAAGGATTTTGATTATGAGGCCTTTTGCGAATGGATCTGGATTTCGTGCAACTACACGCCCTTTATGACATTGGTGAAAAAAGATGGCTGCGAATATGCCGACGGCGGTTTGGGCAATATGGTGCCCATTGAAGAAGCCATCAATAGAGGCGCCACCGAGGTTGATGCCATTATATTGCAAACAGAGACCAACCAATTCAACAGGTTGCCCTCCCGAAATCCGTTTGCGTTGTTAACAAACATGTTTAGTTTTATGTTGGATCGTATCGAATCGCAAAACATCCGCATCGGAAAATTTACGGCAAGCCACAATGAAGCCATCATTAATTTTTATTATGCGCCCACGGTTTTAACCACCAATTCGCTTATTTTCAACAAGGAAAAAATGACGCAATGGTGGCAAAGTGGCTATAATTTTGCAAAATTCAAAAATCAGGAAGTGAGTCAACTAGAAAGTAAATTATGAGGGCATTGGTAATTTCGGGCGGTGGCAGTAAAGGCGCGTATGCCGGCGGTGTTGCACAATATTTGATAAAGGAAAAAGGGCATCAATACAATTTGTTCTTAGGAACGTCCACAGGCAGTTTGTTGGTGCCCCACATTGCTGCCGATAAAATAGATAAGATTTATGAGGTGTTTACCGATGTGAAACAAAGCAACATTTTTAGCATTAATCCGTTTAGGGTGCGGAAAAAAGGCGATAGGGAATATGTTTCCATCAACTTTTTAAACTCTATCTGGCAGTTTATGAAAATGAAGCGCACTTTTGGCGAAAGCAAAGCCTTGAAGCGTTATTTGAAAAAGCATTTTACCGAGGAAGAATTCAATTTTATTAGAACCACCAAGGAAGATGTGATTGTAACGGTTTCAAACCTGTCCAAAAACATCGTAGAGTATAAGTCCATTAAAGAATGTACTTATGATGAATTTTGCGAATGGATTTGGATTTCCTGCAACTATATACCATTCATGTCGTTGGCAAAAGTAAACGGTTTTGAGTATGCCGATGGTGCTTTTGGTTGTGTGGTGCCCATTCGGGAAGCCATTCAACGGGGCGCAACTGAAATTGACGCCGTTGTTTTAGAATCGGAAAACCTAGAGTATATGAAGGTTCTGGGGAAAAACCCGTTTTCATTGATGCTAAATCTATTCGGCCATCTTTTGGACCAAGTGGAACGAAGCGATATTTTAATTGGCAAACTAGCGGCCAAAAATAGGCAGGTAAAACTTAATTTATACTATACACCTTCAAAACTTACAGAAAACTCATTGATTTTCAACAAAAAACTAATGCAATCGTGGTGGGAACAAGGGTTTGAATATGCAAAAAACAAGGACAAGGAAGCCATGTCCAATGAATTGCGCATCGATTAGGCTACCAAATATCGGTTACTTCATCTTTTATAAACGAAAGGGCAGCGTCGCTGGGTGAGCGGCGTTCCATCATTTCGGTTAAAACCACTTCCCTAAGCTTGTTTGCGGTATCGGTTTTTTCCAATAAACTGGCTTTTCTAATCAACTGGATGGTTGCGTTTTTGGCAGCGTTTATAATGTTCCAGCACTTCTCTGAGATATAAATTTGTTGCGATAGGTTGTGCTCAAATTCTTGTTCAATGCTTTGTATAAGTAAAGCTTCGTAATTATCTTTATTTGAATCTATTGGAGCTACCCGTATTAATAATTTTGAGGGTTTAATACGCTCTAAAAACAATACCATGCGTTCATAGGCCTGCAAACGTGTGGGCAGCGCATTAACTTGCAAATCTTTTTTTAACAGATACCGGCGGCGGCCATCTTCATTTTTTGTGTGTTCCTTGAAAAAATAATAGGCAATCAGTCCGGTAATCACCGAAGGGATGGCATATAAAAGCAGGTCTATAATTCGGTCGGTATCCATGTAATTTTATCGATTTGGGTTAAAAATTAGTTTGTTATTACCAACCAAATATAAACATTCTTTTAATTTTTGCATATACTTGATGAAATATGTCTTTGTTAATAACAGACATTTTTTAGAAGTGTTTTTAAATATGCCTGAAAAACCAAAAAAAATAGCAATAGGAGTTGTAGTAACGCTACTTGTGCTTGCAACAGGTATTTTTGCGCTCAATTATTATATTGAGAGCAAGCTGAAAAAAGAGATTGCAGGCTTACCCAACAACATAAAAATAGCGTACAAGGCCATTGAGGTAAATTCCTTAAAAGGGAAACTACACTTTGTAAACCCTCAGGTTTCTGTGTATGGGAAAACAACCGGAACCGTTAATTTAAAGACTGAATTACAAAGTTTTACCATTGATGATGTCAATTATTGGGACTATCTTTTGAATAACAAAATAAGCATTGAAAACATCATTTTCAACCAACCTAAGGTAACGTATTACCATAACGAAGAAGTAAAATCAAAATCGTATGGCAACGTTTTTAAAAACCCATTCGATAAATTCATTCATATTGAAAACCTTCAAATCAACAATGGAACCATCAAGGTTTTTAACGCGCCGACCGATTCATTAATGCTTCAATCTGAAAAAATCGATTTTAAGTTCAGCAGCGTTCAAATAGAAAAGAAAAGCAATAAAAAATCGATTTCATATCAGAATTTCAGTTTTTATAGCACAAATCTATTTTATCGGTTAAATACGTTTGATAATTTGCTTGTGGAACATCTTACTATCAGTCCAAAAACCTCAAAAATAAAAGGGCTGCGTATTAAAACCAAATACAAAAAGGAGCAATTGTCAAAGTTGCTATCAACAGAACGCGATCATTTCGATTTGTCAGTTGATTCGTTGGTTGTAAAAAATCAAGATTTCGGTTTTAAGCACGATGCTAATTTTTATTTTAAAAGCGAACGGGTTGATTTTTTTGCTCCTGATTTTGATATTTATAGAGATAAATTAGTTTCAGACGACCTAACATACAAACCCTTATACAGCAAAATGTTAAGAGATATAAAGTTTAGTCTTACTTTAAACAAAGTGATTTTAAATGATGGAAAAATAAGTTACACCGAAAAAGTGAAGGAAGGTACCCAAGGTGGCAAATTGGAGTTTTCAAAATTACATGCAAAAATTAAAAACTTAAGCAATACATACAAGGACACGCTAACTGTAATTAACGTTAGTGCCATTTTTATGGAAACAACGCACATAAAAGTAACTTGGAGTTTTGATGTGAATACTACAACCGATGCATTTCTGTACAAAGCGGAACTCGGTACATTGGCAGCCCAAGCCATGAACCAATTTATGGAACCCAACCTAAATGTGGCTTTAAAGGGAATTATCGATAAAACCTACTTCACGATAAGTGGCAACGACCGTATCTCGCAAATTGATTTAAAGTTGAAATACGACCATTTTGATGTGGTGGTACTAAAACAAAATGGCAAGGAAGAAAACAAATTTTTATCGGGCTTGGTCAATCTTTTCGTATCTAAGGATAGCAAAAAAGATTCCGGTTCATTTCGCTATGGCTCAAAAACAGATGTTGAGAGAGATCAAACAAAATCGGTTTTTAACTACCAATGGCTCAATATCAAGGCAGGATTGTTAAATGCGATGACGGGCGATGGCAAAAAATGAAAACAGCAATTAACCAAATATGTTTATAATTATTAATAAATCGCGCCACATATAAGCCCAACATTGGTTATTTTCACGTCGTAAAATGAAAATGAATTGGAAACGTATTTAAGTCAGTTAAACGAGGCGCAATTAGAGCCCACCATCCAAAAAGATGGCCCCATGATCATAATTGCCGGTGCAGGCTCGGGCAAAACCCGTGTGCTAACCTATCGTATTGCCTATTTAATGAGCGAGGGCATCGACCCTTTTAATATTTTATCGCTTACCTTCACCAATAAAGCGGCCCGTGAAATGAAGGATCGTATCGCTAAAATTGTGGGAAATAGCGAAGCCAAAAACTTGTGGATGGGCACTTTTCACTCGGTGTTCGCCAAAATTCTGCGCATTGAAGCCGATAAGTTGGGCTACCCCGCAAACTTCACCATTTATGATACGCAAGATTCCGATAGGTTGATAGCTTCCATCATCAAGGAAATGAATTTGGATAAGGATATTTATAAGCACAAGCAGGTGCGTTCCCGCATTTCTTCCTACAAAAACAGCTTGATAACGGTACGCGCGTATTTTCAAAATCCCGAACTCATAGAAGCCGATACCATGGCAAGACGACCCCGTTTGGGCGATATTTACAAAGAATATGTAGAACGCTGTTTTAAGGCAGGTGCCATGGATTTTGACGATTTGCTATTGAAAACCAACGAATTGCTCACACGTTTTCCAGAAGTGTTAATGAAATACCAAAACCGCTTTAAGTATATTTTGGTGGACGAGTACCAAGATACCAACCACTCGCAATACTTAATTGTTAGGGCGCTGTCCGATAAATTTCAAAATATCTGTGTGGTGGGCGACGATGCACAAAGTATTTATGCCTTTCGTGGTGCCAACATCAACAATATTTTAAACTTTCAGAAAGATTATGACGATGTAAAAGTTTTTAGGTTGGAACAAAATTACCGCTCGACCAAAAACATCGTAAATGCGGCCAACTCCATCATTGATAAAAACCAAACAAAATTGGACAAAGTAGTTTGGACGGCCAATGAGGAAGGCAATAAAATAATTGTAAACCGCTCGCTTACCGATGGCGATGAAGGGCGTTTTGTAGCAAGCACCATTTGGGAAAACAAAATGCAACACCAATTAAAAGACAGCGATTTTGCAGTGCTGTACCGAACCAATGCCCAATCGCGTGCCATCGAGGATGCTTTGCGAAAACGGGATATTCCGTATCGCATTTATGGTGGCCTATCTTTCTATCAGCGTAAGGAAATAAAAGATGTGCTGGCATATTTGCGCTTGGTTATAAACCCTGCCGATGAGGAAGCGTTGAAACGGGTTATAAATTTCCCCGGAAGGGGCATTGGCGATACCACCATCGATAAATTGGTTGTGGCAGCCAACAGTTACAAGCGTTCTATTTTTGAAGTGATGAAGCACATTGATAAAACGAATGTAAATATCAACTCAGGTACCAAAGCAAAATTACAGGATTTTGTAACAATGATTGAGAGCTATCAAGTTTTAAATCAAACGGCCGATGTTTTTGAGCTTGCAGAACACGTAACCAGGACAAGCGGTTTAATTCGCGAATTTAAAAAAGATGGAACGCCCGAAGGTGTTACCAGAATGGAAAATATTGAAGAACTTTTAAACGGTATGAAAGATTTCGTGGAAGGGCAGAAAGAAGTGGCCGATACCACAGGATCCTTAACCGAATTTTTGGAAGATGTGGCTTTGTCCACCGATGCCGATGCCGATAAAGGCGACCCGAACCATGTGGCATTAATGACTATACATTTGGCCAAGGGTTTAGAGTTTCCGTATGTATTTATAGTTGGTTTGGAAGAAGATTTATTCCCGAGTGCCATGAGTATGGGCACACGTAGTGAACTGGAAGAAGAACGCCGCCTTTTTTACGTTGCGTTAACACGTGCCGAAAAACAAGCGTATTTAACCTATGCCTTGTCGCGTTACCGTTGGGGAAAATTGGTAGATTCTGAACCTAGCCGTTTTATTGAGGAAATTGATGCCCAATACTTGGATGTTGTTACGCCCATTGAAGAACGTCGTTTCAACCCCATGCTAGATGTCGATATTTTTGGTGATGTTGAACCTCAAAATACAATGAGGTTTAAACCCGCCAAACAAGCCGTATTCAAGAAAGGGCCCGCTTCAAAAGAAGAACCTATTAAAAATCAAATAACAACGCCCAAAAACCTGAAGCCTGTTACAGCATCAGGTAGCGAAAACGTGAATTTGTTCGATAGCAAATTGGCCGTTGGAAACGTGGTGAAGCACATGCGTTTTGGTACCGGCGAAGTGGTTAAAATAGAAGGTACAGGTGCCGATGTGAAAGCGGAAATAAACTTTCAGCATGGAGGTGTTAAAAAACTATTGTTGCGTTTTGCAAAACTGGAAGTTATAGGGTAAATAGATTACTTGATCATACGAACCGAATTTATGTGTCCGTTGCCATCATATTCTTTAACACTATTGTTGGGGTCGGTAATCCATTCCCCATCCACAATAAATTTATAATGGTGCTTACCGCCCGATAATGGTACTACATATTTCCAGCCATAATCTGTTTTTTGCATTACAAAATCGCTTTCGTTCCAATTGTTAAACGAGCCTGCTAAAATCACTTTTTTAGCGTTTGTATAACCTCTTAGCTTAAAAGCGGTATATTCCTGGATGTCTAAAACCGAGTTGAATTCGTTATACTCATTTCTTTTTTTATGAATGTTGTTGGGGTCTTCCATCCACCGGCCATCTACAATAAAGCGGTATTCATAGGTTCCGGGTTTTATCTGTAAAGTAAGTTCCCAACCATCCTTGTTTTTTTTCATTGAAAACAGCTTCTCGTTCCATTTATTGAAAGAACCCGTTACTATTACTTTTTTTGCGTTGGTAAAACCACGAAGTTTAAAACTGGCATTGCCGTTTTCGTTGGGGTATGCGGTGTACATCTTTAAATTATAAACACCAAGTCTGTATCCATTTTTGGAGGCCTTTTCAATATTCGAATCATAGCGTGAAGGTTCGGCCCAATAGGTGTTGTTGATGATGAACTTAAATTCCCAGGAAAATTCATCATTAAAATCGGTGATGCTTTTTCTTAATTCATATTTATACTCATTTATTTTTTTCATGTACCAGTTATCTCTGGACCAATTGTTAAATTCGCCCGAAACAACCACGTTTTTTATATTAAAATCATTAAAATCAAGCACTTGCCCAGTATGTTCTTTTGTAAATTTTGTGTAGTCGCGTACATCAAAAGAAAATACAACCGTATCGCCTTCAATTTTATAACCCTTGAAGCGCTCGTTTTGTGCATAAGAAAAGAAACTTATGATAACAAAAAGGAAACTATGTAATTTTAAATAGGACATGGTTAATTAAACGGGTAATTTATAAAATATAATTTCTTTTTTTGATAATTGATGATGGTTCTTTTTTGTTCAAAAAATGCGTAGCCTAAAATACCGTCCAAATCGGTGCCAAAAGCCTCGTTCATTTTATTCAAATTGGTTATTACGGTGTACATAGGGCCAAAATAAACCGTTTCACTTAATTTAACACGATACAATTTTCCTGCCAAAACTTCAATTTTCTTATCGCTTGCCGCTCCAGACAGCAATAACCGTTTTATTGGTTTAAATTGTTGGAGCACTTTTTTGTTGATGCTTTTGTTTATTTGGTTAAATTCGGCTGCCGTATCCAAACCAAACGTTATATTTTGGTCGTTAACCGTACCATTGATTACAATAGTATGGTTTTTTAATTTAAAATCTAAGCTATCTATAATTTTTTCCAGATACACATTTTTATCCCATTTTTCACCAAAAGCATCTACTTTCGACAAGGTTATTTGGTTGAGATATAGGTCGATGAAAATTTCGTAATCTTTTAAGATATTGTACCCAATAACGCCTAATAATTGTATTTTTTTGGCATGTTCTATATGCGATAGGTCGATAACATCCGATACTTTGTTATAAATTTTGAAGTGTTCCAAAGCAAATTCCTTTATGTATTTTTCATAAGAACTCTCAACAGATTGCAAAACGCCTGATGCATTGCTCTGCTTTCTTTGATGCTCGTAAAATTCTGGAAAATGGACTTTGTTCAAAATAAGGGTTTCTGAACCTGTATCGATAATAAAATTGCCTTTTTTGTTTGAAATTTCAGCTTCAATTACAATTAAATGATCCACTAATTTAAACGGAATCCGGATAGTGTATTCGTTTATAACTTCAGCTTTTGGAAACACGATGGTTTGCGTCATGCCATTGGTAGCACTTAAAAAATGCACACCGAACATAATACACCATATACTGAAATAAAACCTTAGCATATAACTAAGACTAACATACCTGCAATTTGTTACAGTTTTAATTATAAATGTGCTTGTATGAATGCCTTGGTTTTAATCCAGGTATCCAATAATTCCAATCCAACCCAGCCATGGCCGGCATTTGGGTACAAGGTAAATTGATGCGTTACGTTTAGGGTTTGCAGTTTGTCTTTTAAAGCTGTGCCTTGCGTTGTGGGAATTAAAGGGTCTTGGCCGCCATAAAATAAAATTGTAGGTGGTGCGCTTGCGGTGGCGCGGTGCAACGGACTTACTTCTTCCAAAAACGGTATGGAAGCATCAACTCCAAATAAATCTAAAAGCGATTGAAGTTCGGGCGATGTATTATTCAAATAAGCAGGGTCGGTTAAATTGGTAGGGCCAACAATGCTACATACCATATTAATATTTTTATCACTATCGAAAGCGTAACTCCATAACAGCGCTAAATGCCCACCAGCACTGGTGCCTATAAACCCAAAATTATCGGAGATGGTGTATTTTGTTTTATTGGATTTTAAATACTCAATCACCGCCGTTATATCGTCAACCTGCATTGGGTAAGGTTTGTTGTTAGCGGTTGCCAACCGGTAATTGATGTTAATAACAGCTACGTTTGGTAAATCTTGCCTCACCAAATCCTTTATGGGGTTCATATCGGCCTTATCGCCACCAGACCAACCGCCACCATGAACGAGAATAAGGGTTTTTGTTTTTGAAGTTCGCTTTGCGGGCAAGTACATGTCAAAAGTTTGGTTACTGTCATTGCCATAAGAAATGTTTAGTGATTCGTAATATTTCGAAGGGTTTAGGATGTTATTTGTATCGTCATCGGCAGTTTCATTTGAACAACTAAAACTAAAAATCAATATAATTATAGCTAAGAAAATGATTTTAGGATGCTTCATAACAAAATAATTTTTACTTTTAAAACGTAAAAGCAACATGTTTATTATGGCTGAGTTTGTTAGGATTTATGAAGAAAACCCCAATCCAAAGGAAATTGATAGGGTAGTGGCCGTGTTAAAACGTGGCGGCCTTATTATTTATCCCACCGATACGGTTTATGGGTTAGGCTGCGATATTACCAACTTAAAAGCGCTTGAGCGGGTAGCCCTGATAAAAGGGATTAAGTTGGAAAAATCGAATTTCTCATTTGTTTGCCACGATTTAAGCAACCTTAGCGATTATGTAAAACAAATCAATACCACCACGTTTAAAATATTAAAACGCGCACTTCCAGGGCCATACACCTTTATTCTTCCGGGTTCCAATTCGTTGCCAAATCCTTTTAAGAAGAAAAAAACGGTGGGTATTCGGGTACCTGCAAACAATATTGCGCTTGAAATTGTAAAAAAACTAGGCAACCCCATCATATCAACGTCTATCCATGATGAAGATGAAGTTATTGAATACACTACCGATCCGGAACTTATCCTAGAGAAATGGGATAATTTGGTCGATTTGGTTATTGATGGTGGTTATGGCGACAATGAAGCTTCAACCGTTATCGATCTTTCAGAAGATGAACCTACGGTAATACGACAAGGGAAAGGCAGTTTGGATATTCTTTAATTCCTGAGGAAACATACATTCCGTAAAATAAACAAGTCGGCTTTTTATTTCTGAAGAAATTAAGCCAACAAAAAAGCCCAACTTTGCAGTAGGGCTTTTTTTATAAGGTTTTGAACCAATTAGTTTTTAGCTGAAAGATTTTTCATTTCTTTTTCAACCATATCATAGAATTGATCAATTTTAGGAAGTACTACAATTCTTGTACGTCTGTTTTTAGCTCTGTTCTCAGCAGAATTGTTTTCTACTAATGGCACATAATCAGCACGTCCTGCAGCAATTAACTGCGATGGTTTAACACCCAGTGTTTGCAACACCCTGATAATTGAAGTTGAACGTTTTACGCTCAAATCCCAGTTATCCAACAGCACGCCACTTGCGTAAGGAACATTATCGGTATGGCCTTCAACCATACATTCAAAATCGGGTTTGCCGTTTACTACTTTGGCAACTTTTGCAAGCACTTCCTTAGCTTTGCTGGTTACATTGTAGCTACCACTTTGGAACAATAATTTATCTGAAATTGAAATAAATACCACGCCTTTTTCAACATTGATCTCAATGTCTGGGTCGTTAATGCCAACTTCACGCTTTAAACTGGTAACAACAGCTAAAGTAATGCTATCCTTTTTAGTTAGGGCATCTTGCAAACGAGAAATTTTCATATCTTTTTCCTTGATGCTCTCTAAGGTTTTTTCGATGTTGCTAGCGCCTTTTGCAGATAAAATTTGTAAATTATCGTTGTTTTTTCTTAAATCGGCTATTTGTTCTTCCAAAGCAGTTGCCCTTGCCGATGCCGATGCTTTGTCTTCAATACAAGCATTTAATTTTACGGTTGCAGAATTTAGCAAATCTTGGGTTTCTTTTTGTTTTGCCTCAAGGTCTGTGAATTGTTTTTTTGAAACGCACGCACTTAATAAAAACATTGCGGATACGCTAAGTAATACGATTTTTCTCATAATTATAAAAGGATTAATTTTTACTTCTTTAATGTGCAAAAGTAGCTAAAAAAAGACGATTTGCGCTATTTTAACAAAACTTTTGCAAACAATTTATAAACTCGAATAAGTTGTTTTTTTATTTACAAAATAAGCCATCACAATGGATGGGATTTGATAATACTGTATCTTGTTTTTGGTGTTTTTTCTATTCTTTAAAAGCAATTTTAAATGTTGGTAATAGCTTATATGGGCTTTTATAATGGCTAGGGTATGCTGCGGCTTGAGTTCTACTAAAAATTTTATACCTGCAACACCATCTAAAAGCATGCGTACAAATATGAGCATAAAAATGTGTCCATTAGCGTTTTTTGTTAATGCAAATAAACTATTCCTGAAATTAAGGAAGGTTTTTTTGGGGTTTGCATTGCTTAGTGTGGCACCACCCACGTGATAAATGGTTGATGCGCCCACATACCCATTGGAATAGCCCAAATTCTTGGCGCGCCAGCATAAATCAATTTCTTCCATGTGTGCAAAAAAGGCTTCGTCGAGTCCGTTTAATTGGTTAAAAACGTGGCTTCTAATAAACAAGCACGCACCCGATGCCCAAAAAATATCGGCGGTGTCGTTATACTGCCCGAAATCGTTTTCAATGGTATTAAAAATCCTGCCTCTACAATAGGGGTAGCCGTATTTATCAATAAAGCCACCTGCGGCCCCGGCATATTCAAAGGCATCTTTATTATTAAAATCCAGTAACTTAGGTTGAATAATGGCCATATTGGGGTTTTCCTGAAATGTTTTAACAACAGGTTGTAGCCAGTTTTTTGTTACTTCCACATCATTGTTCAACAAACAAAAAATATCGGCTTCCACATGTTTTAAAGCATCATTATAGCCTTTGGCATACCCGCCATTTTCGGTGTTTTCAATTAGTTGAACGGAAGGAAATGTATTTTTTATAAAATGGACAGATGCATCGGTTGAGGCATTATCGGCAACATAAATGGTCGCTTCTTTTGAATGTGCAATGACCGAGGGTAAAAACTGTTGTAAGAGTGCTTTACCGTTCCAGTTTAGTATTACAATTGCTAGTTTCAATAATTAGTTTAAGGTTATGGGTTTATGGGTTTATCTGAAAAACGGTTACTGTTCACTATAAAAAGGAATGTCCTGTAAAAAATTATAGCGTTCGTTTTCAAAATCCATTTGGCAATAATAATGATTTATTCCGTTGGTTACCATCAAAAAATTAGCATTTAAACTACGGTTATACTGTGCAATTTGGTCGAATGTATCTTGATTGATGGTTACAGTGGGCGATTTACATTCTACAATTAAGTGAATGTTTCCGTTGGGATTAAAAATTACAATATCGTAACGCTTCCTTAAACCATTTACAATCAGCTCCTTTTCAATATTTATTAACGATTTTGGGTAGCCTTTTACTGTTATCAAATATAATACACAATGTTGCCTAACCCATTCTTCGGGCTGCAAAATCACAAATTTTTTGCGTATGCAATCGAAAATAGAAATTTTATTTTCGCTATTTTTGAATCGAAACGGAAACCTAGGAAAATTGAGTTGTTGCACACGACAGAATTATATTTTTCAAAGTTACGTTTCAAAATCAGAAACCACAATATTCAAGCATCAAAATACAATAATTTATAATTTGTTTTTTGGGAATTTGAAATATATAATTTGAATTTTTCAATTTTGGACGAAGTAAAACAGATAGTTACCGATATAAAAAACGGCCATTTAAAGCCTATTTATTTTTTAATGGGTGAAGAACCCTATTATATAGATAGGATTTCGGAGTTTATTGAAGACCATGTACTGGCCGAAGAGGAGCGGGGTTTTAACCAAATGGTGCTTTACGGACGTGATGTAACGGTTGAAGACATAATAAGCAATGCCAAACGTTACCCTATGATGGCCGACCACCAGGTGATTATCGTAAAGGAAGCCCAAGATTTGGCACGCAGCATCGAAAAACTGGCCGATTACGCAAAACAGCCCCAACCAACTACGGTCTTGGTAATGAATTACAAATATAAAACCATCGATAAACGCAAGGCTTTGTACAAAACGCTTCAAAAAAACGGGGTGGTTTATGAAAGCAAAAAACTGTACGAAAACCAGGTTGCCGATTGGATTCGGCGCGTATTATCAACAAAAAACTATACCATTGTACCCAAAGCAGCCCAAATGCTCGTGGAATTTTTAGGCACCGATTTAAGCAAGATTAGCAACGAATTGGATAAGCTGCAAATAATTTTGCCCAAGGGAACACAAATTTCGCCCGAGCACATTGAAGAAAACATAGGCATTAGCAAAGACTTTAATAATTTTGAATTACGGCAAGCCATTGGCGAAAAAAACGCCTTTAAAGCATTTAGAATTGTAAATTATTTTGCCGAAAACCCCAAGGACAACCCCATGGTGGTAACCGTTACCTTATTGTTCAATTTTTTTTCACAGTTATTGCAGTTTCATGGTTTGACCGATAAATCGCCAAGAAATGTGGCTTCAGCATTAAAAGTAAATCCGTATTTTGTAAACGAATATGTGTTGGCTGCAAAAAATTACCCCATGAAAAAAGTAAGCGAGGTCATTTCCGTGCTCCGGGAATTTGATGTTAAAAGCAAGGGCGTTGGCTCGAACGCAGTGCCGCAGGGCGATTTATTGAAAGAGTTGTTGGTAAAAATAGTATCTTAAACTGTTTATTAATATATAGGTTCCATGAAAAAATTTAGTTTCTTTCTAATCGTTAGTCTTTTTGCACAAATAGCTTGCAAGCAAACTCAATTTGTTGAAAATAAAGATGTTACAAAAACAAAAAACACAGTAACCTTAACCAAATTATGGGAAACCGATACCTTGCTTAAAACCTGTGAGGCCGTTCGATATGATGCCGCCAAAAAAATTATCTATGTTTCAAATATTGGTGGTGTACCAACAAACTCGAAGGATGGCGACGGAACGATGTCCATTCTAAATTTAGATGGAAACATTATAAACCAAAATTGGACAACGGGCATCGATGCGCCCAAAGGTGTTGATTTTTTTAATGATAACCTGTATGTTGCCGATATTGATGCGATTGTTAAAATTAACAGGAAAACAGGCCAAGTTGAAAAAAAATACGAGGTTCCTAATGCTGTTTTTTTAAATGATGTAGCTATTGATACCAATGGCGATGTATATGTAACCGATTCTAGGGACGATAAAATTTATAAACTACACGATGGAGTGGTTTCCTTATGGATGGAACTAAAGGGCATCAACCCCAATGGTATTTTCATAGAAAAAAACCGGGTGTTGGTTGTTTCTTCAAGTAAAGGCGATTTTATTTCCATTGATAAAAATACGAAACAAACGACCATGTTAGCAACAGGAATTTTAAGTGGCGATGGAATAGTAGCTATAAATGAGGGCTATATTATCTCAGCATGGAAAGGTGAAATATATTTTGTGGAAAAAAATTCAAAAGGCGAGGCGGCAAAATTGATTTTGGATACCAAGGAAGAAAAATTAAATACGGCCGATATTGGCATCGTTCAAGAAAAAAACATCCTTTTGGTGCCCACGTTTTTTGGCAACAAAGTGGTTGCCTATAAAATAAATTAAAAATAAACCGAAAGGGTTAGCATCAGCATCGTAAATATGGTTAAAATGATAACAAGTGGCATTACAAATTTCAACCATTTATCATAGCCAACCTTCACAATTGCCAACGATGCTAAAATCAATCCGGTAGGACTAATAAATGCAAACAGGCCCATGCCATATTGGTAAGCGTTCACAATTGCTTCCCTGCCAACACCCACACCATCGGCCAAAGGTGACATGATAGGCATGGTTAAAACCGCCATACCAGATGATGACGGTATAAAAAACGACAGACCCGCATATATATAAAGCATGGCGTTAATAAAAATGCCCTTGTTCATGCCGCTGGTTGCGTTACTTGCGTAATACAGCATGGTATCGCTTATTTGTCCGTCGTTCATTAAAACGGTTACACCACGTGCAATGCCTATAATGATGGCCACCCCAAGAAGTTCGCTGGCCCCTTTCACAAAAACATCAACAAATGTGTATTCGTTTATTTTGCCAAGTATTCCAATAATAATGGCACCAACAAAAAACACCACGGTCATTTCCAAAAACCACCATTCCAGTTGCGAAACGCCATAAATCATTACAACAAAGCACATGGCAAAAACAAAAAGGATCAGGCGTAAACGGGTCGATAGATGGATGGTAGCATTGGTAGTTGTGCCAAATAAAGCTTCAACGCTTTCCTTTTGACTAAAAATAATAGATTTTGAAGGTGCTCTTTTTACTTTTTGGGCATACCTAAGAATATAAGCTATACATATTAAAGTGCCCAAAATGAGCATGATGAAACGGCCCGTTAACCCGGTAGTCCAATTTATTCCCGCTGCATCAGATGCTATAATGGCACTAAAAGGATTGGTAGTAGAACACATTGAACCTATGGAAGAACCTATATAAATGCAGGCCAAGGCCACCATGGCATCATATTTTGCCGCTAGAAAAATAGGGATTAAAATAGGATAAAAAGCAATGGTTTCCTCGGCCAGACCAAAGGTAGTACCACCAATGGCAATTAACAGGGTTACCAGAATAATCAAAAGGAATTCCTTACCTTTTAACGTTTGCGCCAACCACGAAATACCAGCATCAAAAGCACCTGTGTAGTTCATAATACCAATAAGTCCACCAATAAAAAGTACCAGAAAAATAATATCAGCAGCTTCAATAATCCCTTTAATGGGCGCTTGCAAAAACGCCACAAGCCCCTGTGGTTTTGCGGTAACCTTATGGTAAGTGTTTGGAATGCTAATGGGCTTCCAAATATCGCCATTTGTAAATTTTTCAACCGGAATTTTAATATGAAGGGCATCTAAGGTTTGTTGGGTTGCCGGTAAGATTTCGGTTTTGTTTATACCGGTTCGGGTAAAGTTATTTTCTGTTTTATTATAAGTTAAGGAATCAAACTTTCCAGAAGGAACAAACCAAGTTAATAAGGCCACTAAGCCAGCAATAATGAGCAATATGGTTTGGGCGGTTGGGAATTTTATTTTTTTCAATCGTAAAAAATTTTAGTAAGATTAAAGATAGTATTATTTTTATTCGATTAAAGAATAATATTTATGAATGTTGCTATACAGGAAAGTTGGAAACCTTTGTTGGAACCAGAATTTGAAAAAACCTATTTTAAAAATTTAATTGAATTTGTTAAGAAAGAATATGCAGTGCACACGTGTTTTCCTAAGGGGAATCAAATATTCAATGCATTTAATTCCTGCCCATTTGATGCGGTGAAAGTAGTAATTATAGGCCAGGATCCCTATCATGATTACGGACAGGCACATGGTTTGTGCTTTTCGGTAAACGATGGAACAAAGCATCCACCTTCCTTGATCAATATTTTTAAGGAGATTGAAACCGATTTAGGCATTCCTTATCCAGAAAGCGGTAATTTAACACGTTGGGCGCATCAAGGCGTGCTTTTGCTAAATGCTACCTTAACGGTAAGGGCGCATCAAGCGGGTAGCCATCAAAACAAAGGCTGGGAGGTTTTTACCAATGCCGTAATTAAACTTATAAGCGATAAAAAAGAACATGTGGTATTTTTACTTTGGGGCGGTTATGCAAAACAAAAGGCCATATTGATAGACTCTGTTAAACATCGTATTTTAACTTCAGGACATCCATCGCCATTAAGCGCCAATAGGGGTTATTGGTTTGGCAATAAACACTTTAGCAAAGCTAACTTCCTGTTGGAGCAAGTGGCTCAGTCGCCAATTGAATGGTAGGCTGTGGTTTAAGCACCACGGGCGTTGTTGATGGTTTTTGTTGTTTTACGGTTTTGTTACAACTAAACTTTAGCAATAACAAGTTAAGAACCACTAATGAAACTATTAAAATTGTAATATTAACAAGCATAGGCTTAAAATTCTATCTATCGTTTAAATGCATTTTAAAAGGCTGAAATACACATTTAATCTGTAAAAATAAATTATGGAGCAAATATAATAAATAAAATACTACATACAAATACATCTTTGTACTAATATAGATTTCTTAAAAAAAAATATTTTTTTAAGCATTTCGTCGATTATTTGGTTTTAATTGTTCGTATTCTAAATAATAGTAGTCTGGATTATGAAAGTAATTTATAGTTATAATTTGATTTTTAATATTGAAAACTAAAACGCCATAATATGTACTATAATTTATATTATGTAAAATAGAATATTTGTAAACCATTATATTTAAAGGTTTTAAATTTCATTTCCTATAATTGCTATCAATAGAATCTATATCCCCTTTTCGGTCGCAACAAACCAAAAATATTTACGTCATAGCGGGCAACAAACCATCTTACTTTAGTTTGTTTTCCAAAAGCTTCAGCATAATGTTATTAAATAGTATTCGATTCAAATGAAGCCTGATTTCTCGCCATGACGTAAATAAAAAATCACAGCCATTTTGAAAAATAATCCATAATTTCTTCCTTAAATTCATAATGCAGCTTAATATAGGTGCGCATATCTTCTTTTAAAGGATAATGTTCATTTTGCAACCTACCATTTTGGGTATCGTTAAGATTGGTTTTATGCAGGTTGCTCATTTTACTTCTTATACGGTGGAGCAGTTTGGAAATGGCACTTTTTTCAAGCATAATGCGATTTTGGAAAGCCTCTAAAGGCACTAAGGCATCGGGCCCGTGCTCTCGTTCGGCAATTTCTTCTAGTTTTTCCTGAAAGGTGTCCATTTCATTAAAATGGAATCGGAGTTCACGCTTCCAAGTTTCTAAATTAAATTTTAGGTCGGTTAAATACAATACTTTAGTCTGCATACTATTATGATTTAAAGATGATTAATTTGTGTCTGCTATTACGCTTTGAATGTTTGCCGGCACCGGTTCGTAGCACAGGAATTTCGACTGAAACGTGGCCTTTCCCTGGGTTAAACTGCGCAAATCGCTGGAGTACCCGAACAATTCCGCCACAGGTATCTGGCACTTTAAAACCTGACAATTTTCGCCTGTTTCAAACCCTTGAATTACGGAACGTCTGGATTGTAAATCGGTCATAACGTTGCCCACCATATCTTCGGGCACTTTTACAATCACTTCATTTACAGGCTCTAAAAGTTTTGGGTTGGCATTCAAAAAGGCTTCTTTAAACGCGTGGGCTGCCGCTATTTTAAAGGAAATATCGTTGGAATCCACGGGGTGCATCTTGCCATCATACACCATAACGCGCACATCGCGCATATAGGAATTGGTTAAGGGACCCGATTCCATAACTTCTAAAACACCTTTTAAAACACTTGGCAAATACCGCGCATCAATAACGCCGCCAACAATACAGTTATAGAATACCAAGGTGCCGCCCCATTCTAAATTTATCACGTCTTTACCGCGTATGTTAAAGCCTTCGGGCTCGTGCATGCCCTCAAACCAGGGTTCTATTTTTAGGTGCACTTCGGCAAATTGACCCGCACCACCCGATTGTTTTTTATGTCTATAACTTGCCGTGGCGGCTTTTTGTATGGTTTCGCGGTAAGCCGTTTTGGGTTTTTCAAATTTTGTTTCTACACCATAGGTGTTTTTTAGCGTCCAATCAATGGTTGCTAGGTGCAGCTCGCCTTGGCAACCTAATAATTGTTCTTTGGTTTCTTTTGAAAACGAGAGCACCACGGTAGGGTCTTGACTTCGTATTTTCTTTAAGGCATCACTTAATTTTTCATCTTCCTTGGCAGAAACCGTACTTACTGTTTTGGTAATTCTGGGTTCTGGATAGTTAATTCCTTTTAAGGTAATAACTTCTTTTCCGCTGTAAAGCGTATCGTTGGTTTCGGTATATTTTAGTTTTAAAGTGGCGCCAATATCACCAACCGCCAACGTAGTAACAGGGTTCCTGTCTTTTCCATCCATAATGAATAATTGGTTGATGGTTTCCACTTCGCCCGTTCTGGAATTGGTAAGCTTGTCGTTTATGTTTAATTCGCCCGATTTCACTTTAAAAAAGGTTATTTGCCCTAAATTAGGTTGATAGAGGGTTTTAAACACAAACAGGCTGGTAGGTTCTTCCTTTTTAGGGTAAAGCTCCTGCCCTTCCAAGGTAAGTTCGGGTTTTAAATCGGCCGCTGCGGGTGCTAAATTATCAATAAACCCCATCAGTCTGCCGGTACCCATGTCGTTTAGGGCAGATACACAAAATACGGGGAACAACTCGTGGTTGAGCATGCCTGCTTTGATGCCTTTGCGCATTTCTTCTTCGTTGAGGGTGCCTTTTTCAAAGAACAGTTCTAATAGTTCATCGTCATTTTCAGCAGCTTTTTCAATCAATTCATTATGAAGTTTATTGGCAAGTTCCGCATGCTCTTTGGGTATGGTTAACTTTTCAGGCTTGCCGCCTTCGGGTTTAAACTTATAAAGCTTCATTTTTAAAACATCTATGATACCCTGTTCACCATCAATTTTTACTGGATATTGGATTTTCACGGCATGATTGTTTACCAACGCATTGATGCCTTTATAGCTTTCATCAAACTTTAAGTTTGGGTGGTCTATTTGGTTTATCACAAAAAGGGTCGCTTTTCGGTATTTATCAATATAGCTCCATATAATTTCGGTACCTACCTCTACCCCATGTCTTCCATTTACCACTGCTACTACGGTATCTGCAACGCTTATGGACGAGATAATTTCACCTATAAAATCGTCGAAACCTGGGGTGTCTATTATGTTTATTTTATAATTACGCCACTCGGTGTGTAAGGGAGTGGCGTATATGGAGGTGTTTCTTTCGTGTTCGATGTCTTGGTAATCTGAAACGGTGTTGTAGGTTTCAACCGTGCCGCGTCTGTTTATTAAACCGGCTTCAAACAACATGGTTTCAGATAGGGTTGTTTTGCCGCTGTGGTGTGCCCCTACCAACACGATATTTTTGATGTGTTTTTCGTCAAATACTTTCATCTGGTTATAGTTTAGTGGTTCAAGAAACTAAAGCTAGTGCCTATTATCCATAAAAAAAATGATATAAATCATCTAAATACCCAAAATAATTGTTTAAATATTAAACTGTTAAAGTTCTTTTAAATAGTATTTTAAAATGTGCTCTCTATTTAAGGAAGCCCTATATTTGCAGTCTTTTTGCAATGTATGTTCAATGAAGCCTAAATCGAAACCTAAAACTGAGAAATCGCGTTTGAAATTATATCATCAGTATTATAGTTATACTGGGTTTTATAGTTTTGTTTGGCAAGCCGTGAAAAAAGCCATACCGCTTGTTGTGATCGTGCTTATTGCAATATTTACGATAAACCATTTTGTTGATATCAATGCGGCCTTGGTACGTTTTACGCAAACATTGCCTATATATGGCGTGCTGCTGTTCTTTTTTGTTTCGGAGACCTTATTAGGTTTGGTGCCTCCCGAGATTTTCATCGCTTGGTCCGGAAATATGGAACATCCATGGTTGTTCCTTACTATTTTGGCCTTTTTGTCCTATTTTGGTGGTTTGCTAACTTATTATATTGGGCACATTATTACAAAAATACCTTCTGTACATCGTTATATGGAGGTTAAAATGGCAAAGCAACTAAAAAACGCTCGAAAATGGGGCGGTTTCTTAATTGTTGTGGGCGCACTATTGCCACTACCCTTTTCAATTTCATGTTTGGCTGCCGGTATCATTCAGTTTCCGTTTAAAAATGTGGTTTTATATGGGTCGTTGCGGCTGCTTCGGTTTTTGATTTATGGTTTGGTTATTTTCCATGTTTTTTAATACGCTTGTAACATTTTAATTTTTTTAGTACTATATCGTATGGTTTCATTTTTAAACATCTTTCGCATCACCGCCTTTTTGGAAGGGGTTTCGTATATTTTACTGTTGTTTATTGCAACTCCCATTAAATATTTGTTGAACGACCCTTCGTATGTAAAATTATTGGGTATGCCCCATGGCCTGCTTTTTATTGGGTATATTGTTTTGGCATTTATGATTAAAAAGGAATTACGCTGGGATCCTAAACAATTTTCAGTTGTTTTATTGGCTTCCATTATACCGTTCGGCACTTTTTATGTTGACAGAAAGTATTTGAAAAAAACGTTGGCTAATGAATCGTGCTAAACATGTTATATACGATTATTTTATTAGTCTAGGCATATCAGATGATGTGGCGACCTACCTCAATATGGTGGTGTTGGCCCTTGTTTTGCTGATCGTTATATTTTGCATCGATTTTATTATTAGAAAAGTATTGATTGGTATTTTTTC
This sequence comes from Mariniflexile maritimum, assembly GCF_009746565.1. Taxonomy (GTDB): domain Bacteria; phylum Bacteroidota; class Bacteroidia; order Flavobacteriales; family Flavobacteriaceae; genus Mariniflexile; species Mariniflexile maritimum. The sequence continues at coordinate 454,772 of NZ_WRPN01000001.1, forward strand.
GCAGTTTGCATCGCGTTCCAAAACAAATTTTGACGATTTTTTGGTAAAAAACAAAGTGCCCAGAAATATTGCGCACATCATTCCCTTATTGATTGCTTTAGAGTTTAATGCCCTTATTTTTAATGACTTTCAAAGTCTTGCGGTGTTTTTTGAGCGTGGTTTAAAAGTTTTTGCCATTGTTTTAACTTTATGGATAGTGCGCAGTGTGTTACACTCCCTAAAAGATTATTTTAAAACACTAGCCAATTTTAGGGATAAGCCCATAGATAGTTACATACAGGTATTCATGATTTTTGCATGGGTATTTGGAGTGTTTTCTGCCATTGCCATTATAACCCGCATCCCCTTTATTAACTTTATTACAGGATTGGGTGCTGCATCGGCCATTATTATCTTAATTTTTAAGGATACCATTTTAGGCTTTGTAGCCAGTATTCAAGTTTCCATAAACGATATGGTACGCATTGGCGATTGGATTACCTTTGAAAAATATGGTGCCGATGGCGACGTGATCGAAATAAATTTGGCCACCGTAAAAGTTCAAAATTTCGACAAAACCATTACTACCATACCAACATACGCGCTTATTTCCGATTCGTTTAAAAATTGGCGCGGAATGACAAATTCTGAAGGCAGACGCATCAAACGGGCGTTATTTATTAAACAAAGCGGTGTGAAATATTTGTCTGAACAAGAAGTTGAAGAACTTATGGGTATTCAGCTTATAAACAGTTATTTAAAAACAAGACAACAAGATATTAAGTCGTATAATGAAGCCCACCAGATAAACAAGGAATTATTGCTGAACGGAAGAAACCTAACCAATTTGGGCGTATTTAGAAAATATATTGACGTGTACCTAAAAAAACATTCGGCCATTAATAAAGATATGATGATTATGGCGCGACAATTGGCTCCCACCACACAAGGCATCCCAATGGAAATTTACGCGTTTAGTAGTGATAAACGTTGGGAAAATTATGAGTATATCATGTCTGATATCTTCGATCATCTTATTGCGGCACTTCCTTATTTTGGATTGGAGGTTTTTGAGTTGCCAAGTGGCGCAAATTTCATTAAAGAATAAACCAATTAACAAAAAAAGAAACACGGATTTCACGGATTAATTCTGTGCCAATCCGTGAAATCCGTGTCTAAAAAATTAATCTTTCCGTAGTAACTCTTAAATATTGGCAGCCAACCAATCCCCTACTTCTTTGGTACCGTAAGCTTTTCCGCCATCGGCCAAATCCTCGGTTACAATGCCTTCTGCCAATGCCTTGTTTACGGCATTTCTAATAGCTTTCCCTTCTTCGTGCAGGCCAAAAGCCATTTCAAACATCATGGCTGCAGATAATACAGTGGCCATGGGGTTGGCAATGTTTAAACCAGTTGCTTGCGGATACGACCCGTGGATAGGTTCGAACAATTGATTCTCCGTTCCTACGGAAGCCGATGGCATTAAACCCATAGAACCTGAGATTACCGAGGCTTCATCGGTTAAAATATCACCGAATAAGTTTTCGGTAATTAACACATCATAGCTATTTGGCCATTGTACCAAACGCATTGCTACGGCATCAACAAATTCATAAGAAACCGTTACTTCTGGATAATCCTTTTCCATGGCTTGCACAGTTTCCCTCCATAAACGAGATGTTTCTAATACGTTTGCCTTATCAACACAGCATAGTTTTTTACTACGTGCCATGGCCAACTCAAAACCTTTTTTAGCCAAACGCTGCACTTCTGCTCTCGTGTAAACACAATTATCAAACGCGGTTTCACCACCATCTCTTCTACCTTTTTCACCAAAGTAGATACCACCAGTTAATTCGCGTAAAAACACCAGATCGGTCCCTTCAATACGCTCTTTTTTTAAAGGCGATTTATCTAATAACGATGGAAAGGTGAAGGTTGGGCGCACGTTGGCAAACAGACCTAATTTTTTCCGCATTTTAAGCAAACCTTGTTCCGGACGTACGGGTGCCGACGGATCATTGTCGTATTTTGGATGGCCAATGGCCCCAAACAAAACCGCATCCGAAGCCAAACAAACTTCGTGGGTCGAATCGGGATATGGCTCGCCCACAGCATCAATGGCTGCGGCACCGGTTAAAGCCGGTTTCCAGGTTATTTCATGTCCGAATTTTTTAGCAACAGCATCACTTACTTTTACTGCTTGATCAATTACTTCAGGCCCTATGCCATCTCCGGCTAAAAGTGCAATATTAAATTTCATTTATTATATAGTATTTAGTCTTTATGTTTTAAATATCATTTTATTAACGCGTACAAATTTTGATTTCTGAACTTAAAATCCTGAAAACATCGCCATTGTTTATACTTTCAATTGGTAATTATATTCAACATTTTTTCGGTGGCTTTGATGGCCGAAACTGTTTGGTCGGAATCTAAACCGCGTGTTTTAAACTCTTTTCCCGGACTCTTCCAAGTGATGATGGTTTCACACAAAGCATCCGAATGGCTCCCCGGGGGTATGCGCACTGCATAATCAATTAAATCGGGCAAAATCATTTTTTTATTACGGTAAATGCTTCGAAGTGCGTTCATAAAGGCATCAAATTGGCCATCGCCTCGGGCATTTTCCTCATAAGTTTCGCCCTTAATGGTAATTGAAATGGTGGTAGAAGGCTTCAAACCTTTTGCGTGGGTAAGCACATAAGAATTCACTTTTACTTTTTCCTCATACGAATAACTGTCCAGCACATCGGAAATGATGTATGGTAAATCTTCTTTGGTAACCACCTCTTTTTTATCGCCCAGTTCTATGATGCGTTGGGTCACTTTTTTTAAATCCTCATCGTTAAGCTGAAGTCCTAATTCCTGTAAATTCTTTTGAATGTTGGCTTTTCCAGACGCTTTTCCCAAGGCATACACGCGGGTCCTGCCAAAGCGTTCGGGCATTAAATCGCTAAAATACAGGTTCTTCTTATTGTCGCCATCAGCATGGATACCAGCAGTTTGCGTAAAAACATTGGCCCCAATAATAGGTTTGTTGGCGGGAATCATAATACCAGAAAAGTTTTCAACCAGTTTGCTTACCGTATATAAAACCTTTTCATTAACCCCTATTTTATAGTTGGGCATAAAATCGTTAATAACGGCTACGGTGCTTGCCATAGGGGCGTTTCCGGCACGCTCGCCCATACCATTGACGGTTAAATGCAAACCATCGGCACCTGCTTTCAATCCGGAAATGGCATTGGCCACACCCAAATCATAATCGTTATGTGCGTGAAAATCGAAATGGATGTTTGGGTACATGTCCTTAATTTCCTTTACAAAATCATAAGATTCTGTGGGGGTTAATATGCCCAAGGTATCCGGCAGCATGATGCGTTTAATAGGTTGGGTAGCCAAAAACGCCAAAAACGCGAACACATAGTCTTTTGAATTTCGCATGCCATTGCTCCAATCCTCTAAATATACGTTGGTTTCAATACCTTTTTCTTTAGCCAAATCAATAGTGTTGGCTACTTCCTTAAAGTGCTGATTAGATGTTTTTTTAAGCTGGTAGGTTAAATGGTTTAATGAACCTTTTGTAAGCAGGTTTTGCACCTTGGCACCGGTTTCAAGCATCCAATCAATAGAAACACCTTCATCAACAAAGGTCAATACTTCAACTTTGTGCAAATAACCACTTGCCTTGGCCCAGTTTGTAACATTTTTTACAGCTTGAAACTCCCCTTCCGACACGCGTGCCGAGGCAATTTCAATACGGTCCACTTTTAGTTCTTCCAGTAAAAGTTTGGCAATAGTTAATTTTTCAGAGGCAGAAAACGACACGCCCGAGGTTTGTTCACCATCGCGCAATGTGGTATCCATTATTTCAATTTTTTTTGGTGCCATTTATAATCTAAATTCGATTGATAAATTGTTTGCAACCTGCAGGTTTTTAAAACCTTTTAGGTTGGTGCTTTTAATTATTAATAAACCTACAAGGTCAAAATAAGACCTTGCAGGGTTTAAGTTTTTAATTCAAGTAAAACTACATGAACTTTACTTTTATAACAACAAGCCTTCTGCAAAGGTTTCTATCTCTCCTTTTATGTTTTGCAAATAATCAATATCATCAAAACCATTCAGCATGTTTTCTTTTTTGTAACTATTGATTTCAAAAGATTCTTGTGCCCCTGTGGAAAGGATGGTAATGGTTTGATTTGGAAGATTGACTTCAATTTCCGTATTCGGATCGTCGTAAATAGCGTTGAATATTTTTTCTGAAAATTCAGCTGAAACCTGAACAGGTAAAACACCCACGTTCAAACAGTTATTTCTGAAAATATCAGCAAAAAAACTAGATACAACACATCGGAAACCATAATCGTAAACGGCCCAAGCAGCGTGCTCTCTTGAAGAACCCGAACCGAAGTTTTTGCCTCCTACCAATATTTTTCCAGAGTAAATGGGGTTGTTCAACACAAAACTTTCTTTTGGTGTGTTATCATTATTATACCGCCAATCGCGGAATAAGTTATCGCCAAAACCTTCACGCTTGGTTGCTTTTAGGAAACGTGCCGGTATAATTTGATCGGTATCCACATTTTCTAATGGTAAGGGAACCGCGGTGCTTTTTAGTATGTTAAATTTATCGTATGCCATTGTTTTAAGTTAAAAGTTAAAAGTTGAAAGTTGAAAGTTTGGAAATCTTTACTTTAAATTTTTAACTATTCATTATTAATTGTTAATTACAAAAGAGTTCTAGGGTCTGTAACCACACCTGTTACAGCCGCTGCCGCTGCTACCAACGGGCTTGCCAACAAGGTTCTTGATCCGGGGCCTTGGCGCCCTTCAAAGTTTCTGTTTGAGGTACTTACCGCATATTTTCCAGCAGGCACTTTATCATCGTTCATGGCTAAACAGGCTGAACAACCCGGTTGTCTCAAAACAAATCCTGCCTCTGTAAGGATGTCTAAAATGCCTTCTTCTTTAATTAATGCTTCCACTTCGTGCGACCCAGGCACTAACCAGGCGGTAACATGGTCTGCTTTTTTCTTTCCTTTAACTATAGAGGCAAAGGCCCTAAAATCTTCAATCCTACCATTGGTACAACTTCCTAAAAATACATAATCGATTTTTTTACCAATCATCGCATCATTTTCGTTGTAGCCCATATACTCTAAAGACTTTTTGTAGGTAGCAACGCCACCTTCAACCGCTTCGGCATTTGGAATGTTTTTAGAAATACCCATGCCCATACCCGGATTGGTTCCGTAGGTAATCATGGGTTCAATATCACTAGCAGAAAAAGTTAATTCTTTGTCGAATGTTGCATCGGCATCGGTTTTCAATGTTTTCCAGTGTGCAACAGCCTTATCCCAATCTGCGCCTTTGGGTGATAATGGTTTATCTTTTAAGTAAGCAAACGTCGTTTCATCGGGTGCAATCATGCCCCCACGTGCGCCCATCTCGATTGATAGGTTGCAAACCGTCATGCGGCCTTCCATGGTCATCTTTTCAAATACATCACCAGCATATTCCACAAAATAACCGGTTGCTCCAGAGGTAGTTAATTGCGAAATAATATATAAAGCCACATCTTTTGGCGTTACCCCTTTTCCTAGCGCACCATTGATGTTAATGCGCATTTTTTTAGGTTTTGGCTGCATGATGCATTGTGTTGATAGCACCATTTCAACTTCTGAAGTGCCAATACCAAACGCAATAGCACCAAAAGCACCATGTGTTGATGTGTGCGAATCGCCACAAACGATGGTAGCCCCCGGAAAGGTTATGCCATTTTCTGGCCCTACAACGTGTACGATACCGTTTTTTTTATGTCCAAGCCCCCAGTGGCTTATGCCGTATTCTGCCGAGTTATCCTCTAAGGCTTTTAATTGGTTTGCTGAAAGGGGGTCTTCAACAGGTAAATGTTGGTTGATTGTTGGTGTGTTATGGTCGGCTGTCGCAAAGGTACGCTCAGGATATAAAACTTTTAAACCGCGGCTTTTTAAACCAAGAAAAGCTACGGGGCTAGTAACTTCATGGATAAAATGGCGGTCGATAAAGAATACATCGGGGCCTCCTTCAATTTTCCTTACAACATGCGAATCCCATACTTTGTCAAACAATGTTTTGCTCATATTAAGTGTGTTTTTGTTTTAAATCTTCAAAGACTTTTTTTTAATACCAGTTTCGGTATATAAATGACTGACAAAGTTAGGAAAAACCAGTCTTTTTAATAGAGATATAACAAAATTTAAGATGCTATTGTAATTATTTTTGTTGTTTTATTAAAGGAAACCAAAAAAACCGACAATCTTTTAATGGAAAAGCATTATTGATTGTAATTTTTAAAGCAGTCATTACTTCAGTCTATCTACAACATATTCAATTTGGGTTTTTCCGTGTGGCTTTGCTTTCCCATCTGGCCCTACATTAACCATTACAATATTTGAAATGGTTATAATGGTTTCTCGTGTCATTTTATTTCTAACCTCGCAACTTAAAGTTAAAGACGCGTTTCCGAATTTCACAACATCGATACCAATTTCTATGATGTCGCCTTGTTTTGCCGATGCCTTAAAATCTATTTCGCTCATGTACTTGGTAACTACTTTTTGGTTTTCAAGCTGTATAATGGTGTATAAAGCAGCTTCTTCATCAATCCATTCTAGCAATCTGCCCCCAAACAAGGTTCCGTTGGCGTTTAAATCTTCGGGTTTTACCCATTTTCTGGTGTGGAATCTCATAAATTAATCTTTTTTTTACAATAATTTCTGTTGTCCTTGTGTATCGTCATTAGGAATTACCAAATTATACCCCAATTCCTCATTCAGTTTTCTAATAAAATAAGCTGAAAGCAATGGTGATTCTTTTTCAATATTTTGATGAATGAAAAAATCTATTTCCTTAACACCTTGTGCTTTCCAATCTTTTAAGCGCTCTATCCAATCATCCAAACGGTTGTAATCGCTTACGTGGTTGGCGCCCACATAACGCACAAAAGCGGTGGCATTGGTTAAGCGCATGTGCATAATATCGCGTCTTCGGCAGAGTCAACTATAATGTTTGAAATATTATTGGTTTCTAATAGTTGGTACAATTCGTTTGCTACGGAAGCATCGTTGTACCAATTGGTATGCCTAAATTCCATGGCCAGTGGTATTTCCTTTGGCCATTCTTCAACAAATTTAATAACCCTGTCAAAATCTTTAGGCGCAAAGGTATCATTCATTTGTAAAAAAACCGTTCCTAATTTTTCGTTTAAGTTGGAGGCATTGTATAAATAATGTTCTACGACTTCCTTGGTTTCCCGTAAACGTTTCCAATGGCTTATTTCTTGGTTCAGCTTCGGGAAAAACTTGAAATTTTCAGGAGTTTTATCGTACCATGAAGCAAATTGTTCCGCAGGAAAAATACGGTAAAACGTCGCGTTTAATTCTATGGCGTTAAACTGACTGGCATAATACACCAATTCATCTTTGGTGCCCTTTGGGTAAAATCCTTTTAAATCGGACTTGTTCCATTTGGCGCAACCTACAAAAACCTCGGGCATATTGTCATCCTTAAATCTATTTAAAACACGCTTGGTTTCTGGATGATCTGGCGGCAAGGTGAAATCTATATTTTCAGGATTTTTTACACTTCCAAACTTCATTAATTTTTTTTTAAAGATAAAAAAATAAGTGATGTTAATAACCCCGTTAACAACTATAAATGCTTCAAAGGTTTTAAAACTTTAATATTCAATAATTTTAATAAAAACTCTTCGACCATGAACACACGACCACTAGACTTAAAAAACATTCGCCCCGAAATTTTAAGCACAACAATTAACGACAACATGAGTAACGACGAGCGGTTTCAAAATTTGGTGCTTCGCCCCATAATAAAATTGCAAAATGATTTGTTTATTGAGGTTTTTAAAAACTATATTGCCAAACATAAAATGGTGTTTTACGGATACCCTTTGGAAAAGCGTTTGGTTTTTATTGAAAATGCTGTTAATAAAGATGTTAAGTTTCGTAATGCACTAAAAGGCATGGTAATAGGTTTGTTCACTATTGAAGAATATAAACGGTATATTCAAAATTCTTCAGCTTTAAACAAGCGTATGATGCACCTTGTAAAAGAACGATTGATTAGTAACATGCAACTTTTTGAACAACCAGAAGTGCTAAAAGCAGTTTAAACGATTTAATGACAACAAAACAAAAACTATTGCAAATTTGTAATGAGCGCGTTGATAAACGTATTAACGACTACAAAGAAGAAGTAAATTTAATTAAGGAATCTATTGCCAGTAGCGATAAAAGCAGTTCGGAAGACGATGATGCCGGCCATGGAAAATTATTGAATGATTTAGAAAAAAACATGGCATACCTAAACGATGCCAAAAAAACCAAAGAGTATTTAAGTACCATAAAAACAAATATAGACAGTAAAGATGCCATGCTGGGAAGTATTGTAAAAACGAACATCATGAATTTTTACATAGCCACCAGTATTGGTAAAATTGAACTGGACGATGCCGTATTTTATGCCATTTCGGTTAACTCGCCCATTGGGCAGTTATTGATTAACAAAACCGTAAACGCCCAATTTGAGTTTAACCAGAACAAATACATCATTTCTGAAATTATATAACAGGTTCACCGTTTAAATTGGTGGTAAGTACTTCGCTCATATAATTAAAATATGGGCGAATGGCTTTAAACGCACTGTTTACCTCGTTAATGAAGTTGGGGGCTAAAACGTCGTCATCATTAAATTTTTTGATGAATATATATTGCTTCTTTTTTATTAAATCGCTGTTTTTGTGGTTTTTATCAAAGCCTTTTGGGGCCGATTTTACTTCGTCGCCCACAAAATTGCCCCAAACATTCCGGAAGGTTTTATCAGCTAAAATGCTACGGATTTCAGTTGCGTCCATCTCAAATTCCTTGCGGATGCGCAACAAATCAGCAGGTGCAGGCTCCCAAAAACCCGTAGCGATAAAACTTTCGTTATGGGGCTGAATGTGTAAATAGTAACCACCTCTTAACTTTGGTTTTGTTCTGTGGAATGAACCCCCAAAATGGGTTTTATAAGGTAACTTATTTTTGGAAAATCGAACATCGCGATAAATACGAAAAAGTTTCAGTTTATCAACATCGTCGTGTGTTTTCAAGTTCTCAAAAACCGCGTTATAAACTGCTTTCACTTTGGTCTCAATGGTTTTAAATTCATTTTTATGGTCGTTAAACCAGTCGCGGTTATTGTTCTTTTCTAATTTTTTAAAGAAATCGAAAACGTCTGTTGGTACCTGTACATGCATATCGGTGGTGTTATTTGGACTTGTAAAATACAAAAAAGCCCTAAATTAATTAGGACTTTTTTAATTTTCGTTCATTCAGTCTATTTAACCAATTCAAACTTCTGCATTTTAACGTTTCCACCCGTTTTATCGCTATATTCCACTATAAAATTTCCTTCTTCATCAAAATAGCCAATTCCCGTATAGTTATTGTTTTGAAACAAATAATAGTTTTCTTTTTTAAACTTGGTAATTTGGGCACTGGGCTGTAAAAAATCGTTGTTCGCCTTATTGGAATAATACCGTTTTCCATCAAATTCAAAATAGCCAACTTCTGTTTTTGTAGTGGTATCATCATTTTTAACCTCTACAATTTTAGTAACCATCACGGGTGTTTCCACAATATCCTTGTCCCGCTTGTTCTTGTCGTTCTCGTTAAATTCAATGGCTTGTTCTTCCCTGGTGGTAACCTTAACCTTATTTTCCAGAATTTTATCGCCATTATTTATTTTTGTTGTTTTTACCGTAGTTTCTTCCGAAACATTTTTAGGTTGCGTTTGTGCAAAGGCATAGCCAAAAGCTAAAAACGCAACCATGTACATGATTTTTTTCATAATGCTGTTTTTTTTAAGATTCATAATGCTTGTGATGCCGCTGTTTTTACTTAAATCCTTATTTTGAAAAAAGAAATCCGTATAACGAAGCATGCTTGGTAACCATGTTAAGTATCAACATGTTCACATTTACAAAGATGACCGTAAAAAGAACGTTTTGCGTTACACTTTTTTTACATTATTTTTCATAATTCACATAGAATTGTAAAGAAAACGTTAGTAAAACTCGATGTTATGAAGAATGAGGCCCGAAGCAGGCGCAATATATTCGAGTTTAATAAAACAATCTTGTTCTAAACTTTGTTTGATGGTAGCCATGGTTAGTTTGCCTTTGCCCAAATCAACCAAGGTACCCATCATCAGGCGAATTTGGTTGCGCATAAAACCTTTCCCTTTCACTTTTAATATATATGATTTTTCAGGAAAATAATTAGCGGTATAATGGGTGTTCTCAACCAACTCGCAAGTAATGATTTCCCGGTTATACAATCCGTTTTCAGTAGGTTTGAAGCAATACGATTTAAAATAGTGGGCTCCTTCAAAAAGTTTGGCTCCCTGTTTCATGAGTTCAATATCCAAATCGTCCAAAAAGGTGGTCATGATAGGGGCACAAAATGGATGGCATTTTTCGCCAAAAGTGAATACATACCAATACTCCTTAATTTTTGAATGGTTGATGATGTTGAATTTGGCATCGACTTCCTTGATGGCCAATGCACGAATGTCCTGTGGCAAGTTATGGTTGAACAGTTTCATAAAAGCCAGTGTATCATTTATGGGCTCCGGCAAAAACAATTCAAAGGCAGCACATTCAGCCGAAACCATCGCGTCGGTTCGTCCGGAGCTTAAAGTTTTAAAGGGTTTGCCCTCTAAGATAAATTTCAAGGTTTTATCCACCATCAAGTGCAAGGTTTTCACGTCGGGTTGCTTTTGCCAACCGTGAAACCGATAGCCCAAATATTGAATGGTTATTAAATAAAAATAGTGGTTCATTATAAATTTTTCCGAAGGGAAATTAGGTTTTTTATTAAATATGGCAAAAAATTAATAACTTGTATTGTTATTTACTAACTAAAAACCACTGATTATGACAAATTTAAAAGTAAAACCTCCTGTTTGGTTTTGGATCGTGAGTGCCATTGCGCTTTTATGGAACGCCATGGGTGTTAATCATTATTTAGGTCAAGCCTACCAAACCGAAAGTTGGCGTGCTGCCTTAACAGATGAACAATTTGAGATTATTTCCAATTTTCCCGCTTGGATAACTGCTGCTTTTGCGATAGCTGTTTTTGCCGGAGCTTTAGGCTCCTTAGGTCTTTTATTAAGAAAAAAATGGGCGTATTCGCTTTTACTTATTTCATTAATAGCGGTAATTGTACAAATGGGCTATATTTTAAGTCAAGGACAAGCGGATAATATTGGGATGACCATTAGCATTATTCTATTTTCTGTCTTTTTAGTTTGGTTTTCCAAAAAATCGATTGCAAAAGGTTGGATTTCCTGAATTGGATTATAACAATTAAAAAGGCTGTCTGAAAAGTCAGTTTTTAGTTTGACAAAAATTAATCACTTTTCAGCCAGCCTTTTTTTAATCTATTTATGCCTACTTTTTAATTCGGCCTCAATATCCTTTAACGTAAATCCTTTTGCTTGTAAAAGCATGAGGTAATGAAACAACAAATCTGCTGATTCGTAAAGGAATAACTCATCGTTGCTGTCCATAGCTTCAATAACCGTTTCAACAGCCTCCTCGCCTACTTTTTGGGCAATTTTATTGATGCCTTTTGAAAACAAACTTGCCACATACGATTTGTTGGTGTCTTTATTGGCAACACGTTCGGCAATAACGGTTTCTAAGGTTGATAAAAAGCTATAATTCGGCGTGTTTTCTTCGCCCCAACAAGTACCTGTTCCGTTATGGCAAGTTGGCCCAACGGGATTTACCTGTATTAAAAGCGTATCGTTATCGCAATCATTTTTAATAGCAACCAGATTTAAAAAATTGCCACTTTCCTCGCCTTTTGTCCATAAACGTTGCTTGCTTCGGCTAAAAAAAGTAACCTGTTTGGTTTCTAAGGTTTTTTGGTAAGCTTCCTCATTCATATACCCCAGCATCAACACGTTTTTTGTTGTGGCATCTTGAATAATGGCAGGAATGAGTCCGTTAGTGTCGTATTTAATTTCCATAATTATCTAGTGTCATTGCGAAGCAAATGATAATTTGCTGTGGCAATCTTATTGTTTAATGAGATTACTTTGTCATTCTTCCTTGTAATGACGTTACAATCGTACTTCTATATGCTGTTTTTTTAATTCCTTTTTAAGTTCCTTAATGGCAATTTCACCGTAATGAAACACACTCGCAGCTAGTGCTGCATCGGCTTTACCGTCTTTAAACGTATCTACAAAATGCTGCACATTTCCTGCGCCTCCCGAAGCTATTATGGGAATGTTCAACAATTCCGATAACTTCGCTAATGCTTCATTGGCAAATCCGTTTTTGGTGCCATCGTGGTTCATGGATGTAAACAAAATTTCACCTGCACCACGTTCTTCAACTTCTTTGGCCCATTGAAATAAATCGATGTCCGTTGGAATACTTCCGCCAGCTAAATGCACTTTCCAATTACCATCAATTTGTTTCGCATCAATAGCAACCACCACACATTGACTACCAAATTTATCGGCGAGTTCGTTCACTAAATCGGGTCGTTTAACAGCCGATGAATTGATGGATACTTTATCGGCCCCACATTTCAAAAGCGCATCTACATGTTCAACAGACGATATACCACCGCCAACCGTAAACGGGATATTTACTTGTTCTGCTACGTGCATTACCATATCCAAAGTAGTGGCTCGGGCTTCTAAAGTAGCCGAAATATCTAAAAACACCAGTTCATCAGCACCCATAGCGGCGTATTGTTTAGCAAGCTCTACGGGGTCGCCAGCATCGCGCAAATCAACGAAATTAACACCTTTTACGGTACGACCATCTTTAATATCCAAACAAGGTATGATTCGTTTTGTTAACATTTTTTAAAGTTAGAAGTTAAATATTAAGAGTTAGAAGTTAAACAAACCTTCAAACCCAAATTTCAACGTTGTTATACAAATTTTTCCAGTTGTTTTAGCGTTATTCTATTTTCATAAATAGCCTTTCCTATAATAACACCTTCACAGCCAATTTCTTTTAATATGGGCAATTCCTCAATGGTTGAAATACCTCCTGAAGCTATCAGTTTTATGGATTGGCCGTTGCTGCTATTGGTACATTCTGAAATGATTTGTTTGTATAATTCTACCGATGGGCCTTCAAGCATACCATCTTTAGAAATATCGGTACAAATAACATACTGGATACTTTTCTTTTGATAAGCTTTTATGAACGGAATCACGTCTTCTTTACTTTGTTCCATCCAACCGCCAATAGACACTTTTCCGGCATCGCTATCGGCACCCAAAATAATTTTAGCAGCTCCGTATTTAGATAGCCACCCTTCAAATGTATGCGGATCTTTAACCGCAATACTGCCTCCAGTAATTTGTTTTGCGCCCGAATTGAACGCGATATGCAAATCTTCATTGGTTTTTAAGCCTCCACCAAAATCAATTTTAAGATTGGTTTTGGATGAAATTTGCTCCAACACCTTATAGTTTACAATATGTTGTGCTTTGGCGCCATCTAAATCTACTAAATGTAAATACTCAATGCCAGAACCTTCAAAAGTTTTTGCTATTTCAAGCGGACTCTCGCTGTATATTTTTTTAGTTCCGTAATCGCCCTTGGTTAAACGAACACATTTCCCTTCTATAATATCTATGGCTGGTATGATTCTCATTATTAATGTTTAATATTAAAAGTTAAATATTAGAAGTTACAATCTGTAATAAGATTTGAACTTTTCAAACACTAACTTATTTTAAATTATTTCTTTTTGCTGTATTAATTGAAGCAACAGTAATTGCCAATAGTTCTTTTCCTTCTTTTTGAAGTTTTAGAATTTCATCTGAATGTTCAGAAAGTATTTCTTCAAAAACTTCTAACCAATGTACACTTTCATCCACTTCTTCTTCAACTATTTTTAGTTTATTAATGAAATCGCTTGTCGATTTTGCTCTTTGAGAAGCTCGATAATTGGCACCAACAGAACTAGAACTTCTAATTAATTGATTGACAAACGCATTATATTCACGAGATTTAGGAACCTTAAAACAAAACTTCCAACAATCTATTCCAAATCGTTTAGTTCTTTCTATCAGTTCATTTCTCATTCTAAAACTTTTAATATCTAACTTTTAACTTCTAACTTTAAAAAATTCTTCAAAATCTGTTCTCCTGCTAAACTACTCTTTTCTGGATGAAATTGCACACCGTAAAAGTTATTATGTTGCAATGCCGAAGCGTAATTGATACCATAATCGGTAGTAGCGATGGTTTCATTGCAATGCTCGGCATAATAACTGTGTACCAAATACATATACTCGTTTTCTTTGATGCCCTTAAATAAGTCCGATTTCAGGTCTTTGATAACGTTCCAACCCATTTGTGGCACTTTTACATGATTATCAAAACGTTTTACTTTGGTTTTAAAAACGCCCAATCCGGTTGTATTGCCTTCTTCCGTATGTTCGCAAAGCAATTGCATCCCTAAACAAATACCTAAAACGGGTTGTTTTAATTGAGGAATCAACACATCCAACCCTGTTTCCTTCAGCATTTTCATTGCAGAACTTGCTTCACCTACACCCGGAAAAATGATTTTATCGGCAGCTAAAATTTCATCTGGATTATCAGATAAAACAGCATCAATTCCCAAGCGTTTAAAGGCGAATTGTATGCTTTTTATGTTTCCTGCGCCGTAATCAATTATTATTAGTTTCAATTTTTTAATATTAAAAGTTAGATATTGGAAGTTGAAAGTTGATTATCATTTTTTATAACTTTAACTTCTAATATTTAATATTGTACTTTACAATACTCCTTTAGTACTTGGTAAAAACATGTTGTTGGAATCACGTTTTACCGCCATTTTCATAGCTTTTGCAAAGGCTTTAAAAATACCTTCTATTTTGTGATGCTCATTAGTGCCTTCTGCTTTGATGTTTAAATTACATTTGGCACCATCGGTAAACGATTTGAACAGGTGATAGAACATTTCTGTTGGCATATCCCCTATTTTTTCGCGTTTGAATTCGGCATCCCATTCCAACCAATTCCTTCCACCAAAATCGACAGCCACTTGTGCCAAACAATCGTCCATTGGCAAACAGAAACCATAGCGTTCAATACCCAATTTGTTGCCTAATGCTTTATGGAACAGTTCGCCAAAAGCAATCATGGTATCTTCTATGGTGTGGTGTTCATCAACTTCTAAATCGCCATCCACTTTTATGGTTAAATCCATCGCACCGTGGCGCCCAATTTGATCTAACATGTGGTCGAAAAACGATAAACCTGTACTAATGTCATTCTTCCCAGAACCATCCAGATTCAACTTTATATAAATTTTTGTTTCGTTTGTATTGCGTGTAATTTCCGCAACACGATCTTTCAACTTCAAAAATTCATATATTTCTTTCCAATCGGTCGTTGTTAATACTATTTCACTAATTATATCATCATTTTCGTTTAAATCTGTATTTTCGGCTAAGTAAATACCTTTCGCACCTAAATTTTTTGCCAACTCCATATCGGTAATTCTATCACCCAACACAAAGGAGTTTGCTAAATCATAAGCTTCAGAAAAATATTTAGTCAACAAACCTGTGCGTGGTTTTCGTGTAGGTGCATTTTCATGCGGAAATGTTTTATCTATGTGAATATCAGCAAACAAGACACCTTCTTTTTCAAAAGCATTGATGATTTTATTCTGCGCTGGCCAAAACGTCTCTTCGGGAAATGAATCGGTTCCCAACCCATCTTGATTGGTAACCATAACCAATTCGTAATCTAATTCAGCAGCTATTTTAGCCATATATTGGAACACTTTGGGGTAGAATTCCAGTTTTTCCAAACTATCCAATTGGTAATCAACAGGTGGTTCTAAAACCAAGGTGCCATCGCGGTCTATAAATAATACTTTTTTCATAACAATACAATAATACCTACAAGGTTTCTAAACCTTGCAGGATATTAATTAAAATTTTATTTTCCTTTGGTGTTCCAACAGTTAAACGCAAGGTGTTTTCACATCCTGTTTGGGTCGTTCTATTACGAATAACAATACCTTTTTCAATAAGTTGATTATAGCGTTTATTGGCATCATCCACTTTTACCAATACAAAATTAGCATCGGTAGGGTATATTTTTGAAATATAACGGATGGATTTTAATTCTGAAATTAAAGCAGTGCGTTCCTTTAAAATATCGGCTATTTGATTGGTTGCCAAATCTTTGAAATTCAACAATTCAATAGCTTTTTTTTGTGTCAGTTCGTTAATATTGTAAGGTGGTTTGATGGTATTTAAAACCGTAATAATCTCTGTGGAAGCATAACAAATTCCTAATCGAATACCTGCCATGGCGTAGGCTTTTGATAAGGTTTGCGATACAATTAAATTGGGATATTGGTCTAATTTTGAAACCCAACTTTCCGCGTTTGAAAAATCGATATATGCTTCATCAATAACTACGATGCCTTTAAAATTACTCACCAAGGTTTCAATAGCTTCTGGTGTAAAACTATTTCCTGATGGGTTATTTGGCGAACAAATAAAAAGCACTTTACTATTGGCATCTGCAGTATTTAAAATTTCTTCAACTTTTGGTTGAAAATCGGCGTCCAAATTTACTTTTTTGATACCGATAGCATTCAAATTTGCCAACACTTCATACATTCCATACGTTGGCGGTAAAATAACAATGTTATCGTGGTTTGGTTCACAAAAAGCCCTGAAAATAAGGTCTAACACTTCATCGCT
Organism: Mariniflexile maritimum; assembly: GCF_009746565.1. Taxonomy (GTDB): domain Bacteria; phylum Bacteroidota; class Bacteroidia; order Flavobacteriales; family Flavobacteriaceae; genus Mariniflexile; species Mariniflexile maritimum. Next base: position 471,572 of record NZ_WRPN01000001.1, read on the forward strand.
GCCATTTCCTAAAAGGATATTTTTTGCAGAAACACCTTTGATTTCCGAAAGGATGGCTTTCAATTTACCTTGTTGTGGATCGGGATACCGGTTTACGCCATTTTCAAACGGATTTTCGTTGGCATCTAAAAACACCATGTTATCGGTCACCCCTTGAAATTCATCACGAGCAGATGAATACGGTTTTAATGCCTTTATGCTTGGACGTATTAAATTTTGTATGTTCATTATTTTAAATCCTTTAATCGAATGGAAACCGCGTTTTTATGAGCCTGTAAGCCTTCAGCTTCTGCCATCAGCTCAATGGTTTCACCAATATTCAGAATACCTTCTTTTGATATTTTTTGAAACGTCATACTTTTTGAAAAACTATCTAAATTCACACCGGAATAGGCTTTACTAAACCCATTTGTTGGCAAGGTATGATTGGTGCCAGAAGCATAATCGCCCGCACTTTCAGGCGTATAATCGCCAATAAAAACGGAACCGGCATTCGCTATATTTTCTATATAAAAATGGTCGTTTTTAGAACAGATAATAAAATGTTCTGGGCCATATTCATTTATCAATTCCAAAGCTATGGCATCATTTTCAACGTAAATGAGTTTAGAATTGGCTATGGATTTTTCAGCAATCGCTTTACGCGGAAGCACTTCAAGTTGTTTTCCGACTTCTTCTGAAACTTTATTAATTAAATTTTGTGATGTTGAAACCAAAATAACCTGACTATCGGTACCGTGTTCAGCTTGACTTAACAAATCGGATGCAATGTATGAAGCATTCGCGGTTTCATCGGCCACTACCAATAACTCACTAGGCCCCGCAGGCATATCGATAGCTACGCCGTATTTGGTCGCTAATTGTTTTGCAACGGTTACATATTGGTTTCCGGGGCCAAAAATTTTATACACTTGCGGAATGGTTTCTGTTCCAAAAGTTAATGCGGCAATCGCTTGGATGCCACCCACTTTTATAATTTTTGTAACCCCACATAACTGCGCAGCAAAAAGAATTTCAGGTGCTAATTCGCCCTGTTTGTTTGGTGGCGAACACAATACGATTTCCTTACAACCCGCTATTTGTGCAGGAACAGCCAACATTAAAACGGTTGAAAATAAAGGTGCGGTGCCACCCGGAATGTACAAGCCTACTTTTTGTATCGGGCGTTTTTCTTGCCAACATTGTACCCCTATTGTGGTTTCAACTTCTATTCTACTCGTTTTTTGTGCCTTGTGAAATACGTCTATATTTTGTTTGGCCTGTTTTATGGCATTTTGAAGTTTTTCAGGTACGTTTTTAATAGCATTTTGAATGTCTTCAGAAGTAACAAGGTTCGATTCTAAATCGATTCCATCAAACTGCAAGGTATATTTTTTGATGGCTTCATCACCTTTCAAACGAATGTCATCAAAAATGTGCATAACCGTCGCTTCAATATCACCAACGGTTTGTGTGGGTCGTTTTAAAACCTCAGCCCATTCGTTTTTATTTGGGTTATTAATTATTTGCATTTTTTAAGCCGTTGGCTAGTATCATTATTAATTTTTACTTTTCATTATTAATTGCTTAGAGCACCATTTTTTCTATTGGGCAAACCAAAATACCTTGGGCACCGCGCGCTTTTAAGTCGTCTATAACATCCCAAAACTGATTTTTACTGATAACCGAGTGGATGGAACTCCAACCTTCTTCAGCTAGTGGTAAAACGGTTGGACTCTTCATTCCCGGTAAAACACTTATAATGTCTTTTACTTTATCGTTTGGCGCATTAAGCAACACGTATTTAGATTCCCGCCCTTTTAAAACCGATTTGATTCGGAACTGTATTTTATCTAAAATGGCTTGTTTTCCGGCATCTAAAATGGGCGACACCGCCAAAACCGCTTCCGATTTTAAAATCATTTCAACCTCTTTTAAATTGTTTTTAAACAAGGTGCTACCGCTGGAAACAATATCAACAATGGCATCTGCCAACCCAATATTTGGCGCTATTTCAACCGAACCATTAATAATATGAAGGTTTGCCTTGATGCCCTTTTCATTCAAATAATTTTGAACGGTGTTTGGGTACGATGTAGCGATGCGTTTGCCATCTAAATCCTTGATACTTTTAAAATCCATGGTTTTGGGTACCGCAACGCACACACGGCACGAAGAAAAACCTAATTTTTCTGCTATATTTATTCCGTTGCCTTTTTCAATCAATACGTTTTCGCCAATAATGGCAGCATCAACAACACCGTCTTTTAAATATTGGGGAATATCGCCGTTTCTTAAATAGAAAACTTCAACAGGGAAATTTCTTGCGGCTGCTTTTAATTGATCGATGCCATTATCGATGGAAATGCCAATATCTTTTAGTAATTCCATGGATTCGTCGTGTAAACGACCCGATTTTTGTACTGCAATTCTTAATGTGCTCATTTTTTATGGTTTAAAAGTTATCCGTTTTCGGGATAAAAAGATTCCCGTTTTCACGGGAAAAATAAAACCCGCTTGAGTGTCTCAAACGGGTTTATAAAAATATGTTGATTTTATTCAATACATCTTCACTTCGCTTGAGAGCAAATTTGAAAATGATGGTGATGCGATTGAATAAAGGTCATTTTTTTGTTTTTTACTTTGGCAAATATCATAAATTATCGTGGATTATTCCAAATAAAAACAACAAATCTTATAACTATTGAATATTATCTATTTTTAATTAAAAATAATTGGCTAAAATTCAAAATATCTATAAAATTTCTGAATTATTTAGTCCGTTTTGTTATTGGTTTCCTAAAATTATAGGTAAACCGCTATCGCCCGAACCTATTACAACAACCTTACTATTGGGCGATTCTGCCAACTTCATGGTCGCATCAATGCCTTTGTCCTGTAAAATTTTATCGGTTAATGAGGCACTCAAAATTCTGTTTGATTCGGCTTTACCTTGTGCTTCAATAATAACCTTTTCGGCTTCTTTTTGTGCAGTAACCAATCTGAATTCATATTCCAACGATTCTTGTTCTTGCTTTAATTTGCGCTCAATGGCATCTTTAATGGTTGATGGCAACGTAACATCGCGCACCAAAACCTCATTTAACTGAATATACTGCGATTCTACAATTTTTTTGGTTTCTTCAAATATTTCTTGCTGAATGGCATCCCGTTTACTGGAATACAATTGCTCTGGGGTGTAGCGCCCAACTACACTTCTGGCAGCCGATCGAATGGCCGGAAGCAATACCCGCTCTTTATACATTTCACTTTTTTCTTGGTGCAACTTGCCAAGGTTTTGAAAATCGGGCTGAAACCAAACAGATGCTTCTAATTTTATATCCAGTCCATTTGAAGATAGCACATTCATTTTTTCCAATATTTCTTGCTGTCTTACTTCATAAATAAACACCTTATTCCAAGGTGCTACAATATGGAATCCTTCGCCCATGGCAGGTTCATCAACCACAACGCCTTCTCCAAAGGTCTTAAACAGCACACCTGCTTGACCAGAGCCAATGGTTACAGCCGATTTAGCCAACAAAACAATTAAAACAATAGCGATAATGATGGTAGGTACTGCGATTTTAGGTAATTTTTCCATAGATTTTTTTTTAAAAAAATAAAGATAGGCTAATTTTTACTTTACAGCTAATGCCTGCTAATTGTTTTTATAAGGAATTATGATTTTTTTAGGAAATTGGCGAAACCTTTTAAGTATCTGGAATGAGTACAAAATGATGCTTTTTATTGACAAAATAATAGTTTTAGGGATTTTTAAGTTGTATTTTTAGGTATCCGTTTAGATTGTTTAACCATTAAAGTTTAGTCAATATGAAAACCATTATCATAGCTACGGATTTTTCGGAAGAAGCTAAAAATGCGACCGAATATGCCCTCAATATGGCAAAAATAACACAGGCTCAAGTAGTGCTTTTCAATTTGCACATTTTATCGGTGCATGTAATAAATTCGCGGTTGCCATACGATGCCATATTGACCACCGCTGAAAAAGCCAAACAAAAAATGGAACTTGAGGTAGCAAACCTTTCCAAAAAGCACAACCTATCGATTACGCCATATTTTGCCATGGGAGATTTCAATGAACAATTACAATATGCCATTGAAGCATATCAGGCCGAATTGGTTGTTATGGGCATGCACAAAAAAACCTTGGAAGGCGATTTGTTGGGCAGTACCACCACAGAAGCCATCCATAAAATAAAGACCCCAATTCTTGCCATTCCAATTGGCGCCAAATTTAATGGCATTAAAAAGATTATGTATGCATGTGACATCAACAGAGGGATTTCAACGGAAATACTGGATAAGGTAAAGCGCACCACACACCTATTTAATGCGGTTTTAAAAGTGTTTCATGTAAACGACCATTTGCCTGAAACAAGCGTTGCAACCGAAATGCTTGAACCCTTGGAAGGCGTTTCGTATTATTATAAAAGCGTTCAATCGGATGCTGTAATAGATGAAATTAAAAAGGAATTAATAAGTTTTAAACCCGATATTTTAATTATGGTACCTTATGAATATGGATTTTGGTCGTCGTTAATTCACAAAAGCAAAACCCGTGTCATGTCTTCGGGCTTAGAGATGCCTTTGTTATCCATTCATGGGTAAAAGGTACGTTGTTAGATGCGTCCGTTATATTTTCGTAAAAACCATTCCAATGCCAAACTTATGGCAATGATTATAAGCAGGTAGTACCAATCAATTAACGGCAAACTGTTTGTTGCGCTTTTTTGAATGTTGACAAATCGGGGGTCGTTTAACAAATCGGTTTCCAAACGGCTTGTGTTATTTATAAAATAGCTTTTTCCCTCACTGTTGGCCGCCAATTGCTGAAGTTTTGCAACATCGGCATTTAAAAATTGTTGCTCTACATCATATTCCAAAATCTTGAAACTTCCCGATTTTGATATATTTTCGTTAGTGGCGGTAACTGTAAAGGTATATTCGGATGGCACTAAACTACTTAAATCTACCTGGTAATTGGTATGGTTTAGAATAAGTGGAAAGGTTTTTGTTTCATTTGTAACACTGTTTTTTACTGAAATAGTTAAAGATGCCTTGGGGTTGAAAACGTAATTTTTATCGAAAAATTCAGCCTTAACAAGCACATTATGAGTGCCGTTGTAAAACGATTCATAGTCTAGGTTCAATCGGCTTTTCAATTTGTTTGAGGCTAGGTACTGCACCAATTTCCCCATAAAATCATCAAACGTTTGAAACGATTTGGTATTTAAAAAACTTTGGGCACGCCATTGCCAAATATTTTCACCAAACAAAACGGCCTCTCGCCTACCGCCTGCCTCAAAAGTGGCCAATAACGGATCGTTTTTTGAAAAGCCATTCATCGATTTATACAACAGGGCTTCAAAAGGCATTGTAAATGTGGCCGAACCATAATGCGTATTTAGCGGAGGAAACGATTCAAAATTAATATCATCCATTAAAAAAGCGACATAATTTTTATTGAACACGGCTTGATACGTTTCTGTTTGATTGGTTATTTCGTAAACATAATTTTTATTGATTTTGTTTAAAAAATTCAAATCGGTTTTTGTCCCTACAATTACAAATCGGTTTTTGTTTTCGGCATCCAATGCATCAAACAACTTATTGAACTGATAGTTTGGCTGATAGAGAATAACTAATTGAAAATCATTAATTTGATTTATAATTTCTTTTGAATTAAATAACGTTACGGAACGTTGTTCATTAGCTTCAATGCTTTTTTTAAAGGCACCCAAATCGGGGTGGAGAACATCGCTAACCAAGGCTATTTTTGTTTTCTGGTCAATAACTTCAACAGCAAAATTTTTAATGTTATTGGTGGTGTTCCTTTCGTTTTGTATGGGTTCCAACCTTGCTTGGTACACCTGTACGCCCACCGTATTGGCTGGAAGTGTAAAATTAACAACTTTGGCGTTATTGGTTTTTGTAAACGATAGGTTTTCAGAGTAAACAACCGTTTTGCCATTGGTTACCACAAACCTAGTATTTACTGCAGCTTCTCCATTGTAAACCAAAATGGTTTCAATAGGAAACTGGTTTTTTAAAAAAGCATATTTGTTAACGTTAAGTTGCTGGATTTTTAAATCGGTGTACTGAATGGTATCGCCCAAGATAACAGGATAAATGGGTTGGTTGTAAGTGTTGGGCACAAAAGCGTAATCGTTTCCGTAGGTTTGGTTGCCATCGGTAATTAAAACGGTGGGTGAAATGGTTTCGTTATAAACTTGCGATAATTGCGTAAAGGCCTTATCAATATTGGTTTGCTTTTCGGTAAATGTAATGGTGTTACTAGGGTTTAATGTTTCGCCAAAGGTGTAAACTTCTACATTAAACTTGTCGTTAAGACTTTTACTTGTTGTTAATTTTTTTACGAAATCGGTGGTAGATTTGTCTTGCTTTAAATGGGTTATTGAACTGGAATTATCAACTGCGAGGACTAAATTGGGTTTTTCGGTGGTTAAGGTAATTTGCTCAAATTTCGGATTGATGAGCACTAACAAAATGGCAAATAGGGTAAGAAATCGCAAAAACAAAAAAAGCATGTTCCACTTCGACATGCTTTTTTTGGGTGTATAATACTGAAAACCTGCCAATAGTAAAGCAACAATTCCAGCAAGCAAAATGTATATGATAGTTTCTATTTGCATGTACGGTTTACGATTTGCGATTTACGAATTTTCAACCTTTATCATGGCTGTTGGTAAACCTTCTAATCCTATTTGGCATTGATTATGGGCAATTATATGATTTACGATTTCAACAATTCCAAAATCACCCATCGTCAATCTATACTAAGTGAGCATGCCCCCATCAACGTTTAGGGTTTGTCCTGTTACATAAGCACTCATGTCACTTGCCAAAAACACGCATACATTCGCGACATCTTCAGGGGTGCCGCCACGTTTTAATGGAATGCCTGCACGCCATCCTTTTACAACCTCTTCGTCTAATTTAGCGGTCATTTCGGTTTCAATAAAACCGGGTGCCACCACGTTGCTGCGAATGTTTCTGGAACCTAATTCTAAAGCTACCGATTTTGAAAAACCTATAATTCCAGCTTTAGAAGCAGCATAATTGGTTTGTCCTGCATTTCCTTTTACGCCCACTACCGAGCTCATGTTGATTATGGAGCCTTTGCGTTGTTTTAGCATGGTTTTCTGTACTGCTTTGGTCATATTGAAAACCGATTTTAAGTTTACTTCTATAACCGTATCAAAATCTTCTTCTGTAATGCGCATTAACAAATTATCTTTGGTAATACCAGCATTGTTTACCAATACATCGATGCTTCCAAACTCCGCAACCACATCATCTGCCAATTTTTGGGCTTCCTCAAAACTGGCCGCATTACTTTTATAGCCTTTGGCTTTTATGCCTTGGGCATTTAATTCTTTTTCAAGCTCGTTGGCTGCTTCTACCGAGCTACTGTATGTAAAGGCAATATTGGCTCCCTGTGCTGCAAAAACTTGCGCAATGCCACGGCCTATGCCCCTGCTTGCGCCTGTGATGATGGCTGTTTTTCCTTCTAATAATTTCATTTGTTAGGTTTTAATGGCTACGAATTCACGAAAATGATTCATTCAAATTCGATTGTTTTGTTGTTGAACTGATTTGAATTCAAATATAGTAATTACAAGTTGTTTCAAATAAAAAAACCTCACAAAATTAGGCGAGGTTTTTAAATGTCTATGCACTTGCTCTGTCTATAATGCGCTTAAAACTTCTTTAACTTTTTTGCCGATTTCAGCAGGAGAATCCACCACGTGAATGCCACAGGCTCTCATAATTTTCTTTTTAGCTTGTGCCGTGTCATCACTTCCGCCAACAATAGCACCGGCATGCCCCATGGTTCGACCGGCGGGTGCCGTTTCACCAGCAATAAAGCCAATAATTGGTTTTTTACTACCACTTGCCTTGTACCAATGTGCCGCATCGGCTTCCAATTGCCCTCCAATTTCACCAATCATAACAACCGCTTCGGTTTCTGGGTCGTTAATCAATAATTCTACGGCTTCTTTTGTGGTGGTTCCAATTATGGGGTCGCCTCCAATACCAATTGCTGTTGTGATACCTAAACCTTGTTTTACAACTTGGTCGGCCGCTTCATAAGTTAAGGTTCCCGATTTTGACACAATGCCTACATGTCCTTTTTTGAAAACAAAACCGGGCATGATGCCTACTTTTGCTTCACCCGGTGTGATTACACCCGGACAGTTAGGGCCGATTAAACGACAGTCTTTGTTTTTTATGTAGTTTGAAGCCGTAATCATATCGGCAACAGGAATACCTTCGGTTATAGTAATAATTACTTTTATACCCGCATCGGCAGCTTCCATAATGGCATCGGCAGCAAAAGCTGGTGGCACAAAAATAATGGTTGTATCGGCTCCTGCCTGTTCAACAGCGTCTTTTACGGTATCGAACACGGGCTTATCCAAATGGGTTTGACCGCCTTTTCCGGGAGTAACGCCCCCAACAACATTGGTACCGTATTCAATCATTTGGGTAGCATGGAACGTGCCTTCGCTTCCTGTGAAGCCTTGAACGATTATTTTTGAATTTTTGTTTACTAAAACACTCATTGTTTGTTTTTTATTTAACTAAGTGATGCAAAAGTACCTTTTTTGAAAATATTTTCAATAGGATAATTATATTTATTTTTTCAATTTTAAACCTTCTAAAACTTCGGGAATTTGTCTTATGGCGGCCAATTCTTTGTATTTAACACGGATGTCTTCCGCAGGAACGCCAAAATAACTTTTTCCACCCTCAAGCGATTTGCTAATGCCCGATTTGGCCAAAAGCACTGCTTTTGTACCAATAGTAACACCGCTGGTACAGCCAACTTGCCCCCAAAATGTTACTTCATCTTCAACCACCACGCACCCGGCAATGCCAACTTGTGAAGCTATGAGGCATTTTTTGCCAATAACGGTATCGTGCCCAATTTGTATTTGATTGTCTAATTTTGAACCTTCCTTTATCCTGGTATCGCCCGTAACGCCCCTATCGATGGTGCAATTGGCACCAATATCCACATGGTCTTCAATAACAACGCGCCCGCAGGATTTTAACCTGTCAAACCCTTCTGGTCGTTTTTTGTAATAAAAAGCATTGGCCCCCAACACCGTGCCTGCGTGTATGGTTACGTTGTTGCCAATTACAACATCATCGTAAATACTAACATTGCTGTGTATGGTACAATTTTCGCCAATAACAACATTGTGGCCTATAAAACAATTGGGTTGAACGATTGAATTGGCACCAATGATGGCCGAATCGGAGATGTTGCTGGTTGCAACATTAAAAGGTTTGAAAAAATCGGTTAGTTTGTTGAAATCCCGAAACGGATCGTCACTAATCAATAAGGCTTTGCCTTGTGGGCATGCAACTTCTTTATTGATTAAAATGATGGTTGCTGCCGAATGTAATGCCTTGTCGTAGTATTTTGGATGATCGACAAATACAATATCGCCTGCCTCAACAACATGGATTTCGTTCATGCCCAATACCGGAAAATTGGCATCACCCACAAAATGGGATTCAATGATTTGGGCAATCTGTTTTAGGGTATATGGCTGTGGGAATTTCATTTATATTGTTTAATTGTTGCGCTGTTGAACTGTTTAAACAAATAAACGTTATTCTTTTACACGTTCTTTGTAAGTTCCTTTTTCGGTCTCAACCCTAATTTTATCGCCTTCATTAATAAACAAAGGAACATTTACTATGGCACCCGTTTCCATGGTTGCTGGCTTGGTGGCGTTTGTTGCGGTATTGCCTTTTACGCCCGGTTCGGTAGCGGTAACCAACAATACGACGCTTGCAGGCATTTCAACAGAAAGCGGCATGTTATCTTCAGCATTTATGATTACTGTAACCACTTCACCTTCTTTCATTAAACCCGGGTTATCTAAAGCAGATTCCCGTAACTGGATTTGGGTATAATCTTCAGTGTTCATAAAATGATAGTACTCGCCATCATTATATAAAAATTGAAATTTATGGGTTTCGACACGTACATCTTCTAACCTGTGTCCTGCAGAAAAGGTATTGTCCAATACTTTTCCATTGGTAACGCTTTTCATTTTTGTTCTTACAAACGCAGGCCCTTTGCCCGGTTTTACGTGTAAAAACTCGATAATTTTATAAATATCATTGTTGTACCTAATACATAAGCCGTTTCTAATATCGCTTGTAGTTGCCATTTATTGTTTGTTGTTTATTTGTATGTTTTAATGTCGTTTGTTGATTACATGCATCTTTAGAAGTTGTTTATTGCTAAGTTGAAAACGACTAAACAACTCCACAACAAACAACGAAACCTATTAATTCGATTTGAAATACCCCTTCATAATGCCTCGTTGGGAATCTTTTATAAACTGAAGGATTTCATCGCGTTCGGGCGTTGCTTCCATTTCAGCCTCAATAATTTCGGTAGCTTGGGTATTGTTATAATTTTTTTGATACAGGATTCGGAAAACATTCTGTATTTCCCTTATTTTTTCGGTTGTGTAGCCGCGTCTTCTTAGGCCAACAGAATTGATGCCCACATACGACAAAGGCTCTCTTGCGGCCTTCACGTAGGGCGGCACATCTTTTCTAACCAACGAACCTCCTGTTACAAAAGCATGGTTTCCTACGGAAACAAATTGGTGTACAGCGGTCATACCTGCCAAAACCACATAATCGCCAATGGTAATGTGTCCTGCAAGGGTGCTGTTATTGGAAAAGATGCAGTTGTTTCCAACCACGCAATCGTGGGCGATGTGGCAATAGGCCATGATAAGGCAATTGTTGCCAATAACGGTTTTCATTCTATCAGCGGTACCACGGTTAATGGTAACACATTCCCTAATGGTAACGTTATCGCCTATTTCTACCGTAGTTTCTTCATCGTTGTATTTTAAATCCTGTGGTACGGCAGAAATTACCGAGCCCGGGAAAATATTGCAGTTTTTTCCAATGCGAGCGCCTTCCATAATGGTAACGTTGCTGCCTATCCATGTGCCTTCGCCAATAGTTACATTGTTATAAATGGTTGTAAAGGGCTCAATTACAACGTTTTTTGCAATTTTTGCACCAGGATGCACATAAGCGAGTGGTTGGTTCATTTGATATTTTTATTGTTTTACTTTTGAAATTTGTGCCATTAGTTCGGCCTCTGCGCATAGCTTGCCATTTGCATAGGCATAACCTTGCATGTGGCATATACCACGACGAATGGGCGTAATTAGCGAACACTTGAATATTAAGGTATCGCCGGGCACTACTTTTTGTTTGAATTTCACGTTATCCATCTTCATAAAAAACGTTAAGTAGTTTTCGGGGTCTGGAACGGTGTTCAATACCAAAATACCACCTGTTTGGGCCATGGCTTCCACGATTAAAACCCCGGGCATAACGGGCGCACCCGGAAAATGGCCTGCAAAAAACGATTCGTTCATGGTCACGTTTTTCATGGCGGTTACATAACTATCGGTAAGTTCGTAAACCTTATCAATCATTAAAAACGGTTGCCTATGTGGTAACATGGCCATAATTTGATTAACGTCCAGTAAAGGTGGTTCATTCAAATCGATATTAGGGACGTTATTTCTTCGGTCGTTTTTTATAAGTTTTGAAAGTTTTTTGGCAAATTGGGTATTTACAAAATGGCCCGGTTTGTTAGCGATTACTTTTCCTCGAATACGAACGCCAACCAAGGCCAAATCGCCCAGAACGTCAAGTAATTTATGTCTGGCCGCTTCGTTGGGATGGTGCAGGGTTAAATTATCTAAAATGCCATTTGGTTTTACGGCAATGCTATCTTTTTTGAAAGCGACCTTTAGTTTTTCCATGGTTTCTGCCGATAAGGGTTTATCAACATACACAATGGCATTGTTTAAATCGCCCCCTTTTATAAGTCCGTTTTGAAGCAACATTTCAATTTCGTGCAAAAAGCTGAAGGTTCGCGCGTTTGAAATGTCTGTTTTAAAATCGGAAATCTGGTTTAATGTGGCGTTTTGGGTACCTAAAACTTTGGTGCCAAAATCTACCATGGTAGTAATTTGATATTCCTTTGCGGGCATAACCAATATTTCGCTGCCCGTTTCCTCATCGGTATAGGAAACAATATCGGTAATCACGTATTCTTCCCTAAAGGCTTCTTGTTCAATAACTTTTGCTTTTTCTAGGGCTTCCACAAAAAACTTAGAAGAACCGTCCATAATGGGTGGTTCGGAAGCGTTAAGTTCAATAATAACGTTATCGATGTCCAGACCAACTAAAGCTGCAAGTACATGTTCGGAGGTTTGGATGATCACCCCGTTTTTTTCCAAACAGGTACCGCGTTGCGTATTGGTTACATAATTGGCATCGGCTTCAATGTTGGGCATGCCTTCTAAATCCACACGCTTGAATACCAACCCGGTGTTGGCTGCCGCTGGCTTAAAGGTTAATGTTACGTTTTTTCCTGTGTGTAAACCAACACCCATTAATGAGCTTGCTTTCTCAATGGTTTTTTGTTTAATATCAGTAGTTACTATTCCCATTTGTTCTTTTCTAAATCATTTATATTCTTAACAATTTTAGGTAGGTTCTTAAAGTGAACGTACGCTTTATTATAGTCGGTTAAGGCAATGGCGGGAGAGCCTTGAAGGGTTTCATCATCCTTAACGTTTCTTGCAATACCAGATTGTGCTTGTATCCTTACGTTATTACCAATAATGATGTGGCCCGCTATTCCCACTTGGCCGCCAATTTGGCAATGTTCGCCAATTTTGGTGGATCCCGCAATGCCAGTTTGTGCGGCAATTACGGTGTTTTTGCCAATTTCTACGTTATGGGCTATTTGAATGTGGTTGTCCAATTTCACACCTTCATGGATGATGGTTGACCCTAAGGTAGCCCTGTCGATGGTGGTGGCGGCTCCTATATCAACGTAATCTTCAATGATAACGTTTCCTATTTGCGGAATTTTGTTATAGCCCCCAGCTTCATTGGGTGCAAACCCAAACCCATCGGCCCCAATAATAACGCCCGAGTTTAGTACGCAATTATTCCCTATAACGGTATCCGAATAAATGCGCACTCCAGAAAATATTATGGTATTGTTTCCTATAACAACATTATCGCCTATATAGGTATTGGGGAAAATTTTAACGTTATCGCCCAATTTTACGTTATCTGCTATATACGAAAAGGCACCAATATAAACCTGTTCTCCGTACTGCGATGATTCTGAAATAAATGCAGGTTGTTCGATACCTACTTTGTTGAGCTTTATGGAGTTGTAATATTCGAGTATTTTTGAAAAGGCCAAATAGGCATCATCTACTTTTATAAGGGTGGTTTCAATAGCGCTTTCGGGTACGAATGATTTATTGACAATGGTAACGGAAGCTTTTGTACTATATATATAGTGTTTGTATTTAGGATTGGCCAAAAACGTTAGAGATCCTTTAAAGCCTTCCTCAATTTTGGAAAGTTTTGATACTTCAGCGTTCGGATTTCCAACCACATCTCCTTCTAATATACCTGCTATTTGTTGTGCTGTAAATTTCACACGTTAAAGTTTGATGTTTTTAAATGTTAGGTTTGGCAAAAATAGGAAAAATGTCCTAAAGTTTTTCAATTGCATTTTTTATTGTTGGTTGGCCATAGCGGATTGTTAGGAAAAACAACTTTAGAACTAATTAAAATGCTGTAACTGGTTGCTTTGGATAACAGATATAATATTTGGTTACAGGTTTTGAAAGGGCCTTTAGGTTTAATTGGTCGGAGGCTTCAACGATATCTTCTATGTTTCCAGATTTGTGCAATATATTGATGCCCTTGTGGTTATGTTGGTACGCCTGATTGGAAATACTGCCCTTAAAAACAAAATAATGGGCTTCTTTTTTACTGATGCCATAGGTGTTAACCAGTTTTTCAATATAGGGTTCCAAGTCCTGTTTTTTTACTGGTTTGTTTTTCAGCTTGATGGTTAATAGATTCCGGTTAATAATCATGTTGCTTAAATGGCGTAGTACAAAATCGGTGCTATGTTGCCAATGTTTCATGGCCGAAATAATGTCGTAATCATCCAATTCAGCAAAAACATCCAAAGCGTCTTCATTAAAATTTGCCATCGTTATCTTATTTTCCAAAAAATACAATAAGGGCTTACTGGCTTCCAGTATATGGCCTTTTTGGTGCAGCTCTTTGGCGCGTTGCAAAACCCGGATCAATAACTGTTCTGCAGCCAACCCTGTTTTGTGCAAATACACTTGCCAGTACATAAAACGACGGGCAATTATAAATTTTTCTACGCTGTAAATGCCTTTTTCTTCAACAACCAATTGGTCGTTAACCACGTTCAACATGGTAATCAAGCGTTCGCTGTTTATGTTGCCTTCTGCTACGCCCGTATAAAAACTGTCGCGCTTTAAATAATCGGCCCTATCCATATCAAATTGCCCAGAAATGAGCTGACACATGAATTTTCGGGGATATTCCCCTTTAAATATTTGGATGGCAAGCGTTAAACTTCCGTTAAATTCGTTGTTTAGGCGGTGCATGAAAAGCAAGGAAAGATGCTCGTGCGAAACCCCATTTACAATGCTATGTTCCATGGCGTGCGAAAAAGGGCCATGGCCAATATCATGTAATAATATGGCAGCGTAGAGTCCGTTTTCTTCTTCTTTTGATATGCTAACGTCCTTAAAACGAAGCACATTCACCGCTTTTTGCATTAAATGCACACAGCCAATGGCATGATGAAACCGCGTGTGGTGCGCGCCCGGATATACCATATACGACAGGCCCATTTGGGTAATGCGCCGCAACCTTTGAAAATACTTGTGCTGTATTAAATCGAATATGAGCGAATTTGGAATGGTAATAAATCCGTAAATTGGGTCGTTTAATATTTTAAGTTTGTTCAAACTTTAAAAAGTTAATGTTTTGGGCACAAATATACTTATTGCCTTCTTAAATTTATTAAATACAACAACAAATTGATTGAAACACTTACAAAAAATACGTCTATGAATACAATAAAAATACTTTGGGTCGATGATGAAATTGATTTGCTTAAACCCCACATCTTGTTTTTGGAACAACGCAACTATAAGGTAACGACCTGTAAAAGTGGCACCGAAGCCATTGAAACACTTGATAATGAAAATTTCGACATTGTTTTTTTAGATGAAAACATGCCGGGACTTACAGGTCTTGAAACCTTAAACGAACTAAAGGAAAAGCAAGATAACCTGCCGGTTGTGATGATTACCAAAAGTGAGGAGGAATACATTATGGAAGAAGCCATTGGCAATAAAATTGCCGATTATCTCATAAAGCCCGTAAACCCCAACCAAATTCTGCTAAGCTTGAAGAAAAACCTGGACCATTCCAGATTGGTTTCTGAAAAAACAACCTCAAATTACCAACAGGAGTTCCGTAAAATCTCAATGGATCTGGCCATGGTAAACTCGTATGAAGCCTGGGTAGCCTTATACCAAAAACTCATTTACTGGGAAATTCAACTTGAAAACATAGAGGATGCGGGCATGTTTGAAATCTTAGAATCCCAAAAAACCGAAGCCAATATCCAATTTGGAAAGTATATTGAAAAAAATTACGCCAAATGGTTTCAATCGCGCGAGGATGCCCCCGTGATGTCGCACACGCTTTTTAAGGAAAAAATTGTTCCCGAACTTAGCAAGGAACAGCCCACATTATTGGTGGTGGTCGATAATTTGCGGTACGACCAATGGAAAGTGTTTGAACCCATCATCAACAACCATTATAAAAAGGAAAAAGAGGAAGCGTTTTTCAGTATTTTGCCCACCGCAACACAATATGCGAGAAATGCTATTTTTTCCGGACTGATGCCCAGCGAAATGGAAAAACTATTTCCCCAATATTGGAAAAACGATACCGATGACGGTGGAAAAAATTTACATGAAGAAGATTTTTTGCAAACCCAATTAAAACGTTTGGGGCTAACCCATTTAACCTGCGAATTCCATAAAATAACAAACCTTAAAACTGGAAAAAAGCTGGTTGAAAACTTCAAATCTTTAAAAAACAACGACTTAACCGTTATTGTGTATAATTTTGTAGATATGCTCTCGCATGCCAAAACTGAAATGGAGGTGGTTAAGGAATTAGCATCAAACGATAAGGCGTATCGTTCATTAACCCTGAGCTGGTTTAAAAATTCGCCACTTCTGGAAATGGTGCAACTGGCCCAACAATTAGGGTTTAAGCTTATTTTAACTACCGATCACGGCACCATAAACGTAAAAACACCTTCAAAAGTTATTGGCGATAGGGATACCAGTTTAAATTTACGCTATAAAACAGGTCGCAGTTTAACCTACGAAAGTAAAGAAGTGCTGGTTTTTAAAGACCCCAAGGAAGTGCACCTGCCTTCTATAAACATGAGCAGCTCGTATATTTTTGCCAAAGGCGACTCCTTTTTTGCCTATCCAAACAATTACAATCATTATGTGAGCTATTTTAAAAACACCTACCAACATGGGGGCGTTTCACTAGAAGAAATGATCATTCCGTTGGTCGTGTTTAACCCAAAATAATCTATGTAATACAAAAAACACCGACAAAATGCATAGTTTATTAGTTTTTATCATAATTAATTTGTAATATTGCCTTAAAATTTTTTGCCTTGGAAATAAATTACAGTATAAACGATATAGAAAATCTGGCGCAAGAGCTTCTAAAAAACCTGAAATCGAAAACCATTTTGTTTCATGGTGGTATGGGTGTTGGCAAAACAACCCTTATTAAAGCAGTGGTTAAACACTTGGGCAGTTCAGATGAAGTGAGTAGCCCCACCTTCTCTATTATCAATGAGTATGAGATGAAGAATGACAAAATTTTTCATTTCGATCTGTATCGTATAAAAAATATGGAAGAAGCCTATAATTTCGGTATTGAAGATTATTTAGATTCTGAACATTGGATTTTGATTGAATGGCCCGAATTGATACGACCGATGTTAACAAACAATTTTGATGAGATTTTTTTAAAATTAACCGCAAACGAAACCAGGCAACTAATTTTAAAAAATTAAATAATAACAAAAAAAAAATAAAGCATATATAGCAGAAAAAACAGTACAAAACCTCCAATTATTGTAGTAGTACGGGAAACCCACAGCTAAAATTTTGAAAAACAATGTTTTTAACGTTTTTTTAACATTTAGCCACCTACATCAATAAGGTCTTTAGTTACATTTGGGTAATTAATTAATTAAATCCCTTATAAAATGAAAACTAAAAACTATTTAATTGCGATTGCAATTTTTGGTGGTATGTTGTTTACTGCTTATGCAGCCAACACAGCAAATCAAGATGAGCAACAAACGGCCGTTAGAAAAGATCAAATTAAAATTCCTTCAGGAGGATAGAAAGAGTTTGATTATAGGAAGTGTTATTGCTACCATTATAGCAACCACCCCTTATTTGTTTTACCTGTATGAAAGTGTCCCCAATTCTCCAATTTGGGACACTTTTTTATTTACCTATCAAAGTGAGTTTTATCAAAGTGCACAAGTTTCCATGTGGGTGTTAACATCAAAATTGATACCGCTACTTTTATTAATCATTTGGTTTTTTACTTGCAGGCATTGGTGGTTTCATGCACTCTTAGTACCAATCGCGATGTATGTTTATCAGATATTTATTACTCTTAATGATGATTTAATAAATATTGACTCTAATCAATTAATGTATTTAATTCCAATAATGGCCATTATTGTCCCTTCCATATATTTAGTGAGGGCTCAAATTTTCAATAAAATAAATGATGCCAACAAATCCTTGGAGGAGCTTGAAGAAGAGTTTAAAATATCGCCTAGAAATTTCTGGGATAAAATAAAACAGTATTTTTAAGGGTGTTTGTTTTCCAATCGGTCGCGTTCTTCCAATTCCAGCTCTTTGTGGTTGGGTTTTAAATGGTAGTTTCCAAATTTATAGGTAAACCCCGCAACCAGCAAACGATTCTCCATACGCGATTTAAAAAACAGGTCTTGGTTTAGGTACTGCGTCTTGGTACTAAAATTTTGCGAGTTAAACACATCCCTCACCCCCATATTTACGGAAGCCCTCCCTTTCCATAATGTTTTTCTAAAGGTTATATCCAGCCCTTGTCGGTTGCTGATTTTTTTAGCACCATCCACCAAACTCGAAATGTATAAATAAGCAACATCGGCGGTTAAACTTTTATCCTTCAACAACGAAAAATAGTTGATGATTTGGCTATAAACCGACCATCGATCATTGGTATATAATGTGTTGGCGCTTTCCAAGGCAACAAAATGATTTTCATAATAAAAAAGGGAGGCCAGTACATATAAATTCCAACGGTTGGCAAGCTGGGTATAGGTTGTAAAATCCAAACCATACGAAATACTTTTGTCAATGTTTGTGTTAATGTATTTAATTAGGTTTTCCTCATTATCTTGAAAGGTCATTTCTAGTGTAGGATTGTTTTCAAAACGGTAATACAGCTCGAAAGTGTAGTTTTTATTGATGGTATAGCCTAAGGTTAAAACATCATCAATTTGTGGTTTCAGGTTTGGGTCGCCGGCAATATAGGCGTTATCGTTTAAAAAATATTTAAAAGGGTTTAATTCGCTGTATCTGGGGCGGTAAATGCGCCTGTTATAATTAAAATAAACAGCGTTGTGGTCATCTACATTGTGCAAAAGGTAAAATGAGGGAAAAAGCTCCACATAGTTTTTGTTGCTCTGGGTGTTGGTAGCCTTAGAGGTGCCAACAATATCGGTATGTTCGACCCTTACGCCCAATTTTAGGCTCCAACGTTCCCAATCCTTGGCATAACTGGTGTAGAGTGCCGAATTGGTTTCATCATAAAGAAAGGTATCGGTATTTTGTAAATCCTCAATTTTTACACCATTTTCAACAAGATACTGTCGTAATATGCTTTTTGAACTTATATTGGAAACTTTGGCTCCTGCTTCAAATTGAGCGGTTTCACTTAGGGGCAGTTCGTAATCAATTTGACCCGTATATAGTTTTATTACTTGCTTAGAGAACGTTTGAAAGTTGTTATCCCGAAATGCGGTAGTAGTATTAGGATAGAAATAGCCTGTTTTAACATCCTGAAAACTTAAAAAATCATAATTGGTATGGTGGGCACTCAGCATTAATTTCTCCCCTTCTTTTTTAAATTTGTGCACATAATCAAGCGTAAGGGCAAAATTAAAGGTCTCATCGGCCATACGGTTTTTGGTATGGAAGGTAGAATCTAAAACATGGGCAGCATCAAAAACCTCGGTTAGCGAATTCACAAAGGTTTTGGTATGATCGCGCGGAGCTACAAGCATGTTTGCCGAAACACCCAAACTGTTGGCGGCGTTAAATTCATAATCAATGCTGGTATTGATGTTATGGTTCGATGTGTTCCGTGTGCGTTTATAATCGGTTTCCCAACTGGTGGTGTTCTGTCCGTTTTCAGTAAAAAAAATAGATTCGCTATTGTGCCTAAACTCTTTTTTTGGGTTCACACTATAATTCAAATAGGTGTTTAGCTTTTTTGTCTTAAAAAAATGACTCGTGCCAAACGTATATTTAGGATAGGTTTTACCCATGCTATAATTGCTGAACATGTTGCCATTATAGCCTGCAACAATGGTTTTGCTGGTTATGATATTAAGTACCGAACCGCCTTCAGCTTCGTATTTTGCGGGTGGGTTGGTAATAACTTCAATGGATTTTATAGTTGTTGCCGATGTACCTTCCAGTAGTTGCTGCACTTCATCCATGGACAATTGCACTTTTTTATCATTTATATAAACGGTAGGAACGCTATGCTTAACGGTTATGGTACCATCATGCACCAAAACACCGGGTGTTTGTTTTAATACATCCAAAACGTTGGTATTCGATAAACTGGAGTTTTCAACATTAAAAACCAACCTATCAACCATACGCTTTACCGTGGGCCGTTTTACAGTAAGGGTAACATCATTTAAGGTTTCTAACTTTTCCTTTAAAATTATGGCAGCTAATTGGGTGGTTTTATTCAGGTCAATGGCCAAGGTTTGTGCCTCAAAACCCAAAAAGCTTACTGTAAGGGTATAGTTGTTGGCTTTTAGGTTTTCAAACGAAAAAACGCCCGCTTCATTGGTGATTGTACCTTCCGTTACAGACGAATCATCTGTGGCAACAACCACATTTGAATAAGCAATGGGTTGCTTGTTTTCATCCAAAACGGTACCCGATAAAGTGATATTTTGCGCAAATAGAGCTAAGGAAAAAAGGCTTAAAAAGCAAGTAATTAACGCTTTACACATACATATTGTTTATAGTTACAAACATAAAAAAATTATTCCAACCATAGGATGCCAAACCAGATAATTTTGAGGTTTTTTCGTTCAAATGTAATGCGTATTATTTTATTTGATTATTTAGCGGAATTGAGTACTAAAGTAATTATTTTTGAAATGTTCTATGCAATAAAAATTTTATTTGTAATTTGTTTATGTAATTAACAACACCATGGCGAAACAACTATCTCCTTTTACCAAACAGCAACTCTTACCACAAGAGGAAACCCTTGAGATTTTTAGGCGCAAAGGCGAATTATATATTGGTATCCCTAAAGAAACCGCGTTTCAAGAAAAACGCGTTTGCTTAACCCCCGATGCGGTGTTTGCCTTGGTTAGCAATGGCCACCGCGTACTACTGGAAGCTGGAGCGGGCGATGGTGCCAATTTTACCGACAGGGAATACAGTGAGGCGGGTGCCGAAATTACAAACGATACCGCCAAAGTGTTTGCGTGTCCAACCATTTTAAAGGTAGAGCCCCCTAGTTTGGAACAAATCAAGCTGCTAAACCCGCAAACCTTGTTAATATCGGCATTGCAAATAAAAACACAATCCAAACAGTATTTTGAAGCCTTGGCCGCCAAACGCATTACCGCTTTGGCGTTCGAGTTCATTAGGGATTCTGATGGCACCTATCCTGCCGTAAAATCATTGAGTGAAATTGCAGGTACGGCCTCGGTGCTAATAGCAGCCGAATTGTTATCGGATACCAAGGGCGGTAACGGACTCATGTTTGGCAATATAAGCGGGGTGCCCCCTATTGAAGTGGTTATTCTAGGTGCCGGCACCGTTGGCGAATTTGCCGCTAGAAGTGCCATAGGCTTAGGGGCAAACGTTAAGGTTTTCGATAATTCCATTACCAAACTCCGGCGCATACAAACCCATTTGGGGCGCCCCATATTTACCTCTACCCTGCAACCTAAAAACCTTACCAAATCATTAAAACGTTGCGATGTGGTTATTGGCGCGGTGCGAGGAAACAACCGTTCACCCATTGTGGTAACCGATGCGATTGTGCAATGCATGAAAAAAGGGGCCATCATTATTGATGTGAGCATCGATACCGGTGGTTGTTTTGAGACCAGCGAAGTAACCTCGCATAAACAGCCTACCTTTGTAAAGCACGGTGTTATTCATTATTGTGTGCCCAATATTCCTGCGCGCTACTCACGTACGGCATCGGTTTCCATAAGCAATATTTTTACGCCTTATCTGTTAAAGATTGCTGAAGATGGGGGTATAGAAAATTCACTCCGTTTTGATAGAGGTTTAAAAAATGGGTTGTATTTTTACCACGGAATTTTAACCAGTAAATCGGTGGGCGAATGGTTTGGATTAAATTATAGCGATATCAATTTAATTATTTTTTAACCGAAGCCAACCTACTGGTTGTTAAACAAACAAATGAATTTACTACAACGCTTCGGCTATTATTTAGGAGGCTTATGTATTGGCATGGTACTCGTTTTTTTCTTATGGAAAAAAAAAGGTACGACGTTCAATTACGGACTGGATGCGCGGGTGCTCAATAATATCCGGTTAAAAAAAATGGTATATTCCGATGCGGCTGCATTTGAAATGACCAAAAACAAGCTCGACGAAACGGCCATAAACCACATCTTAAAACAAGGCGATGTTAATTTTTCTGAAAGCAAAACACATCAAAAGCCTTGTGCTATCTACACTATTGAAGGTGAATTTAAAAACAACAACATTACATTAACCATTGAAAATTGCGATAGTATAGCCACCTTAACACATTTTAGGATTGTTCGCTAATGAATACCAAACGCCTTTTCGACATTGTATTTTCGGCCATTGGTTTGCTTTTGCTCGCCCCCATCTTCGTTATCATTGCCATCATAATTAAACTTGATTCACCGGGCCCTGTATTTTTTATACAAGGGCGCGTGGGTAAAAACAACAGCGATTTTAATATCTATAAATTTCGTACCATGCGCATACAATCGGAAAGCAAGGGCTTGCTCACTTTAGGGAACCATGATGCGCGCATAACAAAAATCGGTTATTTTTTACGACGCTATAAAATTGATGAATTTCCGCAGCTTATCAATATTTTAAAGGGCGATATGAGCTTTGTTGGTCCCCGACCTGAACTTCGGTATTATGTAAATTTTTATACGGAAGACGATATGACCATATTTTCAGTAAGACCGGGCATAACCGGACTCGCTTCCTTGAAATACAGAAATGAGGTAGAACTTTTAAAAGCGGCCACCGATCCGGAATCGTTTTACATAAAAACCATCATTCCCGATAAGTTAAAATATAATAAAGAGTATATTAAACGCCGCAATTTCTTCTTCGATTTAAAGCTTATTGGCAGCACCATCATCAAGGTTATTACTAAATAATTGGTAGTACCACGTTTTACCACTTGTTTGATAGGTTAATTATGCCTACTTTGGATGAGTTTTTCATCGTTAATAACCTAGCTAACAATAACCGTTGATGGAGCCTGCAACCTACAAACACATCAAACAACTAATGGTCAGTTCTGGATTAATTCCCCACTACCAACAGCCCTTAATAAACTACGAAGCCTTTAATTTTGAAACCGAGACCATTGTAATTACGGGGGCTGCGGGCACCATTGGTAGTGAACTTGCCAAACAGTTGCTTGTTTGCAACTACCGCAAGCTAATATTGGTCGATTGTGCAGAATCGCCACTTTACAATCTTATAAAAGAATTTGAGAAAGAAGAAGTAACTTCTTTGGAATATGTGCTTTCAAACATCAATGATGCAGATGTCATGACAGGATTTTTTGAAGTTTACAAGCCCACACTTATATTTCATGCTGCGGCCTATAAACACGTTCCGCTAATGGAAATGCATCCTTATGAGGCGGTTAAAACCAATTATTTGGCAACCCAACATTTGGCAGATTTGGCCATAAAACACGATGTAAAAAAGTTCGTATTTATTTCAACCGATAAAGCGGTAAATCCTGAAAGCGTAATGGGCATCACAAAGCACCTTGCCGAAAGGTATATCATGCAGTTGCAACCTCAAGAAAGCACCCAATTTTCCATTGCACGCTTTGGCAATATCATGGGCTCCAACGGTTCGGTACTGCCACTTTTTATAAATCAAATAGCGTCCGGCCACCCTTTAAGCATCACACACGAGCGCATTACCCGCTACTTTATGGACAAACATAAAGCTTGTGCCCTTATTGTGCAAATAGCTTTGTTTAAAATGAACGAAAACTCACTCTTTACTTTTGATATGGGAACGCCCATTAAATTGATGGATGTGGTACAAACCTTAATAAGTATGTATGCTGAAAAAAACAAAAATCAAACCATAGACCTGAAAATTACAGGATTGCGCCCTGGCGAAAAATTTGAGGAAGAACTCGTTTCGAAAGATGAAATATTAACACCCACCCAACATAACGCTATTTTTTTGGTTTCTTCAAGGGAACCCAAAACACAAAAAAAACCAGTAAATTTTACAATACTTAAAAACATCACCCCTTACCAAACACCACAAGAAATAAAGGCCATCTTAAAATCCCTGATCTAAAATTATTCGTTATTCGTTAATCTTTCTACTCCAATCCATTTTTCAATGCGGTTTATTAAACCAATTTTCGTCGGTTTTTTTCTTTGGTTAAAAGTGCCAGCTCCCTACCGGTTTGTCCGGCAACCGAGGTATTCTCTTCGGCGCGCCGTATTAAATAAGGCATCACATCGCGTACTGGGCCAAATGGAATGTATTTGGCAACATTATAACCATGGGCGGCTAAGTTAAAGCTGATGTGGTCGCTCATGCCGTAAAGTTGACCGAACCAAACGCGGGCATCATGGTTGGGAATGTTTTTTTCAGCCATTTTTTGCATCATCAAATACGAGCTTTCTTCGTTGTGCGACCCCGAGAATAGCGACATGCGGTCTAAATGATCCAGCATATAGGCAACGGCCGCATTGTAATTGGCATCGGTTTCGGCTTTGCTTTTGCACATGGGCGATGGATAACCCAATACATTTGCACGTTCATTTTCTTTTTCCAAATATGCGCCCCTAACAAGTTTAAACCCTAAAAAATAGCCGTTTTTTATGGCAAGTGCATGTTCTTTTTTTAAGAATTCCATTCGGTCCCAACGGTACATTTGCAACGTATTAAATACTATGGGTTTTTCGGTATTGTATTTTTGCATCATTTTGGTAACCAAGGCATCCGAAGCATTTTGCATCCAGCTTTCCTCGGCATCAATAAGTACGGAAATATCGTGGGCTTTCCCACGTTTGCAAACCATATCAAACCGGTTCTCCACCCTGTCCCATTCGGCTTTTTCACTGGTAGTTAAAGCAGCACCACTCCCTACTTTCTCAAAAAGTTTCAGTCGGCCAAAACCGGTTGGTTTAAAAACCGCAATGGGCATCGCATCCTTGGCACTTGCAAAATCGATAATATTTAGTGTTGTGTGCATGGCAGCATCAAATTCGGCATCATTTTCCTTACCTTCAACCGAATAATCCAATACCGAGCTCACGCCTTTTTCATACATTTTGTCAATTACGGGCAAGCAATCTTCTTCATTAACCCCGCCGCAAAAATGGTCGAAAACGGTCGAGCGTATCAAGCCTTCAATGGGCAAATGGGCCTTTATGGCAAAATTGGTGGCCGCGGTTCCTATACGTACCAGCGGTTCGATGGAAATCATTTTAAACAAAAAATAAGCGCGCTCTAACTCAGAATCGCTTTTTAATGCAAAGGCTATTTTGGTATTATCAAAAATGCGTTCAGTACTCATAAATTAAAAATTTATACAAATATAATCAGGAGTATCTTATCATTTTATGTAAAATCTCCTTAATTTCACGGCTTTAAAATAAAGGTTTAATTTCATGGATTCTATTGCAACAACCCAATGTACGATACATTTTAACAACCAGTGCTATGCTGCTTTAAATGAACATATTAGGAAGCGTAATTTTTCTAAGATTTTTATTTTGGTGGATGAAAACACGCATCAGTATTGCTTGCCTACTGTTTTAGAAAAACTGGAAACAACGATTGCCATTGAAATCATTGAAATTGAATCGGGTGAAGTTAATAAAACCATCGATACTTGTGTTGGGGTTTGGAATACCCTTTCGGAAGGGGATGCCGATAGAAAAAGTGTGCTCATCAATATTGGCGGTGGCGTTATTACCGATTTGGGCGGTTTTGTAGCCTGCACCTTTAAGCGCGGTATTGCCTATGTGAATGTGCCCACTACCCTTTTGTCCATGGTCGATGCCTCGGTAGGCGGAAAAACAGGTGTAGATCTCGGTAACTTAAAAAACCAGATTGGGGTAATCAGCAATCCGGATTTAGTACTTATAGATACACAATTTTTAAACACTTTGCCACAAAACCAAATGCGCTCGGGCTTAGCCGAAATGTTAAAACATGGCCTTATAAGCGACCGTACTTACTGGAACAAGTTTAAAACATTATCAAAACTTTCATTGGATGATTTGGACATGTTGATTTACGAATCGGTAATGATTAAAAAACACGTGGTTGAATTGGATCCCTTAGAAAACAATTTGCGCAAAACCTTAAATTTTGGCCATACGCTTGGGCATGCCATCGAATCGTATTTTTTAAGCCATCCAAACAAAACAACCCTGTTGCACGGAGAGGCCATTATTGTGGGCATGATTATGGCCTGTTACATTTCAACAGAATTAACGGGGTTCCCAAAACAAGAGACCATTGAAATTAAGGCGTTGTTTACCGATTATTATGGCAAGGTTACCATCGACCCCTCGGAATATGCCCCCATTATGGAATTGCTCAAGTACGATAAAAAAAACAACCACGGCCATATAAATTTTGTGCTCTTGGAAGCCATTGGTAAAACAAAAATAGATTGTTTGGTCGATGACCAGATTATACTTGATGCTTTTGAGTTTTACGCTTCATAGGCCAACCGCTTAATGCCCCATAACTACCCTACTGATGCTGCAAATATTCACTAAAAAACATTTCTTAAAAGATTTATTGGAAGGTTTTGTTGATATTCACAATCACATCCTACCGGGCATTGATGATGGCGCAAAAAATGTGAAGGAATCCTTAAGTTTGATAAAAGGCTTGAAGGAACTTGGGGTCGCTCAGTTTATACCAACGCCCCACATCATGCAGGATTTTTATCCCAATACCGATGAAAGCATTGGCGATGCCTACCAGTTGCTTTTAGGGAGTTTGACAAAAAAAATGTTAAGTGGCATTACCTTAAATCCGGCTGCGGAATATATGCTGGACAATCATTTTGAAAAACTATTGGATGAGGGGAATCTTTTCACCTTAAAAAGCAAGTACGTGCTTATCGAGATGTCGTATTTCCAACCGCCCATTCAATTGGAAGAGCTAATATTTAAAATCAAGACCAAAGGTTATGAACCGGTTTTGGCACACCCCGAACGTTATGCCTATTATCATAACAATGTAGCGTATTATAAAAAACTTAAAAACCTAGGATGCCATTTTCAACTCAACCTGTTGTCGTTAAGCACCCATTATGGCAAGAGCGTTGAAAAAACAGCGCATTACCTTATTGAAGAAAACCTTATGGATTTTGCGGGTACCGATGCCCATAACCTTACACACATCGAAAAATTATCGGCCATTGTGTTGAATAAAAACTTGATAAAAAAAATGCCGTATTTAATTGATAAAACAAATACGACATTTTCGGTTATTTAAGCCTTTCTTTTAAAAAGTCCTTTTTTTTCTGGTTTGCCATAGTAACCATATTTGGCACCATAACCAAAATTTGATTGGCTCACATCGTTTACTACCAACATCATACCGTTTAATTTTTTGTCGTTATGCAGTTCTTTTGCAAAATTTAAAACGCGCTTTTCGGTATGTCCTGCTCTTGTTAAATAAATAGTATGTCCCGCATAGGCACTAATCAATAAGGTATCGGTAACAAGCATGGCAGGAGCGGTATCTACAATAACGATGTCGTATTGGTTGGATGCGTAATCAAACAGTTCCTTAACGCGCTTGCTCATTAATAGTTCAGCTGGATTGGGCGGTACTTTTCCAGAAAGCAATATGTCTATCTTGATGTCGTTAATCACGTAACTATTGATGGTTTCACCGGCTAAAATAGTTTTATCAACTAAATATTCAGTCAAACCAACCATACTCGAATGGGGCTTAAGATGCTTCTTTATGGCTGTTTGCAGTTGGGGGTTTCTAATATCGGCTCCTATCAATAGCACACGCTTATCGGTGTTGGCCATGGTAAGTGCCATATTCAAACTAAAAAACGATTTGCCTTCACCGTTAATGGTCGAGGTTACAAAAACAACGTTATCATAATGTTCCACGGTTCGGCCACGTCGTACATAATCAAAATTGGTGCGCATAATTCTAAAGGATTCAGATAAAATGGAACGATCGTTTTTCTCAACCAATAAACTTTCAGTTTGTTTTAATCCGGTTTTAACCCGTGGTATTTCACCCAGAACCGAAATATTTTTAACCTCGCGTTCTAAATCTTCTTTGTTGTGTATTTTCGTATCCAATAAATCGCCAATATAGATAATTCCAAACGGTATTAAAAAACCTAAAAGTAAAGCGGCTATATAAAACATCTTTTTGTTGGGCGCCACAGGACTTCCCGAGCTATACGCCATATCGATAACCTTGGAGCTGGGCGTGGTTGCCGTTAACGAAATAGCGGCTTCTTCACGTTTTTGCAATAAATAAAGGTAAAGCGATTCTTTAATACCTTGTT
Source organism: Mariniflexile maritimum (assembly GCF_009746565.1). Classification (GTDB taxonomy): domain Bacteria; phylum Bacteroidota; class Bacteroidia; order Flavobacteriales; family Flavobacteriaceae; genus Mariniflexile; species Mariniflexile maritimum. The sequence goes on from NZ_WRPN01000001.1 coordinate 499,694, forward strand.
TCCGCTCGATACCACGCAATTTACTTTCTTGTCCAGGAACGGAGTATATTTTGGAATTTAGTCTATTCGATTGGTTTTCAAAGCTATTGATTTGTATGCCCAATGATTTTTTAGAGTTTTGGATGCTACGGGCAAGATTGTCCTTTAAACTCCTTAGGTTTTGGTCCAGCTGAATAACCACCGAGTTTTTTTCACCCGCACTTTTTAACAAACGCTCCCGTTCGGTAATGAGTTCATTGTATTTTGAAGATAACGTAACGATGGTAGGATCGCCCAAACCAAGGTTTGAGGGAATGGGCGTAAAGGAATTGGTTTCGCCCAATGAGGAATCCATATAGTTAAGTTGGCGCAATTGCATTCTCGACTGTTCCAATAACTGCTCGTTTTGCATACTGGTCGTTAAAAATTGGCCTGCTTCCGAGGCTACATCCGTAACCTTATTGCCTGTTTTAAAGCGTACAATACTATCATCAACACCCACTAAATCTTTGGCTATCAATTCTACACGGTCGTTTATGAATTTCGCCGTGTTGATCGATTTGATGTTCTTTTGTTCCATGGTTGCCTCATTGTATCGGTCAATCAAGGTGTTAACAATGTCTTTGGCCTTTTGTTCTATGGGGTCTTGAATGGAAATATTGATTATTTTGGACCCCTTAACCTCTTGGAATATGTTGATGCGACGCTTTAAGGATTCGGCAATGGCGTTAATGGATGACATTTGTGTGCGGATATCGGAGCCTATATGATTCTCGATATTTGCAGAGCTTGGGGTAATTATCATCCCACCAAAGGCGGTTGGGATTTTTTCCCCAAACGACATTTTCTTTGGGTCATCACCATCGTTCACCCAATAATTAAAGTCTTTATTGGATAGTATTTCCGTATGAAAACTAAAGCTTACGCGATCGATAATGGAATCGGAAGCAATGAAAGTAATGGTTATGGGCGCATTGTTATAGATTTCAGAATCATAAATGCGTCCTTTAGCGAAATGTTGAATGTTTAAATGTAAATCTTTGGCAACACGTTGAAAAAAATCGCGCGACATAATAACCTCCATTTCATCCTCAACTTTGGCATCTTCCTTTTCAGCAAAAAACGGCAAATCCTTAAAAATGGCCCCGGGGCTGGAGGCATCCTTATCGCTTAATAGCATAATTTTTGCCGTGGCCATGTAGGAAGGTGCGGTATAACGCAAATTAATATAAGCGATGCTTAAACATATTAAAATGCTTAAAACAAACCAAAACCACCGCTTTAAATATATGGAGGCCGCTTTTTTTAAATTAAAGGCGTTTTGGGTATCTATCTTTGAAAAAGTGTTTAAGTCTGTCATAATCAACTAATTTCTAGTAACAAAAATAAGTGCTGTTGTTAATATAAAAGAAGTAATGGTAATGATGGTGCCTATCCTTATATCACCCGAAGCACCACTGATAGCAGAATTGTTGGGCTCTACATATACATAATCGTTCTGGGTTAAATAATATACAGGAGAGTTGAACACTTCCTTATTGGTTAAATCGATACGGGTATAGGTTTTGGTGCCGTTAAAATCGCGGATTACCAACACATTGTCCCTACGGCCCTTAATGGTTAAATCACCGGCCATCCCTAGGGCTTCCAATATGGATACACGTTCTCCAGAAACCGGGTACACACCGGGCGAGCGCACTTCGCCGGCAACGGTAACCCTAAAGTTCAAAACCCGTATCATTACTACGGGGTCTTTAAGCAACTGGCCTTCCGAGAATTTCTTTTTTATAAGTTCTTTGGCTTCTTCTACCGTTAAACCTACCAATTTAAGTTTACCCAAAACGGGGTAATCAATATTGCCATCAACATCTATCAAATAGTCTATTAATTGCCCCCCACTGCCACTGGCAATAATAATATTGTAGGGCGCGGTAACCAAAGGATCCAAAGTGGAAACATACACGCTTACTATATCGCCAACTTTTAGTTTGGCTTTAAAGGTATCGGTATCCACAACGGTTTCAAAGCTTTTGGCATTTTGAAAATAAACGACATCTTGTTTGGTAGCACACGATGTAACCAATACACCTAAGGCACAACATAAAACAATAAACTTGTTAGGTAAATAAGATTGAATCATTAGTAATAGAATATTTGGGGAAAAGTACTAATTTTTTTTGGTTTTTATAATTAGTTATTGGCTATTGTTCAAGGGGTTAAACTAGATGCTTTTTGAGCTTATATCCACTGCTTCGGTTGTTGCAACCTCTTTGGCTTTTTTATAAATTTGAACATGCTTATCAAAACGTTCATAATCAGAGTTATTCGATTTGTATTCAGGTATTAGGCGTTTCATTTTCATCACGATATTGTTATTTTGAAAACGATTGGTTATGCATAATTCCTCGATTTCGGCCTTAACGGTTTGGGTATCTAAAGCCCTCGTTTTGCTTATCAATATTTTTTTATGATAGGTTGACAGGGTATTTTCGCCATTGGCCAATAATTCCTCATACAGTTTTTCACCTGGGCGCAATCCGGTAATTTTAATATCGATATCTTCAGGAAAACGCAATCCGGATAATTTAATCATGTTTTTGGCAAGGTCATAAATCTTAACCGATTCGCCCATATCAAAAATAAATATTTCACCACCTTTACCCATGGTACCTGCTTCCAATACCAATTGGGACGCCTCTGGGATGGTCATAAAATACCGTGTAATGTCTTGATGCGTGAGCGTTAAAGGGCCACCTTTTTCAATTTGTTTTTTAAACAGCGGAATCACCGAACCGTTTGAGCCCAATACGTTTCCAAAACGGGTGGTTATGAATTTGGTCTTACTTTCCTTTTGCAAACAGCTAATGTACATTTCGGCCATACGCTTGGTAGCACCCATCACACTGGTAGGGTTTACGGCCTTATCGGTTGATACAAACACAAACTTCTTAACGTTGTAGCGCGATGAGGTATCGGCCAATAGTTTTGTGCCATACACATTAATTTTAATGGCCTCGTAAGGCGATGCTTCCATAAGGGGCACATGCTTATAAGCTGCGGCATGAAAGACCATGGTAGGCTTGTACTCCTGAAAAATAGCATCTAAGCGCAAACCATCGCGTATATCGGCAACAATGGCCGTATAGTTATGTTTGCCATTTTGTTTCAAATCTTGCTGCACATCGTATAAAGGCGATTCTGCTTGATCTACCAACACCAAGTGCTTCACTTGAAACTGGGCAAGTTGTTTCACCAATTCGCTACCAATTGACCCTGCGGCACCGGTAACCAATACCGTTTCGCCATAAAATTCATTCAAAAGATTGGGGTTGTCAATTTGTATGGGCGCACGTCCTAACAAATCTTCAATTTGTACTTGTTTTATTTGGCGTACGTTCAACTCCCCATTAATCCAGTTTTCAATGGGTGGCACTTTGGTAATCTTCACATTAAGGTTCACCAAACTTAACAAGCTATCTTTATTGATGTTTTCTGAAGTTACAATAATTTCATCTATTTGGTGGGCATCAACATACGCTTGGGTTACCTTATTTTTATGGAAAATGGAAATACCGTTAATGGCTTTACCGTTTTTACGATGGTTATCATCAATAAACCCAACCACATCAAAGCGTTCCCTAACATTGCTAATTAAAGCATTGTAGGTAACAATGCCAGAATCGCCCGCACCATAAATAAGCACACGTTTTGAAGTTACATATTTGCATTTCAAGTGGTTATAGGTCATTTTAAAAAGCAATCGGCTGGCACTTAAAAACACAAAGCTCATTAAGGCATGCATCACTAATATGGAAAGTGGTATGGTAAAATCGGCTATAAAGTTCAATTCGCGGTTTAGCAAAACAAACAAAATGGTAAATAACGACATGATGGCAACCGATTTGAACAAATTAACCACATCGGTAAATCCTGTATGGCGTATCACACTTTTAAAAGAGCCCACAATTAAAAAACTTACAGCGGCAACAACCAATACAAAGGGCAATTGGAACAAAAATTGTTTGATATCAAAATTTAGGCTAAAATTGAACCGAATTAGATAAGAGGCACAAAACGTAACCAATACAGTTATTAAATCGATAGCAAAAACAAGCCATTTAGAAGCGTATTTTTGAGAAAGATAGGTAAAATAATGATGTATCATAAGCTGGGGGTTTTTGAGAGTTGGTAAATAATACGGTCCAAATCGTCTTGACTCAAATTGGAGCCGCTAGGTAAGCAAAGCCCTTTTTCAAAAAGAGCTTCCGAGGTACCATCTGTAAAATGCAAACAATCCTTAAAAAGGGGCTGCATGTGCATAGGTTTCCATAAGGGTCTGGATTCAATATCGTCTTCAAGCAAAGTCAATCGTATGGCTTCACGTTTACGGTACGAATCGGTTGTAATGCAGGTAAGCCATCTATTGGAAAAGCTACCTGTGGGTTCTTCCAAAAAGGAAATTTCAGGATAAACCGCTAATTGGTCTTTATAAAAATTAAAATGACGTCTTCTGGCCGCAACTCGTGCATCAAGCACTTCCATTTGCCCGCGTCCAATGCCCGCTAGCACATTGCTCATCCTATAATTAAAACCTACCGATGAGTGCTCATAATGTGGGGCATTATCGCGTGCTTGGGTAGATAAAAATACTGCCTTGTTCTTTAGGGCCTTATCGTGGGTTATCAGCGCACCGCCACCCGAGGTGGTTATAATTTTATTGCCGTTAAAGGATAAAATGCCAAGGTCTGCCAAGGTACCGCATGCTTGACCAAAATACGTGCTTCCCAAAGCTTCGGCACTATCCTCTACTACCGGAATCTCATATTTGTTTGCAATAGTGTTTATGGCTTGGGCATTATAGGGCATCCCATATAAATGCACAGCGACAATGGCCTTTGGTTTTTTGTGTTTGGCGATACGGTCTTTTATGGCACGTTCCAATAAGTCTGGGGACATGTTCCATGTATCTGGTTCACTATCAACAAAAACAGGAATGGCTCCTTGGTATAAAATGGGGTTTGCCGATGCGGAAAACGTAAAACTTTGGCATAACACTTCATCATCTTTGGAAACACCCAAAAGCTGAAGCGCTAAATGAATGGCCGCAGTACCCGAACTTAGTACGGCAACCTCACAATCGTTACCTAAATAGGTTTGAATATCAGCTTCAAAACCATCAACATGAGGTCCCAAGGGCGCTATCCAATTGGTATCAAAGGCTTCGTTAACAAATTTTTGCTCCGAACCGCCCATGTGTGGGGATGATAAATAAATTTTAGTTTTGGTCAACATCTATATAACTGCGCTTATTGCTCGCTATTAAATTTAAAAAGAAAGGTTAAAAACGAGCAAAATCCAGCAACCCCTAGCATGATGCTACGGTAATTGGCAAGTATGTTGTCGTGATAATTCCCTCTTTTGTACATAAACAAAATATGATTAATTAAAAACTTAATAGTAATTGAGATGAAATGTTTTTAACAATATCCTATCTATTAATTTGAAATGGATAGCCTTGAGAGATTAAAAAAAATACCGTTATTAAACATTTTATACAATTAAATTAATGATGCTATTAATCAATTCAATTTTGTATTACGGTGTAAATTTAGTAATAGTTTTCAATTTAAGATGGTGTAAAGTGCTTAATTCGCTAAAAACCTAATTAAAATCGGTTAACGACATGTAATAATTTTATAAACAATAAAACACCACCATTTATCGATTTCATGCATCTATAGGTTGACCACTAAAACATGAAAAAACCAGGAAAGCAAATGAACAAAGTATTGGCAAAAAGCTACTTGTCTCAGGTTTTGAGAGCTGTAAATTTAGTGCATGCCCTTTAGAAAAACGGTACGGTGTGGGAAACAGCCAGATTTACCAACCCTTCTATATTTAACCATAAAAGATTTAGAGTTCAAACGCCAAAAGCAGTTACTCGTTAATCCCATAAAAAACAAAGCTCCCCGAAAAAATCAAGGAGCCTGTTTGGTCAAGCAAATCTATAAGCCGAATTCTGTACGTCTTATTTTTTATAAAAAAATCCATAAAAAACAAAAAGCCCTTATCATTTATCTGAGTGCACTGTTACCAATACACTTTAGCTGCTTACCCTCCAGCATCAAGCGTGCAGCCTTTACCAAATGGGCGCTGGTTTACATAGCATTGCACCATATAGAGTTTACCTGGTTTCACTACAGCATTACCTGTACATACTTTCTGTTGCACTTGTCCTAGCCTCACGACTGGTGGCCGTTAACCACTATATTGCACTACGGTGTTCGGACTTTCCTCCCAAATTAAAATTTGAGCGATAAGGCGATTTACTTGTGCGCAAAATTACAACAAAGAAATGCCAAATCCCTATAATCAAATAAATAAAGTTTGGGCGTTACCTTTATCCTGAAACAAGTTCAGGAACTGGTCGGGCTATTCGTTACAATCTTTTTGCTCGTGCCTCACAAAAAGGATTTCCACTACTATCCCTAACGCGCATGTTTACTAGGTTTTAGTAAAAAAGAAAGGTGTTTTAGCTTTTGTAGTGGCCAATCTATGCGCAACAATGGAAATTAAAAAGTAATCGCTTCTATTATGTATGCGGTTCATCAGGTCACAATGGTCCTAAATGTTAAATTTATCCGTGGCACCATTACTTTCTTGGTGGGAGGCAACCTATGAAGCCAATGTTGCTGTGTTTTACCTTTCATAATCAACAAACTCCCTTTTTCCAAAAAAACGGAAACGGTTTGTTTTGTTGCCTTATGCTTAAACAAAAAAGGGCGTTCAGCACCCAAACTCAACGACGCAATAGCACCCTCCTTTTTTAGATCTTTTTCCCCATCGCTATGCCATGCCATACCTTCTGTACCGTTATGGTAAAGGTTTAGCAAACAGGAATTAAAGGTTTCGCCAGTTCGGTTCTCAATAAGTTCCTTTAGTTCCAAAAGCTCTTGGGTCCATGGTAGCGCAGATTTCGTTATTTTTGAATAAGTATATTGAAAAGGCTTAGCGCCATACCACGCCACTTTACGTTTAGTAACAATCAATTTCCCAAAAATAAGGGCTTTGTCATGTTCCCATTCTATATTCTCTTGTAGCGTTTCAAAATAACGGCGTGCTATTTTCGTATTCATTATGGAACCATAATAATGCACCTCGCCATCAAAAGGCAAGAGATTCATGCTGGAAGCTTGATTGAATAAATCCATTTTAAATTAAATTTAGAGTTTACAATTGAAATGCTAAGCAATTTTAAATTAACACCCTTCAATTTTTCATATCAAACGAAGTTCGCCAATATTTGTGTGAAATTCAAAAAAGTTCTATCCAATTTGCACCTTCAATTTTGTTAATAACTAATTCTAAATTCCCAATCCATAATTCATATTTCTGAATTCATTTTTTAACTTTGTTACTTTAAGAAATTCCATGGAACACTTTGTAGTATCGGCTAGAAAATACCGTCCGCAAACGTTTAAAGACGTGGTGGGGCAGCAGGCTATTACAAACACTTTGCTTAATGCCATTGAACACAACCATTTAGCCCAAGCCCTTTTATTTACCGGTCCGCGTGGTGTTGGTAAAACAACCTGTGCCCGAATTTTGGCGAAAATGATCAACAGCGATGGCACCGAAACCGGCGATGAAGATTTTGCCTTTAATATTTTCGAGCTCGATGCCGCTTCAAACAACTCGGTTGACGATATTAGGAGTTTAACCGACCAAGTGCGCATTCCGCCCCAGGTTGGCAAATACAAAGTATATATTATAGACGAGGTGCACATGCTATCGCAGGCCGCTTTTAACGCGTTTTTAAAAACCTTGGAAGAACCGCCAAAACACTGTATTTTTATTTTGGCGACTACCGAAAAGCACAAAATAATACCAACCATTCTTTCGAGGTGCCAAATATTTGATTTTAAACGCATTACCGTACGCGATGCCAAAGATTATTTAAAGTACATTGCAGAAGAACAAGGTATTACTGCCGATGACGATGCACTTCACATTATAGCCCAAAAGGCCGATGGCGCCATGCGCGATGCCTTATCCATTTTTGATAGGGTGGTTAGTTTTTCGGGAAAGGAATTGACCCGACACGCCGTTACAGAAAACTTAAACGTGCTGGATTACGAAACCTATTTTACCAGCACCGATTTAATTTTGGAAAACAAAATACCGGAGTTGCTCATCCAGTTTAACGAAACCCTTGCAAAAGGTTTTGATGGGCACCATTATATTGCTGGTCTAGCATCTCATTTTAGAGATTTATTGGTGAGCAAAACGCCCCAAACCATTGAGTTGCTTGAAGTGGGCGAAGAAACCAAAAAGAAGTATTTAGAGCAATCGCAAAAAGCTTCGCAAGAGTTTTTGCTACAAGGCATCAACCTTGCCAACGACTGCGATTTAAAATATAAAACCAGCAAAAACCAACGCCTGCTCATTGAGTTATGCCTTATGCAACTTGCCTCTATCACTTTTGATGGAGAAAAAAAAAATAGCAGACATTACATAATTCCCGCTTCTTACTTCAAAAACAAAGGCATCGCACCGGTTACCGTTTCAATTCCCAAAAACATTGCGACCATAAACGAACCTGTTAAACCTAACCCTTCTGAAGTAAAAAAAAATGAGGTTCCCGCTGATGCTTCCACTAAATTTCAGGTTATCGAGCCCGAAAAAATTGCTTTAAATCTCGACCTCAAACGGGCTTCGGGCCTATCGTTAAAAAGCCTTAAAGTAAAAAAAGAACATCTCATCAAGCAAATGGATGTTGTTGTTGATGAAGAAAACCTGCCCAAAGAAGCCTTTACCGAAACGGCACTCATAACTGTTTGGAACGAATATATTGCCCAACTGCAAGATCTGGGCAAGCACAATTTAGCGTCCATTTTATCCATTGACACCCCGAAAGTAAGTGGAACTGCCATCCATTTAGAGTTTCCAAATGCCACCAATAAAGTGGAGCTGGAACGCCAACAATATGAATTACTGGCATTTATACGAAAAGCGTTGAATAACTTCGACATCCATTTGGCAATTACGGTGAACGAAGAAATGGAAAAACAATACGCTTACACAACACAGGAAAAATTTGAAAAGTTAAAAGAGAAAAACCCAAACATAGAAATTTTAAGAAAAACCTTCGACTTGGATATTTAATTAGTTATATATGAGAGCGTTATTTATAATATTAATTTCAATGTTATGCTTTAGCGGTTGTGATGGCAGAAAATCGAAAGCTGAATCATTAAAAGATGCTGTTTCACAATTTAAGGATTCACTAGAATTCATTGAATACATTCCCAAGGAATATGCAGAAATGAAAACCGATACCATTTTAAGCAATGGTTTTTCAATTAGTATAAAAACATATACAAACATGAAAAAATCGGTCATAACAAAACATACAATTGACAGTATTTTGCATATACAACACCATCGCGATTGGATTTCGGAAGTGAAAATAAAAAGAAAAAACCAACTGCTGTTCAATGAAAAAATTGATATGGCATTCTTCGCCAAAAACAACATCAACATTCTTGATTCCATACCCAATGCCATAAATACAAGGGTTTGGTTGGATGATGACACCCCTATTGAAAAAGATTCCATAAATTTATTGACCGTTTTTTTAAATCCTGAAGATGATAATTTTATATTGTATAGAATTAAGATAGGAAACCAAGGAACCTACAGTTTAAAAAAATTAGAAACCTATTAATTATGTTAGGACTTAAACTTCCAACCGACCCACGATGGGTAAATATTGTTGAAAAAAACATAGAGGAAATATTAACCGACCATGCATTTTGCGAACAAAAGGCAACCAGCACCGCCATTTCACTTATTGTTAGTTTTCCTGAATATACCGAACTGGTGCAGGAAATGGTGGCCTTGGTGAAAGAGGAAATCAGCCATTTTAAAATGGTACACGACAAAATTATTGAGCGCGGATGGACCCTTGGCAGGGACCGACGCGATGATTATGTGCTAGAACTGTTGAAATTTTTCCCGAAAGGCGGCAGCAGGACCAACCAATTGGTACATCGCTTATTATATGCTGCCTTAATTGAAGCCAGAAGTTGCGAGCGTTTCAGACTCTTATCGGAACAGCTAAAAGACAAAGAATTGGCAACCTTTTACAGAAATTTAATGGTAAGCGAAGCCAACCACTACACCATGTTTTTAGGGTTTGCCAGACAATACGGCGAAAAAAAGGAAGTTGATGCGAAATGGCAGCAACTGCTTGAATATGAGGCCAAAATTATGGCCAATTTAGGTAAAAAGGAAACCGTTCACGGATAATCTGTATTTTTTTGATATTGCTTACGAAATCTTCATTTATGAAACACAAATACCTTCTTTTTTTACTGTTTGCCAGTATCATTTCAGTTGGTCAAAATAGCATAACCAACGTTTCTTGGTACTTGCAATATATAAATGTGAATGGCACTCAATTTGACAATTATTTTAATTACAGCATTGAACCATTAAATATCAAGTTAAATTTTACGGAAACCGAAATAAGCGGGCGTGCTACCTGCAATGATTTTAGTGGCACTTACACCATAGAAAACGGCAATGAGGTTAACGTTCGCATTGATGGGGTTACTTTAATGGGTTGCGCAGGGATTTTAAACTTTTATGAACTTGAGTATTTTAATATTGTACTTAACAACTTTAGTTACCTAATATCTGGTAATGGTGAAACCCTAACCTTAACAAGTGCAAACGGAAATCATGCCGTGTTTTCAAAAACACCTTCAACCTTGGCCCTATTTAAAACATGGTATTTAAACAGCATTGAAACCAGTGCCGGTGTGGTTACAGTTCCAACTTCAAATACACCTACATTAAACTTAACCACAAATTTTAATGATATTTATGGGAAATCGTTGTTAAATGGGTTTGATGGATGCCATGATTTTAACGGATTTTATAATATGTACGAATCGAACCAAAATGCCTTTAAAATGTTTCAGTACAATGGTGTTTCCGGAAGCTGTACAAATTCATACACCGATCTTTACACTTCCATACTATCCAATACTACCAGCACCTTTAGTTATACTTTATCCAATGAAGGTAAAACATTGATGTTAACCAATACTAGTGGTGAACAATTAATTTATTCCGATAGAGTATTGTCTTTGGAAGAAACCATATTTAAAAATTCAAAAATTTATTTGGTTGAAAACCCAGCAACTAGCCATTTAAGGCTTGTGTTTCCAGAACTTAATGCTGTTTCGTTAAATTATAAAATAGTTTCTGTGGATGGTAAAACAGTTAACCAAGGGATGCTTCAGAATGATTCGATAAACATAGAAAATCTACATTCAGGACTTTATTTTTTAAGATTAACTTCCCCAATTAATTTTCAAGAAGCTAAAACCTTAAAATTCATAAAAAAATAATGCAATTGGTCTAAAAAAAAAGTTGCTACACAATGGCAGCAACTTCTTGAATATGAGACTAAAATTTTGTGTATTTTACTGAAATGGAAATCGTTCTCGGTTAGAATTTATAGCCAACCCCAATTTGAATGTTCCTGTTTTTTGCTTCAAAAGGCACATAATCATCAAAAACGTTCGCAAAGCCGTAGGTGTATCGAACATCGGCAAACAACGTATGCGAAAGTTTATACTCCAACCCAGCCACACCAGAATAGGCCATGTTTTTGGCAACATCATCAACCTTGTTCACTTTAAGTCCTACTTGTGGCCCCAGACCAACGTGTATTTTCTCACTCAATCTAAACTTCAAAAAAATAGGCGCTTGAATGTAATCCAATTGCCAAACTTCTACTTTGGCACCTTCAGCAGAAAATTGTATTTCGGGCACCAATGATACGGTTTTCGATAAACGGATATCACCAAAAAAACCAATGTAGATACTATTTCTGTGGGCATTGGTTTTTGGGGTATTACCTTCAAAATCTAAATTTGAAATGTTGTAACCACCTCGTACACCATACTTCACATCTTGCGAAAATCCGTAAAAGGACATAACAAGCAGCAGTGTTAAAAATATATTCTTCATAATTAATAGGTTTGGGTTATAAATTTTTACAATTTATGTTATACGAATATATATTATAAAATTAAAATGGTGCAATTTTAAAAGGTGAATGGCACAATTTTACTGTGTATTGCTAGAAACCGTATCATAGTAGATGCTTTTTATAATACCGTCGGCCAATCCTATTTTTGGTACATAGAGGTTTTTGGCGCCACTCCATTTCATGGCAGACAGGTAAATGCGTGTGGCAGGAATAATTACGTCGGCCCTATCCTGGTTTAAGTCCAATTCGGTTATTCGCTCTTCGTAAGAATAACGCTGGAGCATATTGTAATACGACGTTAAATAGAAATACGTTAAAGGTTTGCCCAAGGCTTTGCCCGAAACCTTGAAAATTTTGTTAATGTTGCCACCAGAACCCAGCACCGAAATTTTTTCATAACCAACGGTATGCGTTTTAATCCATTGTTCCAGTTCGTGCCATGCCTCGTTGGATACCATATCGTTCAATAAACGAACCGTTCCTATTTTAAACGATTTTGATGTTACGGGATTGCCTTCGTGAATAACGGTAAACTCGGTGCTACCTCCGCCCACATCAACATATAGGTACGTTTTGCTTTTATCGATATATGAGTTTAAATCGGTGGCAGCTATTATTGCGGCTTCTTCTTCGCCCTCAATAACATCAATTTTAATTCCCGATTGTTTAAAAACCAAATCCACCACTTGTTTTCCGTTCAAGGATTCGCGCATGGCCGAAGTGGCACAGGCTTTATATTTTACCACTTTATGCGATTTCATCAATAATTTAAACGCGTGCATGGTATCTAAAATTCGTTGCGTGTTTTCCTTGGAAATTTTATGGTTTAAAAACACATCCGAACCCAAGCGAATGGGCACACGCACCAAGGAGTTTTTTTTGAACAGTACCGGTTTGCCCTTTTGTTCTATAATGTTGGATATAAGCAGCCTAACGGCATTGGAACCAATATCGATCGCTGCATATTTTTTTATTGAAAGCATGTTAATTTTCTAGTTTTTTTAAGTAATAATTGTAGGTTTCAAACTGCGACCTTACTTTTTCTTTATCATTTATCTTATATTCATTTTCTTGTGAAGCGTTCAATACCCGTGCCTTCACGTTATCGCTCCAACAAATATTGAAGGTGTCGATAATTTCTTGTTTTATGGCTTCATCATAAATGGGGCAGCTCACTTCTACCCTATTTTCTATGTTCCTTGTCATCCAATCGGCAGAAGAAATATACACCTTGGGGTTGCCGTTATTGCCAAATATATATACCCTGGAATGTTCTAAAAATTTATCGACCACACTAATAACCTCAATATTTTCGCTCATGCCCTTAATGCCCGGAACCAAACAGCAAATCCCCCTTATGATCATTTCAATTTTAACGCCTGCGTTACTGGCTTCATATAGTTTATCGACCATGTTGTAACTTGAAATACTGTTCATTTTTAAACGTATTAAGCCTTCGTTCCCGTTTTTTACGTTTTGGATTTCGGCATCAATTAATTTGAAAATTGATTTTTTGGTATGATGGGGCGATGTTATTAAATGCTTGTAACGGAATATTTTATAGTTCGATTCAAAAAAGCTGAAAATTTTAGTTACATCTTTCAGGATACGCTGGTCGGAGGTGAACAAGGTATAATCGGTATATACTTTTGCGGTCGATTCGTTAAAATTTCCGGTGCTTATAAAACCATACCGTTTTAGCTTCTTCCCTTCTTCCCGCTCGATGATGCACATTTTGCTGTGCACTTTTAAACCTTTTACGCCAAAAACCAAATTGATGCCTTCATCTTCCATTTGTTGGGCATAGTTGATGTTGGCCTGCTCGTCGAACCTAGCTTGAAGTTCTATGGAAACCGTTACTTGCTTGCCGTTTATGGCGGCATTTATAAGCGAACTGGCAATATCGGATATTTGTGCCAACCTATATATGGTTATTTTTATGGTTCTTACCTTGGGGTCCAAAGCGGCCTCGCGCAAAAATTTAACGATGTACGAAAACGTTTGGTAGGGCGCGTGCAGCAGGTAATCTTTTTGTTTGATGGCTTCAAATATGCTGGATTCCAAGCTAAGTCCCTTAATGGGCAAAGCCTCTATTTTACTGTACATTAAATCGGTACGCCCTAAACTAGGGAAGCTCATGTAATCGCGACGGTTGTGGTAGCGACCTCCGGGTATGATGCTGTCGGTATCTTCAATGCCCATTTTAGTCATTAAAAATTCCAAAGTTTCAGCATCAATGGTTTTATCATAAACAAAGCGCACGGGGTTGCCCAATTGGCGGTGCTTCACACTATCGGATATTTTTTCAATAAAACTTTTGCTCAAATCGCTCTCAAAATCCAATTCCCCATCGCGGGTTATCTTAATCATGTGGGCTGAAATGCTTTTGTAGTCGAAAATGTTAAAAATATCGCGCAAGCAATGGCGCAATAAATCGTCTATTAAAATGATGAAGTTTTTATCGTCCTGCTTTGGAAGTTCCACAAAGCGGTTTATGGATTTTGGTATTTCAATTAATGCAAACTGTTTTTTAGCATTGTTCATTTCCATCCTAACGGCCAAATAAGCGGCGCTATCCTTTAGGTTTGGCAATAAAACTGCATCGTTTAAAATAATGGTTACCAGGGCAGGACTAACTTTTCTAATAAAATATTTTCTTAAAAACTCGTGCTGCGTATCGTTAATTTGGGTTTCATTGATGATGTAAATGTTTTCATCTTTCAGGCGCATTTGGATGCTGTCCAAAACCTCTAAACTTTCACTTTGTTGTTTTATAACTATTTGGGTAATAATTTCCAGCAATTCGGTAGCCTTCATACCGCCCAATTCGGTTTTACCGCCTTTTCCGGCATCAACAATTCGCTTTACTGTTGCATAGCGTACTTTAAAAAACTCGTCGAGGTTGTTCGAAAAAATGCCTAAAAAACGCAAACGCTCTATTAAAGGAACCGTTTCGTCGGATGCTTCTTGCAAAACCCGCGCGTTAAATTGCAACCAGCTTATTTCTCGGTTTATATAAATGTTCGTGTGAACTTCTGGTTTGATCATGCTTAAAATATGTTGGGACTTTTCACAAATATATCCTATTTAGGTTAAATAAACCCATTAAAAAAATGAAGATGTTTTACGATTCTTCACGATTACTATGAACCATTTACTGCTGAAGACACTAAAAAGAAGGGTCGTTTTTTAAATCTCTTGGAAATAAAGCACTTATGGTTTTTCCTTTGGTTAAATCTTGCCATCTGTCCACATCAAACACTATTGTTACCACACCACAGGTTGGTACGTTTTCTATATATCGATCACCAAAAGTATTTACAAACGCTGTAATGGCGTGGTTGTGGCCAAAAACCATCAAATTATGCACACGGTTATCGCAATTTTTAATAATCCGGATCAAATTGTTTCCTGAAAAATCATAGAGATCTGGTTCAACATGAAATATACTTGGTTGGATATGCAGATTTTCAACAAAAATGTTTGCCGTTGTTTTGGCTCGAACCGCATCACTTGAAATCGCCAAATCGATGGCTAAATCGTTTGCATTTAAATGGTTTGAAACTAAATGTGCGTCGGAAATACCGCGTTCATTCAACGGGCGATCATGGTCGTTCAGGTGATGCTCCCACGATGATTTGGCATGCCTAACGATGAGTAGCTTTTTCATAAAATTTTCGATTAACTGTAAATTTAATCGATAAAAGGTTGTTTTTTTCGATTAAATTCATTTTATTTGCTCGATAAAGTTACAAATTTTGTTTTTATTATGGTGGAAAACGCTAACAAACGCATTAATTATTAAAGCATTAGGATATTAAAATTTTACAACCGACAAATAACACATTATTGCGATTAAGCGCAACTTGGAGCTTTTAATCGATTTTTTAAGTGATTTAACATTTTATTTTGACCAACACATAGCTTATACGTTAATTTGTTCTACCTATATAATTGAAACTTATGACCCCAAATCTAATTTCACAAAAAGCCATAGCATTGTTGTACAATGTTTTTCCCTCGCAGTTTTTTCCCTCAAAAACTATTTTATCGTTGATTTTAACATTCAGAAACTAAGAGTGACCATTGCGTTGCGTTAGTGTCTGTATTATAATATATTTTAATTAAAATAATCTTTTTTTAGCCATGAGAAATAAATCGACTTTTGCGTTTTATACTTTTTTGTTTTCCCTATGTGTATCCTTATGTTCTTTTAACAAAACAACGGCACAGGAAAAGGGTATTTATGAACTAAGTGAAACGAACAGTTTAGCAAAAACCAGTTCAAAAAAAGCAAACCTAAACGACAGGGAAGATTTTTATGCATTGGCGCTTAACCTTCATGCAACCATTTATGTTGAAAATAATAGTTTAAGAAAAAGCAACAAAAATATAACTTCTGCATCAAAGCTAACTTTTAATGATGCCAAGTCTTTTAACATATTAAACCAAAACAACCAAGATTTTAGCGATGTAGAGCTTATTACCATTGTTTTGAATAGTGAAAGCGATTTGAACAATAAAATAAACCTTACGCAAGCCAATGGTTTTAATAGTTTAAAATACGTTTACATAAAATGCAATTTTAAATGCAGCGAACAACAACTTAAAAGCTTTGTAACCTCTGATGCTGCCATAAGAGTGTTCTACAAATCTGAAACGCCTTCATAAAAGTCCTAAAGATACCATCCATTTAAAAGTTTGAAAAATGAAAAAACATTACACTAAAAAAACAGTTGCAAATACCGTTTCAATTAAATTGATGCTGTTTGCCGTTTTGCTTATAAGTGCAATTTATACAAGTTATGGTCAGGTTAGGGTGCCTTTTACCCCAAGAGCATCGGACTTTACGCCTACAAAAACCAATTATACCCTAAAGGGCGATTTTACCATGATAGGAAACACCAACCTACAATTGGCCGGTTTTACCTATCCAACCAATGCATCAAACAACAACGAGATGAAATACGTTGATATTGATGGAGATATTAATACTTGGAACTCATCTTCAGCCAATTTAACGTTTTCAACCGAAAATGGCGCCAATCCAGATTGTTCCAATATTGTGTATGCAGGATTGTATTGGACAGGTAGATCGAACATTGAAAATACGTTTGAAGTGGTAAACCCAAACACCATATACCACAACAATACTATTGATAAAACAAATTACACCTTAAATATTTCAACCGATAGTAACTATACTTATTTTTTATTTACCCCTGCGGGCACTGGAGACACCGTTCGGTTCAGGATTAACTCATCCAATAATGCCATTCAAGTTCAAAGAAATGGCGGTGGCTGGAGTGCCAACATACCCAATACTTACAACAACAATCGATTTAACTTTACGACTAATTATGAGGTTTTTTCAACCTCAAATTATGTTTTAGAAGTTTCGGCTTTAAGAACAGACAATACCGATCGTGCCTATGTAAATACTAAAAAAAGTTTTGATAAACATAAAGTGCTATTAAAAGGCCCTTCCGCTACAACCTATGATAATATCACGGCTGCAGACAATAATATTTATTACCCAACTACTGGCGATGGTTATATGTTCTCTGCCTATGCTGAAATTACCGATTACGTGAAACTTCATGGCCTTGGAGATTATTTTGTTGCAGACATTGCTTTAAGAGAAGGTGAATCTGATGCTACCGGTTATTATGGTGGCTGGGGAATGGTAGTGGTTTATGAAAACTCTAAAATGAAATGGCGCGACGTAACCGTTTTTGATGGTCATGCCTATGTAGCAAACCAAATAACTGCCAATTATACGTTTAATGTTTCTGGCTTTAACGCTGTACAAAATGGCGATGTAAACTTAAAGTTAGGGCTTATGGCTGGAGAAGGTGATATAGCTATATCTGGAGATTATTTTCAAATTGAAAAACGAAATACCGGCGTTTATGAATCCTTAAGCCATAGTAGCAATGCTACCAATAACTTCTTTAACTCATCCATCGTAACAGGAGGAAATTCTAGAAATCCAAATTATGGAAACAATACCGGTATGGATATTGCCATGTTTGAAGTAGATAACGGAAACAACGATGCCAACCCTTCCAACGACAACCAGTACATTACCAATAACCAAACTTCTACCTCCTTTAAATACGGCTCTACACAAGATACCTATGTGATATTTAATCTAACATTTTCCGTAGATGCCTATATCCCAGAACCTGAGGTATTGTTAACAACCAGCGCAATTAATACCAGCGGCTCAAACCCCAATGTGCTCTTGCCAGGTGAAAGTGCCACTTATAAGATAGAAATTAGAAATAAAGGAACTGAAGCTACTAACAATACCATTATTACCATACCGGTACCATACACGTCTTCTTATCAAAATTTAAGTATCCTATATAACGGTTCAACTAATTTCACACCTGCTAATGCGCCCATTTACGACCCAAATGCGGGGGCAACGGGCTCTATTATTTGGAATCTTGGAACCTTACCAGCAACTGGAAACCCGAATGAAATTTTAGCCGACTTAAGCTTTACGTTAAAAGCTACAACCGATTGTTCGCTTTTAGTAAACGCCAATTGCGATTCTAATATTTCTTTAGGGGGTTCTATTGCAGGCACAGGCGCAACCTCAGGCGTTTCATTTAACCAACAATTAATCCAAGGTTATGAAACAAATGGTAGCTGTGTGGGCGAGCCTATACCAACACCAAACATACTTCCAATAGATTCTGAAGCTTATGTTAATGCTAATTGTGGAAGCTATACGGCTGTTAGGGATTTTTATTTTTGTAACATTGGCTCTAATCCTATCCAAACTTCTCAAATAAAAGATGCATTTCCTCCAGGTACTAAATACTATAACGAATATCCTTTAACGAATACTTCAATCCAGTTCAGTGCTTCAAACCCGTTTCCTCCTACTTTAGGGTCATCGGTGTACTATGCAATTCCTCCTGGATCCACAACTTGTTATTACCAATTTACCATTAATGTATCTAACATATCCTCGGTACCAACTGTACAGAACGTTAGTTACTGTTTAAATGCTCCAGCGAGCCCATTAACGGCCGTTCCTAGTGATGCACCAACATCGCCATCGGCATTTACGCTATACTATTATACTGATAATAACCCATCAACACCTGCGCAAACTTCTATCGTTCCATCTACAAGTACTGCCGGAGAAACCACTTATTATGTAGCAGAAGGTTATTCAAATTCTTGTATCAGTCCAATTAGGGTTCCTATAAAAGTAACCGTTTATGGAGGTGTACCAGTAATAACAGCACCAAATACCATTGCCATTGAAGGATGTGATGTAAACAATATTACCGCGTCAACTGCTAGATATCCTTACAGTTCTACGCAGTCTGCCGATATAAAAGACACCTTTATTACAACAGGTTACACGGCTTCAGATGATGAAACCATAGCTAGCATAACGTATATCGATGTTATTGATACTAACACAAGTTGTCCATTAGTGGTAACTAGAACTTTTACTATTACTGATGGATGTGGAAATACAGCAACTGCATCACAAACTATAACAATAACCCAAGTTGACTTTACGGCTCCAGCAAACGGCGGCTCCACCGTCGATTGCTTAGCGGCCGCCAAAGTAGCACCTGCAACGCCTACCGTAATCGATGCTTGTGGCAACGCTTTAATCCCTGTTCTAAAGACAGCACCTGCCGATATCGCCTGTTCCGGTGACATGGTATGGGTCTATACCTATACCGACTGTGCCGGCAATACAAAGGATTGGACTTATACTTATACAATCGATGTCCCTGACTTCACCGCACCTGCAAACGCAGGCTCTACCGTAGATTGTTTAGCTGATGCCAAAGTAGCACCTGCGACGCCCAACGTGACCGATGCCTGTGGCAATGCCATAACGCCCGTGCTAAAGACAACGCCCGCAGACATCGCCTGTTCAGGTGACATGGTATGGGTCTATACCTATACCGACTGTGAAGGCAACGCCCACGATTGGTCGTACACTTATACCATCAACGTACCTGACTTTACGGCTCCCGCAAACGCAGGCTCTACCGTAGATTGTTTAGTTGATGCCAAAGTAGCACCCGCGACGCCTACCGTAATCGATGCTTGTGGCAACGCTTTAATCCCTGTTCTAAAAACAACACCTGCCGATATTGCCTGTTCAGGTGACATGGTATGGGTCTATACCTATACCGACTGTGAGGGGAACGCACACGATTGGTTGTACACCTACTCCATCGACGTGCCCGATTTTACGGCTCCCGCAAACGGCGGATCTACCGTAGATTGCTTAGCGGCCGCCAAGGTAGCACCCGCGACGCCCAACGTGACTGATGCCTGTGGCAATTCCATAACGCCCGTGCTAAAGACAACGCCCGCAGACATCGCCTGTTCAGGAGACATGGTATGGGTCTATACCTATACCGACTGTGAGGGGAACGCACACGATTGGTCGTACACTTATACCATCGACGTCCCTGACTTCACCTTACCTGCAAACGGTTTGCAAACTGTCGGCAACCTTGCCAATGCCGTGGAGCCAACACCGCCCAACGTGACCGATGCCTGTGGCAATGCTATCGTGCCTGCCGCTGCCATAAAAACAGCGACCCCCGATTGCCAGGGAACCGTGGTATACACGTTCACATACACCGATTGTGAGGGCAATGCCCATGATTGGACCTATACCTATACCATTGAGCTCGCTCCTTTTGCGGTGCCCGCAAACGGTGGCGCCACCGTGAACTGTATTGCAGATGCCACAACGCCAACACCGCCAACGGTATCGGATGCCAATGGCAGCCCCATTGCGCCTACAATGGCACAAAGTGCGGACCCTACCTGTTCCGGCAGCAAGGTGTTCACCTTTACATATACCGACTGTGCCGGCAATACAAAGGATTGGACTTATACCTATACCATCGATGTCCCTGACTTCACCGCACCTGCAAACGCAGGCTCTACCGTAGATTGTTTAGCTGATGCCAAAGTAGCACCCGCGACGCCCAACGTAATCGATGCCTGTGGCAATGCTTTAATCCCTGTTCTAAAAACAACACCTGCTGATATCGCCTGTTCAGGAGACATGGTATGGGTCTATACCTATGCCGACTGTGAAGGGAACGCACACGATTGGTCGTACACCTACACCATCGACGTACCTGACTTCACCTTACCCGCAAACGGCTTACAAACTGTTGGCAACCTAGCGGATGCCGTAGCGCCGACACCGCCCAACGTGACCGATGCCTGTGGCAATGCCATCGTGCCTGCGGCACCTACCAGGACCGCGGCACCCGATTGCCAGGGAACCGTGGTATATACCTTCAACTACACCGACTGTGAGGGCAATGCCCATGATTGGACCTATACCTATACCATTGACCTCGCTCCTTTTACAGTACCTGCCAATGGTAGCGCTACCGTAAACTGTATTGCAGATGCCACAACGCCAACACCGCCAACGGTATCGGATGCCAATGGCAGCCCCATTACGCCTACAATGGCACAAAGTGCTGACCCAACCTGTTCCGGCAGCAAGGTGTTCACCTTTACATATACCGACTGTGCCGGCAATACTGCCGATTGGACATATACCTACACCATCGACGTACCTGACTTTACGGCTCCCGCAAACGGCGGCTCCACCGTTGATTGTCTAGCGGATGCCAAAGTAGCACCTGCAACGCCCAACGTGACCGATGCCTGTGGCAATGCCATAACGCCCGTGCTTAAGACAACGCCCGCAGACATCGCCTGTTCAGGAGACATGGTATGGGTCTATACCTATACCGACTGTGAGGGGAACGCACACGATTGGTCGTACACTTATACCATCGACGTCCCTGACTTTACGGCTCCCGCAAACGCAGGCTCTACCGTAGATTGTTTAGTTGATGCCAAAGTAGCACCCGCGACGCCTACCGTAATCGATGCTTGTGGCAACGCTTTAATCCCTGTTATAAAAACAACACCTGCCGATATTGCCTGTTCAGGTGACATGGTATGGGTCTATACCTATACCGACTGTGAAGGGAACGCACACGATTGGTCGTACACCTACTCCATCGACGTGCCCGATTTTGCGCTACCGGCAAACGGCGGCTCCACCGTCGATTGTTTAGTTGATGCCAAAGTAGCACCTGCAACGCCTACCGTAATCGATGCTTGTGGCAATGCTTTAATCCCTGTTCTAAAAACAACACCTACCGACATCGCCTGTTCCGGTGACATGGTATGGGTCTATACCTATACCGACTGTGAGGGGAACGCACACGATTGGTCGTACACCTACACCATCGACGTGCCCGATTTTACGGCTCCCGCAAACGGCGGCTCCACCGTCGATTGTCTAGCGGCCGCCAAGGTAGCACCTGCAACGCCCAACGTGACCGATGCCTGTGGCAATGCCATAACGCCTGTGCTGAAGACATCGCCCGCAGACATCGCCTGTTCAGGAGACATGGTATGGGTCTATACCTATACCGACTGTGAAGGCAACACCCACGATTGGTCGTACACCTACACTATCGATGTCCCTGACTTCACCGCACCTGCAAACGCAGGCTCTACCGTCGATTGTTTAGCTGATGCCAAAGTAGCACCTGCAACGCCTACCGTAATCGATGCCTGTGGCAACGCTTTAATCCCTGTTCTAAAAACAACACCTGCCGATATTGCCTGTTCCGGTGACATGGTATGGGTCTATACCTATACCGACTGTGAAGGCAACACCCACGATTGGTCGTACACTTATACCATCGACGTCCCTGACTTCACCTTACCCGCAAACGGTTTGCAAACTGTCGGCAACCTAGCGGATGCCGTGGAGCCAACACCCCCTACAGTGAGCGATGCCTGTGGTAACGCTATTATACCTGCCGCTGCCATAAAAACAGCGACCCCCGATTGCCAGGGAACCGTGGTATATACCTTCAACTTCACCGATTGTGAGGGCAATACCCATGATTGGACCTATACCTATACCATTGAGCTCGCTCCTTTTGCAGTACCTGCCAATGGTAGCGCTACCGTAAACTGTATTGCAGATGCCACAACGCCAACACCGCCAACGGTATCGGATGCCAATGGCAGCCCCATTGCGCCTACAATGGCACAAAGTACGGACCCTACCTGTTCCGGCAGCAAGGTGTTCACCTTTACATATACCGACTGTGCCGGCAATACAAAGGATTGGACTTATACTTATACCATCGATGTCCCTGACTTCACTGCACCTGAAAACGCAGGCTCTACCGTAGATTGTTTATTTGATGCCAAAGTAGCACCTACAACGCCTACCGTAATTGATGCTTGTGGGAATGCTTTAATCCCTGTTCTAAAAACAACACCTGCCGACATCGCCTGTTCCGGTGACATGGTATGGGTCTATACCTATACCGACTGTGAAGGGAACGCACACGATTGGTCGTACACCTACTCCATCGACGTGCCCGATTTTGCGCTACCGGCAAACGGCGGCTCCACCGTCGATTGTTTAGTTGATGCCAAAGTAGCACCTGCAACGCCTACCGTAATCGATGCTTGTGGCAATGCTTTAATCCCTGTTCTAAAAACAACACCTACCGACATCGCCTGTTCCGGTGACATGGTATGGGTCTATACCTATACCGACTGTGAAGGCAACACCCACGATTGGTCGTACACTTATACCATCGACGTCCCTGACTTCACCTTACCCGCAAACGGTTTGCAAACTGTCGGCAACCTAGCGGATGCCGTGGAGCCAACACCCCCTACAGTGAGCGATGCCTGTGGTAACGCTATTATACCTGCCGCTGCCATAAAAACAGCGACCCCCGATTGCCAGGGAACCGTGGTATATACCTTCAACTTCACCGATTGTGAGGGCAATACCCATGATTGGACCTATACCTATACCATTGAGCTCGCTCCTTTTGCAGTACCTGCCAATGGTAGCGCTACCGTAAACTGTATTGCAGATGCCACAACGCCAACACCGCCAACGGTATCGGATGCCAATGGCAGCCCCATTGCGCCTACAATGGCACAAAGTGCGGACCCTACCTGTTCCGGCAGCAAGGTGTTCACCTTTACATATACCGACTGTGCCAGCAATACAAAGGATTGGACTTATACTTATACCATCGATTTAACAACAAAACCAGTAGTGCCTGTAAGTGGAAATTCAATTGTAGAATGTATTGCAGATGCTACACAACCAACCGCTCCAATTGTAACCGATGCCTGTGGCAACAACATTATACCCGTGATTACTCAAAGTGCCGATCCAATTTGTGAAGGCACCAAAGTATATACCTTTACTTATACAGATTGTGCTGGAAATGAATCGGTTTACACATACACTTATACCATTGATGTTTCAACAGTACCAACTGTACCGGCAAATGGTAGTTCAACTGTGGAATGTATTGCAGATGCTATCCAACCAACCGCTCCAATTGTAACGGATGTTTGTAATAACACCATTATCCCTGTGATTACAGAAAGTGCCGATCCAATTTGTGAAGGCACAAAAGTATATACCTTTACCTATACCGATTGTGCTGGTAATGTATCTGTTTACACTTATACTTATACTGTTAAAGATACAACCGCTCCGGTACTAACTTTGCCTGCAAATGCGACCGCTGAATGTAGTGCGGATTTATCAACAATCGCTTTTGGAAACGCCACAGCAACCGATAATTGTGACCCAAATCCAACAATTACCTATGAGGATGTTACAACAAATGGAGCATGTCCTGGTAGTTATATAATAACTCGTACCTGGAAAGCAACCGATACCTGTGGCAATTTCTCTACTGCCGATCAGATAATTTCAACTGCAGATACAACAGCACCAGAGTTTGTTCAAACAAACCTTCCTAGCGATATTACTGTTGAATGTAATGCTATTCCTGTTGCGGAGATCCTAACAGCCACCGATAATTGCGGAACAGCTTCAGTTTCTATAACTGAAGAGAAAATTAATGGTAGTTGCATTAATAATTATACCATTAAGCGTACTTGGACTGCTACCGATGAATGTGGTTTAACAAAATCACACACTCAAACCATAACGGTTAAAGATACCACGCCTCCAGCATTTGTTGAAGCGTTACCTCCCACAAATTTGGTTGTAGAGTGCGATGCAGTTCCTACTGCTGAAACATTAACAGCAACAGATATCTGTGGTTCTGCAACAGTTTCGGTAAAAGATGATAGAACCAATGGCAGTTGCCCAAATAGCTATACGTTAGCGCGTATTTGGACAGCGACTGATGAATGTGGTTTAACAGCAAAACATACCCAAATTATTGTAGTTCGCGATACCAAAGCTCCAACATTTGTAGGAACACTTCCTCCTAAAACTTTAACTGCTGAATGTGATGCCGTACCAACTGCTGACATATTAACAGCTATTGATAACTGTGGAGATGCTACCGTAACGGTAAAAGATGTAAAAACGACCGGTGATTGCCCAAATAATTATACCATTGTGCGCACTTGGGTCGCTACTGACGAATGTGGTTTAACAAGTAAATACGAACAAATCATAACTGTTAAAGACACCAAAGCACCTGTTCCTGCATCAACATTCAATCCAGAATTAAATGTAAGCTGTACTAACATCCCTGAAGTGCCCGCCCTAACATTTACCGACAATTGTTCATCTGCATCGGCAATAACCGTAACATTTGCAGAAACAAGCACCTATGTTGCAAACGTTTACAAAGATTACCAAATTATTAGAACATGGACAGTTAAAGATGAATGTGGCAATGAAAAAGATTATAAACAAACGCTCAATGTGGCTCTTGATGAAATTATAACAGACATTGTTGCTCCTGATCTGTGTTTTGATGAAGGTGCCATTAACCTGAACAATTTAACTCCTGAAAACCTAAACACCGATGGAACTTGGGAATTATTGGAAGGTGATCCTAGTGCCACAATCAATGGAAATATATTTGATGCCAAAAATGTAATATGGGACAAAAACACGGTATTACAAGGTTTAGACTATAAATTTAGATATACTACAACCGATAATGGCTGCATCAGTATCAACGATATTGCAATGACTGTTAACTATTGTAAAGTACTGCCCTGTGGTGAAAACGACGTGGTTATTTCAAAAGCGGTTACGCCAAATGGTGATGCTTATAACGAATCTTTCGACATATCGGGCATTGAATTATGTGGATTCAAGGCTGAAGTTAAAATATTCAACCGTTGGGGCGCTTTAATATATGAATCTGATAATTACACCGTTGGAGAAAATCTAGGCGATTGGAAAGGAAACGCCAGTAAATCGTCCATAGGTAATGCCGGCAAAGTACCAAACGGAACATATTATTACATAGTAACTATAAAAGATAGCGGATTGGCACCATTTACTGGACCAGTTTACTTAGGAACCAAATAACACTTAACCTATGAAATTTATTAAAAATCACATAATCGCAATGGCATTGTTTGGCTGTACGGTTGGAATGGCGCAACAGTTACCGCAGTTCACCCAGTATATGTACAATACAATATCCATAAACCCCGCTTATGCAGGGAGCAGGGAAGCTTTAAGTATTGTGGGCTTGCACCGAAGCCAATGGGTTGGTTTTAGAGGCGGTCCTATTACACAAACACTTTCTATCCATACGCCGTTAAGAAACGACCGCATTGGTTTGGGGTTATCTTTTATTGAAGATGATTTAGGTCCCGAAAACTTCACCTATTTATATGGCGATTTCTCGTATTCAATTCCAACAGGAAAAACAGGAAAACTGGCGTTTGGTATTAAAGGTGGATTTACACAATATAGTTTAGATCCCGATTTTCGCGAAGCCGAAAGTTTCGACCCATCAATTTATGGCATTGAAGACCGCTGGACCCCCAATATTGGGCTTGGTGTTTATTATAGCACAAACCGGGTATATTTCGGTCTATCAACACCTCGAGTGTTAAATACCGATAAAAACACCGAAGAAGGGTTCGAGGCCTTAGATAGATTAAGTTACTATTTCACTGGTGGCGTAGTAGTCGATTTAAGCAACAGCTTCAAATTCAAACCTGCATTTTTAGTAAAAGCAACCAATGGTGCACCCGTATCTTACGATTTAACGGCAAACTTCTTGTACAACGAAAAGTTTTGGATTGGAGGTTCGTATAGAATCAACGAAAAAACAGCCGCCATTGGTGGTATAGCCGATTTTCAAGTGTCCAGACAGTTGCGCATAGGCTATGCCTATGAAAAACCAATCTCTGAAATTGCGCGGTACACCACCGGAACGCACGAGATTTTATTGATGTACGAATTCAAATTCTTAAGTTCTAAATTAAAATCACCTCGATATTTCTAATACTTTTTTTTATGAACGTTAAAAATTACATATTAGTTTGTATCACAATAATGCTAAGTGTTTCTGTGTTTTCACAACAAGGAAAGCAAAAACGGGCAGACACCTTGTTTAATAAATTCTCGTTTGTAAAAGCTGCGGAAGTTTACAAAGAACTCATAGCAAACAAGTACAACGAAGACTATGCTACCCGAAAGCTGGCCGATTGCTATGCCCTTTTAAGAGACCCAAAAAATGCGTCGCGCTACTATAAAAAAGTGGTGGCACAAGAAAAAGTGCCCATTGAATATTATTATAGTTATGCACAATCGCTTCGAGGCATCAAAGACTATAAGGAATCTGAAGTTTGGCTTCAGCGTTTTAAGGACTCCGGGGGTGTTGTAAATGCCAACGATTTTTCAAAAGACGCCAATTTTATCACTAGCATTTTCAATGCAAAACAACAATATTTCCTCGATAAGGTCTATTTCAATTCAAAATTTAGCGATTTTGGTGCTTTTGAACAGAACGGAAAAGTCTATTTTACGTCTTCCCGCGATGAAGGTGTTGCCATCAAACGCCTTTATGGCTGGAACGAACAACCTTTTTTGGATGTTTATGTAACCGATGCCAAAACCAAAAGAAATGTTGACCATAGTGCCAAATTAAAGGGCGATGTAAATTCCATATACCACGATGGCCCCGTAACCATTACCAAAGATGGCCGTACCATGTATTTCTCGCGAAATAATTATAAAGACCAAATTGAGGCGAAGGACAAAAAAGGGCTTACCAACATGAAAATTTACAGAGCGACCCTACGCGATAGCATCTGGACCGATGTTGAAGATCTATCAATAAACAGCGATGAATTTTCAACCCAACATGCTGCATTAAACGTTGACGATACCAAACTGTATTTTGCATCCGACAGACCGGGAGGCCACGGCGGCTCGGATATTTGGGTAGTTAACATTTATCCCGACGGTTCCCTTAGGGATTTGCAAAATCTTGGAAGTGTTGTTAATACCGAAAGTGCCGAAGGGTTCCCTTTTATAAATAATGAAGGCACCTTATTCTTTTCATCCGATGGACATACCGGTTTGGGCCTACTCGATATTTTTGGCACCATTAAAGGTGAAAACGATGAAATTGTTGATGTTATAAATTTGGGCGTTCCCGTGAACTCAAATAAAGATGATTTTTCATTCACGATGAACCCCAACGGAATAACCGGTTATTTTGCTTCCAACCGACAAGGCGGACGTGGTGATGACGATATTTATGCCTTCCACCGAGTGCCCACATTGCAAGTTGAAGGGGTTGTAACCGATGCCATTAACACTAAGCCCGTCGCCAACTCCCTCATCACGCTATTTGATGACAAAGGCAATAAAATTGCAGATATGGTTACCGATGAAAATGGTTTTTACCAAATTAACATAGACAGGAACAAAGATTATAAAATTGTTGCAGGACAGAATAAATATATAGACGATTATAGAAATTTCACCTCAAAACATTTACAAACGGAATTAACAACCATCAAAGCCAATTTACTGTTGAACCCCAAACCCGACGTTGTTAAACTTGCCGAATTGAACACCATTTATTTTGATTACGACAAACACAACATCCGTAAAGATGCCGCTTTGGAACTTGATAAAATTGTTAAGTTGATGAATGTCGATTATCCTGAAATGGTAATCCGTATTGAATCGCATACCGATTCCAGAGGCGCACTTTCCTACAATGATAAGTTATCTATTGACAGGGCCAACTCAACCTATGAATACTTAATTTCTAAAGGCATTAAGCCCGAACGCATTACAGCCCACGAAGGCTTTGGTGAACGTAGATTGACCAATGGTTGCGAAGATGGTGCTAAATGCGAGGAAACCGATCATCAATTAAACCGTCGTACCCAATTCATCGTAGTTAAAATGGAATAAGAAGCACCAGCGTTTGATAGCAAACGCTATTTAGATTTTTAATTAAAATAAAGACCCCATGAGATTAAAAAACTACATAGTAACCAGCATCGTTTTAGCAGTTAGTTTTTCTGCTTCAGCGCAATCTGGTTTACAAAAAAAGGCAGATAACCTATTTAACAAATTTTCGTTTGTTCATGCTGCCCAAGCCTATAAGGAACTTATCTCAAAAAATGACAATGCCGATTATGCAACCCGCCAATTGGCCGATTGTTATGCCTACATGCGCAACCCAGACAGCGCGGTGGTCTATTATAAAAAAGCCGTTCAACAACCCAACGTGCCCAATTACTATTTCTATAATTATGCACAAGCATTGCGTGGAACCAAAGATTATAAAGAATCGCGAATATGGTTAAAACGCTTTAAAGATACTGGCGGCGAAATAAATGAATCTAAATTTTTAAAGGATGCCGATTTTATAAACAGCATCTTTAGCGCAAAACCACCATATAGCTTAAAAGAAGTAAAATTCAATTCAAAGTACAGCGATTTTGGAGCCTATGAAAAAAACGGAAACGTTTATTTTGTATCCTCTAGGGATGAAGGCGTTTTAACAAAGAACAACTACGGCTGGAACAATGAACCTTTTTTGGATATGTACGTGAAGTTAAAAAACGACACGGTGGTAAACACAAAATCGAAGATAAAAGGCGACATCAACACCCTTTACCATGAAGGGCCATTAACCATTTCAAAAGACGGAAAAACACTCTATTTTTCAAGAAACGACTTCAATAAACGGGTTTTAGGAAAAACCGATGCAGGCGTTACCAACTTAAAAATTTACAAGGCCACCCTCGTTGATGACGCATGGAAAAACATTCAGGAAGTACCATTCAACAGTCCCTCCTACTCCATAAGCCATCCCGCTTTAAATAGTGACAATACAAAGCTATATTTTGCATCCGATATGCCCGGAGGTTTTGGTGGCACCGATATTTATTACGTTGACATAAAAAGTGATGGTTCTTACGGCACGCCTCAAAACTTAGGAAACGTTATAAACACCAATAGAAATGAAAGTTTCCCTTTTTTAAATAATGAAGATGCCTTGTTCTTTTCTTCTGATGGACATCCTGGTTTGGGCTTGTTGGATGTATTCGGAACGGTTTCAGATGCCAACAAAATAGTAAGTGTTATCAATTTAGGAATGCCTATAAATTCCAGTAAAGACGATTTTTCATTTTTTATGAATGAAGACGGCCTATCCGGATATTTTGCATCAAACAGAGATGGAGGTGTGGGCAGCGACGATATTTATGCTTACAACAGAACGCCACAATTAAAAATTGAAGGAGTGGTTACCAATGCAGAAACAAACATGCCAATTGAAAACGCAACCGTTACTTTGTTTGACACCGCCAATAACCCCGTTGCAACTGTACAGACCGATGTTAATGGAAACTACGACATTACCATTGATAGAGACGCCGACTATACTTTGAATGTTAAAAAGGATGCATATCTTGATTCTTCCGTGCCAGTAACGTCGAAAAATATTGCAAAAAACGTTACAAGTATCTCTAAAAACGTGGCAATAAATCCAGAAAAAAATACGGTTACGCCTATTGCAGAACTGGAACCTATTTATTTTGATTTTAATAAATACGACATTCGCCATGATAGTACGTTAGAATTGGATCGCATTGTAAGTCTGATGAAAACCACCTACCCAAATATGGTCATTAAAATTGAGTCGCATACCGATTCTCGTGGTTCAACAGCATACAACCATGCCTTATCCGAAGAACGCGCCAAAGCCACTTATGAGTATTTAATTAACAAAGGAGTGAACCCTTCGCGAATAACAGCATATAAAGGTTTTGGGGAACAAAAATTAACAAATGGCTGCGATGGTTCAATACCTTGTACCGAAGCACAACATCAACTTAACAGACGCACCCAATTTATAGTTATTAAAATGGAGTAACACCCTTGAAAATTAGCAATAAAAAAACCACCAAAATTTAGGATTTTGGTGGTTTTTTTATTATGCTTAGGCCATTAAATAATTTCGGCACTTAAACCTGCTTCCTGCAACATGCTGCAACGCGGTTTTAAATCGTCGTAAAGACCTGTTTTTACTGTACATTTCCCTTTATAATGCACCAAAAGTGAGCATTGTTCGGCTTGTTCTGCCGTATGATCACAGGCATAGATTAGCGTTTCGATAACATGGTCGAAGGTATTTACGTCGTCGTTATACAACACAATTTCATTTTGGGTCAATAACCCTTCTTCTACCAGTAATTGTTCTAAGGTTTTTTCTTTAGTGCTCATGGTTTCTATTCTTAAAACGTTTGTTGCCCTGTTGTTTATCGGTTTATAGTTTTATAAAGTTGAAATTTTATGGGGTTATGAGAATTAAATTAACTTTTAACTTCTAATATTTTATTTCTAACTTCAAAAAACTACCCACTAATTTAAAAATTTTAAGGCAACCCAATGGTTTTTTTCTAATTTTTCAACAAATTTTAACGCATAATTTTCGCACGCTTCCTGTATAACGGAACAATCGTCGTTGTAAAACCCACTTAAAAATAGAAGTCCGTTTTTGTTCAAACAAGCCACATAGGCTTCCATATCATTCAACAAAATATTACGGTTGATATTGGCTATGATAATATCGTATTTTTTATCTTTTAAAACGCTGGCATCGCCTTCGATAACCGTAATATGGCTACACTTATTACGCTCCACATTTTCAATACTGTTCAAATAGCACCAATTATCATAATCGATGGCATCAATGGGTTTTGCGCCTTTTTTTTCGGCCAAAATCGCTAAAACACCCGTGCCGCAACCCATATCCAATACCGATTTATTGGTAAAATCATTTTTTAAGATATGCTGAATCATCATGTGCGTGGTTTCGTGGTGCCCGGTTCCAAAACTCATTTTTGGTTCGATGATGATATCGTATTTGGTATTGGGTTTTTCGTGGAATGGTGCGCGAACGGTACAAATGCCATCAACAACAATTGGGTTGAAGTTTTTTTCCCATTCTTCGTTCCAGTTGGTTTGTTCAATCTCGCTGAACGTGAAATCTATTTTGAATTCTTCTGAATTTAAAATTTGAACATCGTCGAGTATGGAGGCGTTCCATACGTTTTTTTGAATGTAGGCCGTAACGCCTTCATCTGTTTCAACAAAACTTTCAAAACCTGCGTAACCAAGTTCTGCAATAAGTATTTCGGTACCGGGTTGCAAGGGTGTTACTTTAAACTCGTAGCCGATATATATTAAATTGGACATGATTATTTACGATTTTTTGTTTTACGGATTTTTGATTGAAGTTGTGCGTTTGCGTTAGGGATTGGAGTGAAAATCCTTTTTTAAAAATACTAAATAGCTGTGACTATTTTTAGAAATTGCCTCAATAAATACATGTTTACTGAGGCAATACGATGGTTTTTTAAAAAAGATTGTAACGTAAAGCCCGACCCTTGGGTAACGCCAAAAAAATTCACTTCTTTAAGGAACTGATAAATTAATTGAATTTAGAACGCGTTTACGATGGCGAAAAAATCGTTAGCATTCAATGCTGCACCGCCAATCAAGCCCCCATCTACATCTGGTTTCGAGAAAATTTCTTGGGCATTATTGGGTTTTACGCTGCCACCGTACAAAATGGACACGCTGTTTGCCAAATCGTTGCCGTATTTGTTTGCCAAGGTTTTACGGATAAAAGCGTGCAT
Organism: Mariniflexile maritimum; assembly: GCF_009746565.1. Lineage (GTDB taxonomy): Bacteria > Bacteroidota > Bacteroidia > Flavobacteriales > Flavobacteriaceae > Mariniflexile > Mariniflexile maritimum. The sequence continues at coordinate 532,740 of NZ_WRPN01000001.1, forward strand.
ATCCTGTGCTTGCTCCGGAGTGGCGGTTTCGCCCGTGCCAATGGCCCAAACAGGTTCGTAAGCCAACACGATATTTTTAAATGCAGAAGCTTCTAAATGGAATAAGGCGTTTTTAATTTGGCCTTCCACAATGTTTTCGTGGTTTCCAGATTTTCTATCGGCCAAAACCTCGCCAAAACAGAAGATAACGCGCAAATGATGCGCTAGGGCGGTATCGACTTTTTTTGCGAGAATGGTATCGGTTTCCCCAAAATATTCACGACGCTCGCTGTGACCTAAAATAACGGTTTTTACACCAACGCTCTTTAACATGCTGGCACTTATTTCGCCTGTATAAGCGCCATTTTCGGCAAAGTGCATGTTTTGTGCAATTACTTCAATGGTATCGTCCTTTAAGGTTTGGTAGGCTTGCCATAAATTGGTAAAAGTTGGCGCTATCATCACTTCGGCGTTTGATGTTTTTGTTTGGTTTTTTAAACTTGTAATCAATGTTTCGGTTTGTGCCAGATCATTGTTCATTTTCCAGTTTCCTGCTACAATTTGTTGTCTCATTTTGAATTTACCCTTATTTGCGAGGGAATTTATTAATAGTTATTTTAAAAATTTTATAAGTTGCTCATCATCAGCCTCAATGGCCTTGAATAATTTTATGTTCCCGTTTTGGTCGATAACCATGTACCGCGGTATCCAATCTAATTGCACGAATTCCCCAAAAGGGCCTTTCCAACCCGATTGCATAAAGTAGTGCTCGCCGTTTACATCGTATTTTTCGATACCTTTTTTCCAGGCCTCTTGGGTTTTATCTAAAGATAGAAACACATAATTTACATTAGGAAATTGTTGTTGCAATGCTTTAACTTTTGGCATGCCTTTAATGCAATCGCTACACCAGGATGCCCAAATATCAACGATTGTTGTTTTGCCTTTATTGGTTTCCAAAATAGCTTTAAATGTTGTAGTAGCACCATCAAGCGTTATAAAAGTGTCGTTTAAAGCTGCTTCGGAAAATTGGGTGGGTTTTTCCTGTGCTTTGCAGCCTAAAAAGCTGAATGAGAAGATTAGTATGTATTTGAATATTTTCATTTTCCTTTTTTTAGAGTTTGCTGCTTTCGCAGGAACTGCAAAATTACTGAAGTTTTACTTTAGGGTCTAACCAAACGTAAATTATATCGACAAAAATATTAATAATGATGAATAATAACGCGATCACTAAAACCGAACCCATAATTACGGGCAAGTCTAAGGTGTTTAGGGCATTTACAATTTCTTTTCCCAAACCATTCCAACCAAAAATATATTCCACAAAAACGGCACCTGCCAACATGGATGCAAACCACCCCGAAATAGCCGTAACCACAGGGTTTAGGGCGTTTTTAACCGCATGCCGTTTTATAATTTGAAACTCACTTAACCCTTTGGCCCTTGCGGTACGGATGTAATCTTGATTGAAAACTTCGAGTAACGAATTACGCATAAGTTGGATAACAACCGCCAACGGGCGAATGCCTAAAACAATGGCTGGAAGTAGCAGGTTTTTTAATTTTAAATGGTTGGATTCGCCATAATCATCGAGTTCGTAAAGACTGCCCGTCATTTCCAAATGGGTGTATTTATGCAGTATGAAACCAAAAAACCACGCAAATAAAATGGCACTGAAAAAGGAAGGCACGCTCATACCAAAGGTACTGAAAATCTGGATGGTTTTATCGAGCCATCGGTCTTTAAAAAGTGCTGAGATAATACCTAAAAAAATGCCCAATAGCATGGCTATTACAATTGCTGAAACCGCCAGAACAAAGGTATTTGGCAAGGTTTCAGCCAAAACCGCACTTACTTTTTTGCCCTGTTTGGTAAACGATTCGCGCAAATAAGGAAATTTTAAAACTAGGGTTGTGTTTCCTATCGCGAATAGTTTTATCGCGCTATATTTTCCCGGTCTCAAATAGGTATAATCCCCGGTATTTTTTGAATGAAGGGAAATGGGCGATAAATCATTCAAATAATAAAAATATTGGGTACTTACCGGCTTATCGAAACCATATTTTTGTTTTACGATGGCCAATTGGGCACTATCTTCATTTTGGCCCAACATCATTTGTGCCGGATCGCCCGGTAGTACATTAAACAAAAAGAAAATAACGCTTACCACTCCAAACAAGGTGAGCATTGCATAAGTGATTTTATTTAATAGATAGCTTATCAGTTTGTAGAATGGTTATTTGGTTATGGGTTATTTGCTCAACTGCAAATCTTTTATCATTAACAGATTAGTTGTACGAAGTAACTTTTAACTTTTAATTTTTAACTTTTAACTTTTAACAGTAGCTTCAAATCTTCAAGATCGTTCCAATGCACTTTTTGCTTTACCGTACCTTTGTGCAATTCTAAAATTCCGGGGTTGGAGCGTACCACGGTTTTAAGGGCTTTTTCATCGCATAAATAAAAATCGAAATTTAACTGGTACTGTTTTTTTATACGTTCTTTTTCGGCATCGCCCGAAGCTGTTAAACCAATTACTTTATAGCCTTTTTTCAATGCAGCATCTGAAAAGGTTTTTAATTTATCGGCTCCGGCTTTTTCCATGTGCTCCAAGCTATATGAAACAATGATGATGAGATTTTGTTCTGAAAGGAATTGTTGCGTTAAATCGTCCCCATCTGAATTTTCAATCGAAAAATCGACAACAGGTGGTTGATAGCCTTCACTTATAACCTTAGTGTCCACACTTAAAAACTCGCCATCAACCGATGGGTAAGTGCCAGTTGTGGTGATAATTTTTTCCTTTCCGTCCACCTTAAATTTCCAATAATACTCTACCACAGGTTTTGGTGCATTTTCGGGTATGCTCATCCCTTCTCGTATGTTGTTGCCTATTTTATACGCTCTAAAATCAATAACAGGCAAATGCATCAATACGTGGTAAGCCAACCAGAAACTAAAGATAAAACTTAGAGATGCTAAAATAGTGATTTGTAAGTTGTTGAACACCGGTTTAATGTGCTTAACCCCAAAAAATAAAATGAGTATAAAAAACAAGAGCACCACGTCTTTGGTGAAGCTTCCCCAAGGAGTTAGCTTTAGGGCATCGCCAAAGCATCCGCAATCCTTAACCTTATCGAAATAGGCAGAGTAAAAGGTTAGAAACGTAAAAAACACAATCATAAGCAACAAACTCCACACCGTGAACTTGGGTTTGTAGCCAATAAGTAAAAACACCCCTAAAATAACCTCAAACACCACCACCAATACCGAAATCATGAGTGCATAAGGCTCTAAAAACGGGATGTTTAGAACTTCAACACTAAAATATTCTTGCAGTTTATATGAAAAACCAAGTGGGTCGTTCAATTTTATCAATCCTGAAATGATGAATAAAACACCTACAAAGATTCTGGATATGCTTACTAAATATTTCATAACTTTTTTCTTTCCTACGAAAGCAGGAATCTTTTAAATTGAAACTCACTCTTTATAATGGATTCCTGACTTTGCAGGAAATACTATCATTTAGCCTGGTTTTCTTCCAGCAAAATCATAGCAAAAACCGCATAATTTACCATATCCTGGTAATTGGCATCAACCCCTTCGCTAACTTGGGTGGTTCCTGCATTATTTTCAATGGATTTAACGCGCAACAACTTTTGCAAAATCAAATCGGTTAAACTGCTTACCCGCATATCGCGCCATGCTTCGCCATAATCGTGGTTTTTGTCTTCCATTAATTTTTTGGTGGCAGCCACCTGTTTTTCGTATAGTGCGATGGCCTCTTTGGATGAGATATCCGGTTTTTCAACCACCCCTTTTTCCAACTGAATCAGGGCCATAATACAATAATTAATGATACCAATAAACTCGCTCACTTCATCTTCATCTACCTTTCTAACGGCATTTTGTTGTAGTCCTCGAATACGCTGTGCTTTTATGAAAATTTGATCGGTAAGCGAAGGCAACCGCAAGATGCGCCATGCACAACCGTAATCGGCCATTTTTTTAACAAATAAACTTTTGCAGTTTGCAATAACGGCATCATATTGCTTTGAAGTATCTTGCATGAAATGTATTGAATTTTGCGTAAATTTCGTTTAAATTGTTTAAAGTTCAAAAGTTTAATGTTTAAAGTTTTCATAACTCTTTTTGATGTTTCAGATTTAAAGTATTAGGTTTGGAATTTAGAACATAAACTATTGGAATTTTAGCGTTATGACCATTAATTGCAAAGGAAAACTCATCGACCTGTCGTTGCCAAAAGTGATGGGAATTTTAAACCTCACCCCCGATTCCTTTTACGATGGCGGTAAGTTTTTAAACGAAACGGCCATTCTAAAGCAAGTGGAAAAAATGCTTCTTGAAGGCGCTACATTTATTGATATGGGTGCTTGCAGTTCGCGCCCAAACGCAGACCATGTAAGCGAAACTGAAGAATTAAACCGCATTTTGCCTGTTGTAAAGTTAATCTTGAAGTCGTTTCCTAATGCCTTAATTTCAATAGATACCTTTAGAAGCGAAATTGCAAAACAAACCGTTGAAGCAGGTGCTGCTTTGATTAATGATATTTCGGCCGGAAAATTAGACGATAATATGCTGCCAACCGTTGCCAAATTGCGCGTGCCCTATGTTATAATGCACCTTAGGGGTACACCTCAAACCATGCAACAACACACTAATTATGAAAACATTACAAAAGAAGTCTTGTTTTATTTTTCTGAACGCATCAGGGAAGCCCAAGCGTTGGGGATGCTAGATATTATTATAGATCCGGGGTTTGGGTTTTCAAAAACATTGGAGCAAAATTTTGAGCTATTGAACAATCTGGAATTATTTAAAATGGTAAACAAGCCCCTGTTGGTTGGGGTTTCCAGAAAATCGATGGTTTATAAAAAATTGGGGGTTACAGCAAACGATGCCTTAAACGGCACCACCGTTTTAAATACCATAGCGTTGCAAAAAGCAGCGGCCATTTTACGGGTGCACGATGTAAAAGAAGCCATGGAAACCATTAAATTAGTAGAATCTTTAAAACCTTAAAATGAAATCTACATTACTTTTATGTTGGGTACTCTTTATTTTTTCCTGTGGAAAAGAAAAAGTAATTCAACTGCCCGAAATACACCATGCTGATGTTTCAACATTGGAGGATGTTTCTGCGGCTTATCTGTTTTATGATGATACTAAAACGGACAAAGTGGACCTGAACAGAAAAAACTTGATTACTACCACCAATTGGTTAATTAACGTAGACAAACGATTTACGTTAAAACAAGTAATTCCACACATTCAATTTTTACAGGAGAAAAAAGGAAACGCAGGCCATAAGAATGAAAGTGCCAAAAACTACTTTACGTGCAACGATGTTAGTAAGAAAAATCTTGGATTTATCGAGTTTACCCATGTTGTTTACCATACCGAAGAGGCCGAAACAGTACTTGAAGACCAATACAGTATCGCCGTTATGGATTTGAGCGACATTATAATTTTCTCGCCAGATGAATATGAATATAAAACCAATATCAAAAATTTAGTGAAGGTTCTTAATAAAAAAAGTTCCCAAAATGAAGAAAACAAAATCTACCATCTTTCTTTCAATGCCCAGTTATCATTTCAATATTACATCACGATAAAATCAGAACTTTCTAAATGGGATGCTAAAAACGTGTCCATTTCAAACCACGAATATATTTTTAACGCGCCATAACACATATTTTATTAAATTTACCAAAACCCCAATACTTTGGAAATTTTTAACGACCTCTTAAAATTCTCGGTAGTTGATGTCATTGATGTTATCCTGGTAGCACTCCTACTCTATTACATCTACAAGCTTATAAAAGGTACTGTTGCCATTAACATTTTTATTGGTATCATCATCATTTATTTGGTGTGGCGACTTACCAATTTTTTAAACATGGAATTGCTGTCCAGCATTTTTGGGGGCTTTATGAAGGTGGGCATTATCGCGCTCATCGTGGTATTTCAACCGGAAATCCGTAAGTTTTTGTTGATGGTGGGCTCTACTAATTTTAGCCGACGCGGTAAGTTTTTAAAACAGCTTAAATTTTTAAAAACCGAAAACACCGATGAAACCAATGTAGATGCCATTTTATCGGCGTGTGTTAAAATGGGAAGTTCTAAAACAGGGGCCTTAATTGTTTTTGAACGGAATAACAATTTAGACTTTTTAAGCACTACGGGCGATGAAATGAATATAAAAGTAACCCAGCCTATTATTGAAAGTATTTTTTTTAAAAACAGTCCATTGCACGACGGTGCTATTATTGTTAGCAACAATATTGTAAAGGCAACCCGCGTAATATTACCTGTTAACAATGAAAAAACCATTCCAAAACGCTTTGGGTTACGCCATAGGGCTGCCATTGGAATAACCGAAAAAACCGATGCCTTGGCCATTGCGGTAAGTGAGGAAACAGGCCATATTTCCTATTTTAAGGATGGGGAATTTGTGGTGTTTGACGATATAGACCAACTTAACCTAATGATTAAAAAGGATTTGGCCTAAAGCGCTTCCTCCTTTAAAAACTGCACTTCATATAAATTTTTATAATAGCCGTTTTCTTTTTTAAGAAGTTGGGCGTGGGTACCTTCCTCAACAATGTTGCCGGCATCCATAACTATTATTTTGTCTGCTTTTTTTATGGTAGCCAGTCGGTGGGCAATTACAATGGAGGTTCTGCCATTGGTCATTTTATCGGTGGCATTTTGAATGAGCTGTTCCGAATGCGAATCGACGGACGAGGTCGCTTCATCCAAAACCAAAATACTGGGGTTGGTTACATAGGCCCGCAAAAACGAAATGAGCTGCCGCTGGCCCGAAGAGAGCATCACCCCGCGTTCCTTTACATTGTAGTGGTAGCCACCCGGTAAACTGGCTATAAAATCGTGTACGCCTATATCTTTGGCGGCAGTGATTACTTGGGCTTCGGTTATTTTAGGATTATTTAGCGTGATGTTATTCATAATGGTATCGGCAAACAGAAATACATCTTGAAGAACCACAGCAATTTGTGTGCGTAAGGATGCCAAGGTAACTTGTTTGATATCCATACCATCAATAGCAATAACGCCTTTATTAATTTGGTAAAAACGGTTCAGCAAATTAATGATGGTCGATTTTCCGGCTCCCGTTGCGCCAACTATGGCAACGGTTTCACCCGGTTTCACCTCAAACGAAATGCCTTTTAAAACCGCTTCATCTTCCACATAATTAAAAAAAACCTTATCAAAGGTAATGTTGCCCTTAAAATGTTCGGCTATATGGGTGCCATTATCGTCAATTTGCGAAGTGGTATCTAAAATTTTAAATACACGGTTTGCCGCCACCATACCCATTTGCAGGGTATTAAAATTATCGGCCATTTGGCGTAAAGGCCTGAATAACATCGGGATAAACATCACAAACGCAATTAAATCACCTTGCGAAACTTCGGTGCCTTTCAATACAATGTTCAAACCGCCGTACCATGCCACCAAACCAATGCTGATGGAGGAAACCAAATCGGCCAACGGAAAGAAAATGGAATTATACCAAACCGTTTTTAACCAGGCCTTTTTATGGCGCTCGTTTATAACGGTAAAGTTTTTATAATCAATTTTTTCACGGGTAAACAATTGCAGGATCTTCATCCCTGTAAGGCGTTCCTGTACAAATGAATTCAAATTGGATACTTCATTTCTAACCTCTTCAAAGGTAACTTTCATATATTTTTGAAAAATACGGGTGGCGTACATTAATAAAGGCAACATGATGAACACGATGAAGCTCAAGCGCCAATTAATATAAACCATCACCCCAAAAACCACCACCATGGCCAGTAAATCCCTAAAAATAGTGAATAATCCTTGACCAAAAATATCGGCGATTCGTTCCATATCGGTAACTGCCCGGGTAATGAGCACACCAACCGAGGAATTGTCGTAATATTTCATTTTAAAACTAAGCAAATGGTTGAACAGCTTCACGCGTACATCCATCACCAAATTTTGCCCCAACCAAGCCGCATAATAAATAAAAGCCAACTGGAATATGGTTTGAAGAATTAAAACCGCAAACATAACCATTACATAAAACAGAAAACTTTTGGGTTCTTTAACGGCTATGCTATTATCTATGGCGTATTTGGTAATGTAAGGTGTTGCCGTTGTAAATATGGCCAAAAGTATAACCAGTACCAACAACCCATAAAAGATGCCCTGGTAGGGTTTTATGTATTGAAACAAGCGTTTAAACAATCTATAATCGAAAATATTTTCTTTTTCTTTGGCCATTATAATTTTATAGCGTTTGGATATTCAATTTTGGTTAAATAAAGCGCATGGGCAGGTACCGAAAACCCAGCTTCCCGTCTGTTTTTAGATTTAATAATGGCATGCAAATCTTCAACCTGCAACTTGCCTAAACCTATTTGTACCATGGTACCTACAATGGAACGTACCATATTTCTTAAAAAACGATTGGCTTTGATAGTAAAATGAAGTTCGTCGTCCTCAAAAAACCATTCGGCCTGCATCAATTCACAATTATAGGTTTTCACATCGGTATTTACTTTTGAAAAACATTGAAAATCGCGATACTGAAATAATATTTTTGTAGCTTCCTTCATTTTTTCAACATCCAAATTCAGTTTCACATAATACGCCGAAGCAAAATTAAACACATTTTTTTGCAACGAAATTCGGTACAGATACGTTCTACTTATCGCATCAAATCGGGCATGTGCGGTTTCTTTCACCTTAAAAACAGCATGTATGGCAATATCGTTCGGCAAAAATGAATTTAGTTTGTAGATCAAATCTGCTTCATTAAAAACAACATCCGTATCAAAATGGGCAAACATTTGTTTAGCGTGCACGCCTGTATCGGTTCTGCCAGCGCCCACGGTACTTATGGGCGTTTTTAAAAGCAACAACAGCCCTTTTTCAAGAACTTCTTGCACGGTTAAGGCATTGGGCTGATTTTGCCAACCATTATAAGCAGCACCATGATAAGAAAATTCTATAAAATATCGCAATTTGTTTTTTATACTTTTGTTGAAAGTGCAAAGATAAGTAGATTTACGTCGCGATAGCTATCGGGATTAAATTTACGATTAACATTTTATATGACAAACATACTTCTTCTTTCGGATACGCACGGTTACATGGATGCCAACATACTAAAATATGTACAACAGGCCGATGAAGTTTGGCATGCGGGCGATATTGGCGATTTGAAAGTGACCGACGCCATTAAAAAACTAAAACCTTTAAGAGCGGTTTACGGGAATATTGATGGTACCGAAATACGCTCGGAATTCCCAGAAAACAATCGGTTTATTTGTGAAGATGTAGAGGTTTGGATAACGCACATTGGCGGTTACCCTGGTGCTTATAACATTCGGGTTCGTGAGGAGATTAGAATAAATCCACCAAAACTGTTTATCTGCGGACATTCGCATATACTAAAAGTGATGCCTGACAAAAAATTGAATTTACTACACATGAACCCTGGTGCGGTTGGTAAACATGGGTTCCATAAGGTTAGAACCATGCTTCGTTTTACTATTGATGGTTCTAAAATTGATAACTTAGAAGTAATTGAGTTTGAAAAACGCCATTGATACCATCATTTTTTTAAAAACCAATTTTTATTGGTTGTTTAATTTGCGTTAGGGATAGAAGTGAAAAGCCCACAGCTCTCCCGATAGCTATCGGGAGAGCGAGGACTTGTAACGTATAGCCCGACCCTTGTGGTAACGCCCAAACAATAAAACTAAAAAACCCAAAGCTTTCACTCTGGGTTTTAACGCACTAATACTACTAAGATATAAGGTTTTATCGCAATCGATCTACAGATTTTACGAGATCTTCATCCTTCTTGATGGCCTTATTGGCTAGGGCCAAAAACACGATAGAAACAATAGGAAGAAACATCCCAATACCTTTCTCAGAAACCGCCGTTTCTCCAGATACATTTAGAGATTGATACACAAAAAATCCTAGTAAAATAAAGTTTAATATGATGTTGAGTCGCCCCAAAATAAACTGCGACTTCCTGTTTTTATACTTAAAAATTGCAATTAAAGATAATAATGCAGAGCCTAAAAAAAGACTTAAATACAGCAAATTATCCTTGGCATACACTACAACCTCGTTATTGGTAACCCATAAATGCCATACAAATATAAAGCCAGCCGAAACTAGGGCTGCAATTAAAAGATAGACGGTTTGGATGCGCTGTAACATATTGCTATATAATGCCGGTGCACAAAAATAATAGTTTCTTTTATAAAATTAGTGTAAAAAAATAAAATTAAAGTTGTATAATTGCATAAAATTCTCAACACCCACAAGTAGAGGTTGTTAATTCTTCAGAATAAAATCAATTTTTTTCAGAACAACTCAAAATTTATATTCAAAACACACATTCAATAAACATTTATGTTTGAAATTTCTCAATTAAACGAAAAAAAGCTGTCTGATTTACAAGAGATAGCACAAAAACTGAACGTCCCAAAGTTTCGTTCCCTAAAAAAATCCGATCTTGTTTACCAAATTTTAGATCACCAAGCAGCAAACCCCAAAGCGGTTGAAGCCGTTATAGAGCCAAAACCTGAAGCCGCAGAAAGTACCCCAGAAAAAAAAGAACCAAAAAAACCACGGCAGCGCGTTATCAAACCTGTAAAGAACACTCCAGTTAAACAAGAACCAAAGGCCGCAAAAGAACCAAAAGCTGAAATAACTGAAGCAACCAATACGCCTACCGCCGAAAACAAGACCGAACCAAAACCCCAAAACACACCAAAGCAAAAAAACCAAAACGAGCGCCAAAACGACAACCAACAAAAGCAGCCTCAAAAAAGAGAGCATAACCAGCCCCAAAAGAACCAAAACCCAAATCAAAATCCTAACCAAAACCAAAATCCAAACCAACATAAAAACCAAAAAAATGGTAATATAAACGTTGATGCAGGCAATAAGGATACTAGAAACCGCTACCGCGAGCCCGATTTTGAGTTTGATGCCATTATTGAGAGCGAAGGCGTTTTAGATATTATGCAAGATGGATACGGCTTTTTGCGCTCATCCGATTACAATTATTTATCATCGCCCGATGATATTTATGTATCACAGTCGCAAATAAGATTGTTTGGACTAAAAAAGGGCGATACCGTTCTGGGCAACGTAAGGCCACCAAAAGAAGGCGAAAAATATTTCCCACTAATAAAGGTAACCAAAATTAACGGACAAAAACCCGAAGTGGTGCGCGATCGCGTCTCTTTTGAGCACTTAACACCCTTATTCCCAAAAGAAAAATTCAACATTGCCGAAAAACAAAGCACTATTTCCACGCGCATCATGGACTTGTTTTCACCCATCGGAAAAGGCCAACGCGGTATGATTGTATCGCAACCAAAAACAGGTAAAACCATGTTGCTTAAAGATGTGGCAAACGCCATTGCCGCCAATCATCCGGAAGTGTATTTAATGATTTTACTCATCGATGAACGCCCCGAAGAGGTTACCGATATGCAACGCAATGTACGAGGCGAGGTAATCTCATCAACTTTCGATAAAGAAGCGCACGAGCACGTTAAAATTGCCGATATCGTTCTTGAAAAGGCCAAACGCTTGGTTGAATGTGGGCACGATGTGGTAATATTGTTAGACTCCATCACCCGTTTGGCACGCGCCTACAACACCGTACAGCCCGCATCGGGCAAAATATTGAGTGGTGGTGTCGATGCCAACGCACTGCACAAACCAAAACGCTTTTTTGGCGCCGCACGTAACATCGAAAATGGTGGTTCGTTAACCATTATCGCAACCGCTCTTACCGAAACAGGCTCTAAAATGGACGAGGTTATTTTCGAGGAATTTAAAGGCACCGGTAACATGGAGCTTCAATTGGACAGAAAAATATCCAACCGCCGTATTTTCCCTGCCATCGACTTAACGTCCTCAAGCACCCGTCGCGACGATTTACTACTGGACGAAAACACCATACAACGCATGTGGGTAATGCGCAAATACCTTGCAGACATGAACCCCGTTGAGGCTATGGAATTTATAAACGAACGCTTCAAACAAACCAGAAACAACGAAGAATTTTTAATATCCATGAACGGATAATACACTAACTAAACATTAAACTAAACCAAAAAGCCTTAACAAACAAATAGTTAAGGCTTTTTTTATGGCGTTACCACAAGGGTCTCGCTTTACGTTCATAGTTTTGGCTCGATGCGGCCGCTCGCCAAAAGCTAACCACTACAATCGCTAACGCAACTATCGCTTCCAATTCAAAATTTTACCTCATAGTTAACCCTTTCAGGTTTTTAAACCCTGAAAGGGTTAATAGCAAAATAATCAATTCAGCACTAGGTAGTTTCAAATAAAAACGTACCTTTGCCGCTTGAAATTCCTCAGGGTGAGGATGTGTTACTAGAAGTTTAGGTTTATTAAGTCGATACGCTTCTTGTTTAACACGACATAAACCATCGAATACTTATAAACGAATGAACACATTCCAAGATTTAGGTCTTAATGACGACCTTTTACATGCCATTACCGATTTAGGCTTTACAACCCCCAGCGAAGTACAAACCAAAGCCATTCCCATTTTACTGGAATCGGATACCGATTTAGTAGCACTTGCCCAAACCGGCACCGGAAAAACAGCGGCCTTTGGTTTCCCAATGCTGCACAAAATAAATGTGGATAGCCGCACCACACAAGGCTTAATTCTTTCGCCAACCCGCGAACTTTGCCTACAGATTACCAACGAAATGAAACTTTATGGCAAGTACTATAAAGGCCTGAACGTGGTAGCTGTTTATGGTGGTTCCAGTATTACCGACCAAGCAAGGGAAGTAAAAAAAGGGGCACAAATTATTGTAGCTACACCGGGCCGAATGAAAGACATGATTAACAGAAAATTGGTTGACATCTCAAAAATTGAGTATGCTGTTTTAGATGAAGCCGACGAAATGTTGAACATGGGCTTTAAGGAAGATATTACCGATATACTTTCCTTCACGCCCCAAGAAAAAAACACCTGGCTATTTTCAGCAACCATGCCGCGCGAAGTTGCTGCCATCGCAAAAAACTTTATGCGCAAGCCACAGGAAATTACGGTGGGCAACAAAAACGAAAGTACCAATCAGGTATCGCACGAATATTATTTGGTGAATTCACGCGACCGCTATGATGCCTTAAAACGTTTGGCAGATGCCAACCCCGATATTTTTTCGGTTGTATTCTGTCGCACAAAAAACGACACCCAAAAAGTAGCAGAGCGTTTAATTGAAGACGGGTACAGTGCCGGTGCCCTCCATGGCGATTTAAGTCAAAACCAACGCGATTTGGTGATGAATTCCTTCAGGAAAAACCAAATCCAAATGCTTGTCGCTACCGATGTGGCAGCACGTGGCATTGATGTAGATGACATTACACACGTTATAAATTACCAACTTCCCGATGAAATTGAAACCTACACCCACCGCTCAGGGCGTACAGGACGCGCTGGAAAAACAGGCGTTTCCATGGTTATCGTTTCAAAAAGTGAAGTGCGTAAAATAAAAAGTATTGAGCGCATTATCAATAAAGCGTTCCAGAAAAAAGACATCCCAGATGGCATGGAAATTTGTGAAGTGCAATTAATGTCGCTTGCCAATAAAATCCATAACACGGCGATTAATCCCGAAATTGAAAAATACCTGTCCAGCATCAATGAATTGTTTGAAGACACCAGCAAGGAAGAACTTATCAAGAAATTCTTTTCAGTTGAATTCACGCGTTTCTTCAACTATTACCAAAAATCCAAAAACCTGAACGTTTCCGATGCCGATTTCCGTGATAGGGATGGCGCACGTGATGGCGGTCGCGAGTTTAAAGGGGGCTCCGATTCTACCCGTTATTTTATAAACGTGGGGAGTAAGGACGGTTTTGACTGGATGAAATTAAAAGACTTTTTAAAAGAAGTGCTTGAACTGGGTAGGGACGACGTTTTTAAGGTGGAAGTTAAAGATAGCTTCTCGTTTTTCAATACAGAAAATGAATTAAAAGACAAAGTGTTGGCATTTTTTACCGATTATAAGCATGAAGGCCGCTTTGTAAATGTTGAAGTTTCTGAAAACCGCGGCGGCGGTGGCAAACGTTCAGACAGGTTTAGCGGTGGAAAACGTGAAAGAAGAAGTGACGACAGACGCTCAGGTTCCAGAGGCGATTCGGGAAACAGACCCGACAGAAGAAGCAGTAGCGACGCCAAACCAAGGCGCTCGGGCGATTTCAAACCCAACACCAATGGCGCTCCCAATAGGGCTGCAAGACGTGCTGGAGGCAACTTCAAACCAACCGATTCGGCCATTTCAAAACCCAGACGTTCCCGACGTTAATCGCCTTTTTGTTAATATTAAGTCAAAATAAACTCAGAAATTTATTATTAATCTTTTGTTTAGTACTTTTATAACCCACGAAGCATTAACCAATTCATGATATGAAGTACTTCCTATATTTATTTTTATTTATTTCGGCCGCTGCAGTGGCACAAGATTTAGATAAAGCTACGGGAGTGGTCGTAAATGCTTCTACCGGCGATGTATTGGAGAGCGTAAACATTGTAAACCTTAACCAAGTGGTTGGTACCGCTACCAATAGTAAAGGTGAATTTAAAATTTCGGCAAAAGCGAACGATACCCTGCATTTTTCGTACTTGGGTTTCAAATCGATAAAAGTTAGGGTTACCAACGACTGGCTTAAATTTGGAAGTTCCAAAATTGAACTAACCGAATTAGCACTCGCGCTTGAAGAAGTAGTTGTAAACCAACTAAAATTAACGGGGTATTTAGAAGTTGACATTAAGCAAGTGCCCATTATCAATAACAATTACCGTTATAGCATTTCCGGATTGCCCAGTACGGGTTATGAGGCATCTTCACCGGGAGCGGTGACCAAAATTATGGGTTCCATTTTTAATCCGGTCGATTTTTTGCACCGCATGTTTGGCAAAAACCCCAACGAGATGCGAAAATTGAAAAAAATGAAACAGGATGATGAAATTAGAAACCTGTTGGCTACCCGTTTTGACCGTGAAATGCTTATGGTTTTGCTACAAGTTGACCGAATAGACCTGGATGAAATTGTAAGTCAGTGCAACTATTCAAAAAGTTTTATTCAAACGGCCAACGATTTGCAGATTTTAGATGCCATAAGCGAATGTTACGAAGAGTTTAAAATACTAAACCGCAGTAGAAATTAAGTATCTGTAATCTGGAAAAAAAATTTATTCCTATAGAACAAACAGAATCAGCAAGATAATCATCATGGCACCTAAAGTAATTTAGATGCCATTTCCAAAAATCTCAAATTTTTATTGATTTCATGAACTTGCTTAGTGATGTATTCCAGATATATCTTAAATACAGTTAAACCATGCATTTTGCCAAGGTATCTTCATAAATAACTTCGTATTGCGGTACAATGGTATGCAAATCGTATTTTTTTGCAGTGTTTCTTGCATTGGCTTTAAAGGTTGCCAAGCGTTCCGGATCGCTCAAAATATATAGGGCGTTTTTGGTCATATCGCCTATATCGCCCACATCGCTTAAAAACCCCGAAACGCCATGAATATTAACTTCAGGAATTCCCCCTGTGTTGCTAGAAATAACAGGAACGCCAGATGCCATGGCTTCTAAAGCGGCCAAACCGAAGCTTTCTGTTTGCGATGGTAATAAAAACAAATCGCTAAAACACAATATCTTATCGATTTCGTTACTTTTTCCGAAGAAAATAACCTTATCCAAAATGCCCAATTCCTGACAGCGGTATTCTATCTGTTCCCGCTCGGGCCCTTCGCCAATAAGCATTAACTTTGCGGGCATTTCCTTTTGAATGTTATAGAAAATGCTGATAACATCCTGCGAACGCTTCACGGGACGTAAGTTACTGATGTGCGTAATGATTTTTTCATCCTCTTTCGCCATCATTCCACGTTGGCAATCTGAAAATTTATGGGCGTATTTTTCTAAATCTATAAAATTATGTACAACACTAATTTCATTTTTTATATCGAACAAACGCATGGTATCTTTCTTTAAACTTTGTGATACCGCTGTTACCGCATCCGATTTATTGATGCTAAACGTAACGGCCGTTTTATAAAACGGATGACTGCCCACAAGGGTTATATCGGTACCATGTAAGGTTGTTACAATGGGGATATAAATACCTAAATCTTCCAACATTTTTTTGGCCATATAAGCGGCATACGCATGCGGAATGGCATAGTGTACATGTAAAATCTCTATTTTGTGGAGTTTAACCATGTCAACCAATTTGCTTGACAAGGCCAGTTCGTAGGGTTGGTAATGAAACAGCGGGTATTCGGGAACGTTCACTTCATGGTAATGCACGTTATTGCTTAGCAGTTCCAAACGCACCGGTTGGTTGTAGGTTATAAAATGGATTTCATGCCCGCGTTTTGAAAGTTCCAAGCCCAATTCTGTGGCAACCACGCCACTTCCCCCAAAAGTGGGGTAACACACTATTCCTATTTTCATATATTTTATTCTGAATTTAAAGATGTTATCGTGAGAAAATAGTGAGAAGCGTTACCCAATTATCTTCCGTCTTTCATCTCATGTCTATTGTCTATATTCTGTTGTTTATTGTCCTTATTCAATAATCGCTTCGTAAATTAAGCGCTGTATTTCTGTTCTAATATTCGATTTCAATAGGGCATTATCTCCTGCATTGGGGTAGGTTCTATTGGCTAAGAACACATACACGATTTCTTTTTCAGGGTCTGCCCAAGCATAGGTTCCCGTAAAACCTGAGTGCCCAAAACTGCTAAGCGATACACAGCCACAGGTTGGGCCATCTTCGCCTAACTGTGGTTTATCAAACCCGATGCCCCTTCTGTTGCCTTTTTCACAAAAATAACAGGTATTGAATTTATCGAGTGTTTCTGGTTTAAAATAGCGTTTTCCACCATAAAAGCCTTTTTGAAGGTACATTTGCATAATTTTAGCAACATCGTTGGCATTGCTGAATATACCTGCATGCCCGCCAATACCGTTTTGCATGGCAGCACCCATATCGTGCACATAACCACGAATCTCTTGATGCCTGTAATAATCGTCAATTTCGGTGGGAATAATTTTACTGCTGCTTATTTTATGGTATGGGTTGTACATAGTATGGTTTGCGCCTAACGATTTATAAAAATGATCTTCAGCAAGAACATCCAATGTTTGGTCGTAATAGTTCTCAATATATTTCTTTAAAATGTAATAAGGTAAATCGCTATACTTATAGGCAAGCTTATCCAATAGTTTGGAATCTTTGATGATTTTTTGAATGGAATCTTGATAATCGGAGCGTAAATATAAATTATTGGCCACTTCAATATTGAATTTTTGGCTACGTTCCTTTCTATAATATTTTTCGCTGGGAAGTTTTGTATCGCCATCCAAGGTATGCAAATAGAAAGGTTCCCATGGTTTTAGGCGTGCATAATGCGATAACATGCTTTTTAATGTGATGTTTGCCTTATTTGATTTTTTATAGCTTGGTAGCATTTGTGAAAGCTTGGTATCTAAACTTACCACCCCTTTTTCTTCCAGTTCCATGAGCAACGGCAAGGTAGCCAGTATTTTGGTAAGGGAAGCTACATCGTAAATAGCATCGTCGGTAACCAATTCTTTCCCTTCGTAAGTGGGTTTTCCGAAGTTTTTGCTATAAAACACCTTCCCTTTTCGTGCTATAACCAATTGAATACCGGGCGTCATCATACCATCTACGGCCGATTGCGCCATGGCATCTATTTTTTTTAATTTTTCAGAATCCATACCAACACGTTCGGGAATGGTATAGCTTAAACGAGCTAAATATTTGGTTGAAATCCCTTCGCCCGCTTTAAAATAGGTACCAATGGAAACGGGCAACACCCCTTTGGCCTCTATGCCGCCAAAAATAAGTTGTGCCGATTTTTGTTGAGCGATAATACTGTTTTGGTAGCTCACCACAATAGCCTCAATATTTTCAATCGTTGCTAAATCAGAAAGTGCGTAAGGTTTCACAAACGCATCAAGAATAACGGTGTGCGTTCTGGCTATTTCATATAACCAGGTTAATTCGGTTTCTGTAAATTGGTACGCTTTCCAAGGTGTTTCGTTGGAATTGTGCAAACCTACAATCACGGTATTATAATCCTGTAATTTCGCCATAAGCTCGTCCAACATGGTCGCTTCAACCACATGTACTTTGGTGTATTTTTTCAGTTCATCCAAAAAAGCGCTGCCATCATCACTTCCCATCTTAACATAAGCAATGTTTTTTTCTTCCAAATGACTCAAGGGCAATACCTCTTGTTTGTTTTTTACAACGGTAATGGCATTTTCCAACAGTTCTTCATAAAGGATATTATCTTCCAATCGATTCAAGTCGCCCGACAAATTACTTAAGCCAACAGGTTCGTAGCGGTTTAAGCCTACCTTGTATTTTGCTAGTAGAATTTTTTTGACCGAATGTTCCAAACGGGCTTCGGTAATGGTGCCATTGGTGTAGGCATCCATGAGTGCGGTAACGCCAACGCCAACATCTTCTGGCATGAGCAGCACATCGTTTCCTGCCTGAAACGCAGCCAAATCGATAGCTCCTTTTTCTTTAAAATTGGATGCGCCCTTCATGGTTAATGCATCGGTAAAAATCAAACCGTTAAAACCCAATCGTTCCTTTAAAATGGTGGTAACAATTTGTTTTGATAAGGAAGAAGGATAGCCCGATGGCTCCAAGCTAGGTACGTTTAAATGGGCTACCATTACACTTGAAAGTCCGTGGTTGATTAATTTTTTATATGGATACAATTCAACCGAATCAATCCGTTTTTCGTTAAAACTGATGGTTGGCAAGGTTTTATGGGAATCTTGATCGGTATCGCCATGTCCGGGAAAATGTTTCGCACTTGCCAAAACACCCGCGTTTTGCATGCCTTTCATAAATGCCGCAGCTTTTTCGGTAACATTATCCCTATCTTCCCCAAACGACCGATTGCCAATTATGGGGTTTAACGGATTGGTGTTAATATCAACTACCGGGGCAAAGTTAAAATGAACCCCTAGGCGTTTACAGTGTTCACCTATGTGCTTGCCCACGCGTTCAATTAAAGCATTGTCCTTTATGGCACCAAGCGTCATGTTCCAAGGGAAGGAGTAGGTAGAATCCAAGCGCATGCCCAAGCCCCATTCCGCATCCATACCAATCAATAACGGTATTTTAGAAAGTGACTGCAATTCATTATTCAATTTAGCTTGCCTTACTGGGCCACCCAACGAATAAATCAAGCCCCCAATACGGTAATCGCGTATCAATTTTACAATTTTATTCTTGGCAATCGTATCTTGATTGGACATAACCTGTACCATGAATAACTGCCCTACCCGTTCTTTTAAAGTCATGGATGCATACACGCTATCAACCCATTTTTGTTGTGCTTTGGCATCAATAGAAATTAATGGGTTGACTGAAATTTGTGCAAAGGTTGAAAGGCTTGTATATAGAAAAACTACTGATAATAGAATTTGACGCATATTTAAGGATGGATTAAGCAATATATTGCAATAGCAACATAAATAATCATGCCAAAATACTACTTTTAAGATGAAGATTAAAAAACTTTAAGATAGATTTATAAAAGATTATAAACACTAGTTGTCCATAACAAATTTAACACCAGCAGAAACAATATTGGCATTTAACCCGGTGTTGCGTTTATAGTTATTGTATTTTAAATCGATGCTTTTTAAACCCAGTTTCCAAATGTGCGATTTTGTAAAAATATCGGTATAACCAATGCCGAAACCATATTGATTGGCGTTGAATTTAGACAAATCATAATCGGACGTATAATACTGATTTGTGGAAATATTCTCATCAAAAGGCGCAAAATAATCGGCAGCAGTTTGGTTATAGTACCTATACGTTGGATAAAGGGTGAATTTTGATGAGATTTTAATGGGCAATTCGATACTTGCAGTATGCGATTTTATACCCCAATCGTCAAAATAATAGCGGTAATAGGTTCGCATGGTAACGACTTCATTGAAATAATAATTAAAGCGCAGGCCAAATGGCATCTTAAATCGCGTATCGGGTAAACGCTCAATATCATCAGCCAATTGAAAAACATCTTTATTGTTGGGCGACGTGTAGTTGTTTATACTTGAGGCATTTCCAATAAAATAATTGGCAACATCAGCAAAATACACACGTTGCATTGGGTTTGAAAGCCAGCCTTTTTGCTGAACCACATCAAAAAACAACGAAACCTGTGCATTTTTATTCAATATTTGTGAAAAACTAAAAGATAGTGAATAGGAATTTCTACCCTTATTGTCTATAAGTTTAAAACCCGAAATAGGGTTCCAACCTGTACTTGCATTACCATTTTGATCTAAAATTGTGATACCTTCAAAAAAACCTTGGTTTAAATTACCGTTTACTTCCAGATACGAATCTAACTCGGTTGGGTATTTTGGCATCCATGTGTCCAAATATATTTTTGTATTAACACCTAGTGTAGTGTTTTTTTCATTGAACTGTTTAAGTATGCCACCACCAAAACCCAATGAAAAATAATCATATTCGGTTGCTAATGAAACATCCGCGTTCCAAACCGTGTTTCTATTATCCGAACTATGGGAATAATCCAAATTCACATTACTCCAAACATCTTGTCGCGAAGCACCAGAAGAAGCCACCCATGGACTTCCTACAACATTCCCTGCAGCATTTCTGTCATCATCTTCATCGTCGTCATCACCACCACCATTTCGTGAGGCCCCACTAATATCAAACGGGTTTAGGTTACTTGAAGAAGCCGAGGTGTATGCCGAAATTCCCACATCTATTGTAAGCACATCATCGGCATTTAAAGGCATGCTTATTACAATGGTGGGCGTAAAATCGGAAAGTTTTTCTGTTCCAATACCACCCGTTACAGAGGCGTTATTTCCATCTTGGGTATAATAGCTTGTTAAAAAATCGACTTCCGTAGTTTCTAAAACACGCTTTTTAAAAGTGGCTTGGTTTTCTTGAGCAATTCCTAGTGCAGCAAAAAGTAAAATTGGCAAGTATATAAGCTTTTTCATCTTCATAATTATTTAATTACAACCACAGCCACCGCCAGATTTACCACCATTTGCGCCAGATGCACCTTCGCGATACACTTGGAAATTTGTTTCAAACCGATTGACTTTTTTTTGCGACAACACCATATCGGGGTCGCTCAAATTTACTTTTTCGTATTCTTTAACAGCGGTGCACGATGTAAATGCCATTGCTATAAGAACAAGCATTGTTAACTTTTTCATTAATCAATAGGTTTTAAATTAATATTTTGGGAGGTATGTAATTTATTATCAGCA
Organism: Mariniflexile maritimum; assembly: GCF_009746565.1. Taxonomy (GTDB): domain Bacteria; phylum Bacteroidota; class Bacteroidia; order Flavobacteriales; family Flavobacteriaceae; genus Mariniflexile; species Mariniflexile maritimum. The sequence goes on from NZ_WRPN01000001.1 coordinate 554,156, forward strand.
TCAACAATAACACATTCTACACCTTTAAGTTGGTTTACAAAATCCAAACCCGTTTCTACACCCATTACAAAAATGGAGGTTGCCAAGGCATCGGCCACTTCGGCGTTTGGCGCAAAAACCGTAGCGCTTAATATGCCAGTACTTGGGTAACCCGTTCTGGGGTCGATGATATGCGTATATAAAGTACCGTTTAGGGTTACATACTTTTCGTAATTGCCCGAAGTTACTACCGCACTATTATGCACCGGTAACCATGAAAAAACCTTGCTTTTATTTAACGGGTTCACTATGGCTACCATCCAATCTTTGCCATCGGGCTGTTTTCCCCATGTGTTCAAATCGCCAGAAGCATTTATAATACCTGCCACAACCCCTTTTTGCTGTAATAACGCTTTGGCTTTATCGGCTGCATACCCTTTACCAATAGCACCAAAACCAATCTTCATACCTGCTAACTTTAGGAAAACAGAATGATTTTCGTCGTTTAGAATAATGTTTTGGTAACCTACTTTTGAAACGGAGTTTTTAATGGCTTCTTCCGAAGGCATTTCAGTCATGCTACCATCAAAATGCCAAACTTTATCCATTGAAGCGTAACTAATATCAAAAGCACCATTGGTAAGTTTTGATATTTTTAAGGAACGCTTGATTAATTGGTACAGTTCTTCATCAACAATAATGGGTTTTATTCCACAATTTCTATTGATTTCTAAAGTTTGGGAACGGGCATCCCATGAAGAAATCAATTTTTCAATTCTTGCTATTTCATTAACTGCCAAATCTATATACTGATTGCCTTCCGTTTCAGAATTTGCAACCACCGTAATATCAAAACGGCTTCCCATAAGTTTCAACGTTCGTTCATAAACGTTTTGAGAAGTGGCAGCAAGTGTCATTAAAATAAGCAGGGCATTACAGATACTTTTTAACATTATTTTATAAATGAAGCTAACTTAGTGTAGTATTGTGTTGGGGTTATTTTTTCGTACCCCATGTTTCCTAGTACTTTTCCGTTTTTATCTAAAACAACCACAAAAGGAAAATAGCCTTGATTGTTATAAGTTTCGGCAAGTTTTTGGTTCTGTAATTCTAAGTTTGAAGGAAGTTTGTTCGCTTTTTTTCTGGGAAAATCGGCTTTTAGCATTACAAAATGATTTTTTGCTAAATCTTGATATTCCTTGGTGTTCCAAATTTCCTTGTCTAATTTCATACAGGGTGCACACCAATCGGAACCTTGAAAAACCAGCACAATATGTTGGTTGGTTTTTGATGCAACCTGTTTTGCCTCTTCAAAATTTGTGGTCCACTCTTGTGCACCAACAAAAAATGACAAGCTAAAAAATGCAACGTATAGCAAATAGGCTTTTGTTTTCAAACGGCTAAAAATTTATAATTGAAACATTAAAAAACCACTAAATAAAAAAAGAAACCATTAAAAAATAACGCGAAATAATATTTAATATTTTGAAGGATTGTAATTTATATTAAATCCAATTAAACAGTCGCTTCAACAATTAACGAATAAGCTCAGGTTATTCCAATAAATCGATATGCCTATCGTGGTAGCCCAACAGGTACAAAACACCATCAAGTCCAATGCTTGAAATGGAACTTTGCGCATTTTCCTTTACGGTAGGTTTTGCATGAAAGGCGATGCCCAAACCTGCAAGATTGAGCATGGGCAAATCGTTGGCGCCATCGCCCACTGCAATGGTTTGACTGATATCAATGCCTTCCTGTTGTGCTAATTTTTGAAGATATTCGGCTTTTTTGTTGCCATCAATAATTTCACCCAAATAGCCGCCCGTTAATACGCCATCAACAATTTCAAGTTGGTTGGCAAATACATAATCGATGCCCAATTCCTTTTGTAAATGGTGGCCAAAATAAGTAAATCCACCCGATAAAATGGCGGTTTTAAAACCGTAACTTTTTAAGGTATCTATCAATCTTTTTGCGCCTTTGGTAAGTGGCAGGTTTACGGCAACATCATGCAACACATCCTCACTTAACCCTTTTAACAGCTTCATGCGCTTGGTAAAACTTTCGGTAAAATCTATTTCACCTTGCATGGCTTGTTCGGTTATGGCTTTTACTTCATCGCCAACTCCTGCCAATTCTGCCAATTTATCAATAACTTCGGCTTGAATTAGGGTTGAATCCATATCGAAACACACCAAACGACGGTTTCGGCGGTAAATATTATCTTCTTGAAAAGCAATATCAACATTCAAATCTCTTGAAATTTGCATGAATTTTTCGGTAAACTCACGTTTATCATCAATATGCCCCCTAATTGAAAGTTGGATGCAAGCTCGTGGATATTCTTCTTTTTTAAGTAAAGATGTTCTACCCGTAAGCCGTTTTATGGAATCGATATTCAGGTTTTTCTCTGAGATTATTTTTGTTACTTCCGAAATTTGTTCAGCCGTTAGTTTTTCGCCCAAAATAGTAACAATATAGCGGTCTTTTCCTTGAAGCGTAACCCATTTTTCGTAATTTTCGAGTGTGATGGGTGTGAACTTTGCCTTGATGCCAAGTTCATACGATTTAAAAAGCAAATCTTTTAAAACGGCGGCCGATTTTGCGCCGGAATGTATTTCAAATAAAATACCCAATGAGAGAGTATCGTGAATATTTGCCTGCCCTATGTCGAGTACCTTGGCACCATATTCGGCCAAAACGCCTGTTAAACTTGATGTTAGCCCTGGCTTGTCCTGTCCAGAAATATTTAATAGGAAAATTTCCTTTGCCATATTATTTTATACCTTTTTTGAGCTGTAAAACTGCTTATTTTATTTAATATATGAACGTTTAATTTTAAGTTTTGCGATAAAGGATTGCATACTTTATTTTACAAACCTACTGTGCCAACTGTCGCTTGCGGGTACTTCCCAACTTTCGTTAAATTCGGCAATGGTGGTTACTAAATTGTTAAAAACAATGGTGTTTTTTGAAACGGCCTTATCTTTTGCCATTTGTTTAAAATCAATCAGCGTTTTGTAAGCTACAAAATCGCCCTGTTTGTATGAAACGTTCATTTTATCCAATAAATCGACATTATATTGACTTTCCAATTGCTGAATAAAACGTACCGACTCATCAATGGAACAACCCGAAGCCTTATTTAAGTTTTGATTGATACCAATAATGATAAACCGTTTATATTTAATGAGATAGCCTGCATACAAATCACTGCCGTGTGCTGTCCAGTTTTCAATAAAAACATCTAATTTTGATTGTATTTCTTCAATTTCTTCTTCGGAAAACGAGCGATTTGCTTGGTAAATCCAAACACGTGATTCTTCGGGCAGGGTATTAAAATCTACTAACATTTATTTGATTTACGATTTTTGAATTCAGAATTTATAAATTTTGGGCATTTGCGATTAATTCCGCAATATCATATATTTTCACCGATGCTTCTTTTTCCTTGGCCTTTACACCATCGGTCATCATGGTATTGCAAAACGGGCAGCCCGTTGCGATAATGCTCGCTTGGGTTTCAAGGGCATCCTCGGTTCTAAGCACGTTAATATCTTTATCGCCTTTTTCTGGTTCCTTAAACATTTGTGCGCCACCAGCGCCACAACATAGGGCCGTTCTTCGGTTGCGCTTCATTTCAACCAATTCAACGCCTAAATTTTTCAATAGGGTTCTTGGGGCTTCGTATTCATTATTGGCACGACCTAAATAACACGGGTCATGGAATGTGATGCGCTTGCCTTTTAAGTTTGAATTGTCTTCAATGGTTAAACGCTTATTTTTAATTAAATCGGCAATAAATTGGGTGTGATGCTGCACGTTATAATGGCCCCCAAGTTCTGGATATTCATTTTTTAGGGTATTATATGAATGTGGACAGGCCGTAACGATGTGCTTAACTTGGTAAGCGTTTAACAATTCTATGTTTGAAAGGGCTTGCATTTGAAACAAAAACTCGTTTCCTGCGCGTTTGGCAACATCGCCGGTTGAGCTTTCTTCGGTGCCTAATACTGCAAAATCTACCTTTGCCTTGTTTAGGATTTTCACAAATGCCCTGGTTATTTTTTTGGCCCGATCGTCATAACTTCCAGCTGCACCAACCCAGAATAATACCTCTGGTTGCCTGCCTTCTGCCATACATTCTGCCATGGTTGGCACTTTAAGTAATTCACTCATAGCGTGCTTTTGTTTGTTATTTTGTGTGCGTTAGGGATTTTGTCCCGATAGCAATCGGGATTGGTAACGCCCAAATTATACTATTATTCGTCTTTCCAATTTAACCTATCCATTTGATTGTAAGGCCAAGGGGCACCATTGTTTTCAATGTTGGCCATCATGCTATTAAGTTCGGTAGGGGCAGCACTTTGCTCCATAACCAGATAACGACGCATTTCGATGATGATTGATAACGGGTCGATGCTTATGGGGCATGCTTCTACACAGGCATTGCAGGTGGTACAGGCCCAAAGCTCTTCAGGGGTAATATAATCGCCCAACAGCTGTTTACCATCGTCTTTAAATGTACCCTTGTTGGCATCGATGTTTTTCCCAACTTCTTCTAATCGGTCGCGGGTATCCATCATAATTTTACGGGGCGATAGTTTTTTGCCCGTTAAATTTGCAGGACATTCGCTGGTACAACGGCCACATTCCGTACAGCTGTAGGCGTTTAAAAGTTGTACCCAGGTTAAATCTTGAACGTCGCTGGCACCGAATTTTGCCGGTACATCAGGTTGCGTTCCTTCAGGTTGTGAAGCAAACGGATCGACATTGGGATCGAGCATTAATTTGACTTCATTAGTAACCGAAGCGACATTGTTTAGTTGACCTTTGGGCGCAATCTTGCCGTAATATGTGTTTGGAAACGCCAGTAAAATGTGCAGGTGTTTTGAAAAATACAGGTAATTTAAAAATACCAAAATACCGGTAATGTGCAGCCACCATGCACTTCGCTCGATAATATGAAGTGTGTTTGCGGATAAACCTTCAAACAATGGCGCTATAAATTGACTAATTACATTGCCAGAATGGATGTTTTGAAAATGAACATCGGTAGCATTCATGATTAAAAACAGGCCCATTAAAACCATTTCAAAATACAAAATGTAATTGGCATCGTTTTTTGGCCAACTGGTCATTTCACTTTTCCAGAAACGGGCCAGTTTTATGAAATTTCTTCGCATCCAGAAAATGATAACCGATACAAAAACCAATACCGCCAACACCTCAAAAGTGCCAATTAAAAATCCGTAAACCGCTGTTGGCAAAATAGTTAAACCTATTCGATGCGTTCCAAATATTCCATCGATAATGATTTCTAAAACTTCAATATTAATAATGATAAAGCCTACATAAACAACTAGGTGCAAAATGCCGGCAATGGGGCGACGTACCATTTTGCTCTGCCCTAAAGCTATTATTGCCATATTTTTTAAACGTTGCGATTTGTTGTCGCTTACATTTATTGGCTGCCCCAATTGAATGTTCCGAATAAGCTTTTTTACGTTTTTTGCAAAATAACCTATGCCAATAACGAGGACTGCTAGAAAAAGGAGATTGAAAAGGTAATTCATAGGATATTAATTAGCCTTTATTTTTAATTTCATTGCCCTGGGCATCGTATTGTTTTGGTTTTTTTCCGAATAAAGAAAAATGCACATAGCGTTTGGGGTTCAGCTTCATGTCCTGTAAAAGTTGTTCTAATTGTAAAGTTGCCCCTTCTAAATTATTATAAACGGCATCGTCTTTTAAAAGTTTTCCAACAGAACCTTCACCGCGCTCAACAGCTGCAAGCACCGCGTTTAGATTATCGAGGGTTTTGTGAAGCGATGCTACGGTTTCGCCCATATTGGCATCCTTTAATTGAGCGATTAAAACGGCTAGATCTTTACTGGTAGTTTTAAAGTTTTCTAAAACCTCTGCAATGTTCTTGTCGTTTTTTAAGATAACACTATTAACGGCATTTGAAGTGTTTTTAAAGGATTTTAAGGTGGTGTTCAATTCTGCAATGGTTTGTTTTAAACCTTCGGCGGAATTGTCGGTTACCAACTTGTTCAAGCTAACCATTAAAGTGTCGGTTGATTTTAAGGTAGCATCCAAATTATCGCTTATTCCAGAAAAGTTTTTGGAAAGATTGGTTACCAAACCAAATTCGACGGTAGATTTTAAAAAATCGCCCGGTTTTGCCTGTTCTCCTTCGTTACTAATAAGAATGGCCAAAGCGTTACCGCCCATTAAACCGGTTTCGTACATTTTAATGGTACTGTTTTTAGAGAATTTTAATTGCTCGCTAACGGTAAAGGACACCCTTGTTTTACCTGTATCATAATTGTAAACAATATCCTGAATTTTCCCAACGGTATTGCCCATAACGGTAACTGGCGAGGATTTATCAAGGGCATTGTAATCGAATTCGGTATAAAATACATTGGTTGGTTCCAGTAGGTTTATGCCTTTTAGGTAATTGAACCCAAAAATAAAAAGTAACACTCCCAATACTACTAGTATGCCCGTTTTAACTTCTTTTGATATTTTCAAAATAATGGTTTTAGATGTACAAATTTAAAATAAATTTAAAAAAGAAACTCTTTAATTGGTGGTTGTTTTTAATGCCTCGGTAATGCTTATTTTTTTTCCATCCTTAAAAGCAACTATAAAACTGGTTTTGTATCCTTTTTTCATAGCCTCCTCTTCCATCGTTCTGATGTTCTCATAATTGGTAGTATTTCCGTAGAAATATTTATACAAACCGCCTTCTTTTTCACGTGTTATGTTCCGCAAGCCCTTAAAATTATTTGGTTTGGTTTCAATGGCTTTAGCTGTGGCTGCAATTTGCACCTTAAAGGTAACGCCTTCCTTTGCGGTAACCAAATTAGGTTTATTTTCAGGAATATCGGGTAATTTCGTATTGGTTTCTTGGGCTGAAGCGGTATCGGGCACATCCTGTATTTAAAATCGCCCACATTGCCATCCAAATTATGTTTGTATTCCAGTATGGCATTGGCTATGGAAGTTGCCATTTGCATTTGTCCGTTTGCGGAATTTAGGTAAGCTCCTTCTTCTTTGTAGGTTAAAAAGCCCACTTCTATCAAAACACTAGGCATAACGGTTTGGTGCAAAACAATAAATCCTGCTTGTTTTACGCCCCTATTGGTTCGTTTAAGTTTATTTGTGAAACTATTTTGTATGAAACTTGCCAACATGATGCTTTGATCTAAATATTCTTCTTGGCTAATTAAGATGCTCATTACAGATTCTGGGGAATTGGGGTCGAAACCACCATATTTACTTTTATAATCGCTCTCAAGAAATATTACCGAGTTTTCCTTTTTGGCAACCTCAAAATTGGTTTGGTTTCGGTGCGTACCCAACACAAACGTTTCGGTACCATGTGCTTCAGAGCGGTGGGAATTACAATGTACCGACACAAATAAATCGGCTTTGGCCTTGTTGGCAATTTGACCTCGCATAAACAAATCGACAAACACATCGGTTTCACGTGTGTAAACAACCTTTATATTGGGGTTTCTTTCCAGTTGCTTTCCTATTTCCAATACAATTTTTAGTGCTATATCTTTTTCTTTGTAACCATTTCCTGTATTGCCCGGGTCGTGTCCGCCATGGCCAGCATCCAAAACCACCACAAATTGATGGTCTAGGGGGCTATTGTTTGCTATTGCTAATGAGGAATATGTTAATGCGACTATAAATAATACGAAAAGTGATACGCTGTTCGTTCTCATGGGATAAATTATAGGGTTTTAATGGTTTTAATATACCTTCGGGTTTTAAGTCATTATTTAAGTTTTAAAAACATCGCGTAAAATTAAAAATTAAAAACGTGGTTTATTTAGTGTTAACAAGCGACCCTAGTTTAATTTTAAATTTTAATTGAATAATAAATTAATCACAGAAAAATATATGTAATTTTGGCTTTTCAAAAATCGAGCCATACTTTTACAAAAATACATTTAAAAGCGTTGCACACAAACAACTTTAAAATACTTTTTGCATTTAGTTTTACAGTGTTTATTAACACGTTAAGCTTCGCACAAGACACCCCAAAACCCGATGCTGCCATTAATAAAAGCGTTAAGGACAGTATTGTTGTGAGGGCCGATAGCTTGTTGGTTTCACAAACTTCAGAAAAGGCACAGGATTCTACGCTTAAGGATTCCATAAAACCCAAAAAAGAACTTTTGGAGCATACGGTAAAATACCACGCTACCGACTACACCAAGTTTAACCAAAAAGAACATAAACTGTACCTGCGCAACGAGGCAACCATTGATTATGGCGACATGAATATTGCTGCCGGCGATATCACCATCGATTATTCCAAAAACACGGTGTATGCCAAGGGAATAATCGATTCCATTGGTGGCTACACCCAAAAGCCCGTATTTACTCAGGGCAGTAACGTGGTTGAGCCCGACTCCATTCTGTTTAACACCAAAAGCAAAAAAGCCCTTATTTACAATTCAAAATCGGAACAGGGCGAAGGCACCATCATAGCTTCATTGACCAAAAAGGAAAACGATTCGGTTTATTTTTTAAAGAATGCCAAATATACTACTGCCGAAAACTTAGACGATCCGGAATATTATATCAGGTTGCTAAAAGCTAAAATTGTACCCGGAAAAAAAATTGTTACCGGGGCAGCGGGCCTATATATTTACGATATACCAACACCCGTTTGGTTGCCGTTCAGTTTTTTTCCACAGTCTGAAAAACAAACTTCAGGTATTTTAATTCCCAGTTTTGGCGAACAAAACGACCGTGGTTACTTTCTACAAAACGGTGGATACTATCTTGCCATTAACGATTATGTGGATTTGGCCATTTTGGGCGATTATTACACCAATGGCAGCTATGGGTTGCGTACCGAAAGCACCTATGCCAAGCGCTATAAGTTTCGTGGAAATTTCGGTTTTAGATATGAAAACCTGATAAACAGTGAACGTGGTTTTCCCGATTATTCAAAATCGACTATTTACAATATCCGTTGGTCGCACAGCCAAGACGGAAAATCGAATCCCAACTCGCGGTTTTCCGCTTCGGTAAACTTAGGGAGCAGCAAATATTACCGCAATTCGGTAAACCAGATCAACTCGGGGGCCTTTTTAAATAACACCCTATCGTCGTCGGTATCATATTCAAAAACCTTCCAAACAGTACCCGAGGCGAACATTAGTTTAACGGCAACACATTCGCAAAACACCAACACCCAAGAAATAAACATGACCCTTCCAACCTTTCAGGGAAGTTTGGGCAGAATTTACCCTTTTGCATCAAAAACAGGTTCAAAAAAGGGCATCATTCAAAATATTAACTTGCAATATAGCGTGCGCGGTGAAAACAGAATCAATACCAGCGATTCCATCTTCTTCAAAAAAGAAATGTTTAACGATGCATTGGCAGGCTTTCAGCACAGTATCCCGCTTAGTACCAATTTTAAATTGTTCAAATATTTTAGCTTAAGTGCGAGTAGTAGTTTTAATGAGGTTTGGACGTTTAACACGATAAAAAAATCGTTTGATGCCACCACCCAAAAAACAATTACCGAAGATGTAAAAGGTTTTGACGCCTTTAGAACCTACAATTTCAGTACCAGTTTAGGAACCACCATTTACGGGATGTTTAATTTTGAAAAAGAAGGCACCGACAGAAAAATCAAGGCCATCCGACACATCATTCGCCCTTCCATAAGCTACAATATCAATCCTGCATTTGATAAATATTATGATAGTTTTGAAGTGGTAAGTGCCGACGGAGTAACTAAAAGTGAAGCAGAATACACCCGATTTGAACAAGGCATTTTTGGCAGCCCCGGCAATGCCTTTTCCAGCGCTATGGGCATTTCGGTTTCCAACAACATTGAAGCCAAGGTTCGCGATAAGGACACCACCGCTACCGAGGCCAAAAAAATCATTTTATTGAATAATTTGAATTTTAGTACCTCCTATAACTTTGCGGGCGATTCGTTGCAATGGAGCCCCGTAAGAATGAGTGGCGGCACACAAATATTCGACAATAAAATGAGCATCAATTTTGGTGCTACCCTAGACCCCTATGCCCTAGACAACAACAATAACCGCATTGATAAATATAACATTGAAAACGGTGGAAGCCTTTTTAGATTAACCAGTGCCAATTTAACCACCAGTTGGTCCTTATCGAGCAAAAAAGGGGGCGATAAAGAAAAAAACAAAAAGGGTATAGAGGAAAACCTACGCAGTGGCGGACGGGCCGATGATTTGTTTGGCGTTTCGGAAGACTTTGCAAACGAACAAATGAATCCGGATGATGAAGAAGAGGAAGAACAACCCAGTGAGTTTTACCATAGCAACATCCCTTGGAACTTACGCATTGCCTACGCTCTAAATTATTCGAATAACAGGCGGGAAAACGAAATATCATCACATTCGCTCATGTTTTCGGGGGATATTAAATTATCCGAAAAATGGTCCATAGGCGCTTCTTCGGGCTACGATTTAAAAAACGCCGGCTTCACCTATACCCAATTGCGGTTTGAACGCGATTTAATGAGCTGGCGCATGAATTTTAGTTGGGTGCCATTTAGCGATAGAAGTTCATGGAATTTCTTTATAGGTATTAAATCGAGTATCTTAAAGGATTTAAAATACGAGAAACGCAACCAGCCTGATTTACGGCTTTAAGGTTTAGGCATTAGGCATTAGGCATGAGGCATGAGGCATTAGAAAATTAAGGATGCTGTTAGAATTCATCAATATGTAGTCCTGCATTCGTGACATAAAAAACTTCAATATGAAAAAAATAATAAACACACCAAGCGCCCCTGCTCCTATTGGGCCATACAATCAAGCTATTTTAAGCGGAAACACCTTATATACTTCGGGGCAAATTGCCATTAATCCTATAACGAACGCACTTGTTTTGGATAATATTTCAACGGAAACCATGCAAGTTATGCATAATTTAAAAGCGGTTTTAGAAGCTGCCAACATGACTTTTGAAAATGTGGTAAAAGCCTCAATTTTTATTAGTAACATGGATGATTTTGCCAAAATAAACGACGTTTATGGCCGCTTTTTTGAGGAGGCTAGTGCCCCAGCGCGCGAAACCGTGCAAGTAGCCCGTTTGCCCAAAAACGTACATGTTGAAATTAGCCTTATTGCAGTTAAGTAACTGATGCTGTCATGGCATGTTTTTTTTTGAATAGGTCTTCAACAACGCTTTAAGTTTTGATACTTCAATGGGTTTTGCCAAAAAGTGGTTGATTCCTGCATGTTTGGCTTTTTCAATATCGTCTTCAAAAGCACTGGCTGAAACCGCTATAATGGGGGTTTTTAACTCTAAATATTTATCGGTTTCCTTAATGGCCATTGTGGCTTGGTAACCATCCATATCTGGCATGTAAATATCCATGAATACCATATCGAAATCCAGTATTTTGTACAGTTCAACCGCTTCCAAACCATTTTTTGCAAAGGTGCAATCGGCACCTTGTTGTTCCAGTAAAAATTTAATTACCTTTTGGTTCATTCTATTGTCCTCGGCCACCAAAACGTTAAACTTATCGAGCAAAACAGGTTTTAAATTTACTTTTTCAGCTTGAATGTTTAGGGTTTTCTTGAGCTGTAAGGTAAAATAAAAGGTAGAGCCTTCGTTTTCCTTACTTTCCAATTTAAGCTCGCCACCCATTAGCTTTACAAGTTGGTGCGAAATGGAAAGCCCCATGCCACCGCCTCTAAAGTCTTTTATAAAAGAAGTGGTTTCACTATTTTTCGAGTCGTCAAAAATTTGTTTCACCTCGTGAGGGCGCAGGCCAATGCCCGTATCCTTGATGTAGAAGGTTACCATTTGGTAATCGTCGATATTAACGGTTTGGTCGATTATAATGGAAATTTTTCCTGCATTGGTGAACTTTATGGCGTTGTTTATTAAATTTATAAGCACCTGTTGAATTCGCACCGAATCGCCCAAAAGTGAAAATTTTTGTTTGTCGTTCTCCAAAAATCGGTATTCAAACTGCAAGCCTTTTTCCCAGGCTTGGTATTCAAAAACCTTAAAAAGATGCGACAAATCTGCTTTCAGATCAATTGCCAATAAGTTTAACACCGCACCGCCCGTTTCAACATCGGTATTATTGGTAACCATATTTACAAGTTGCAACAAATGCTGTGAGGAATATTCGGCAATTTCTACCTGCGCAGTTTGGTCGGCGTCCAATTCGGTTTGTTTCAGCATGTTCAGCATCCCAATTACCGTATTGAGCGGAGTGCGGATTTCGTAGCTCATATTTGCCAAATACACCGATTTGTAATCGGTAAGCTTGTTGGCTTCTTCCAAATCTAGCTTCAACTCCTCTATCCGTGTTCTTAAATGCGATTTTACAACATCGTTCTTTAACTGGTTCTTAAAAAAATATTGCAAGACCAAAATTTGCACAATGGCAAATGCAAACAAAAACACAATTAAACTGCTAGGGCTTAGTTTGTTTTTAAGGAAAAAAAAGCCCAACAACAAAACAAAAAATATAGACGCTAAAATAATTGCCGATAATAGCTTTTTGGTTTTAATGGATTTTAGAAACTGCAGATAAAATCTCATGGATTTGGAACGGTTTTATAACAAACATATTTATAAATATAATAATTAACCTTTATAATGTGTTTTGTTTTTATAACTTTATCATATAAAAAATACGCCTACAAAGTAACGATAAATTAATAAGGCATGCGCATAGAATATGATATAAAATTAGGGTTTAAGGATGTAATGATTCGTCCGAAGCGTTCCACATTAAAAAGCAGGGCGGAAGTTAATTTAGAACGCGATTTTAAGTTTTTGCACAGTCCGTTTTTATGGACAGGCATCCCGATAATGGCTGCAAATATGGATACCGTTGGCACCTTTGAAATGGCGCGTGCCCTTGCGGAAAAAAAACTGTTTACGGCCATCCATAAACATTACAGCATGAAAGATTGGAATGTGTTTTCCAAAAACAAACCACTTGATATCGAGAACTATATAGCCGTAAGTACGGGCATAAGTAAAAACGATTCGGAGCTGTTGGCAGAAATTTTTAAGCAGCATCCCTATTTAAAATTCATCTGTATTGATGTAGCCAATGGCTATTCCGAACATTTTGCAAAATTTGTGAAACGTACCCGCGACCGCTACCCCGATAAAGTAATTATAGCGGGCAATGTGGTAACGGGTGAAATGGTCGAGGAACTCTTGCTTTCGGGCGCCGATATTGTTAAGGTTGGTATTGGTCCGGGCTCGGTATGTACCACACGTATTAAAACTGGCGTTGGCTACCCGCAACTTTCTGCCATTATAGAATGTGCCGATGCTGCACATGGTTTGGGCGGACAAATAATTAGCGATGGTGGTTGTGCCATTCCTGGCGATATTGCCAAGGCTTTTGGTGCCGGTGCCGATTTTGTTATGCTGGGTGGCATGCTTGCTGGCCATACCGAAAGCGGCGGCGATATTATTGAAAAAGAAGGAAAACCCTATAGGAAGTTTTATGGCATGAGCTCATCGACGGCTATGGATAAACATGTGGGCGGTGTCGCAGAATATAGAGCGAGCGAAGGCAAAACCGTTGAAGTTCCCTATAAAGGTGATGTTGAAGCGACCGTACAGGATATTTTAGGAGGTTTACGAAGCACCTGTACCTACGTGGGCGCACAACGCTTAAAAGAACTAACCAAACGCACCACCTTTATTAGGGTTAACGAGCAGGAAAATAGGGTGTATTCAGAATGATTTTGTTTGAAAAAAACGATTGCTATGAAACAAATCATTTAGGATAATTTATAAAACTCAATGTAAAATGAGGTTAAATTTGACCACTCATAACAATATTACATTCAGATTGGGATTTTTTATATGCAAACCACACGAAAGGATTCGTACGGTAGCGGGGGAATTTCAGAAGATGGCGAGTACAAGCAATTACTTATAGCCATTGCTGGCGATAGTTTTATTTTTTATTACGATTTTCATCGTTCATTTTAATTGGACTTTGTCTAGTATCAAAAACGTCATTAATGATAATTTGATTTTGATTAATTCGATAAATTATTTTGTAGTTTGCGCTAACTAAATATCTGTGATTTTGCTTTAAATTTTCTAGATTTAATTCAAATTGACCAGACTCAGTATTTTTGATTAGTTGTTTGGTTGCGTTAAGAATCTGTTTTCTTGTTTTGTGGGCAGTTTTATTAGACACTTTATTTGAATAATAATCAAAAATATCTTTAAGATTTTCGATAGCAAAATCAGTCCAAATTATTTTCATTTATTACCAGTTTGCAGATAATCGTTCTAACTCATCTTGAGTTTTAAATTTTCCGTTTTTAAAATTATTCTCAGATTGTTCAATTCTGTGAATTAGCTCGTCAACTGTAAATGGCTTAAAGTCAGATGTGTGCTCCTGTTTTCTTAAAATAAACTTTTCTATTCGTTCAATGAATTTTTCGTCTTGCAGTTGAGCAAGGTAAGATATCAAGTTCAGTTTTCTTGTTTGTAAATCCATAAGCTTCGTTTTTTCAAAATTACGAAAATATTCTTTGCGATTTGTTTTAATCTGCACATTTCAAATGTTACCGCAATCAAACATTCTAAAAACGACTACGTTTTCTAGAAGCCCTTTTTGATCTGCATAATCAATAGCACTACTATAAACATAATCTTCTGGTTTATAAACCAATCCTGCTTCTACTGGATTATTATGTACATAATCTATTTTTTGTTGAATAACCTTATTACTCCAAAGCTCAATTGGTTTATTATTGTGTCTCCAAAATTGATAGTGTTTTACATTTGAACTCTTTTCTACTTTCACTTGGGTTTTCTTGTATATTTTTCACTATGGATTTACTGATAAACCGTTTTAAATCGCCTATCAATACTTCTGGTTTTTGATTATTTATGCTCCTAAATACTAAATGAACATGATTACTCATAATGCACCAAGCATGAACTTCTAACCCTTTATTTTTTTGACAATACGACAAACTCTCCAAAAACAAATCTTTATATTCATTTCTCGTGAAAACATCTAGCCATCCTACTGTAATATAAACCTTTAGGATTATGAAACTTGTAATTTCTACTCATGGTTTATGCTTTTTTTCATAATGATAGCAGGAAATTATTATTTTAAATCCACACGAAAGGATTCGTGCGGTAGCGGGGGGGGTTGCCCACAGTTATTTTATTCTACTATTAATAATTCTTCTGTTTCTAAATAATATCTATTTTTCAATGGATTAACTATTTTTCTAAATGATAATTGATGTTTACAACTGAATTTAATAATATTCTCAATTAATTCTGAATATTCACTACTTATTGTTTCTTCTTGGTTTAAAACTTTAATCAATTTATCTGAATTGAGATAAATCTTGACATTTGCTGTCTTTTTTAGTTTAGATAATCCATCTGAAATTGCACTTAAAATTATTTTTTCTTTTGATGCTAAATAAAATGATTTTGTAAAATTCTTTTGGTGCTTTAAATTGTTTCTTTCGTGTTTTAATAACAAAGCATACATTCCTTTACCATTTGAGTCGTCAAGTTTGACACTTAAATAAATTTCAACTAAAGGAATATCAGAATTTCCGTTTTCAGTTTTGTCTTTGGAGAAAGATAGATTCGTGTTTAGTATTTTGGAAATGTATTTAACAATTTCTCTCTGAAAAATATTTAAATTTTTGTAATAAGTGAAGATTAAATTTCCGTTTTCTTCCTCAATATTTTTAAATCCAGCATTTTGATACCAGTTTATAGTTTTTGGTATTTTAGATAAATAACCTTCATCATTTGTCATTCCAAGATGTTCCCAATAATATTCCGTATTATCTTTAAGATTCTCAATAAAAAAATCAACATTTTTTCTTTTTCCTTTATAAACCAAAGGATAGTCATAGACAATATTTAATTCTTCGTGCTTAATCAAACTTTCATAAATCATTTTTTCCTGTTCTGACCGAACAAAGGTATTATCCGAAGTTTGAATATTTAAATTACTTCTAAAGTGGATGTAATTCCCATTGATTCCACTTTTAACTTTATTTTCTTTTTTTGGTTGGCTTTTTTTTCTAAAATGCCACTGAAAAAATTCTCTATTTGTATCGTCAACTCTGCAATTTGGAATTATCTGTTTAAGATAGCCTTTGTCGTGTTGCTTTCTTAAAAATTGATTAAATTCTCTCTGATTATAAAATTTAGAAGATAGATATTTGTCTTTAATTGCGTATTCATATAATTCATTTGACCTAATCTCAACAGATGTGTAGGCGTCTTTCATTAACGAATCCAATCTTTCGCCTATACGTTTTAAAACCTTTATATCTTCAGGTAATTTCTTCATTCGATTTTTTGTCAAAATTATGAACAAATCCTTTTATATCCCAACATCCATTCCCCATAACCAAAAAACACGTCAGTAAATAATTAGTTTTATTGTTGCTACTATCCTGTAAATATAATTAATTTTTCCTACTGAAAATAGAAAACTAATCTGCTTTTTTAACACTAAAAATGTCTTAATTATTTTATTGTTTTTCCCGTAGAACCTTGGTCGCTGGTTGTTAATTCATAAATAAAATCGGGGGTTAAACCAGCTTCTTTTCGGTGGGAAACATACAAAATGGCAGAGTCGGTTTCTTTAGCAATTTTGTTGATGAGTGCGGTAAAAAGGGCCACGTCAAAATCGTCTAAACCATTGGTGGGTTCGTCTAAAATAAGTAATGGGGGCTGCTTCACCATGGCCCGTGCAATAAGCACCAAACGTTGGTGCCCTTTTGATAAGGACAAAAAAGGTTGTTTTCTTAAATGGAACAGTTGCAAAACATGCAACCACTGTTCGGTAATTTTAATTTGCGCGTTGGTGGGTTCTTTATACAGGCCTACGGAATCGAAAAAACCAGAAACAATCATATTCCCTACAGCATCCAAACGTTTGAAACCGCGTAACATTTCCGAGGAAAAATATCCAATCTTCCTTTTTAGGTCCCAAACACTTTCGCCACTGCCCTTTTTTATGCCAAATAGGGTTATATCTTGCCCGTAGGCTTTTGCGTTATCGCCGTAAATCATGCTTAAAATAGTGCTTTTGCCCGAACCATTGGCACCAATGAGTTGCCAAAACTCACCATGTTTAATTTCCCATGAAATAGCGTTTAAAATGGGGCGTTCGCCATAGGCTACGGAAACCTTATTGAATTTGATTAACGGGTTTATAGGTTCTGAAACGGGTTGGTATGGTTTTGGCAAAGCTTCCACAAATGTTATGGCATTTTTTGATTTTGAAGCTTCAATGGTGTTGAATTCCAACAGATTACCATCTTTAAGTTGATAGGTTTTATCAATAAAAGGTAAAATTTCAGCAATGCGATTGGTAATTTGAATGATTTTTACCGAAGCGCTTAAATCGATTAGCGTTTTTTGAATGGCGGCTTGTTTCAAAATATCTAAATTCCCAAAAACATTATCAACTATAAGGTATTCAGGCTTTTTAGAAATGAGATGTTGCAATAAAGCTTGTTTTCGTTCGCCCTCGGAAGAATGTAACAAACTATTTTTGGTGGCGGTTTGCACATCAAAATACCCGTGTATTATTTCTTCTTCAATAAACAAACCCAGGGTTATTTCAGAAAAAAGCGCCCCTTTTAAATTCGAGAGATTTACAATACTATTTCCATGTATGATGTGCTCAATAAGTTGCGGTTTATCATCTTTATTGGAAATGTATATTGCAGTATGCATTGAATACGTTGAAAAAGAATTTCGTTATTGCGCTACTAAGTTATTAACGTTTGTAAAATTATAATAACCAACAACTTAACAACTATTTTATTTTCAAATTACTAACTATTAGCTAATTTTTTGGTATGGTACGCTACTAAACCTTCTATTGGTCGGCGTTCAAAATTTCCAACGGTAAAGCCCATTTCTTGAGCGACTACCTTAATTTCATCTTGGGCAAAATAAGCAATAGAACCTGCAAAATGTACCGGCACTGTTTTGATTTCTTCTTTATACTGCAAAATCATGTTTTTTGCAAACAAGCGAATGCCTGTTTTGATGAGTTCTACAATATATTCCGAATCTTTATTTAAAAACATAAATTCGGCAAAGTTTGCTAAATAGGCATTGGGATTGGGCTGCTTGTAAATATTGTATTTGATATAATCGGCTTCCATGTTATATTTACTGGCAAAGGATACTTTAATATCTTCGGGCATTTGGTTGAAATAATAATCCCTGATCAATTGTTTCCCGTAGTAGTTTCCAGAGGCATCGTCCATAATAATATAGCCCAACGATTGAACACTTTGATGCAATTGCGAACCATCATAATAACTGCAATTAGAGCCTGTACCTAAAATACAAACTACGGCAGCTTCCGTGTCATGGCTAATGGTGCCGTAAACCGCAGCCATGGTATCTTCTTCCACTTTTATGGCTGCATTTACAAATACTTCTTTTAACGCATTATAAACCAACTCCTTACCACGATCGGTACCACAACCGGCTCCGTAAAAGAATACATGCGTAACGTTGTTTCTGTTGGCTTTTAAATCTGGATTTTTTTTAATTGTTTTTACTAGCTTATCTTCCTTTAAAATTTCAGGATTGAGCCCTTTTGTTCTCAACTTTTCCAAAAGTTGTTTACCATTACTATCTACGGCGATCCAATCGCTTTTTGTAGAACCACTATCAACAATTAAAATCATATTTTTTTATATAAAAAAAACTCCACAGATAGTTGTATTATCATTACAATAAATCTGTGGAGCTCATTACTACTTGTTTTTTACTTAAATTTTGCTAATATGTTGTGCAAGATCAACTAATTTAGTTGAATAACCAAATTCATTGTCGTACCAAGATACTAATTTAAAGAAATTATCATTAAGTGCAATACTTGCATCAGCATCAAAGATACTGGTCATGGATTCTGATACGAAATCTTGTGATACCACAGCTTCTTCAGTATAACCTAAAACACCTTTTAATTCGTTTTCAGATGCTTTTTTCAATGCAGCTTTTACTTCAGCCCAAGAGGCCGCTTTTTCGGTTCTAACGGTTAAATCGACCACGGAAACATCTGGAGTAGGCACCCTAAAGGCCATACCGGTTAATTTTCCGTTTAATTCTGGGATTACCTTACCTACCGCTTTTGCAGCTCCGGTTGAAGAAGGTATGATGTTTGCCAACGCGCTACGGCCGCCTCTCCAATCTTTTTTAGAAGGGCCATCAACGGTTAACTGGGTTGCTGTTGTGGCGTGCACGGTGGTCATTAAACCTTCAACAATACCAAAGTTATCGTTAATAACTTTAGCTAAAGGTGCCAAACAGTTTGTGGTACATGATGCGTTGGATACAATGGTATCTTTTGCAGTGATTTTATCGTGGTTTACACCCATAACGAACATGGGAGCATCGGCTGATGGTGCAGAAATAGCCACTTTTTTAGCGCCCGCAGTAATGTGTTTTTGGGCACCTTCCAAGGTAGTGAAAATTCCTGTACAATCTAAGATAACCTCTGCGCCTACGGCATCCCATTTTAAATCTTCTGGGTTACGCTCTGCGGTAATCCTGATTTCTTTTCCGTTAACTACTAAGTGACCGTTTTTAACTTCAACCGTTCCGTTAAAACGACCGTGAACAGAATCGTATTTCAATAAATATGCTAAATGTTCTACATCTAACAAATCGTTGATACCAACAACTTCAACGTCTGGTCTTCCAACTGCAACTCTGAATGCAATTCTACCAATTCTACCAAATCCGTTAATTCCTAATTTTAATTTTGACATAATCTTTGTTGTAAAAGTTAAGTGCTCATAATATCTGAGACACGCAATAATTCTAAATTTATTTTTGTTTTTCCTTTAATGGCATTCTCAAATGGGGTTAATTCCATTTTGTTGTTTATAAGGCCCACCATATAATTGGTTTTGCCTTCAAGCAAAGATTCTACTGCTTTAAGGCCCATTCTGCTGGCCAAAACGCGGTCGAAACAAGATGGCGAACCACCACGTTGCATGTGCCCAAGCACAGATACGCGCACATCGTAGCCTTCCATGTTTTGATCGACAAAGTCTTTAA
Organism: Mariniflexile maritimum; assembly: GCF_009746565.1. Taxonomy (GTDB): domain Bacteria; phylum Bacteroidota; class Bacteroidia; order Flavobacteriales; family Flavobacteriaceae; genus Mariniflexile; species Mariniflexile maritimum. Next base: position 574,259 of record NZ_WRPN01000001.1, read on the forward strand.
GCTCGAAGATGTTCTTACCTATTTTATCGCCTTCGGCCACGACAACGATACTTGAGGATTTACCGGATTTTCTGCTTTTGTTCAAAGATTCAACAAGTCTGTCCAACCCTAAATCTTCCTCTGGTATTAAAATTTCCTCGGCACCACCGGCTATTCCTGCATTTAAGGCTATATGCCCCACATCGCGCCCCATAACCTCAATAAAAAATAAGCGGTTATGCGAACTTGCGGTATCCCTAATTTTATCGATGGCATCTACAACCGTATTTAAAGCGGTATCAAAACCAAGGGTGTGCGTGGTACCAACAATATCATTATCGATGGTTCCAGGAATACCCATTACAGGGAAATCGAATTCTTTGTTAAAAACCATGGCACCGGTAAATGAACCATCGCCACCAATAACTACCAGACCATCTATTTCGGCTTCAATTACCTTTTTGTAAGCTTCTTCCCTACCTTCTTTTGTCCTAAATTCATTTGAACGTGCCGATTTTAAAATGGTACCTCCTTTATTAAGAATACCACGAACGCTGCGTGCATCCATTTCTTTAAAATCACCTTCAATAAGTCCTTCAAAGCCTCTATAGACTCCAACACATTTTATATTATGGTAAGCACAAGTTCTAACTACCGAACGAATGGCGGCATTCATTCCGGGGGCATCGCCACCCGATGTTAAAACAGCTAATTTTTTTATTGTTTTTGGCATTAATATTCTATTTTTTACAAGGTAAAATTAGTAAACAAAAACCATATATCTATGCCATTTTTAAATTTAATTGTACTTGGGAAACTATAACGATTTAGTTTGAATGAATTGGTATGATTTATGATTGACGATTTGCGTTTAACGACTAACGATTATTGAATTATGAACGTGTACCTGGAACATTAGAAACTTTTAATATCGTACTTCAAATATTGTACTTCAAATATTGTACTTCTAATATCGTACTTCTAATATTGTACCTTCAACATATCGCTTTTATTTGATTTTTATAAAATCTGGCAGGGTCGTATCTGGTTCGTCTTTAGGTTTTTCAATAGTTATTTCGTCTTCTTTTTTGGCACTTTTGAAAAAATTCCGAATTAACTCCCTAAAAGTATCAAAATCGACACTGTACGATAGCCCAATGCCTTGCGTATAGCCAATGGCTTCTCCAAAATTACGAATATTGTTTTCTCTATTAAAAACATTGGCGGTTAAGGTACCTTCTTCATTTAGTAGAAAATTAATTTCCACATCGCCCGCAATAACGGTTTCGCTCGCACCGGCACCCCCAACGGGCACACCAACTTTACCATTTATAAGAACGCGGTCGCTAATTTGGGTCTGTAAGGTAACCCCAACCCGATCGTCGGTTTGATAATCGGGCCTGTTTTGACCTGCTTCATAATTCAATCCTATATTAAGCTTGCTGTCGCCCGAAGTAAAGAAACTGTTTATGATGCCATTAAGCCGTTCGGCGATGGTGCCCGAAAAATTAAGTTCGCTTAAACCTCTGGAAAAAGAGCCGGTTGACAGTAAATAAAGTGCTTGGTTTTGTCTATCGGCTTCAGACTCTAAACGGTATTGAAGTTCAGATTTTACCGTGGAATTCACATTAGGGAACTCGAAGGTAAACTCGGGTTTGGGCTGTTCCAAGTTTCCTGTAAGTGCAATATTGAGTTCTACTGGAATACTTCTATTAATGGGGTTATCCAGTAATGGCGAAGGGTTTGCCTGTGTTTTATAAATGGCACGCATGTTTAACAAGGCATCAAGTGGGTCGCCTTCCCATGCAATGGTGCCACCGGGCTGTACACTAAATTCTTTTTGGATAAGACCGCCATAGGCAAAATTATAAACGCCTTCAAATACCGAAAAATCGCCCCACATATTAAACTTACCGTTGGTGTTTATTTCTACCAACAATCCTCCACGCCCTCTTCCTTTGAGGGAATGGCCCGAGTTTTTATCGATGATTATTTCAACTTCGGCATCTTCGGTGAGGTCTAAATCAAAATCCAGCTCAAGGCCTTTAATTTCATTGAATGTAACATCGGCGCCCTGTTTTCTGGCCCGCTTTTCTTCTTTTGTTACAAAATGAATATAAGAATTATCGCCAAACGACTCGGAATCGCTTAAAGGAATCTTAAAAACGGTCCCTGGCTTTGTTTCACCGTTCACGCTTATCACCAATTGATCTGTGGGGCCGTAAATGCTAGCCCTTCCGCCTACAAAAGCTGTTCCATAATACAGGGCATCTTCAGCATCTTGGGTGTCTAAAACCAACAGCTTTGGCGTGGTTAGGTTTAAATCCAATCGCCATTTTGAAAAGTTTACATGGCTTAACGACCCATTAAGTTGCCCTTTTGATTTATATTTGGTATCGGTTAACTGAATTTTATTGAAAACAAAACTTTGTTCTTTAAGGGTAACCGACGATTTATTATCAAATTGGTAATCGACGTTAAGGTATGGAATTTTAAAGCCCGCATTATTTAAACTAAGAATACCATTGATGTCCGGACGATTAAGATTGCCAAACACCTTTACCGTTCCGGTGGCAAGACCGCGAATATTTGACAATACGTCGTGCAAGAACGGGTTTAGGGGCTGTAAATTAAAATTATCCAATTCTAAATCTACGTCCATGGTAGATTGCTTACCTTCAACGTGAATGCCTCCCAAGGCTCGGGCAAATCGTTGTTCGTTGTTTTTTATGGTAACGTCCACATTGTAATTGGTTAGGTTTTGATTGCCTGATATTTTAGCATCAAACGTTCCGAAATTGAGGTTGTTCACCTTAAAATTATCGATTACCACATTGGAAGTTGGCAAATAATTGCCGTTTTTTTGCAAAATATTAAGTTTACCGTTTACGTTGCCTGCCAATTTTAAACTATCGATTTCTGGTATAATTTTAGCAAGATCGACGTTGGAGAAATCGAGCTCTATATCTTTTTGGGTAGAATCCCTAAGAAAGCCCGAAAATTTTATTTCTTCATTTTTATGGTTGATAACAAATTTATCGATATTGAATTTGGTCAATTCTTTATTGAACGCTATTTTATTGAAACCATCTTTCTTGCCATTAATGTACCAGGTGTTGTTCTGAATGGTTACATCCGATTTTTTAAAGCCTATAACCGACTCCTTATCTTTATTGATGGTATGGTAAAAACTTAGGTTAAAAATATCGTTGTTGTGCTTGCCACCACGAAATTCCGAACGCATAAACAGCGTGTCCTTTACCGTTACATTAATTAAATTGAATTTAGAAACGTTGTAATATTTTGTGTTTAAGCTATCGGCCTCTATATATGTGTTAAACAGTGGGTTATTGTTGTCAACCTGTAGTTCAATATTATCCACAAAATAATTATGGTACTTAATTTTTGGCGATTTGAAGGTGAGCTTAAATTGTTTTTGGTCGCTTTCTATATGCCCACGCAAGAAGGTGTTTTTGCCCAGTTCAATTTCTGGATAGATTACTTCTACAATTTTGTTGTAAATTTTAAAATTGAAATCGATGGTTTGGTTGCCTTTAACTTTAGAGGGTGAATAATTGGTGTAAATATTCCCCAGGGCATTTTCAAAAAGCTTTCTAAAATCGTTGAATAAAAATTGTCCTTTTAGTTCCCCTTCAATGATATCGGGGGAGTTTACTTCAATAAACCGTACATCATTTTCAAAACGGGAGGTTAAATCGAATTTTTCAAAATAGTAGGTGTCGTTTTGGTTTTTATACGATGTGTTTTTAAATGAAATTTTTCCGTAGGCATCGTCAATACTGCTACTGTTCATGTTCATTTTAACGTCGCTCCTAAAAATTGAGATGGAATCTTTTTTTACAAAGTTCAATACATTCAAATTAGCATAATCAATATTTGCCTCAAAATCATATTTTTTTACTTTTTCCGAAAAGTCCACAAGGCCCAAAAAGTTCAATTTTAAATTTTTATCGTTGGCAATTAGGTTTCCGTCAAAAATCTTGTTGCGAACGTTGCCCACCACTTTTATATCGCTGTAATTGTAGTTGTTGTACTCAACCTCAAAAACGTCGCCCTTAACTTGGGTGTTTAAATTGGCCGCGGTAAAGCCATAACCTTTAACATCAAAATTCAACGAGGCCTTCCCTACCGAGGGATCGTTTAGGAAGCTGCCAAAATCAAAATTTTCAAATACTATTTTCCCGTTGTACGATGCATTATCAATATCGTCAATTTTCGATATTTGTAAATTGGAATCAACATAGCCCAACTCGGTATCAATTTGGACATTGGCAATAACTTTTGAAGCGGTAATTTGAGAATTTCCAACGATGTTAAACAAACCCAACTTATCGAAGGAAGAAGGTATTGTAGCTCCTAAAACATTGGGCAACAATGCTTTTAAATCTTTATAGGTAGAAGTTAAATTTGTAAAACTTCCGTTCATGTAAAAATTTCCCTTTTCCTTATTGAAAATGTTCTTAAAAACTAAATCGCCCTCAATTTTAGTTGTTGAACCAGAGCTTAGCTCCAAATTGGTAGCCTGAAAATTATTTAATGTACCGTACAGGTTTACATTAAAGGTAGCCGATTGGTTTTTGCCAAACTCGTTATAAAAAATGTTGAGCTCATTTAAAAACAGGTGCGAATCCTTAAAATTGGCCTTCACCAAAACCTTATCGGTAAAATATTGCAGATCCTCGCGGGCGTACGAAAACTTTAAATCGCCCTTTAAAGTAGAGTGCTGGGTTTGTGCATCTAGGTTGGCAAAGGTCATGCTGGTTAAGGTGTATGAGAAATTGGTCATTAAATTTTTCATAACCAAACCGCGGCTATCATTAAAGGCCAAGGTATTTATGCGTGTGCTTACCTCGCTTCCGTTAATTAAAAAATTGGTAGCGTTTATATTTAGATTGGTGAATTCCAGCAACTTATTGGTTTCTTTGTTCTCGTCCAAAAGTCGGAATGTCCCATTGTAAATTGACACGTCGCTTGAAGACAACAAAAAGCTGCTTTCCGATTTTCTCGGGTTATCATCTTCAAACTTATGCACAAAAACATCCAAATTGGTTTCAGTGGCGCCTTTGTAGGTTTTGATGTTAAAAACAAGGCTTTCAATATCAATATCGCCAAATGTCAATCGGCCATTCATTAAATTTCGAAGGTTGATAATTGAGGTATTCAACTCATCAATATTTATTAAGGTGTCCTTTTTATAATCTTCAATATAAATATGTTTCAGTTCTACATCGCCATTAAATTGCAAACTAACCTTATCGATATTTATATTGGTCTTAAACGCTTGGTTAAGCCGTTTTGTAGCATAATTGCCTAAGCTTGTTTGAACGGCGGGAATAGAAAGCACAAGCACCAAAATGATGAAAAGCAGTAACAAAATACCTGCTATTTTATATGCTATTTTGAATGCTTTTTTAATACTTTTTTAAATTTTGAGTTTATTAACTTGGCGCCTTTTGCTGTTAAAAATGGACTTTTAAAACCATCGCCCAAGAAAAACTAGATAAACCTTTTTTTAACATCCATTAAAAAATTATTTAAGTAGTTTTGTAATTACGATAAAAAGTATGGCAACAGACTTTAACCGTTTTCAAAATTAACAATTATTATGCCTTATTTTAAGTAATGGGTAAACAAAATATTTATATTCTAGGAATTGAGTCGTCCTGCGATGATACAGCGGCTTCCGTGATACATAATGGGCGCATATTGAGCAACATTGTGGCCAACCAAAAAATACATGAAGCCTATGGTGGCGTGGTGCCCGAACTGGCATCGCGGGCGCACCAGCAAAACATTGTTCCGGTGGTACATGAAGCATTAAAAAAAGCCCAAATTTCTAAAGAAGATTTGCATGCCATTGCTTTTACCAGAGGTCCAGGGCTTATGGGCTCGCTATTGGTAGGTACCTCGTTTGCAAAATCGATGGCCTATGGGCTCAACATCCCGCTAATTGATGTAAACCACATGCAAGGTCATATTCTGGCCCATTTTATTGATGAAGAAGGCTACAACAAGCCGCCATTCCCGTTTTTGGCCATGACCATTTCGGGCGGACATACCCAAATTGTTAGAGTTGACAATTATTTTGATATGACCGTAATTGGCGAGACCATCGACGATGCCGTTGGCGAAGCATTCGATAAGAGCGGAAAAGTTTTGGGTTTGGGCTATCCTGCCGGTCCGGAAATTGATAAACGCGCCAAATTAGGAAACCCAAAAGCGTTCAACTTTACCAAACCTAAAGTAGATGGGCTGAATTTTAGTTTTTCGGGATTAAAAACAGCCATTTTGTATTTTATACAGCACGAAACCAAAGCAAACACGCATTTTATTGAAGAAAACCTTAACGATATCTGCGCTTCCATACAACATACCATTATCGGGATATTAATTGATAAACTGAAGCTGGCCTCAAAACAAACGGGCATCAAACATATTGCCATTGGTGGCGGTGTTTCGGCAAATTCGGGCATCCGACAAGCATTGAAGGATGGCGAACAAAAATTTGGGTGGACTACCTATGTGCCAAAATTTGAGTTCACCACCGATAATGCCGCTATGATTGCCATTGTGGGCTATTTAAAATATTTAGAAGCAGATTTTGCTGAACAACATGTGGCGGCATCGGCACGGTTGAAGATTTAGTCGCAGCCATAAAAAATCGTAAATCCATCAAATGCAACTTTTCTACAATCCAGAAATAAACGAAACCACCACGCAATTTTCTTTTGAAAAAGAAGAAAGCAAACATATTGTAAAAGTGCTTCGCAAATCGGTTGGCGCTATTATGCATATAACTAATGGCGATGGTTGGTTGTTTTCCGCTGAAATTGTAATTCCTGATAGTAATAAATGTGTAGCGAGCATCGTTTCTAAAGAAAAAAAAACAAAACGCCATTACAATTTACATTTGGCCGTTTCGCCTACCAAAATGAACGATCGCTACGAATGGTTCTTGGAAAAAGCTACCGAGATTGGCATTGATACCATTACCCCCATAATTTGCGACCACAGCGAACGTAAAATCATCAAACCTGAGCGATTTGAAAAAATTTTACAAGCGGCCATGAAACAATCGTTAAGCTGTTATTTGCCAACATTGAATGAAGCAACCACTTTTAAGGATTTTATTTCACAAGAATTTAAAGGAAACCTGTTTATAGCACATTGTGAAGAAACCGATAGGAAATCGTTAAAACAACAACTAAAACCAAAACAAGACATCACAATTTTAATTGGTCCTGAAGGCGATTTTAGCAGCAAAGAAATTGCATTGGCCATAAAAAACAAGTTTATTCCCGTAACTTTGGGCAACACCCGCCTACGAACCGAAACGGCTGCCATAGCAGCGTGCCACAGCGTAGCGTTTATAAATGAGTAACATGAAGAAAGCCGGTTTAACTTTTGCCCTTTGTCTCTTATCGTATGTGTCTTTTTCGCAAGAAATAGCCCTTGTTAAGTACAATGGTGGAGGCGATTGGTATGCCAACCCAACGGCTTTACGCAACTTAATAGCCTATTGCAATGCAACCATCAACACGAAAATTAAAACAAAACCCCAAGAAGTTGAAGTTGGCAGTAATGATATTTTTCAATTCCCGTTGGTGCACATGACGGGGCATGGTAACGTATTCTTTAGCGACTCCGATGCCGAAAACCTTCGCAATTATCTAATTTCCGGGGGTTTTTTGCATATTGATGACAATTATGGCTTGCAACCCTACATTGTGCGCGAACTAAAAAAAGTGTTTCCAAACAAAGAATTGGTTGAACTTCCCGCCAACCATCCTATTTTTAATTCTGCTTTTACATTTCCAAACGGGTTACCCAAAATACACGAGCACGATGGCAAACGCCCCCAAGCTTTTGGTATTTTTAGTGAAGACCGTTTAGTGCTGCTGTTTACTTATGAAAGCGATTTGGGCGATGGATGGGAAGACCCAGACGTACACAACGACCCAGCAGATGTTAGGGAAAAAGCCCTGAAAATGGGTGCCAATATTGTAAAATATGTATTTGAAAATTAAAAATCGTAAACCTTTTGCAATTAACACATTACAACTCCAACTTTAAAAAACGCACCTTCCCCATTGTATTGGTAAGCGACAACGTTACCAATGCGCCAAATTTGGGCAGTTTGTTCAGAATTGCTGATGCATTTGGTGTTGAAAAACTCATACTTTGTGGTGAACATATTCCTTTGGGCAGAAAAATGGCAAAAACAGCACGCGCAACTGAAAAATTCGTGAATTATGAAGTTTCTGCATTTGCTTCACAGGTGGTTGAAAGTTTAAAAACTAGCGGCTATCAAATCATTTCCTTGGAAATTACTGCTGCCAGTGAACCCATTCATCAATTCAAGTTTTCCTCAGAAAAACCCATGGCGCTCATTATTGGTGATGAGAATTTTGGAATCGCGGAAGCTATTTTAAATAATTCAGATGCCATAATCCATATAGAAATGTTCGGACAAAACAGCAGCATGAACGTGGTGCAGGCCACCAATATTGCCCTATACGAAATAACCAAACAGCTTTTATAACGCCTTTTTTCTTTGAACGAACACATTTTAAATATTGATATTCAGCAATTTATAAATGAAAATCTAACATCTCATTTAACCTCGTTACTATTAAAAGGAACGTCTTTTTCTTCTGTTGAAACTAAAGAAATCATAACACAAATTGAAGCTAAAAAACGCTGTGAAAAAAAGTTGCCAACATGGTTCAATACCGAAAAGATCTATTATCCAAATAAACTGAATATTGAGCAAACCTCTTCGGAAATAACCGCCAAATATAAATCCAATTTAATTCATGGTGCTTCCATAATCGACCTAACCGGAGGCTTTGGTGTTGACTCCTTTTATTTTTCAAAAAACTTCAAAACGGTGGTGCATTGCGAAATGGACGGTATATTATCTAAAATCGTAAAACATAACTACACGCAGTTAAACGTTTCCAACATTGACACACTGGCAATCGATGGCATTTCGTATTTGGAAACCAATAAAACAGTTTACGATTGGATTTATTTAGACCCATCGAGACGACACGACAGCAAAGGGAAAGTGTTTTTCCTAAGCGATTGTTTGCCAAACGTGCCAAAACATATCGATTTGCTTTTCAAACATTCAAATAATATTCTGATAAAAACGTCGCCTTTACTCGATATTTCATTGGGCATTAACGAATTAAAGCACGTAAAAACCATTCACGTTGTTGCCGTAAACAATGAAGTTAAGGAACTTTTATGGATTTTGGAAGCTGGTTTTGAAGCTGAAATTACAGTTGAAACAGTGAATATTAAAAAAGAGGTGAATGAGCATTTTATGTTTTCGTTTAACAAAGAAAAAACGTCAACTTCATCATACCAGCAACCCCAAACCTATTTATACGAACCTAACAGTGCCATTTTAAAAGCAGGAGGATTTGATGCCATAACACAACAACTGCCTGTTTTTAAACTACATAAACATTCGCATTTATATACAAGCGACAGGTTGTTGGAGTTTCCCGGAAGGCGCTTTATCATTAAAAAAGTAGTTCCCTATAACAAAAAGGAACTCAAAAAATTAGGGATAACGCAAGCCAACGTTACCGTGCGCAATTTTCCGGAAACGGTTGATGGATTACGGAAAAAATTCAACATTAAAGACGGTGGCGAAACCTATCTGTTTTTTTCTACGGATATTGAAAACCAAAAAATTGTGATAGTTGCTTTAAAAACCGCATAAAAAAAGGAGCCGTTTTGAAAAACGGCTCCTTCATATTATTGTTTAAAAACGGTTACTATTATTCGCCCATTGCGGCCATAACGGCAGCAGACAAGCGTTGGTACGTGCCATTTTCCAAACGAGTTCTTATAGAATCAAAAGCATCCAAAGTTATCTTAATATCTTCCAAAGTATGGGTTGCCGTTGGTATTAAACGCAATAAAATCATGCCTTTAGGAATAACAGGATACACCACGATCGAGCAGAAAATGCCAAAATTTTCGCGTAAGTCCTTAACCAAGGCCATCGCTTCAGGAATACTTCCTTTTAAATAAACAGGCGTTACACAGCTTTGTGTGGTTCCAATATCGAATCCGCGTTCTTTAAGTCCGTTTTGCAAGGCATTGGTATTTTCCCAAAGTTTATCTTTTAACTCTGGCATGGTTTTAAGCATTTCTAAACGCTTTCTGGCACCTACCACCAATTGCATTTGCAACGATTTTGCAAACATTTGCGAACGCAAGTTGTATTTTAAAAAATCTATTATTTCTTTATCGGCAGCAATAAAGGCGCCTGTTCCGGCCATCGATTTTGCAAAGGTTGCAAAATACACGTCTATCTCATCTTGAACGCCTTGCTCCTCGCCTGTTCCGGCACCTGTTTTTCCTTGGGTGCCAAACCCGTGGGCATCATCGACCAAAAACCTGAAATTGTATTTCTTTTTTAGTGCAGCTATTTCCTTTAACTTTCCTTGTTCGCCCCGCATACCGAAAACACCTTCGGAAATTACTAAAATACCGCCACCAGTCTGTTCTGCCATTTTAGTAGCCCTGTCAAGATTTTTTTCAAGACTTTCAACGTCGTTGTGCTTGTATGTAAAGCGTTTGCCCATGTGCAGGCGTACCCCATCGATAATGCACGCATGCGCATCAACATCATAGACAATAATATCGTTTTTGTTCACCAATGCATCAATGGTAGATACCATGCCTTGGTAACCGAAATTCAATAAATAAGCAGCTTCTTTATTAACAAACGCTGCGAGTTCATTTTGAAGGGTTTCATGAAGATCGGTATGGCCAGACATCATTCTAGCTCCCATTGGGTAAGCAGAACCATACGCTATGGCCGCTTCACCATCCACCTTACGAATTTCAGGATGATTTGCCAATCCTAGGTAATCGTTGATGCTCCAGGTGATCACATCCTTTCCTTGAAATTTCATCCTGTTGGATATTTGACCTTCCAATTTTGGAAACACAAAATACCCTTCCGCTTGCGAAGCCCATTTTCCTAACGGCCCTTTGTCTTTATAAATTTTTTCAAATAAATCTTTCATTTAAAATCTTATTGCTATTAAAATTAAGACATAACCAATAACACAAACGATTTATGAAAGCTAAATACACGTTTACCATGTAATATAATTTTCTTTAAAGCTTTTATTGTTTTTGGTTAGTTCGTGCAAAATTAATTATTTATATTCTTTGTACATAATTTTTGGTGTTCAATTATCTACAAAATAAAAAAAGAGATGCTTTTTTGCTTATATCACAAATACCACCTCTCTTTTTTATGCCGTTTTTGTTATTTGATATATTCCACTTTTTGTACTGTGGCCTCGTTTAAGCTATCAAAAAAACCTTGTTCCTGCATCCATTTATCGCTATAAACCTTGCTCATGTAGCGCGAGCCATGGTCGGGAAAAATAACCACCACGTTGTCGCCTTGCTTAAACATGCCTTGTTCGCCCAATTGCATGATGGCTTGGGTTGCAGCCCCGGAAGTATAGCCTACAAAAAGACCTTCGGTGCGTGCCAATAATCTGGCAGTATGGGCGCTATCTTCATCGGTAACTTTTACAAATTCATCAATAACCTCAAAATCCGTAGCGGTAGGTATCAGGTTTTTTCCAAGGCCTTCTATCCTGTATGGGTAAATTTCATTTTCGTCAAACTCCTTGGTTTCGTGGTACTTTTTTATAACCGAACCATAAGCATCAACGCCTATTACCTTAATATTTGGATTTTGTTCTTTTAAATATTTTGCCGTTCCGGAAATGGTGCCGCCAGTACCACTGCACGCAATAAGGTGCGTAATTTTACCTTCGGTTTGGTTCCAAATTTCTGGCCCCGTAGAATTATAATGGGCATCGATATTTAATTGATTGAAATATTGGTTGATATAAACAGACCCTTTTATTTCACTGTGCAAACGTTTGGCAACCTCGTAATACGATCTTGGGTCGTCTGCACTCACATGGGCAGGACATACATATACCTTAGCACCCATGGTTTTAAGCATATCTATTTTATCGGCTGAAGATTTTGAACTTACCGCCAACACACAATTATACCCCTTAATGATGCTTACCAAGGCAAGACTAAAGCCTGTATTGCCCGAAGTAGTTTCAATGATGGTATCTCCGGGCGATAAAATGCCTTGTTTTTCGGCCGCTTCAATTATATAAGTGGCAATCCTGTCTTTTGTTGATTGTCCGGGATTAAAATATTCTACCTTGGCGTAAAAGTTCCCTTTGAATTTTGAAGTTACTTTATTGAGTTTAATAAGTGGTGTATTGCCTACTAAATCTAATACACTATCAAAGACTTGATTTTTGTGTTTCATACATGCTTTTTAAAAGCTACCATACCATTCATAAAAATATGGGCAACTTAAAACTTGACAAAAGTAAAACTTTTTTTTTTTATTAGCCATGAATACCTTCCAAATCTAACAAAAAGGCGTATTCCAAAGCGACTTCTTTTAGGCTTTCAAAACGTCCTGAAGCCCCGCCATGGCCCGCATCCATATCGGTAAAAAGCAGCAATCTATTGGTATCGGTTTTTAATTCCCTTAGTTTAGCTACCCATTTGGCGGGTTCCCAGTATTGCACCTGCGAATCGTGCAGACCTGTTGTAACCAGCATGTGTGGGTAGTTTTTTGCTGCTACGTTGTCGTAGGGCGAATACGATTTCATGTACTCGTAAAAGGCTTTCTTATTGGGGTTTCCCCATTCATCATATTCACCAGTTGTAAGTGGAATGGTGTCATCCAACATGGTTGTAACCACATCAACAAAAGGTACTGCCGCCAAAACACCATGATACAGTTCGGGGTTCATATTGATGATGGCCCCCATAAGCATACCACCCGCAGAACCGCCATAAGCATAGAGATGGCTGGGTGTTGTGTATTTTTGCTGAATTAGGTGTTTTGAACAATCGATAAAATCGTAAAAGGTATTTAATTTATGAAGCAATTTGCCCGTTTCGTACCAATCGCGCCCCAAATACTCGCCACCCCGAACATGAGCGATGGCGTAAATAAACCCACGATCGAGCAAACTTAAACGTACTGTTGAAAATGAGGGGTCGATGGTGGAGCCATACGAGCCATACGCATATTGTAACAACGGACTTGAACCATCCAATTTTGTTCCTTTTCTATAAACCAATGATATTGGCACCTTCACACCATCGCGAGCGGTTGCCCAAATACGCTGCGATTCATAATTTTCTTTATTAAATTTACCCCCCAAAACTTCTTGCTCCTTTTTTATGTCGCTTTGTTTTGTTTTGAAGTTATAATCGATTACCGCACTTGGCGATGTTAATGAATTATAGCTATATCGCAATACATCACTATCAAAATCTGGGTTAACGCTTATGTATGCTGTATAAGTTTCGCTTTTAAAAGGCAAATAATAATCTTCCCCGCCATCCCAACTCATGATGCGTAGTTTGTTCAATCCGTTTTCGCGTTCATTAATCACTAAATAGTCCTTAAAAATCTCAATATCCTCCAATAAAACATGGTCTCTGTAAGGTATCACTTCTTTCCAGTAGCGCTTCTCGGTTTTATGCTCGTTTGTTTTTAATAGGTTGAAATTGGTAGCACCGTCGCCATTTGAAATGATATAAAAACTATCACCATAATGCGCGATACTATATTCCAAATCGCGTTTACGTTTTTGGAAAAGTTTAAAATCCCCATCGGGTGTATCGGCATTTAAAATCCTGTATTCCGAGGAAACCGTACTTGAAGACCCAATAACGATGTATTTTTTCGATTTTGTTTTATATACAAACGTGTTGAAGGTGTCATCAGATTCGTGAAAAACCTCAATATCTTCACTAAAATCGGTATGCAGTTTATGTTTAAAAATTTTGTGCGAACGCAACGTTCCTTCTTCTTTCATGCAATAAAAAAGGGTTTTATTATCATTTGCCCACGTAGAACTGCTGGTTGTATTGAGAATTTTATCGGGATAAATTTCACCGGTTACCAAATTTTTAATTTGAATGGTGTATTGCCTTCTCCCTAAGGTATCAACGGAAAAGCTTGCCATGGTATTATCGGGACTGATGGACATGCTCCCTAAATTGAAGAACGCCAACCCTTTGGCCATTTGGTTGCAGTCGAACAAAATCTCTTCAGGAGCTTCCAAACTATCCTTTTTACGGGCATAAATGGGGTAATCCTGCCCTGTTTCATATCGGGTTATGTACCAATAACCGTTCAATTTGTAAGGCACGGAGGCATCATCTTCCTTAATTCTGCCTTTCATTTCTTCAAATAATGCCTTTTGAAACGCCTCGGTATGTTGCATCATCTGTTTGGTATAGGCATTTTCGGCATTCAAATATTCAATAACTTCCGGGTTTTCCCTATCGTTTAACCAATAGTAATTATCAATACGAATATCTTTGTGTTTTACTAATTTTTTTGGCTTTTTTGCTGCCCGGGGTACTTGAAGAATGTTTTTCAACGGTATTTTATTCTAAAATTAATGGGCAAAAATATAAAAATTAAATAGCTTTGTGGCGATTTAAAATTTATAAAATTATGTTTGGAGATATGATGGCCATGATGGGAAAACTGAAGGAAACCCAACGAAAAGTAGAAGAAACCAAAAAGCGCTTGGATACGGTTTTAATTGACGAGAACAGTAGCGACCACAAACTGAAAGTAACGCTTACCGCCAATAGAACCATTAAGTCGGTTGCCATTGATGATAGTTTGCTTGAAGATAAAGAACAACTGGAAGATTACCTTGTTTTAACGCTAAACAAGGCCATTGAAAAAGCAACCTGTGTAAACGAAGCGGAACTTGCTGCCGTTGCCAAAGAAGGTATGCCGAATATTCCGGGGCTGGATTTATTTAAGTAAACTTCTTGGATTTTTTAGACTTCTTAGAGTTTTAGACGGCTAGATTTTTCAGGGTTTTTAGAAATTTTTCATGCATCGCATCGGTATAATCTAAATGCGTAACAATGCGTAACTTATTGGTGCCCATACCAATAATGTGAACGTTTTTATCTTTTAGCTTCTGTATAAACTCGGTTTCATTTACATCTTTATTCAGTTCAAAAATAACGATATTGGTTTCAATAGGTTCCACCGTTTTTATTATTGATAATTCAATCAAAGCTTCGCCTATGTTTTTGGCCTTTTTATGGTCGTCAACCAATCTTTCCATATTATTGTCCAAGGCATAAAGTCCTGCTGCGGCTAAATATCCTGCTTGTCGCATATTGCCCCCAAACACCTTACGGATTCTAATGGCGTTTTTCATAATAGCTTCGTCACCAACTAAAACAGATCCCACAGGGCAACCCAACCCCTTGCTTAAACATACCGAAATGGTATCGAAAACATGACCATACTGCATGGTTGTTTCATTTTTTGCTACCAATGCGTTCCATAATCGGGCGCCATCCAAATGAAATCCTAAGTCTTTTTCATCACAAACGGTTCTTATTTTTAAAATTTCATTAAAGTCCCAACAAGAACCACCTCCTCTATTGGCTGTGTTTTCAATTTCGACCAATCGCGACGGACTGTAATAATAAGCACCTGGATTGATTGCTTCCAGAACCTGTTTTGCAGTAAACATGCCTCTTTCACCATCAATCAATTTGCAAGACACGCCACTATTAAACGCAGCGCCACCAGATTCATAATTATAAATATGGGCATGTTTGTCGCATATAACCTGGTCGCCAGGGTTGGTATGCAATTTTATGGCCGTTTGGTTGGCCATCGTCCCGCTTGGGAAAAACAAGGCACTTGGTTTGCCAAACATGCTTGCAATGCGAGCTTCCAATTGGTTTACGGTTTCGTCTTCTCTAAAAACATCATCGCCCACTTTGGCTTCCATCATGGCCTGCAACATCTCTTTCGATGGTTTGGTAACGGTATCACTTCTTAGGTCAATTATCATTGGTATAAAAATATAAGGTAAAACTATAAAATTAAATCAAGATTTGTTTTCTGCTCCTGCTATAAATCCTATTTTTGTTCAAAAATAAATAGACTATGATAACTTCCGATCAGATTAAAAACCTTAACACCCGCCTAGACAAACTTAGGCACTATCTTTGACGTAGATAGAAAACTTATTGAAATACAAAACGAAGAAGAAAAAACGTTTGACCCTAATTTCTGGAACGATGCCAAAGCTGCCGAAGCCATTATGAAATCGCTTCGTGTTACCAAAAAATGGGTTGAAGATTACAATAGCGCCAAAACCCATACCGAAGATCTGGAAATTCTTTATGAGTTTTATAAAGAAGGGGAAGCTTCCGCTGAAGATGTTGAGGAACAGTACAATAGAGCCTTCAACTTACTTGAAGATATTGAGTTTAAAAACATGCTTTCCGATGAAGGCGATGGTTTAAGTGCCGTATTGCAAATAACTGCGGGCGCTGGTGGCACCGAAAGTTGCGACTGGGCAAGTATGCTGATGCGTATGTACTTAATGTATGCCGAAAAAAGCGGATTTAAGGTAAAGGAACTCAACTTCCAGGAAGGCGATGTGGCCGGCATAAAAACCGTAACATTAGAGATTGAAGGCGATTTTGCCTTTGGTTGGCTAAAAGGCGAAAATGGTGTGCACCGTTTGGTGCGTATCTCACCTTTTGATAGTAATGCCAAACGCCATACCAGTTTTGCCTCGGTATATGTGTACCCTTTGGTTGATGACACCATTGAAATTGAAATAAATCCTGCCGATATTGAAATTACTACCGCACGTTCAAGCGGTGCAGGCGGACAAAACGTAAACAAGGTTGAAACCAAGGTACAGCTTACCCATAAACCAACCGGTATCCAAATTCAATGCTCGGAAACCCGCTCGCAACACGACAACCGTTCTCGGGCCTTACAAATGCTTAAATCGCAACTGTATGAAATTGAATTGCAAAAACAAATGGCACAGCGTGAAGATATTGAAGCCAGCAAAATGAAAATTGAATGGGGAAGCCAAATTAGAAACTATGTCATGCAGCCCTATAAACTGGTAAAAGATGTAAGAACAGGGCACGAAACCAGTAACGTCGATGCGGTAATGGATGGTAATATTGGGCCGTTTTTAAAAGCCTATTTAATGATGATGGGGCAAAAACAGGAGGACACATCAGCGTTGTAGAAAATAGATTGTTGACGGTTATTGGGTTATTAAGTAAATAACATGTATTGAGAACAGGACTAAAAAACCTAATAACTTTTCACAAATACATTACTTTAAAAAGACCTACAAGATTTTTGAAACCTTGCAGGTTGAAATTATACTTTTTAGAAGGCTTATGAACCAAATAGATACCATAATTTTCGATCTTGGCGGCGTTTTAATAGACTGGAATCCCGAATATGTGTTTTTAGAAGCGTTTAAAGGCGATCGAAAAAAAATGCAATGGTTTTTTGAAACTATTTGCACGAGCGATTGGAACGAAAATCAAGATGCCGGTTACCCTTTAGCACAAGCAACCCAAGATTTGGTAGATACCTTTCCAGAGCATGAACAGTACATTAGGCTGTACTATGGAAACTGGGAAAAAATGCTTGGTGGTGCCATTGTTGGTACCGTAAACATCCTTGAAGCCCTTATTGCATCAAAAAAATTTAAAGTAGTCGCTTTAACCAATTGGAGCCATGAAACTTTCCCAATCGCACAAAAGCGTTTCGATTTTTTAAAATGGTTTGATGGTATTGTGGTTTCGGGGGAAGAAAAAACCAGAAAACCGTTTAAGGAAATTTATGAAATTTTGCTAAACCGCTTTGATATTGTTCCAGAAAGAGCCCTCTTTATTGACGACAATATAAAAAACATTGAAGCTGCCCATGCCCTAGCAATTCATGGCATTCACTTTAAAAATGCCAACGAACTCATCCAACAATTAAAAACCTTCAACATTTATATACCATGATTAAAATATACCATAACAATAGGTGCAGTAAATCGCGTTGCGCCTTAGAACTTTTGGAACAATCGGCAAAACCTTTTGAAGTTGTAAATTATCTTGAAAATACCGTTACAGCAGAAGAATTAAAACACATCATCAAGCTTTTAGGCATAAAGCCCATCGATTTGGTTAGAACCAACGAAACCATCTGGAAAACCCACTTTAAGGATAAAAACTTAACCGATGAACAAATTATCGATGCGATGGTTACAAACCCCAAGTTGATAGAACGCCCCATTGTAATTAATGGTAACAAAGCCGTAATTGGACGCCCTACCGAAAAAATAAGGGACATTATTTAACTACACCCATGAGGATTTTAATAGGTTAATTAACTTTTAATTAACAAAACACTATTAAACCATAGCTATTTTTGCACGTCTAACTTTGAAAAACATTCCTCATGACAAAATTTTTCGGTTTTTTTCTTTTAGTATCCTTTTTAGCTTTTCCAGGAAACGTTTTTTCAAACAACACGTCTTTTCCATTAGATAAAACCATTATTGTAACCGGACAGGTTATAGACAAGGACACCAATACACCGCTAGAATACGCAACCATCGCATTTTTCAGCAAAAAAGAAAACAAAATAGTTGATGGCGGCATTACCGATGCCAAAGGCCAATTTAGCATTAAAATACCCAATGGCGTTTACGATATTTCCATAGAATATATTTCCTATAAAAAAATAACACTTTCCAACAAAAAACTAGAGGCCGATACCAATTTGGGCACTATTTTTTTACAGATTGATTATGCCTCGTTGGAAGAAGTTGAAATTATTGCAGAACGAACCACCGTTGAAATTAAACTGGACAAAAAAATATACAATGTGGGCAAGGACCTAACCGTAAGTGGCGGTACCGTAAGCGATGTACTGGACAACATCCCTTCGGTTTCGGTTGATGTAGAAGGCAATGTGGCCCTTAGGGGGAACGACAATGTAAAAATCCTTATCAACGGAAAACCATCTGGGTTGGTTGGTTTAAATTCTACCGATGCCCTGCGCCAACTTCCCGCCGATGCCATTGAAAAAGTAGAGGTTATCACTTCACCATCAGCACGTTACGAATCTGAAGGGACCGCAGGTATTTTAAATATCATTTTACGCCGAAGCAAGTTACAGGGCTTTAACGGTGCCATTAGTACCAATGTTGGTTACCCCAATGCCGCAGGTGTTTCAGGAAATATTAATTACAGAACCGGCGACGTTAATTTTTTCAACACAACAGGCTATAATTACCGGGAATCGGTTGGCCATTCCTATACAGAAACCAGATATAAAACAACAGGGAATTTTGTTGATGAAAGGGGCAATTGGGATAACACAAACAAAGGATTGACCTCAAACCTTGGTTTGGAATGGTATATAACCGATTCGGCCTCATTAACAACCTCCTTGCTTTACAGGGACTCCGATAATGAAAGCGATTCAAAAAACCGAACATTGCAATATGACGAAAACCTGAATTTTGTGGGTGAGAGCAATCGATTGGAACCTGAATTCGGAAAAAACAAAACCATTCAGTACGCTGCAAATTTCACTAAAAATTTCAAAACCAGTGGCCATAAGTTTACAGCCGATTTTCAGTATGAAAACAGTGATGAGGACGAAACATCGCAAATAACCAATGATGGCCTAAAAAGCGAAAATATTGCAACCTTAAACAACCAAAAAGAGATACTCTTGCAAACAGATTATGTGCTTCCACTTGGCGAAAACAGTCAGTTTGAACTTGGTTACCGCGGTAACTTCAATACCCGATCAACAGATTATACGGTGGAACTTTTTAATACAACAAGCAATAATTTTGAGATAGACACTAACTTATCGAACCTATTTAATTTTAAAGTATATATCAATGCATTATACACACAATTTGGTAGCAAAATCGATAAATTCTCCTATTTGTTTGGGTTGAGAATGGAAAACACCCAAACCACCATAGACCAACCAACCTCGGGCGATTTTAAAAAGAAAAACATCACAGGCTTGTTTCCCACTATTAATTTAAGTTATGAGTTAAATGAAAATGAAAGCATCACTTTAGGATACAGTAGAAGGCTAGAAAGACCACGCGGATTTTACCTAAACCCATTTCCTTCCAGAACCAGTCTTACCAATATTTTTCAAGGAAATCCAGATTTAGACCCCAGTTATTCTGGTTTATACGACTTAGGCTATATAAACAAGTTCAGCAAGGTTACCCTTAGTACATCGCTATTTTACCAACATGAAAAGGACGATAGCAACTGGGTAAGTTTTGAAACCGGCGATACCGTTTTGGTAAACAACCAAGAAATACCCGTAATACAAAGAACGCCCGTAAATTTGGCAACCGAGGACCGCTTTGGATTTGAATTTAATTTGAATTACACCCCTACCAAAAAATGGCGTATCAATACCGACCTGAATATGTTTAAAAACACTACAAGGGGCGATTATAACGGTGTTAATTATGATGCCGACAACTTTAGCTGGAACGCTCGTTTAAGCAACAAATACACCCTTCCGGGGAAAATAGATTGGCAAACCAATATAGACTATCGAGGTCCAAGTGAAGATGCCCAAAACAAAAGAGATGCCATTGCTTCTGTAAATTTGGCGTTTAGCAAAGACTTTTTTGATGAAAAAGCCTCAATAGCCTTCAATATCAACGACTTATTTGATAGCAGAAGGTATAAAGGCGAAGTAAATACCCCTACCTTTTTCACCAAAAGAGACATGCAATTTAGAGGTGGACAAACCTTCAACCTATCGTTCACATATAGGTTTAACCAGAAAAAGAAACCAGAGCGCCCAAACAATGGCGGCGGACAAAATTTTGATATTGAAGGATAAAACGATTTTATAAAAATGTAAGTTTAAAGAAGTAAAGCAAGTAAAGAAGGGTTTAAACACCCTAGAAAACGTAATTACTTCCCGATGCAAAAATTTGCAAAAATATTCCCAAGTAGTTCATCGTTAGATACTTGCCCTGTTATTTCACCAAAATAAAACAGGGCCTGCCTAATGTCAATAGCCAATAAATCGCCCGAAAGCCCAGTATCCAGTCCGTGTTTCACTTTATCAATTTCTTCCAAGGCCTTTAATAAGGCATCGTAATGGCGTGTGTTTGTTATTATGGTGTCGTTGTTTCTTAACGCGCCCGTGTTTACAAAATGGAGCAACGCATCTTTAAACTCGGTTACACCTTGTCCTGTTTTGGCTGAAATAAATTGAATATTTTCTATGTTAGAATTCCGATTTTCGAAGGTTGATTTAAGTTGTTCAATCTGTTCTTCAGATAATAAATCCATTTTATTAAAAACAACGATAAGATTTTTAAGCGGGTATTTATTTTTTATTTTTTCAATTTCAATGAGCGTACCGTGGGCAATTCTCCCTTCTGGGGTTAGTGGGCTTATATATACAACCACTTGCGCTTGCTCAATTTTTTCAAAGGTTTTTTTTATACCTATGCTTTCAACCACATCTTGGGTTTCCCGAATGCCTGCGGTATCTATAAACCGAAAACCAATACCGCCAATGGAAATCTCATCTTCAATGGTATCGCGCGTGGTGCCGGCAATTTCAGAAACTATGGCGCGTTCTTCATTTAAAAGTGCGTTTAGAAGTGTTGATTTCCCCACGTTAGGTTCGCCCACAATAGCTACGGGAATACCGTTTTTAATAACGTTACCCACGGCAAACGAATCGATTAAACGTTTTAAAACCAATGCAATGCGCTCAATTAAGGCTTTAAACTGGGTACGGTCGGCAAATTCTACATCTTCCTCGGCAAAATCGAGTTCTAGCTCAATTAAGGAAGCAAAATTTAATAATTCCTCACGAAGTTTGGCTATCTCCGATGAAAAACCACCTCGCATTTGTTGCATGGCTATTTGGTGCGCCGCTTCATTGTCGGATGCAATTAAATCGGCTACTGCTTCGGCCTGACTTAAATCGAGCTTCCCATTTAAAAAAGCCCGTAAGGTGAATTCGCCCGCAGTGGCCATTCGGCAGCCTTTCCTTAAAAATAACTGGATAATTTGCTGCTGAATGTACGGAGAACCATGGCAGGATACCTCAACCACATCCTCGCCCGTATAGGAATGGGGGTTTTTAAATAGCGAAACCAACACCTCATCAATGGTTTTAGCCCCATCCATTAAATAACCTAGATGGATGGTATGCGTTTTTTGAACGCTAAGCGTCTTTTTACTTTTTACCGATTTAAAACACGCATCGGCAATGGTAATAGCCTCGTTACCAGATAAACGGATAACGGCAATGGCACCAGCTCCTGAGGGTGTTGCTAAAGCGACAATGGTATCTTGATGGTTCATGGGATTAAACTAAGTAAATACCGTCTGGTTTAATATCAATCTGTTTTTGTTTATACAACGAACCTATGGCTTTTTTGAAGTTTTTTTTGCTCATTTGAAGTTGCTCTTTAATGGCCTCGGGACTTGAATTATCGGTCAAGTTTAAATAGCCACTATTATCGTGCAGTTCGTGTAAAATTCGCTGTGCATTGGGTTCTATACTTCTATAACCAATTTGACCGAGAACAATATCCAGTTTATTTCCCGGGCGGATTTTTTTTACGATACCTTTTAGCTTATCGCCCACGCTTAATTGGGTAAATAGATGATCGTTGTAAATTAATCCTGTATGTACTTTGTTTACAATAACGTTCAAACCAATATCCGATGGATGGGAAACGATTAAATCGACTTCATCAAACGCATTAACTGTAAGTTCTTTGTTGCTTAAAAACTGATTGGTTTTGCTGGATGCCGCCAACCTACCTGTTTTTTCATCTAAATAGCAATATACCAAATACCACCCTTTGGGCTTCATTGGAAAGGCCTGTTCCTTAAACGGACAAAACAGTTCTTTTACCAAGCCCCAATCTAAAAAAGCACCATGTTGGGTAACGGCATTACAGCGCAATAAAGCAAATTCACCCAGTTTAATATAGGGCATGTCGGTAGTGGCCACTGGGCGCTCTTCATTATCCAAATACACAAAAACATCGAGCTTGTCCCAAATTTTAAATGTTTCGGGCACATAGCGGTTTGGCAGCAATACTTCATCATTATCCGCATCTACCAAATACACCCCGTGATCGGTTTCACGCAAGATTTCCAATGTATTGATTTTACCTATTTGTATCATGCCGCAAAGATACTATTTTTAATAGATACCCGAATATAGATTTTATAGTATGGATTTAAGAATAAACTGCTTATTTGATAACCATTTGGAATAAAAAAACACCACGTTAAAAGGTGGTGTTTGGTTTTATAATAAATGGTTTGGTTTAATAAACCGATTCTTTTTTAAAATGCTTGGTCAATAAATAGTAAACAACCGCTCTGTACTTATTGCGGTTAGACTTACCATATTGCTCCATCACAGCGTTTAGGCCTTTATCTAAATCGGCACTATCCTTTAATCCTAATTTTTTAATTAGAAAGTTGTTTTTTACGGTAGCCAATTCAGCATCATCCAAACCGGAAACAGTTGAAGAGTCGGCATTATAAATGGACGGGCCACAACCTATGGTTACTTTGGTCAATAAATCCATGTCTGCTGTTACACCACATTTTTCTTTTAGATCGGCGGCATACTTTGCAATAAGTTCATCACGTTTACTCATAATTGTTTTATTTAATGTGTTAATAAAAATAGTTAAATAGTTAGTATCAGAAAGATAACAATTTTTAGACACACAAAACAAAAAAAAGTCACAATTATAAAATTACTTTAAATATTCAAAATAATTTAAAAGCACTTCATCATTAATATCTTTTGGCGTGAATATTTCAAGAAGTTTCGGGCGTTCGTCTTCCTCGAAAAATTCCTTTAAGTAATATTCCAACTGTTTGTCTTTTGAAACGCTTTTGTAGCTAAAACCATGCATTCTGCACAAATGCCGCGCATCTAAATTATGGGTAGTTTCAAAATAGGTTTCAAAGTTCTTGGTGTTTTTATGCCCCGGAAGGATCCTGAAAATACCTCCGCCTTGGTTATTTACCACGATAATCCTGAAGCTTTTAGGAATATAATTGTTCCAAAGGGCATTACTATCGTACAAAAAGCCCAAATCGCCGGTAATAAGGGTTGTGGGCTTATCGTTAACAACAGCGCAACCCACTGCGGTTGAGGTACAGCCATCAATACCACTTGTGCCCCTGTTACAAAAAACCTTGAGCGTTTTGTTGATACTGAACAATTGCGAATACCGAATGGCCGAACTATTGCCAATTTGCAAAATGTGATGGTTTGGAATGTTTTTGAACAACACATCGAAGGCCTTTAAATCGGAAAAAGGCACCGTTCTTAAATACTCGGCGTGTTTGCGCAATCGTTGGTTTTTAACCGCATTCCAGGTAAGGTGGTAATTGCTTTTTACATAATGGGTTATTTTTGGGAGAAAGGCCTCAAAAAATTGGTTGGGCGACACATCAATATGATTGCTTAAGCAGAAAAACGTATCGTTTGCCATTTTTTCATCAATATGCCAATGGTATTTTGGCTGGTATTTACGCAGTAAGGTCTTTATTTTTTTTGAAACGATCAAGCCGCCAAAAGTGAGCAGGATTTCTGGTTGCAACGCTTTTTTCTCTGCCTCGGTTAAAGGTTCAATCATTTGATCGATGGCTGGAAAAAAACTTTCATGGTGCAAATTGGACGTGGTTTCGGTAAATACCACCACGCTATCGTCTTCCGCCAGTTCATTCAACCACTTTCTATCAATTTGGTTGGGAAGGTTGGCCCCTACCAAAATCATTTTTTTTGATGCCGAATTCCAATCTTCCAAACATTCGTTCAGCACATAATCTTCAATAACCTTGGTCTTAACAACCGGTTTTGTGGCTTTGGGGGCAACAATGGGTTTTTCAACAACTTCGTAAAGGGGTTCATCAAAAGGAATGTTGATATGGACTGGGCCATTTTTTAACAAGGCAAAATTGATGGCTTCATTAATTTCCTCCTCATTATGGGTTTGAATGTCTTTTTGCAAGCCCAAAAAACGCTCGAATTTATCTTCTAGGTTTTTAAATATGGGTAAATCTTCATTGGCAGGAATATTTTTTTCATCCTTTAAATCGAGTTTTAAATTTACCGAATATAAAATATGGTTTTCAAAGACATTTTTTTGGTTGATGGTTTGCCCATCGCCAATACCAATTAAATGCTTGGGTCTGTCTGCCGAAACCACCACCAATGGAATATTGCTATAATAAGCCTCGGCCACAGCCGGATAATGGTTTAACAAGGCGCTTCCCGAGGTGCACACTACCGCCGTGGGCAAGTTTAACTGCTGTGCTATGCCCAAGGCAAAAAAAGCGGCACAACGCTCATCAACAATACTGTAACAGGTAAAGTACGGATTGTTGGTAAAACCAATGGTTAACGGTGCATTACGGCTACCTGGCGAAATAACAATATGCTTGATGCCCTTGGCTTTAAAAAGCTCAATAAGGGTTTGTGCAAGTGGAATTTTTGGATAAATCATGTAACTTAAAATGAACTCGTAAAAGTAATAAATAGCTCTTAAAGTTAGCTAATTACAGAATGTTTTTAATTGTTAAAGATTTTGAAACGGTTTCTTCCCATTCGGCCTCTGCCTTGGAATGTGCCGTAATGCCGCCGCCAACGTAAATAATGGCCTGGGTTTCTTTTAACTGCATGCAACGCAAATTAACATACAATTGGGTGCTTTTTTGGGTTATGGCATACGCTCGGTTTTCAATATTACGCTTGCCGGTGCGAGGTAATTTGGTAGTTTCAAAATTTAACTCGCCCAAAAAACCGGTGTAAAACGCGCGGTTATAGTTTTCATGCTCTATAATAAACTGTTTTGCAGGGTCTTTGGGCAAACCGCAAACCGCAGGCGTAGGATGTATTCTAGAAATAAGTTTCTTTAAGGTAGCCGTTGCTTTTAAACGTGCCGAAACCATGGTTTTTAAATGTAACAGAGCGCCCGCCTTAACGGTTTCGGTACCAGAAACATGTAAACTTTCCACCAAGGGTTTTAAGGTATCGACTATAAAATCGGTGACATATTTTTGCTCATCCTGCTCCTTTTCTTTCCAAATAACATCCAATGAGCCTTTGTAAACCTGGGTACCTGCCAATGCCATAATCGATAATTGGTCGCCATGTATTTTTATTAGTGTTTCTGGGGTTGCGCCCAACCATAAACCTACTTTGGGGTGGTACCAACAATATACAAATGCCAACGGATAGTTTTTAAGCAGGTTTTTAAAAATGGATAGTGGCGATGCATCTGTGAGTGGAACCGTTTCTTTTCTGGAAAGCACCACCTTTTCAAAATACTTTTCGTTGATGGCTGAAATTCCCTTTTTTACCAAAAGAATGTGTTGCGCTTTCTCTTCATCTGAAAAACCTGTATTGGTAGGCGCAGTTACAACATCGTTGAACGACACCGCAGAAACAATCAAGGATTCAGAGTGGTCGATTGGCATTAAAACGGAAGATTCGGCATCATCAAAAGGTGCAAATACAAAACCGTTTTCAGTAAAATCGTTTACAAGATGCAAATCGTTTGTTTGCTGAAGCAATGCTTGAACATTGGTTTCTCGGGGTTTTCTGTAAATAACAAATGGTAATTGGTGGCCGTAATGGGTTTCAATACGCTTAAAAAAGGATTCCGAAGTCATTAAATTAACGCTTTTTGGGTAATGAAATGGTTGTAAGCTTACAAACGGATATTAAATTATGGGCTTCATCGGTCACTTTTATATCCAGCAACTGCGTGGTTCTTCCTTTGTGAATAAAGGTTGCCTTGGCATACACGTACCCTTCCGTAACGCTTTTAATATGGTTTGCGGTAATTTCTATGCCCCGAACAAAAAACTGTTCGGTATCAATAAAAATATGCGACGCAAAACTACCTACACTTTCGGCCAAAGCTGCCGTTGCGCCACCGTGCAGCACGCCATCGGGTTGGTAAACACGGGCGTTTACGGGCATTCGGGCTACTAAAAAATCGTCGCCATAATCTACAACCTCAATGTTTAAGGTTTCCATTAAGGTATTTTTACAGACGGCATTGGCTTTTGCGATGATGTTTTCTTTGGATAATGGCATAGAAATTATGTAATTTTAATGGCGGTTGTAAAAGTACGAAATGACAAGCAATTGAAATTGAAATTCCGCCTTAAATTAACAAGATGCGAGCCTTCACAAGGATAAAATAATTATGAAAGCACCAATTTTAGAAAACCAACGTGTAAAATTGTCGTTATTGGATGTTAGCAACTACAAGCACTTAACCGCCATAGCACAACAACCCCATTTATTGCAATATTCGCCCAGTAAAATTGATACGCCCGAAGCCTTAAAAACCTATGTTCAAACAGCTGTTGATGCATATTACCAAAAAACCGCCATCCCATTTATTGTGTTTGACAAACAAACCAATAGTTATGCGGGTTGTACGCGTTTCGGACTTATTAATTGGAACAATAAGGTGTTACATATCGGCTGGACGTGGCTTGGAACGGCCTATCATGGAAGCGGATTGAACACAAACATGAAGTTTTTAATGCTAGAATACGCTTTTGAAACCCTAAATTTTGATAAAGTTGAATTTAGAATTGATGAGCGCAACCTAAAATCGCGCAAAGCCGTTGAAAAATTAGGTGCCAAACTGGAAGGTGTTTTACGAAAAGATACGTTAATGCTTGATGGTTTTAAACGAAACACCTGTTGCTATGGCATTTTGAAAGAAGAATGGGATTTAGACCTAAAGTTGAATTTGGGAAAAAACATAATATAGTTCATTGGCTATTTGGATGCTTCTTTCGTTGTACGTTCTTGCCTGTTGCGGTGTATTGTCGAATATTTTGGGGTCATCAAACATTATTGGAATGCGAGCTTCGGCACCTGCAATAAACGGGCATCCCGCATCGGCCTGCGAACAGGTTAAAATGGCAACAAAACCAGACTTTGGGTTGAACGGGGCATCAAACTTTTTTGAAAAGCCCATAATGGGATGTTCATTTTCAGCATATTTAATACTATAAATGGGGTTGTTGCCTTCTGAAAGTTTTTCTATTTCAAATCCGGAATTCTGCAACGTTTCTGCAACCATGGGAAAAAGTGCTGTGCTTTCTGTACCTCCAGAATAGCACAGCACGTTTTTTATGTTAAAATAATATGCCAGTGCTTGGGCCCAAACTTGCGATAAATGACTACGGCGCGAATTGTGCGTACAAATAAAATGGAGCCTTATCTGTTTATTGCCCGTTACTTTTTCTTGAATGAAATGAATAAGCGGTTGCAACGTATTTTTGCGTTCGTTTGAAATCGTTTCCTGATTTAACGACACTATAGCACGCTCAAGGTTATTAAATAATGGCATAGTTTTGTTTCAATCAATTTAGCAACAGCCACTTTTTGGCGAACAACATGATGATGGTTCCAAATCCTTCAATTGAAGTTTGGGTTTATCTTGCTTAGTTCCGGGTTTTTCTGCGTAAACGGTTATGCTAAAAATACCCGTTCCGCCTTTATTAAAGGCACTTACAGCTTCCTCAGAAAGATATTTACCAAGAATGTCATCTGGAATGGTAATGGGCTTTTCTTTTTGGATTTGTAAACTTTTAAATCCTTGCGCTTCAATCAACTTTAAATAGTCTGTTTTTTGAATGGCGCCCGCTACACAACCCGCATACATTTCAGCATCGCCTCGCAAGGCTTCCGGAAGGTTGCCCACCAACACGATATCAGAAATACTAAAATGACCGCCCGGTTTCAAAACCCTAAAAATTTCGGCGATAACTTTTTGTTTGTTGGGCACTAAATTTAACACACAATTACTTACTACCACATCGGCAACCGCATTACTTACTGGCATGTTATCGATATCGCCTTCTCTAAATTCTACATTGTTATAGCCCAATTTTTCTGCATTTATACGCGCTTTTTCAATCATAATCGGGGTAAAGTCTATACCAATTACTTTGCCTTCTGCCCCTGTTTCATGGCGCGCTACGAAACAATCGTTACCGGCACCCGAGCCTAAATCGATCACGGTATCGCCCTTTTTGATGTTTGCAAATTGCGTTGGGAGTCCGCAACCCAATCCCAAATCGGCATCGGCCACATAGCCGTTGGTTTCCGAGTAATCGTCCATCATAATGTTATAAACTTTATTGGATGGTGTGGTAGCACCGCAGCAAGACGAAGCGTTTTCGGCCTTTCCTTGTTCTGCAATGCGCGCATAACGGGCTTTCACCAGGTCTTTTAATTCGTGTTCTTTTTTCATCTGATTATAATTAAGTATTAGCAACAATTGGTATTGGTTAGGTCTTGGTCTAAAAACAGCTTCATGAGTCGTTTCATTTCCGACCAATTTTTGGTATCAATACAATAACAAACACTGGTACCTTCAATAGTACCTTTAATGAGCCCTAGCTGTTTTAGTTCTTTTAAATGCTGCGAAATGGTAGGTTGCGCCAAACCAATTTCATCAACCAAATCGCCACAAACGCAGGCGTTAATTTTAAATAAATGCTGTAAAATAGCTACCCGAGCGGGATGCCCCAATACTTTGGCAAACAAGGCAATTTCGTTTTGGTGGTCGGTAAAGATTTCAGATTTGGTGATACCCATGATTGTTATATTATATTATTGCAATATTACGATAAATAGAATTAAAGACCAAATATGGAACCACGAATTCCTGAATTTTATTGCACGTAACGAACTTGAATGTTTTTAATAGCTAGGTTGAAAAAAGGTAAACTGAACTAATATCCGCCTCGTATATAATTGTGAACCTGTTCTTTATACAACGCACTCAACGCTTGATGTGTTTCGGGTGTTAAAGCCTCTAAATTTGAAACTGCTGCATTTGAAAATACCTGATTTGCAGAACTCGCTCCTGGTATGATGCTGCTTACTGCTTTGTGGTCTAAAATCCAGCGTAAAGCCAGTTGCACCATGGTTAAATGCTCTGGCAATACAGAATGTTTTATGGCATCAACCAATGCTAATCCTTTTTCAAAAGGTAAACCTGCAAAAGTTTCGCCCACGTTAAAGGCTTCCCCGTTTTTATTATAATTACGGTGGTCATTTTCTGCAAAAACGGTATGGCTGCTAAACTTACCGGAAAGCAACCCGCTTGCTAAAGGCAAACGTACAATGATACCTACACCTTTGGCTTCCGCTTGCGGAAATAATTCTGTTACCAATTTTTGTCTGAAAACATTAAAAATAACCTGTAATGACAGTAACCCTTCTTGATGCATGCAAATCAGGCCTTCTTCAACGGTTTCCACACTTGCACCAAAATGTTTTATGAGACCCTCCTGCTGTAATGCCCGTAACCAATTAAAAATGGCACCATCCTTTAAATAATGGGTTGGGATGCAATGTAGTTGTAACAAATCCAAGGTATTAACCCCCAAACGGTTCAAAGCGTTTTCCACCGATTTCCTTAGCACATCTTTGGAATACTTATCTGGATAGGCGTCTCCTGCCCTACCAAATTTTGAGGCTACCCGTATGGGTGTGTTACAGGTTTTAAGAAATTCTCCAATTAAGGATTCGCTTTTTCCGTTGCCATATACATCGGCCGTATCAAAAAAAGTGACCCCGTTTTTAACGGCTTCATTTAAAATATCAAAAGCGGTTTCTTTTGAAAGGTCTTGCCCCCAATCGGCTCCCAATTGCCAACAGCCTAAACCTATTTCACTAACAGTAAAACCCTTGGCATCCAACAATCTGTATTTCATAAAAAAGCATTTATTAAACTGAAAATATTAGATTTACATGATCTACTTCGTAAAAAATTCACTTTAACGGTAATAATAATATCAAAAACGAATATATAACATTTTTGCTTTTTAAATATATAGTTTTAATTTTTGAAAACCACTTACAACCAAAACAAAATGAAAACACTCATACCCGTTGTATTGTTATTTTTTGCCTTTTCGGGCACAAGTCATGCCCAATTTATCTCAAATGATGGGGAATTTCATGTGGCTTCTGGTGCAATCATTTCAAGTGGAACCTATGCGTTGGTGTATTCTAAAACCAAAAACAAAAGTAAGGCGTTTTGGTACGGTTTAGGGGCTTCGGCTATTGCTGGCATTGCCAAGGAAGTTTATGACAGCACAAAACCGCTTAACAAATTTGATGCTGCCGATGCTGCCGCTACCGTTGTGGGCGGTTTAGCAGCATGCACTACATTAAGCCTATTTGTTGGTAAAAACAAAAGACGCAGGTTAAAAACCGTTGCTTTGGTTAATTAATGCGTTAACCGTTTTACAATAGCCTTTACTGGCTGAATATCTTTGGTAAACTCAATACTAGGGCCTGCAACCCACACGGTTTTATAGGTGGCTTGGGTGGCAGCTTTTTCAGTGGCCCGCATCCCTATTGAAAAACGTATCATTTTTACCCATTTCTTTAACTTTTTGTTCTTGTTCAAAATCGCTTCCAGCCACGTTTGCTTGGTGCCAATTTTTTGAACATAGGGCGTATTTATTACGGTACAGGGTGTGCCCGAAATACGTTCGGTCATTACAATATCCTTGGCTCCATAATCAACACAGGCCTGTTTGTACTCGTTGGTAACATTGGCTTCCGTAGAAGCTATAAACGGACTTCCCACCGAAACACCAGCGGCACCAAAACCTAGCATTTTGTCCACATCCGCTTTACACCCCACACCACCGGCAGAAATAATGGGGATGTTGCAATGGCTTACCAGCTCTTTAATAAGAACTTCGGGAGACACATTACCGCGGTGTCCACCGGCTTCATTATTCACCGCTATAATGGCATCGGCACCCAAGGCTTCCACTTTTTGGGCAAATTTTAAATCGACCACATCACAAAAAACCTTGATTCCTACTTGATGCGCTTGTTTGATGGTTTCTTCGGGGCTACCCAATGAGGTAATAATGAAATCGCACCCTTCTTCACACAGCACCCGCAATTGCTCTTTATATTTTATGTTCGATTTATTCACAATTAAATTGAAGCCAAACGAACCGCCCGCAACTTTTGCTTTTTTTAACTCGTGAATGGCCTTTTTAAGCGCGTCGAGGGTGCGGTAATTTAGTGCAGGAATACAACCTGCTATTCCACTGTGCATGGCTTCAATAACCATGGCGGTATTTGAAACCAAAAACATGGGTGCTTGAATGATGGGATAGTTGATATTAAGTAATTGCGTGAGCTTAGTTTGCATTTTTTTAAGGATTTCAACAAATATAGCAATTATTATGCATGCATAGTTTAAAATCATAATCATTTGGTTTTCTGCAAGTTTTGAAATTTTATAGTTTTTAAAAAAAATTTCAAAAAAAATAAAAATTTAACATATTTATTATGCGTGCATAATAACTGATAATCAATATGTTATGCGTGCATAATAATTTAAAAAAGGTTAAGAGGTTGATTACATGACATTTATCATGTTTATAGCAGTAAGTAATCATTAATTTTCATCCATAATTTATATACTTATATTATGAAAAGAATAATTTTTGGTCTATTAATTGTTGGATTAACCTCCCAAATGTATGCACAAGAAATTGCATTAGCAGAAGTTGAAGTTGTTGCAAATTATAAATACATACAAGCAACAAATGTTGAAAAGATAGCGTTGCCCGTTAAAAATCTTGAAGCTAAGGTTTTAGAATTTAAAGATGACAAAGGGGTTTTGGAATATGAAGATGGCGTATCGTATAATGTATATTTCAATAATAGCGATGGCAAGATAATTGTTTCTTACGATACCACTGGTAAAATACTAAAAACTACCGAACATTATAAAAACGTAAGATTGCCTTTGGAAGTGCTTCGCGCCATTGTAAGCCGTTTTCCAAATTGGACGATTGTTGAAGATACCTATCATGTAAATTACCACTGTGATAAAGGCATTACCGAAAAACATTATAAAATTCAATTAGCAAACGCCGATAAAACCGTTGATATAAAAACCGACGATAAAGGCAATTTTATGTAACTTTACCAAACAAACTATTTTACCAAACTAAACTAAAAAAAAACGCAACTATTTCTGGTTGCGTTTTTTTAGTTTTAAAAGGGTGGAGCCTTATTTTCAGCTCACGTATTTATTATTTAACTTCTTCAAAGTCAACATCTTCAACATCGCTGCCTTCTTGCTTACTTTGGTTCGCATCTGGCCCTGGCGCGCTTGCACCACCTTGCTGTGCTTCGGCTTGTGCTTTGTACATTTCCTCGCTTGCCACTTTCCATGCTTCGTTTATTTTTTCTAAAGCAGGGTCTATAACTGCGATGTCTTTGGTTTCAAACGCTTTTTTAAGTTCCTCTAAAGCATCTTCGATGGGTTTCTTTTTATCATCCGATAATTTATCGCCAAATTCTTTCAACTGACTCTCCGTTTGGAAAATCATGGCATCGGCAGCATTTAATTTTTCAGCTTTTTCTTTTGCTTTTTTATCGGCTTCAGCGTTTGCTTCAGCATCTGCTTTCATTTTCTTGATTTCTTCTTCAGTTAAACCAGAAGAGGCTTCAATGCGAATATCCTGTGTTTTGTTCGTCGCTTTATCCGTAGCGGTTACGTGTATGATTCCATTCGCGTCAATATCAAAAGTTACTTCAATTTGAGGGGTTCCTCTTCTTGCCGGTGGAATACCATCTAAGTGGAAACGGCCAATGGTTTTGTTATCGGCAGCCATGGCGCGTTCACCTTGCAACACATGGATTTCCACAGAGGGTTGATTATCAGCAGCTGTAGAGAATACCTGCGATTTTTTGGTAGGTATCGTTGTGTTGGCCTCAATAAGTTTGGTCATTACGTTACCCATGGTTTCAATACCTAACGATAATGGTGTAACGTCCAATAACAATACGTCCTTAACATCGCCACTTAACACACCACCTTGGATACCGGCACCTAACGACACTACTTCATCTGGGTTCACCCCTTTACTTGGCACTTTTCCGAAAAATTTCTCAACGGCAGCTTGTACCGCTGGGATACGGGTTGAACCACCCACTAATATCACTTCATCAATATCGTTCTTGCTTAAACCTGCTGCTTTTAAAGCCGATTCGCAAGGTGCAATGGTACGTTTAACCAAATCGTCAATCAATTGTTCGAATTTAGATTTTGTTAAAGTACGCACTAAGTGCTTTGGCCCACTGGCAGTGGCTGTAATGTACGGCAAGTTGATTTCTGTTTGGGCAGAAGACGATAATTCAATCTTCGCTTTTTCAGCAGCTTCCTTTAAACGTTGTAGCGACATGGGGTCTTTGCGTAAGTCCATGCCTTCTTCGGCGTTAAACTCATCGGCCAACCAATTGATGATTTTTTCATCCACATCATCACCACCTAAATGGGTATCACCATCTGTTGATAATACTTCAAATACACCATCGCCCAATTCTAAGATTGACACGTCGTGTGTTCCACCACCAAAGTCAAAAACCACAATTTTTTGGTCTTTTCCTTTTTTGTCCAAACCATAGGCCAAAGCCGCGGCAGTAGGCTCGTTAATAATACGGCGCACTTTTAAACCAGCTATCTCACCAGCTTCTTTAGTGGCCTGACGCTGACTGTCGTTAAAGTAAGCAGGCACGGTAATAACCGCCTCTGTAACCGTAGTTCCTAAATAATCTTCGGCGGTTTTCTTCATTTTTTGAAGAATCATGGCCGATAGCTCCTGGGGAGTGTACAAACGGCCATCAATATCTACACGAGGTGTGTCGTTATCGCCTTTTACCACTTTATAAGGTACACGATCTGCTTCCTTTTTAGACTCCGAATATTTATTCCCCATAAAACGCTTGATAGAATAAACCGTTTTTGTAGGGTTTGTTACTGCTTGTCGTTTTGCCGGGTCACCAACCTTAATTTCGCCGCCTTCAACAAACGCAATAACCGATGGTGTCGTTCTTTTTCCTTCCGCGTTAGGGATTACAACCGGTTCATTACCTTCCATTACAGACACGCAAGAGTTGGTTGTTCCTAAATCGATTCCAATAATTTTACTCATAATATGTTTTATTTGTGTTGAAAATTCATTTTAAATTCGATAGGTATAAGTCAATGATTATGCCAACGCACAAATACTGACAAGGTGTCATAAGCCCCAAAGGCAAAATTCTCATATTGTCCGGTCTTTTGTCTATTTTAAATTTTCTAAAACTGGGCGCATCCCCTTGGGTCGGGCTTTACGCTGCAAGTCCTCGCTCCTGCGTCGCTGTGGGCTTTTCGCTGCAATCCCTTGCGCACTGGCTCGCAGCGTAAGTTTAAAGTAGCGGTCACCGTTTTCAGCTACTTTGCCCCTCCACAACTTTGCGCGACCAAAAAATCAACCTATCTTTGTGTAAATGCCTAAACTATTATAAATGGATTGTATTTCAGTTTTCGACATGCTTAAAATTGGCGTTGGCCCCTCAAGTTCGCACACTTTAGGCCCATGGCGCGCCGCCGAACGCTGGATAAAACAGCTTAAAGAAACCAATACCTTTGATAGCGTAGAGAAAATAACCGTCAATCTTTACGGCTCGTTATCCTTAACAGGAAAAGGCCATGCCACCGATTATGCCATCATGTTAGGTTTAAGCGGCGAAAACCCACAAACCATTCCCATTGAAACCATTCCAATAATCATCTCTAAAATAAAAAACACTAAAACCCTTCTATTTAACGGCGAAAAACAACTGCCGTTCAACCCTGAAACCGACATCATTTTCAATAGAAAATTTTTGCCCTACCATGCCAATGGCATGCAATTTACAGCAACGGTTAAAGGCAAAAAATTAACCGAAGTTTATTACTCCATCGGTGGCGGTTTTGTGGTACAGGAAGAACGAAAAATAGCAAAAGCCAATAAAATCATTTTTTATTGCACCTTCCCTTACCCAATTGAAAAAGGAGTCGATTTATTACAATATTGCAAGCAACTAAACAAATCCATTTCCGAGGTTGTTTTAGAAAATGAAATGTCCATCCGCCCCATAGAAACCATCGATTTTGAACTGCAGCGCATTTGGAGTACCATGTTGGAATGTATGTACATAGGTTGCCATACCGAAGGCAATTTACCCGGAGGTTTAAATGTAAGGCGTCGTGCTTTTGATACTTACCAGACCTTAAAAGGCGATTTACCGTACAGCTCACCCCAAGAATGGTTGGAAACCATCCGTAAAACGGAGGTCAAGTTTAGGCAAATTTTAAAATGGGTAAGCTGTTTTGCTTTATCTGTAAATGAGGTAAATGCCTCTTTAGGGCGCGTTGTTACAGCCCCAACCAACGGAAGCGCGGGGGTGATTCCTGCGGTTTTAATGTACTATATTGTAATTGAAAACCATGAAGCCAACTTTAAGCACATCAAACAATTTTTGCTCGTTGCCGGCGAAATAGGAAGCATCTTTAAAAAAGGTGCTACCATTAGTGCCGCCATGGGTGGTTGTCAGGCGGAAATTGGCGTGTCTTCTGCCATGGCAGCTGCGGCGCTTTGCGAACTTTTAGGCGGCTCGCCGGAACAAGTGCTCATTGCTGCCGAAATTGCCATGGAACACCATCTTGGTTTAACCTGCGACCCCATTGGTGGTCTGGTGCAAATTCCCTGCATAGAACGCAATGCAATGGGTGCCATTAAAGCCATTAATGCTGCGGAAATGGCATTGGGAACCGACCCCAAAAACGTAAAAGTGCCTTTAGACAAAGTGGTTGCAACCATGTGGGAAACCGCCAAGGATATGAACACAAAATACAAGGAAACCTCAGAAGGTGGTCTGGCTGTTGGGGTTCATATTTCCGATTGTTAACATCCATTTAAAACTTTCCAAAGGGAATACTTTCTTGTCAAAAACAGCACATGTGCTATCATTTACAGCTTAAATCCGTAAAAAGTTTAACAAAACTGCTTACTTTTACACTCTAAAAAATTGAAAAATGTCCGTAGCAAAAAAAGAATATAAACGCATCACCGTTAAAACCCTTGTGGATATGAAAGCCAATGGTGAAAAAATATCGATGCTTACCGCATACGATTATTCCATGGCAAAAATTGTGGATGGTGCCGGTGTTGATGTCATACTTGTTGGCGATTCTGCAAGTAATGTAATGGCAGGCCATGAAACCACCTTGCCCATTACCTTGGATCAAATGATTTATCATGCATCTTCCGTAATTCGTGCCATAAACCGCTCGTTGGTCGTTGTCGATTTACCCTTCGGAAGCTACCAAAGCGACCCCAAAGAAGCCTTGCGTTCTGCCATTAGGATTATGAAGGAAAGTGGCGCCCATTCGGTTAAAATGGAAGGCGGTCGCGAAATTAAGGAGTCCATAAAACGCATTTTGCACGCTGGCATTCCGGTTATGGGACATTTAGGATTAACCCCACAATCCATCTATAAATTCGGGACTTATACCGTTCGTGCCAAAGAGGAACAGGAAGCTGCCGATTTGATAAAAGATGCCAAAATGCTAGAACGTATTGGCTGTTTTGCTATTGTGCTTGAAAAAATACCGGCTGCTTTAGCAAAAGAAGTGGCTGAAAGCGTAAGCATTCCCATAATTGGTATTGGCGCTGGAAATGGTGTGGACGGACAAGTATTGGTTCTACACGATATGTTGGGTATGACGCACGAGTTTCACCCACGGTTTTTGCGTCGCTATATGAATTTGTATGAAGATATGACCAATGCCATTTCAAAATATGTGGATGATGTGAAAACCCGCGATTTTCCTAGTGATTCTGAGCAATATTAATCTAGATATTTTAGATTTTTAGACATGTTAGACGTCTAAGATGTCTAAAAATCTATCAATCTATAAGTCAAACAAAACTTCGGTATTTTCTAAGATGTCTAACCAGTCTAACATATCTAAAGTTTTTTCCAACAAGTTCAATCTTCAAATAGTATATGAAGACAACCACATCATCATTATAAACAAACGTGCCGGCGATATTGTTCAAGGTGATAAAACGGGCGATAAACCCTTAAGCGACGTTGTAAAAAGTTATATAAAAGACCAATACAACAAACCCGGAAATGTGTATTTGGGCGTGGTGCATCGGTTGGATAGGCCCACAACGGGTTTGGTTATTTTTGCTAAAACCAGTAAAGTATTACCACGATTAAATGCCCTTTTTGTATCAAAAGACATTCAAAAAACCTATTGGGCCATTGTAAAAAACCAACCTCCAAAAACCGAAGACACGTTAACGCATTGGCTTAAAAAGAATCCTAAAAACAACAAATCCACGGCGTACATAAATGAGGTAAAAGACAGCAAAAAAGCCATTCTTCATTACAAAATATTACAAAAACTAGACACCTATTTTTTATTGGAAGTGAATTTGGAAACCGGCAGGCACCATCAAATCCGTTCGCAATTGGCAAGCATTGGCTGCCCCATTAAAGGCGATTTAAAATATGGTTTTGATAGGAGCAACCCCGATGGCAGCATTCACTTGCACGCACGACACATTACCTTTATGCATCCCGTTAAAAATGAAACCATGGCCATAACCGCGCCTTTGCCCGAGGTTGCCGTTTGGAAGGCTTGTTACGTATAATTTCATATCTTTATAAAAAACGGATCATGACAGCTATACCCAACATCATTTCGGCACAAAAAGCATTTTTTAAAACGGGAAAAACCATCGCTATTTCTGAAAGATTAAAGTATTTAAAAGCTTTAAAAAACGAGATTATAACCCATGAACAGGCTATTTACGATGCCTTACAAAAGGATTTCAAAAAATCGGAATTTGAAACCTTCATCAGTGAATTTGGTTTGGTGATTTCCGAATTAAATCTTGCCATAAAAAACCTTAAAAAATGGTCGCGGCCAAAACGCGTAACCGCCTCTATACTAACCTTTCCGTCTAGCGATTATATTTACTACAACCCCTACGGAACTATTTTAATTATCGCCCCATGGAATTACCCGTTTTTATTGGCCATGGAACCGTTAATTATGGCCATTGCCGCAGGAAATACCGTAGTTTTAAAACCTAGTGAACTTACCAAAAACACCTCGCAATTACTAACCGATATTATTGAAAACGTTTTTCCAAAAGACTATGCGATTGCCGTACAAGGTGGCGTTGAAACGACCACCACATTGCTTTCACAGAAATGGGATTATATTTTTTTTACAGGAAGCGTGCCCGTTGGCAAAATTGTTGCACAAGCAGCAGCCAAACATTTAACGCCCGTTACTTTAGAGCTGGGTGGAAAATCGCCGTGTATTGTTGATGCGAGTATCGATTTAAAATTGGTTGCAAAACGGCTTGTTTGGGGCAAGTTTTTAAATGGCGGACAAACCTGCATTGCACCCGATTATGTGATTATTAAAGCTGAAATTAAACAAGATTTTATTGAAATTTTAAAAGCTGAAATAACAAAAGCTTATGGTGAAAACCCCAAAACATCAGCAGATTTTCCAAGAATTATAAATACTAAAAACACGAAACGATTGGCTGAAATGCTTAAAAATGTTTCAATAATTTTTGGTGGCAATGTTGATGAAAATGAAAATTATGTATCGCCAACACTTATTGAAGAACCGTCGTTGGAGAGTGCTGTTATGTGTGAAGAAATTTTCGGGCCTATTTTACCTATTTTAACTTATGAAACCGAGACAGATATTGAAAACATCATCTGGCATTTTGAAAAACCACTGGCGTTGTATGTGTTTTCAAAAGAAAAAATATTTGTTGAAAAATTACTAAAAAAATTCAGCTTTGGTGGCGGAGTTGTTAATGACACGTTGATTCATTTTGGCAATTACCGTTTGCCTTTTGGTGGCGTAGGCCATAGCGGTATGGGTGCATACCACGGCAAGTGGGGTTTTGTTACCTTTTCGCATAAAAAACCCATTGTAAAACGCGGCACTTGGTTTGACCCAACCTTAAGATACGCGCCATACAAAGGCAAACTAAAACTGATGAAAACGCTCTTTAAGATTTTTACTTGATTACTGCATGGGGTAGTTCAGTACCAAGGTAACCCCTTTGTTTGGTTGCGAGGTTAATTCTAAATAACTTTTAATCAGGGCTGCCCTACTCTTCATATTAATTAAGCCAGAACCCTTTTCAACATCATTTATATTAAACCCTTTCCCATCTTCGGTAGCGGTAATGGTTAATTGTGTGGGTTGGTAATTTAAGATGATTTTCAGGTTTTTTGCTTCGGAATATTTAACGGCGTTTGATAAAAATTCCTGAAGAATCCTAAAAATTATGATTTCATGCTTTGGCTCCTTAAAATCAAGCTTATCACCAATAATTTCAAGTTCTGCCGAATTGAACTTCATTTTTTTCAATCGGTTCAATTCGTTTATAATCGATTTTTCAAAACCAATATTCAGTACCACTTCATTATTCAATGTTTTTGATAATTGACGCACTTCGGCTAAACTATCCTTCAAAGCATCGGAAGTGTCTTTAAATTTTTCTTTCACATCATCGGCCACCTGCATTTTTAAAATACTAAGTTGCATACTGGCAAATGACAGTAATTGCCCAACATTATCATGCAGTTCCCAACCAATATTTTTTAGGGTTTGCTCTTGTGTTTCAGCTTGTGCTTGGGCTATTTCGGCTTCAAAAAGTTGTTGTTGTTTTATTTTATCGAGTAAAAGTTTGTTTTTTCGCTTTAAAAAAACCACGAAAAATATAATAACCAGCGTGGTTACAATTACCAAAACGGCAATCATATAAATTAGCAAATAACGTTCGGAAGCTGTACTAGCTAGTTGTTCTCTGGTTTGCACCATATTAAAGCAAAGGTAAAAGTTGAATACATACAAATATTAGCAAATAAATAGATATAACGTCTTAAGTGGATATATGCTATATCTTTATGCTCGCCATAAATATCATAAAAAACTATTGGGGTAATAATGAGCCACCAAATAAAAATTGCAGCACTAATGTAAAAATTAAGGGATTTATAAAACGTTAAAATCCTATCACTTTGTAGTGTTTCAAAAAAATAAAATGCCGTACACAAAAATATAATTATAGCCCCCATGATGCTTATTATTGGAAAAAACCTTGAGAAAAAATAATCCAAATGAATGAGAATATAGAATACTGAAACCGTAAGGAAAACGAGTCCAGCATATTTGATTATAACCCTAAATAGTTCTGTTCTTAAAATTTTTCGATAATAGAAAACAAAAAACAAAATAGCTCCAATTTTCCAAAATAAAGTTGACCACCAGTAATTTTGCTCTAAAATTGTGTCTTTTAAAAAACCTAGAATGCCATTATTTCTAATAAGCTTAGTGTAAGTATTTAACAAATCACCTAGCGAAAGGTAAATGAGAAAAAAAATAAAATATTTAGCGGCGGTATCTTTGTACTTTCTAAAAAGTATAAGCCCTGTTGTTGCCGCTAAAATTTCTACAAAACGCGTAAATAATGAATAATTTTCTAAAATGAATTGTTCCACAGAAATTAATTTGGATAGCCATCAGGACCTCCATCGCCATCGTTTAAAGGGTTTACTGGCAAATCATCATCATTACTGGGCGGTAATGTAAAAGTACTTGCTTTTGATTGCGTTTTTTTACCCGTTGGCACCAAGAACATGGTGGTTAAGTTTCTCTTTGTTTCATCTGCATTTTTACCATAAACACCTAAATACACCCGAATACCCGTCATGGCGTAACCCAAACTGTCCGCTTGATTTTTGGCATATACTAAATAGTTTTCAATATCTTCTAAAGTCCAATAGGTTGAGCGATCATCCTCTTTTCTTCCTTGTTTTTGTGCTGCGGAATCTACGGCCGCTTTTCTATAAATAGTCCATTCTTCATTCAGTAATTTAGCCTGTTCCTGTGAAATAACACCTTTTGGCTTTACAATTCTAGTGATGGGTTCTTCAAGTTGCCTGGGACAAAAATAATAGGTTAATACCGCTCCAATAATGAAACCTAAAATAAGATAACTAACATTCTTCATGAGTTTTTTTTAATTGATTAATAATAGCTCTTAAAAATAGCAAAAAAATTCAACCCATACCGAAATTGCGGCACGATAATACAATTTAACCAGAAACCAAACTTCCCCATTCCGTCCATGAGCCATCATAAACCGACGTGTTTTGGTAACCAACCATGGTAGCCCCTAAAGCCAAAACACAGGCCGTAATGCCCGAACCGCAGGTAAAAATAACAGGTTCTTCTTTGTTAACTAATTTTTGAAACGCCGTTTCCATAGCATTTTTAGCGATGAATTTGTTGTCTTCCAACAAG
Source organism: Mariniflexile maritimum (assembly GCF_009746565.1). Classification (GTDB taxonomy): domain Bacteria; phylum Bacteroidota; class Bacteroidia; order Flavobacteriales; family Flavobacteriaceae; genus Mariniflexile; species Mariniflexile maritimum. The sequence goes on from NZ_WRPN01000001.1 coordinate 616,474, forward strand.
GTTTCAAAAGGTAAATTAACCGAACTTGGAATTGTGCCCATGCGCAAGCCTTCCCTAGGTTCGGGCTCTAGGCTTTTAAACCTGCCTTCTGAACGGGCATCGATAATGGTATTGCTTTTTGTTTCCGAAGCCTGCTTCATGGCATCAAAAAATACCATCCGTTCCGGCTGGTAAGTCGCCACAAAATCTCCAGGTTTAATAGGGGTTTGGTTGATAACCTCAATTTTATAACCTGCCTTTTTCCATTCCGGAAAGCCACCATCCAAAACCGCCACGTTATCAAAACCAAAAGCCTTAAACAGCCACCAAACCCGTGCACTGGAATAAATGCCCTTATCATCGGAAACCACAATGGCACTGTTGTTATTAATTCCTAACGCACGGGCTTCGGTTTGAAATTGTTCTTGCGAAGGGAACGTGGAAGGGAACGGTGCAGCCGTATCGCTAAACTTATTTTTTATATCGAAAAAACGGATATGAGGAATGTGAAACGTGGTTTCATCAAACTTTTTATTGATAGTGCCATCCAATACTATCAAATTTTCAGCTTCCAAATGGTCGTGAAGCCATGAAACAGATACGATGGGTTGCGAAAAAGTGATTTTAGCCATGGTATGAAGTTTTGAATTATGAAATTAGGATGATAACTTATTATTATTTTTTATATAACAACTTGAAAATCAATAATTAAGAATCCAAATCGAAGGTTTCGGTCGGGTTTTTTTCTTCATTATAATCCAACAGGTTCTCTCCATTGGCTATTATGGTACAAACAGCGGCATCGCCCGTAACGTTTACCACGGTTCTGAACATATCCAGTATTCTATCAACGGGAAAAATAATGGCTATCCACGCCGGATTCAACCCTACGGAATTGAGCACCACAATTAACATAACCAAACCCGCACTTGGCACTGCTGCCGACCCAATAGATGCCAACGTGGTGGTAATTACAACGGTAATTTGCTGACCAACGGTTAAATCGATCATGTGCATTTGGGCCAAAAAAACAACGGCAACCGCTTGGTACAAACTGGTACCGTCCATATTTACGGTAGCACCAATGGGCAACACAAAACTGCTTATTTTTTTATCGACCCCTAAATTTTGCTCTACACACTCCATGGTTACGGGCAATGTAGCGGCACTGCTTGAGGTGGAAAATGCCAGAGTTTGCGCGGGACTCATAGCCTTAAAGAACCCCAGATATGATATTTTTTTTACAAAGGACTTTAATATGGATGGATACACCACAAAAATCATGAGCAACAAACCAATTAACACGGTTAAGGAATACCAACTTAAACCTTTAAAAATCTCAAGCACTTTTCCTATATCGTTGCCCGCCATTTTACTAACCACGCCCGCCAATAGAGCAAACACAAAAAAAGGTGCCGCCTGCATTACCAAATCAACCATTTTTAAGAAGACCTCGTTAATGCCATCAACCAGGATTAAAACGGGTTGCGATTTTTGGTTGGGAATGAAAAGCAAGCAAACGCCGAAAAAAATAGCAAAAAAGATGATTTGCAGCATTAAACCATTATTTGAAAGCGAAAAGAAAAAATTATCGGGAACTATATCCACCAACGGTTGCAGTGGCGACACTTGGGTTTGTTTATTGGCAGTTTCAATTTTATCGGAAACGGTGGTTTCCTTTAATTCTGATTTTGATAGTTCTGTAATCTCTTGAGCACGTTCAACAAACGCTGGGTCTTTCAGGTAATTGATGCCGTCCTTTGCCTCATGTCCTTCAGAAGCTGCCCAAATTTCATAACGTATGCGGTTGTCAATCCTGCTTTGTTCGTCCATCAACCTACCCGGTTTTATGGCATTAACCAATAGCAACCCCAACGAAATTGCCATTAGCGTCGTTACCAAATAAATAAGCAGGGTTTTACCGCCCATGCGCCCCAAACTTGCAGGGTCGCCAATATTGGCTACTCCACCAATAATAGAAAACAGTACCAAAGGCACCGCAATAAGTTTTAAAAGATTGATAAAAATGGTACCGAAAGGATTTATCCAATTTAAAGTAAACGTACTCCACCCCAACCAACTTGATAGTAATGCCCAAATAATACCAAGCGACATGCCTATTAATATTTTCCAGTGGAGTGCGAGTTTGTTTTTCATATAATAGCGCGTTATATTTTAAAATTGGTTTACAACCATTAAATTCCAAAAAAGTAAATTCAAAATAAAAAGCAAGATACTAATTTTAACCGTTTTTTATGGTTTGATGATAATTTAAACATAAATTTCAATAAATATAAATAAGTAAACCAAAAGAAGTGTTGCAAAATACGGGTTAGAGAATCGAACTTGATGGCCTTGTAAAATCCTACCATTTCATTGAATCATCAATAAAAAACACAATTAACAAGCTCATAAAACACTGTAGAAAATCTGTAATGGCTATTAATACAATAGTTTTGCCGTGATGTAATTTAACATTTTTTCTACTTCGGCATATTTATTTTCCTTTTCTTTTATATCGGTAAGTCTTGGTAAATGTTTGGCAAAGTAAAGTTGGTCGTTCGACATTTCAAACAAGGTACTCGCCAACGTATAGGGATATTCAAATGTAGGGGCTATATCTAAAATAACACCAGCAACCATGGTTATGAGTTCTTTATAGTTTTTAAAAAATCCTTTTCCATTTTCTTCGTCAACACCCTTGGTCCTGTAGGCCTTGGTGCCTTCACTAATCATGATGCTGTGCAATTTGTTTTCGTCAACATAGTCGTTGCTCGGATTGTCCATGGAAGCCAGCACAAAAGAATTGATGATGATTTCGAGTTTTTTCTTTGGGTCATCAATATTCATGGTATTGATTTTAATAAGATAAGATACCCAGGCCCAATACCATGAAACCAAATAGATGAGCAAAGCATGTTTGTTTTCAAAATAACGATAAATAGAAGCTTCGGTAGAATTTATTTCCTGCGCCAGTTTTTTAAAGTTAAAAGCTTCAAAACCAACATCTTCAATAAGTAAAATGCTGTGCTTAATAATATTTCTTCCTAATGGAGAATCTTGCGGATCTTTTAAATAGATGCCTTCATTGAGGGATATTTTAATTTCTATTGACATAATTCCAGTTCTAAAACCTCAAAGTTAAACAATTTAAAACAATAGTTTAAATATCAATTAAAATATTTTTACTTTTTTTTATGATAGTATTACTATTATTTTGAAAATTAATTTATATATTTGAAAAAATAATTATTAAAACATTAAACAATAAAATCAATAATTTATGAAAACTACATTTCCATTATCATTATCAATTATGTTAACCGCCACGATGCTAATGTCTTGCAAAGAGGCGACTAAACAAACAGAAGAAGCCGTTACAGTTCAAGAAGCTACCGAACAACCAGTAGCTATTGATGATGTGATGACAAAAGAAGACCAAGCCCAACTTACGCCACAAATGGTTATTGACGACCTGAAATCTGGAAACGAACGCTTTGTAAACCAACAATCTACCAACCGAAACTTTGGTGAACAAGTACGCCAAACGGCAACAGGACAATACCCAAAAGCTATTATTTTAAGCTGTGTGGATAGCCGTGTACCTGTTGAAGATGTTTTTGATCAAGGCATAGGCGACATATTTGTGGGAAGAATTGCTGGAAACTTTGTAAACACCGATTTATTGGGCAGTATGGGATTTGCTACCAAAGTTGCCGGTGCCAAATTGGTAGTTATCATGGGCCATACCGCTTGTGGAGCTGTAAAAGGAGCCATTGATAAAGCAGAATTGGGCAACTTAACGTCCCTTCTGAAAAACATTGAACCCGCTGTTGCCGCTACTGCCGAACCGGGTGATGCCAAAGACCGTACTTCTAAAAACGATGATTTTGTGGATGCGGTTATTGAAAAAAACGTGTTGTTAAATGTTGAAAAAACACTAAAACAAAGCCCCGTTTTGGCTGAAATGGTGAAAAATGGCGAAATAAAAGTAGTAGGCGCTAATTATGACCTTGCTACTGGTAAGGTTAACTTTTTTGAATAAATAAATACAAAAGAGTGGTCACTTAAAAGCACATTCATTATTTGTTTGTGTATCATCACTGTTGACCACTCTTTTTTTTTTAAAAGTAATTTACAAATGAAAAAAACCTATTTTTTATTAGCATTACTGTGGCCTATGTTGTCCATTGGACAAGACAGTAATTTTGGAAATTGGCTTATTTATTTTGGTAACAAAAAAATAGATGCCAAATGGAACTGGCACCACGAAGTACAGTACCGAAACTACAACGCCATTGGCGATCTTGAGCAACTCTTGTTACGAACGGGCATTGGCTATAATTTAACCGAAAACAACAACAACGTGCTTTTGGGCTATGGCTATATTTTAAGCGAAAATTATATCGCAGCTTCAAACGATAAAAATGCGGTAAACGAGCACCGCATTTATCAACAGTTCATTACAAGACAACAGATAAATCGTGTTGGCATTCAGCACAGGTACCGCTTTGAGCAACGTTTTGTTGAAGACGACTTCAAACTTCGCTTTCGTTATTTTTTAGTTTTCAACATCCCATTAAACAATGCCGAAATTGTGGACAAAACCCTTTATTTGTCAACATACAATGAAATTTTCCTGAACACAAAAAATAACGTCTTTGATAGGAATAGGCTCTATTCAGGTTTAGGTTACAGGTTAAGCCCTTCTTTGAAATTTGAAATTGGCTACATGAACCAATTTCTTGCCAATAAAACCAATCGTGATCAGCTTAACCTAATCACCTTTTATAACTTTTAAACAATACCCATGCTAAACAATAAAATTTTAACGCCTTTTCAAAAATTTACTAAAATTGAAAGCTTTAGCGGTATTTTATTGGTTTTGGCAACCATAATAGCCTTAATTTGGGCCAATTCACCCGTTTCTGATAGCTATTTTTCATTATGGAACAGCAAAATTGGTTTTGGTTTTGCCGGTTTTGAACTTTACAAACCGCTTCTGTTATGGATTAATGACCTGTTAATGGCCATTTTTTTCTTTGTGATTGGTCTTGAAATTAAGCGGGAACTTTTGGTGGGCGAACTAAATACCACCAAAAAAATGGTTTTCCCCTTGGTGGGTGCCTTGGGTGGTATGGCATTGCCCGTTATTTTGTTCATTTTCATTAACCAAAACCCCGAAACCGCAAAAGGTTGGGGCGTTCCTATGGCTACGGATATTGCCTTTGCATTGGCAATTTTAAAATTGCTTGGTAACAAAGTACCAATGGCCCTCAAAATATTCCTCACGGCATTTGCCATTATCGATGATATGGCCGCTGTTTTGATTATTGCCATTTTTTATAGTGGCAACCTACAAATAACCATGCTTTTATTGGCATTGGCATTTTTAGCTATGCTGTACTTGCTCTCGTACAAAGGCTTCTACTCAAAATTTTTGCTGGTTTTTGTGGGTGCCCTGGTTTGGTTTTTATTTTTAAAAAGTGGCATACATCCAACAATAGCGGGCGTTTTACTGGCTTTTTCCGTGCCTTTACAACAAAAAATAAACACAGCTACTTTTATATCTAGCCTAAATAACATTTCTGAAAAAATAAATAAAAGTTCAGAAAAGAAAAAATCGGTTCTTACTAAAAAACAAATTCAAGAAATAGATAATTTGGAAGATTGGACTTCAAAATACCAGTCGCCCTTGCAGCATTTGGAACATCGTTTGCACGATTGGGTGGCCTATTTCATCATACCTTTATTTGCTTTGGCCAATGCTGGCGTGGTGTTGAGTACGGATATTCAGCTCGATCAATCGCTAATAGTTACTATAATAATTTGTTTGGTTGCCGGAAACAGCATTGGTATAACCTCGTTAATATTTCTGGCAAAAAAAATGCGGTTAATTGAAATTCCAAAAGATATTAATAGGCGCCATATCATTGGGGTTTCCTTTATTGCCGGGGTTGGGTTTACCATGTCCATTTTCATTGCGAGTCTTGCTTTTGAAAACAAACCCGAATATCTTGATGCTGCCAAAATAGGCATACTCATTGGTTCCTTTGTATCGGGCTTGATTGGTTATATCGTCTTGTCGCGTACCTCAAAAATAAAAAACACGTAACTTAAAAAAATATAGTATGATGAAACATTTTAATCGCACATTCATAGCTGCTGGAGTTTCAATATTGGTTTTTACATCCTGTGAAAACGTAAGCAATAAGGTTGAGACCCAATTAAACAACCTTACAAACAAGGCCAACCAACTAGATTCTATAATCAATACCGAAATGGATAAGGTGATCAAGCTAGATTCGGTAATAAATTTAGAAGATTTGAAGGTAAAAAAACTCGACTCGCTAGTAAAGGAAACCTCGACAAAACTTGATTCTATTTGGAAAAAGCATAAATGATGACTATCTACTTCATCATTTAGAGTTAACGTTTCAATTTTTAACCATTTTTGATTTTGATTTATAAAAAATAAATTATGGATAGTACACACCTAAAAATAATTGAAACCATCACAGTTATTGTGGCATTTTTACTCACGCTTTTTGTAACTACCAAACTGGTAAACAAAACGGTATCAACTAATTTTCTTAGAAAAGCAAGAGGTAAAATCATAAAAAAAGTAATAAACATTATTAATCTTACGGCGTGTTTGATAATAATTTTGATTATTTGGGGCGTTGACCAATCGGAGTTAGCACTTTTTATAGGGTCTTTATTAACCGTATTAGGAATTGCGTTATTTGCCCAATGGTCTATTTTATCGAATATTACTTCAAGCATCATTATATTTTTCAACCACCCTGTTAAATTGGATGATACCATTACCATCATTGACAAAGATTACGAAACTGAAGGACGCGTAAGCGATATAGGGGTGTTCTTTATTATCCTTAAAACAAAAGAAGGTGAGCAAATAACCATACCCAGCAATATTTTTATTCAAAAAATGATTAAAAAGAAACCATCTGAATAAGGTTATATTTTAAAAAGCAGAAAAAAATTGACTATTATAAATCAGCCAGTTGCATCGATAAAAAAATTCCCGCTTTCGCAGGAATTGTATTAACTATACATTTTGTTTCGTAAATAAAAATCGGCGATAACCAATGCTGCCATGGCCTCCACTATGGGTACTGCGCGGGGCACAACGCAGGGGTCGTGTCGCCCTTTTCCGTGCATCACCACCACTTTACCTTCTTTATCGATGGTTTCGTATTCCTGTATAAGGGTTGCTACGGGTTTAAACGCCACATTAAAATAAATATCCATGCCATTACTGATGCCACCTTGCACGCCTCCAGAATTGTTGGTTTTAGTGCTTCCGTCGCGATTAAAGGCATCGTTATGTTCGCTGCCCAACATGGCGCATCCACCAAAACCACTACCATATTCAAAACCTTTTACCGCGTTTATCGATAACATGGCCTTGCCTAATTCTGCATGCAATTTATCAAAAACAGGTTCGCCCAAGCCAATAGGCACATTTTTAACAACACAGGTTACAATACCGCCAATGGTATCGCCCTTACTGCGCACTTCTTTAATGTAACTTTCCATTTTTGCTGCCATTTTAGCATCTGGACAGCGCACTATGTTCGACTCTATTTGTGTTAAATCTAAAGCGTTGTAGGGTTTGTCGAGTTTTAAATGGCCAACACCCGAAACGTATGCATAAAATTCGATGCCCGCAAGCATTTGCTTAGCCACAGCACCTGCAACTACACGACAAGCGGTTTCGCGCGCCGAACTTCTGCCACCACCACGGTAATCGCGAAAACCATATTTTTTATCATATACATAATCGGCATGACTGGGGCGGTAACTGTCTTTTATATGTGAGTAATCGTGCGATTTTTGATTGGTATTCTCAATCACGAAACCAATGGACGTGCCTGTTGTTTTGCCTTCAAAAATACCAGAATGGAATGTAACCACATCGGGTTCTTTACGCTGGGTAACAATGGCCGATTGCCCAGGTTTGCGTCGGTCCAGTTCATTTTGTATAGCTTCCAGATCGAGTTCAATTCCAGGTGGGCAACCATCAATAACACCACCTAAAGCAGGCCCGTGCGATTCGCCATACGTGGTTAAGGTAAACAGTTTTCCATAGGAATTTCCAGCCATAACGATATTTTTTGCTAAAGTAAATCTATTCTTAGAAATATGAAAATGAAAAAGAGGTTAACTTAAGTGTTGGATTTTGGGTTTTGGTTTTTGAGTTTTTGGCTTACAGCTTAAATAGACGTGCTTAGTTGCTGAATATGTGTCGATAACCAGAACATTTCACGAAAAAATGTATAAATGTTGCATCTTGCGCTATTAATAACAATTTTTGGCGTTATTTTTGCAAAACTAAAATTAGACCGTGTGATGGTCTTTTTTTTTAAAACAATCGTATATAACAATTAACAAAAACTTTAAATTTATGAAGAAACTACTTTTATTTTCAGTGGCAGTATTAGGCTTTACAGTGGCATCAAACGCACAAGACATTTCAGACAACGCTATTGGTTTGCGTTTAGGCGACAGCAATGGGGTTGGTGCAGAAATTTCGTATCAACACGCATTGGGTGGCGACAACCGATTGGAGCTGGATTTAGGATGGAGAGACGGTAAAGACTACAACGGTTTTAAACTTACAGGTTTATACCAGTGGGTTTTCCCTTTAGATGGTGCTTTTAACTGGTATGCTGGTGCTGGTGGTGGTATTGGCTCTTTTAGTTTTGATGTTCCGGGTGGTAAAGATGTTTCTGATACGTTTATTTTTGCTGCTGGCGATATAGGTATTGAATACAATTTTGATATTCCATTACAATTATCGTTGGATTTTAGACCAGAAATTGGATTTGGCGATAGTGATTTTGACAACAATGACTTGGATTTTGATATTGCTTTAGGTATTAGGTACCGTTTTTAAAATATCAAATAAACAAACGCCTTTATGGTGTAAAGCTCCCAAAAAGTATTTGCTGTTTGGGGGCTTTTTTATTGATTGGCATAATAATGTGCAACAACTTCATCATAACTTTTAATAGTTTTTTTTATCCAATCCAACCGTTTTTCGAGCATTTCAGTTTCCAATAATTGCCATGGTATGGTAGTTTGCTTCAATTTAGTAGTAACATATTGCAAAATAATGGCGGCACTAACCGAAATATTCAAACTTTCGGTAAAACCAACCATGGGAATTTTTAAAAACCCATCGGCATTTTTTAGCACTTCTTCCGAGAGCCCTTCAGTTTCGCTTCCAAAGAAAAAACAGGATTTTTTACTAACATCAAAATCAGCTAGCATACAGTCGTTGGCATGGGGCGTGGTCGCTATTAGTTGATACCCTTTTTGTTTTAAATGGGCAATACAATCGGTAGCCGATTGAAACCTGTTTAAATCGACCCACTTTTGTGCACCCATGGCTATTTCCCTATCGATACGTTTGGAATTGCGCGCTTCAATAATATTAACTTCCTGTAAACCAAATACATCACAACTTCGTATAACGGCACTTGTATTGTGCAATTGGTACACATCTTCAACAGCAACCGTAAAATGTTTGGTACGTTGCGCCAATACCTTGGCAAATTTTTCCTTTCTGGAATGGGTTAAAAAGCTTTCTAAATGCTCTAAAAGTTCTAAATCTATCATGTTTCAAAAATAGCAAAGATTTCCGTTTTTGGTGGAATTTTAAAAATTTCGGCCAATACTTCCCCTTTTTGGTTATTTTTGGCATCACTATTGAATTACAGCCCAAATAAACCAAACTAGAAACCCATGATGAAAACATTACTTTCACTACTTACATTCACTTTTTTAGTGTCGTGCAGCACCAGCAAACAAATTGAAAAATCGTTAAGTGCCGGCAATTACGACCAAGCCATTTATGATGCCATTGGAAAATTACAGACCAATAAGGACAAAAAAGGGAAAGCCGATTTTATTGCCATGCTTCAAGAAGCTTACAACAAAGCCAATGAGCGTGATTTAAACAGCATCAATTTTCTGAAAAAAGATAATAACCCCGAAAATTATTTGCGCATTTATGATTTGTATATGGGTTTAAACAAGCGTCAAGAACTTATAAAACCCTTGTTACCGTTAGCGATTAATGGTAAAACGTTAAAATTTGGGATGAACGATTATTCCAGTCAAATCATCACTTATAAAAATGATGCGTCGTTAAACCTGTACCAAAATGCTTCGGGACTTTTAAAATCGAAGAATAAGATGGATTTCCGGCAGGCGTTCAGCATTTTCCAAGACATTGAAGCCATAAACCCAAACTACAAAGATGTGCGCAATTTAATGGAAATAGCACACCACAAAGGCACCGATTTTGTTTTGGTTGACATGATTAACGATACCCGAAAAGTAATCCCTACCCGATTGGAAGATGATTTACTTAACTTTAGTACCTACGGCCTCAATAATTTATGGACTGTTTACCACAATAACCCTGTTGAAAAAACAGCCTACGATTACAATATGCGCGTGAACCTGCGAGATATAAACATATCGCCCGAGCAAATTAAGGAGCGCCAAATAATTAAAGAAAAACAAATTGTTGATGGCAAACAAGATTTATTGGATGCCAATGGCAATAAAGTGAAAGACAGCCTGGGCAAAGTAATACAGGTTGATAAATTAATAACAATACGTTGCGAATATTACGAAAGCACCCAGTATAAATCGGCTCAAGTAGCTGGCAACGTGGAATATATAGATACAAAAAACAAGCAATTGGTTGATGCGTTTCCCATAAGTAGCGAGTTTGTATTTCAACATGTTTTTGCCACTTCCCGAGGTGATAGACGTGCTTTGGAAACCACTTTGCTCCCATTTTTAAATAATCAGCGCGTTCCTTTTCCAAGCGAGGAACAGATGATTTACGACACAGTTGAAGACTTAAAGATGCAATTGAAAAAGATTATAAACGCTTACAACCCAAGAAAATAAAAAACCCCATCAAAAAGGCGCATTGCATGTAACCGATAAAACTTTTTTTGTGATGGGATGCGTAAATTCAAGACCTTCCGCATGCAAATACAATCGGTTGGTTTTGGTGCCATACAAATCATCGCCAACAATAGGCGTTTTTAAACCTTCGCTATGGGCAGCATGCACCCGCAATTGGTGCGTGCGCCCTGTAACAGGAAAAAAATGGATACGCGTTTTACCGTTTTCTATGCCGATAACTTTGTAATGCGTTACAGCAGGTTTCCCATAATTATAGCATACCAATTGCTGCGGACGGTTATCTAAATCAACGCGCAACGGTAGGTTTATGGTGCCCTCGGAAAATGGCAGCACGCCATCCAACAAAGCAACATACCGTTTTTTAATGCTACGTTCTATAAACTGCTTTTGTAACTGCTTGTGGATGCGTTCTGTTTTGGCAAGGAGCAACAAGCCCGATGTGGACATATCCAAGCGATGCACTAATAAAGGGCCGGTTGCATTTGGTAAATACTGCCTCATTTTAGTCAAAACCGATTCTGAAATGGTTTTACCGGGCACCGATAAAAATTCGTTGGGCTTATTTAACAATAACAAATAGGCATCTTCAAAAACAATTTCTAAATCATTCGGGTGGCTTGTGGCTTGTAGCATGGGGTTATCATCAACCTTCAACCCCTGCATCATGTGCGCTAAAATGGGTTCGCACTTGCTACGGCACGAGGGGTAATACTGCTGGTGTTTGCGCACTTCCGATTTTGGCGAGGCACCCCACCAAAATTCGGCCATACAAAGGGGCTGTAACTTGTTTTCATACGCATATTGAAACAACTTGGGTGCTGCACATTCTCCCGATCCTGCCGGTGGAACAGGCGTTGCTGTATCTTTAAAAATGGCGAGCAAATCTTTGGTTTGGCCTTTGCTATTTAAAAACTGATAGTGTTCGTGAAGACGCTTTTGAAGTGATGCCGACAAAGCAGCGCGCTCCTGTTTTAATTGCTGAATAGGAAGCTTCAAATTGTTTAAAATCGTTTCAGCATCGTGTAACTGCGCTTCCCCGTGTAATTTTAAATGTTTTAAGCGTATTTGATAATGAATGCTTTGTTTACTTAAACGTTCTAAAAATACGGCATAAGCATCGGGGGATAATTTAAGTTTTTCGGTGGCACGCTGGTTATTTCGGTGGTGCTTTGCCGCTTTAATTTCAGCTTTAAGTGCGTTTAATGCCGCTTCATATTCAACCTTCTTATCTATTACATTTTGCTTCGCTTGCCGATATATTAACGCATTTTCCAACGTTTCAATGCCATCATTCAAAACATTCAATTGGGCCTCCCCTTTTTTATAAAAACCTGCCGAGTTTAAGGTGTTATAAACCGTTGGCACAAACCCTTTTATATAATTGCTGTCGGCCAGTTTTCCTGAAAAGGCTGCCAAATAGCCTAATGTTCCTTGGGGGCTTTTAACCACCATAACACCAAACATTTTTCCAATGGGAGCAGCTTTTTCTTGTTCATTTAAACCGAAATTATGAACAAAATCGGTTTGGTGCTTTAAATACGTTTGCAAATCTTCTGCAGCCAAAATGCTTAACGGATGCGGTTCGTAATAAAAAGGAAAGGTGAATTTTTCGGGCAAGCTATTGCCCAAAGCAATGTTTAATGGATGAAACAAAGATGATGAAAAACGGTGCATAGCTATTTAAGAACGCTGCAAAGAAACGAATTTTTAAATGGCAAAAACAACTCTGGTAGGCTAGTTTGATTGTTTTAAATAGTTGCCCGAAACAATCTGCTTTAAATGGGCCGTGGGATGATTAAAAATATAAGCCCAGGTTTTTACGGTATTGCCGCTATGCAAATGTGCTTCAATTAATAAACGGTTATACAGGCCGTCTGCCACACCCTCGTAAGCATCCAAAACTTCAAATGTTTTATGGATGTCGTTTATTTTATATAGACTTCCATGTACTTTTTCGCTTTCATGGGTGCTTAAAATGGCTCCCGGAAATTTATCAACTTCAAATAATTTACCTAAAAAGTAGCCTTTGGCAACAAAAACAGCTTGCTTTTCTAAAAAACGGGACATGGCACTATTAAAATCCTGTAAAAGCGTACCATAAACGAATAAATAAGTAGAATCCATAAAGGTACTATACAAACAAACTTAGGTTCATGTTGTTGATGGCACCATGCGATTGGTGTGCTACTACTACCCCATTTTTAATAACCAATACTTGGGGCGACTCGTTCATGACCTGGAATTTGGCAGCAATTTCATTGGAAATATCACGATAATTTAACAAATCCAAATAATAGAGATCAAGGTCGTTTTATCTAAATCATAGGCTTCCTCAAATTGGTTTTTAACCATTCTGCTAATACCACAACGTGTGGAATGTTTGAATATTATTTGGGTTTTGGTTTTAGATTGTGCTTCAATATCTCTTAATTGTTGCGACGTAGTTAACGTTATCCAGGGTAGTGTTTTTTCCTCTTTTGGTTCGGATGTACTGTTAAATAGCTTGTTAAATAATCCCATATTTTGTAAATTTTACTTTTCTAAATCTTTTTCAAAGAAAGTCATAATTATCCATAAGTCGAGAAAAAATTGAAAATCTTACAACCTGCCCAATTGTCGTTTATTTATGGGATTTGACTGACATTTTGTCCTTAACAGCGGCTTGGTAAGATAATTGACCACAGAACTGTAAAGTTAAACAATAACAAATTTCTGCCTATGCAGGAATGAAAAACCATAAAAACCATGAACTTAAACAATTATACCATAAAATCGCAGGAAGCCATACAGCAAGCACAGCAAATAACGCAAACGTATGGACAACAACAAATTGAAAACGAACATCTATTTAAAGGAATTTTTGAAGTGGATGAAAACGTATTGCCATTCATTTTGAAAAAATTGAATGTTAATATTCCAGTGCTCCAACAAGCTTTGGATAAACAAATTGAAAGCTTTCCCAAAGTAACCGGTGGCGAGCTTACCCTATCGCGTGAAGCCGGTAAAACCCTTAACGAAGCTGCCATTATCGCCAAAAAAATGAATGACGAATACGTGTCTATTGAGCATCTTATATTGGGCATTTTTAAGTCGAACAGCAAAATAGCACAAATGCTAAAAGATCAAGGTGTTACCGAAAAGGCACTTACTGCCAGCATCAACGAATTGCGCCAGGGCGAACGCGTTACTTCCCAAAGTCAGGAAGACACTTATAATTCACTAAATAAATACGCCAAAAACCTAAACCAACTGGCAAAGGATGGCAAGTTGGACCCCGTGATTGGTCGCGATGAAGAAATTAGGCGAATCCTTCAAATTTTATCGCGAAGAACCAAGAACAACCCCATTTTAGTTGGCGAACCCGGAACGGGTAAAACAGCCATTGCCGAAGGTTTGGCGCATCGTATTATAGATGGCGATATTCCGGAAAACCTAAAAAACAAACAAATTTTCGCCCTAGACATGGGCGCTTTAATTGCCGGCGCAAAATACAAGGGCGAGTTTGAGGAACGTTTGAAGGCGGTTATTAAAGAAGTAACATCCAGCGAAGGCGACATCGTCTTGTTTATTGATGAAATACACACCCTTGTTGGTGCTGGTGGCGGCCAAGGCGCTATGGATGCCGCCAATATTTTAAAGCCAGCTTTGGCACGTGGCGAATTGCGCGCCATTGGGGCCACCACCTTGGACGAATACCAAAAGTATTTTGAGAAAGATAAAGCCTTAGAGCGTCGTTTCCAAAAAGTTATGGTGGAAGAACCCGATACCGAAAGCGCCATTTCCATTTTACGAGGTATTAAGGAAAAATACGAAACCCACCATAAAGTGCGTATTAAAGACGAGGCCATTATTGGAGCTGTTGAATTATCGCAACGCTACATAACCAACCGTTTTTTACCCGATAAGGCCATCGATTTGATGGATGAAGCAGCCTCTAAACTGCGTATGGAAATCAACTCAAAACCAGAAGAATTGGATGTTCTGGACCGAAAAGTAATGCAACTTGAAATTGAAATTGAAGCCATTAAACGCGAGAAAGACGAAAACAAACTTAAAACCTTGCGCTCCGATCTCGCAAATTTAAAGGAACAACGAAACGACCTAAATGCAAAATGGAAAAGTGAAAAAGAGGTGGTTGAGAACATCCAAAATACCTTACAGGCCATTGAAAATTTTAAACTGGAGGCCGAACGTGCCGAACGCGATGGCGATTATGGCAAAGTAGCCGAATTGCGCTACGGAAAAATTAAGGAAGCCCAAGAACAATTGGAGGTTTTTCAAAAACAGTTGGATGCCCAATCTGAAACGTCCATGATAAAAGAAGAGGTTACTTATGATGACATTGCCGAAGTGGTGGCAAAATGGACCGGTATCCCTGTTACCAAAATGCTTCAAAGCGAACGCGAAAAACTATTGAAACTGGAAGATGAACTACACAAGCGCGTGGTAGGGCAAGAAGAAGCCATTGCTGCAGTTAGTGATGCTGTTCGCCGTAGTCGTGCCGGATTACAAAACCCCAAAAAACCAATTGGTACCTTCCTGTTTTTAGGAACAACGGGCGTTGGTAAAACAGAATTGGCAAAAGCCTTGGCAGAATATTTATTTGATGATGAAAACGCCATGACCCGCATCGATATGAGCGAATACCAAGAGCGCCATGCGGTAAGCAGGTTGGTGGGCGCACCTCCAGGTTATGTGGGCTATGATGAAGGCGGGCAACTTACCGAAGCCGTTCGTAGAAAACCCTATTCTGTGGTGCTCCTAGATGAAATTGAAAAGGCGCATCCAGACACCTTTAATATTTTATTGCAGGTTTTGGATGAAGGCCATTTAACCGATAACAAAGGAAGGGTAGCCGATTTTAAAAACACCATTATTATCATGACTTCAAACATAGGAAGCCATATAATCCAAGACCGTTTTGAAGCAACAAAAGACATAGATTCGGCCATTGAGGTAGCAAAAATTGAGGTGCTCGCCCTTTTAAAACAAAGTGTACGCCCCGAGTTTTTAAACCGTATTGACGATACTATTATGTTTACCCCTTTAAGCAAAAAAGACATTAAGGCCATTGTAGGCTTGCAGCTTAAAAACGTTACGAAAATGATTGCCCAACAAGGCATCACTTTTGATGCGACACAAGAAGCCATAGCTTATTTATCCGATAAGGGGTATCAACCGGAATATGGTGCGCGACCCATAAAACGGGTCATTCAAAAAGAGGTGTTAAACGAACTGAGCAAGGAACTATTGGCAGGCAAAATAACCACCGATAGTATTATTTTATTGGATGCCTTTGATGATAAATTAGTGTTTAGAAATCAGAATAATTTGGTTTCAAAAGACATATAACAACCGAAGCTGCCCAAATATTTATCAGTTTCTCGATTTACCATTTTTAAAAAGCAACATTTGTTTATGTAAACAATGTTGCTTTTTTTGTTGATTTTTGCTATATTAGAGGGTTCCCCATGCCAATCTAAACAAGTTTTTATTTTTAAGCGAATGTGGTTTTTAATCACTTAACCGCGTTTTGAAAACCAGCAATAAGCAACAATTAAATTGAAGAAGCCATGGGCATTATTACCTATTTGAATGAAAAAGATTCTGAATTATTCATTTTCCCTAATTTCATTATCAACCAAGTTAAGGAAGGTGTGCTGGTGGAATCGCACCATAACGATATATTGAACACTATCATTCACCGCTATTTTAGAAACAGGGAAATGGTATATATCTCCAACCGCGTTAATTCCTATACGGTAAACCCATTAATTTACAATGAAACCGAAAAAATACCAAACCTCATTGCTATTGCCATGATACCAGAAACGGACACCATGCGCAAAAATGCAGAATATGAAAGAACCTTTTTTGATAAACCTTACGAAATTTTTGAAACATTGGGTGAAGCCATTTTTTGGGCGCATCAACTGGTTGCAGAGTATCGTTCGCAAATTAGCAGCCAACCTTCTGTTTAAAAAACGTATTCAGCAATTAAAAGAAGAAAAAACGTTCTGTTTTACAGCATCGCAATAAAAATTTACCATGACAATATTTTGAATGTTAAACAGTTAATAACCTCGTTCATAAAATTTATTCTATTATCGACAAATGGTCTTATTATATCGATTAAAACACTTAAATTTGTGCCCTTGTAAGTCCCCAAAACCATACAAAAAAAATAATAGCAAAAAGATTAATTTATCTTGTTAACAACTTAACAAGCCCCTAAAACCTACTTAAAATAATGGATATATCGAGCTATATTGATTATACGCTTTTAAAATCAACCTCAACCGAACGCGAAATTATTGACTTATGCCGTGAAGCAAAACGACATAATTTCTATGCCGTTTGCATCAATTCTGCCTATGTAGCCTTGGCGAAACAATTATTAACCAACTCCAATGTAAAAATATGTACCGTTGTTGGTTTTCCATTGGGTGCCATGTCCACCGCCGCAAAAGTTTATGAAGCGAAACAGGCCATTGATGATGGTGCCGATGAAATTGAAATGGTAATGAACTTAGGCTTCCTTAAAAGCAAAAATTATGTGTCGGTTCTAAAAGACATCATCGACGTACGATTAACCACAAAAAAAACACCTTTGAAAGTGATTTTGGAAATTTCAGAATTGAATAAAAACGAAATTATAAAAGCCTGTGAAATTTGCTTGGATGCCCAAATTGACTACATTAAAACCTCCAGTGGCTTCTCAAAAAGCGGCGCTACGCTTACCGCAACAAAAATCATTAAAAAAACCGTGAGGGATGCCGTTAAAATTCAAGTTGCTGGCGACATTAAAGACATGGAAACCAGCATTAAATTTGTGGAAGCGGGTGTGCACCGTGTGGGTTTATCGGCTGTTGCCAAAACACCGCCCAGAGCGGTTCGCATTGTAAGCTAACAACATATAGCTCAACAAACAAACAAACAAACCAAAATTGGCGTAAAAAACAAACCTTCAAAATGGATATGGCCAAAAAGGGAAATCCTTAAAATCGTTGCATATCTTCAGGCAAAAATCCAATAATTCCATAATTGTTTAATATCTTTGGAAAACATCCTTATAGAACAAAATAAGGATGTTTTTCTAAATATATCACCTCAAAAAACAAAGCATGAGGCATTTAAACACTTATATAGACCACACGATTTTAAAGGCATCGGCCACAAAAAACGACATCATCCAACTGTGCGAAGAAGCCAAAAAATACCAATTTTTTTCGGTTTGCGTAAATAGTTGCTACGCTAAGTTCGCTAAAGAACAACTTAAAAACAGCAACGTAAAAGTATGTTGCGTGGTTGGATTTCCGTTGGGCGCTATGAGCACCAAAGCAAAAGTAGCAGAAACAGAACAGGCCTTAAAGGATGGTGCCGATGAAATTGATATGGTACTAAACCTAGGATTTTTAAAAAGCAAGGATTTTAATGCCGTTGGGAAAGATATTGAAGCCGTTAAAAACTGCATGCCCCACAATACCTTAAAAGTTATTTTGGAAACCTGCTATTTAGATGAAATTGAAATAATAAAGGCCAGTGAATTAGCCATACAAAGTGGTGCCGATTTTATAAAAACCTCCACAGGTTTTGGCACAGGTGGCGCAACCGTTCACGATGTAAAACTAATGGCATCTGTTGCAAAAGGCCATGCAAAAGTTAAGGCTTCGGGCGGTATTAAAGATTATAAAACGGCTTTGGAATATGTAAATCTAGGTGCCGAACGCTTGGGCACATCTTCAGGTATTGCGATTGTAACAGGTGAAACTTCCGAAGAAAAAAATTATTGAAACGACAAAATATGAGCGAATTAAAATTTCATTCATTAGGTGAACATGAGCATTTAGAATCTTTAAAGAAAAAATATGATTCCTTAAGAAGAAAGACTGCCGAAAACAAAAAATTATCTTTGGATGAAAAGAATACGGCAATGCAAAATTTAATGAAGTCTTTTGAAGAAGAAAAAAGAAATTCCAAAAACAACCTTTACTAAAACTAAACTAAAAAATATAGAAATTTCTTCAGGTATTGCGATTGTAATAGGTGAAACTTCCGAAGAAAAAAATTATTGAAAACTTTCAACTTTTAATATCTAACTTCTAACTTTTAACTTAAAAAATGAGTGTTCATATAGAAGCCCAAAAAGGCGACATTGCAGAAACAATTTTATTACCGGGCGACCCTTTGCGCGCCAAATGGATTGCCGAAACTTTTTTTGAAAACCCCGTTTGCTTTAACAAAATACGCGGCATGTACGGTTTTACGGGCACGTACCAAGGCAAACGCGTTTCGGTTATGGGAACCGGCATGGGCGTGCCTTCCATCTCCATTTATGCGCACGAACTTATTACCGAATACGGTGTAAAAAACCTAATTCGGGTAGGTAGTGCCGGCTCCTACCAAGAGCACATCAAACTTAGGGACATTGTATTGGCCATGGCAGCTTCGTCAAATTCCGGCGTTAATGAAATTCGGTTTGGTGGTGCCGATTATGCGCCAACTGCCAATTTTGAACTTTTCCAAAAAGCGGTTGAAGCAGCAAAAAACAAGAATATCCCCATTAAGGCGGGCAATGTTTTTACATCGGATGAGTTTTATGCAGACGATTTTGAATCGTACAAAAAGTGGTCGAAATTTGGGGTTTTATGCGTTGAAATGGAATCGGCAGGACTTTATACCGTAGCGGCAAAGCACAACGTTAATGCGCTGTCTATTTTAACCATTTCCGACTCGTTGGTTACCGGCGAGCGCACCTCCAGCAAAGACCGAGAAACCACCTTTAAGGGTATGGTAGAGATTGCTTTAGAACTCGCTTAAAGTAAAATGGATAGGTTCTCCGGTAAATTTTTGCGACAAGGTATTTATCGAAGCATCGGCAAGCTGTAAAACCCGCGGATAACCGCCCGTTGTTTGGCAATCACGCATCAAAACAATTAAAGTGCCAGATGGCGTTAATTGCACCGTTCCCGGAAGTACCGCTGAAGTTATGATGGGTTTTAATTGGTTCTCCATAACCCCTTCCAGTTGATAGGCCATCCTGTTGTGTTCTTTTGAAATGACAAATTGGTTTTTTAGCAGAAATTCTTGTTGTGACTTAGATAAATAATCAAACTCTGGCCCTTTAAAAACATTGAGATTACTGGTGTTAATATAATCAATTTTAACTTTAACATAAGCGCTTTTAGTTATTGAAAATGAGTTATTTATACCAATTTCTAAAGTTTGGTTTTTAGATATGAAAAAAACATCTGTTATTCCTTTACACATGCTTTGACTATGCATCAGGCCCTGAGTTTTAAAACCGCCCAAAACCGCTAAATAGCATCGAAATCCGGTGATGCACTTTCCAAAAGACAGCACATCGCCCTTGTTTATTTTTACGGCTTTATATAACGGAAGCGACTTCTCGTTTCTATGTGGCAACATATCCGCGCCCGCAATGCTGATTACGGTATCACAATCAAATCGCAGTGTAGCTCCCGTCATGGTCATTTCTAGCACTGCTGCATCCACCTTATTTCCTAAGATACTATTTGCAAATCCCGCAGCATAACGATCCATGACGCCCGAATAAGGCACGCCATAGCGTTGGAACCCAAACCGTCCAAAATCTTGAATGGTAGTATAAAACCCTGCTTTTAAAACCTCAACCATGCCACACCTCACTTTCCAATTGATAAACCCCGGCATCAACCAACATTTTAATATCCTTATGCTTTGAAATTGAAATGGGCACAAATTTGATTCTATCTAAGGGTTTTGCGAAACAGGGTATGTCCTGTTTTGGATTAAAGAAGTTGATGGGCGCGTTTCCAATAACATGCCATCCTCCCGGACTAACCATGGGGTAAACCCCTGTTTGGTTGCCGCCAATGGCCACAGCCCCTTTTTCTATTTGTAACCGTGGTGTTGCCTTTCGGGGCGTAAAAAGTGCTTCGTCCAAACCGCCCAAGTACAAGAAACCGGGTAAAAAACCAATAAAATAAACGGTATAAATAGCTTCGGAATGGCGCGCAATAACCGCGTCTGTTGACAGCTTTTTTTCTTTTGAAATCGTTTCCAAATCAACTCCAAATACAGCATCGTAACATACCGGTATTTTCCATAACGTTGACACTATGTCAGGTTTGGATTTGGTAGAATGACGGCAACTTTCCAATCGTTTCACTTCATTTTCATAATTCCTACAAAATGATGTATAAATAATTAATAATGAGTTATATGCTAGTTTTATTTCAACAATAGATTCAATGTTTTTACTTTCAACAGATGCCTTATAACGTAAGATATCCTTCAGAATAATTTCATCAATAGTAGCTGGCCATTCAACCAAAATAGCTCGTTCTCCAAAACGTTTATAGGTTACATTAAATGTCATTAATTATTGAATTTTTATACCTCTTGCCTCTAATTCCTGACGGAGTTTTTTTATCAAGGTTACAGCATGTATGTTATCACCGTGCACACAAAAGGTTTCTGCCTTTATATCAAGTTCCTTTCCGCTTAAGGTTTTTACTTTTCGGAAATGGATCATACGGAACACATGTTCAAAAAGCACATCCGAATCATGGATTAAGGCGTCCTCTTTATTTCTGGAAACCAAGGTTAAGTCGTCGTTATAATTTCTATCTGCAAACGCTTCATAAGTTATTGGAATGTTGTTTTGCAGTGCCACCGTTTCAATAACCGATTTATAGGGCACATACAGTTTAACGGGCAGCGCCATACTTTTCATAACCTCAACAATGGTGGTTGCTATTTTAAAGTTTGTTGCCGCCATATTGTACAGGGCACCGTGAGGCTTAACGTGGTGAAGCAGGACATTTTCTTCATATAAAATAGTGCTTAAATCGCTAATTTGATTTTTTATGGAGGCATACAACGCCACACAGGAGAGTTCCATGGGTTTTCTGCCAAAATTCTCAACATCTGGAAACGAAGGATGCGCCCCTATTTTAACACGGTATTGCTTCGCTAAACGAGCCACTTTTCGCATGGTTTTTAGGCTGCCCGCATGACCGCCACATGCAATATTGCACGACGATACATACGGAATGAGCTGCGACTCGTTACCTATGCCCTCGCCTACGTCGGCATTTATGTCTATGGTTTGATGTTGCACAAGTTCAGTTTTACATTATTTTGGGGTTGCGTTTAGGGCATAAATTGCAAAGTTCACTGTAAGAGCAATTGGGCCAGTTTATTGGCCTGTTCTAAGTTAAAACCGGCTTAATTTCATGTTGCAATTGAGCTGCGGATGGTATATCCACTTGCTTTTTAGCCTCATTACAACCAAAAACAAAAAGCGACAACACAAAAATTAGTGGTTTTTTCATTTTATAAATTTAGAATTAAATCTTTTAATGAAAAAGGAATTTAAGGAAATTGGATGTTGCTGAAGGTTTTGAGGTTTTAGGATGTTTGTTCTAACGATTTAGGTTACGCATGAAAAACCAACCTCCCAGTTTATAGCTTTTAGGATTGATTCTAAATGATAAACCTTTTGTTTTGCTATAATTAGATTTCTTCCTGCCCTGAAAGTTATCGATATTGGCAGAAATTTTAACCTAACCAACCATCCCTATCCAAACTTCGGTATTGAATTGCTTCACTTATATGCGCCCCGTTTATGGCTTCAACACCTTCCAAATCGGCAATGGTTCTCGATACCTTTAAAATCCTATCATAGGCACGTGCCGAAAGGTTTAAACGTTCCATGGCGGTTTTTAGGAGTTGTTTGGAAGGCTCGTCGAGAACACAGTGTTTTCTAATCTGTTTGGTGTTCATTTGCGCATTGTAATGCACCTTTTCAGAATCGGCAAAACGCTGGGTTTGAATATTTCTAGCCGCCATTACACGTTGTCTGATTTCTACGGAAGTTTCACTTTTACGGTCATCCGAAAGTTTTTCAAAGGGCACGGGCGTAACTTCAATATGAATATCAATCCTATCCAACAAAGGCCCTGAAATTTTACTTAAATACCGCTGCATTTCGGCAGGACTGGACGTTACGGGCGCATTGGGGTCGTTAAAATAACCACCTGGACTGGGGTTCATGCTTGCCACCAACATAAAACTGCTGGGATAGGTTACCGTGAATTTGGCCCTTGAAATAGTGACTTCCCTATCCTCCAAAGGTTGGCGCATCACTTCCAAAACCTCGCGTTTAAATTCGGGAAGCTCATCTAAAAACAGCACGCCGTTGTGG
Source organism: Mariniflexile maritimum (assembly GCF_009746565.1). Classification (GTDB taxonomy): domain Bacteria; phylum Bacteroidota; class Bacteroidia; order Flavobacteriales; family Flavobacteriaceae; genus Mariniflexile; species Mariniflexile maritimum. Next base: position 639,641 of record NZ_WRPN01000001.1, read on the forward strand.
GACAAGGATATTTCACCGGGTTGCGGGTAACTACCACCGCCCACCAAGGCGACGTTTGAAATGGTGTGGTGCGGACTTCTAAAAGGGCGTTGTGCCATCAACCCGGTTTCCTTAACCCTGCCCACTACCGAATGGATTTTCGTGGTTTCTAAGGCTTCGTGAAGCGTCATGGGCGGTAAAATACTGGGCAAACGTTTTGCCAACATGGTTTTTCCGGCACCGGGCGGCCCTATTAAAATGATGTTATGGCCACCGGCCGCGGCAATTTCCATGCAGCGTTTAATGCCTTCTTGACCTTTAACATCAGAAAAGTCGAACTCGGGGTAATTTAGGTTTTTTTCGAATTCCTCGCGGGTATTGATGATGGTTTGTTCGAGCGCTTCACCGCTATCAAAAAAATCAATGACTTGTTTGATGTTGTCGATACCGTAAATCTCTAAATTGTCAACAATCGCAGCCTCTTTCGCGTTTTGACTGGGCAGGATAAAGCCTTTAAACCCTTCCTCCCTAGCCTTTACCGCTATGGGCAACGCCCCCTTTATGGGCTGCAAGCTGCCATCGAGCGAGAGTTCGCCCATGATGACGTACTTTTCCAAATCATCCGATTTTATTTGATCGGTTGATGCTAAAATGCCAATGGCCAAGGTTAAATCGTAGGCAGAACCTTCTTTTCGTAAATCGGCGGGCGACATGTTGATTATGATTTTTTTACCCGGAATTCTATATCCGTTATTTTGTAGTGCGGCCGCAATACGGAAATTGCTTTCCTTTATAGCGTTATCGGGCAAACCTACCAAGTGGTAGCCTACACCCTTATCGGTATTCACTTCAACGGTTACCGTGGTGGCTTCCACACCAAAAACGGCACTTCCAAAAACTTTTTTAAGCATAGTATTTGTTTACTGCTTAAATGTAAGAAATGTATCTTTTAATTTTCAGTTTCCATTCAAAATTTTATTTGATGCTTTTTTATTTCTTCAATCCACATAGAATTTATATGAATACACTTAAAAAAAGAAGTTGGCAAAGAAATTAGAAAAGCTATTTCTTATTGCTGCTATTTATGCTAAAAGTACATTCCGGTAAAAAAAAAAAGAATGTTATTGATGTATTACCCGAAACGAAATGTAGTTACTGGATAAATTGAAAATAAGCCGATTGTAAGCTTCCCCAAAATTCGGCCATTTAAAAATAGAATTCGACAAGCGACGCAGGAGCGCGTTCAGTAAGAATTATTAAATTTAAATCCGAAAACTTATGAAGACAACCCATTTTACAGAAA
>NZ_WRPN01000010.1 GCF_009746565.1 Mariniflexile maritimum
TTTAGAAAGTATTCCTGGTGTATCATTTATTTCTGCAGCAACGGTTGTTGGTGAAACTTTAGGCTTTGAGTCTATATCAGGTGCAAAACAACTTACGAGTTATGCTGGCTATGATGTGGTTTTAAGAGAGTCTGGTAATTTTAAAGGTAAGACCAAAATAAGCAAAAAAGGAAATAGCCATATTAGAGCTGTTCTTCATATGCCTTCAATGACATGCGTTCGTTGCAATCCCACCTTAAAACAGTTTTATGAAAGGCTAAAACCCCAGAAAGCAAAACCTCTTGTGGCTTTAGTAGCTGTTCAAAGAAAATTATTGATTTTAATGTTTACACTCTGGAAAAATGAAACATATTATGACGCTGATTTTGAAAAGAAAAAACAGCAAGAACCAAAAGCTCTTGCTGCGCAGGATAGCATTATGATTTAGCATAAGTGCTTCCTATAATTTTTAGTTAATTTATTAGGTTTTTAACACAGTACCTATGAGTAGTTGCGTGGGTTAGACCTTAACTTTACAAGTACACACCAAAATGAAAATCCGCAAGGATTTTCAGAAGTAGGCGAGAACAAGCAATAATTACTCATAGCCATTGTTGGGCTTTCGTTTTTAAATTTCTTTATCTAATTTATTCGGATTCTGTTTTGTGTCAAATAACGTAACAATATTTATCTGTTTAGAATTATAGCGATAATATAAAGTCGTTTGTTTAGTGATTACACATTTTCTTAAACTTTTTCCTTTTTTAGATTCAGGAAATATTTCAGGCTGGTTTTTAATTATTTCAATCGATGAATCTAATTTTTCAACAAAATCTTTTTTAACCTTAACTGACCATTCTTTGATTAAGTACTCGAAAAGTTTTTCTAATTTCTTTTCGGCTGTTTTTGAAATAACAACTTTTCTGCTCAATTTATCTGTGTTTTTGCATAAAAGATTCGTAATCTGTTATTTCTCCATTTTCTATTTCATGCGAAGCTTTCTCAATTTCTTTGCGTTGTTCAATAGATAAGTCGTCCCAAAAGTCAGCTGTTTTTGCTTTTTTGAAGATTTTTTTAATTGAATCAATAATTTTCGGATTTTCAGTATCCAAAAGCATTTTAACCAATTCTATTTTTTCCGCCTGAATATTCATTACATTTTTTATTTATTATCAAAAATAATGATTTCAACCCTAAATTTTAATGTAAACTTGGATTTTTTTAAATGAAGCCCAACAAGTCGCTAAACCATGTTTTGGACTCCTAATTAAAAGATTGCTTCACTACGTTCGCAATTGCGTTAATTAATCAACCCATCAAAATACCTAAACAAATCGCCTTTGGTAATAAGGGCACCTTGTTCAATCATTTTAAATTTATCAAGGTTCTTTTCTTCGGTATAATTTTTATCGGCTTGTAAAAATTCAACACGCTCATCCATTAGGTTTTCGCGCAACCACTTATAGCCTTCGGGGGTAGTAATATCAACGGCGCTGTTTTTAACATTAATAACTATGGCCTTCATTTTATTTTTTCCTAAACGGAACAAATAAATGTGCTGCGCCGAAAAATGTTCTAAATATTCGGCCTTGTTCAACACGCCCTCCCAAATTAAATCGCTAAAAACGTCCAGTTCCATTTCAGCAAGTTCGGGCTTGTTTGCTTTTAGGTTGGCCCATTCATTGGCCGTAATGGATTGGGTTGCCAAAAAATTGATAAATTCTTGGTGCAATTCTTCAAATTGTTCTTTTGTTAATCGTGCGTATTTCATGCTACATTATAAACTGAGCACCAAAAAACGGGCAAGCTCTTTAAACAAGGTGCAAAATTACTCAGGTTTTGGTTCTAAACCATATTTTATGCGCACCATTTTCGCCCAATCTACCACCGCTTTTATTTGGGCATCGGTTAAGTTGGCCTCAGCATGGGTTAAAGTATAGGATTTTAAAGGCATATCCTTATTTTCAACCATTTCAATAAGTTCTTCAAATTTATGGTCTTTTCGTTTTACCGTATTGCCTTCCCAATTAGACATGTTGAAATGCTTTTTACCGTCCTTTACATGGGCCGCCAACCAATAATTCACAGGGGTTATGGTATTGTACCAAGGGTATCGGGTAACATCGCTATGGCAGTCGTAGCACGTTTCCTTTAAAATTGCCCTAACATTTTCTGGCGGATTGGTCTCTGCCAAAAAAGGCTCAATGGAAGCCAAACTGCCCTGGTTTTTTTCAGGCCCAAAAAATTGGGCAACTATAAATACAACTAATAAGATTAGGAATGATTTTTTTACTATTTTCATGGTTAAAAATTTAGATGATTAAAAATAGTAAATTATAGATGACTTTTGAAGAATTCCATAAAGAATTAACCAACGTGGATGCATCGCGTGAAAAACGCTTGGCATGCGCCCATTTGGTCTTAAACGATATACACTTATTTCCCGAACTTTTAAGCATGGTATTTAAGGTAAATGATAAACTTTCGTATCGTGCCGCGTGGGTTTTTGAGTTTGTTTGTGAAGCGAATGTGTATGCGCTTATACCATATTTGGATGCGTTTTGTGCCAACCTTAAAACCATTCGTTTTGATTCTGCCGTGAGACCCATGGCAAAAGTGTGTGTGTTTATTGCAAAGGAATACTATTCAAAACAGCCCAACACCTTAAAGAAAACCTTAAAACCAAAACATAAGGAATTGATTGTTGAAGCCTGTTTTGATTGGTTGATACAAGACGAAAAAACATCGTCAAAAGCTTACGCCATGGAAGTACTATACCTTTTTGGCAAGGATTATCCATGGGTGTACCCCGAACTTGTAAAAATTTTAGAACAGGATTTCCAAGCCGAAAGCCCGGGTTACAAGGCGCGCGCAAAACGCATCCTTCAAGGCATAAAGAAAAAACAAAAACCCTTAAATTCCTTGTTGGGATAAAATCGTAAATCAAAACTTCGCAATTCGTCAATCAAAAACGTATCTTTGCAGCTTCAAAAAAAACAAACAACCATGCCATTATCACCACTTAACGCCATTTCACCTATTGATGGACGCTACAGAAGTAAAGTAAGCGAATTAGCACCCTTTTTTTCCGAAGAAGCCTTAATAAAATACCGTGTTCTTGTTGAAATAGAATATTTTATGGCGCTTTGCAACATCCCGTTGCCACAACTTGAAGGTATTGACAGAAGTGTTTTTAACGATTTAAAAGCGATTTACACACATTTTTCTTCGGAAGATGCCTTGGCCATAAAAAAGATTGAAAACGTTACCAACCACGATGTTAAAGCGGTTGAATATTTTATAAAAGAAAAATTTGATGCTTTAGGTTTATCGCAATATAAAGAATTTATCCACTTCGGGTTAACCTCGCAAGATATTAACAACACGGCCATTCCGTTAAGTATCAAAGACGCTATTGAAGCCGTTTATATACCGGAATTTACCTTGCTTTTAAACAAGCTAAAAGATCTATCGAACGCGTGGGCCAACATTCCAATGCTTGCCAGAACACATGGGCAACCCGCATCGCCTACCCGACTTGGTAAAGAAATAAGCGTGTTCGTAGCCCGATTGGAAGCCCAATTTGAGGTATTGAAAACCATACCGAACGCTGCTAAATTTGGCGGCGCAACCGGCAATTTTAACGCGCACCATGTGGCGTATCCCAACATCGATTGGAAAATTTTCGGCAGTAACTTTGTAAAGCAAAAACTGGGTTTGCACCATTCATTCCCTACAACCCAAATTGAACATTACGACCACATGGCGGGTTTGTTTGATGCCTTAAAACGCATAAACACCATCCTTATTGATTTGGACAGGGATATTTGGACCTATGTTTCGATGGACTATTTCAAACAAAAAATAAAAGCGGGCGAAGTGGGCAGTTCGGCCATGCCACACAAAGTAAACCCCATCGATTTTGAAAATAGCGAGGGCAATTTAGGTATTGCCAATGCCATTTTTGAGCATCTTTCGGCAAAACTCCCGGTATCCCGAATGCAACGCGATTTAACCGACAGCACCGTTTTAAGAAATGTGGGCGTTCCATTTGGGCATACCCTTATTGGCTTTAAAGCCACCGTAAAAGGCTTGGATAAATTAGTGCTGAACGAAAGTAAATTCACTGAAGATCTGGAAAACAATTGGGCCGTGGTTGCCGAAGCCATTCAAACCATTTTACGTCGCGAAGGCTACCCAAACCCGTATGAAGCGTTAAAAGGACTCACCAGAACCAATACCAAGATAAACAGCACATCAATCGCTAACTTTATTGATACTTTAGAGGTTTCAAATACAATAAAAGAAGAATTAAAACGTATTACACCTAGTAACTATACTGGAATTTAGACTTTATGATTAACGATAAACTATCGCTCATTCTTTGTGGCGTTTTGGCAGGCAGTATTTTTGTGTTCGGCATTTTGGATGTCTTGGACAATTATATTGTTAAAACCTTTTTGACCATCATTTTTTTAGTGATTGTATCTAACTTTTTTGTAGTGTATTCCAAAAAACCTAAAGAAGAAAAAGAACAAAAAGATTTGAGTTGAAAGAGGTTTGCCCTTAAACGCATTGCTAAGTGTAACAACTTATAGATAGCCTCGTACCTGCAACGGCTTATAAAAATCCTATTAAACAGCCTGTTTTTAAGTATCGTGTTACCGAAAACTATTTAAAAAACCCCATCATTTCTTGAAGCTTGCCTTGGTCCATTTGGGCATATTGCAGGGCACTTACCAAGTTTGCCATTTTATCGGGGCTCATATTATCGCCCAAAATGCGCACTATGCCAAAACCCAAGGTTTTTGAGCTTCCTAAAACCACCAGTTCATCGGCCTTGACATCGTTTCCTATATATTTTACAACAATTCTATTGCCTTTATCGCTAAATTCCATAAGCTCGTTGTACTTTTTATCACTTAAAATGGTTTTTACTTTTGTCAATTCCGTATTATAGGCTTCGGCGTTATTTGCATCTACCTTGAACCCTAAAAAATTCAACCGGTTAACCGATTTGTAAGCATCTCGTTGTTCGCTGGTAAGTTTCGATTCATCCAGTTTCAACATCGCTATTGGAAGATCCTGCGATATGAAGTTTTTAGCTTCCTGATTATCAACAAAATAGCCCTGTAAAGTTGATTTGTTTTCGCAGCTTGTACTAAAGAATGCAGTAATTATTAAAACTGGGAGGTATTTTAGGAATGAATTCATGGTATTGGTTTTGGAAATGTTTAAAATGAAAGGGCATTGTAAGCTATTGTTTAAAATGGCTTTCAATGCCCATTGGTTTTTGATTGATGATTTACTTTTTCTTTTTCTCTAGATTTTTACCGCCGGGGATGTTCATTTTTTCGGTTAATTTTGAAATTTCATTTAAGTTAATATCACCCGTAAGCGATACCACCACGGTTTCAATACGGCGTTGTTCCCCATTAATTTCAACGCTTTCCTTCATAACTTTATTGATGCCGTTTACAAAAATTAAAAGCTCTTTTACGTGGTTGCTGTCTTTACCTTCCTTAACATAAAATTTCACTTCCGAGCCTTCATCTTTCACTTCCATCAATTCTTCCAAAGCACTTGAGCGCGATTTCACCCATTTTGTTATATCTGCTGAAATGTTTTTGTTATCGGTTACCAAGGTTTTAAAACTGGTAATGCTTTTTACCATATCCATATAGGCTTTTGCTTCTGGATCGTCCACATTAATGCCCATATTGGCTATCATTTGGAACATTTTGGGTTTAATGGACACGTAGGTTACTTCGGAATTGTCGTTATATTTTTCAAAAATATCCTGTGCCATTCCGGTTATGGGTAATAATAGAATTGCCAATGCGATTAGTCTTAGTTTCTTTTTCATGTTGCTTGTTTTTAAGGAGTTAATTGTTGTTTGTATTTGTTTTTATTGATGGTTTTTAAAGATGATGCCGGTGGTATTCTCAATTTCGTTAAGATAGCCAAGGGTTGCGGTGCCTTTGTTGACTTCGTTCAGGTAACCAACCGTTGAAACGCCTTTGTTGAAGTGGTTTGATATCATGTTTAACGATTTTGTAACTTCATTTAGGGCATCTTCAGGATTGTCATAGGTACCATAGGCATATTCGTTATAGGATGCCACAACCGGTGTTTTCATATAATACCCTAGGGTTAAAACAACCACCGCTGCTACGGCCAGCCATTTGTAATTAAATGCCGTTTTGGTTTTAATGGGAAGCTGTTTTGTAAAATGCTCCTGTTGGTTGGCCAAAAAGTAGGCAAACATGGGCTTGTACATTTCCAAATGGGGCGCCACGGTTTCCTGTGAAAAATACTTTTTCAGCTGCTGTTCTTCCTTTAGGCTTGTTTCGCCGTTTTCGTACCTTTTAAGCAAGGCTTCTATGTTATTTGATACCATAATTGTTTGTAATGGTTAATTTTTCCCTTATTGTTTTTCGGGCCCTAGACAAGGCAACGCGCACAGCGGTATTGTTCATTTCCAGCATGTTTGCAATTTCATCTAAATCATATTCTTCAATATCGCGCAATTGCACGACCATTTTTTGCTGTTCGGGTAAACTTTCAATAATTTTTGCTACCCATTGTAGGCTATCGTGTGCTTCAACCTGTTTTTGTAACGAGGTGCTAGCATCCTCATAATTAGTGTGCACTATTTTTAAATTTTGTGCTTGTTTCGATTTTAGCTTATCAAAACAATAATTCTTTGTCATGGTCATGGAAAATGCTTCCACATTTTTGTATTCCTCAATTTTTGCCTGGTTGCTCCACAACTTCATCAAAACCTCTTGTGTGGCATCTTCAGCTTCCTCGGTAGATACAAGCAATCGTTTTGCTAAACGAAACACTTTATCCTTAAACGGCATCACAATATTTAAAAACTCGGTTTGAGTCATTATTGGTTTGGTTATTTGATATTACGACGAACGATGCTTTAATTTGTTACAATTTATTTTTAATTAAATAATAATGTAATAAATTTAGAGTTTTATTGACTACCTACAACAAAGATACACCATGAAAAACCTAAAGGCCCTACTCCTACTATGTTCCATTTCGCTTATAACTACCAGTTGTTTTAAGGATGAGGACGACGACCAAATAGCATCCAGTGAAATCAATGATTTTGTTTGGAAAGGCATGAACTCGTGGTACAATTGGCAAGAAAATGTGCCCAATCTGGCCGATACCAAGGATGACAACCAAGGAACTTATTATTCATTTTTATCGCAAACGGGCAATCCCGAAACTTTTTTTAATGCATTAAGATACCAATATGGAACCACCGATAGGTTTTCGTGGTTTATTACCGACTATATTGAGCAATTGCAGGGATTTCAAGGTATTTCAAAATCGATAGGGCTGAAATTGCAGGCGGTTCAAATAAATGCTGGTGGCGACATCATTTTGTATGTACGCTATGTTGCCGATAACTCGCCCGCTGCCAATGCCAATGTGAAACGCGGCGACATTATCAATGCCGTAAATGGCAAGGTATTAAAAACCTCAAATTTTCAAACCATTGCCGGCGATTTGGACCAAGAAAGCGTAAAACTATCCTTTGTTACCGAAAATGCAGGTGTTTTAACCCCTAAAGAAGACAAAACCCTAACGGCCGCCGTTTTATTTGAAAACCCTGTTTATTTGAAAAAAGTATTTAACGATATTGCCGGTAGAAAAGTGGGCTACTTAGTATATAATGGCTTTAGAAGTTCGTATAACGATGAACTAAATGATGCTTTTGCCTATTTTAAAAGCGAGAACATAAATGAACTTATTCTTGACCTAAGATTGAATGGCGGGGGTTCGGTAGGCACATCGGCCTATTTAGCAAGCATGATCTATGCCGATGCCGGAACTGGCATATTTGCCAACCTTACATTTAACTCAAAACACCGTGAAGAGGATGGTGCCTATAAATTTGAAAACACCCTAAACATTTTTAATGAAAATGACGTGAAAACAGGGCAAGAGCCCATTAATAGACTAAACAGCATCAATAGGCTATATGTTTTAACGTCCAGCAGTACCGCCTCGGCAAGTGAAATGATTATTAACGGCCTAAAAGCCTACATGCCAGTTAGGGTTGTTGGCACCACTACCTATGGCAAAAATGTGGGCTCCATAACGCTATTTGATTCGCCCAAAACCGATTATACCGATAGAACCTCGGCAAACCCCAGTCATTTATTTGCTATGCAACCTATTGTTTTTCAGATATTCAACAAAAATGGTGAAAGCGATTACACCCAAGGGTTCACTCCAAATATATTAGTAAAGGAATACGATTATTGGAATGTCATTTTACCCTTTGGGGATGAAAATGAAGTGGTTTTAAAAGCTGCACTTGACGATATAAAAGGACTTACCCCAAAAGCATCGGGCACCAAAAAAACAAGCAATTACAAACGTTTGGAATTGCCAACTTCTAAAAATAAGTTTGAGCATGAGATGTATTTGGATGGTAGTTTTTTTGAAAGATAAACGCAAAAAAAATTGCCTGTTATTAAAATATTGGCATGGTGTTTTTTAGCAGCAAATTAAAATCCAAGAACATTCTTTTAAAAAATGGAATTCTTAATTATTATTTTAATTTTAGTTGCTTATGGAATTACATATTATTTCAAAAAAAGAATTGTTCCAAAAATCAAAGGTTCGATTGGAGAGTACAAAGTAGCTACTAAACTAAAGCGTCTCGACAAAAAAGAATATTTAATATTAAATGATTTATTATTAAAAAATGGCAACTTTACTACTCAAATTGACCATGTAGTTATATGCAGAGGTGGAATTATTGTTATCGAAACAAAAAACTATAAAGGTTGGATTCATGGACATGAAAACTCTGAATATTGGACTCAATCTATATATAAACATAAGAGTAAATTAAGGAATCCGATTAAACAAAATTGGATTCATGTCTTTGCAATAAAAAAAATACTTTCAGAATATAATTACATCAAATATTTTCCAATTGTTGTTTTTGCAGGAGATGGCAAACTAAAAAATGTGACTACGTCTCTACCAGTTATATATACAAACAAACTTATTAGAACAATTAAAAACTTAAATGAACAGGAAAATTTATCATATAATCAAATGGAACTGATTTCAGATAAATTACTGAAGAACAATATAACTGACCAAAAAGCATCCAAGAACCATTCATATCAAATAAAAAAGCAAATACGAGAACAAAATAAAAAAGTCAAACAAAAAATATGTCCCAAATGTGGAAATAAACTGATTAAAAAAAGCGGAAAATATGGAAAGTTTTATGGTTGTGATAATTTTCCAAAATGCAGATACACCTTAAACATATAAAACAAAGCTAATAACACCATATAAAAATAATTGGTTGGTTCTTGCTTACTCGGAAAGTCCTACGGATTTTACTTTGGTTAGTTCCTTTTTTAATAAGAAAGTTGCTTGCACATTCCTCTTCTATTTTCCACACAATTATTAACACCCTAAAACAAAAAAGCTCCCTATTTCTAGGAAGCTTTTTTTGGGTGGAAGACCGGGCTCGAACCGGCGACCCTTGGTACCACAAACCAATGCTCTAACCAACTGAGCTACAACCACCGTGTATGTTTTGAGAAGTATAACTTCTTTGGTTCTGCTCTTAACGCCCAATCGCTATTGGAACGTGCACTGTGTAACATGTACATGAAATGCGAGTGCAAATGTAATGGATTTGAATCTTTTCTACAAAGACTTTTTTTAATATTTTCACATGAATTTAAAATAGCCTCTCAACCATATTGTTATGTACTGTGCAATGGTACGGATTGGCGTTTAAAAACACCTTATTTTAAATGGAACAGGCTGTTTACGGCTACGCACCGTTCAACTGTAAAACCTTCGGCGTATTCAACCCCTACCAAACGCCCCAAATCCCTAGCCCTGTAAAGTATGCTATCGGTAAAGTTCTTGCTTGATATAGGGGTTTCCGGCTCTTTGCTTGTTGCATCAAAAAACTGGGTTTTATAGGCCATGACCGCCTGCATCTTAACATCCATAAATTGAGATACATCCACTACAACATCGGGCGACAAATTATTCCATTGGATATAATGATACACGTGTTTGGGTCGCCATGGGTCTTGCCAAACATCGGTATTGCTGTCTTTGGTGTCTATTTTTAACAATCCGCTTAAAAAACAAGCATCACTTACTAATTTACTGGCCTTACCGTGGTCGATGTGCCTGTCTTGTATAGCATTACAAAAAACGATTTCCGGTTTATATTTGCGAATCATTTTAATGAGTTCCATCTGGTGGAATTTATCGTTTACAAAAAAACCATCGGCAAATTCCATGTTTTCCCTAACCGAAACACCCAAAATGGTGGCGGCGTTTGCCGATTCCACATCTCTGGTTTCGGCAGTACCGCGGGTTCCCAGTTCACCACGGGTTAAATCTATAATGCCTATTTTTTTGCCGTTTGCAACTTCCAGGGCCAAAGTGGCGCCACAACCCAATTCCACATCATCTGGATGTGCGCCTATGGCCAAAATATCTAACTTCATCTAAATAAATATTCGGTTTATTAATAACTATTGTTCATTATTTTGAATTCCCTGTGGTACTCTCACGTTTTCGTAAGCACATTCACTAATAAAAAAACTGAAATTATGAATTATTTACAAAAATGCAAAACGCTTGTAAAGCATGACATTAATCATAATCCATAGGGGTTTTACCTACTAATTTTGCTCCCAAACAAAAAACAATGCACCTCCTTTAAAAGAGGTTCTGTAAAGGTAAAGTTAATAAATAAAACAGGTATTAATTAACCCATTTTTTAGAAAAAAATTAATTAAAAAGAATTATAAATTGATTGCAAAAACATTGACACCTTTAAAAAACACCTCTTTTGAAGTCGGCCATTTTCGTTCACCCCAACCTTACCCCTTTTGTAATTTCAATTCCTTTTTTCAATGAAGTCCCTTTTAGCCCTTTTAGTTGTTACCGTTTCGTTACAACAAAGTTACGCCCAAACCAATATAGAAGACAAATTAGGTGCTTGGTACACCTTGGATGCGACCCATATCGTATCGGAAAAAACAAGTTTTACAACCGGCATCCAATTACGTGCCTATGAAGCTACCGATAACATAAACCTGATATTTTATTACGCCGGCATCAACTATAAAATTACACCGAAAATCGCTGTTTCTGTGGGCGGTTATTACATTGACGTTGATAAAAGCATCGACGTTTGTGGTACGCCACACCTGTACGAGAAAACAATTTTTGAACAAATTAGCTACAACCATACGCTTGGAAAATTTCCTATTTACCATAAGTTGCGCATGGAAAACAGGTTTTTAATTTTTATGGGAGAAACCACTCCATCCAACAGACTCCGCTATTGCGTAGGAACAAAAATAGCGCTTAACAAGCTCCTTTATTTAAACGCCAATAACGAGTTTTTTGCCAATTTAAAAGGAGATGTTTGTACAGAAAACAGATTATTTGGCGCACTGGGCATAAACATTACCAAAGCCAACAGTGTTCAAATAGGCTATATGAACCATAAAATAAATGGCTTGAACTTGCACCGGCTCCAGTTGATGCTTCTTATTAAAACCGATTTAAGAAAAAAAACACCTATTAGCTCTTAACCATTTCTTCTTTAAGCGCTTTTTCAATGCGGCTATCTGGAATAAGCCACATTATGGCTACCAATACAAACATAATTCCAGAAACCCAAACGCTAAAAAAAGCACCAACAATACCAATTAAGTACAGTAAGGGCGATGCTTTTCCTTTTAAATCCTTTCCTAAAGCCCGCGCCAAAACAGATGCTTTTCCGTGACTTTTTATAATTAAGTTTTGAAGGATAAAATAAGCGATGGCTGCCGCCAACAAAACCAAACCGTACAAAAACACCGTAGCCTCTGTAAAATGGTTTTCGCCCATCCAACCAGTAACAAACGGAATTAAGGACAACCAAAACAACAAATGCATATTTGCCCATAAAATGCTGCCCGAAACGTGCTTAACGGTTTGCATCATGTGGTGGTGGTTGTTCCAATAAATGGCTACATAAACAAAACTTAACACATAACTGCCAAATACGGGCAAAAGTGCAGATAAATCTTTAAATGTGCCACCTTGTGGTACTTTTAATTCCAGTACCATAATGGTGATAATGATGGCCAATACACCATCGGTAAACGCTTCCAGTCTTCCTTTTGTCATCCTAACAATTAATTTTTCAAATATTAAAATTGTTAAATTACTGATTAATCTTATAACTTCGCAAAAAAAAAACATCATGCTAAAAGCGGTCATTTTTGATATGGACGGGGTAATTATTGAAAGCGAACCCTTGCACCATATTGCCTATCATAATATGTTTAAGGATGTGAACATTCAAGTATCGGATACACTTTATGAGTCGTTTACCGGAAAATCGACCATTAACGTTTGCAAACAGCTTTGTACGCTTTTTAATTTGAAGGAACCGCCCGAACATTTGGTTTCATTAAAACGCAAGCATTTTGATTTTGTTTTTGAAAACGACACCAGTTTCAGCCTTATTGAAGGCGTTTTCGATTTGATAAAAGATTACCACAACAACCATTTAACCTTAGTTTTGGCATCATCTGCCACCATGCCAAGTATCGATAGGATTTTCAATAAGTTTGATTTAAACCCGTATTTTAAGGCGAAATTGAGCGGTGCCGATTTAAAGCAATCAAAACCACACCCTGAAATTTTTATGAACGCTGTTAAAGCATCTGGATTTAACACCCATGAATGTATCGTTATCGAAGATTCCACCAACGGTATTGAAGCGGCCAAAGGTGCCGGTGTTTTTTGTGTTGGTTATGATAGTTTTCACTCAAAAAACCAAGATTATAGCAAAGCGGATTTGGTAATAAAAACTTTTGAGGAGGTAAATTACCACAAAATAAAACATTTACTTTAATGGCAACGTATAGCTTTTAAAAAATCGTCTTTTCTTCGCGTAGAAACTTCAATAACCGAGTCGTCGGTTAACGTTACATACCCACCTTTGCCCTTGGAATATTTTTTAATATAGTCCAGATTGATCAAGTGCGAATTGTGCACCCTAAAAAAATTGCAATTAACAAGCAAGGCCTCAAAATATTTTAGGGTTTTTGAAACCATCAACTTATGCCTATCCTTGGTGAAAATGGTTGTATAATTTATATCGGCTTCACAGCGAACAATAACTGAAACCTCTAAAAACTCTAAGCCATCAACGGTAGGAATGGTTATTTTTTTTTGAATATCCGTTTTTGAGATGTTATTCAATAAGGCGGTAATTTTTTTTGAGAAATCCTTAGCTTCCAGTTTTGTGCTTACTTTATCGATGGCCAACCTAAAATCGTCTTCATCAATGGGCTTTAACAAATAATCGATAGCACTAAACTTAAAGGCCTGTACTGCATAAAATTCAAAAGCCGTTGTAAAAATAACTTCAAAAGCTGGGTGTTTTATGGCCTTCAATACGTCGAAACCTGTTTTATCGTGAATTTGCACATCTAAAAACACCACATCGGGCTGCAAACTCTCAATAGCCTCAATACCAGCACTTACCGTGGTACAGCTTTCAATAATTTCTACGGTGTTCTTAAAAGGTTTTAACAGGGCAACTATCCTATCGATGCAATGTTGCTCATCATCAATTATTATGGCTTTTATCATATTAATAGGCTAATTGAAATGGCAGTTTAACTTCAACACGCACACCTTCATCTTTATCTGTCATCAAAATGGCGCCTTTGGTGTTCTTCTTTTTGTTTATAATATCTATTCGGCTTTTGGTAATACTTATTCCCATCGATTTGTTTTCGGTTGAATGGATGTTGGCTTTCAACGTTCTTCCCACACCATTATCATCAACGGTACAAATAAGCATGTTTTCCTCTTTCTTGATGGATATGTCGATATGCCCTTTCGATTCTTTTTTAGAGATACCGTGCCAAATACTATTTTCTATAAAAGGTTGCAAAATGAGGGGCGGCACGAGCGTGTTTTCGGCATCAATAGCGGCATCAACGGTAATTTTGTAGGTAAATTTGTGCTTTAAACGCATGCTTTCCACTTGCAGATATAAATCCAAAACCTTTAAATCGTCTTCCAAAGAAATTTCACTTCTATTGGAATTTTCTAAAGTTTGGCGCATAATTTTAGCGAATTTTGTTAAATAAGTACTGGCAGCTTCCACATCGTTTTTTGAAATATAATCGTTAACCGAATTTAAGGAATTAAATATAAAATGTGGGTTCATTTGTGCCCGCAACGCTTTAAGTTCGGTGTTTGCCACTTTGGTATTAAATTCGGCTTCTTGCTTTTGGGTTACGGCGTCGCGTTTTCTTTTGTACAAAAACAATCCGAAAATTGACAGGGCAAACAATACGCTTCCGCCAACTATTGAACTGTTTTTTATTAATTTCTGACGTTCAATTTCAGCTTGGGCCAGTGCTTGGTTTTTATCTGCTTCATATTGAATTTCCCTTCGGCTAACCTCCAGCACCCTGTCTTTGCTTGCTAAGCTATCGTTTAAAATGGTGTATTTTTTATAGGATTCAAAGGCGTTTTTATAATCGCCTTGGTATTCATATACATCTGCCAAAGTTCCCCAAATGGCCTTTTGGGTTACCAAGTTGTCCAAAGATTCCTTTAAAGCCAAGGCTTTGTGGGCATAAAGTGAGGCTTTTTCCATGTCTTTATTTCCAAGGTAAACCACCCCAGCATTAGCGTAAGCGGTAGATCGAACAAACTCCAACCCATGGGCATCAATAAGTTCCAGGGCCTGCTCAATGTTTTGCAATGCCTCTTTATGCTTATTTATCCTACTTAAAATAAGCGACATATTGGTTCTTGTATAGGCCTCGAACAATGGATTTTTCTCTTCAACCGACCATTTTATGGCTCTTTTATAATAGAAAATTGCAGAATCCTGCACGCCCAAATCACTGTAAACATTTCCAATTTCGGCAGAAGCCAGTACACGATGTTCCGAATTTATTGAAATCTTTTTATAATATTTAAGCGCCTTTTTTAGCTCACCTTGTTCCCTGTAAATATTGGCAATGTTTCCAAGTGTGGAAGCTTCAAGAAATTTGAAATGATTGTATTTTTCAATTAACGTTAAACTTTTCTGGAAATTATCGATGGCTTTGTATGGATTAGACAATAAATGCTGATAAACAATACCAATACGTTCGTAGGCCATGGCCTCTCCCCTTGGATAGTTTAAATCTTGGGCCATTTTTAAAGTCTGTTTTCCGTAGGTTAACCACGAAGTATCGTTAGGGGTTAAAAACAGTTTGTTTTTCATGTAATCCAATCGCATATCAACAAAAGCGGTATCAATTTTTCCATGATTTTCCATGAGTTTGACTATGGAATCTAAAGGAACTTGTTGTGCCGAAATCGCCAAATGAATGTATCCGATAAGTAAAATTGAAAGAACTTGCTTCATAATGATATACTTTTTTCAAATGAAGTAGGTTGCTTGGGTTAAATCTAAGATAGCATTTTTATACAAAAAATAAGTAAAGTGTAGCAAAAAATAAGTGTAGATAGCAATTGGCAGTATGTAAATGTAGCTTTATACCATATTAATCCATAAAACACAACATTATGAAACCAACATTATTTTATTTATCGGCTGTTTTGGCAGTGTTCCTTTTATTGCCAAAAAATGTGTACGCTAAGATTTGGCGCGTTAACAATCAATCCAACTATAACAACACGACCAATTGGGGTGAAAATTATGGCGGTACGCCTTCGTACCCAGTTTTTAAAAACATTAATGAAGCCGTTGCAAGTGCCAGTGTTATTGCGGGTGATACGTTACATATTGAAGGATCGGCCATTACATACACTGATGCTATAATTACAAAAAGATTGGTGATTATTGGCCCTGGTTATTTTTTGACCGAAAACACCAATGTGTCCAATACAACTTATGATGCCAAAATTGGATGGATTCAATTTAATGCCGGTTCTGAGTCTTCTCAACTTATCGGTATGAATATTGTTTATGATGGCAATTCATCTGATGGTAAAGTTTATGTGAATGTGAACGATGTAACAGTGAAACGTTGCAGAATGGAACGTGGCGTGCAGTTTGGCACCCTATTAACCGATGTTTATATCCTTCAAAATTACTTTGCAGCGGGCACAAACGCCATACATACTAACGGAAATTCTAGTTTTATTGAACCAAACAATATTGTTTTCAATAATAATATTTGCTTAACAAAGCTAATTTGGACAAACAAAAACATTTTACAGTGCAACAACAATGTTTTTGAGGGGCCTGCAAATGTTTTAAACCTCGATTTTAACACGGGCTCTTTTAAAAACAACATTTTAAAATCGGCAGGCATTACGGCAAATATTAACGGAGGCACTAACAATAACGTGCAGTATAATACGGTTTCCAATTCAGGTGTTTTTGTTGGAACCACGGGCCATGTTTGGGAACCCAATATGAACAATCTTTTTGTAACAAGTGGCACCAGCGACGGTAAATACAAACTACAAAGTGCCGCTACAAACAATGCGCTTGGTAGCGATGGCACAGAACGTGGTGCTTTTGGCGGTGCCACCATAACCAATAGATATACCCTATCGGGATTAGCAGCTATCCCTGTGGTTTACGATGTTACAACTACGGGCGTATCGCAACCTGGAACCGGTTTGTTAGTAAGCGTAAAAGCCAGAACTATAAATTAAAAGCCATGAAAAAATCAGTTTTAATATGGTTTTTATGTTTTGCTATGGCGGTTTGTTATGCTCAGGCACCAATTACGAAAGTGGAATATTTTTTGGACACCGATAATGGCATTGGACTTAATACCGTTATTGATATTGCACCAAATACCACTATCGCAGAAAGTATTTTGGCCACCATACCTCCCACTACATCAGTTGGTTATCATAAACTATACTTTCGGACTAGAGATGCCAACGGACATTGGAGCCAGACCACACGAAGCCATCTGGAGATTATAAAACCTCAAACCCAAAACAACACGGTTATTGGGGAATATTATCTGGATAACGACCCCACGTTTTCGCAAGGAACAAGCTTTGTAATTAACCCGCAAAGCACAGACATTACTCAAGATTTTATAGCACAAATGCCTGTGAATGCATCAATTGGTTACCATAAATTGTATGGAAGAATAAAAGATGTTTACGGAAATTGGAGCCATACTTTTAGAAAAAACATTGAAGTAATTGAAAACAACGGGAATTTGGATATTGTTGAGATTGAATACTTTTTTGGAAGCGATTTAACTTTTGGAAACTCAAACGTAATAGCGGTTTCAAACCCTCAACCAAATCATACCGAGTTATTTAACGTGCCATATCCAGCGGGTTCATATAATTTCAATGATGTGCTGTATGTTAGGGCGAAAGATAGTTCAGGCAAATGGTCGCACACCACCATCTTGGATACGATAGATACCAGTTTAAGCAACACTGAATTTGAAGTTAATATGTTTTCATTGCATCCAAATCCTGTAAAAGACATACTTCATATCACATCAAACAACAAATTTTCAATTGAAACCATTTCAATATATGACATTACGGGCAAAAATGTATTCAAAACCACTAAAAACGTTCAGGAAATAAATATTGGAAACCTAAGCCACGGAATCTACATTTTAAAGTTGGATACGTCTATTGGAAATGCGAGTTATAAAATTTTAAAACAGTAAAATACTGATTATAAAACCATTTTAAACCCCATAACATCCTTTTTGTTTTTCGGGTGTTTTAAAAAATAGCTGTTTAGATAACGGACCAAGAACCACTAACCTTAAACTTAGAAATATGAAAACAACAAAAACAATTACAACTATTATTCTGTCTCTATGCTGTGCTTTATTAAGTGCACAAAAAGACCCAAAAACAACCGTAGAAGAAATTGAAAGTCAGTGCCAAGGCACTCCCACAGCGCAACGTGTAACCGTAAGTGTTTCCAGTTTTAATGTTGCTACACCTACGGCTTATGCCAAATTTGGAGACGAACTTTCGCAAATGCTTACCAATGCGCTTCAAAATGTAAACTGCTTCAATGTATTGCTTAGTTTAAAAGACAGCAATGAAATTATGCAAGAAATAAACTTTGGGGAATCTGGAAACACAAAAGCTGGTACTTCACCAAAAAGAGGCAATATGAAAGGCGCTCAAGTAATTGTTATGGGAAAGGTTACGGAGTTTGCAGCAGGCGAAAGTAGCGCTGGGGCCATAGGCATAAAATTTGGAGGCAACAAAGCGCATATTGGTTTTATCATCCAATTAATAAATGCGGAAACAAGAGAGTTGATTGACTCAAAATCTTTTAATGTTGATGGTAGAGCCAACGGATTTAAAGGGCTTAAAATTGGAGGCTTAAACGTTGCTGGTTCTACGCAAAACAATAAAGCATTGGCAGATGCCACCGAAAAGGGCATCATAGAAGCCATTGAATATATTGTGGCCTCTAAAGATAAAATGCCGCTTCCTAAGGTTAAAGACATTAATTCAAAAAGCGGGTCGTTTATCACGGTTTCAAATGCAGATTATGCCAAAGTAAAAATATTAACCGATTTGCTTGCTTCAAAAGGAAAGATATCCGATAAATCAATTTCCAATGGCATAGGTTCATTTTGGTTAGAACATTCGGTGGCGAGTGATGCCATTGCAGATTTTATCAACTCGAAATTAGGCAGCAAATTCAGTATCCAATCCTTAGATGCCGGTGAGATAAGTTTGGTTGCGAAATAAATTAATCCAAAAAAAAAAATAGATAACAATTGCCACTATGGACTTAAAACAAATCGATTTCGGCACATCCCTATTAAAAGTTTTAGAGCTTATTATTGTAAAACCGTTTACATTGCCTTGGCATGTTTATAAAAGCGCCTTGTTAAATTTATCCAATGCAAATTCTGAAGATTCTGAAGAAAAGGTGTTATCGGCCGATTTTCCGTTGTTCACATGGTTTATCCGCATGTTCGATGCTTTAATTGCCATAACCTATCCTATTGGCATTATGATAGCGCTTATTGCAGGCCTTAACAAATATACCGGTGGTTTTGGCAGTTTTTTAATAACGCTCCTAATCACCTATTTTGCTCCATTAGGGCTGGGTCTTGTAAGGGAGCTTTATCAAATCTCATTGAAAATGCTGTTGTATCTGAAAATTATTTCTTTAAACTAATTTTTATTTTAATACCGCATACCCAAAATTTACAGAAAAGGTAACGCACCAAACAATAACATGATTGTATTTGGTAAAATCCACATTGGCAGGTAAGGCATATTCGTAGTTGCCATCAACACCTTTTAAAGCACCTAATGTGATGTATGATGAAGCTGAACTATCGGTAGCCAAATACACTTCCAACAACGGGCCATTATCTGTTTTAAAATTGGTAAAGGACAAGATGGTTTTGGCGGTGTTTATGGTAGCTTTTCCTGAAGTAGTGTGTGCACCTGAAACAAAATCGCCTTTAAATACGGTCGGATTCATCATCGTGTCATTATCCATGTCCTCCATCATTGGAGAATCGGAACTAGAACATGATTGAAAAGAAATTAAAGCCAAGAGTAAAACAAATAAGATTTTCATAACGCAACTTTTAGATAGTTCCCAAATTGGTCGAACAAAAGTATTAAAAATTACAAATGCGCTTACATGTAACCTTACTTTTTGTTTTTATCCTCGTTTGCTTTGGTTATAATAGCCTTTAAACGCTCTTTTCTAAGTTGTTCAACTTCTTTTTTCTTGTTTTTCTTTTGATCCATCAATCTGGAATGTTTTGCCTTATTTTTGGTGTTTTTATCGCGCCCTGTTTTCGCCATAAACAGTTATTTTTTATAATGCCTTGCATAACCCCTGTAAGACAAAACCCCTAATAAAGCTACCATACCAACCGCAATTGCAATTACATTAGCACTCGCAATTTGTTGTCCCGATTGGTACGAGTGTAGTCCCGACAGGTAAAAATTAACCCCAAAATAGGTAAAAATAATACTTGAAAGCGCCACAATAGATACTAAGTTGAAAAGCCAGCGCCCACGAAGTCCGGGAATTAAGCGCATGTGTATAACGAACCCATACACCATAATACTAATAAGCGCCCAGGTTTCTTTAGGGTCCCAGCCCCAATAGCGCCCCCAACTTTCGTTGGCCCACATGCCCCCTAAAAAGTTACCTATAGTTAGCATAACCAAACCTACGGTAAGTGCCATTTCGTTAATAACGGTAAGCTCTTTTATGCTTAAATCCAATTTTGCCTTATTATTTTTAGTGGTGAAAATCATTAACACCAACGAAACCACTCCCAATATCATTCCTAAGGTAAACGGGCCGTAACTGGCCACAATAACCGCCACATGAATCATAAGCCAGTAACTGTTCAATACAGGCTGCAGGTTTGCTATGGCTGGATCCATCCAGTTCCAATGGGCTATCATAAGCAACATGGCGGTTACAAATGCCGTGGAAGCTAGGGTTAAATCGCTTT
Source organism: Mariniflexile maritimum (assembly GCF_009746565.1). Taxonomy (GTDB): domain Bacteria; phylum Bacteroidota; class Bacteroidia; order Flavobacteriales; family Flavobacteriaceae; genus Mariniflexile; species Mariniflexile maritimum. Next base: position 20,502 of record NZ_WRPN01000010.1, read on the forward strand.
TTCTACCAAAAGCCAAACCAAAGAACATGGTAGCCCAAGCAACGTATATCATCGATTCGTAGGCATCGCTCCATGGGGCATGGCCCGAAATGTACCAACGGGCAATCAATCCTAGGGTATGTAAAATGAACAAGCCCAAAATAATGAACTTAAAAACGGTGGCAGCAATAGTTAGGGCCTTGTTTTTTTCCTTAAAAATTTGAACGATCAATAGCACAAACAACAACGTGCCGGCATACAGGTACCAACTGAACAAATTCTTAAAAATATCGTATTTATTGTATAAAATTTCGGCCTTAATCTTTTTATCCGATAACATCACTGAGGCTCCAAATTGATTTTGCGTTTTTTTGAACGCTGCCAAAAGCTTTTCGGCTTCAGAGAAATTACCTGTTTGTTTTGCGGTATTAAGTGTATATAAATACATTTTAAACCCGTTTTTTATGAAATTTCCATAAAGCGAATCTTCAACTTTATAAGTGCCATGTTGGTAATCATACGATGAAATCCATTTGTTGTTTTCATCATTTGGTATGGGAAATATTTTTAACGACATCCCTTCAACGGTATTGTAAAGCAAATTAACCCGTTGGTCGGCTTCCTTAAATTCTTTTTGGTACCCATTGGGTGCGTTGGTTTTATAGGCTTCATCTAAATAAGGCGCTAATTTATAATCGCCCTTTTCAGTAAAAAAATCGGCCAAGGACACATACTTTTCGTTCGCATCCACACCTATGATATGCCTAATGGTATCGGCTTTTTTCAATGCTAGATAAATGATGGGGACGTTGTACCAAAGCATGGGGCTTTCTTGCGTTGAAAGGAATATTTGGTTGGCATCAAAATTGGCATAAGTATCGTCTTTGCTTAACTTTCGAAGCATCTCTGATGCATAGGTGTTTACGGGCATCATGCGGCCACTTAAATCCTGGATTACCAAATGCCCAAAGGCATCGGCATGTTTTTTAGGCGTGATGTTGGCCGCTAAAACCGAATCTATTTGCACCTTGGTGGGCTTATGGTTGTGCCCATCGGTAGCTGAATGGGTTTGCGAAAAACCATGCAACCCAACACCTAAAAACAACAGTAACAGCAGTTTTTCCTTTTTTGCCTTTATTTTTTCCAATTGCTTTTCCAGATCCTTAAAACGGGACCCTTTGATAAATAAAATGGCCATTAAGCCGAAGTACAACATAAAATAACCGATATAGGTAAAGAATGTGCCCCAATAATCGTGGTTAACCGATAGGATGGTACCTTTTTCATCGGGATCAAAACTAGATTGAAAAAAACGGTAGCCTCCATGGTTTAAAATGTTGTTCATAAAAATTTTGTAATCAAAATTACCTTCTTTTTCATCAACTACCGTTACTTGGCTAGAATATGATGAATACCCTTTTTCGGTTCCCGGATAACGTTCGGCCTCAAAATCGTTCAACTTGATGGCAAAAGGCAGTTCCATAACTTTCGAACCATATTTAAAGGCAAAATCCAATCCGCCTACTTTTAGTTGCTTGAAGGGGTTGTTCATGCCTTTACCGCCCAATAGCCCAATGGTTTTGGTTTCGCCATTAGTGCTTACCTTTAACACCAATCCCGACTCATCATTCTTCAATATTTGAGATTTTTGTACAATATCAAACCTGCCTTTCACCACGGGTTTTGGGAATACCATTTGCAAATCGCCTATTACATAACGCGAGCGCAAAATCAAGGGCTGCAAACTGTCTTTTACCAATGTGCCCTGTGCCATGGTTGCCATGGTTAAATATTCCCCTTCAAAAGGCGACTGGATGGACAACGAACCGTTGGCATAGGTAATATTTACGGCACCACTGGTGGGTTTATTAAGGGCAAACAGCATATTGTGAATACTTTGCACTTCGCCAACCTTTAAAAAATGATTGTGTGGCCTCCCGCCACCTGCTTCAACCATTTTTAGATATTCTTCACCTTGATCATTAGGAACAATGTCTTCTTCAGCACCTTCGATAAATTTTTCTAGGGTAATGGTAATGGGTTGTTCGTGGTATTTGGTTTCAATTTCAAAATGGTTTTTTAAACGTCCGGAAAAATCGACTTCACGCTCAATGGGCAATCGTTGGGGTACCCCATCAATTTTATAATCGCCATCAACATAAGTTGTTATATAGGTTTTTTCAGAAAGAAAAGTATTTTCGGTAGCACCTTCCCGAATGGACATCATGCCCTCAAAACTGATATAACGGGTTATGAATGCACCCAACAGAATGAAAATAAAAGCCAAATGCAGTATTAAGGTGGGCCATTTTTCTATTTTATGCAATTGGAACCTATATATGTTTCCAATAAAATTTATCATAAAAAACACCATAATGGCTTCAAACCACCATGCATTGTATATCAAGTTTCGGGTGTAGGGCGTTGGCGAGGTATTTTGGCCCGCATCTAAAAACGTGCCTATGGCCATGGCCGCTGCAAAAGCTAAAAACAATATACCGGTAAGCCGCGTGGAGAAAAGAATTTTGGCGAGTTTATTTTGCATAATAAAAACCTTTTTTTGAGGTCGTGCAAATTTAAGTATTTAAGTTGAGTTGTTTTTGTTAAAATTTTTATAAGTGTTGAAACCATTACGCCAAGGGTGAACGACCGACGACTGAAAACAGAAGTGAAACTGAAAACTGCAACTGTAACTGAAAACTAATGCTGTCGTGCTTGAAAAATATTCAAGTACATAAAGGTTCCCATTTTTCGGGCGCGCTGTTTGGCATTTTGGGCATAATCGCCTTCAAAAAGCTCGTCGATGGTTTCAAACCAAAGGTTTAGCCATAAGCCAAAATGGCGTTCGGATATGGCATGGTTGTTTGCTTTATCAACCCGAATATGGGCTTCCAGTGGATTGCCCAGGTATTTTGTTTTTAAAAACAAACTGGCTTCCCAAAAAGCTGTTAGTTTTTCTAAGTGTTCGTCCCAATCTTTAATCACGTCATTAAAAAAGGGTCCTAAAACAGTATCTTTCCTAATCTTTTTATAGAACGAGGATACCAACAAATAAACATCGTCGTGGGTTTTAATATCGTGTTTCATATTAACAAATTTAAACTATTTTATTCTCTTGCTTAATCATAAAAACACAAAGTTTCAAAATTTGGGAATTTCAATTTTTTCTTTCAACTTTTAACCTTTAGCTTTTAACTTTCAACTTAACTTGCGTATTTTCGCAACATGATTTCAATTGTAGTTCTTGGTGCCGGCAATGTAGCGACACACTTGTACAAAGTGTTTTGTAAAACCCCTAATGTTTCTGTAATTCAATGGTACAACAGGAATTTAAGCGCGCTTAAGCCTTATAAAAACGAGGTTGCCATTACAGATGATTTAAACCAACTAAAAGAAGCCGATTTATACATTCTGGCCGTGAGCGATGATGCCATAAAACCATTAACGTCGCAATTGCCCTTTGAAAACCGCTTGGTGGTGCATACTTCTGGCTGTATGGGTTTATATGATATTGACCAAAAACACAAACGCGGGGTTTTTTACCCGCTTCAAACCTTTAGTAAAACTGCCGAATTGGATTTTGCCAATATACCCATTTGCATTGAAGCTCTTAAAAGTGAGGATTACCATGTACTGAAAAATTTGGCCATTGCCATAGGAAGCCCTACCAAAAAAGTAAACACCGACCAACGTAAGGTATTGCATCTGGCAGCTGTTTTTGTTAATAATTTCACGAATCAACTTTACAGGATAGCCCACGAAATAACCGAAAGTGAAGGGGCCGAATTTGACACGTTGAAACCGCTTATTTTAGAAACCGCCAAAAAAGTGCAGCACCTATCACCTTATATGGCCCAAACCGGACCAGCTAAGCGCAACGATAAAAAAACCTTAAAAAAACATTTAAAACTTTTAAAGGATCAGCACCATAAAGATATTTATAACCTATTAACAACCTCAATACAACGCACTCATGGAAGAAAAAAGCTATAAAGAATATTTAAACCACATTACCACCTTTATTTTTGATGTGGATGGCGTGTTAACCAATGCCAATGTTTTGGTAACAACTTCTGGCGAATTGCTAAGAACCATGAGCGTTAAAGACGGTTTCGCCCTAAAGTTTGCGGTAAATGCGGGTTATAATATTGCTATCATTTCTGCTGGCACAAACGATGGCGTTAAATTAAGATTGGAAGGTTTGGGCATACACGATGTATATTTGGGCGCTCACGATAAGCTAACCACATTTAAAGCCTATTTAAAAGCAAAAAACATAAAACAGGAAAACATCCTTTACATGGGCGATGATATTGCCGATTACCCAGTTATGAAGGTTGTAGGTTTACCTAGTTGCCCGCAAGATGCCGTACCTGAAATAAAAAGCATTTCCAAATACATTTCGCACAAAAAAGGAGGCAAGGGCGCCGTAAGGGATGTTATTGAACAGGTGCTAAAAGTACAGGGAAAATGGGCGTTGTAAGTCTTCAGTCACGGTGCTTGGTTATTAGAGTTTCATGTTTGTTGTTTTAAAACCTGAAACCTAAAACTTTTAATATTTAATATTCAACTTCTTAATAAACTTCTAATATTTAACCTTTAACTTCTAATATTTAACCTTTAACTTCTAATATTTAACCTTTGAATTTCCTAAACCTCATCCGTTGGAAAAATTTGTTGTTGATTGCAACCGTTCAATTGCTCATCAAGTATGCCCTTTTAAAACCCTTTGGTGTTCAAACCGCTTTAAGCAGTCTGGGGATTTCACTCCTTATGCTCGCTACCCTCTGCATTGCCGCGGCAGGCTATATTATTAACGATATTTTTGATGTGGAAACCGATTCCATAAACAAACCCGAAAAACTTATTGTTGGTAAATCCATTTCAGAGAAAACCGCTTATAATCTCTTTTTTATTTTCAATATGGTAGGTGTGGGCGTTGGGTATTATGTATCGCATTTGGTTAATAAAGATGCGTTTTTTTCGTTGTTTGTTATCATTTCGGTATTGCTGTATGTTTATGCAAGTTATTTAAAACAAATGCTTTTAGTTGGCAATATAATTGTTGCTATTTTGGTGGCGCTATCGTTGGTTATTGTGGGGGTTTTTGAATTGTTGCCTACCCTAACGCCCTTAAACCGGCAAACACAACTGTTTTTCTTTAAGATACTGTTGAATTATGCACTGTTTGCTTTTTTTATAAACCTTCTCCGTGAAATAATAAAAGATATGGAAGATATTAATGGCGATTATAAAGCGGGCATGAACACCTTGCCCATTGCCATTGGTATTGAACGCAGTGCTAAAGTGGTGTTTGTGTTAACCATTGTATTGCTTTTTGCCGTTGGATATTATGTGGTAAACGTGCTCTATAAAAACCAAATCATGGTTCTTTACTTTTTGGTGTTTATTATGGGGCCACTGCTCTACCTTGCTATCAAAATGTTCAGTGCCAACACAAAAAAAGAGTTTCACCAGATGAGCCAAGTGCTTAAATTAGTGATGCTTTTTGGAATGGGCTCGTTGTTGTTTTATCTGTTTCTTTTGAAATTATAACGAATTCGAAGTACAATTCACGAAGTACAAGGCATTAGGCACTAGGCACTAAGCACTAGGCACAAGTTACAAAGTTTAAGGTCCATGGTGTTAGCATTGGTTTTTGAAACTTTGTAATTTGTGTTTCTTAAATCACTTTTCAACCTATCCTTTCAACCAAGCTTCTCGTATATTTTTTTGTGCTTCGGTCGCATTTGGTTGCTCCAAGATACCTTCGCCCATAGTATAAGATGGGGTCGTTTTTGTTTTAATGATAACTTCTTTGCCATTTCTGTCCAATAGCACCTCAATATCTTTTCCGGGTTTCCACATATAAACTTCCTGTAGCACTTGGTTTGCATTTTGAATGGAAACAGTGGTGCCATTAATGGTTTTTATAACATCGCCCGGTTGTACACCCTGATCGTTCCAAAAACTGTTGTCCTTTACCAACTCGGTAAAAAAGATGGTGCCTTTTTGGCCGTCGCCCCCAATAATCAACTCGCCGGCGTTTTGTATGTAATTGGTTTCCACCTTTCCCTTGCCTATTTCCAAGCCCACTTTATTTAAAAACTCGTTGTAATTTATTGGAATATCGCCAACAACATGGGTCGTTAAAAAATCATGAACCGACGGATAGGTCATGCTTGCAATATCATCAATAAGTTTGTCGTCATCAAAAGGCTTGTTTTTTCCGTATTTATTTGAAAGCTCTTTCATTAACGATAAAATACCGCGTTGCCCGTTGCTTTCCTCGCGCATTATAATATCTATGCACATGCCTATTAAAGCGCCTTTTTGGTACACATTCAAGTACTGACTTTTATAAGGTTCCTTAATAACATTTTCACTCATAATGGTAAAACTCATGGCATCGTCCATGGTTTTTGAGCGTTGGATTTTTTCCATCATGTTATTATAAAACTCGCTTTCATCAATCAACCCTTGATCGACCTGAAACAGGTTTGCGAAATATTCGGTTACACCTTCATACATCCACAAATGTTTTGAAAACGTGGGGTTGTTATAATCAAAATAATGTACATCTTCAGAATGAACGCTTAATGGCGTAACTATATGAAAAAACTCGTGCGACACTACATCAACCATACTTTCTGCCAATGCGTCATCATCCATCGATTCTGGTAACACCACAACGGTTGATGTGTTATGTTCTAAAGCGCCCATCCCTTTTGGCGAGCCTTCCTTTTCATCAGACAGGTATAAAAATATATCGTATCGTGGAGTTGTGTTGATGTCGCCCAAAAAGTTTTTCTGGGCTTGCATCATTTTAAAAACCGTTTCCTTTAACGATGCAGCAGAATGCAGTTTATTGGGCGAATACACACTAAGAACAATTTTAATATCGCCCACCTGAAACTCCTCAACATCCAAATCGCCATACATCATGGGGTTATCGGTAATATCAAAATAGCGCGGTGCAAAATAACTGGTGGTTATGGCAGTACCATCGTCGCTGGTTTTTGTCCCCAAGTTTTGCAATGCCGAACTGCGCACAAAATCAACAGGGGCGGTTACATCCAATTTATACTGGTTGTTTTTTAAGGAATCGAAATAACCAATAAAACCATGCAAATTCAGCACGTAATTACTAGGCTCGATGTTTGTGCCTGCTGGCGAAAATGGTTCTTCCTTGCCTATACCGCCTTCCTTTTCCTGATCGAAAGTATCGTTAACCCAATAAGTAATCTTGTCTAGCTGTTTCGCATTTTTAATAACCCAGGTATTCAAATCGGTTTTGGTAGTGGGCATCTCATTTCCTTTGTAATCATAAGCCTTAAAATCGGCTATATACTTTCCAAAATTACTTACAGAATAAGTACCTTGAACCACTTTTGGCAAATAATAGGTAACGGTTTCGGTAGTAAAACGTCCCGGGTTTATCGTTACTGGGGCTTTATCATTGGTTACCTTGGTTAAATTAATTGCAGTTTCAATGGGCAAATTGGTAGCCAAATCATTCACCGATGTTTTTGTTGCACTACAACCCGCTAATAAAAGACCTACAAATAAAGCGGCTAAAGGTTTTGTGTTCATTATGATTTTTTATTTTGATTATTGACGCGCAAATTACTATTATGTTACATATCGGGCTCATAAGGTTTTGTTAAAAAGCGTAATTATGTATCTTCGTACCATGCAAAACAACCTTGTAAGCATTTTAACCCCCTTTAAAAACACGGAGGCCTATTTGGCAGACTGCATCACCTCTATTTTACAACAAACATACAGCCATTGGGAGCTTATCATTATTGATGATGCCTCAACCGATGCGAGTTATGAATTGGTTAACGCTTTCGCGGAAAAGGACCCAAGGATAAAACTTTTTAAGAATACGGGAAACGGTATTATTGATGCTTTGCGGCTCGCTTTGAAACACAGCAAAGGCCAATTTATTACCCGAATGGATAGCGATGATGTAATGCTACCAAACAAATTAGCGGTTTTGGTTCACAATTTAAAAACCTTTGGCGAAAAACACGTTGCTATTGGCTTGGTTTCTTATTTTAGCGCCGATGGTGTGGGCGAAGGCTATAAAAGCTACGAAACCTGGTTAAACAACTTAACCAAATCAGGAAGAAATTACGATGAAATTTACAAAGAATGTGTTATTCCCTCGCCATGCTGGATGGTTTACAAAAACGACTTGATGGCCTGTGATGCCTTTAATCCAAATTTATATCCAGAGGACTACGACTTAACCTTCCGCTTCTACAAACACCGCTACACCTGCATTCCTTGTGATAAGGTGTTGCACAAATGGCGCGATTACAGCACGCGCACCTCACGAACGCATGTTCATTACGCCCAAAACCATTTTACGGCACTAAAACTACACCATTTTTTAGCAATAGATTATAAGCCCGAAAAAACACTTACCATTTGGGGCGCCGGCACAAAAGGGAAAATAATGGCAAACATATTAATAGAAAAAAACATCCCATTTGAATGGATATGCGATAACCCAAAAAAAATAGGCAAAGCCATTTACGGAAAAACGCTCATGGAGTTTCAAGCACTTTCAAAACTTAAAAACACACAAAGCATCATAACGGTTGCCAATAAAACGGCCCAAAAAGAAATACGGCAGTATTTGGAATCATTAAACCTAGAACCCATAAAAGATTATGTTTTCTTTTGCTAAATTTGTACAGATGAAAAATCAAGACAGACATGCAGTTTAAGCACCCCGAACTTCTTTACGCGTTATTTTTACTGCTCATTCCCATCATTGTCCATTTGTTCCAATTACGGAAATTCCAAAAAATAGCCTTTACAAACGTGGCGTTTTTAAAAGAAGCGACACAACAAACCCGAAAAAGTTCCCAAATAAAAAAATGGCTCATCCTTTGCACGCGGCTTTTATTGCTTGCCGCCATTGTATTGGCATTTGCGCAACCTTTTACGTCCAATTCAAAAACCTTCAATATTAAAAATGAAACGGTTATTTATTTAGATAATTCGTTTAGCATGCAAGCAAAGGGCAACCAAGGGGAATTATTAAAACGTGCCGTACAGGATCTTATAAACAAGGTGCCGGAAAACGACAGGATTTCTTTAATAACCAACAACAACATCTACAGAAATTCCTCCATAAAATCGTTAAAAAACGATTTGCTCCAATTGGATTATTCATCCAGCAGGCTAACCGCCGAAGCTGCTTTGTTAAAAAGCCAAACGCTTTTCAGTAAACAAAAAAACACCTTGAAAAATTTGGTTTTCATTTCCGATTTTCAAGAGGATACCAGTAATTTTCAACCTAAAACCGATTCGTTAACCAACATCTACCTCATCCAACTAAAACCTATCAACACCAATAATGTGGCCATTGATAGTGCTTATATTTCGGAAAAAAACGCTACAACCCTAAGCCTTAAAGTGCTTTTAAAAAACAGTGGCAAGCCTATTGAAAACCTGCCTATTTCACTGTATAATAACGATACATTGATTGCCAAAACATCGGTGGCCCTAAGCGATAAGGCCGAAACAACCTTCTCGATGCCAATTAACCAAGAAATAAATGGCAAAATAAGTATTGATGATTCATATTTGCAATGCGACAACAGTTTGTATTTCAACATCAACAAACCAAAAAAAATAAATGTTTTGGCTGTAAATGCTGAAGACGATTCCTTTTTAAAACGGATTTTTACCGACGATGAATTCAACCTAAGCTCTTCTAGCCTAAAACTACTGGATTACAATTTGTTGGCCCAACAACAACTCATCATATTAAATGAACTGGAATTGGTACCGAATGCACTATCGGTTGCCCTGAAATCGTTTACCGAACAAGGTGGATCACTGCTTATTGTTCCATCCCATAAAATCGACAAAGCCTCCTATAACCAACTGCTGGCAAATTTCGGCACAACCTATGATGCCTTTTTAGAAACCGAAAAACGCATCACTACCATAAATTATGCACACCCACTTTATAATTCGGGCGTTTTCGAGAAAAAGGTAACAAACTTTCAATATCCAACCGTAAACAGTTTTTTTACGGTGAGTTCAGGTAATGCATCGCCTATTTTACAGTTTGAAGATGGCAAACCATTTTTATTCCAATCGCAAAACGTTTATGTGTTTACTTCGGCCTTAAACAACGAAAATTCCAACTTTAAAAATGCCCAGCTCATTGTGCCCACTTTGTATAATATTGGTAAATTCAGCTTTAAAAATGCGTCGTTGTATTACACCATAGGCAACAAAAACACCTTTGATGTTGAAACGCAAATACAGCAGGACGCGGTTTTAACCTTGGAAAAAGACGATATTAAAACCATTCCAAAACAGCAATATTTCAACAATAAAGTCATAATAAGTACTTTGGAAACCCCTTCCTTTGCTGGAACTTACACCATTAAAGATAAAAATGAAGCCATAAAACGGGTGAGCTTTAATTATGATAGGGCCGAAAGCAATTTGGTTTATAAAAACCTTTCGGAATCAAAAAACACCATGGTTGCACAATCTGTTTCCGATAGTTTTGACACGATAAAAAGTGATGCAAAAGTTAATGCCTTATGGAAATGGTTTGTTATTTTTGCACTTGTACTATTAGTTATCGAAATGGGCATCTTAAAATATTTTAAATGAACATACTTATAAAATCGGCTACCATTTTAGATTCAAAAAGCGAGTTTCACAACACCACTCAGGATCTATTGGTTGAAAACGGTGTGATTACCCAAATTGCAAGCAACATTAAAAACCCAAAGAACTATCGTGAAATCGCTTTTGAAAACCTTCATATCTCACAAGGTTGGTTTGATAGCAGCGTGTGTTTTGGCGAACCTGGTTTTGAAGAGCGCGACACCATAAAAAACGGATTGAAAACTGCAGCAGCTTCCGGTTTTACGGCGGTTGCCATGAATGCCAATTCCAATCCCGTAATCGATTCAAATTCAGATATTACGTTTGTAAACTCCAAAGGCGCCCATCATCCCGTAACCTTGTTGCCCATTGGGGCGCTAACCGAATGTAGCAAAGGCGAGCATTTAGCTGAACTTTTTGATATGAATACTGCGGGTGCCGTGGCTTTTTACGACTATAAAAAACCTATTAACAACCCCAACCTTTTAAAGATAGCATTACAATACGCCAGTAATTTTGGTGGTTTGGTATGCTCGTTTCCGCAGGAAAACAATATTGCGGGCCATGGTGTGATGAACGAACACATTACAAGCACTACCCTTGGGCTTAAAGGTATTCCTGCCTTGGCGGAAGAGTTGCAAGTGGCACGCGATTTATTTTTATTGGAATACGCGGGCGGAAAATTGCATATTCCAACTATTTCAACAGCCAAATCGGTGGCATTGATCCGGGAAGCCAAAAAGAAAAAACTAGACGTAACGTGCAGTGTTGCCATCCATAATTTATATTTTACCGATGCTGTTTTAACCGATTTCAACACCCATTTTAAAGTGTTGCCACCGTTGCGCATTCAAAGCGATGTGGATGTCCTTATTGAAGCCGTAAAAGATGGCACGATTGATATGGTTACCAGCGACCACAACCCCATGGACATAGAGCATAAAAAAATAGAATTTGATCATGCCGCATTTGGCACCATTGGGTTAGAAAGTGCCTTTGCTGCCTTACAAACCATTTTTACAACCAAAAAAACCATCGATGTTTTAACCCGAGGAAAATCGCGCTTTGGTTTGGAACAAACACCCATAAATATTGGTAACAAATTGAATATCACACTATTCAACCCCGATTTAAGATACACCTTTTCAGCAAAGCATATCCTTTCAAAATCTAAAAATGCCATTTTTGAGAATACATCCCTAAAAGGAAGCGTGTATGGCATTATTTCAAATAACCAAATGGCTTTAAACAATTAACCATGACAGAATATTATACCGAGGAAGGTCGCAAACACGCGATTATAAGTTATATTACCATTTTCGGAACCATTATTGCTTTTTACCTAAATAACGATTCTAAAAACGTTTTCGCAAGTTTCCATATCAGGCAAGCCTTGGGGCTTTGGTTAACGTTTTTTGCGCTGGGATACATGGTGGGCATCTTTGATAGCTGGTTTATTTCCTCAGGATTTTACTTGTTTTTTGCGGTTCTTTTTATTTTTGGCTTTGTAAGTGCCTTAAATAAAAAAATGCAAGCGGTTCCATTGGTTGGGGCGTTTTACCAAAAAATATTCGCTAATCTAGGAAACTAATTATGACAGATTCTTCACTTTCATTGTACCATATTGTTAGAGAATCGGCCCTAACGGAAAACGCGCCATTAATAATCATGCTACATGGTTATGGCAGCGATGAAAACGATTTGTTCTCGTTTGCTTCAGAATTGCCGGATGACTTTTTCATCATTTCGGTTCGGGCCCCCTACCCCATGCAACCCTACGGAAATGCTTGGTATGCCATAAATTTTGATGCCGACCAAGGCAAGTGGAACGACAACGAACAGGCCATTCAATCGTGCCACCTCATTGCTAAATTTATTGATGAAGCTGTGGCAACTTATCCTGTAAACAAACATAACGTAACCTTACTAGGTTTTAGCCAAGGCAGTATTTTAAGTTATGCAGTGGCATTGACCTACCCTGAAAAAGTTAAAAATATTATTGCACTAAGTGGCTATGTAAATAAAGATATTCTGCCTGCAGATATCCAACAGAAAGATTATTCCAATTTGGATTTTTATTGTTCCCACGGCAGTTTGGACCAAGTAATTCCTGTGGCTTGGGCACGACAAACCTCACCGTTTTTAAACAGTTTAAGCATAAAACACCACTATTCCGAATTTCCTGTTGGGCATGGTGTGGCGCCCCAAAATTTTTATGAATTTAAAAAGTGGTTGGTTGCGCATATTGAGTAACAAAAAAATCCAGCAGGTTGCTGGATTTTTTATACCTAAAATCTTTTTCAATTAGTTTACCACCAACCTAAAACCTTCGCCGTGAATGTTGAGGATTTCAACTTTATCGTCCAATTTTAAGTACTTGCGCAGTTTTGCTATGTAAACGTCCATACTACGCGAGGTAAAATAATTATCGTCGCGCCAAATTTTGGTAAGTGCCAATTCGCGTGGCATCAAATCGTTTTCGTGCAGTGCCAATAAGCGTAATAATTCATTTTCTTTGGGTGATAGTTTAATGGGTTCGCCACCGTTAAAACGTAAAAACCGCAGTTTTGAATTCAGTTCAAAACGCCCAATTTTAAATTCAAATTGTTTGCTGTCCGAAATGGTTTCAGTGGCTTTTCGTTGCATGATGGCTTTAATTTTCATTAATAGCACTTCACTATCAAAGGGTTTGTTCAAATAATCGTCGGCACCCACTTTATAGCCTTTTAGCACATCTTCCTTCATGGTTTTTGCCGTTAGGAACACAATGGGTACGTCGGTATTTTTTTCGCGTATTTCCTTGGCTAGGGTAAAGCCATCTTTGTAGGGCATCATAACGTCGAGGATGCATAGATCAAAGTCGTCCTTTTTGAACTTCTCAAATCCTTCCATGCCGTTTTTAGCATGAACAACGTCGTAATCGTTCATCATTAAATAATCTTTTAGAACGATTCCAAAATTTGGGTCGTCTTCTACTAACAGTATTTTTTTCTTAATTTCTTCCATTTTTTTATGATATTATTGGAAGCTTTATGGTAAATATGCTTCCTTTTTCTTTTTCACTTTCTACTGATACATGACCTTGGTGGTCTTCTACGATCCGTTTTACATAGGCCAAACCTAAGCCGTGGCCCTTTACGTTATGGATGTTTCCTGTGTGTTCTCTATAAAATTTCTCGAACACGCGTTTGGCAGCTGCTTTGCTCATACCACTGCCATGGTCTCTTATTTTTAGCAAAATATTGTTTCCAATATTTTCGGTATAGACTTCTATTTTTGGTGCTTCTGGCGAATATTTTATGGCATTGTCCAGAATGTTTACTATAACGTTTGTAAAGTGGGTTTCGTTGGCTAAAACCGACGATTTTGGGGCGTCCAAATAGGTTTTAATATAGCCTTCACGATCTTCAACTATCAGTTCAACGTGGGTGATAGCGTCTTCAATTAAGTCGTGCAGATCCAGCCTGTCTTTACTAATGTTTAATTCGTTTTTTTCAAGTTTAGATATTCGCAATACGTTTTCAACCTGGGCATGCATGCGTTTGTTTTCTTCCTTAATCATGCCTAGGTAGCGCATTACCTTTTCCCTATCATCAATAACCTTGGGGTTTTTTATGGCATCGAGCGCTAAGTTTATGGTAGCAATGGGTGTTTTAAACTCGTGCGTCATATTGTTGATGAAATCGGTTTTTATTTCTGAAATTTTACGCTGTTTTATAAGTTGGTGTATGGCGCTGGAATAGGCAATAATGATGATGGATGTGAAAATTATGGACAACACGATCATGCCCAAATTTGAAGCCATGATAAATTTTCGGTCGTCCGGAAAATTAACCAACAATTTATAGGTGCTTTGGTTGTTTTCGTTGTAAAACATAAACACGCTGTACGCTTCCTTGTCGTTTTCAAAATTATCGCTTTTTACCCGTGTTGCTAAATCGTTGCTGTAAATGGCGAATTCAAAATCGATGTCGATGCCGTCTTCTTTAAGTTTATCGGACAATAATTTGTGGATTTCTTCCTTTGTAACCCGTTTATGTATGGGCAATCTGGAAGCCAGATCTTTATAAACATCTTCAAAAACAATTTCATCGGTACTCGACATTTTATCTAAGAGCAAGAGTTTGTCTTTAGGGCTTAAATCGGCATCGGTAGTGCCCGTATTGTTTCTGTACACACGGGTTTCACGGTCGTTTAAAATACGTTTTACGTTAATGGTATCTAAACCTATGTCAAAGATCGAGGAATTAAATTTATAGTTTTCTTCTAAGGTGCCGCTTCTGTAAATAACGGTTTCCTTTGAGTCAAAATCTTCGTTTATTATGTACAAATTCCGTATGGCAGCGGTATCAACTTTAACACCTTTTGCGATTAAATCTTGTAGTTTATATACATATTCGGAATATTCCCTTTTCTCTAAGGTGTTTGAAACGTAATTAAGTGCCTTGTTGACATTAAACTTAAAGCGTTCGCGTTCGTTTTTTACTGAACCGTTTATGTAATAAGCCTGAACAAAAATAATACCTATTAGAGACAAGCTCATTAATAGGGTCAATAGGATGAATACTCGTTTGCTCATCGTTCAAATTTAACATTTTAACATTTAGTGCTCGTGGCTTTTAACCTTACATTAACAAAAATGTTAAAATTTAAGAGTTATGCTAGCGATTTCAAAATTTGGTTATGAATTTTAACAACTTGGTTTTTAGTGCTTTCAAGGTCTGTATTTGTAATCACAAAGTGCGAGCGTTTTACTTTTTCGGCATCGGTCCATTGGTTTTTAACAATGGCTTCCACGTTTTCTTTGGTTGTATTGTCCCGTTTTAAAACGCGTTCCATACGCAGTTTTAAGGGTGCTGTAACCGTAATAACATAATCGCATTGTTGGTGCCCACCGTTTTCAAATAAAATGGCAACTTCTTTAATAATGTATGGCGACGTTTGCTTTAACACCCATTTTTTAAAATGTTGCGCCACTTTTGGATGTACGATGGCGTTCATTTTTTGCAGATAGGTTTTATCGTTAAAAATGATGTTTGCAATGTAAGGCTTATTTAATTGATTATTCATATAAGCTTCATTTCCAAATAATTGAATAAGTTTTCGTTGTATAATCTTTGAAGTGGCCATTAATTTTTTGGCTTCTTCATCGGCTATATAAACCGGAATGCCCAACCCCATGAACTGTTTTGCAACGGTTGTTTTACCGCTTCCTATACCTCCTGTTAACCCTACTATTTTCATTCTATAATTATAAACTCGATGCGTTTTTGACTTATGGTAGCATTTTTAACATTTTTTGGAACCTTCACCAGTTCGGGCACCAGTACCGATTGGTTGCCAATAACCTTTCCGAAATCGCACACCACCTTAAAATCGGTAGGGGAAATGGTTTTATAATCGTCCAAACTCACATAATACGATACATTTACCTCTTTAGGAAAATATTTTAGGGTAATCGTTTCTGGAACATTGATGATGCTTACCGGTATTTTTAAGGTCCCTTCGGTAAATTTTTCAACAACTGCCTTCAATACCACCTCGGTATTTGAAAAGGTGAGGTCCTTATTTTTTTTTGGAAGCTTGAGCTTAACGGTTTCTGATATATTGGTTCGTATGTTCGACAAGGCCAAGTATTGGGTAACGACGCTGTTTATGCTGGACACCCTGTTTTTTGGCCCCACCACCACCACCGAATCGGGTTGAAGCACAAAGGGTTTCGACACATCGTAGCCGGCACTGAATTTAATATCGGAATGTAGTACAACGGGCACTTTTTTTACCATATTGATACCATACCTAAAAACCAAGGTTTCCGGCGTTATATTGAGTAATTGCACTTGGCTGCCAAATTGGGTGTTCTCTAGAAAGGCCATAGATTTGTTCCAAATAAAAACCGAGTCTTGGTTATGAACGTCCTTACTGAAATCAATTTTTATTTTTGGTTTTGAAAAATAATAGGTAAGCCATTTAAACCCACTTGTTTTTAAGGTAATATATAATGCTGTGGAATCGTTTAAAATAACATCTTCTTGGGGCACATTTACTTTTTCAATGTTAAAAGCGATGGTTTTGGTATAACTTTTTGAAAGTTTGGTAAATAATAAGATGATAAACGACAGCAGCAAAAATAAAATAAACACATTTATCTTTTTATTTTTAATGGAAGCGAGTATGTCTAATCTTAATTTTTTGAACATTATTTGAAAAATAACCTTGGAAAATACGTTTCAGGATTCTTTTTTAATAGGCCAATGGCGAATGATGATTTTAAAAACCCGTAGCCATAGCCAAAAAACTGTATCATTATTGCCACCAATGCAAACAACGAAACGGCAATGCTTTTAGTTGAAAATAGAGCCACTAAAAACGCTACACCAAAATAAAGGACATAAAGTAAAAATAATAGCTTTATATTAAAAAAAAGCAACCCCATTGCCAGTAAAAACCCTAAACTAAACAAAGTAGGAAACCAATAGGTTATTTTTTTAGTTTCGGGATGCCACTGGTTTAAAATAGGGCGCACCAAACCAAACTTATACACTTGCTTATAAAAATTGTTCCAAGAAACCCGCCGTTTATGGTACACAAAAGCTTCAGGAATCAAGGCTGTTTTATAGCCTAAATTCCAAAGGCGGATGGATAAATCGGGGTCTTCACCGGGGTGAATGGTGCCAAAACCACCCGATGCCAAAAACGCAGCCTTGGAAATACCCATATTAAAACTTCGGGGTTGAAACCTATCAACGCTATTTTTATTGCCCCGGATGCCACCCGTGGTTATAAGCGACGTCATCGAGAAATTGATGGCTTTTTGTAATTTGCTAAACGATGGATGTGCCGCATCTGGCCCTCCAAAACAATCCACAAAATTCTTGGTTAGGCTTTTTTCAACTTCCAACAAATAATTTTCGGGAAGCAAACAATCCGAATCCAAAATAAGGAAGTAATTCCCTTTGGCCTGTTTCATCCCAAAATTTCTGGAATCGCCGGGTCCTGAATTTTCCTTAAAATAATAAGCAATATCAAGTTTGCCCAAAAACGGTTCGATTGCCTGTTTTGAAACCTTGGTCGAGCCATCTTCAACAATAACAATTTCATATTTGGTTGCTGTTTTCAAGTCTTCAAAACTTTGCAAAAGCTCCTGGATCTCGTCTGGACGATTAAAAACGGGGATGATGAATGAAAATTGAAGTTGCATAACACAAATGTAACCAATCCAAACAAAAAAGCCACCTGATACAAGTGGCTATGTTTCTAAATTTTTAATCTGGTCGGTTTTTTGAACCCGGTGATATTGCCTTAGTTATTGTTTTTCCATAAATGCTTCCATAACCTCGTTGCTAACGCCCATGTTGCTAAAACCGCCATCGTTATATAGGTTTTGCAAGGTAACACGTTTGGTTAAATCGCTGAACAGGGTTACGGTGTAGTTTGCGCAATCCAAAGCTGTTGCATTGCCAAGTGGCGACATTTTATCGGCATAGGCAATAAAGCCATCAAAACCTTTTACGCCACTGCCCGCCGTTGTTGGTGTAGGCGATTGTGAAATGGTATTGACACGCACTTTTTTATCGCGGCCAAAAAAGTAGCCAAAACTGCGCGCCACACTTTCTAAATACGCTTTATTGTCGGCCATATCGTTGTAATCTGGAAACACGCGTTGTGCTGCCATATAACTTAACGCCACAATGCTGCCCCACTCGTTCATGGCATCGGCTTTATACAAGGTTTGCATCACTTTGTGAAAAGACATGGCCGAAACATCGGTGCCTTTCTGGGTCCATTCATAGTTTTGGTCGGTATAATGTTGTCCTTTTCTAACGTTAATGGACATGCCTATGGAATGAAGCACAAAATCGATTTTACCACCTAGAATTTCCATGGATTGTTTTACCAAATTTTCCAAATCTTCAATAGAAGTTGCATCGGCAGGAATGATTTTTGAACCTGTTTTTTGGGCCAATTCATTTATTTGTCCCATTCGCATCGCTACGGGTGCGTTGGTTAAAACAAACTGTCCGCCTTCTTCATGAACACGCTCTGCGGTTTTCCAAGCAATTGAGTTTGAGTCCAACGCTCCGAAAATGATTCCTTTTTTTCCTTTTAGTAAATTATATGACATATTTATTTTTGTTAGTTGTTTGTTGTTTGTTGTTTAGTTTTTTGGTTTCATTAAAATTTCGACTTAAAAACTCCACGACAACCTACTTAACTTATTAATGGACAAAAGTAATAAACTTTACACTTTTAAACTTGAAACTTTAAAAACTTTTCAGTTCAATAATTCCTTAGCATGAGCAATGGCAGAAGCCGACATTTCCAATCCGCCCAACATTTGCGCAATTTCCACGATGCGCTCGTCGTGGTTTAATTTTATCAAATTGGTTTGTGTTACGTTATTTACATCTTCCTTGAACACCTTAAAATGGGTATGGCCTTTTGCTGCGATTTGCGGTAGATGTGTGATAGAGAATACCTGCATGGTCTTACTCATTTGCAACATGATGTCGCCCATTTTATTCGATATTTCGCCCGAAACACCCGTGTCAATTTCATCAAACATGATGGTTGGCAACTGGATGTATTTGGCTAAAACCGATTTTATGGCCAGCATGATACGCGATAATTCGCC
Organism: Mariniflexile maritimum; assembly: GCF_009746565.1. Classification (GTDB taxonomy): domain Bacteria; phylum Bacteroidota; class Bacteroidia; order Flavobacteriales; family Flavobacteriaceae; genus Mariniflexile; species Mariniflexile maritimum. The sequence goes on from NZ_WRPN01000010.1 coordinate 39,769, forward strand.
CCCTGAAGCCGCTTTTTTAAGGTCGTTAAAATGGCCTCCTTTATTGGCTGAAAACAAAAACGTTAAATCGTCTTTTCCGTTAGGCAAAAAAGCATCGCCATAAACAAGCTCTATTTTAAATTGCGCGTTGGGCATGCCTAAACTTGCCAGAATTGTTTCCAATTGCGCCTTTAATTCGGGAATGATTTTGGTTCTTTTGCTATGGATTTCTTTTGAAATGCTGTTTAAAATGCCCGTTTTGGCTTCAATTTCCAAACGTTTGGCATCAATGGAGGCATCCAAATTCTCGGTAAGCAACACTTTTTCCTGTAATTTATTTTTAATATCTATCAGTTCTGTAACTGTGCTGGCAGCGTGCTTGTGCATTAAATTGTGGAGCAAACGCAACTTTGCGTCCACCGTTGCCAATCGGTTTGGATCGGCTTCTAGGGTATCCTGCAAAACATCAACTTCGGCATAAACATCATCCATTTCAATCAAACTGCTGTTAACGCGATTAAATAAATCTTCGTATTTTGAAGATAAGGTTGCAAGCTTTTGAAGGGTGCTTTTTAGTAATGTTAGAGTTGCTAATATTCCGATGCTTTCTTCATTCAACAATTGGTAAGCTTCGGAAAGTTTTTCTTTGATACCTTCAATATTGTTTAGGGTTCCATATTCTTCTTCAAGCAATTCCAGTTCGCCCTCAACCAAATTGGCTTCGGTGAGTTCATTCAACAAAAAAGTATTGTAATCGTGTTCCTTAATGGCTTCCGATTGAAAATTCAATAACTCTTGCAGTTCCTTATTTAAGGATTTGTATGCTTTTAATTCGGTTTTATACGTTTGAAGTACTGCCTCGTTATCGGCCAAAGCATCAATAATTTGGAACTGAAATTCGTTGCTGGTTAACTGCAAGGTTTCGTGTTGGGAGTGGATGTCGATTAACCGCTCGCCCAATAATTGCAAACTGTTTAAATTTACCGGGGAATCGTTTACAAAGGCGCGCGATTTTCCGGAAGGCAAGATTTCGCGACGGATGATGGTTTGATGTTCATAATCAAAATCCTCGGCCTTAAAAAGTGCTTCCAATTTGTAGTTCTTTATATCAAAAACCGCTTCGATAACACACTTTTGTTCGGTATCCTTTAAACTGCTTAAATCGGCACGTTTCCCCAGAATCAATGATAAACCACCCAGTAGAATGGACTTTCCAGCGCCCGTTTCACCGGTAATAATTGAAAAACCGTCGTTAAAATCGACTTGAAGGTTATCAATTAAAGCATAGTTTTTTATGGAAAGGGATGTTAGCATGTTTTTGGGGATGGTTGTTGAGCGTTCGTTTTTGGGTGTTGGGTTATCGTTTATGTATAAGGAAAGTTGCGTGTTTGTGTGCGAGGATTTTCCGAAGGAAAATCAGAAGCTAGCAAACGAGCAACTAACTTTGGTTTAGCTAAAACTAGCAATTTTTTTTATACGGTGTTGTAAGTAGTTTTTTTATTTCTTTTTATAAATTCTAATAAAGGGTTCTCCTTTTCTGTAGAATTTCATCTTCATATTTTTAATCAATTCGATTTGAACGGTATCTTTTCCAAAATCTTGGTCTTTTGGGTTAATTACAATTTTTGTGTCAGATATCCATTTCCAGTTTCCATCAAGTGGGCTTTTATGGTCAGGGTGTATTATTATTTCCCCATTTTCTTTATATATCACGTCGGGAAACTTAATTTTAAATTTTGGGCTATTTTTAGTTAAACTGATATCTGGATTTAATTTTTTTCCATTTTCATCAATCATTTTGATAAATTTCCATCTTCCAATTAAGTTTTCTTTGGGTTGATTTATATTCTGAGCGCTGTGGTTCAAAAAAGTTAAAAAGAATACAACACTAACAATTATTTTTAATTTCATTAACGAGTTTTTAAATTACTTACAACTAAAAACTATATTCTATAAAACTATTTTTATTAGAAACTTTAAAGAATAAACTAAAACTTGATATTTTGCCATTTGCTGCTGTGCATGGGGGCCACTTTTTGAAGTGTTTCCTTTACGCTGGCAATGTTCACATTGGGGCCGTCGCTAAAAATCTGTTCAATTTCATCGGCTTTGGCATCAAAAAAAGTACGGATTAAAAAGGAATTTGGCCTACGACTGTTCATGGCCTGAAACTGTTTTAGGGCTGTGGCAATTTGTTCTTTTCCTTCTTTTACGTTGTTGCTCATGGCATCCAAACCTTGTCGGTGGTAGCTGTACATAACTTGCCTAAATTCCTTAAAGGTAGGCGACAACAAATTGTCTATAAGTGCAAACCTGCTTTGTAACCCATCGGCAAGTTTCCAACCCTTATAATTTTCCTGTTGTGAATAATTTGCAATGGTTTGTGCCTGTTTAAAATAGGCTTCACCGCCGTTTTCTGAAAACGTATCGGCATCCAAACCTAAAACCATATAAACGTGAAATGCCAAAACAGAGACTAAATTTGATTCGTACTGCGTTGGGTTGAAGGTTAAATTTTGAAATTCCAGATATTTAAAATTAAAATCCTTATCGTTGAAATTATATATAGGCGTTGTGAACGAAGACCCATAAACAGGACGTGAAGATTGTACTTGCAACGATGCCTGGAATGATTCGCCGCTATAACCCACCACATTGATTACCATGCTGCAGTCGATACGTTCTTGCGAAGAAAACGTTTTATTGGTCCATTTGGTATTATTAACAAACTCGTTTAATTGCTTTTGAAGGGTTTTAAAGATAGGCAGGTTTTCATCGCCTGTTTGTTGGGCATTTACCAGCACATTGCAGTTAAGTTCTTGGGAAAATCCTAGGATCCCAAAGCAAAAAAATAAAAGTATGAAGCTATTACGCATGAATGTTTTCTATAATTTTATTTAACAAATCGGAAGCAACGGCTGCCTTCGATTTTAGTTGGTATTCGGTTACGGTATCCTCATCATCAATAAAAGTAACTTTATTGGTGTCGCCCTTAAATCCTGCACCTTCATCATTTAACGAATTTAAGACAATTAAATTTAAATTCTTTCTTTTTAGTTTTTCTTTTGCATTCTTAAGTTCGTTTGTGGTTTCCAAAGCAAAGCCAACCAGGTACTGTTTGGTTTTGATGGCGCCCAACGACGCTAAAATATCCTTGGTTTTAACCAGCTCTAAAGTAAACGTTTCTGTGTTCTTTTTTATTTTTTGGGAAGCGATTTCTTTTGGCTTAAAATCGGCCACTGCGGCGGAAAGTATGGCAATATCAACGTTTTTAAAGTAGTTGTGAACTTCGTTGAACATAGCCTCTGCACTAACAACAGAAATAACGTTTATAAGACTGTGCGTTATTTTTTCATGTGTTGGTCCGGTAATCAAAATAACCTCGGCCCCTAAATTTGCCGAAGCCTTGGCAATTTCAAAACCCATTTTTCCGCTGGAATGATTGCCAATAAAGCGCACAGGATCGATAGCTTCATAAGTTGGGCCTGCGGTGATGAGTACTTTTTTTCCTTTTAAGGGTAATTTATCTAAAATATCGTTTTCAATAAAAGTTAGGATATCTTCAGGTTCAGCCATTCTACCCTCGCCTACCAAACCGCTTGCCAGTTCGCCACTGGTTGCGGGAATCATGATATTTCCGTAGCTTTTTAAAACTTGAAAAGAATGCAATGTACTTTCGTGCAAGTACATATCCAAATCCATGGCAGGTGCAAAATAAACAGGACACTTAGCCGATAAATACGTGGCCAACAATAAGTTATCGCAAACGCCATTTGCCATTTTAGCTAACGTATTTGCGGTTGCCGGAGCGATGATGAACAAATCTGCCCAAAGGCCCAAATCGACATGATTGTTCCAAACGGCATTATCTTCATCTTCATTTACAAAAGACGAATAAACAGGATTTTTTGAAAGGGTTGATAAGGTTAGCGGTGTTACAAATTCCTTAGAAGAGGGCGTCATTACCACTTTAATGTGCGCGCCCGCCTTAACAAATAACCTTACAAGGGAAGCCGTTTTATAAGCGGCAATACCACCAGTGATGCCCAATAGTATGTTTTTGCCGCTTAGTATTGACATTTTGAGAAATTTTTACTGATTATCTTCCTCAGTATTTCTAAAATAAATTTTATCGGTAAGCCATTCTTGTACCGCTAATGCATGCGGTTTTGGTAATTTTTCGTAAAATTTAGAAACCTCAATTTGCTCTTTGTTTTCAAAGATTTCCTCTAAACTATCGTTATAGGTTGCAAATTCTTCCAACTTATCAATCAGTTCTTTTTTAATCTCAGTGTTAATTTGTTCCGCACGTCTTGCAATGATTGAAATTGACTCGTAGATATTATCTGTTGGTTCGTCAATTTGGTTTCTGTCGTACGTGATGGTATTAACAGGGGCATTGGTTTTTTTTAAATCCATTGTGATTATTATTTAACTTTTAGTGCTGTATTTTTGTAATTCTTCGTTCAAGACAACCGCCATTTTATCAACTTCTTCAATATGTTTTGAATTGGCATAGGCTTTTTTAAAGGCATCGTAAAATTCTTTGGCCTCTTTTAAACGGTCTTTTTTTATGTGGATGACACCTGTGGGCGTATTTTTATATTCTACACTATTGATTGCCAATTTGTAAGCAGAATCAAAGCGGTAATATAAGGCTTCCTCACGAAGGGTTGAACCCGGGAAATCGAACATGAAATTATCAAAGGATTTCACAGACGCCGGAAAATCGGAAATGGTGTTGTACTGTTTGGCTATTTCAAAAGCCTTTTTTTCCAATTTATAATCCAGCTCCTTTACCAATTTGTTCGCTTCTGGTAAATATTCAGATTCTGGAAATTGGTTGATGAAATTTTGAAGTTTTTCAATGGCCTCCTTGGTTTCCTTTTGGTCCTTGCTATAAGTGGGCGACAGCATGTAGTAGCTTTTGGCACTTAAAAAAGAGGCTTCTTCCAATTTTTCGCTTTTTGGGTAACTGGATGCAAAACGCTCAAACTGGTAGCCTGCCGTATAATATTCCTTCATTTTAAAAAATGAATTTGAATAGAGGTACATTAACTTTTCGGCCTGTGGCTTGCCCCGGTAATTGGGCACTATTTGTGCAAAAAGCTTATTGGCCTTTGCAAATTTGCCCTCATTATAAAGGTCTTCACCCATTTTGAATTTTGCGGCAATATCTTCGTTTTTCAAGACTTTTTGATATTGGCTACAAGAGGCTAAAAGTGTGCAGGTTAATAATATGTAAAGAAATCTTTTCATAGTTTTAAAACAGGATGCAAAATTAAGTTAATAATATGGATTTTAAAAATATTATTTTACCGCTAAAATAAAGGCTTAAATACAGCCATCATCAGGATTAAGTAATATTTAACAGTACTAAAACTTATTTACAAATGTTTTAATTTTTTCTTTAAGTTGGTTGGAAGCCGGCACTAAAGGCAACCGCACGCTATCGCGACAGAAGCCCAACGCCTCAAAAACCCCTTTGATGCCTGCTGGATTATTTTCCTCAAAAATGTAACCAATAACGTCCATGAGCCTGAAATGCAATTTGTAGGCCGCTTTGGCATCGCCTTTCAAGCCTAAACGAATCATTTCTGAAAATTCTTTGGGAAACGCTTGCCCAATTACCGAAATAACGCCCGCACCCCCTGCAAGTACGATGCCCAAGGCCAAATCGTCATCGCCCGAAATAATTAAAAAATCGGTTGGTTTGTTCTTAATCAATTGTAAATACTGCGCTACATTATTGCCCGCTTCCTTGACACCAATTATGTTGTTAAAGTCGTTTGCCAATCGCAAGGTGGTTTGTGGCTCGATGTTTCGTGAGGTACGCCCAGGGACGTTGTATAAAATCAGGTCAATTGGCGACGCTTCGGCTATGGCCTTAAAGTGCTGATAAATACCTTCTTGCGTTGGTTTACTATAATATGGCGACACCGATAAAATGGCATCGATGTTGCTTAAATCGGTTGATTTTATCTCTTCTATAACCAGGGCCGTATTGTTGCCACCAATACCCAAAACCATGGGCACCCGCCCCTTGTTTGCTTTGGCAATGGTTTCAATAACCGCTTTCTTTTCTTGTTTTGTTATGGTTACACTTTCAGCGGTAGTGCCACATATTACAAGATATTCCACACCATTTTCAATATTGAAATTAACAATATTTGCCAAAGCATCGTGGTCCACGCTTAAATCTGCGTTAAATGGTGTAACCAGTGCTACCCCGGTTCCTAGAAACTTACTATTCATTTTTAATTTTGTTTAATATAGTTAGGTATTTAAAAATTTCGGTTTTAAATACGTTAAATTCATGTATGCTGGTTTTTATTATCAAATCGTTCAAGCGCTCATCGGTTTGCAAGATACCAATCTTGAACCTTGCTTTTGAAAGGGCGGTGATCAACTTCATTTCGGCTACTTCTTTTTCATAATAACTTATTAAAGCATCAAACTCGGTGTTCAAAAATGTTTGAAGCTCGCTATTGTGAATGGTACCGTTCCAGCCAATATCTTTCGGATTATAACAAATTTCCCAAGATTTAAGTATTTCTTCTTTTTTTGATGAAAAGGCGATAATGTTGAGTTTATTTGGATGCACTTTCAACCCGTTTGATAATTCCTTGAACCTTTCAAAATCGTCAATTTCATCTAAATTGAAGACAATCCCCAAACGCTCGATCTTGCCGTCTGCAACCCTTAATTGATCTTCAGACAACAATTTATTGATGTATTTTTTAATTGATTTTTGCTTAAAACCCTTTAAAATCATTTACCTTTATACTTTCCGCAAAGGTAACAAAAGTACATTCAAAAAATCTATTAAAAATATGAGGTTTACATATTTAATTTATTTGTTATTTATATCACTGTTTTTTAACTGCAAGCAACCTAAAGAATACATTGCCAAAATTGAGGGCAAACAAATTCCTGTTACCGATTCATTATCTGAAAACGCTGAAATAGAAGCTTTTATAGCCCCCTACCGCGCTCATATAGAAAAAGATTTGGGCAGTATTTTGGCCTATGCCCCTAAAACCTACTCAAAATCTGATGGGAAGTTTAATTCGGCTTTAGGCAATTTTATGGCCGATGCGGTTTTTGATGAAGCCAACCCCATTTTTAAAAGTAGAACGGGCCATAACATTGATATGGTTGTTTTAAACCATGGCGGTATCCGCTCCATAATTTCAAAAGGCAACATTACCACACGAACCGCCTTTGAATTGATGCCTTTTGAGAATAGCATTGTTGTAGTGGCACTTAAAGGAGCGCAAGTTGATAGTTTGACCCATTATTTAAGCAAGGCAAAAACGGCGCATCCCATTTCAAAATTAAAACTTTCAATCGATAAAAATTTTAATGTTGTTGATGCTACCATCAACGGTGAAAAAATTGATGCCAATAAAACCTACTTCGTTGCAACCAACGATTATTTATATAACGGTGGTGATGATATGACGTTTTTCAAGCCCAATGAAGGTTTGTTTGTTTTAAACTACAAAATACGAAATGCCTTAATTGATAACTTTAAAAAAGTTGATACGATAAATCCTGTAATTGACGATCGTTTTATTCAGTTACAGTAAACTTGTGAGAAAGGGTTATTGGGTTACTAAGTTATTTAGGCATAACCGAATAAAGAATAACCCAATAACTCAATAACCTAATAACTTAACAACCAAACAACCCAAAACCCACAACATGAAACGCAGAGATTTTATCCAACAAGCATCGGCCACTGCTGCATTGGTAAGCATGGGCAGTCTTGGGCTGCAATCGTTTACATCCATTCCCAAAACTACCAAAATAACCATTCTCCACACAAATGATGTGCACAGCCATATTGACCCATTTGGGGCCGAAGACGGGAGAAATGCCAATATGGGCGGAGTTGCAAGACGTGCGCGTTTAATTGAAACTATTAGAAACGAAAACCCAAACACCCTGCTGTTGGATGCTGGCGATATTTTTCAAGGCACACCCTATTTTAATTATTATGGTGGCGAACTGGAATTTAAACTGATGAGCATGCTAAAATATGATGCAGCAACCATAGGAAACCATGATTTTGATAATGCTATCGATGGTTTATATGCCCAACTGCCACATGCTAAATTTGATTTTATTATTTCTAATTACGATTTCTCGAATACCATTTTGGATACGCATACCAAACCGTACAAACTGTTTAAAATGGATGGAATTAAAATTGGCGTTTTTGGATTGGGCATTGAGCTTAACGGGTTGGTGGACCCTGCCATGTACAAAGAAACCAAATATTTAGATCCGGTTGAAATGGCCCAAGAAATGACGCGTATCTTGAAAATACAGGAAAAATGCGATTTGGTTATTTGCCTCTCGCACATGGGCTATACCTATAAAAATAATCCTGAAAAAATAAGCGATTTAAAACTGGCTGCCTTAACCAAAGATATCGATTTGATTATTGGGGGCCATACCCATACCTTTTTGCCAAAACCCACCCTAGTTAAAAATAGTATCGATAAAACCATGCTGGTGAATCAGGTTGGTTGCTATGGTATTAATTTGGGAAGAATCGATTTTTATTTTGACACGCTCAAAAACAAATCCTCTAACGGAACAGCCATCGTTGTTTAAGACAAAACCGTATCGGAAGGGTAGCGTTCGTTCAATTGGATGGCCTTTGGTTTTTTCTTGATCGGGCGTCTAACCATTACATACTTAAACATAACGAAAAGCGCTATGGCATACATAACACGTTGCAGCAACTCAAAGCGCCAGTCGAATAAATAGTATAAGTTTATATACCTTATTACTACCGCAAGCCCAAAAAATATAACCGCCGTTAAAAACAGTGCAGATTGTTTAGATTGGGTATTTAAAAACACCCCAAACGATATAAAGGCCAACACAATAAGCATCAGGTTTCTAACACCAAACAAGAGTACTTCTGCGGGATTTAATGACATTGCTTGTAAAATTCCATAAAAAACGTATAAAAAGTACAAGGCTATAAAAAAAACGACCAACAAATAGGTACCCACCCATTTATCGACCTCAAAAAGTTTAAAATGGGGCAATACCATAATTAACAAAAACAAATAGCTCAATAAATACAATACACTCGATGCCTGAACAAGGGTATCATCTGAAAAGAACAAAAAAGAAACATCGCCAAAAAAAGTAAATACCAAAAAGGAAATAAACGCAAATCCCAAGGCTTTATATTTCACAAAATAGAAAATTAAAAATACAGGAACGCAAAGAGGGCCAATAGTTTGCACCATGAGCGCATCTTGCATAAAATATCCTAGGGCATTTAAACCAATAAGCAGTATCAACGCCCCTAAAAATACTTTCTTAAAAGTAAGTTTAAACCAGGTTTTCACAATATTAACATAAGTAGGTTGAATCAAATATAAAAATATTTTTTAATTTCAACGTTAAATTTTACTTTTTATCGATAAAATAATACGGTTTAGTAAATTATATGAAGGAATTATAGGATGCAACCCTTTTGGAGTTGATTATTTCAATAAAAACAATCTGAAAAATTAACTTAGAAGCATGTCTGATTCATGGGTATTCTCATTCTCAAGTTTTGATTGCTTGTAATAAAAATAATAAGCAGCCAGGTATAAGGAAGTTGATAAGACACTAAGCAAACTTCTTTCGGAAATATAGGTGTATGCCACCCAAATAACTTCGGCAAACACGATGCATATAGAGCCAAAAAACAAATAAAGTGCCTTGACATTATCTCTGTAAAAATAATTAAGTAGCGAAACCGACAATAAGGCCAACATCACTACATTATAAACAATCTCAATATAGTATTCATTGGTTTTTTCAACATACGGATTCACAACCGCCTGCAAAACATACCCTATATAAACATTTAAGAAAATAAGAACCATCAAATGGATCTTATAGTTTTTTATCACGGCCAAGAAAGAAATGGATTTACTTATTTCCAAGAAAAGGAACAAATAACCAAGAATATACAGCAAGTTTCCAAAATAATAACTAACGTAATAAGATATAAAAGGTTCTATGAAAACCATTAAATCGGATAGGGAATATAAAATAAGGAACAGCGAAAAAAACAAGGTGCGCTTTTTTACGTTTAAAAAATAAATAAAAGCAATAACAGGTAAAATTATGGATTTAAGGGCATCGGCAATATCTGCATAACCATTGCATTGAAACAAAATAGTTAACACATATACGACCAATAAAAAACCAATCCAAAATTTACACTTAAACATAACAATTAGTTATAGTTACTCCGCAAATATAATAAAATAAATTACAATTAAACGATAAAAAAATGCTTTTTATCGATTTTTTTAAAATTTATTTAATTTTTTGTAAGAATTGATATTCATTTATAATGTTTATGCCCAAATCTTCGGCCTTCTTCTTTTTACTGGGCCCCATGGCATCGCCCGCTACAATAAAACTTGTTTTTGATGAAATGGAACTACTTACCTTACCGCCGTTATCTTCTATTAGCTTTTTAAGTTCATCGCGGGTAAGGCTTTCAAAAACACCCGAGACCACGATACTTTGCCCATTAAGTTTATCGGTTTGACCCATGCGCTGTTCTTCGGAAATCTCCAATTGCAATCCAAAATCCCTCAACCTGTTAATAATGAGCATATTTTCTTCCGAAGAAAAAAAGTCTAAAACACTTTCGGCAATTTTAATACCAATTTCATCAACGTTTACCAAATCACTTACGGAAGCCTCTGCAATGGCAGCGATACTTTTATAATGTTTCGCCAATTTTTTAGCTACTGTTTCGCCCACGTAACGAATGCCCAAGGCGTATAGAACACGTTCAAAGGGAATGTTTTTTGATTGTTGGATTCCTTGGATAAGATTATCGGCACTTTTCTCTGCCATGCGTTCCAAAGGAACCACTTGCTCCTTGGTAAGTTCGTACAAATCGGAGTAATTATCTATAAGTCCTACATTCACCAACAAAGCAACCGTTTCACCGCCCAACCCTTCAATATCCATGGCCTTTCTGGAAATAAAATGCTGGATGCGCCCTATTATTTGCGGTTTGCACCCATTATAATTTGGGCAATAATGCTGTGCCTCGCCTGCTACCCTAACAAGTTGGGTGGCACATTCAGGACAATGGGTGATGTACTGGGTGGGTTGGGAATTTGAAGGGCGCCGACTTAAATCAACTCCCAAAATTTTTGGAATGATTTCACCCCCTTTTTCAACATACACCGCATCACCAACCCGAATGTCGAGTTTTTCTATTTGGTCGGCATTATGCAAAGAAGCACGTTTTACGGTGGTTCCGGCCAATTCAACCGGCTCTAAATTGGCCACAGGGGTTATCGCGCCGGTTCTTCCCACCTGGTAGGAAATGCTATTTAATAGTGTTGAAACCTGTTCTGCTTTAAACTTGTAGGCAATGGCCCAACGGGGTGCTTTGGCGGTATGGCCCAACTCTTCCTGTTGCCGTAAACTGTTTACCTTAATTACAACCCCATCGGTTTCGTAAGGTAAGCTGTGGCGATGGCTGTTCCAATAATCAATAAATTCAAAAACCTCTGCAATGGAATGAACCAATTTAGCGGCCCGGGGCACTTTAAAACCCCATGTTCTGGCTTTTTCCAAGCTTTCAAATTGGGTATTTATTCCTAAATTAGAACCCGTAATACTGTAAAGCAGGCACTCTAAGGGGCGTTTTGCAACTTCGGCACTGTCTTGTAATTTTAAACTGCCCGAAGCCGTGTTCCGTGGGTTTCTATATGGTTCTTCGCCAATTTCAATGCGCTCTTCGTTCATTTTGTTGAAACCTTCAAATGGCAAAACAATTTCTCCCCGTATATCAAATTTCTCAGGGAAATCGCCTTTCAACTGTAATGGTACCGATTTGATGGTTTTCACATTGGCCGTTACGTTATCGCCCTGAAAGCCATCACCCCGTGTAATTGCTTTTACCAACACGCCCTTTTCATAGGTTAAACTGATGGATGCACCATCGTATTTTAGCTCGCAGGTATAGTGTACAGGGCCATCAACTATTTTTTTTAGGCGCGCTTCCCAATCCAATACATCTTCTTTGGAATAGGAATTATCCAAGGAATACATGCGGTGGTTGTGCGGAACGGTTTCAAAGTTTTTGGTTACTTCCCCGCCTACCCGCTGTGTTGGGGAATTGGCGTCAAAAAACTCGGGGTGAAGCCTTTCCAGTTCCTGGAGCTCCTGAAGTTTTTTATCGAATTCAAAATCGGAAATGGTGGCATTATCCAGCACGTAATAGTTGTAGTTGTGCTGGTTTAACTCGTCGCGTAATTTTTTTATGTGCTGTTCTGTACTCATATTTTTAGGTCACTAATGCAATAAACAATGTGCTGAAAATTGTTTTAAATATAAAAAATCCGCAAAACATCAATCGCCTGTTTTAACGCCTTTTATCATTCTATCTTTCTTAAAAATGTCTTGTTTCAGTTCGATACTACTAAAATGGTTTGCCACCAGTAACTGAATGGTATCCTTTGCCAAAAACTCATTGATCTCAAAAAAAAGCAAACCGTTTTTTGATAGATTCCTAACCGCAAATTCCGTGATGGTTTTATAGAACACCAACGGATTTTCATCCTTAACAAACAGCGCCAAATGGGGTTCGTTGTTTAAAACGTTAGGTTTCATGTATTGTTTTTCAAGCTCGCGCACATACGGCGGATTTGAAACTATAATATCAAACTTTAGTTCGTTCAATTTCAACCTGGGTTCATCCGCACTTGGTATTTTGCCTTGCATCCCCAAAATGTCTGCCTCTACAAATACGACTTCTACCTTATTTAATGCGGCATTTTGTTTGGCCATTTTTAGGGCATCGGCACTCACATCCAAAGCATAAACGCTTGCTTTGGGCCATTTTTTTGCCAAGGCAATGGCAATACAGCCACTACCCGTTCCTATATCTAAAATTTTTATTTCTGAATTTTGAATGTTGAATTCGGAAAGTATCCATTCCACCAATTCTTCGGTTTCGGGCCTAGGTATCAAAGTATGTCCGTTCACCTTGAAAGGCAAGCCACAAAACTCGGTTTCGCCCAAAATATATTGTATGGGTTTTTCCTGTTTTAATAATTCCAAGACATTTAAAATGGGATTAAAGTCATCAACCGTATAGTTTGGTTTTAAGGCCAGTGCCATTCTGGAAACATGGTAAAGCGCATCGATTGCCATGAAAAAGAAACTATCAACTTCTTCTTTTCCATACAAAACATCCAGTTCTTGGTGAAACGTATGTTGCATGTCCTTTAATGTCATTTTATTGATGCCAATTCAGCCTTTTCAAAGCGTTAAATTCATTTTAATTGTTCACAAATTCAAAAATCGCTATTTGTTATTCGCCATTCGCCTAGCGTTGCTTCATTAAAAATGTTAATTTTATGGCGAAAATTTTGGGATGAAGATACATCAAATAAAAAAAAACAAACATGAAACGGCTAATAATATTATCAACAATCCTACTTGCTTTTTTCAACTGTTCCGTGAACGAAAAACCGGAATTTGTTGGGGTTGAAAACATTAAAATTAAGGAATCGACTCCCGAATTCATCATTTTTACAGCCGATGCCTTGTTTTCAAACCCCAATATTGTGGGCGGCGAACTAGAAACCCAGGATATAAAGGTGTTTGTAAACGACCATGAAACAGCAACCCTAGCAAACGTAAAATTTCAAGTGCCCGCAAACAAAGCGTTTTCAATGCCTTTAACAGCGCATGTTCCTATTGAAAGTGTTTTTGGCGATGCCAATTTAAGTGGGCTTATTGGCAGCTTGCTTAGCAAAAAAATAAAAGTGCAGTACAAGGGTGCCATAAATTACAAAGTGTTGGGTTATACCGCAACTTATGCCCTAGACAAAACCGAGGAAATAGACATTCAATAATATTTTTTTGAAACCACACGAAACCTTTATAAAGCGTTGCCTACAAATTGCCGAAAATGGCCTGGGCACTACCCGACCCAACCCCATGGTTGGTAGCGTTATCGTTTACAACAACCAAATTATTGGTGAGGGTTTTACAAGTGCTTACGGTGGCAACCACGCAGAAGTGAATGCCATAAATTCGGTGAAAGATAAATCGCTTTTAAAAAAAGCGACACTGTACGTGAGCCTAGAACCCTGTTCGCATTTTGGCAAAACACCGCCTTGTAGCGACCTGATTATAAAACACCAAATTCCAAATGTGGTAATTGGCTGTAAGGACGATAATAGTTTGGTAGCGGGCAAAGGCATTGAAAAGCTAAAAAATGCAGGATGCAACGTTATTCTTGGTGTTTTGGAAAGCGAATGTAAGGCGCATCACAAACGTTTTTTTACCTTTCATAACAAAAAACGCCCCTATATAATATTAAAATGGGCCGAAACCTTAGATGGTTTTATAGCTCCAGAAACAAAACAAGAACAAAAACCCGTATGGATTACCAATGCGTTTTCCAGACAATTGGTACACAAATGGCGCGCAGAAGAACAGGCCATTTTAGTGGGCGCAAATGCCGTTTTGCAAGACAACCCACATTTAACGGTAAGGGATTGGACTGGGCAAAACCCCATTAGGATTGTGCTAGATAAAGAAAGAATGCTTTCAAAGGAATTGCGTGTTTTTAATAATGAAGCTGAAACCCTAGTGATTTGTAATGAAACAGAAAACCGAAAAAAGATATTGGAAGGCGATGTACAGAAGATTAATAATTGGCATTTAGAATTTATTAATTTCAACTTAAAAACCGCCGTAGCACAGCAAATTTGCGAGGTGCTTTTTAACCATGGCATCCAGTCCGTTATCATAGAAGGTGGCTCCCAAACGCTTCAAACCTTTATTGATGAGGCCCTTTGGGACGAAGCACGCGTATTTACCGGCAACGTCCTGTTTCAAAGTGGTGTGAAAGCTCCCCGATTTTCCGGACCACTCATTTCCGAAGAAAAAATTAGCACCGATATTCTTAAAATTTACAGCAATGATTAAAACCATCATTTTCGACTTTGGCAACGTTTTTATCAATTTAGACATTGAAGGCGCCATAAAACACACGTTTGAAACGTTTAAAATCGATGCCTTTTCAGAAGAAATGCTAGCTTTTAATTCCCTTTATGAACAAGGCCTGATTTCAACGGAAGAATTCATCGCGTTTTACACTGAAAATTTTCCGGACATTTCAACGGAAGACCTAACATTTACCTGGAACTTTATGCTGAAGGATTTCCCAAAACACCGCTTGGAATTTCTTCAACAGCTAAAAAACGATTCCAAATACAAACTCATTTTATTGAGCAATACCAACCAGCTTCATATCGACTGGGTGAAAGAAAACATCGCTTTCTACGAAACCTTTAAAAACTGCTTTGATGCTTTTTACCTGTCGCATGAAATTTATTTAAGAAAGCCAGACAGGGCTATTTTTGAATTTGTTTTAAAGGAAAATAACCTGAGCGCCAAAAACTGTTTGTTTATTGACGATAATGAAGCCAACTGCAAAACCGCCAAATTGTTGGGCATAGAAACTTGGCATATCGACCCAGAAACACAGGATGTTTCAAATTTATTTAAAATCAAGAGCACACTTTTTTAATTTGATTGAAAAGGACACATACAAAACCATTGAAACCGCTACTGAACCCGTTCTTTTCAAAGAAAAAAACAGCAAGTTTTACGGCTATGCGTTCCCAGTTTTAACCGAAGAGGCCGTAAAACAACATATTGAAGCTTTAAAAAAAGAGCACCATGCGGCACGCCATTGGTGCTATGCCTACCAATTGGGAACTGAAATTATTTCCTTTCGCGCTAATGATGATGGCGAACCGAGCAATTCTGCGGGCATGCCTATTTATGGGCAAATACAAGCGTTTGGGCTTACCAACATTTTAATTGTTGTGGTTCGGTATTTTGGCGGGGTTAAATTGGGGGTAGGCGGTTTAATGAGTGCTTATAAAACCACCGCGCAGTTCACTTTGGAAGCGTCAAATATCGTAGAGAAAACAATTAATGTGAACTACGGTATCACGTTCGATTATAAAAACATGAATACCGTGATGCGCATCATCAAAGAAAAAAACGTAGAGATTACCCACCAAAAACTAGAACTTCGTTGCAACCTTTTTATATCGGTTAGGAAAACAGAAGCCGCAGCCGTTTTTAAAACCTTCGATAATCTTTTTGAAATCGATATCCAAGCAATTTAGACTAATTATTAATAGCGTCCAAAATGTATTGGGGAGCGCGCATGGGCCGGTTGGTTTTCATGTCTATAAAAACCAAAGTGGTATTAGCCAACGTTAAAATTTCACCCTGTTCATTGGTTATTTCATACTCAAATTCTATGCGTGCGGAAGGGGTGTTTTTTAGTTGTGTTTTTACATTAATTACATCGTCATAAACTGCTGATTTTTTATAATTTATGTTTAAGGAAACTACGGGAAGCATCACACCATTTTCTTCCATATTTTTATACGAAATGCCTAATTTTCGCAACCACTCGATGCGGCCCATCTCCAGATATAATGCGTAATTCCCATGATAAACGACACCCATTTGGTCGGTTTCACCATATCTCACTCTTATTTGTATTTCGTCGAATTTCATAAGGTTTATTTAATATTTTTTTGTAGTTTCGGCAAGAGGTTAAACATGGGGAAATTTTTTTAAAAATTCAACAGTAATTCGTTTTTTTTTTAAGAATTTTGTTCACATATTTGCCAAACTAAAAAGGGGGATAAGAGAATTCAATTTTCTTACATTACAATAACCAACAAAACCATAAAATCAATAATGAGTGTAACTGCGCAATCGGTATGGAATAACTGTCTTGAATTCATAAAAGATAATATTCAGCCGCAAGCATATAAAACTTGGTTCGAACCAATTGTAGCGGTTAAGCTTACCGATAACGCTTTGAGCATTCAAGTACCCAGTAAATTTTTCTACGAATGGCTTGAAGAGCACTACGTTAAAATATTAAAAGTATCGCTTACCAAAGAATTGGGCGAAAAGGCCAAACTTGTTTACATTATAAAAATGGAAAACACCTATGGCAATAAACAACCATTTACCGAAAAAATACCCAGTTCAAACCGAAGCGCCGTAAAATCGCAGGAAGTTGACATTCCTTTAAACAACAAAAACCCGGAGCTACGAAACCCGTT
Organism: Mariniflexile maritimum; assembly: GCF_009746565.1. Classification (GTDB taxonomy): domain Bacteria; phylum Bacteroidota; class Bacteroidia; order Flavobacteriales; family Flavobacteriaceae; genus Mariniflexile; species Mariniflexile maritimum. The sequence continues at coordinate 56,922 of NZ_WRPN01000010.1, forward strand.
TGTTATTCCGGGCATCCGCAATGTAAAAATTGAATCGCAACTTAACCCAAATTACAGTTTTGAAAACTTTTTGGAAGGCGACTCCAACCGTTTGGCACGCAGCGCAGGTTTAGCGGTGGCATCAAAACCAGGAGGCACTTCCTTTAATCCGCTGCTTATTTTTGGCGGTGTTGGTTTAGGCAAAACACATTTGGCGCACGCCATTGGTGTTGACATTAAGGACAAATACCCTGAAAAAACGGTTTTATATATTTCCGCAGAAAAATTTACGCAACAATACATCGATTCTGTTAAGAAAAACAACAGAAATGATTTTATACATTTTTATCAAATCATCGATGTGTTAATTATTGACGACGTACAATTTCTTTCGGGCAAAACAGGCACACAAGATGTGTTTTTCCATATTTTCAACCATTTGCACCAAAACGGCAAGCAGGTTATTTTAACAAGCGACAAGGCACCTGTTGACATGCAGGATATTGAACAACGCTTACTTTCCCGCTTTAAATGGGGATTATCAGCAGAATTGCAAACGCCCGATTTTGAAACCCGCGTGTCTATTTTGAAAAATAAATTATACCGCGATGGTGTTGAAATGCCCAATGATATTATTGAATACATTGCCAAAAACATCAAGACCAACGTAAGGGAACTCGAAGGTGCCATTATATCGCTAATTGCACAGTCCTCTTTCAACAAAAAAGAAATCAATATCGATTTAGCGCGCATCATTGTTGAGAAATTTGTAAAAAACACCAAACGCGAGGTTTCAATTGATTACATACAAAAAGTCGTTTCCGATTATTTTCAAATGGATATTGATACCTTACAGTCAAAAACCCGAAAGCGCCATATTGTTCAGGCACGCCAATTGGCCATGTTCTTTGCAAAAAAATTCACCAAGGCTTCCTTAGCAAGTATTGGTTCACAAATAGGAAAACGCGACCACGCTACGGTACTGCACGCATGCAAAACCGTTGACAACCTTACTTCAACAGACAAACAATTTAAAAAGTACGTTGAAGATATTACAAAAAAACTATCCGTTTAAACTAAATTAAAATGGTTAAAATCCTAATGGTTTGCTTGGGCAATATTTGTCGATCGCCATTAGCCGAGGGCATTTTAAGGTCGAAGCTTAGCACCAATACCATTGTTGTCGATTCTGCGGGCACTGGCAATTATCATATTGGAAAAAAACCCGATTTGCGTGCCATTTCCATAGCAAGAAAACACGCCTTGGATATTTCTAATTTGAAAGCGCGCCAATTTGAAGTGTCGGATTTTGACAACTTCGACCACATTTACGTTATGGACGAATCCAATTACAGAAACCTCATCCAACTTGCAAGAAACGATCAGGACAAACGCAAGATTAAATTTATTATGGACGAGGTATATCCCAACCAAAATTACAACGTTCCCGATCCATATTATGGAGGCAATGATGGGTTTGAAAGCGTTTTTAACATGCTGGATGAAGCCTGTACCCTTATTGCTGCAAAACTGCAATAGTAAATCTTCAGTATTTTTTTTGTAACTTAGGCTAGCGTAACCCCTTAATTATTAGTGAAATGAAAAGAATAATAACACTTATACTTTTTTGCGTGGTTTCTTATTTGCCTGCACAAAGCATCGACATCCAATTAATTGCAAACGGTTTTGATAGGCCTGTTAGCATAAAACACGCCAACGATTCCAAAATGTTTGTGGTTGAACAAAAAGGCATCATAAAAATTTTGAACGACGATAATTCAGTAAACAGCACCCCTTTTTTAGATATTGACAGCAAAGTGAGTAACTCTGGTGGCGAACGCGGACTTCTAGGTTTGGCATTTCACCCAAATTACGCATCAAACGGTTATTTTTATGTAAACTATGTTAATAATGATGGCAACACCGTAATAGCAAGGTACTCCAGAATAAACGAAACGACCGCCAACGCCACCTCTGAACTGGTTTTATTAACCATTACCCAACCCGCGGCAAACCATAATGGTGGCGATATGGCCTTTGGTAGCGATGGTTATTTATACATTGCCAGTGGCGATGGTGGAGGTAGTGGCGACCCCAATAACAATGCCCAAAATTTGAATTCGCTTTTAGGCAAACTATTGCGTATTGATGTTGATAATGCCAGCAACGGAAACAATTATGCCATTCCTGCAACCAACCCCTTTTTAAACGATGGAAATGCCAATACCCTACCTGAAATTTGGGCGTATGGATTAAGAAACCCATGGAAATTTTCGTTTGATAAATCTACTGGCGATTTATGGATTGCCGATGTAGGACAAAATGCCTATGAAGAAATTAATATGGTTAATGCGTCGTTGGCAGGCCTAAATTATGGGTGGCGCTGCTATGAAGGATTAAACCACATTTACAATACGAGCGGCGGATGCCCCAACCAAAACACCATAACCCAACCCATTGCGGAATATTCTCATTCTGGTAGCGGGCTTTCAAAATGTTCAATAACAGGCGGCTATAGATACAGGGGTACGCTATTCCCGAATTTAACGGGTCTCTATTTTTTTGCCGATTATTGTAGCGATGAAATTGGGGTGCTGACACAAAACGGCACGAATTGGAATATGACGTTTCCCAAGCAATACAGCAACAAAGGATGGACTTCCTTTGGCGAAGCAACTAATGGCGAACTCTACATTGCAGCTATAAAATCGGGGGAAATTTTTAAAATTATTGATAGCAGTTTGCATATTGAAGACCACAAGCAATTAAGTATTTCAATGTACCCAAATCCAACAAAAAACACTGTTAATTTTGATGTTTCATATCTTAAAAATCCGTTAGAATCTATTAAAATTTACGATATTCACGGCAAACAAATAAAACACATCACCGCAATAGAGCAACCGCTAACAACATTAAATATCAACACAATGGCAAGTGGCTTGTATTTCATTGAATTAACAGACCAAAAAGGCAATAAAGAACTAAAAAAACTTATAAAACAATAATGGCAAATCCGTTAGGAAAACTATTTTTAATACCAACAACCTTGGGCGACAACGACCCACTAGAAGTGCTTCCAATAAAAGTGAAACAAATAATTGATCAAATCGATACCTTTATTGTTGAAAACGACAAAACGGCACGCCATTTTATAAAACGTATTTCACCCGAAAAATCGCAACCTGCGCTGAAAATGTTCCATTTGAACAAACATACCGATGCTGCAGATCTGCCCACTTTTTTAGAACCCTGCCTTAACGGTGTAAATGTGGGTTTGCTATCGGAAGCTGGTTGCCCCGGCATTGCAGATCCGGGTGCCGATGTTGTTAAAATTGCCCACCAAAAAAACATAAAAGTTGTGCCATTGGTAGGCCCATCATCCATTTTAATGGCTTTGATGGGCTCTGGAATGAACGGACAGCGTTTTGCTTTTAATGGCTATTTACCCATAGATAAAGGCGAACGAAAAAGCGAAATTAAGCGGTTGGAACGGTTATCGTTCGAGCAAGATCAATCACAATTATTTATTGAAACGCCTTACAGAAACAACAAGATGTTAGAAGATTTATGCAGTGTACTAGACCAAAATACCAACATTTGCGTAGCCTGCGATATTACCTTGCCAACCGAATTCATAAAAACACAAACAGCGTCCCAATGGAAAAAAAATAGCGTCGATCTTCATAAAAGACCCACGCTATTTATACTTCATAAAAGCTAAAACTAGATGGCTTTTGCTTTTTTGTTGGCTTTAATAGAAGACGTGTCGTAGCCCGAAAAACGCTTCATATAATATTCGATGTTGGTGCCGAAGCTATCTTCAAAATTATCAATACCATAGCTTCTCAAATAATTTTTTACGCTGCCCGCACCCGCTAAATGTGCCGCTGCCAAAATGCCCGATTCGGTTATAAGAATACCATTAATAGTTTTTCCAACGAAATTTTTAATATCCCTGCGCAAAATCCATTTGTTACGTTCGGTATTTGCAATAAAAGCCTTTTCTTGGAGTTTTGGAGATTTTAAAAACAGCGTAGGATTATGGATACCTATCAATTTTAAGGTTTCGGTTCCAAATTGGTATTTCCCTAAATAGCCCAAGGCGTTCACCGTAAAATAATTGCCCCTGGATTCCTTGAAGGCCAAGGCCTCCTTAAAACCAACAAACGATTTTTCCAAAAAAGGTGAAAAGGTTTTTTTTACTTCATTGGACGCTAAAGCACCGTCCTTAATGCCCGCATCTGGCTTTACGGTGTAGTTTAAGGTAAGTCCATTGGTTGAATACTTACTTAAATCTACGGTTTCTTTAGATGAAAACAACACGAACAATAGAATACATATTGTTACAGTTAGTGTTAGATAACTTGCAATACTTTTTCTCATAGTTTCTAAATTTCTTCAACATTAATACATGGTAAAAACGTTTGAAAATTTGAGCCTGCAAAATTAGATATATTTTTAATTATATCAAAATTAATCGTTTATCTACTTTTTTTAATAGTAGAATAGATGAAATACACAGCCCTTTTTATTGATTTCCAAGGTTGGAAAAGGAATTTTTATCATATTAAAAACATCAAAAAACAACTTTAACACCTTAGAATTGGTTTCAATATTCGACAAATTTACATCGAAACTTAAATAGAATTGGCGCTGCCTGCTTATATTTGTTAACAACTGATTGTCAACATCTTTCAAACCCGTCAACATCCCGTCAGCCCCATATCCTACGGCAACATTCAGCCATTTGGGTAGGTCTTTTTCATTGAAAAAAGCGTGTAAATTTCCACTTAGCCAATACGTTTGTCCGTTGTAGTCCTTCAAAATCTGTTCCAAAAAACCGTTCCCGAGCTTATCAGGACGTTGGGAGGCATATTTTGTTTGATGAAACGAGAATTTCAATGCGATACGTTGTTCCTTCCAAAGTAATTCTTGCCCTATGTACAAACCTGTCCCTGATGCGTTTGCCAACATATCGCCCCACGAAAACCCCCATTCTTTGGAAAAACCATCTAAAACCTCGACGGTTGTTAAAAATGCGAAACCCAGGGTAGCTCCATAAATTAGCTGGTCTTTTTTATCAACACCACTCCAATTTAATAGATGTGCACCATGTTTACCGAGTTGGTAGGAAGAAAAGACATGGCCCATTTTATCCATTTGAAGCCATTCGTTGTTATCGTTAATGGTGTGGAATTTTGAACGCTCAAAATCGGCATACCAAATTTGGTTTAAACCTAGTAACGTTATACCAGCAACGGAAGACTCTGCAATAATTAGGGCTTGTCGCCTTGGTTTATTTAGGGTATCCGAAGGTGTTAAAAACGTATCAACCTTAGATTGGGAAGATGCTGCCAAAGCCCACAACATACAAAATAGCAGGTATTTTGATGAGGCCCACTTCACTTATTTATTAATTCCTTGTGAAGAAAGATATTGCTGATATTCCTGCGCATTGACGTTATGTTGCGACAGTGTTTTTGCAAACTTATGAAACCCGAAACGCTTTGCATCGGCGGCAAAATAAAGATATTGGTGCTTTTCGTAATTTAAAACCGCATCGACCGCCGAAATATCGGGCATGGCAATAAGCCCTGGTGGCAACCCAATATTTTTATAGGTGTTGTAAGGCGACACAATGTCTTTATGGATATTTAAAACGCGTTTAATAACAGTATTTTTATATTCTGGCAATTGATACGCTGCAAATTTCAAGGTTGGGTCTGCTTGCAATGGCATACCAATTTTTATGCGGTTCATATAAACACCGGCAATTCTGGGTTGTTCGGAGACTTGTTTGGATTCCTCATAAACGATGGATGCCAGTGCAATAACCTGGTCGCGCGATAAACCAATGGCTTTTGCTTTGGCGTTTCGTTCGCTGGTCCAGAACCGATTGTATTCCTTTAGCATGCGTGCCCGAAATTGTTGTGCGGATGTGTTCCAGAAAAACTCATAGCTATTGGGTAAGTACATACCTAAAGCAGTAGCATTAGTGAAACTATTCTGATTTAAGAATGATTCATCTTTCATAGCCTGTAACAACGATAAACTATCGGCCTCAATTTGGGCGCTAACCCTTCCTGCCAAACTTTCCAAAGATTCCTGATTGTTAAAAGACAACATGATAGGAAGATTATTACTTCTAATGGAATTGATAATATCGTTATTGTTCATCCCTTTTTTAATGGCATAACGACCGGCTTTAATGTTAGTTACATATTTTTTCTGTTTTGCCAAGGCATCAAAGGTGTTAATATCCTTCAAAAGTGGCTCTAATTGTTGCCTTACGTCGTTATAATCGGCATTGGTGGCAATATATACATAAGCGGTATCATTATTAAAAGCGGTATTTGAATGAATCATGATATTGTAAATATAATAGGCAAAGTAGGCAGCAATGGCCAACCCAATAAACACAATGGCAAGAAGTATTTTTTTTATATACATTTAATTATTTATAAGCTGAAAAAGGTATTCGTTTTTATAAGTGCCGTTGGAAAAAATCCACTCTTTTTTTAGACCGATGTTTTGAAAACCCTGGTTGGTAAAAAGTTTGAGGCTGGCTTCGTTGTCTTCTGAAATATTGCAATACAATTGATGCAATCCTAAATGCGTAAAACTATAATCAACCAATAACTTTAGGGCTTCTTTACCAACGCCCTTCAAACGGTCGGTTGGGTTTTTAACCAAAATGCCCACACCTGCCCTACTGTTCTTAAAATCGAAATCGAACAGATCGATCATGCCCAAGGCCACATGGCTATAACTTGAAATAACCAGCCGTAATTGTTTCACTTCAAAAATATCCTTGTGCGCCTGCTCCAAATATTGTTTGATCAAATATTTAGAATAGGGCGTTGTGGTATTGCTCATTTCCCAAACCGATTCGTCGTTTTCAATAGCGTGAATAAACTCCAAATCTTCAGGTTCCAAAGCGCGTAAATAGATGTAGTCTCCTTTTAGGGTTATCATATTGTTCCACTAAAAACATAAGTTGCTGGCCCTATTAGCCATACATTTTTATAGATGCCATTTTCAACATCAAACGAAACCTGCAGTTCGCCACCCTGTACCTTGAGGGTTATGAGGTTTTTATCGGTTTCTTTAAGGGCATGCATTGCCAAAGCTACTGCTGTTACACCTGTTCCGCAAGATAGGGTTTCATCTTCCACGCCACGTTCGTAAGTTCTAACGGCAAAAATTTGATTGGATAATTTCTTAACAAAATTCACATTGCTTCCCGCTTCATTATAAGGTGAACCATACCTTATTTTTGCACCTTTCGTTTTGATGTCGAAATTTTCAATGCTATCTTCAAATTGCACATGATGCGGCGAACCTGTATTTAAAAATACGTGGTTTTCATGCATTTCAACATGCGTAACATCTTGCATTTGAAGTTTCACGATGCCTTTTTCAATCGTTGCGTGGTGCAAACCATCAATCGCTTCAAAAACCGCTTTATTGCTAATTACGCTCAAGTGTTTCGCAAAGGCCACCAAACAGCGGCCGCCATTGCCGCACATGGTACTTTCATTGCCATCGGCATTGTAGTACACCATTCTAAAATCTAAATCGGGATGGTTTTCAAGCAATATTAACCCATCGGCTCCTATACCAAATCGTCGGTCGCATAAAAATGCAATGTGTTTGGTATCTTTTTTGTTGAACGTTTGCAGACGATTATCAATCATCACAAAATCGTTTCCTGTTCCTTGATATTTATAAAATTCCTGTTGCATCATAAAGCACAAATATATAAATATTAAACCGTTTTATAGAGTGTTAAATGGTCGTTAAAGTTCACGTTAAAAATAGTTAAAACAAAATATCGAATTCAATAAATATATAATTTTAGTCGTTCTTTAAAATAAAAACGTAATTAAAATATGAAGAAGTTATTATCATTAGTATTGGTTTCCGCATTGGGCGGTGCTTTAACCTTAGGTGCTTATAAACTTTTTTTAGAGCCAGAAAACAAATTTACTTTAACAACGTCGGGGGTTAGCGCCCCTTATTTGCCTACCAGCAACACAGGCACCGTATTGGGCACCAATGAAGCCCCAGACTTCACAATTGCTGCCGAAAATGCCGTAAATGCGGTGGTGCACGTAAAAAATGTGTCGATAAGCTCGGGGTCGATGACGTTTGAAGATTTATTTTTTGGCAGAAACCCACAACGTGCCCAAATGGGAACAGGTTCTGGCGTGATTATAAATGCCGATGGTTATATTATTACAAACAATCATGTTATCAATAATTCCGATCAATTAACCGTTACACTTAACAACAACAAAACATTTAATGCCAAAATAATTGGTTCCGACCCCAAAACCGACATTGCCCTTTTAAAAATTGATGCCGATGAGGACTTGCCTTTTGTGGCCTTTGCAGATTCCGATCAAGCAAAAATTGGCGAATGGGTGTTGGCAGTTGGCAACCCGTTCAACTTAACATCAACAGTAACAGCGGGCATCATAAGTGCCAAAGCGCGCGATCTATCTGGCACAAGTTCGCAGTCGTTTATCCAAACCGATGCTGCCGTAAACCCAGGTAACTCTGGAGGTGCCTTGGTAAACACCAGGGGCGAATTGATAGGGATAAACACAGCCATCTCTTCGCAAACAGGCTCCTATATTGGCTACTCTTTTGCGGTGCCCAGTAATATAGCACGTCGCGTTATTGAAGACATCATGGAATTTGGCAACGTACAAAACGGTATTTTGGGCATAAGCGGCGGTTCGTTAAATAGCGAATCGGCAGAGAAATTAGGTATTAACGATACCGAAGGTATTTATGTTGACAGCGTAGTTGAAGAATCGGGTGCTGAAAAAGCCGGTATAAAAAAGGGCGATATTATCAAGGAAATCGACCATGTTAAAGTTTCAAAATTTGCAGATTTAACAGGACATATTGGTGCAAAACGCGTGAACGATGTAGTAAACCTGAAAATTTCAAGAGATGGCACCATAAAGAACATTGCCGTAACCCTTACCCGCAACGAAATGCTTACCTTACCACTGGTAGGAAGAGTGAAAAATGCTAAGCTAGAAGATTTAAAACGGTTGAAAGCCCCTAATGGCATCAAAATTATTGAACTGGATGCCAAATACGCCGATTATTGGAAAAATAATGGTGTGAAAGTGGGCGCTATCATCACTGCCATTAACGACACTAAAATAAACTCGGTCGATGATGCGCAGGAAGCTCTAAAAAACAAATCGGATTACGAACCTTTGCGCATAGAGCTTATCAATTCCAACGGAGAAAAAGAGCGTTATAATTTTAGATAGACCAACTTACATTTAGTGAATTTTGTAAATTAAAAACAGAAATGAATTAAAAAGTCCAATCTATATTTTTAACCGTATATAAATTTAGCCTCACCATGTGAGGCTTTTTGTTAAAATTAAAGTGTTTTATTAACTATATTTTTTAACTTAGTGAGCCAAAAAAACTGAAAACCCATTCTATCATGATTTGCATCAAAAACTTAACCTTATTTTTATTCTTGTTTTCGCTATCAACTTTTTCACAAACACCTAATAATGAAGAAGATAACCTATCGTTAAATAGTGGCACCCTAAACAATCAATTTGAATATGTAATAAAAAAATCGAATGGTTGGAACGATGAGCGTGGACAAAATTACAGACTCATAAAAATTCAGTGGATTACCGAATTAAGAGCCCATACGCTCGATTCCATACAAGCCCTACGCAAAGATTTAGTCGCTACCGAAATTACGGTAAAAGCCCAAGCTAAGGAAATTGACAATTTAAAATCAACCCTCGCCACCACGCAAAACGACTTAAATACCACCAAAAACGAAAAAGAAAACATAGCGTTATTTGGTATTCAAATGAGCAAAGGCGGTTACAGCTTACTTTTGTGGAGCATCATCATTGTTTTATTGGCATTTTTGGCCTATTTCATTTATAAATTTAAAAATAGCCACGTTGTTACCAAAGATGCCAAACGTGCACTTGCAGAACTTGAGGAAGAGTTTGAGGAACACCGAAAAACCGCCGTAGAGCGCGAGCAAAAGGTAAGGCGCCAATTGCAGGATGAAATCAATAAACAGAAAATGACCAAAGGCAACCAATAGATTAACGTATTGCCCTAGTAGCGGTTTGAGGTATGTTTATAACCTTGGTGCTTCGTGCTTAACCCATTTTTCATGCACTTGAAAACATTTGTAATGGTAACGCTTAATTTTCAATAAGAAAAAACAGTGAAAACTTCCCAATCAAATCCATTATCTTTGCAAACTATTCCAAGACACCATGCGCATCGATATTATTACCGTTTTACCGGAATTACTTAAAAGCCCTTTTGAAGCCTCCATTTTAAAACGTGCCATTGAAGCCAATTTGGTGGAAGTGCATTTCCATAATTTACGCGATTACACCAGCGATAATTACAAATCGGTTGACGATACACAATTTGGTGGTGGCGCGGGCATGGTCATGATGATTGAACCCATAGACAAATGTATTTCGGCCCTTAAAAAAGAACGTACATACGACGAGATTATCTATATGACGCCCGATGGTGAAACCTTAAAACAAGGCATAGCAAACCAATTATCATTAAAGGAAAATATCATGATCCTTTGTGGCCATTATAAAGGGGTGGACCAACGTGTGCGCGACCATTTTATAACCCGCGAAATATCGATAGGAGACTATGTGCTTTCTGGTGGCGAACTGGGAGCAGCCGTACTTTGCGATGCCATAATCCGATTAATTCCAGGCGTTTTGGGAAACGAAACCTCTGCCCTAACCGATTCTTTTCAAGATAATTTATTGGCACCACCCATTTACACAAAACCCCGCGACTATAAAGGCTGGAAAGTACCCGAATTGCTGTTTAGCGGCAACTTGCCCAAAATTGAGCTATGGCGCGAAGAACAGGCCTATTTGCGAACCAAAGAACGCCGACCCGATTTGTTGGACGAATAAAGTAAGACATTCTTCTTTTTTAAACTAAATCTATTAAATGAATGTGGCAACTTTAATTAGTTAAGGCTTTGAACGATTTTAAGATGCTGAAAACCGAAGCCCTCAACAAAAGTGACCATTTTTAAATTTAGTGTCCTAAAAAACAAATCGAGCCCATTAATTTTTTTTTTGCACCATATTTTGTAACATATTTTGATGTGTGTGCGTATAACCAATGAATAACAAAAGTCATTTTAAAACTTACAGGAGACACTTTAGATGAGACAACTTAAAATTACGAAACAGGTTACCAACAGAGAAACCGCTTCGTTAGACAAATATCTTCAAGAAATTGGAAAAGTTGACTTAATTACCGCAGATGAAGAAGTAGAATTAGCACAACGCATCAAGGCAGGCGACCAAGCAGCTTTGGAAAAGTTGACAAAGGCCAATTTACGTTTCGTGGTATCGGTAGCTAAGCAATACCAAAACCAAGGCTTAACCCTGCCCGATTTAATCAACGAAGGCAATTTAGGCTTGATTAAGGCCGCACAACGTTTTGATGAAACACGTGGCTTTAAATTTATATCGTATGCCGTTTGGTGGATTCGTCAATCGATTCTACAAGCACTAGCCGAACAATCGCGTATTGTTCGCTTGCCGTTGAACAAAATTGGTTCTATCAACAAAATCAATAAAACCTTTGCTTTTTTAGAGCAAAGCCACGAGCGTCCGCCTTCAGCAGAAGAAATCGCCAAAGAACTGGACATGACCATTAACGATGTAAAAGAGTCTATGAAAAACTCGGGACGCCACGTAAGCATGGATGCCCCCTTAGTTGAAGGTGAAGACTCCAACTTATACGACGTTTTGAACAGTGGCGAATCGCCAAACCCAGACAGGGAGCTTTTACACGAATCATTGCGCACCGAAATTGAGCGTGCCCTAGAAACCTTAACACCTCGTGAAGCAGACGTCATCCGATTGTATTTTGGCTTGGGAAACCAACACCCCATGACCTTAGAAGAAATTGGTGAGACCTTCGACTTAACCCGTGAGCGCGTGCGCCAAATAAAGGAAAAAGCGATTAGAAGATTAAAACATACTTCTAGAAGTAAAATATTAAAAACGTATTTAGGCTAGTTTTTTTATAAATTACCACTAAATTACAGCAACAAACAGTTACGCATAACTGTTCGTTTTTTGATTGATGAAAGAACCCTCGGCTGATTACCGAGGGTTTATTTCTTGTTAAAAATCGCGCGTTTTCCTTCCAAAACCATCCTTTCTATATTTTTTTCATAACTTAGTAAACTTGAACAACCACAAAAAAACCCTAATGCTAAAAACTATTTGCTATATAAGTGATTCCATGCACAATGAATCGCTTAAAAATATTGAAGATTTATATTTAAAAGCCAGAACCAACAACGCAAAAAACAATATAACAGGAATTTTAATGTACACCGACCGAAATTTTTTACAGGTTCTGGAAGGTGAAGAAACCATAGTTGACGCAACCTTTAAAAAGATTTGTGCCGATATACGGCATAAAAACATTTTCAACATCATCGACTCACCTATTGAACAGCGCATATTTGAAGATTATAACTTTGGCTTTACCACCATAAACAACAAACAAGAACTTAACAATCTATTTGAGTATTTGAATTGGTTAAAAAATGCCGATTGCGATTGTGCCAACAAAGTGATTGCAATGGTGGAAAACTTTATTATGAAGAACAAACAATCGTAAACCAAAACCCTTATTTTTGCACAAAATCAATACTTAAAAATGAGTTCTAAACTAATTGCACCTTCATTGCTTGCGGCAGATTTTGCCAATTTACAACGTGACATTGAAATGGTTAACCAAAGTGAAGCAGATTGGTTCCATATTGATATTATGGATGGTGTTTTTGTGCCCAACATTTCTTTTGGAATGCCCGTGCTTCAAGCCATTACAAAACACACAAAAAAGCCCATTGATGTGCATTTGATGATTGTCGAACCAGACCGCTATATTAAAACCTTTGTAGATTTAGGAAGCGACATATTAACCGTTCATTATGAAGCCTGTACCCATTTGCACCGTACCCTACAAGCCATAAAGGCTGAAGGCATGAAGGCCGGCGTATCATTAAACCCGCATACCAACATAAACCTATTGGAAGACACTATCAATGATATTGATTTGGTTCTTATAATGAGCGTAAACCCTGGTTTTGGCGGACAAAGTTTTATAAACAACACCTATAATAAAATAGCACAATTAAAAGAATTGATTGTTCGCAAAGGCGCCTCAACACTTATTGAAATTGATGGTGGCGTTAACACCGAAAACGCCAAGGCACTTATTGATGCCGGTGCCGATGTTTTGGTTGCTGGCAGTTTTGTTTTTAAAAACAACAACCCGCTAGAAATTATTAAGGAACTAAAAACAGCTGCAAATTCTTAGTATTGCCGTATAAAGTAGTTTAGTAAATCGGTAGTGGTTACTATTCCTATTAGAACCCCGTCATCTACAATGGGTAGGGCATGAAATTCTTGTTTCGCGATAATTTCAGCAGCCTCCTTTATGGTTGTTTTACTAGAAACGCTTATCACGTTTTTGGTCATAACCTGTTCAATAGTAAACATATTATAGACTATTGAATCTACACTTTGTTCATCATCGTTTAGGTCGGATAGACTGATACGCAACAAATCGGAATAACTTAGCATGCCAATAACGTTTTCCGCACTTACCACAGGTATATGTCTTATTTTGTGTTTTTTGAAAAGTTTTTCGGCATATTCTAAATTGTCCGATCTGGTTAGTGCAATGATATTCTTTGTCATTATGGCTGAAATGGGCGTTATTTTTCTCATGGCAAGTTTTAAATTTTAATTAAAAAAGGCTTGTTTTTTTATAAATACCATTAAATCCAAAATAATTTTTTTTGAACCTAGAACTGCTTCAGCAAATATTTTATAAGGTCGGTAGTGGTTACAATTCCCACCAATTTATTATTGTCAACCACTGGCAAAGCATGAAACTCTTTCGATGCTAGAATTTCTGCCACTTCCTTTATGGAGTTTGATGAAGACACCGTAATAATGTTTCGTTTCATGACCTGTTTAATACTGAACATATTGTAAACCATGGCATCGGCATCGGTATCAACACTATCGGTTATATCGGCAAAACTAAGTCGAAGTAAATCGGTATAACTCAACATTCCTACCACCACATCATCAGAAACAACGGGGATATGCCTTATATGGTGCTTTTTAAAAAGTCGTTCAGCCTTCTCTAAGCTATCGTGTTTTTTTAATGTAATAACTGGTGCAGTCATTATCATTGATATAGGCGCTTTTCGTATCATGGCACATAGGTTTTAAACTTAACTTCACTAAAGTTACGAAACTAAAAGTCGAAAAAGCATGACAAAAATCATGGAGCAGTTCAATAATGCGCCAATAAGGTTTAAACCTATATTTTAAAGCAAATTCTGGCCGTAGCTTTTTTTATGCCAATTAATAAGTATCCTTTATCCAATTGTATGGTTTCCTTTTTACCCATAAACCACTTGGGCACCTTAGGAACGAAAACAGTAACGGAAGAAGATTTTTTTAAGGTTTAAAATATTTGATACAAATACAACATGATGGTTGTCAATTATTTATTTGCTTCCAGATTTTAGATGAAAAATCGTCTTCATACATTAATCTGTTAGTACGCGATGGATTTACGCGATTGGTAAGAATAATTAAAAACCTATCCGTAACCGGGTTCAGAAAGAAAAACGTTCCGGTAAAACCTGTATGTCCGAAATCATTTTTTTTATAATAGGCATTTGGTTTTCGCTTATCAAAACCTATACCCCGAAAAATACCTTTTTTTGCCAATGGCGATTTTGTAAACTTTTTAACAACCCGAGGCTTAAGAATCTGTTCGCCCCTGTAATACCCTTTGTTAAGTAACATTTGGCATATCACCGAAATGGATTCAGCATTTGCAAATAAACCCGCATTTCCAGAAACACCCCCTAAAATAGCAGCAGTTTCATCGTGTACAAACCCCCTTATGGTATCTTTTCTAAAAAAATTATCAATCTCGGTTGGAATAACATGCTCAATTGCGGTCCAATTTAACGGATTGTAACCAATGTTTGAAATACCTAATTTGTTGAAATTGCTATCAGCCAGTTTGTCCAATTTCATACCTGTTTTAGCCTCCATCATTTGTTGTACTAAAATCAAATTTAAGTCGCTGTACAAATAATTTCCACGAATATTGGTTTTGGCCATTGGTATTTGTCCATACATTTCTTGATAGAATTCAGGATTCAACCACATGTTTTTATAAATTTGAACATAGTTTTCCTTTGGTTCAAAAGAAAGGTATTTGGCGTTATATACTATATCTTTATGCACGTACATTGTGTTGAACTTTGTTGGATATTCTTCGGATGGTTGACTGCTTAACAACGGTGAACCATCGGGTGTTGAAAGCAAGCTTTGGTAGAACAAGATACTCGGTTTTAATCCCGTGGTGTGGGTAAGTAATTCAAAAAGCGTTATATCGCCAATGGGCGTATTTTTATATGCTGAAACAACATCGCCCAATTGCGCCTTTAATTGTAATTTCTTCTCTCCAACCAAACTCATGGCCACAAGGGTTGCCCCTAAAACCTTGGACATGGAAGCCACATCATACACGTCGCTTGTAGTTACTTTGCTTTTCTTTCTGCTGTCCTGAAAGCCATAATTTTTCAGTAAATAAATAGAATCCTTACTGCCCACCACGATTTGTGCTCCTGGAAAAAACCCTTTATCGAGTGCATTATTCATCATTGAATCGATGTACTTGCTGTTTTCGTTAGTATTAAAAGACTTTTTGGAATTTTTTAAAGTGCCACAACTTGCCGCTGAGAACATTAAAAAAATAATTGCTATGATAAGTACCGTTTTACTCATTTGTATTAAGTATAAATTTGTGTAAGCAGATCAAACATCGCCTCCTAAATTGGTAATTTGGATAATCAAAGCATCCATTACCAATTTGGAACTATAAGAATCCATCTAACATAAATATTGTCCCTTCAATAAGCGAAGTCCAAACATTCCCTTTAGCATCAACAGTAAAACCGTTGATACCTGAACTTCCTAATTTAATTTTATTTATTATCTCAAAAGTTTCGGCATCTACAATAACCACTTCGCCTTTACGGCTACCAATATAAATTTTACTTTTTTGCTCTAAAATAGGCGCAGGATTGTGCTCATAACCAATTTTTAAATCTAAAACACGGCTATTTTCAACCAAGTGCTCCTCGGTTAATTCTAGTGTATCGCTTAGCGGTAACCTTAAAAGTTCACCATCCATTGTTTTTGCATACAACCACTTCCCATCCCGACTCTTCCCCATCGATTCCCTAACTTTCCATTTAGAAGTCCTAAAAAGTGTTTCGCCTGTTTTAATGTTTAAAATGGTTAAAAAACGCTGAGGAGAAACAAAGTAGAGCCTATTTTTGGAAGCTGCCATATTTACGTTTCCTGCCGAATATAGAACCTGTTTGCTATTGCCGTTGTTCCATTTCCAAACAAGTGCGCCTGTACTTTTGTTTAAACAATACACGTAGGTATCCCATGCACCAAAAATAATATGGTCGCCATGAATGAGCGGCATGCCCTGTGAATAGGACGTTGGCAAGTTGTTCTCCCAAATTATACGGCCAGTAATGGCATCGATACAAATAAATTTTGTAGAACTTGCCATATAAACTTTATCTTTTTCAACAACTGGAGAACCTACCAGAACGCCTCCAACGGGCGTGTTCCACTTGATTTCACCAGAATTGGCATCATACCCCATAACATGGCCTTCAATGGTACCAACAACAAGGGTGTTTTTTACAGCTATTGGCGCAAAATAAATTGAATTTCCGGTTTCAATTTTCCATTTCAAGATGTTATTTTTCAAATTAACCGCCTGTATTTGGCCAATGGAATTTGCAAAATAAATGGTGTTTTTATGAATAGTAAGAACGCTATAAATGGACGCACTATCTTTAATTGAAGGATTTGAATTAATTTCGGTTTTTTCTAAATTAATTTTTGAAGGTTCAGATGGCACTGAAAACCTAAATACGCTAGGTTTTTCAATTTCTTTTTGATAAATACGGATACTATCGGCACTAACAACAACCTCGTTATAGCTTTTTGTTTTCCTGTCCAAAGAAGTAATGGAAATGCCCATGATGCCACTTAAGCCCGAAAAATCGTATTTTTTTAAAGTATGCCCATGACCACAAAAACTGGCGACCGTTGGGTATTTTTGCAAAACCGACAGTACTTCTTTATAATTGCTAACACTATTATCCAGCGGATAATGGGCAAAATTTAAAACTTTTTTTGTAGGGTCGTTAAGACGCTCGTTTAGTGTTTTATCCAACCAAAGCACATCCTCATGCTTTACAAAACCATCGCCCATTTTCATATAGGGCCCACAAGGAAAACCTATAAAGAGATAGTCGCCTTTTGAAAACACAAAGCGATCGGCTCCCCACAGTTTTTTATAGGTTAAACCGGCACTTTCGCTCCAATTGGTTTCATGGTTTCCAGAAATTACATGATAGGGAATTTTTAAGTTAGCTAGTATGGAGTGAACTTGTTTCAGTTCATCATCGGCACCTCGATTTGTTAAATCTCCTGTGATGATTACAAAATCGTGATCTGAATTGTTAATCTCCGTCACTATATTTTGCAATAAAAAATCATTTTCATTTCCTACGGATACGTGTAAATCGGTGAGATGGACAAACTTAATAGGGCCCGATTTTTCATTGTTTTGAGAAAAACCAAGTGCCATTAAAAAACCAAAGAAAATAAAAGTATATAGCTTTTGCATCATGAATAATTTAGCCCAATGGGTATTGATTTATATTAAAATTCCAATTTTTATTTCTCAGTTAACAGGAATTGCCGTTTTAAAGAACAACAAATTCCTTTTTCATTTTAGAAGCTAAAATTTAAAAAAAAATTATTTTAAGCATCCTTTCAAAATGGTTACGGGATGTTGCGATACCCTATGGGTGCCATCAAAAATTTGATGACGGCAACTGGTTCCCGCTGCCGCTATGATGGTAGTGGCTTCGGTGGAACGAATTTTAGGAAATAGGGTATCTTCCCCCATTTGCATGCTAATATCGTAGTGTTCCTTTTCATAGCCAAACGAACCCGCCATTCCGCAACATCCTGAATTAAAAATAGTTACAACATTATTTTTTGGGATATTTAACATGGTGAAAGTCGCTTCGGTGGTGCTTAAAGACTTTTGATGACAATGACCATGAATTTTTATGGTTTTTTTCTCCTCTGAAAATTGTTCGGCGCGAATGTTTCCTTTCTCTATTTCACGTTTGAAAAATTCTTCAATAGTAAAACAGTTTTTTGATAATGTGATGGCACTTTCCTTATCATCCGCCAATCGAAGATATTCATCCCGAAAGGTCAATATGGCAGACGGTTCGATACCAATCAATGGGGTGCTTTCGGAAATTAAATGCTTAAAAATGGCAATGTTTTTATTGGCTACCACCTGAGCTTCTTCAAGAAATCCTTTTGAGATAAACGCCCTTCCGCTTTCTTCATGTGCTACCAAAATAACCTCGTAACCTATGCTGGTCAATAATTCAAACGCATCAATTCCTACTGAAACATCATAAAAATTGGTAAATTCATCACAAAAAAGATACACCTTGCCATTTTGAAAAGCCTTAGTATGTGCACGGTTTTTGTTTTTTTCGTACCAATGCCTAAAGGTAGTTGCAGCCAGCAAAGGAACTTGGCGTTTATGGGCAATTCCCATAATTTTTTTAACCACCGATAGATTTGAGACAACATTGGTAACCGAGGGCACCATGCTTCCCAGCTTATTTAATCTGGCATTAAAAGCAAAAATCCTGTTGCGGACAGAAAAACGGTTTGCTTTTTGGTACTGATACAAAAATTCTGCCTTTAAGGCCGCCACATCCACATTGCTCGGGCACTCGCTCGCGCATGCCTTACAGCTCACGCACAGTTCAAAAACCTTGTATAGCTCGTCGTGGTTGAATTTATTAGCTTTATCGGAATGTGTTAAATATTCCCTTAGTGCATTGGCCCTGGCGCGGGTGGTATCTTTTTCGTTTCGGGTGGCACGGTAACTGGGGCATAATGTACCGCCTGCCGATGGCAGTTTCCTGCAATCGCCCGAGCCGTTGCATTTTTCGGCTGCCCGTAAAATGCCCATACTATCGGAAAAATCCTGTATTGTTTTTATGTCTGGTTCCATCCTTCCTGCTTCAAACCTTAGGTTTTCATCCATTTTTGAAGCGTTCACAATCTTGCCAACATTTAAAATTGCATTGGGGTCGAAAGCATTTTTAATCCGTTTCAACAACCCGTAATTTTTCTCCCCAATCATAAAAGGCAAAAATTCACCACGAACAATACCATCGCCATGTTCACCACTTAAAGAGCCTTTGTATTTTTTAACCAAAATGGCAACTTCGGTAGCAATGGTTCTAAATTGGCGCAATCCTTGAGTTGTCTTTAAATTTAAAACGGGACGCAAATGCAATTCGCCAGCCCCGGCATGCGCGTAATAAATGGCATTTTGGCCGTGGCGTTCCATCATGGCGGTAAAATCGGCTATGTAATTGGGCAAGTCGCTCAATTCCACTGCAGTGTCCTCAATGGAATCTGCTGCTTTATCATCGCCTACAATACTGCCCAGAAGCCCCAAACCTGCTTTTCGCAATTCGTTTATTTTATCAATATCGGCCCCATAAATTTTTGGCAATGCATAACCAAAATTGTTTGCCCGTAAGTCGTTAATCAATGCATCTGCCTGTAATTCGGCATCTTGCATACTTATATGCGATGCCACTTCAAACATCATTACAACTTTAGGGTTTCCTTGGATAAAAAACCTGTTTTTGGCCTGTTCCCTGTTCGTTTTGGTACAATTTAAAATGGTATCATCCATCATCTCACAAGTGTATAAATGATGGTTCATGGCGGTAACTACGGCTTCTAAACTTTCCTGAATGGTATGGAAATGCGCCACTACCATGATATTGTTTACGGGTGGCACATCATCAAGCCTTAAAGTAACTTCGGTTGTAAAAGCAAGGGTGCCTTCGCTGCCACAAAGCAGTTTTCCTATATTTATGGTTGGCTCGGTACCGCCAAAAAGCTCGGATTTTAACAATAAATCGACTGCATATCCTGTATTTCGCCTATGGATTTCAGGTTTTGGGAACTCCTTTAAAATTTCCTTTTGGTTATCTGTATCCGATAGTTCTTGATAAATTGTTCTGTAAATTTTATTTTCAAGCGTGTCGCCTTTGGTTTTTTCTATAAATGCTTCAGAAGTAAGGTCGTTAAAAATCGCTATGCTGCCATCGCTTAAAACAGCTTTAATTTCCACAATTTTGTCGCGGGTAACACCATATCTTATGGAAGTGGTACCCGATGAATTATTGCCCACCATACCACCAATCATGCAGCGATTGGATGTTGAGGTATTAGGGCCAAAAAACAAGCCATGGGGTTTGAGATACAAATTAAGTTCGTCGCGTATAACCCCTGGTTGCACTTTTACCGTTTTATTGATGGGATCGAAATCTAAAATTTTGGTGAAATGTTTTGAAACATCGACGATGATACCGTTTCCAACCGTTTGGCCTGCCAACGATGTACCTGCGGTTCTGGGGGTAATTGAAATTTTATGCTTTTCGGCAAATCGAATAATAGCAACAATATCTGCTTCCGATTTAGGAATTGCCACCGCCAGAGGCATCATTCTGTAAGCCGAAGCATCTGTGGCGTATAATTTTTTATGAAGTTCGTCAAAAAAAAGAGTGCCTTCTAATGATTGGGATAATTGTTTTAGTGGTAATAATTCAGACATCTCTCATTTATTGATATTGCTTATTTTTAGGGTTAAACCAATTTCTGTCCCTACTAAAGTTAAGTTACAACTGCTTTAGTTTTAATGTATAATGTTTACTTTTTATGCGGCTTTTTTATTTTGAAATAACATTATCAAACCAAACAACCCCAATTCTTATGAAACCCTAACTATGTTATTATCATAATTTATTTTGCGTTTTTTAAACAATCAAAATACAAATAACGCACAAAAACGCAAAAATACTGTCTGCTTAATTTCAAAAAAAAACTAAACAACGTTTACCCCTAACTTTTTATATTCTTCCAACCTTGGGTCATCGGTTTCCAATTCGGTAACGATAGTATCCAATTGACTTAGCTCACAAACAACATGAGGCATCCTGGTGTTCAACTTATTAGAAGAAAACATGGAAACCACTTTGTCTGACGCTTCAATCATTGCTTTTTTGACAATTGAAACCTCATATCCAATTTCCGTTAAACCTTGATTTATATTAATACTGCTGGCTCCTATAAAACAAATGTCTGCTTTAATTTTGGACAAAACCTGAACCACGTCCATCCCTATGGTAACCATTGCATTTTTTTGCATTTTTCCACCTATAAATATTAAATCGATATTTGGGTGCTGCGAAAGCTGCATGGCAATTGGCAAACTATACGTGTAAATGGTAACCTTCAAATCTTCTGGTATTAACCTTGCAAAGACGAGGTTTGTTGTTCCTCCGCTCATTATAATAACCTGCCCATCATGCAACAAAGGCAATGCCTTAGTAACAATTTTCTTCTTTTGTTCTTCAGCATTTATGTTTATACTGAAAATATTATCGGTTTTTTCCTGAATTGAAATAGCGCCACCATAAACTTTTTTGAGCAGTTTTTTGCTATCCAGTTCATTCAAATCCCTTCTTACGGTATCTTCGGATAAATCAAGAGCCAAAGCCAAATCGCTTGTAACCACTTTTTGTTCTTCAAGTAGTTTATCCATAATATATTGGTGTCGTTCAGCCTTTAACATTTTCAATAATTAATAATTCCAAACAAATATATTAAATAATTTAATTCAAAACCTGTTAGCACCATTAAAATTGCAATAGTTTGCGTTTTTTATTTTTCAAGACCCTGTTAAACATTTCAAAATATTAATTAACAAGCATCATTCTGCATTTTTTTGTATAATTTCAAAAAATAATTTTATAAAAAACGCATTATTAGGCATAAATTAAATATATTTGTTAGATAACTAAATAAAGATTTTAAATTATGAAGAAATTTCTCCTCTTTTCACTATTGGTTTTGTTCTTCCAAATAACGTTTGGGCAAACAAAAACAATTACTGGAACTGTAAAAAACAAAGCCGACGGAATTCCAATACCCGGAGTAAACGTAGTTATTAAAGGCACAACCAAGGGCAGTACGACCAATTTTGATGGAAATTACAGTATTGCCGCATCCTCGGGCGAAACGTTGGTTTTTAGCTACATAGGATATGAAACAGTACAAATCAAGCTTGAAGGTCAACAACTAATTAATGTAGATTTGGCTGAAGACACTTCAAAATTAGACGAAGTGGTAGTGGTTGGTTTCGCATCACAAAGAAAAGCCAACTTAACAGGTGCTGTGGCCAAAGTTGATGTAGAAAGAGCACTTGGAAGCAAACCCCTAACCGACTTAAGCAAAGGGCTGCAAGGCACCACGGCTGGATTAAACATAACATTTAACTCTGGAAACATTGGAAGATCTTCGAATATAAACATTCGAGGTGCTGGAACGATTGTAAATGGCGTTGCAACCGGCTCGCCATTGGTGCTGGTTGACGGCGTACCATCGGACATGTCGCTTATTAACCCCGAAGATGTTGCTTCAATGTCAGTGCTTAAAGATGCAGCTTCAGCTTCTATTTATGGGGCTCGTGCCGCTTTTGGCGTTATTTTAATAACCACTAAAAATGGAAAAAACGCCAAAGGAAAAGTATCGTTTTCATATAGCCACAATTATGGCTGGAGCAACCCAATTTCGTTAGTAGATTTCCTCGACCCTACCATTGAACTTCCTGCGATGATAGAGGCACAGGCCCGTGCGGGAAATGCAAATCCTGAATCGTTTGGAATGAATTACAAAACATTGCTCCCCGGCATCATAAATTGGAAGGCAAATTATGCCGCTACAAGGAGTAAAAATGACAAGAACATGATTTTAGGAGAGGATTTTGATGTCATTGGAGGAAAAGAATATTTTTATAGAATTTGGGACCCACACCAAGAAATGTTGAAGAAAAATGCTGTTCAATCCTATCATAATTTTTCAGCACAAGGTTCCTTGGGCGATAAAAGCTCGTTTATAGTTTCTCTGGGTGTTTCAAATCAAGAGGGCATAATGAATATAAGTACCGAAAGCAATGAAAGAATAAATTTAAACATGGGCATGACCACCCAGTTAACCAATTGGCTATCAGGCGATTTTAAAGTACTTTCTTCAGCTCAAGAATACAAATCGCCCTTTAACTATTACAATAGTGGTTTGGATACCGCTGGCAACGGTTATTTTGGTTATTACATGCGCTGGGGCTCGTATTTCCCTTACGGAACTTATAATGGCATCTCGTTCCGCCATGCACCTGGCTACATGAATAATGCATCCATGAACAAAAGAACGGAAAACGATATGCGCTTAAGTGCCAAGTTAACAGCGCAGATTACCCAAGACCTAAACATAATAGGCGAATATAGCATAAACAACAATTATTCTAGCTATAAAATGAATGGTGGCCAAATTCCATTGTGGGATTGGTGGACTGGTGCAGCCGATTTAGTTGCAGGAAAACCTACAATGATGGAATCTGGTAATGATTTTGTAGCGCAAGCAAAATCATCATACATAACAAATGTTGCTAACATATATGCCAACTATTCCAAAACCTTCAACAACATCCATAATTTCAAGGCCTTGGCTGGATTAAACTCTGAATGGCAATCTTTTGAAAGAACTTATGCACGCAGAAACACGCTTTTGGACAAAAACAAACCTGAATTTAATTTAGCTATTGGCGATCAATTTACATCACCTCTTTCCTCAAACTCTGTATTGAACCCTGGTTTATCAGAGTATGCCATTGCTGGATTTTTTGCACGTGTAAATTATGATTACAACGACACCTATTTATTGGAATTAAACGCACGTTATGATGGGTCCTCAAAATTTCCGTCGCAAGAGCAATGGGGATTTTTCCCATCGGCTTCAGCAGGTTATAGAATTTCAAATGAAAAATTCATGGAAGGCACCCGCAATTGGTTAAATGATTTAAAATTACGTGCGTCGATTGGTTCCATAGGAAATCAGAACATTGCAAACAATGCATTTTTATCGGTAATGAACAGGTCCAATCCTTGGTGGTTAGGAAGCGGCGCGTCCATACCTCCTTCAGTTTCTTTACCTAGCAATGTTGATGAAAATTTAACCTGGGAAAAGGTAACCACACAGGATATTGGGTTAGACTTAAGGATTTTTAATATGTTAGGAGTGACATTTGACTACTACCAACGCGACACCAAAGGAATGTTATCTCCGGGTAAAACACTTCCCGGGTCTTTTGGGCAATCTGCGGCAAACACAAACTCCGGTAATCTTAGAACCAAAGGCTGGGAGCTTGCCATTAATTTCAACAAAGAAATAAATAGCAACATTGCTGTATATGCAGATCTTACCTTGTCTGACTATACCACAGAGGTTACAGAATGGAACAACACCTCTAAATTATTAGGTTCATTTTATGCAGGCCAAAAAATTGGCGAGATTTGGGGATTAACTACCGAAAGACTTATTCAAGCAACAGACAATATTGATGCCACTGGGTTAATTGTTAATGGTGTCGATTTTAAAAATGTACGCTCAGGTGTTTTTAAATATGGCCCCGGCGATGTTCTGTACAAGGACTTGAATGACGACAAACAAATTTCTAGAGGCGCAGGAACAGCCGATGATTCGGGGGATTTAAGCGTAATAGGCAATACAACTCCTAGATATCAATATGGAATACGTCTTGGAGGAACTTTTTATGGGTTCGACCTTGATGCCTTTTTCCAAGGTGTTGGTGAGCGCCAATATTGGGCAACTTCCGATTTAATTTTACCATTTTACAACAGAACCGATGCCATGTACGCACACATGAACGATTACTGGACACCTGATAACACCGATGCCTATTACCCAAATCCGTATCCAAACCATGCAGGAAATGCTTTTGGTTCTTACGCACCAGGTTCAAATAATTTTGTAGCACAGTCAAGATATTTACAAAATATGGCCTATTTAAGATTAAAAAGCTTAACCGTGGGCTATACGGTACCTAAAAACTTCGTTGAAAAAATAGGCGTGGATAAAATACGGGCCTATATATCTGGTATCAATCTCTTAACCATTAAAGATGACAATTTACCGGTAGATCCTGAAATTAACGATTCTGAAGCAGCATGGGGAAGAACCTTCCCGTACTCAAAAACATGGTCTGTGGGTCTTCAACTTGCATTTTAATAATAATAAAAAATTTAAGAAAATGAGAAAATCAATAAAAAACTCCAAGATACAGCTAGTGGTACTTGTACTTACAATGGCAGGTCTGTCTTTTAGCTGCTCTGATTTTTTGGACACGCCTCCTAAAGACATCTTCACAGATGATAACTTCTGGACTTCTGAAAACAATGTTAGAACCTTTTCATGGTTGAATTACGATACTTTTTACGGATATGGAAACAATGCAGGAACAACTGCCGACTTCTATTTCCATAATTCATCAAATTTTGATGATAATTTAAGCATGAACGTTTTCACCACCTTCAGTACTACTGCCAATGCCACAAATTCAAACTGGAACGAATATTACACATTAATCCGTCGTTGTAATTTGATGCTGGAAAGGGTGCCCACAGTACCAATGGATGAAACAAAAAAGAATCATTTTATAGGGGTTGCCAAATTTTTCCGGGCCTTTACTTATTTCCGTTTAGCACAGCAATTCGGAGATGTTCCTTACACCGATGCCTATTTAAACCAAAACGACGTGAATGTTTATAAACCAGCTTTAAGCAGATCTGAAGTTATAAATAATGTTATTAAGGATTTAGAAGAAGCAACTACATTGCTGTTAACAATTGACGACAAGAATGTTACAGTTAATAAGTTTACAGCTTATGCGCTATTAAGCAGAGTGTGCCTATATGAAGGAACCCATAGAAAATACAATCTTTCACAACCAGCAAACGAATACCTTCAAAAAGCGAAAGATGCTTCACTAGCCGTTATGAATAATGCGGCCTATAAATTAAATCCTGATTGGAAATCACTTTACAACTCAGTTGAATTATTAGGCAATACCGAGGTTATATTGGCCAAAAGATATATTAGGGGTGTACTTGGAAACTCCATACAAGCATATACCAATACGTCAACCGTACAAAGTGGTTTAACAAAATTTGCGGCAGAAAGTTATACTACAATTAACGGATTACCCATTAAACAAGTTGGTGGTAATGGTCAATATTTAGGAGACAATACAATTACCAATGTTTTTGCCAATAGAGACCCGCGTTTTGCAAAAGCCTTTGGCAATGTTGACTATGCGTATTCTGATAAACCATTAAATGGATTGACCTCCATAACAGGATATGTATTTCAATTGTTTAACAACCCTGCAACCGTGGGCACAGAAGTAACCACAATAGGGCAAAATCAAATAGATACGCCCCTATTCACGCTAAGCGAGGTTTATTTGAATTATGCAGAAGCTTGTGCAGAACTTGGAACGATAACCAATGCAGATCTGGATCTATCCATAAACAAAGTACGGGCACGTGCAGGTATAGCAACACTTACCACTAACGGAACCAATGCCCTAGCTGGCGGCATACAAATTGACGACCCTCAAAGAGTTTCTAGCTTAGAACAGATTTCTGGAGTGGTTAGCCCAATTATTTGGGAAATACGTCGCGAACGTAGAATTGAGTTTATGAGTTGGACAACAATGCGTAAAGCAGATATTTACCGTTGGAAAAAAGGCGATTACTTAGATAGTACCAGCAATCCAGATGTTTTACTTGGCGCTAGAATTCCTTCATTAATTGGAACCAATTCGAAAACAAAGGTCAATGCAGATGGTTATGTTATTCCCTATACCGTTTCAAGAACCTTCATATCGCCTAAACATTATCTAACCGCTATTCCAACAAACGATATTAGCCTGTATTTGGTTGAAGGAGTGGAATTAAAACAAAACCCAGGGTGGTAATTAAAGTTTAGCAAAATTAATTAGATTACCTAAAAAAAACTGGCTCTGGGATAAAAAACACCCAGGGCCAGTATTTTAAAACTAGCTTTTATTATAAGAAGCTTTAAAATTGGATATTGATAGGGAATAATGTTGAAAACACAAAGAAAACCTATCTATTGTACAGTAAAAAAGTAACAGATAACGGTTATTATTTTGAATACTTTATAATGCTATTTATCAAATATTCATCAAAAAATTTCCGATTCCCCAAATGATTCCATTGTAACAATAAGTTTTACATCCATGTTATAAAAATTCTTAGAAATTTTTATTAAATAAGTGAACAAGATTGTCTCAAAATGTTCATAAACAAAAGAATCTACATGAAATTAAGTTCAAACTAATATCTAATTTATAATGAAAAAAAAATACATAAAAACTACATGCACTGGACTATTACTTTTCAGTATAGTCTTTATAAACGCTCAATGTTTAACTGATGCCGAATTTAGCAAAACAACCCCAAAACGTGATTTACGCGGTGTATTTGTGGCTTCTGTTTACAACTTAAATTGGCCTTCAAATCGTTTAGCGACTCCCGCAGTGCAACAATCAGAACTGATAACCATTTTAGATAATTTACAAGCCAATGGCTATAATAGTGTATTTTTTCAAGTGCGTTCAGAGTGTGATGCCATGTACAACTCTACTATTGAACCTTGGTCGCAATGGCTTACAGGAACCCAAGGATTAGCACCATCGCCATCATGGGACCCGCTTAGTTTTGTTATTAACGAGGCGCACCAAAGGGGCCTGGACCTACACGCTTGGTTAAATCCATATAGAGCCCAAACTTCAGCAACCGCAACCTATCCAAAAGCAACAAATCATGTAATGAATACAAACCCAAATTGGATAATCGACCCTGTTTTTTCACCAGACAGTCAACCGAATTTGAGAATTTTAAATCCAGGCTTACCAGCTGTAAAGGATTATATTATTTCAATTGTACAAGATATAGCAACACGCTATGATGTTGATGGTATTCATTTTGATGATTATTTTTATCCTAGTGGTGGCATGGTAACCAACCCCGACAACCAAACATTTATAGATAACAATCCAAATAATATTGCAAATATAGCAGACTGGCGACGCGATAACGTAAACCAAATGATTTCTGGAACTTATGATGCTATTCAAACTATCAATACAAATCTAAATAAAAACATTGTGTTTGGTGTAAGTCCAGCTGGAATTTGGAAAAGCGGAACACCTGCGGGTATTTCAGGAAATTCATCCTACTCAGCATTATATTGTGATCCAATAGCATGGTTAGATGCAGGAAAAGTAGATTATTTAGCACCTCAATTATATTGGAAAATAACCGGAGCTCAAGATTATGTAGCCCTATCACAATGGTGGAACGACCAAGCAAAACTTAAAAACAAACAGTTGTATTTAAGTCAGGCTTATTATAAAATGGAGGATAGTAATAATTGGGCTGTAACTGAAATACAAAGTCAAATAAATCAAAATAGAGCTACCACAATGGATGCAACTTTTGGGCAAATAGCTTATAGTTATGCTGCATTAAAAAATAATGCAAAAAATATAAATACTACGCTTACTGCAAACCAATTCAAGTACAAGTCCTTTGCTCCACCCATTGCGGGAAAAGACCCTATTTGCCCCAACCCTCCAATTAATATTCGATTTGTTGCCAACACCCTAACATGGGATATTCCAGCGGCGGCGGCAGATGGCGACCTACCCGTAAAATATGTTGTATATGCCTTTGATAATCCTGCTGAAGCAATTTCGAATAAAGATGATGGATCAAAAATAATAGATATTGTTTCAGGAAATCAATTGATTGTGGCCCAATCATTAATTGATACCAAATATTTTGTAGTAACATCCTTAGATAAAAACAATAATGAAGCTGGGGATTTCAATACCACATTAGAAAATCCTACATTCAAAATGCTTGCTAACAGCCCATTTAAAGTATATCCAAATCCATTTACTAACCAGTTTGAAGTTGATTTTAAAAACTCACTTTCAAACCACGCCATTGTTTCAATGTATGACGCTACAGGAAAGCAAGTTTGGAAACAGAAATATCTCGTTCAAAATTCAAAAATCTTAATAACTCCTGTTAAATTAACGAAAGGTTTGTATTATGTAAACGTCAATTTTGAAAATGGCAGCTGTGAACGTTTTAAAATGATTAAAAATTAGTCAATTCCAAAAATCAAATTAAATATGCAATGGTAAAATTAATAACAAAAATCACGTTTCTAATTTTTCTTTTATCGTACATCCCAACCAATATATATGCTTTCCAAAAAATTGCGCAAAATAAAGGGACTAAATACAATAGAAATGCTATAAAAACTGGAGCTGATAATTACGAAATGTATTTGCCGTTATTAAAAAACAAAAAGGTTGGAATCATTACAAATCAAACGGGAATTCTATCAAATAAAACACATCTGGTTGATTTTCTGTTAGAAAAAAAAATAGCACTACAAACTATTTTTGCTCCCGAACATGGGTTTAGGGGTACTGCAGATGCCGGCGAACGTATTGTTGATGGCAAGGATCCAAGAACAGGATTGCCTATCGTTTCTTTGTACGGAGACAATAAAAAGCCCAAAAACGAACAATTAGCAGGTATTGACATGTTGGTATTCGACCTGCAAGATGTTGGAGCACGTTTCTACACCTACATTTCTTCGTTGCATTATGTAATGGAAGCCTGTGCCGATAACAACATCCCGCTCTTAATACTCGATCGTCCTAACCCTAATGGCAGCATCGTTGATGGGCCGCTTTTAGAAACAGAATTTACCAGTTTTGTTGGCATGCACCCCATTCCGTTGCTTCATGGCATGACCATTGGCGAGTATGGCAAAATGATTAATGGCGAAAAATGGCTAAAAAACAGTATAAAATGTAAGTTAACCGTTATTCCATGCTCAAACTATACCCGCAACCTGCCCTATAGCTTGCCTGTAAAGCCTTCGCCAAATTTACCCAACGACCAGTCTATTAATCTGTACGCCAGTTTGTGCCTTTTTGAGGGCACAAACGTAAGTATGGGAAGAGGCACCGATAAGCAGTTTCAAATTTATGGTTCACCTTTTTTAGCCCAAACTCATTTTAATTTTAAGTTTACTCCCAAGCCTAATTTTGGTGCCAAAAACCCACTTTATAATGGAGAGGTATGTTTTGGTGAAGATTTAACAAATTACCCCAAATTAACAAAGTTAGAACTAAAATGGCTAATTAAAGCATACCAAAACACGAGCGATAAAACCAAATTTTTCAATCAGTTTTTCACAAAACTTGCAGGCACAAAAAAATTACAACAGCAAATAGAGAACGGAATTCCTGAAAGCAAAATCAGGGAAAGTTGGCAAAAAGATTTAGATGCATTTAAAAAAATGCGCTTAAAATACCTCATTTATTGATGCAATATCAGCGTGCCCTATTTTACACAGTACGTTATACCGAAAACCAACTATTTACCAATAAAATAGCAAAAAATTAAAAAATGGCAAAGAAAAATCCAGATACAGAACGAGAATCACTGTATTCCAATCTTGATAAAATGAGTACCAATGAATTACTTTCCAACATTAACAAAGAAGATAAGAAAGTAGCGGATATTATTGAAAAGCAAATTCCTAACATTGAAAAATTGGTGGACGTTATCGTTTCCAAAATGAAACTGGGCGGTCGATTATTTTACATTGGCGCGGGAACGTCGGGGCGTATTGGGATTCTTGACGCTTCGGAGTGCCCACCCACTTTTGGGGTACCCGACAATTGGATCATCGGTCTTATTGCAGGCGGCGACTCGGCCATTAGAAAAGCTGTTGAAAATGCCGAAGACGATATTGATCAAGCCTGGAGAGACTTATTGGCCTACGATATATCGCCTTTAGATGTTGTTATAGGCATTGCAGCCTCTGGTAACACGCCGTATGTAATTGGAGGGCTTAAAAAAGCCAGAGAGAACCATATTGTTACCGGAAGCATTGCCTGCAACAGCGATAGCTTAATTTCAAAGCAAGCAGAATATCCCATTGAGTTGATTGTTGGGCCAGAATTCCTTACCGGAAGCACCCGCATGAAAGCAGGCACTTCCCAAAAACTTGTTTTAAATATGATTTCAACATCGATAATGATAAAGCTTGGGCGCATTTATGGGAATAAAATGATTGATATGCAACTATCGAATAAAAAATTAGTGAAAAGAGGTGTGGAAATGATTGTAGAGGAATTACACGTTAGCAAAAAATTGGCTTCTGAACTTTTAAAAAAACACAAAAGCGTTCGAGCTGTATTATTGGCCGAAAACAAAAATTTACAAATTTAACCGAACAGCCACCACCGCTTAACAAATTCATGAACTCTAAACGCATCAAATGACACCAAGTGCCATCCTAATACTAATCATCACATATTTCGGAGTATTATTCCTCATCTCGCATATCGTTAGTCGGAAAGATAACGGCAACAAAGCGTTTTTTACTGCTAATAAGAACTCAAAATGGTATTTAGTGGCGTTTGGAATGATTGGTACCGCGCTTTCTGGCGTCACTTTTATTTCGGTTCCCGGTGAAGTGGGTGCTGCCAGTGGCGAACAATTTAAGTATTTTCAATTTGTATTGGGCAACGCCATTGGTTTTATTGTTATCGCTAAATTATTGTTACCACTGTATTACCGAATGAATTTAACTTCCATTTATGGCTATATTGAACAACGAATGGGTATTTACAGCTACAAAACAGCAGCCTCCATTTTCTTGATAAGCCGAACCATAAGCTCTGCATTCCGACTGTATTTGGTGGTTATCGTTTTGCAACGTTTTGTATTCGATTATTACAACATTCCGTTTATAATGACGGTATTAATATCCTTGCTTCTCATTTTTTCTTATACTTATAGGGGCGGTTTAAAAACAATTATCATTACCGATACCTTACAAACTTTTTTTCTGGTAACTTCTGTTTTTCTTACCATTTATTTTATTTGCAAAAGCATGGATTTAAGCGCTGTGGCTGCTTTTGAAGAAGTAAAAAACAGTAATTACTCCAAAATATTCTTCTTTGAAAATTTTATGGGCAACAAATTCCATTTTATAAAACAACTATTGGGTGGCATGTTTGTTACTATTGCCATGACAGGACTTGACCAAGATTTAATGCAAAAAAACCTGAGCTGTAAAAACATTGGGGAAGCACAAAAAAACATGTTTACCTTTACCGGAATTTTCGTTCTAATTAATATATTTTTCTTGAGTGTTGGCGCATTGCTTTATATTTATGCCAACAACAACGGCA
This sequence comes from Mariniflexile maritimum, assembly GCF_009746565.1. Taxonomy (GTDB): domain Bacteria; phylum Bacteroidota; class Bacteroidia; order Flavobacteriales; family Flavobacteriaceae; genus Mariniflexile; species Mariniflexile maritimum. The sequence goes on from NZ_WRPN01000010.1 coordinate 89,415, forward strand.
TTGAGGTTCCTGTTGATTTAATTACCGGGAAACCAAGAACCGACCTGCTTTTTCCTGAAATTGCCCTAAATCACCTTTCATTAGTTCCTGCCATTGTGTTTTTATTAGGAATTATTGCCGCAACATTCGCAACCACCGATTCTGCTTTAACCGCCCTTACCACCTCCTTTTGTGTCGATTTTTTAGGGATGGACAAAGCCGAAAATCTTCATAAAAAAAATACGGTTCGTAAAAGGCACATTGTGCATCTTGGTTTTTCAGCATTGGTGTTTTTTGTTATTTTGGTTTTCAATGCCATTAATGACAGTTCGGTTGTTAGCATGATATTTAGGGTCGCTTCCTACACCTATGGCCCATTATTGGGGCTATATGCATTTGGTCTGTTTAAAAAATCCAGAAACGTAAAAGACACGTTTGTTCCCTATATCTGTTTGTTATCACCGCTTATTACCTATGTGTTATACGAAAACTCCGCGATTCTGTTTTTTGGATATGTGTTTGACAATGAATTAATATTGATAAACGGAATGTTAACATATTTAGGGTTATGGATAACGAGTTCCCACAATAGCAACAAAGTATATTTCTAATCTATTTAAAAAACTTGAAAATTTGAATAACCGACTAAGTTTCACAAAAACATTCACTTGCTAAAATACATTTTACATGAAACATTCCTTCCTTAACATTGCCCTGTTCTTCGCATTCATATTTTTTATTTCCAATTGTGCTGTTTCTAAAAAAAGCAAAACAAATACAAAAGCAAATAGATTTACCGAAAACACCGCTCCGCCTATCGCTATTGATAAAGCCAATAGAAAAAACTTCTTTAAAAATTCAGATGCTGAAACCCAGTGGGTCGATAGCATTTACAGCACCATGTCTGTTGCCGAAAAAATAGGTCAATTATTTATGGTTTCCGCATACTCGAACAGGGATACCGTTCACGAAAACGAAGTAACGAAACTCGTTGAGGATTATAAGGTTGGCGGTATCATATTTTTTCAAGGCGGCCCAGTACGACAAGCGCGATTAACAAACAAATACCAAGCCCAGGCCAAAGTGCCTTTGTTCATAGGCCTTGATGCCGAATGGGGTTTAAGCATGCGGTTAGATTCTACCTATGTTTTTCCTTGGAACATGACCCTTGGGGCCATTCAAGATTTGGATCTTATAGAAACTTTAGGGAAACAATTGGGTGCTGAAAGCAAGCGTATGGGCATCCATTTTAATTTTGCGCCTGTTATAGACATCAATACCAATCCTAAAAATCCCGTTATTGGCAACCGGTCTTTTGGGGAAAACAAAATAAATGTAGCCAATAAAGCAATCGCCTTAATGAAAGGCGTCCAGGCGCAAGGTGTTTATTGCACGGGCAAGCATTTTCCTGGGCACGGAGACACTGCTACCGATTCACACTACACCCTGCCTCTGGTGGATTTTTCAAAAGAACGCATAGACTCTCTCGATTTGTACCCATATAAACGCATGTTCGATGAAGGGTTGGTTTCCGTTATGGTGGCGCATCTTAATATTCCAAGTTTAGAAACCAAAGAAAACTATCCGTCCTCGGCCTCCTACAATGTGGTTACCAATATCCTTCAACATGAATTGGGGTTTGATGGCTTAATATTTACCGATGGTTTGGCCATGAAGGGCGCTAGCGATTTTAAAGCTCCTGGCGATCTGGAATTATCTGTTTTTTTGGCAGGAAATGATATATTGCTTTGCCCTGTTGATGTTCCTGTTGCCATAAACAAACTGGTTAGTTCTTATAACGAAGGCGTTATTTCCGAAGCTCGTTTGGCCCAATCGGTAAAAAAAATACTGCACTATAAATTTAAGGCCGGTTTAAACACATACAAACCCTTGGATTTAACAAACCTGCACGCAGACATCAATCCTACCGAAAATGAAGCTCTGCACTATAAATTATACGAAAACGCTATTACGGTTTTGAAAAACGATAACGATATACTCCCAATAAAGAATTTGGATCAAAAAATAGCGTATGTAAAATTAGGCGACGATACAAACAGCACCTATCTATCAGCCTTAAAAAAATACGCCGCTGTAACCGAAGTAAAACATTCCGATATTGATAGTTTAAACAACGCCTTAAAAACATTCGATTTGGTAATTATTGGCTTTCATAAGTCGAATAAAGTGAGAGCAAACCAAGATTTTACGGAAACCGAATTGCTATGGTTAGAAAAAATAGCTGCGGAAAACAAAGTTATATTGAATATTTTCACAAAACCCTATACGCTGTTGCCAATAACAAATTTTGAAGCTATTGAAGGATTGGTGGTTTCGTACCAAAATTCTGAAATTAGCCAAGTTGTTTCAGCAGAATTATTATTTGGTACCATCGGGTCCAAAGGAAAATCACCAGTATCCATCAACAACTCGTTTTACGTTAATGAAGGTTTGTTAACCCAAAAATTAAATCGCACAGGCTTTACAGCGCCTACAAATGATGATGCAAATACCAACGATTAACCGTTTAGCACAAAAACGAGCCATTAATTTAGAACATGTTCGGTTTTAAACAATCGGCGTTTTGTGAAAGTTGTTCAAAAAAAAGGCAGTTGTTATTATTAACCAAAAAACAATTGATACATTTAAAAGTTGAAAAATAACATCAAACGAATTAAATAAAACATGAACGCGAACCTAGAGAAACTTTACAGGATAGCGCAAAAACCGATACGAACCATCATTGGCCTAATGTCTGGCACCTCCCTGGATGGTTTGGATGTGGCCTTATGCAAGATTTCTGGTTCGGGCGAAAACACTCAGGTTCAACTCATCCATTTTGAAACAATTGATTATTCGGAAGCTGAAAAACTAGAAATCCGGAACATTTTTGCTAAAAAAAACATCGATTTTCAAAAATTAGTGATGTTGAACGAATGGATTGGCACACGTCACGCAACCATGGTACTAGCTTGCCTGAAACGTTGGAATATACCTCCTAACAACGTAGATCTTATAGCTTCGCACGGGCAAACCGTTTTTCACGCCCCAAAGATTTTACACCAACAGGATGAATTTCCCAATGCCACGCTACAAATTGGCGATGGAGACCATATAGCCGTTAAAACCGGCATCATCACGCTCTCCGATTTTAGGCAAAAACACCTCGCTGCTGGTGGTGAAGGTGCGCCGTTGGCCATTTATGGCGATTATTTTCTTTTTAAAAAAAAGGGTGAAAATCGTATCATGCTCAACATGGGCGGTATTGCCAATTTCACGTATTTACCGGCAAGTGGCAACCCAAAGGAGGTGTTTGTAACCGATACGGGTACAGGAAACACGTTGATTGATGCATTTACCCGACTCCTTTTTCCGGAGAAGGCTTACGACAAAAATGCGGAAATTGCAAAAACGGGAACTCCCAACCCACGTCTTCTAAAAGCATTAAAAACCAATGATTTCTTTTTGAAACCCTTCCCAAAAACTACCGGTCCAGAACTTTTTAATATCGATTATGTGGTAAATGCCCAAAAAGCAAGCGGAACAGAAACTGTTTCAATTCCAGACGTTTTGGCAACATTAACCCGTTTTAGCGCAGAAACTATTGCCGAAGCCATAAATACAACCATCGTAAAAACCACCTACCCCGTTAGCGATTTTATTATTTACATGTCGGGTGGCGGTGCTCATAATCCGTTATTAGTGAATTGGTTAAAAGAATTAATACCTTGTGATTTTTTACCAACCGAAACTTTGGGACTCTCGGGCGATGCCAAGGAAGCGTTGTTGTTTGCTGTTTTGGCAAATGAAACGGTTGCAGGTGGAACCTCAGATTTTGGCTCCAAAACAGGCATCCCATCGCTATCGATGGGTAAAATTTCATTTCCAACATAAAAAAATCAACCTTTAAAACCAAAGTACATGGTTAAAGAACGCTTAATTTCGCTTGATGTGTTTCGAGGATTTACAATCCTATTAATGACTATTGTTAACAACCCCGGAAGTTGGGCTAGCATTTATCCTCCTTTAAAGCATGCACCTTGGCATGGTTGCACGCCTACCGACCTGGTTTTCCCTTTTTTCATTTTTATAATGGGTACGGCCATCCCTTTTGCTTTGCCAACAAAACACTTTGACAGGTTCGTTTTTAACAAAATAATCGTGCGTTCTTTACGGATTTTCTGCCTCGGACTCTTTTTGAATTTTTTTGGTCGCATTGAAGTGTTTGGATTAGAAGGCATTTATTTATTGCTTTTTAAATTGGCACTAACATTTGCAGTTGCTTATGCCCTTTTAGGGAATTTCAGTTTAAAAATAAAAACCTACACCGCTTTTGGTATTGTTACGATACTATTATTTTTGGCTTATAGCGGCCTCCCCTCCTACCAAAACGTTAGGATTCCGGGGGTTTTACAACGGATAGCCCTTGTTTATTTCTTTGCCGCTATATTATATTTAAAAACAACACTAAAAACGCAACTTCTCGTATTGGCAACTCTATTAATAGGATATTGGCTGGTAATGGCCTTTGTTCCCGTTCCCGGATTTGGACCTGCCAATTTTGAAGAAGGCACCAACTTAGCTGCATGGTTGGACAATTTACTATTAAACGGTCATTTATGGGCTTCCACAAAAACTTGGGACCCCGAAGGCATATTAAGCACATTACCAGCCCTAGGAACTGGTATTTTAGGCATGTACATTGGCCAAATTTTGAATACTAAAATTTCAAAAATAGAAATTTTGAAAAAAATAGCCTTAATGGGTTGTGCCATGCTCTCTTTAGGCCTCATTTGGAGCCTCTTTTTTCCTATAAATAAATCACTTTGGACAAGTTCTTATGTACTGTACACGGGGGGTATTGCCACGGTTAGTCTAGCAATACTGTACTATATTATAGATGTAGCACACTTAAAAAAATGGACCAAGTTGCTATTAGTTTGGGGCGTAAACCCTATGATTGTTTTTTTCTTCTCTGGAATTATTCCTAGGGTTTTAAGTTCCATAACCATTCAAGACCCAAATACAGCTTCCGAACAAATCAATCTCCATAATTTAATCTATAACCATTGGTTGGTCCCTTTTTTTGAAAACCCTTTAAATTCGTCGTTAGCATTCGCAATGGCTTACGGCATCATTTGGACCTTGATATTATGGTGGTTTTATGAAAACAAACTCATTTTTAAGGTTTAAAAGAATTTAGGTTTAACTACTAAGTCTGACAAAAACAAAAACAAAAAAAATAAGTCTTTGATTTATAGTTATTTACAGTACAACTGAAGGTTCCTTTTTGGCAACCTACTTAAATTGTGCGTTATGTAACCGTCTTGATATTCAGCTTAATAAGCCTTCAACAGTAAACAACCTTTTGTTAATTATAAATGAGTACCAAACATGCTCTTGTAGGACATATAATTATGAAGAACGAGCCGAAAAACATAAAACAACCATCTTTCTTACAACAAAATTATGTGAATCTATACACTTTGGTTTTATAAAAAAGTCTAAATTTGATTTCTAACCAATTACTAAATAACCTATGGCACTAAAATGGATTAAATTTTTTGATTTACGGTTTTTTTGTAATGTGCTTGTTTTTGTAGTAATTGGTACCCAGCAACTTTATAGCCAAAACCTAGACCTAAAAGACCATTTCACAAAGGAAGGCATCCACCTATCGCCCGTAAAGATTGATGGCAACACATTGTTTGAGGTAGGTGGTATTTCATCTTACCCATCTGAGACAAGAGCCGAAGCCATAGTTAAGAACATTAAAAAAGTTGCCGAGAACAAAAACATCTCGATTAGTGATATTAAAAAAAAAAATGACACTTTATTTTCAGCCATTATTGCTGGAAAAACGGTGTTAATTCGCGTTTTCGATACCGATGCGGCCATAGAAGGTGTTAATAGAAATATCCTTGCGGAAGCCACCTTATTTAAAATCAAGACTACCATTGAAAAATATAGAAATGACAGGCTACCAGAAGTTATAAAGAAAAACACCATCATTGCGGTTATCTCGCTTGTTATTTTGATAGTAGTTCTTTTGTTGGTATTTTGGGTTTTCAGGATGATTAGGAGGTTTGTACAAAAACGAATTGACCGAAGGCTTAATTCTGTTGAAAACATCTCTTACAAGCTCATCAAATCAAACGATATTTGGAGAGTTATAAATTTATTTTTTATCACCCTTCGTTTTCTTTTAGTGGCGTCGTTAGTAATTTATGGGGCTTATTATATTTTGGGGCTGTTTCCCTGGACCAACGAGCTTTCTATTTCCATTTTTAATGCCGTAGCAGACCCCTTATCGAATATTGGAAGTTCCATTGTCAATTACATACCGAAGTTGATATTTTTGGTTATTCTGTTCATTTTAACCAAATATTTGCTCAAATTAATTGAGCTGTTTTTTGTGGGCATTCAGGAAGAACGCATCAAGCTTAACGATTTTAGGCCCGAATGGGCAATGTCCACCTACAAAATTATACGAACTGTGGTGATTATTTTCGCCATCGTGATTGCCTATCCCTATATTCCCGGTTCAGATTCGGTGGCGTTTAAAGGCGTTTCTGTTTTTGTGGGTATTTTAATTTCTTTGGGGTCGTCGGCGTTTATAGGAAACGTGGTGGCAGGATATTCCATGATTTATCGCAATGCCTTCAGAAATGGCGATTTAATTGAAGTGGATGGACAGAGGGGTTTTGTGGTTGAACAAAAACTCTTGGTTACCCGCTTGCGTTCACCAAAAAATGAAGAGATTGTCATCCCTAATTCCATTCTTTTGAATAATAAAATCGTGAATTATTCCAACTTGAAAAGTGATAAGGGCATCATCCTTCATACCAACGTAGGCATAGGTTACGAAACACCGTGGCGACAAGTGGATGCGATGTTGAAACTTGCCGCAAATCGCACCGACGGACTTCTTAAAGAACCGCAGCCTTTTGTGCTCAAAAAATTGTTGGGCGACTATGCGGTTACCTACGAAATAAATGCCTATTGTGTGGACGTGGAACGCATCAATACCATTTATTCTGAATTGAACCAACATATCCTAGATGTTTTCAACGAAAATAAGGTTCAAATTATGACACCTTCTTATGTGAGCGACCCAGACATTGAAAAAATGGTACCGGAAGATAAATGGGATATTCCTTTAGCTAAGAACAAATAAGTTTTAGTGCTTCATTCAACCAAAATTTTCTGTGCCATGAATGGAGGTAACCCACCATTTCAAAACACAAATAAATTCAATATTAATAAAAAAACATATATTTAAAAAACTAACCAAAACCAATAAACATGAGTATGTTCCATCATTATGATTTGAAGGGCGCCAAGATTTTTATTTTTGATGAATTTTTGGTGAACCAAATCGAGGAAGGTGTAACCGTAACACCAAAAGACAATGCGATTTTAATTGAAATTATTGACAAACATTTTACAAATAAACCAGTAATCTATATTTCCAACCGGCATTTTTCATATTCAGTGGACCCGTTGACCTATTTGGCCACTTCTGAAATACATAATTTGTTGGCCATTGCGATTGTTTCCGATAAACCTGTGGCGCGCGACAATGCCCTGTATGAAAGTAATTTTTATTCCAGACCGTTCAAGATATTTGACACATTAAGTCTGGCTATGGAATGGGTGCACAAGGTGATTCTTCAAGAATATGATGCTTACAGAAAATAGGGTTGGGCTAATTAAAGCCTGTTGTTTTATCTCTAAATGAATCTTCACTTTCAGAAAAAATAATTGGTAAAATAGTGTAATGATTTTTCAAATAAAAAAGCCTTTCGATTTCTCGAAAGGCTTTAACACTTAAAAAATTGAGTTGATTAATAGCAAATAATTTAATAACGAAAGACGTGTTTAATTTTCAAAAGGAAAAATGGTGTTCCAATCGTTTTTCATATCTGCAATGGTCCAGTTTTTGGCAATGGCTTCGTCCAGGCCTTCGTTAAGCCCACCAATTGGGGAATTGCGGTCATAGGCCCATTCACGAACCTCATCCGTATGATGGACGAACATCTTTATACTTGGGTATTTGTTGGAGTCTGTGTACTGCAACATCTGTAAGTCGCCATCAGAATTTCCTGCTGCCAAAATGGGTTTTTTACCAATGTGCTTGGAAATGGCGATAGGCTTACCATCGCCCCTATCTGCAAACTCTTCAGCGGGAAGTCTTATAATGGACGCTTTAGCATCTGTATTGTCGAATGCTGACTTTAGTGAGCTTCCTACAATTTGGTAGGACGGAATCCCGTAGGTTTCGGTGGCCCACGCCCGCATAAAGTCGATGTCGCCGCCCGAGACAATAAAGTTTGTAAACCCGTTGGCCTTTAAGTAATCCAATAATTCCAACATAGGTTGATAGACCACTTTGCTGTAAGGCTGGTCAAACCGAGGATGTTTTGCAGTGGCCATCCATTGTTTTACAGATTCTTTAAACGTTTCAACATCTACATTGGTGCTGCTCACAATTCCAATTTTTACAAGACCTTCCTTTCCGGATTTCAAAACGCCTTCCATATCATTCTCCAAAACAGATTTGAAAGGTTCGGTCGTTTTCCATTCGGGATGCTCGGGAGCCATTACCTTAATTTGGTCCAGCGCATAAAACAATTGAAAATATAGGGGTTGCTCTGCCCAAAGCGTGCCGTCGTTATCAAACGTTGCAATACGGTCTTCCACGGGTACAAAATCCTCCGTGCCTTCGGTAGTTACTTTTTTTACAAAGGCTATAATGTCGTTTTTCGTTTTACCGTCATTCCAGGAAGGAAGTGGGTCTGAAACGGTAAGGGCTTTAGGTTGTACAGGCAATGATTTTAAATCCTCTTTACAACTTATTATGCCTACAAAAACGAATAGTGCTAATAGAATACGATATTTTTTCATCTTTATGGTTTTTAAAATATTAGCTGTGAATTTTTTAATGGATTAATTTCTATTTTGAAGTTTTTTTAATGAGATAATAGCTTCCCGAAAGCGCGAGCAACAACGCACCGATTCCTATATAGGAAATAGGATCCAAATGCAAGTCCAAATCGATAATGTGTCTTGCCAGCCCAATCAATGCCACAAGCAAGACTACTTCGGCATTTACCGTATTTTCCTTGAGATAAATTTTCACGGTATGCAGCAGTTCAATGCCGATCAATACCAGCATAAACCCTCCAAAGATGGTATGTAAATACACCAAAATGTTATTCTCTTGGGTTATATCCGTTCTTAAGGTGTAGCTAATGCCGTCATAAAGCAAAATCAGGAAAACGACAGTAGCGTAAATCACCACGGCCAAAAGGGCAAATAGCAGCACAATCACCACGATGCGTTCTATGTGGCCCACAATGTTGAGTATTTTGGAATTTTTGGTGGTTTCTTTTTCCATCTTATTTTTCGCTTTAATTGCCTATATTTTTTATGAAGGTTTTTAACTTATGGGAAAAATGCTATAAGAATATTCGGGAACGAAGTCCAAATACGCCTATAAAATCGGAATTTGGGTTCAAGGCAGGATTGGCAACTAACTGCACACTTGGCGACAATTGGAATTGATGCGCCACTTGCCATCTAAAGAAAATCTCTGAAGTATATTGGTCATCCAGTTTTCCACCAAAGGTGGTCTCGTTCGGTTGTCCCCAATTAAGGCCGATACCCAACACGTTACTTCCCATATAATACCCAAGACCCGCACTAACCGATGTCTGGTAAAGACTTCCGCCGTCTTTGGCCCAACCGCCGCGTAAAAAAGGTTCATATTTACCGCCCACAAAAACCGTTGCAGCGGCATTGATGCCCCAGCCACTTGGCGAGCCGTAATAATTGCTCTCGTCAATCTGCCAAAATGTAAGGTGAAAATTATTGACAAAAGCCGTTTCCTTGCTTTTTATCACACCCAGCTCCACGGTTTTAAAAGTCTGGAAATCATTGAAAAACGTGTCAAAACCTTTAAAAATGTCGGTTGCCCTTGCGTTGGCATCTGTGATACTCGCAATGGCATACACCTTATCGGTCAACCAAGCGCTTGCCATCACTCCCAAGGTGCCATCGGGCAAACCGCCAATGGTAGCAGAACCCACGGAAAATGCCAGATTGTTGAAACTTTCCCAAGGACTTGCCAAGGCATAGACATCGGTCCAGTCCGAAGAATCCAAAAAGCCTGCATAGGCTACAATTTTTCCTTTTGAAAACGATTGTCGCCAGTACAAATTGGTGGTTCTAAAACCTTGGTCGCTATACAAAGGATGCAGAGAGCCAGCGTAGCCAATTTCAAAACCCAGTTGCGAAGGTGTGAGTTCCGTATAGGCGTGTCTGTGCTCAATTTTATAGACCAATCCGCCCGTGCTGTTTGTTCCCCGGCCTATTAAATCCCATCGCCCGTACACTCTTGCAATACCGCTTGCGGTGTGATTGTTGTTGCCCAAACTTTCGGTAGCGCCCATATATAGGGAATTGTAATCGAACCCAATCTTAAAGCCGGTTTTTTGGTAGAAGGCTTCTTTTGCTGCCACGGTTCTGTCAATAAAATCCAGTGCTACGGTGGCATTTTTATCTTCGGAATCACTTTTTAACTGATTGTTGGCATCGGACGGTGCAACCAACGAAGGTCTTTGATCAATTTTCAGAGTGTCCTGTTCCGTTTTGACTTGACCGAATACATCTGAATTATTTCCTATAAAAAAAAGAAGCATTCCGGAAAGTACGATGCGATGCACATTGCCTTTGGAATTGAGTGATTTAATAGTTTCAGGTATTTGTATTTTTTGCTTCATTAGAAATAAATTAAAAGAACCAGTGAAACGATGGAGGGATAGCACTAATTCAGTGCTCATGTTCCACTGGCCTAACTATTTTTTATAAAGTGTTTTTATACACTTTACCGTCTTTCATAATAAGCTTGATGTTCTTTTCCGGTTCAGCCAAAATTGCGATGTCCTTTAAGGGATTTCCTTCCACTACAATCACATCGGCATACGCGCCAACTTTCACGACACCAATCTTTCCTTCTTGATAGGGATGGCGCTTCCCTGCACGCTCAAAAAGTTCAGCATTTAGTGATGTTGCCTGTACCAAGATCTCATAAGGTGTGTAGTATTTTAAACGGGCTACAAATTCTTGCGGCTGATAGGTGTTCATTTCCAATCCGCCTACAAGGTCGGTCCCAAATGCCATTTTAACACCTACTTTCTTTGATAATCTATAGCCATTGTCTGCGCCTTCTTTTGCCTGTAAATATTTTGGTCTTGCCACAGCATTCATTCCTGCTTCTTCAGGTGTAGCACTGAATGCCATAAATTGGGTTGAGAAAAATGCATCTTTTTCCTTCATCAATTTAAAAGCCTCTTCGGAAGCAAATAGACCGTGTTCAATACTTTGAACACCTGCATTAAGCGCATTCATAACTGATTCTGACGTATAGGCGTGGATAGCAGTATAAGTGCCCCATTTTTCAGCTTCCTTAACGATGGCTCTTAATTCCTCAATCGTATATTCAGTCACGTCCATCGGGTCTTGTGCACCCAAAATACTACCACTTCCCATAATTTTAATTTGTGAAGCACCGGAACGCAATGTTTCTCTTGTGGCCTTTTGAACTTCGGCAATTCCATCGGCAATGGTCGTCCAGCCTCTGATGTAAGCTGGGTCTATTTGTCCCGCAAAATATTGGGACCAATTAATTTGTCGTGCATTGAAATCGCCGTGACCTGATGATTGGGAAATCATACTGCCCGTAGGAAGTATCCGTGGCCCTATAACCGCGCCTTCATCGATGGCCATTTTGAGACCGATGGTCGGTCCGCCAATGTCACGAACGGTTGTAAAACCGCGCATCAGCATTTGGGTAGCGTTGGTTGCCGCCTTTGCGCCCATATATCCCTCGGGGGCACTGTAAATAAGGTAATCAACTTCGCTATGCAAAGCCAAATGCGTGTGGGCATCAGTTAAACCTGGCAGTAATATTTTTCCATTAATATCAATAAGTTGAGCATCTTTTGGTGGCTTAATTCCCTTTGCGATTTGCGTGATAAGGTTGTTTTCAATCAAGATGTCGGTATTCTCGATTAGCTTTTCATTGACGCCATCAAAAACATTGGCGTTCTTGATTACAATAACTGTCTTTGCTTTCTCTTGGGCAAAACCTTGAAAACTCAATGCTACGAAAGCAACAGCAATGCAAACGGATTTTATTAGTTTTTTCATAATTTGATTATTTAAGTGATTTGTGAATTATTGGTTTAAAGTGTTTTTATAGATTTTACCATCTTTCATAATGATTTTTAGATTCTTTGCAGGATTTCCCAATAAGGAAATATCCTGTAACGGGTTGCCATCCACGACCACAATATCTGCGTAGGCACCTTCCTTTACTACCCCAAGCGCCCCTTCCTGATACGGATGGCGCCTGCCGCTTCGTTCAAAAAGTTCTGCGTTGTTGGAGGTGGCCTGCTTAAGGATTTCGTAGCCTGAAAAGTATTTTGCACGCGCCAAAAATTCTAGATTTTGTGCGGCAGCTATTTCCAAACCTCCCAAAAGATCAGTGCCGAACGACATCTTAACGCCAATTTTCTTTGCATTCTCGTAGCCTTTGGTAGCTCCCGCTTTGGCTTCGTTGTATTTTGGAATGGATTCTCCGGTCATTCCAGCTTCCTCCGGGGTTGCGCTGTAGGATAGGAATTGTGTTGAAAAGAAAATGTCCTTCTCTTTCATCATTTTCATCGCTTCTTCGGAAGCAAACAGCCCGTGTTCAATACTTTTTACACCTGCCTCTATCGCATTCATTATAGATTCTGAACTATAACCGTGAATGGTAGCATACGTACCCCATTTTTCGGCCTCCTTTACGATGGCTTTCAGTTCGTCCAAGGTATATTCGGTAACATCCAGCGGATCGTGTGCCCCTGTGATGCTCCCGCTTCCCATAATTTTCAGTTGGGTTGCTCCGGCTCGAAGAATTTCCCTTGAAGCCTTTTGAACTTCCGATACACCATCGGCAATAATGGTCCATCCACGTGAGTACGCCAAATCTGTTTGTCCTGTAAAATGGTTGGATTGGTATTGCATACGTGTATCAAAATCGCCGTGGCCAGCAGTCTGTGAAATAAAAGCACCGCTTGGAAGAATGCGTGGCCCTGGGATGGCACCGTCATCAATAGCCTTCTTTAAACCAAATGCTGGGCCACCAAGATCCCTAACCGTAGTAAAACCCCGCATTAGCATATTTTCGGCATTCTTTGCGGCCATAGCTCCGAGATAACCGTCTTTGGAACTGTAAATAAGGTATTCAATATTGTCATTCCACATAATGTGCACGTGCGAATCCGTCAAACCTGGAATCAGGGTTTTCCCTGCTACGTCAATCACTTCTGCATTTTGGGGTGCTTTTATGCCTTTCCCGATTTTTTTGATGAGATTGCCTTCCACCAAAACATCGGTAGCTGTCATTAGTTTTTCGTTGACACCATCAAAAACGGTTGCATTCGTAAACAGAACAACGGTTGGTTCTTTTTTTTGGGCTGTACTGTTAAAGCTGAAAGCTATAAGCGCAAAGGCCAAAAATGTTAGTTTAAGTAAATTTTTTATTTTTTTTATTTTTTTTATTTTTTTCATTTTTATAGTGTATTTGATTTATCAGGTTGATTATTTTGAACTATCGATTTTTTCATATACCACGTTGCCTTCTTTTATTGTTTTAAGAACGGTGATGTCCTTTATCCCATCGGTTTCAGTTTTAAGTGGATTTTTTGAAAGAATGACCAAATCGGCAAGTTTTCCTTGACTTAAAGTTCCTTTTTTATCTTCCTCGAAGTGCTGATAGGCTGACCATTCGGTTAAACATTTCATGGCTTCGTAAGGAGTCAATCTTTCATTTTCACCTATTATTTTGCCGCTACGGGAAGTGCGGCTTACGGCTGTCCATACCATTCGCATTAAATTTGGTAATGCTACAGGCGCATCTGTATGTACCGTAATCCTTACACCTTTGTTTAAAGCTGTACGGGTTGGACTGATTTTTTGACCTAATTCCTCACCAATAAGTTGTTCGTGCCAATCGCCCCAATAGAAGGTATGTAAGGGAAATAAAGAAGCGATAACGTTGAGTTGCTTTAGGGAATCCAATTGATCTTCACGCACATATTGACCGTGAATCATCACATTGCGCCGATCTTTGATGCCGTATTCATTGGAAGCTGTATGCATTCCTTTGATCATTTGATCTACTGCGGCATCCCCATTTGCATGACTTAAAATTTGCCAATCGTTTTTAAAAGCCATACGATATACATCGGCAACGTCTTCGTCTTTGGGTATTGCCGGATAGCCTTTATAATCTTTGGGAGCACCTTCCGGTGGAATGAGATAGGGCAGGGTGCGCCACGCAGTTCTTCCTTGAGGGGAACCGTCCAATGTTATTTTTAAGCCGCCAATTCTGTAATTATTTATATACTCTTTGGAATACCATTTTGTTTTTAAATAATCTGCTTTAGTGTAGTCAATGTATGATATAATATCAATGTCAAATATGCCTTGTTCTGCAAAAGCGGCCAAAAGCTCGTGTTGTTCCATTGCTTTTCCTTCTTGGGCAGTAGTATAGCCATAGCTTTTTGCCATTTCAATTCCTGACTTTGCTTGTTTTGCCATATTTTCAGGCGTTTTAGGCGTAATGGCATTGGCGATATAAGGAATGGCCGCCATTTCTTCCAAGACTCCATTGGGTTTATTGCTGTTGGGCATTCTTCGGATCATTCCACCTTCAGGATTGGGTGTATTTTCCGTAATGCCTACAAGCTCCAAAGCTTTGCTGTTCATCACACAAAAATGTGCTGAAATGTGCAAAATTAAAATGGGATGCTCTGTTGAAACTTTATCCAAATCCTCTTTGGTCGGAAATCGCTTTTCTTGCAACTGCGAGTCATCAAAACCCAATCCATAAATCCAACCAGTAAGGGCAATATTTTCTGGGGTAGCCCAATGGGATAATTCTGTTATTAAATCATCAATACTGGCTACTCCGCCGTCTGGTGGCGGTAGTAAGTTGGCTCCAGAGGCCTGCGGTCCAAAACCAAAAACGTGCGAATGTGCATCAATAAATCCAGGAAATAGTGCTTTGCCCTGTAAATCAACTAAAACGGTGCCCTCTCCCTGAAGCTTCATTACTTCTTCTTTAGTCCCTACTTTTGATATAAGACCATCTGTTACGGCAAGAGCTTCCACATACACGGGACTATCGCTCTCCATAGTAACAATGTCACCATTATAGTAGATGGTGGTAGCCGCGGCGTTCGATGTTGCTTTTTTGGATGCTTCCTTACAATTGCTAAAAAGAGCAAAGCACAGAACACAAATAGCGAAGTTTCTAAAAATTATTTTAGAGTACATTATATTTATTTTTTATTAAAAATCGCCAACATCGACGTTATAGCCACCTTTGACCCATAAGGAATGGCGGCAAGGTCTATTTCAAAATTGCCATTGTGGTTTGCAAACGGCAATTGGCCTTTTTTCATCGCTTCGGCAAATCGCTTTGGCTCTGCAACGCCCACATTGATGAACACACAATCTTTTTTCTCATTATCGATAACCAAATGATGCAGGTCTTCAGAACCCATCACAGAGGGTAATGCGCTTTCATCCAAAAGCATTTTTTTATCACTTACCAATGGATATAAAGCTTCTCTTACAACTTCAGTAATTTTGGGTTCGTTTTCAAGTGGGTAAGACCAGCCCTTGAATTCGATCGTTGGCTTTTTTTCTTCAGAAATACCATAAGCATGGGCAATGCCTTCGTTGATACGCTTGATACCTTCAATCATCAGATTTCTATCCTTTTCATTGAACCATCTTAAGTTGATTTTCAAAAGTGCTTTTTCAGGAATCACATTATTGTCTTTTCCTGCTTCAATAGCGCCAACGGTCAATACTGCCGAATTTTTTGGGTCAATGGCCCTGCTTACGATGGTCTGGTACTGCATTATGGCCGAGGCCGCCATCACAATGGGGTCTTTGGTCAACTGCGGATTGGAACCGTGTCCGCCCACGCCATAAAAAGTTACGTCAAGCTGGTCTGTACCTGCCATACGCACTCCAGAAGCCGCCGTCAGCATTCCAACAGGCAAGGGAAACGCGTGGATGCCGAATAAATAATCTGGTTTTGGAATGTTATATTTTGTGTAAAGACCATCGTCCACCATAGCTTGTGCACCGAGAATCAATTCTTCCGCCGGTTGTGCAATGAAGACTACGGTGCCTTTCCAGATATCTTTATGTTCAGCCAAAAATTTTGCAGTGGACATCAACCAAGTGGTGTGCGAGTCGTGTCCGCAGGCGTGTGCCACAGGGGTTTCACTTCCGTCTGCCAGTTTTGCAATGGTTGTGGATTTATAGGGCAATTTGGTGAGCTCTTCAACTGCATTGGCGTCCATATCGGCTCTGTACATCACGATGGGGCCGTTCCCGTTTTTGAGCACTCCCGCTACTCCTGTTTTTGCGATGCCCTCCGTTACCTGATAGCCATAGGCCTTTAATTCTTTTGCTACAATGGCAGAGGTTCTTGTTTCGCTAAAACCCAATTCCGGATTTTGGTGTAGGTCTTTGAAGATGGCCAAAAACTTATCAGTATCCTTTTTAACCGCATCTTCAATAACTGCGCTTTGTGATTGGGCAAAACTGTTAAGACCCATTGTAATCAGTGCGATTATACTTAAATGTAATCTCATTTGTCTTTTCATTGGTATTTGATTTAAATCGTTTTCTTATAATTTTTATAGAAAAAAGGTCGCTCCCAAACGTAGGGTGTGTATTTCCGCAGTTAAGTTTGGATAGTAGCCTATGTTTGCCTTTAGTTTGTTTTGCACAATCATATGGTTAAGATTGAATTCACCCGTCCATTGTTCGTTCCAATCGCCATCGGTATTGAGCATTGTAAGGATTGGGTTTACAAAAAGAAACCACTTATCATTAAATCGAATACTCACGTTGGCCTGCGCCGCAAATCCGGTACTGGAAGCTTTTAACTCGTCCGGGATAAGGTCAGTTCCCGGTTTGGTAACGTGCACTACGCTTAAACCTGGAAACATCAATACTTTCTGTGAAATGGCGAACCCATATACAGATCCCGCGGAAATCACAAAACTGCTGGTGCCCAAGCCGTCTTCAAATGAGCCAGTTGGCAGGGTTACATCCACAAAGGGCGCGATTACCGAAAACTTTTCGGCGGTCATCACACGGCTTACCACTGTAAAATAACGTAGGCGAATATCGCTTAACCCAAATTTGTTGGTAGCATCGTTATATAAAACGGGCACTTCTGCCAATACTAAATTGTTTGGGTCAAACGTATAGATGACGTTCCCGCGAAAACCATAAAGATTAGTGCCATCTTTTCTGCTGGTGTATTCGAACAGCGTGTTTACTTGGGTGTAAAAATTGGTCGGGTTTGACGCATCTACCTCTTGCGTCTGTGTCTGGACTTCCTCGTTTTCCTGGGCCTGAATTGCGAAGACAGACATTAAAGTAATTGCCAATGTAAGTTTTAAAGATTTCATATTTATTCGGATTTGGTTTTAAATTTCTCTTGTTATCAGATTAATTATGTCTTTAGGCGTGTGTACGGATGAATTGATTTTTTCGATAATGGAAACCGTGGTCCCAAATTCAGAATTTATAAGCTGTTCCAAATAGACCAAATAGCTTAAGGTCTTAAAATCGGTATCGAGTTGTTCCAAGGGCACATCCCAACTAAATTGCGATTCTTCTATATTAAAATTGTTTACAAACATCTGTTTGACCAAAACGTGTACATCCATAGCTGACAGCATCCTAAAAGACTGCGTAATTATTGGTTACAAAGGTGCGGCCACTGGCTTAAAAGCAGTTGCACCTGTGTTACCAATATGTGTCGTGGTGTTACATTTGGGAAGGCGATTTCCCGTATTTTTCCTTGAAGGAACGCGAGAAGTGACTGGGCGAAGTAAAGCCTATTTCGTAAGCAATTTCTGAAATGTTCAGTTGTTTTTGGGACAGCAATTCAAGGCCTTTTTCCAAACGGATGTCCTTTACAAATTCTGAAATGGACATATTGGTAAGGGCTTTTAGTTTTCGGTACAGATGGATTCGGCTCAATGCGAAATGCTGGCCTATAATGTCGCCGTTCAAATCGGTTTGCTGAAGATTTTCGAGTATGTATTCTTTCAAACGAAGTATAAAAGCGTCTTCTTTTTCAAACGCATCATCAAGACCCATTTCCTTTTGGCTGTACCTATTTTGAAGGCGCTGCCGAATTTCAATAAGATTTTTTACGCGAACATCGAGCTCCTTTGGGTTGAAAGGTTTCGTTAAATAATCATCCGCACCGCGTTTCAATCCTTGTAACTTACTGTCTATATTGGTTTTGGCAGTAAGTAAAATGATAGGGATGTGCGAGGTGCTGATGTGGTTTCTAATGGCCTCCACCAATTCAAAACCGTTCTTTTTGGGCATCATCACATCTGAAATGATAAGATCCGGAATTAGGGACAGCGCTTTTTCCAACCCTTCTTCGCCATCTTTTGCGGTAGCGATGTTGTAGGCCTTCTGCCCAAGGCATTGCACGATATAATCGCGAATATCCTCATTGTCCTCCACGACCAGAATATCGAGTTTTTCAGCGGTTTCGTCCTCCGAAGGCATCAAATTTTCCTCATATTTCACAGCGGGAATCAAAAACTCGTTCTGGCGGTTTGGGATATAAGTTGTAACAACGGCATCTTCCGAGATGGGCAGCAACACCCTAAAAGTGGCGCCTTCGTTTATTTCACTTTTTACCGAAATAGTTCCCCCCTGCAATTCCACCAGTTCGCGCACCAACGCCAAGCCAATACCGGTACCGTCATTGGCGCGCGTAGAGGAAAGATCTACTTGATAGAATCGATTGAAAATGGCTTCTTTGTTTTTTTCGTCTATGCCAACGCCCGAATCTATCACCAGTAATTCCACCGCCGTTTTATCATTCTGTTCGCAACGGTTCAAAACTACCTCGATTCGTCCGTTTTTGGGCGTAAATTTAAGCGCGTTCGAGATTAGGTTATAGGCAATTTTGTCCCATTTGTCGCTATCAAAATTAATGGGCCATTCGGCTTCGTTGCTTTTAAAGGACAATTGTTGGTTGTTCTGATTGGCCAAACTTTGGAAACGGTTTACCAATTCCTTTGTATGCGCAACAATATCGGCATTTACCAATTCAATGGGCATTTGCTTGCTCTCCAATTTGGTGAGGTCCAGCAATTGATTGATGAGCCCTAAAATGTGTTTTGCATTGTTCAGAATACCGGTGGCGCGTCTTTTCAGAATGGCGGAAGGCGGCGGATTGTCTATTATCTGCTCCAACGGGCCCACAATGAGGGTAAGCGGCGTTCGGAATTCGTGGGTAAGGTTTGCGAAGAAACGTCCCTTGGCAACATCCAATGCCTTTAACTCTTCGGCCTGTAATTCTATGGTTTGTTTATCCGCTTCAATTTGTTGCGTTCTGCTCGCCACTTCGGCTTCCAGTCGCACCGTTGCCCTGTTCAGGTTTCTAATGCGCCATTTAAAATAAAAATAGGCGCAGCCCATCAGAAAGAGGAAGAAAATGGCAATGTACTGCCATTTCAAATAAAATGGTTTGTCAACATTTATGGGAATGAGCAATTCATTATCTGTCCAAAGGTCTGAATCTCCCTTCGCCTTTACGCGTATGGTGTGATTACCGTACGGAAAATTGAATATCGAAATTTTATTGTCCCTAGTGTAAATCCACTGGTTATGGTAGCCTTCGATTTTATAGGCGTATTGGTGGTTCGCCCTATATTTATAGTCCAATAGACTCACTTCAAATTCAAGGATTTGGTCATCATAGCTTAACTGAATGGGATTTTTTGGGATGGCTTTTATATCCAAATTCTCGAATTCTTTGGCATTTTTTTTAAGTATCCGCAATTCTGAAAGATAGATAGGATTGGCCTCGCTCGTGTTTTCCACAAAATCTTTGGGATGGAAAGCGGTTACGCCGTTTATGCCTCCAAAATAAAACGTGCCGTCTGAATCCTTAAAATGCGCATAAGTATTGAACTCGTTATCGGCTATACCGTTTTCCACGGTGAATATCTGTGTTTCGGAAGACATCTTGTCAAAACGCATCAAGCCGTAATTACTCGGAAGCCATAAATTGTTGTAATCGTCTTCATATACGGCATAAATGGTGTTGTTTGAAAGGCCGTCCTCCTTTGAAAAGGTTGTAAACGTGTTGGCATCGCGATTCCATTTGATCAAGCCTTTTGTTTTGGTGGCCAACCAAAAAATACCGTCACTGTCTATGTATAGATGGTTTATGTTGCTTGTAGGCAGCCCATCGGCCATTGTATAGCTTTTCACTACGGCATCCTTGGCAACATCCATTAAAAAAAGACCTCTGTTGGTTATTAGCCAAATGCCTTCCGTGGTATAAAGAAATTGTCGTACCTGTGCTTCCGATAGGTCGTTGGAAAAGCTGTAAACCACTAGATTATCAGAACTGTTTATATAGGACAGCCCACTGCCCATTCCCAGCCAGACCCGCCGCGTAACGGGGTTGACAAAAGGCAGGTACAACACATTGTAAGGTTCTTTCTTGTAGAACTTGAACTCATCTTTTTCAATATCATATTTGAAGAGATAATTAACCGTGGTACCCATCCAAAACTGCTTCCTTTCGTCTTTTACAAAACTTGAAAAGGTGTATTTGGGCAATTCAACCTTCGTCGGTTTTCGGCTTTTTAGGTCATAAACCTTACTGCCCTCATACCCGCCAAGCCATATTTTGCCATCGCTCACATAAATACCGCGAATGCTATTGTTTTCGCCAAAAATGGTAAACGGATTCTTTTTGGAAACAATTTTATGGATACCCGTAGCCGAAGTAATCCATAAAATGCCCTGCCTGTCCCTAAATGCCGAATTGTACCGCAAATTCGGAATTGTGCCTACTACCGTAACCTTTTCAGACCCATTTGCAAGCTTGGGATTGCCGTTGAAAATGGTATCGTTTCTCGCGAAGAATTGTTCCTCATCATCAAGGTATAAAAGCTGATAATTGTTTTTAACGCCTTCGCCAAGACGTTGCACCGTGTTGTTCTTAATCTGGACATAATCCTTTCGCAGTCGCAGATTATAGCCTTCCACGATCAGTTTGGATGGCTGCACCATAAAATTGCGGACATAAAAATCGGGCACTTCAATTTTGAACGAATCGATTTCCTTTCCTTGGGCATTCACTCGCACCACAAAGTCGTAATCGTACGCAATCCAATAATTGCCCTTTCCGTCCAATTCACACACTATGCGCCTGTTTTTGAAATCCGGAACGGTAAAGATCTGTTCAAACTTGCCGTCATATTTATAGACCCTTCCCTTTTGGTCGGCAATAAAAATCACATTTTTATCGATACGCGACGGGTTGAGCGAGAGCACTTCCCCCGATTTAATAAGCCCCTTTGAAATTTTCCCAATGGGAATTATGGAATCGGTCTCGGTATCCAAAACCCCACTCTGGAGCGTTGTGGCATAGGCCAGATCCTCACAGAACCAAATCCGGTTTTTAGTGTCCAAGGCCAGATGAAGCGTAGAACCCTCATTAATATTGAAAAAAGAAGCATCATAATTTTTGATGTTGTATCCGTCATACCTGATCAGCCCTCCAATGGTGCTGGCCCAGAGAAAGTTATTTTTGTCCTGTAAAATGCTGAAAATATTACTATTAGGAAGACCTTCCTTTACGCTAATGGACTGGATTTCATAAACAGCGTTTTGGGCATTTGCATTGAAAACGTTAAGCCAGAAAAAAAAAAGAATAAAAAAAATATTGGCTTTAAACATTTGATAAAATATTAACCCAAAACAATTTGATTAAACGACGGTTTTAATGATAGTTGCTAAAATAGTGTTTTAAATTATATTAAATAATGTATTTGATTTTTAAGCTGTTTTTTTTTGTTTATTAGTTTTAATTGCAATAATTGGATTTACCTAAAAAACTAAAAGGGTTAACTTAGTCAATCCATGCAGGCTTAAAGAAAATGGGACGCATTAATATAAACTGCCCAACAATATAAATTTATTGAGCGTTTTAGCATCTCGTTTTTACTACTATTGTTTTCATCTATACTAAAAGTACACTTTGAACCCTAATTATAAAAAGGCATTAAAACATAAAATCCCGCTCGTTGGCGGGATTTTTGTGTCTTAAAAAAATTAAATAGTATTTATTAAATTACCTTTACATTTACTGCGTTTAATCCTTTTTTACCTTCTTTTAGTTCAAATTCAACGGTATCGCCTTCACGAATTTCGTCTATTAAACCTGAAATGTGAACAAAATGTTCTTTTTTCGAACCGTCTTCAACAATAAATCCAAAGCCTTTGGCATCGTTGAAAAATTTAACTGTTCCTTTACTCATACTTGAAATGATATTAAATTGTTTAATATAAAAGTAATATAAAATATTTAAAAAAATAAAATTTTTTTTGAAGAAAAAATGGCAATAAAAAAAGTCTATCAAAATGATTGATAGACTTTTACTGTAACTGTTAAAGTATATGTATTAGATTACTTTTACGTTTACGGCGTTTAATCCTTTTCTACCTTCTTGTAGATCGAATTCAACTGCGTCACCTTCACGAATTTCATCGATAAGTCCTGAAATGTGAACGAAATGTTCTTTGTTGTTGTCATCTTCAGTGATGAATCCAAATCCTTTTGAATCATTGAAGAATTTTACGGTACCTTTACTCATTGTGTTTATTTATAAAAAATTTAAGTGCCAAAGGTAGTATAATTATTCAGACAATCTTACTTTTTATTGTTTTTTTTATTTTTGGAGCATAAACTAATTATCGGAGAACCAGTTTTTTAATAATTTCTTTGCCCAATTCCTCATTAATCATGGTTATTATTTTTTCTTTTCCATAGCTTAATTCTTCGCGCAAAACGCTCGAACTAAGCTGTACATATAGGGTATCGCGCTCCAGGGTTATGGAGGTTGTGTAGTTGTTAACGCCATTGCCCATAAGGTTTGCCCAAGCATCGGCAACGTTTACTTTGTTTAGGCCCTTTTCCAGTTTATTGGTTTCAACAAATTCTTTAAGGGCATCGGCTATACTTATATGTTCGTTATTGCGTTTTGCCATTTTTGTATAGTGTGTGTTTCGTTATTGGTTTTTTTATTTTTGTGCTTTAATCTCCCGGCTTTGGCCTTCAGTCGTTCTCGTGCCGCTTTTGCAAAATTTAAAGTCTAAATACTTCATACGATTGATGCACCTGTTTCACCGCATTTTCGGTGCGTTCGGCATGGGTATCGCTAATAAATAGTTGCCCAAAATGCTCATCATCCACTAATTTAATAATTTGTGCCACACGATTTTCATCTAATTTATCAAAAATATCGTCAAGTAATAAAATAGGGTTTACGTTGCTTTGTGCTTTTATAAAATCGAATTGTGCCAATTTCAAGGCGATTAAAAACGATTTTTGCTGCCCTTGGCTCCCAAATTTTTTAATGGGATGGGTTGCGATGTTAAAATGCAAATCGTCCTTGTGAATACCTACATTGGTGTATTGCAAGGTCTTATCTTTATTGAGGTTTTTTTGCAACAAACTGTTTAGGTTGTCTTCAAATAAGTCGCTGTGATAGTGTAGTTCAACAACTTCATTACCGTTGCTAATGGCTTGGTAACGCGCTTTAAAAATAGGAATGTACGCTTCTAAAAAGGCGTTCCGTTTTTCAAAAATAACAGTTCCAAAATCGTTCAATTGGGTGTTGTAAACCTCTAAGGTGTCTTTGTTAAAGGTGTGGTTTAGGGCAAAATATTTTAATAGTGCATTACGCTGTGCCAGTATTTTGTTGTAATTAATTAAGGTACTTAAATAGGTTTTGTCGCTTTGCGAAATCACGCTATCTATAAATTTTCGGCGGGTATCGCTGCCTTCAATAATTAAATCCCTATCGGCTGGCGAAATAATAACTAAGGGCAAAAACCCAATGTGCTCGCTAAATTTCTCATACGCTTTTCCGTTGCGCTTTATCACTTTGGTTTGTCCGCGTTTTAAGCTTATTACTACTTTTTCGGTTTTATTTTCTTTTTCATAATCGCCATGAATTACAAAAAACTCGGCATCGTGTTTTATGTTTTGTGTCGCAACCGGATTAAAATAGCTTTTTCCAAACGATAGGTGGTAAATGGCATCTAAAATATTTGTTTTTCCAATGCCATTGTTGCCAACTATACAGTTAATTTTATTGTTGAAAATGAACGACTTGCTGTCGAAATTCTTATAATTTAATAATGAAAGTGATTTTAAAATCATGCAAAAAGTAACTTAAAGCGTGTTGAGAAGCGGTAACTTCCTTAAGGATGTGCAAATTATTGAAAAATATCAAATAAATAACCTTTTAATTATGAAGAAAAATTATATTTTTGCGGCGCATTAATTTTAGACAAGATACATGGCGACTTACAGTAAAAAAGGTGATAAACCAAAAACCAAAGTAGAAAAGGAACATAATATTGAAGCAGGATCAACCACTGCGGAAGTTTTCAATACCCTAGACCAAACAGCATCAAAAACCGAGGCGTTTGTTGAAAAGAACCAAAAATACATTTTCATCATCATTGGTGTAGTTGCTGCCGTTGTACTAGGTTATCTTGGCTATAAAGAATTTATCGCAAAACCAAAGCAAGTAACGGCCATGAACGACATGTTCCAAGCTCAAAAATATTTTAACGATGCTGTAAATGGCACTGCCAAAGATTCACTTTACACCTTAGCGTTAAAAGGTGGCGAAGGCAAATTTGGTATGTTGGATATTATTAAGGAATACAGTGGCACGCCAACAGCCAATTTAGCAAGCTATTATGCAGGTACCGCCTATTTAAGGTTGAAAGACTACAAAAATGCCATTGAACATTTAAGCAATTTTGAAAGTGACGATGAAATATTGGCACCCTTGGCTAAAGGCAATATTGGCGATGCCTTTGCACAATTAAACCAACCAGAAGATGCCTTGGATTATTATGAGCAAGCAGCCAAATTGCGCAATAATGACTATACAACGCCCATGTATTTGTATAAAGCAGGCGCTTTAGCCTTGGATTTAGGTAAAGCAGACAAGGCACTTACTTATTTTAACCGAATTAAAGACGAATTTCCAAACTCCTCGGAAGCTGCCACCATCGAGGTGTTTATTGGTAAAGCCCAAGTATTGGCTAACAAATAATATGGCTACGGTACATAAAAACCTATCCGATTACGATAAAAACACCATCCCAAATGCGAGCAAGTTTCGGTTTGGGATTGTTGTTTCAGAGTGGAATGATGCCATTACCGAAAACCTGTTCCAAGGGGCTTATGATACGTTGCTTTCCCATGGGGCGTTGCCAAGTAACATCATCCGTTGGGATGTACCGGGAAGCTTCGAGCTTATTTACGGAAGCAAAAAAATGCAGCAGCAAATGGTAAACGCCGTTATAGCCATTGGCTGTGTTATCCAAGGCGAAACCAAGCATTTCGATTTTGTGTGCGAAGGTGTCACACAAGGAATTAAAGACTTAAACGTGCTGCACGAAACCCCCGTAATTTTTTGCTTGCTTACCGATAATACCATGCAGCAATCCATCGATCGTTCTGGTGGAAAGCACGGAAACAAAGGCACGGAAGCTGCTATTGCCGCTATTAAAATGGCAGAATTAAGAAAAAATAGCTAACAAAATAATTCAATTTTTAAATTCCAAATTCCAATAATGCTGTTTTAAAAGCATTTGGAATTTGGAATTTAATTTTTGTCATTTCTTTTTGTTATTTTGAACTTGCTTATTTGGGTATTTTCCATTAGGTTTTTTGTTAACAATTTTTGGCAATTCAATTTCTGCTTTCTCCCTATTTTTAAGTACTTTTGAAGCGTAAAGCATGTGAAATTTTGTTTAATCAGCGCAAAAATAAATCCTTCAATCCGCCCTCCGTTGTTTCTAAGGAAAAAATGGCCAATTCGGAATTGGATGCTACCAAAAAAAGTGAATTCATCTCAAAATGGCGCCGCGAGCACCGAACCAGTACCAAAGTAAAAGGGGTTATGCCACTGCGAACACTCCTTATTGTTTTGGTATTATTATTGATTTGTATGTACTTATTGGAATCAAAATTCAATTAATTAAAACGTGATAGACTATGGGGATTTTAAAATTGCGAAAAAACAAAAAATTTAGTTACACACCTCGTTACTTTGATGATAAAGGTGATGGCAACCCGTTTGAAATCAAGCACAAATTCGACGATTTCAGAAAAACCATAGGCCCTAATACAGGTTTAAAAACAAAATTTTTAAATGCCCTTGATGAATTAAAAAATAATCCGGATAAACAAGTTAACAAGCGTATTTTTATTATTATAGCTATTTTGGTCGTTATCTTTTTAGCCATTATCGAATTCGATTTATCTATTTTCATTTCTAAATAATTCATGGCAGACATCATACAGCTTTTACCCGATCATGTTGCAAACCAAATTGCTGCTGGCGAAGTTGTACAACGGCCTGCCTCGGTGGTTAAGGAATTAATGGAAAACGCCATTGATGCCGATGCCACTACCATCAAGCTCATTATAAAAGATGCCGGAAAAACCCTCGTTCAAGTTATCGATAATGGTAAAGGCATGAGCGAAACCGATGCCCGTTTGAGTTTTGAGCGTCATGCAACCTCAAAAATCCGTACTGCCGACGATCTATTTCACCTGCACACAAAAGGGTTTCGTGGTGAGGCCTTGGCAAGTATCGCAGCCATTGCGCATGTTGAATTAAAAACCAAACAAGAAGGCGACGATGTTGGCAGCATGCTTATCATGGAAGGCAGTCATGTAGTGGAACAAAATGTGGTGGTTACACCCAAGGGCACGTCAATTTCGGTTAAAAACCTATTTTTTAATATTCCTGCACGACGCAATTTTTTAAAATCGAACACCGTAGAGCTACGCCATGTTATTGATGAATTTCAACGTGTGGCCTTGGCGCATCCAAAAATCAGTTTTGCCATGTATAACAATGGCAGTGAAGCATTTAACCTGCCCATTAGCAATTACAGACAGCGTATTGTGAACATTTTTGGAACGAAAACCAACGAAAAATTAGTGCCCGTTGAAGAAGAAACAGAGGTATTGAAAATTTCTGGTTTTGTTGGAAAACCTGAATTTGCAAAAAAAACCAGGGGCGAACAATATTTTTTTGTGAACGATAGGTTTATTAAAAGTCCGTATTTAAACCACGCCATTACCTCGGCTTTTGATGGTTTATTGAAAAGCGGCAACCACCCCAGTTACTTTTTGTACCTAACAGTGAACCCACAAACCATCGATATTAATATCCATCCCACAAAAACGGAAATTAAGTTTGATGATGAACATACGCTGTATGCCTTGTTGCGCTCGGCGGTTAAACATAGTTTGGGCCAATTTAATATAGCCCCCGTGCTCGATTTTGAGCGCGACCCCAGTTTGGATACGCCTTATCATTTTACCAAAAAGGAAACAAGTACACCAGCTATAGAGGTGGACAGAAGTTTCAACCCATTCAAGGAGACTTATGTTTCCGGAAAACAAACCACCGCGTTTAAACAACAAACGTTAAGTAATTGGGATAGCTTGTACGTGGGTTTAGAATCGAAGGGCACGAAAACAGAACACGATTTTAGTGAGGTCCATTTTGAAAGTGCCGAATTTACACCTTCCATATTTAAGGATGATACGCAGGTTAACCAAACCCAAACCACCTATCAGCTTCACAATAAATACATTGTAAGCACCATTAAATCGGGTATGTTGGTTATCGACCAGCATCGGGCACACCAACGGATTCTGTATGAAGATTTTCTAAAGAATTTAACCATAAAAGAAGGGGTAAGTCAGCAATTATTATTTCCTTTAGAACTGCATTTTTCGTCGCAGGAAATTTTAATTATCAATCAATTGAAAGAAGATTTGGTACATACGGGGTTTGTGTTTTCAAACGTTACTAATGAATCGATAGAAATTACAGGGGTACCCGTAGTGGTGCCCGAAAGCGAGGTATCTATCATCTTGGAACAATTGATAGGTGATGTTGAAAATGAAGTGCCCGACAGTAATTTTAGTGCCACCGATTTGTTGGCAAAATCGATGGCAAAAAGTTTGGCTATAAAACGCGGTCAATCCTTAAAAAAGGACGAACAGGAACATTTGGTAAATGCTTTGTTTGCATGCAAAGAGCCCAATGTATCGCCCGAAAACAGAACAACATTTATAACCATGAGCGTTGACGAACTGGACAAAAAATTTATATAACGAACACAAAAATGTAGTTTTAATACCCCTTTCAACTGCGCTCAAGAAAGGAATAATTACATTCATTTAATACGAACGATTAAAACTATGATGCGAATTTCAGAAACGGTAAAACATTTAATCATCATAAACGTGATTATGTTTGTTGGAACGCTAAGCGTGGGTGGTGGCACTTTATTTTACGATTGGTTTGCGATGCATTTTCCAAAAAACGATGCCTTTGAACCTTGGCAAATTATCACACACATGTTTATGCATGGTGGTGTTACGCACATTTTGTTCAATATGCTGGGGCTATGGATGTTTGGTACGCCGGTTGAGCAGGTTTTAGGGAGCAAACGCTTCTTATTTATTTATTTTTCGGCGGGCTTGGGTGCTGTGGCGTTGCAAGTTTGGTTTTATTATTTTCAATATTTACCGAATTACGAGTCGTTAATAGCTTCTGGCCTAACCTCCGACCAAATACATACCATGCTTACAACAAACAAAGTGCTTGAGGGTGTATCACAATCGCAACTTTCGCAATTACAAAATATTTTTCCAGTATTTAATGCCTCCATGGTAGGGGCTTCTGGGTGTCTTATGGGCATTTTGGCCGCATTTGGTATGATGAACCCCAATGCGGAGTTAATGATGATATTTTTGCCCATTCCCATAAAAGCCAAATATTTTATACCGGGCATTATTATTTTAGATTTAATCTCGGGCATTACCGGACATTCCTTCTTCAGCCCCAGCAATACCGCGTTCATGGCGCACGTTGGTGGCGCGCTTACCGGATTTTTCATTATGTGGTATTGGAAAAAAAATCAGTTTAACAGAAACAGGTGGTATTAATGGATTTTGCAAACAACATAAAATATAAAGTATCGCGTTTAAATGTTTTAGAAAAAATTATAGCGATAAACCTTGTTGTTTATTTGCTAACCTTTTTTATCGATTTTGGTTGGTTTGAGCTACCAAGTAGATTTGATACGTTTTTAGGAAAGCCATGGGCCATTGTCTCTTATGCGTTTTTACACTACGATTTTTGGCACATCCTTTTTAACATGCTGTGGTTGTACGTTATTGGGCGTATGTTTTTAAACCTGTTCAGTGCCAAAACTGCCATAAATATTTATTTTCTTGGTGCCATGTCGGGCGGTTTTTTGTTTATGTTGTGCTATTCGTTGTTTCCAAGTGTATTTGGCAATTCCAGTTTGGTTGGGGCTTCGGCAGCAGTTCGCGCCTTGTTGATTTTTCTTTGTGCCTATATGCCAAATCAAGAAATGCGGTTTTTCACCTTTACTATTAAATTGTGGCATATTGGTGTTGCCATTGTGCTTTTGGACGTTATAGGCGTTTTTGCCGGCATCCAAAATCCGGCCACAGGAAATGCGGGTGGTAACCTGGCGCATTTGGGCGGAGCGCTATTGGGCTATTTTTATGCGAAACAACTGTTAAAGGGAGATGATATTGGCCGAGGTTTTGAAAGTTTGTTGAACGCCTTGGGCAACATTTTTAAAGCATCGAAAAAGAGCCCTTTAAAAACTGTCCATAAAAACAAATCTAAGGTGGGTGGTTATACGAAATCTGATTTTAATGAGTTTAACCATCAAAAGAAAATAGATGTTATTTTAGATAAAATAAGCAAAAGTGGCTATGATAGTTTAACCGCCGAAGAAAAAGAGTTTTTGTTTAAAGCAGGAAAATAAAAGTTGCGAAACCAAACCCGGAAGGATACTAAATGTAGTAAATTCAGCAAATGAAAAATTTAAGCACCCTAAATAAAATGATCTACTCCATTAATTTAATGGTTGCTTTTATATTGTTGCTGGCATTTAGCTTACCTTTTTTACCTCCTAAAACCTATTCAATTTTGTCGGTGCTCAATTTGGGCGTGCCTTTTTTAATTTTATGCAATGTTTTGTTTTTCCTGTATTGGCTTTTTCGGGTTAAAAAACAGTTAATCGTTTCGTTAATAGTGCTTGTTTTTGGCCAGTTGATGTTTGGGTCGCTGTACAAGTTTTCATCTTCAAAAAAAATTGAGAGTCCGAACAACTTCAAAGTCATGAATTATAACGTTAGGCTATTCAATTTGTTTGAATGGATTCCTGAACAAGATGTGAAGACCAAAATAATCGATTTCATAAAAAAAGAGTCGCCCGATATTTTAAGCATTCAAGATTATCATCCGCGAAAAGACGGTGCTTTAGGTTTTTTTAAGTACAAGTACGAATATCTTTCAGGGAAAAAAATCAAGCACGGACAAGCTATTTTCTCGCAGTTTCCTATTATAAATAAAGGTTCGGTTAATTTTCCAAATACGTCCAATAACGCTATTTTTGCGGATGTTGTAAAAGGAAAAGACACGATTCGGATTTACAATGTGCATTTGGAATCGTTGCGTATCAATACCCAAATTGATAGTTTGAAAAAGGAAAAATCCGAACGGCTTTTTAATCGTATAGAAACCAGTTTCAGAATGCAACAGTTTCAAACCGAATTACTTTTAATCCATAAAGCACAATGCAAATACAAAATGGTTATTTGTGGCGATTTCAACAATACGGCGTTTTCGTATGTATATCGTAAAATTAAGGGCGATTTAAACGACACCTTCATAGAAGCGGGCAATGGTTTTGGACGTACCTACGATTTTAAGTTTTTCCCGGTGCGCATAGATTATATTTTTGCCGATGAGGCGTTTGCGGTAAATGGTTTTAAAGCTTATAATGAACATTATTCCGACCATTATCCCATTATGGCGACCTTGAGTTTGGATGAATGAGTTTTTAGTGGTAGTGGCAGTACAATGGCTATCGAAATCAGTCGCTTTTGTTTTTAAACAACTATGTGCCCCCTGCCCTATTTGCTACAATATTCCATAATTCTTCTGTTGCAAAACCGTTACATAAACGAACAATCTACAACATCGGCAAAAATGTGGATGACCAAGCCCAAACCCACTAAGCGTGTTTTCTTCGGAATTAAAAGCACTAAATAAACGGCAATAGCGTAATAAGTATGAAGTGGATGGAAGTTAATACTACATCTGTTCGGGGCGAAAATAGGCGTTGCCAACAAATGGTCCAGATCTATAAGCATGCCCGAAACCATGATTAGGAAAGCCCATTTCCAGTGTGATTTATAAAAAAGTACGGCAACCAACAACGGAACTAAAAAATGGGTGCCGTAATGGGCAAAGGTTTGTAACATGATTACCGTTTTATGATTTGGTTTTCTAAATAACTCAAAGCGTTAGGGCCTTCATTAAAAAGTAAATCCAAGATACTTAAATTTTCAATAAAACCATGTTTGTCGCCAAAAACTTGGGTGTAACGTTCAAAATGGTGTTGCTGTTCTTTTTTGGCATTTACCAAATATCTAAAATCGAGGGTGTTTTCCAGGTTTCTTTGATATACTTCCGTTTTTGAAATATTCAAATCTAGTTGTAAACAATCACAAACGGCTTCAAAACATTTCAAATTAAAATCCAAAATATAATCGGCTTTAAGGTTGAATAAGGGTTGAAGTTCATCTTCATAATATTCAAAAAACGGCGAGGTTCTATAGGCCGAAAGCAACGATTTCCAATGCAAATCTTGCCATTTTGTTTGGTTAAATATCTTAACGTCTCGATACTTTTGCCTGTTGTGCTGTGTGTGGATTACAGGAATGTTAAGGGCCAACTTACCATTTGCAGCGTAAATATAGGTTCTGTTCCGGTAGGTTTGCTTTAAAAAATTATCATCCATTTCAAACACAACTGCATGGGCTTTTACCATGGCTACAAAATGCGCTATGCTTGGAAAATAGGTTGGATGAAAAATGCTGTTCATTTGTAAAGTTGTTGTTGTTTAGTTGAAATGCTGGGTGGAATAATGCCACTTAACATTTTTCTACTTTACAACTTAACCATTTTTTTTACGCTTCCTGTATTTGCTGTAAACCATCCACCCAAACAGCGCAACAAGAAACGGAATAAAGAAAGAGGTCGCCTTTCCTTCGCCACCAACGGTTGTAAAGAATCGGTCCCAACGTGGTTTTTTTCCATCCCAACTCATCCAAATAAACACGGGTTTACCCACAACATGATCAAATGGCACGAAGCCCCAAAAGCGCGAATCGATGGAATTATGGCGGTTATCGCCCATCATCCAATAATAGTTTTGTTTGAAGGTATAGCTTGTTGCCACTTCCCCATTGATTAAAATCTGGTTGCCCTTTACGTGTAGTGTATTGCCTTCGTACTCGGTTATCACACGTTTGTAAAGAGGTAAAATTTCTAAATTGATGGCCATGGTTTTTCCTTTTTCAGGGATATAAATAGGGCCAAAAAAATCAACATTCCATTTATAATCGGGACTGTGCGGAAAAATACTGGGGTTGGGTTCGCCCTTTACCGAAGTTGCGGGCGTAACGCTTACTACATTCGGATTATTTTTAAACTGGGCCAAGGCTTCATCGGAAATGGCCGAAAAATAATAGGTATTGTTCTGGTTGATGATGGCAAATCCATCGGTAATATCATAACGTTCCTTAAGATATGCGGGGTTAAATTGGGATGTTCTGGGTTGAACGTAATAGCTAAATTGCAAATGTGCCCGGTCTGGTAGTACATTTTTCTTTCCGTTTATATATACATAACCGTTTCGAACTTCCAACGAATCGCCCGCAACCCCCACACAACGCTTCACTAAATTGGTTTTTTTATCGATGGGCTTGTAATAATTTCGGTCTGGGTGAAAATCGTTCATATCCAACAAAGTGTCCGCAGGTTGGTTAAAAACCACAATGTCATTCCTTTCGATGTTTTCAAAACCGGGAACGCGTAAATAGGGCAATTGCAGCTTGTTTTTCCAAGAGGTTTTTCTTTCTGGAAAATGATCGTTAAATAAATACGATTTTTTATGTACAATGGGAATGGTATCGTGCACCATGGGAGCCGCAACGGTGGTCATGGGTACTCGGGCGCCATAATGAAATTTGCTAACAAAAAGAAAATCGCCCACCAACAACGATTTTTCTAGGGATGAAGATGGGATGGTAAACGGTTGAATAAAATACGTGTGCACAATGGTTGCCGCAACAATGGCAAATAAAATGGAACTTACCCAATCGCCCATAGCCGATTTTGGATGCAAGCTCCGGTTTTCCACATAGGTAACCTTGGCTACATAGTTTAAATAATAATTGTAAAAACCTAAAGTTACAATGGCTAAAAACGTATCTAAATAGCTGTTTTTTCCAAAACTCCTAGCGGTTTCTACCCAAACTACGGCAAACATGATCAAGTTCACAATGGGTAAAAACAACAGTATAACCCACCACCACGGACGGTTGATTATTTTCATTAAAACAACGGCGTTGTACAAAGGAACAAATGCTTCCCAAGGTTGTCTTCCTGCTTTTTTATATAAATTCCAAGTGCCTAAACCGTGAAGTACTTGAATGATCAATATGAAAATAAACCATTGTGCGAGCGTCATATTTGAAATTTTTATTGGTTGGTATTAAACTTAGTAAGGTTGTTACGGCATTGTTTGCGAATTATCCAATATTTAGCACATCATTCATTGTGAATACACCGGTTTTGCCCACAAGCCATTCGGCCGCAATTACAGCACCCAGAGCAAAACCTTCCCTGGTATGCGCAACATGCTCTATGCTGATGGTATCGACGTCGCTTTGGTAAGTAACCGTGTGCGTTCCCGGAACATCGGCAATGCGTTTTGCAGTAATGGGAATTGTTCTTTCAGCGGCTTCATCCAATTTCCAAGCCTCATAATTATTATTGTTTGCAATGATGCCGTTTGCCAACGAAATGGCAGTACCGCTTGGTGCATCCAGTTTTTGTGTATGGTGAATTTCCTCCATCGAAACATGGTACTGGTTTAACGCACTCATCATTTTTGCAAGGGTTTTATTAAGCTCGAAAAAAATATTGACACCCAAACTGAAATTGGAGGCGTAAATAAATGCGCCTTGTTTTTCATGGCACATTGCCACGGCCTTATCGAAATGTTCCAGCCAACCCGTAGTGCCCGAAATAACAGGAACACCATTGTTTATACAATTGGAAATGTTTTGAAAAGCAACCATGGGAATACTAAAATCGATGGCAACATCGGCTTTTGTTATATCATAGCCTTCATCGTCTTTATCAACCGTCAAAACTATTTTATGTCCGCGTTTTAAGGCAATTTGTTCAATGGTTTTTCCCATTTTTCCGTATCCGAGTAAAGCAATGTTCATAATTAAAA
Organism: Mariniflexile maritimum; assembly: GCF_009746565.1. Classification (GTDB taxonomy): domain Bacteria; phylum Bacteroidota; class Bacteroidia; order Flavobacteriales; family Flavobacteriaceae; genus Mariniflexile; species Mariniflexile maritimum. Next base: position 124,002 of record NZ_WRPN01000010.1, read on the forward strand.
TCTAAAATTTAATGTTAATCCAAGATCGCTTGTTCTGTCAATCTCATTTATTTTGAAGTGTGGCACTAACGATAGGTTTTCATCTACGTTGTATTGCTTCAAATGTGCATCCACATTGGCGTCAATAATATTTAGGGCATAAATCCCAAGGGTTACCAAAAGTGATATTTCCTTGTTTTTTCGATAAAATTTTTGTCCACGCTGTAAACCGTCGGTGGTTACCCGTGGCGATGCCAGTGGGTTGCCTTCCAGATCAAAATAAAACTCATCGGTTTTTAAACCGGCCAACCTACTTTTATAGGCATCTCTATAACGGTTGTACTCTTTATTATTGTTGGAGTAAAAATAAATGCCCGTTGCTAAACCGCCGTAAACTATGGGTATTTTCCAGTAACGCTTGTTGTAGGCTTGTCCCAAACCGGGCAACACTGCCGAATAAAATGCGGCTTTTGCGGGTGAAAGCGGGTTTATGGTGTTTTCAATTTTAACTAACGTATCAAGCGCAATGGTTGTGGGCAGTTCCTCTTTTTTGTTGTTTTTTTCTTGTGCTGGCAAAAACCAACAAATAAACAGGAATACGCTAATTATCAATATTTTATTTGGCACCTTCGACTAATTTTTTAATACGGTTAAAATCTTCTTGGGAATGAAAAGGAATGGTAATTTTTCCTTTTCCGTTCTTAGATACTTTAACGTCAATTTTGTGTCCGAAGTATTCAGAAAACGCACCAATACCTTCTTGAATGTATTTTGGGGTGGCTTCCGCCCCTGCTTTTTTGGGCGTAATTTTAACCTCTTGGTTGCTATTGTAATTGCGAACCAAATTTTCGGTATCGCGCACCGATAGTTCGTTTGAAAGCACTTTTTCGTAAATATCCAATTGAATGGTTTGGTCTTCAACGGTAATTAAGGCACGACCGTGCCCCATGGATATAAAGCCATCGCGCATCCCCGTTTGGATGATGGGGTCCAATTTGAGCAACCGCAAATAATTGGTAATGGTGGAACGCTTTTTGCCCACACGTTCGCTCATCTGCTCTTGTGTTAGGTTTATTTCGTCGATTAAACGTTGGTAGGATAAGGCGATTTCAATCGGGTCTAAATCTTGGCGTTGGATGTTTTCAACCAAGGCCATTTCCAACGATTCTTGGTCGTTTGCAATTCGGATATAAGCAGGAATGGTTTCAAGCCCAATAAGTTTGGATGCCCTAAAGCGACGCTCGCCAGACACCAGTTGGTATTGGTTGAAGCCTAATTTGCGAACGGTAATGGGTTGGATAATGCCCAATTCCTTGATGGAAGATGCCAATTCGCGAAGGGATTCTTCACTAAAATTGGTACGTGGTTGAAACGGGTTTACTTCAATAAAATCGATATCCAGCTCGATGATGTTCCCAACAACTTTATCGGCATTTTTATCTTGTACCGATTGAATATCGTTTGCGGGGTCTTTTAAGAGTGCAGATAAACCTCTGCCTAAAGCTTGTTTTTTAATTGCTTTAGCCATAATTAAGCGTTTTTATTGATAATTTCTTTCGCCAAACTTAAATAATTGGTGGCACCTTTGCTGGCGGCATCGTAATTGATGATGCTTTCGCCAAAACTGGGTGCTTCGCTCAATTTTACGTTGCGTTGAATGATGGTTTGGAAAACCATGTCGTTAAAATGCTTTTGAACCTCTTCAACCACTTGGTTTGAAAGCCGTAAGCGCGAATCGTACATGGTTAGCAGCAAGCCCTCTATATCCAAATCTGGGTTATGTATTTTTTGAACACTTTTAATGGTGTTTAACAGTTTCCCTAAGCCTTCGAGCGCAAAATATTCGCACTGGATGGGGATGATTACCGCATCGGCAGCAGTTAAGGCGTTTAAGGTAAGCAAGCCTAAAGAGGGTGCGCAGTCTATTAAAATATAATCGTAATCGTTTTTAATTTCCTGTAAGGCTTTTTTCATCATGTACTCCCTTTCATCTTTATCGACCAGTTCAATTTCAATGGCCACCAGGTCGATATGCGCAGGAATGATATCCAAATTGGGCATTTCAGTTTTGATGATGGCTTCTTTTGCGGAACTTGAATGTTCAAGAAGTTGGTAAGTACCTAATTCGACGGATTCAACATCGATTCCTATTCCGGAAGTTGCATTTGCTTGAGGGTCAGCATCAATAAGTAATACTTTTTTTTCCAGAACGCCCAATGAAGCGGCCAAATTTATGGATGTTGTTGTTTTTCCAACGCCTCCTTTTTGATTTGCAATTGCAATGATTTTACCCATTAAATGATTTGGTTTTATGAACGGTAAAAATACAATTATTTATGAGGAATAAAAACCGAAAATGTTAACAAAGCATAAATAACGTTAAGATGCATGTATTTGATTGACTAGTTGGTCAAAATAGCCAAAATCTTGGTTGCGGCATCGCTTGTTTTGGTGTTTGGATGCATCACGGCCTCTACCCCAACATTCAATAAACGTTGTTGGCTTTCTGTGGGCATGTTACTATAAACCATTACCAAAATGTCGTTGCGCGTGTAGTTTTTGAGTGTTTCAATAAGTTGAACAATGTCCTTGCTGTTCTCCATGGTAAAAGACGTTGCGCATACCACGTGTGCATCGTTCTCAATGGCCTGTTTTGCAATTTCCTGTGGCGTTTGGAATAACGGAGCGATGTCAACATCAAAGCCCACATCGGCATATCCAGCAGCCAAGGCCTTTGTATTGGGCTCTAGGTTGGGTTTTCCCATATCGGTAACCAATATGCGAGGTCTTCTACCTTCCAATTTCGCAAAAGTATCGGTTAGCTGTTGCACTTTTTTAAGAGTATTGCTATTTTCTGTTTCGTTATTGAACACTATAAACCATGTGTTTTTTTATTAATCCTGTGCATTTTACCTATATTTTTTCCTCTTATTCTTCCATTTTCAACCTCGCTTGTTCCATTTTTTCTGCCAATCGTCTTTCAATAATGGGCTCTATAAGCGTTTTTCTGGGTTTGGTTTTAACAAATGGGTAAAGTTCCAAAGTATTTTTTAGGGTTTCTTTGGTGTTTGGAAATTTGTTCGTGCCCAACAAAACGGTTTCAGCGGTTTCAAATTGTTGCTGTTCTTTTGCGGCACTTTCCTTTATTTTACGTTGAATGGTGCCTTCCTTCAATTGTTTTAAAAATCCGCCATTGGCTTCCACATCCTTAAAAAGCACCAAGGCTTTTTCGGCAAGCTGATTGGTTAATGTTTCTATGTAATAAGCACCGTCTGCCGGATTGTTTACTTTGCTTAACCAACTTTCGTGCTTTAAGATTAAAAGTTGGTTGCGCGCCAAACGTTCGCTAAAGGTATTCGATTTTTTATGTAGCCCATCAAAAGGCATATTAACAATAGTATCTGCACCACCAATAATGGCACTCATGCACTCGGTGGTTGTGCGCAGTAAATTGGTGTTTGACTCGTAAATGGTTTTATTGCGTTTTGAGGGCAAAGCCAAAATATGACAGTGGGGATTTATGCCATAAGTATTTGCTATTGTGCGCCAAAGTAGCCGCAGAGCGCGCAATTTAGCGATTTCAAAAAAATAATTGGTGCCAACCGACACATTGAAAACCATAGAAACCTGAGCGCCGGCAGTTGTTTTAAACATGGAATAAAGCGTATCATCATCCGACATTTTATCCAGATATTCGGTAGCATGTGCGATGGCATAAGCCAATTGCTGTACCATGTTGGCACCTGCGTTTTGGTATATGGATGCATCTACATAAAAGGTTTTTGTTTGCGCGGTTATGTGCATACATTTCGCAAAATCGGCATTTAAGCTATGGTACCAATTACCACTTCTTACCAAGTTGCCAATGATATCGGTTTGGATGAAAATTTTCGCATTGGAAGCAATAGTTTGAATATTCTTAATAAATGCTTCCGAAAGAAATTGCAGTTCAAAATGTATGACCGTGTTTTTTAAGTCGATGTTTTCTAGTAAGATATGTATGGAAACATCTTCTGAAGGAATCACAAATTTGATGCTTTCCGCGCCGTTTTCAATAGCTTTTACTGCTTTTGAATGAGAGCGTTTTACATCGGCCACAAAAATAGTTTGGCCAATGCGCCAATGCGCGTTTAGGCTTGATGGCCCCGGGAATGGTTTAAAATCTTCCGAAGTATAAAAAGGCCTTACCAAAATGCCCTCGTTGGTTTTCCAGATCAGGGTTTCGTTATAGTCGGCACCCTTTAGCTCAAACTGGATAAGCTGTTTCCATTGTTTTGCCGTAACCGGGTGGAATTCATCAAACAGTCCATCACTCATCATTGGTAGCTTTTAAACTGTCTTCATATTCAATAATAAAAATTTCCTCACTATCGCGTTTCATATAATATTCTTCGCGGGCAAATTTTTCGATACCTTCCTCCGTGCTTAGTTTTTTTATGGCTTTTTTGTCCTTTTCAATTTCTTTTCTGTAATAGTCCTTTTCACTTTCCAAGGCATCGATATCATTGTTTAGTTCGTGGTGAATAAGCCAGGAGTTGGCATCGAAAAACAACATCCAAACGGCAAACAAGGCCAATATAAGAATGAAAATGTTTTTAAAGGGCTTGAATATTTTGTACTTATTAAAAGTCATTTAAAGTCGGTTGTGTATTATTGTTCTAACAATATCAATCGCAACGGTGTTGTATTTATTGTTGGGAATAATGATGTCGGCATACTCTTTCATGGGTTCTATAAATTGCTCGTGCATGGGCTTTAAAGTGGTTTGGTAGCGGGTTAAAACCTCATCCAGGTCTCTGCCACGTTCGGTTATATCGCGTTTTAGGCGGCGAATCAAACGCTCGTCGGTATCGGCATGTACAAAAATTTTAATATCGAACATGTTGCGCAATTCGGGATGCGTTAAAATTAAGATACCTTCCACGATCATTACTTTTCGGGGCTGTGTTAAAATGGTATCGCCCGTTCGGTTATGTTTTACAAAAGAATACACGGGTTGGTGCACGGGCATCCCTTTTTTTAAGTCTTTCAAATGGTTTTCCAAAAGCTCAAAATCGATGGAACGTGGGTGGTCAAAATTTATTTTGATGCGTTCTTCGTACGATAAATGCGTTGTGTCCTTATAGTAAGAATCTTGAGAGATAACGCCCACTTCACCTTCCGGAAGCTCGTTAAGTATTTGATTCACAACAGTTGTTTTACCGCAACCCGTTCCACCGGCTATTCCTATAATAAGCATAACGTTTCTTAATTTGGTATTTGCAAAGTTAGTTAAATGAATATCAATTAAGAGAGCTTATTTTTTGATTTTTGACACTTCTTCCTCTGTCACCATGTTGTTGTTTTTGTTGCCCCAACTGTTGGTTATATAGTTCATTACATCGGCTATTTCATCATCCGATAATCCCATAGGCGCCATAACGCCATTGTATTTTATGCCATTGACAATAATTTCGCCACTTTGCCCAAATTTAATGCCCCGTATGCTAGCTTCCCTGTTTTTAAACAAATAATCGGATTTTGCTAACGGCGGAAAAACGCCTTTTACACCCTCACCAGATGGCAAATGACAGGAAACGCAAAAATCGGTATAGATTTCTTCGCCCCTTATGATGCTCGATTTTAAGGCATCGGTTTGGGAACAACCTACAAATATAAATGAGAAGAAAAAAAACAGGGTCAATAAAATGGGTTTCATGTGCCGTGAATCGTTAATTTTTAGGAATAATCTTTACAATGCCCTTGCCTTCTACCGCCACATAAATGAAGCCATCGGGTGCTTGAACAACATCTCTTACGCGACCCACTTTTTCGAGTAATTTTTCGCGTTTTACTACTTTTCCGTTGTTTAATACCAGACGTTCCAAATATTCAAATTTAAGAGCGCCCACCAACATGTTTCCTTTCCAATCGGGGTATTTGTTGGAGGTTACAAAAGCAAAACCACTGGGCGCAATAGATGGCACCCAATAAAAAACGGGTTGTTCCATGCCCTCTTTTTCGGTAATATCAGTAAAGGATGTACCATCGTAGTTGATGCCGTATGAAATGACTTGCCATCCATAATTTTTCCCTTTTTGGATGATATTTATTTCGTCGCCTCCTTTGGGCCCGTGTTCATGCTCCCAAATATCTCCAGTGTCGGGGTTAATTATTAAGCCTTGGGGGTTTCTGTTCCCATAACAGTAAATGGCTTTTTTTGCGTTTAGCACGTTAACAAATGGGTTGTCTTCAGGAATTCTTCCATCGTCATGTAACCTGTATATTTTGCCACCATCGCGCGTAATATCTTGAGCGTTTAATGAGCCTTCACCACGCTCCCCAATAGAGAAGTACAAATAGCCTTCGTTATCAAATTCAATGCGGGAACCAAAATGTTGCCCTTTTTTTGAATTTGGACTGGCTTTGTAGAGTTGCTGTTTTTCAACCAATTGATTGCCGTTTAATTTGGCTCGCATGATGGCCGTATTGCCGCCTTCACCCTCACCTTCCGCGGAAGCGTATGCCAAATAAATCCAACCATTGGTTTCGTAATCTGGATGTAATTTAATGCCCATCAATCCACCTTGACCACGTACATAAATTTCGGGAACCCCTTCAATTAAGGTTTTTTTACCGTTTTTAAAATGGATAAGATCCCCAGCTTTTTCGGTAATTAGCATACTGCCATCGGGCAAAAAGGCCATGCCCCAAGGTATGTTTATATCGGCAACAACCAATTCGGTGGTATAATTTATGGCTTCGGGATTTTCCGCTTTTACCTCCGATTCGGCCTGTTGTGCACACGAATAAAGCGACATTAAAATAAATGGTACGATAAAATGGAACTGTTTCATAATTCTTTTTTTTATAAAGTTAGCTAAAACATATAATTTAGGTTGATTCCTGTGTAATAATTTATGGGATTGCCCGGGTAATAATACCGTGGTGCCGCACCACCAAACCCCATTGCGTTGATAAGGATTTGGGAAGCGTAGCGTTTATTGAACATGTTGTTTGCACCAAAATAAGCATTTAATTTAATTTTTTTAGAAATATTCTTTTTATAACCTAGTTAGCCACAATTTGAGCCTACTATGAAAATTAAGTTTTTAAAATTAATCGGATTTTCACTTTTGCTAAGTTCTTGTGATTGTTGGATTGTTGTAAACGGAAAGGTTATTTCATCAGAGACAGGTAAACCAATTAGTGGCGCAAAAATTGAAATGATTGGTAAAAATTTATATTCTACGACTGACCAAAACGGGAATTTTAGTATTGGAGAAATGACTGGATTTTGCTACTCTCCTAAAATTAAAGTAAGTTACAACGAACACAAACCATTCGAAATTGAATTAGAATCGGAATCTGATTTTCAAAACTATAAATTAAAAAGAGAATCGGAATCTGTTGATTTTGACAAACCATTTTATCCCAACCCAAATAATCGGAATTCCTTTATTTTATCGACTTGGATTGAAAAGTATAGCGGGAATTTTGAAATTAAATCAGATAGTTTAATCATCTATCTTGATGAAAAAAATCTGGTTAAAGAAATTGAATTGATAAAACAACAACTGAAAAATAAAAACAGTGGCTAACACCGTGTATAAAAAATTGCTAGTTTTAGCTGGCACAAAGTTGGTTGCTTGTTTGCCGGCTTCCGATTTTCCTTCGGAAAATCCTCGCCCATAAACACGCAACTTTCCATACACGAACACGTTTTAGGTAGGTTATGCCATAACTATCAGAAAAAAGCGCATTGCTATCGGTAATAGGGATGCGCCCTGTGTATTGATAGTTTAAGGTGGCGTAAATGCCTATTTTACTATCAAAATCTATGCCTGTATTAAATACGTTTGATGGGACGCCTGTTAATTTATTGTTAGAAAAATCGGTCCCATCATCAATAAAGTCCTTAAACTTAAAATCGTTTAGGGCATAAGAAGCGTATTGGCTTAACGAGATGGTTACCCTTTGCAGCCATTGGTACCTGGTAACCATTTCCAAGCCGTTGTGCATGGTTCTACCAGCATTTACGCCAATAAATTGGTCGTTGCCCGTTCTTCTGGCTACCAAAAGATTGCGAACATCCAGTTTGTACAAAGCCACAGAAAGCTGTAAGTTATTTTTAAGCAAATAGGCACGGGTACCTATTTCAAAATTCCAACCGGTTTCAGGTTTTATATTAGTATTAATCACCCCATCTGGCAGCAAGGTTTCGGCGGTTGTTGGTGGCGAAAACCCGTGGCTGATATTGGAATAAACCATGGTATTTTCGGTAAACGTGTGCGATATGCCCAGTTTTGGCGAGAGCATGCCCTTGAAACCATAAGAGCCCGATTGGTCGGGTTTTGTATTTGCCATAAACCTATCGTACAAATTATATGTTGTTTTGTTGAAATTCAATCCGATGGAAAGCGTTGTTTTTTTTGAAGCATCATAATTCGCTTCAAGGAACAGGTTAAAATAACGTCGTTTTTCCTTTAAGTCTGAAAACTTATCGCCTTTAACGCTACCCGTTCCAGCAGGGTAATTTTGGTACAGGTTTTCAAAATTTCTTGATTTATACGAATCCTTAAAGAATTCGCCCCCCAAGGTCCAATTAATTTTTTTTAGACTGCCTATAATCCGACTTCTTAAGCCCACAGCGGCCGTGTTTTCAGAAAGAATATCAAAAGGGCGTGGTTCGTAAGCTTCTTTAAATGACGTAAAAACGCTGGTAATTTGTTTGGTATTTTTAGTGTATTGATGGTTCCATGAAAGTCCTAAAATGCCTCGTTTGGAGTCCTCAAAACCTTTAGATTGTGCCCAAGTAAATGCTGCCAATTGGGGATTGTTCAAATAATCGGTTTCATTAATGGAACTTGGTATAAACCCTTTCAAATCTACAAAACTGGCCAACATGGTTAGGTCATTTTTCCGACTAAAAAAATGATTGGAATTTATGGTGATTGTTTGTCGGTCGTATTCATTATTGTCCCTATATCCATCGCTATGGGTGTTACTATACAAGACCCTCAAACTGTTTTTTGTTGTGCCATGGTTTGCATTAAAAACAGATTTTATCAATCCGAAAGACCCCACAGACAGGTCGCTTTCAATAGTAGTTTGGTTCAAATAAGCATTTTGGGGCATTAAATGAATGGTGCCACCCAAACCAGCACCGTAAATACTTGAACCAGCACCTTTAATGATTTCGAGGCGGGAGATGGATGCCAATTCAAAATCTTCAACAGACGTTTCACCAGTACCAGAAGTTAATGGGATGTCTTGAAAATATGCTCTAATTTTAGAGGTTCCATATAAATTCCTAGAGCCAATGCCCCTAATGGAAATCTTGTTGGTATTTAAAGCGCCCGATTGCATGAAAACACCGGGTATTCTGTTTAAAACATCCATGACATTCCATGTGTTTCCACGAGCCAAATCTTTCGTGGATATAATATCAATGGTGGTATTGGTTTTTTTAAGTTTTTGCGGAATATGGTTAGCGTTAACAATCACTTCATTTAATTGAGAAGGATTTAACTGAAGTTGGATAACAACAAGCCCATTTTTTGAAATGCTTATTTCTTTTTCTTGATACCCCTCTTTTGTAATTTGATAACTTCCAGTGCTTTGTACTTCAAATTCCCCATTGCTATTTGAAACGGACACTTGATTGTTCAATACATTTGTAATGAGCGCATTAGCAATGGGCGTACCATTTTCACCATCAACAATTTTTCCCATTAAGGCATGTTGAGCATACGAAAAATAGAACCCAATAAAAGCGAGACTTGTTAAAAATATTCTTTTCAAAATTAGAAATTTTGTATAAAAATGTTTGATTGCATTTGCAACAGTTTTTTAATAAAGTTTAAATATAGATTTTAAAAAAATTAAATAAAATATTTAGGTTATATATTGCATAAAAAAGTATATTTGCATCCCGTAAACAAAAACTTTCGGGGTGTAGCGTAGCCCGGTTATCGCGTCCCGTCCTTGGCGGGAAGGTCGCAGGTATCGAATCGCAATGAAATTGAGAGTATTTCGGGGTGTAGCGTAGCCCGGTTATCGCGCCTGCTTTGGGAGCAGGAGGTCGCAGGTTCGAATCCTGCCACCCCGACAAATTACGGCTCAATCTCAAAAGTTGTGTGTGAATTAAAATAAGATTACGATTTTTGTAAAAAAAATATAATCTTGGACCATTATCTAGACCTACTAAAACTCATTCTTCCAGAATTTTTAATTAACCACTTCGACCTTATAAAGAGCACCAAAAACGGTGAAGTAATGCACCTGTATTTCGAAGAGCAAAACACACCTCCAAAAGAGCAAACCCCTAGGATACTGATAGCC
>NZ_WRPN01000011.1 GCF_009746565.1 Mariniflexile maritimum
CTTTACAAATAGAATCGATTTTTAGTGGTTCACTTTCATCCGCTGTAGGTGGTTCACTTTCACCCGCCGCACTATGCTCACTTTAATCCGCTGTGGGTGGTATACTATGCCCGTTTTTTGCACCTGTACGAATACATGCTCTCTAAAATTGCCGAGGCCGGCACCAACGGGCAGTTCCGCACCCCGCGCCACATCATCCGCATGATGGTAGAAATTGTAAAACCCAAACAAGACGATGTTATTTGCGACCCCAGTTGCGGTACCGCGGGCTTTTTGGTGGCGGCAGGCCAATACATTTACGATAAGCACAAAGATTGGTTCAACCAAAAAACCTTTAGGGAGCATTTTAACAACCAGATGTTCAATGGCGTAGAGTTCGACCCCACCATGTTGCGCATTGGCGCCATGAACATGCAACTGCACGGTATGGAAAACCCGACCCTAATAGGTAAAGACGCCCTTAGTGAAGCCAATGCCGATATTGAAAACAAATATTCCCTCATTCTGGCAAACCCGCCCTTTAAAGGCAGTTTGGATTATGATGAGGTTGAAAGCAGCCTCCTTACCATAACCAAAACCAAAAAAACCGAGCTCCTCTTTTTGGCCCTTATGCTGCGCATGCTAAAAGTAGGCGGGCGTGCCGCGGTTATTGTGCCCGATGGCGTGTTGTTTGGCAGCAGCAATGCCCACAAAAGCATCCGTAAGGAGTTGGTAGAAAACCAGCAGCTGCAAGCCGTTATTAGCATGCCAAGTGGGGTGTTCAAGCCCTATGCAGGGGTAAGTACCGCCATTTTGTTCTTCACCAAGACCAATTCCGGGGGTACCGATACAGTTTGGTTTTACGACATGAAAGCCGATGGTTTAAGTTTAGATGACAAGCGCAACCCATTACTTAGCGAAGAAGCCTTCGAGCAATGTTTTACCCAACCAGAAAACATCGTTGAGGAAGTAAAAGGCAAATGCGACATTGCCCACATACTCCTAGAGGCCCAATCCATCCTAAATTCCCCTCCCTCGGAGGGGTGGTCGAAGACCGGGGTGGTAAATTCCCCTCCCTCGGAGGGGTGTCCGCAGGACGGGGTGGCAATTACCCCTACGCCACAAAGGTGTCCTCAGGACGGGGCGGAAAGGCTCCGCACCCAACCCAGCTTCCTAGTACCAAAACAAGAAATTATCGCCAACGATTGGGACCTTTCCATAAACCGCTACAAAGAAATTGTGTACGAAGAAGTAGCCTACGAAAAACCCGAAACTTTAATTAAAGAAATTAAAGCCTTGGATAACAAACGCGCAGAAGCGTTGTTGAATTTGGAGAAAATGATGAACTAAAATGAGCATTTTACATTATATAAAAATATCAAAACCCCTTGATTTTGATTTGCTTTGTCAAACCATTGAAGCCAAGGTAAGCCATGTGGCATACGAGCAACGTGCAGAAAATCTGTGCTATTTTTGGATACATGGCGCATCTACACGAGGTGTGGACTTAACTATTGAAGAACCTCTTTGGTTGGAGCTGCGAAATACAGCTTGCGCCAATCATGCCGATTATGAACTGACCAACCAACTGGCAGAAACCATCTGCAATTTATGTCACGGACAAGTTTATAAGGATAATGACGACTATGATGAAGAACTTGAAGACGCATCAGAAGAATATCTTGAAACCCCAATGCCTTTATTTGATGAGGCTCAAATGCATAACAAGTTTCTATCGGATGCCAAGCTTATAAGAACCCTCGTAAACCATAGTGGCGACCCCATGACGCTGTTTGGTCCCATCCGGGAAGTAAACATTGGAAGAAATCTTTTGGAAAAAATGAGCCGCCACCAACCTGATGAACAATTTTCCGAGAACTTGCACCGCAAAATATTGGAGATTAACTATCACCTACCCGACTACGAGTACGGCAACCTATTGCAATCGAACGGCGATTCCGAGAATCCTAAAATATTGAAACTCATTACCAATCTTACCCCGTGCATCATAAAAAAATATGATTTTATCTTATTTGAAAAAAACGAAAAACTCATTGCCATAACCAATGACCACCTCAATACCATCCTACCCCAAGATTGGCAACTGGTAGATGAATACACCATTGTAGCACCCATAATTGGCGACTTGGAATTTCAGAAATTGCTTGACAAAGCAGAGCGGTTTAACCAAATAGACAATTTGTAATATAAATGAAACACATTATCAAACCGTCATTGCGAGGCACGAAGCAATCTGTTAATTGAAACACACGACGCCACCGTCATTGCGAGGTACGAAGCAATCTGTTAATTGAAAAAGTATGGAATTAGTTGAATTAGATGGTTATATTGAAATTTTGTCTGGCTACGCCTTCGACTCTAATCTTTTTAATGATAAAGGCGACGGTGTCCCACTCATTAGAATTAGGGATGTAGGCAAAAATATTTCTAATACTTATTATCCAGGAGAATATAATGAGAAATTTATTGTGAAAGATGGTGATTTTTTAATCGGGATGGATGGTGATTTTAGGTTATCGGAATGGCAAGGCGGAAAGGCATTATTAAATCAGCGGGTTTGTAAAATTTGGTCAAAGAATAGAAAGGCTCTTGATGATAAGTATTTACTATATTTCTTACCTAAAGAACTGAAACTTCTTGAAGATACAACATCTTTTGCAACAGTAAAACATCTTTCAGTAAAGAAAATCCAAGGAATTAAAATCCCCCTCCCCACTCTAGAAACCCAAAAGCGCATCGCCGCCATTTTAGATGAAGCCGACACCCTGCGCCAACTAAACCACCAACTTATCGCCAAATACGACGCCCTAACCCAAAGCCTCTTTTTGGATATGTTTGGAGACCCTGTTACGAACCCGATGGGGTGGGAGAAAAAGAAATTAGCAAAGTTTGTTTCTAAATTAGGCGACGGTATTCATGGTACACCAGTTTATGATGAAAATGGAACATATTATTTTGTTAACGGAAATAATCTTGAAAAAGGGTCAATAATGGTTAATTCAAAAACAAAAACTGTAACAAAAGGTGAGGCTTTAAAACATCATAGGGACTTAAATGAATATACTTTCTTAGTTTCAATAAATGGTTCTATTGGGAAGGTTGCGTTTTACAATAATGAGAAAATTATGTTAGGAAAAAGTGCTTGCTATTTCAATATAATTCCTAATGAAATTAATAAAATCTATTTATATTATTTGATTGATAGTGATTATTTTTTAAGATATGCAACAGGAGAAGCTACTGGAAGTACTATAAAAAATGTTTCATTAAAAACTATGAGGAACTTTCCGGTTTTAAATCCCCCAATCCACCTCCAAACCCAATTCGCAGAGCGCGTACAGCTTATAGAACAACAAAAACAACAGGCCCAAGACGCCTTACAAAAAAGCGAGCAGTTGTTTAATAGTTTGTTGCAAAGGGCATTTAAAGGGGCGTTGTAACGTCATTGCGAGGCACGAAGCAATCTCATGAAATGAAACGATAAATAATTAACAAATTACTTCAGTCGCGTCTCCTTTGGAATGTCGTTATTGTAAACACAGCAAATCAACCACATAAAGCGAAAAAAATTAATATATTTATTCCATGAAGGAAAATAGTAGTTTAGATAAAAAATCATTAACCTTAATTTCAGGCAATGCTGCCAATTGGAAAGAGTTGGCTAAAGACTGTGTGTGTTTTGCCAATGGCTATGGCGGTAAAATACTTATTGGCATTGAAGATGATGAAGATGTGCCTAAAGCTTCACAAAAAATATCTAAACAACTTATTGAACAAATTAACAAGCGCATTCCGTCCTTGGCATTAAATGTTGGTATTGCGCCTCAAATAGTTACAGCAGATAACGGGGGGCAGTATATAGAGCTTACTGTTTTTAGAAGCGCACAATCTATTGCCAGTACTACCGATGGCAGATATTACATTAGGGTTTCAGACGAATGTAAGCCCGTAATGCCAGACCAAATTGAACGCTTGTTTTCAGAGAAAAATGCCTTTGTTTGGGAAGAAAAAACAGTTAAAAAAATTGTACTGGCAGATTGTGATATTGAAAAGTTCAATACCTTCTTAAAAGACGTAAAAAGTTCAGAGCGTGTTAGTGGTTTTATTAAAGACATGACCACAGAAGAAATTACCGATTATTATTTTTTAACCCACAACGGGTTTTTAACAAATTTGGGGGTTTTATGGATAGGTAAGCGCAGAGATAGAGCAACCTTGCATTATGCACCATCGGTTCAGTTTATTAAGTATAATGAAGATGGAAATAAAATATATAAAAAGGTTTGGGATGATTACTCACATAACCCTAAAGAGTTAATTTCAGATATTATTACGCAAATTCCAGATTGGAACGAGTTTATAGAGGTTTCCGATGGTATTTTTAGGAAAAACATTTACAACTACCCACCAGAGGTTATTAGGGAACTTATTGCCAATGCTTTTGCACATAGAAATTACACCATGCGTGGTGATATTTTTATTAATTTATATCCAGACCGATTGGAAATTCATAGCCCTGGGCTATTACCACTTGGTGTAACACCAGATAATATTTTAACTAAATCTGTACAGCGCAATCAACTACTTGCCAAATTATTTTACGATTTAAAGCTAATGGAAAAAGAAGGCAGTGGTTATGATAAGGTTTATGAAGTGCTTCTTGGTAACGGTAAAGAAGTGCCAGAAGTTATTGAAGGAAACGACCGTGTTGTAGTAACTGTTAAAAAGCAAATTATTAGTAATAATGTTTTAAAGCTTATGGATAAAGCTTCAAAGGAACTTCAATTACGTCAAAAGGAATTAATAGCATTAGGCTTAATAGCTCAAAAAGAAGGAATCACCGCAATAGATTTGTCTAAAGAATTAAACGCTTCTAAACCAAACGAGTTGCAACATTGGTTAGGGCGTTTACTAAATTTAGAAATTATACTATCTAAAGGAAAAACAAAAGGTACATTGTATTATGTGAATCCAGAATTTTTAAGAACTACAGATTTTATCGAGAAAACCAATTTAAAACGTATTGAACCACATAGACTTCAAGAATTAATTTATGAAGATTTAAAGAATTATCCTGAAAGTTCCATAAGTGAGATTAATAAACGTATTGGTAGCGAAATTAACCAACGCACCCTTAAAGCCAAATTGGATGAAATGATTGAAAAAGAATTATTAGTAAAATTGGGAGAAAAGAAAGGAACGAAATATATGATATCAACATAAATACATGAAATAAACATAAAAATGTTGATATAAATGTTGATATAATGAATGGGTTTTTTGTTAAATCACTGTATTTCAATACTTTTTATCGACATAAAACCATGAAATAAGTACTAAAATGTTGATATAAAAATATTTTTATTGTTTATTCATATAAAGAAAAACACCTTTTCTTTTACCTGAAAACAAAACATGTAAAGAAATTCTAATTTTTATAAACGAAGCAGAAATTCAATAGAAAATCCTTACTTTTAAAACCTTAAACGGTATTTTCCTAAATGAGCAATTTCAATTTCCTAAAGCAAGAGTTTCTGCAATTATACCAAGAGGCCACAGAGGCCGAAAGCCATGTGTTTACCAAGCCCAAGTATGCCGCTTTGCAAAGTAGGATTGTATTGGAGTTGGGCGTGGCATGGCTGTATGATAACGACCCCGAATTTACCAGGCCTTATGATAGTACCCTAAACGCCTTGATGCACCATCATGATTTTAAAAATGCCATAAAGCCCAGCATGTTTCAGGAGCTTAACTTGGTAAGGCACATAGGCAACCAAGCGGCGCATGGCAAAAAAGTAACCCAACGCGAAGCCCTTATTTGTTTGCGCAGTGTTTTTAGGTTTGCATCGTACATCAGTAAATATTACAGCCATGCCAACCCAGAAATCCCTGATTTTGAGGAAGCCTACCTGCCGCAGCCAGATGCACAGTTAAAAGATAGTACCGCCAAGGAATTGCAGCGTGTTGTTGATGAGGCCGAAAAACAATTAAAAGACCTAAAAGCACAACAGGCAAAACAAGCAGAATTGCTAAAGGAAAATGCCCTTTTAAAACGCCAAATTGAAAACCAGCAACAGCAATTGTTGGAACGCAAACAGGCACGTAAGCAAGTTGTTAACGAAGCTTTGGAAATACCGGCGCTAACCCCCGAACTGGAAACCAGAAAGCTGTACATTGATGTGTTGCTAAAAGAAGCAGGCTGGGACAACCTAAAACCGGGCACCGATATTGAGTTTGCGGTAACGGGCATGCCGGTGGCTACCAATCCTTCTGGCAAGGGTTATGTGGACTATGTGCTTTGGGGCGATAACGGCCTGCCACTTGCCGTGGTTGAGGCCAAACAAACGCTGCACGACGCCAAAAAAGGAAAGCACCAAGCGGTGTTATATGCCAATTGTTTGGAGCATACCACAGGGCAACGTCCGGTAATATTTTACTCCAATGGTTTTGAAACCTATATTTGGGACGATACCTTTTATCCTGAACGCCAAATACACGGGTTTTATACCAAGGATGAACTTCATTTTTTAATTGAACAGCGCCACTCCAGGATGGATATGAGGCCGTTTCAGGTGAATAAATCTATAATAAACAGAGATTATCAAATAGAAGCTACCAAACGGGTTGCCGAAGCTTTGGTAACCACCCACCAAGGGCGTTTAAAGGGCAAACAGCGCGAAGCCCTTTTGGTTATGGCTACGGGTAGCGGAAAGACCAGGACGGCCGCGGCCATGGTTGATATGTTTACCAAATGCAATTGGGCCAAACGCATCCTGTTTTTGGCAGATAGGAATGCGCTGGTAACACAGGCCAAAAATTCATTTAAGGAACATCTGCCCCATTTAAGCGCCATCGATTTAACCAAGGAAAAGGAGGATAACAAAACCCGTTTGGTGTTTTCAACCTATCCTACCATTATGAATAAAATTGATAACCTGAAAGATGATACCAAACGCTTTTATGGGGTTGGGCATTTTGATGTGATTATTATCGATGAGGCACATCGGTCGGTTTACCAAAAATACGGGGCTATTTTCGATTATTTTGACGCCATTCTTATTGGGTTAACCGCAACACCCAAAAAGGATATAGACCACAATACCTATAATCTATTTGGCATTGAGGATGATAATCCCACTTTTGCCTACGAACTAAACCAAGCGGTGAAAGACAAACATCTGGTACCACCAAAAGCGAAAAAAGTACCTGTTAAGTTTGTGCGTGAAGGGGTAAAATATAAAGACCTTTCGGAAGCTGATAAACGCAAGTTTGAAGAACAGTTTGGAAGTTTTGAAACAACGCCCGATGACGATGCGGTACAGATAAACAAAAGCCAGATCCACACCTTTCTATTCAACACAAAAACCGTCGATGTGGTATTGGATTTTTTAATGAACCAAGGCATTAAAGTAGAAGGTGGCGATAAACTGGGCAAAACCATCATTTTTGCCAAAAACCATACGCATGCCCAATTTATTGAAAAACGCTTTAATAAAAACTATCCCGAATATGCCGGTTCGTTTTTAAGGGTTATTGATAATTACGAATCGAAGGCACAGGATTTACTGGAAAGATTTTGTGATGACAAGCAGGAACAGGAGCCCCAAATAGCGGTATCGGTCGATATGATGGATACGGGGGTTGATGCCCCACGGGTGGTCAATTTGGTGTTTTTTAAGGAAGTGAAGTCGTATGCCAAATATTGGCAAATGATTGGCAGGGGCACCCGATTGCGCCCTCACTTATTTGGTCCGGGACAGGATAAACAACATTTTTTAATATTTGATTTTTGTGGCAATTTTGAGTTTTTTGATGAATTTCCAGATGGTGTAAAAAACAGTGTTTCCAAAACCTTGTCGCAGCAAGTGTTTGAAACCAAATTGCAGCTTATTACCGCCATAAGAAACCTGCAGCTTGCTACGCCCGAGGATGATGCCCTGGCCGTAAACTACACCCATCAACTACATAAGGCTATTGAAGCGTTGGATGAAGATCGCTTTGAAGTTAGAAAATCGTTGCGCTTTGTAAAGGCCTTCAAAGCTAGGGAACGCTGGAACAACTTAACAGTTGGCGATGTTTCGGATATTTGCAATCATTTAAGCCATTTGCCCACTTACAAGGAGGATGATGACGAACTGGCCAAACGTTTCGATTTGTTGTGTTTGCGTTTGCAATGGGCAGTGCTAAACGCCTCAAAATCACAGGAACAATACATTCAGCAAATCTATAATATTGGGGTAAACCTCTATAAAAAAAGGAACATTCCCGTAGTACACACAAAATTGGGCACCATAAACCAAGTAAAGGACCAGTCGTTTTGGAGCGCCATTAGTTTAACCCAGATAGAGCATATCAGGACCGAATTAAGGGAACTCATCAAGTTTATTGACATTGAGCATGTAAAGCCCGTTTACACCGATTTTGAGGATATGTTGTATGAAGACAGGGTTGAAGATGTGCACATCATGCCAAGTTACACCAATCTGCAAAGCTATAAAGACCGTGTGGAATCGTTTATCCGAAAAAACAAATCGCATTTGGTAGTCAACAAACTGCACAAAAACATACCCATAACCGAAAAGGAACTGGCACTTCTTGAAACATTCTTATTTGAAGACACCATTGGCACCAAAGCCGATTATCAACGGGAATATGGCAACATGCCCCTAGGCAACTTTATCCGCAGTGTTATTGGTTTGGATATTGAAGTTGTGAACGGGTTGTTTGCAGATTACATTTCCAAGGAAAATCTAAGACCCGAACAAATCACCTTCATAAAAACCTTGATAAACTACCTGAACGTTAATGGCACGTTGGATAAATCGCTCTTGGTAAAACCGCCATTCAACGAAGCCCACGACGCCGGTATTATGGGTGTTTTTGATGATGAAAGCGATGTTCGTCACATCATATCCATAATAGATACCGTGAACGACAACGCAGGGTAACAAAGAATGTAGGAAAGGTTATGGGCTATGGCAAACCAAAAAATGGTTATATTTTCTAGCTCTTAATATTTTCATAAATGGGGCTTCATATAACTACAAAAATTTATGTAATTTTGCTAAACTTTCAAAAACAACAATGAAATATAAAAGAATTCTCTTAAAACTGTCAGGTGAGGCCCTCATGGGAAATCGCCAGTACGGTATCGACCCAGAACGCTTATCAGAATATGCACAAGATATTAAGGCCATTACCGATAAAGGCGTAGAAGTGGCCATTGTTATAGGTGGCGGCAATATTTTTAGAGGTGTCGCCGGCGCAAGTAATGGCATGGATCGTGTACAGGGCGACCACATGGGCATGCTTGCCACAGTTATAAACGGCTTAGCATTACAGAGCGCTTTAGAAGATGCTGGGTTGCCAACCCGTTTGCAATCGGCCGTACACATTAACCAAGTGGCAGAGCCTTTTATTCGCCGAAAAGCCATGCGCCACCTGGAAAAAGGACGGGTTGTTATTTTTGGTGGTGGTACCGGAAACCCCTATTTCACTACCGATTCTGCCGCTGTTTTAAGGGCTATTGAAATTGAAGCAGACGTGATTTTAAAAGGAACGCGCGTTGATGGCATATACAACACAGACCCTGAAAAAGATACCAATGCCGTTAAATTCAACTTTATTTCATTTGAGGACGTATTGCGAAAAGGCTTGAAAGTTATGGATACCACCGCATTTACCCTTAGTCAGGAAAACCAACTGCCCATTATTGTATTCGACATGAACAAAAAAGGAAACTTGCTTAAAGTGGTTTCTGGCGAAAAAGTTGGCACCGAAGTAAACATCTAAATTTCACTTATTTTTTCAATAATTGATCGTAAAAGTTTGATATTATGAACGAAGACATACAATTTATACTTGATACAGCAAAAGAAGCGATGGATAGTGCCATCAAGCACCTGGAAAAGCAATTTGTAAACATTCGGGCGGGCAAAGCAAGTCCTGCCATGTTGGGAAGCGTAATGGTAAATTATTATGGCGCCCAAACCCCCATTACCCAAGTTGCCAACATTAATACCCCCGATGGACGAACCATTACCGTGCAACCATGGGAAAAAAAGATGATTCAGGAAATTGAAAAAGGGATTCAAATAGCTAACCTTGGATTTAACCCCATGAACAATGGCGACATGATTATTATTAGCGTGCCGCCGTTAACCGAAGAACGCCGTCGCGATTTGGCCAAACAAGCTAAGGCAGAAGCCGAAGATGCCAAAATTGGCGTGCGCGCTGCCAGAAAAGAAGCCAACAACGACATTAAGAAAACAGAGAATGTTTCGGAAGATTTGCAAAAAAATGCAGAGATGGATGTTCAAAAAATAACTGATGCCTATGTTAGAAAAATTGACGAACTTTTCGATGCCAAGGAAAAGGAAATCATGACGGTTTAATTTTAATGAAACAATCCATCCCAACACCTCCCGATACCAATCGGGACGGGATGTTTTTTATAACCTTACTGCGCAACATCCCGTACACATGCTAAAACCTTATGTGTTTTTTTTGTTTTTTTCTTGTACGTTTGTTGTTCAAGGGCAAGCTTCATCTGAAACACCATCCCAACCAGCGCAAGATTCGGTAAAGACCCATTTTGTTAAAAATCTGGGAAATGGCTACATTCCAACCAAATACTTCAACTTCGATTTAAGGTATCTTATAAAATTCAACCAGTACGAAGGCATAAGAACGGGTATTGGCGGCATAACCAACGAGGCGTTCTCTGAAAAATTCCGTGTAAACGGTTATGGCGTTTATGGCTTTAGGGACCACCGTTTTAAATACAGTGTTGGTGGAAGTGCACGGTTAAACGAGCCTACAAACACATGGTTGGGCCTTTCTTATACCGACGACTTACAGGAAACGGGAAGCACCAAATTTTTAACCGATAAACGCTTTTTCCAATTTTTTGAACCACGGCTGTTGAACATCAATCTGTTTCATAAACACATAACAAAAGCCCTAACCCTGGGGCACGCAATAACACCTAACATTCAAACGGAAACCGAATGGACGCTAAGCGATATCGACCCCACCTACAACTATAACTTTGTTACCAACAACGGTTTACTGCATGCGTTTCGATTGAGTACCGCTAAAATAGCAGTACAATGGCAACCTTTAAATACTACTGAAATTTTGGAAACCCATTCCAAGCCAAAGGAACAGTTCCCTATCATAACGTTGCAATACACCAAAAGCTTTAAGAATCTTTTAAACAGCGATCTGGCCTTTTCAAAATGGGATTTTAGAACCATATACCAAACAGGAAAGGAGCATATTTCAGAAATTACCTTGGTTGCTGGGGTTGCCAGTGGCGATATTCCGTTAACACATCTATACCACGCCTACCCCAACAATATCAACAAAGAAACCGTAATGCAGCGTTTTTCGGTGGCGGGCATCAATAGTTTTGAAACCATGTTTTTTAATGAGTTCTTTTCCGATAGGTTCGCAACGCTTCAATTCAAACATTTTTTAAAGCCCTTTTATATCAGCAATCGCTACAAACCCCAACTGGTTTTAATTTCGCGTTACGCCATTGGCGATACCAAGCACCCCGAAAGACATGAAAATGTAACCTTTGGGTCGCTAAAAAAAGGATATACTGAATCTGGTTTTGAGATAAACAAGCTGTTTTTTGGCTTCGGCCTAAGCTTTACTTACCGGTATGGGGCATACCATTTGCCGCAAATTGATGACAATGTTGCTTTTAAATTTACTTTTAACCTGAGTTTGTGATGTATTATAGCGGTTTTCCCTACCTTTGCCCTACTTTTATTTAAGGCATGTTTAAACTTTTTACCAAAGATTTTTGGGGTGTGATCGCCCGATTGATTCTGCGCAATAAAATTACCATTCTGGTCACTATCGCCATCATTACCATTTTGTTCAGCACGCAATGGAAAAATATGCGTTTTACATATACCGAAGCCAACCTGTTACCAGATGACCACGAAGCAAATATTGACTACAATAAGTTTCTGGAAATTTTTGGCGAAGAGGGCAACCTGGTGGTTATTGGGGTAAAGGACAGTACTTTGCTTACGGTAAGCAAGCTGAATGCCTGGAACAAACTATCGGAAAATTTAAAAAAATTCAAGGAAGTTGATGCCGTTATTTCCGTTAAAGACCTTCAAAAGCTTGAAAAGGACACCATCAACCAAAAATTCATCCTTAAACCTTTCATTAAGGATTCCATTGCTTCAATGGCCCAAATTGAAGAGTTGGAATATGAGCTTTTCAACAAATATCCGTTCTATGATAATTTTCTTTTCAACAAGAAAACCAAAACGATTAGAACCATCATTTATTTGGATAAGGATATAGTGAACACCTCGGCCAGAAAGGATTTTGTACTTAATGAATTAGAACCCAAAATTAAGGCGTTTGAAGAAACCAACCATTTAAAGGTGCATATTTCGGGCATGCCGTATGTAAGAACGCTAAACGCCCAATTGATTGTTGATGAAATTGTATGGTTTGTTTTGGCGGCCTTATTTGTAACCTCGCTTATTTTCTTTTTCTTTTTTAGGTCGTTTCGGGCAACCCTCATTTCGTTGGTGGTTGTGTGCATTGGGGTTATGTGGACCTTAGGCATTTTGGGCGCTTTAAACTACGAGATTACCGTTTTAACAGCACTTATTCCGCCGCTTATTATTGTAATAGGTATTCCAAACTGTATCTTTTTAATCAATAAATACCAGCACGAAGTACAGCTTCATGGCAATAAGGTAAAATCGTTGCAACGGGTTATCACAAAAATTGGTAACGCTACTTTAATGACCAATGTTACTACGGCTTGTGGTTTTTCAACATTCATACTAACCCAAAGTTCGCTTTTAAAGGAATTTGGTGTGGTAGCATCACTAAGCATTCTTTCTATTTTTATGCTGTGTTTGCTTATCATTCCCATTCTTTATTCATTTTTGCCGCACCCTAAGGATAGGCATTTGGAGCACTTAAACAAACGTTGGATTGGTGGCTTTGTAAACTGGATAGAACGCATGGTAAAACACGAGCGTATCGCCATTTATTCCACCGCTTTGGTATTGCTGATCGTTAGCATTATTGGCATTTACCAGATAAAGATTTCGGGAAGTTTAATTGAAGACATGCCTAAGAAAACCGAGTTTTTTGACGACATCCGCTTTTTTGAACGCGAATTTAACGGCATCATGCCCTTAGAGTTTGTTATTGATACCAAGCGCAAACAAGGCGTTATGAAATTGGCAACGCTAAAACGTATGGACGAATTGCAGGAACTCATCCATGAAACGCCCGAACTCTCGAAACCCATTTCGGTGGTCGATTTGGTAAAATATTCCAAACAGGCCTATTATAATGGCAATACCAATTTTTACCAACTGCCAACCTCGCAAGAAAATAGTTTTATTTTATCGTATGCCAAAAACTCAACCTCCAACATCGATTTACTGAAAAACTTTGTGGACAGCACCGGCCAATACGCCCGCATTACCACCTTTATGAAAGATATTGGTACCGATAAAATGGCGCGCATCGAAGAAAACATCCAAACCAAAATAGACAAGCTCTTCCCCAAGGAACAATACACCGTAACCATGACGGGCAAGGCGCTGGTGTTCCAAAAAGGCACCACCTATTTGGTTAAAAATTTAGCCATTTCACTTTCATTGGCCATTTTTTTAATAGCCTTGTTTATGGCGTACATGTTTAGGTCGGGTAGAATGATTGTTATTTCACTAATCCCAAACCTTATCCCCTTGCTGGTAACCGCCGGTTTAATGGGCTATTTGGGCGTTCCCATAAAACCTTCCACCATTTTGGTGTTTAGCATTGCGTTTGGTATTTCGGTGGACGATACCATTCATTTTCTCGCAAAATACCGGCAGGAATTGCAGGCCAATAACTGGAAAATAAAAACCTCGGTATATGGCGCACTGCGTGAAACGGGCGTTAGTATGTTTTACACGTCCATTGTTTTATTCTTTGGTTTTTCGGTGTTTACCATTTCCAGTTTTGGTGGCACGGTGGCCTTGGGCGCCTTGGTTTCGGCCACTTTGTTGTTTGCCATGTTATCGAATTTGCTGCTGCTGCCTTCCTTATTATTGTCGTTGGAACGTAGCATTGCCAATAAAGAAGTATTGAAAGAGCCGGCGATAAATATTATTCCTGATGAAGACGATACAAATTCTGAATTTTGAATTCAGAATAATACCAACTTTTTTGGAATTGGAATTTAATTTTCAATATCTCGCTTGCAATCGTTTCTACGAATACCATATAGTTAAATAAAAGTGGTTTGCTAAAAATTAATATCAAATAAAATCTATTTTTGTTTGATAACTTTTAAAATATAGAGGTACTTTAAAGAAACGCTTCCAGCACTCGTTGCGAACGAACGTTAGTGGTGGCGATGAAGTGGCTTTTCCAAAATTTGTTAATCTAAAATTTTCAATGTTTATGTGGCGCATATTTATATTTATTCTATTTATTATAGGCATGTTATATAATCTGGTTCTTCTTTTTAAGACTATGTTTTCTAAAAAAGATGAAAGTTGTAAATCACTAAAGAAAAGATTATATGCCATTTCAGCAGTATTATTTGCGCTGTTAGCTTTATCAAGACTTGAATATATTATTCTGCAAGATTAAATATGCTTCCTTGCCTGCCAAAGCATGTTAGCGTGTATTCTAAACAAATAGAAATTCCTAAAACTAAATTCCAAATTCCCAATAATATTGATTTTTTGAAATCAACAATTTCATTTTTAAAACATGAAACCAGTATCTTTGCATCATAAATTTTTATGCTTATGAAAACACGTACCGTTTCAGAACTTCTGTCCCAAGATTTTGTAAGTTCTGAAGTTGATATAAAAGGCTGGGTTAGAACCTTTCGCGCCAACCGTTTTATTGCCTTAAACGATGGCTCCACCATAAACAACATCCAATGTGTGGTCGATTTCGAGAAATTCGACGAAGCCCTCTTAAAACGCATCACCACAGGGGCTGCCATCCATATTAAAGGCGATTTGGTTGAAAGCCAGGGGAAAGGCCAAAAAGTAGAAATACAAGTTAACCACATTAAAATTTTGGGCGACTCCGACCCCGAAACCTACCCCATCCAACCCAAAAAACACTCGTTTGAATTTTTAAGGGAAAATGCCCATTTGCGCACCCGCACCAACACGTTTAGCGCGGTGATGCGCTTGCGTTCCGCCCTATCGTTTGCCATCCATAAATATTTTAACGACAACGGTTTTTATTATGTGCACACGCCCATCATTACCGGAAGTGATGCCGAAGGCGCTGGCGAAATGTTTCGGGTAACCAATTTAGATGCAAAAAAACCGCCTTTAACCGATGAAGGTACCGTTGATTATACCAAGGATTTCTTCGGAAAGGAAACCAACCTAACCGTTTCTGGGCAGTTGGAAGCCGAAACCTACGCCATGTCCTTAGGGAAAGTCTATACGTTCGGGCCTACGTTTCGGGCTGAAAACTCCAATACTTCGCGCCATCTCGCCGAATTTTGGATGATTGAACCCGAAGTGGCCTTTATGGACTTGGCAGGCAATATGGATTTGGCAGAGGATTTTATGAAATACGTGCTGAAATACATCCTAAAAAACAACCGTGAAGATTTAGACTTTTTAGATGCGCGTTTGCAGGAAGAGGACAAAGCAAAACCACAGGCCGAACGCAGCGAGATGACCCTGATTGAAAAACTAAACTTTGTAACCGACAACCATTTTAAACGTGTAAGCTATACCGAAGCTATTGATATTCTGCGCGATAGCACCCCCAACAAGAAAAAGAAGTTCAAATACATCATTAACGAATGGGGCACCGATTTACAGAGCGAGCACGAGCGCTATTTGGTTGAAAAACACTTTAAGTGCCCCGTAATCTTGTTCGATTATCCTGCCAACATCAAGGCGTTTTACATGCGCTTGAACGACGATGGCAAAACCGTTCGCGCCATGGACATTTTATTTCCCGGCATTGGTGAAATTGTGGGTGGCGCCCAACGTGAAGAACGTTTGGATGTGTTAAAGCAAAAAATGGCAGCCATCAACATCCCCGAGGAAGAGTTGTGGTGGTATCTGGACATGCGCAAATTTGGCACCGCGGTACATGCCGGTTTTGGCCTTGGGTTCGAGCGATTGGTTATGTTTGCAACCGGTATGAGCAATATTCGTGATGTGATACCGTTTCCTAGAACACCCCAAAATGCTGAATTTTAAAATAAACAAGGATCCATCGGGCCTCACAGGTTTTTAAAAACCTGTGAGGTCTTTTTATTAGAAATAGTTTATTATTTTTACAGAAACCAAATCAAAAAATGCTCAAGCAACATTTACAATTCAAATTATCGCAAAAGCTGTCGCCGCAACAAATTCAATTAATGAAATTGATCCAGTTGCCCACACAAGCCTTTGAGCAGCGTTTAAAGCAAGAGCTGGAAGAAAATCCTGCGCTTGAAGGGGGTTCAGAAGAATTAGAAAACGATTTTGACACCGATTTTGATAATTCAAATGATGAGTATGACGACTCTGAAACCATTGGGAACGACGATATTAATGTAGATGACTATTTAAGCGATGATGAAATTCCCGATTACCGAACACAAGCCAACAATTATAGTAGCGACGATGAAGAAAAAACCATGCCTTATGCATCGGGCACCTCGTTTACGCAACATCTCATCAGTCAGTTAAACACTTACAGACTGGATGAGGAGGAACGTGAAATTGCCGAATTTCTAGTAGGCAGCGTCGATGAAAGCGGTTATATACGTCGTTCTTTATCGGATATTATGGACGATTTGGCATTTACCCAAAGCGTTTATACTTCCGAAGAAAAAATAAATAAAGTACTTAAAATAGTGCACCAGTTAGATCCTGCCGGCGTTGGTGCCAGAAACTTACAAGAGTGTTTAAGCATCCAATTGCACCGAAAGGAAAAAACACCCGATACCGAATTGGCCATTGCTATTATTGATGAGGCTTTCGACCAATTTACCAAAAAACACTATGACAAATTAATTCAAAAGTTCGATATTTCTGAAATCCAACTAAAGGATGCCATACATGAAATTGAACATTTAAACCCAAAACCTGGAGGTTCCTTTTCTGGAAACAACCGTATTGTTGAGCATGTGGTGCCCGATTTTGCTATTAGAATTGTGGATGGTGAACTGGAACTAACCCTTAATGGACGTAACGCCCCCGAGCTTCATGTGTCGCGTGAATATAACGACATGCTGAAAGGCTATAAAGAGTCGAAGGACAAATCGCAATCGCAAAAAGATGCTGTTATTTTCATCAAGCAAAAACTAGATGCCGCCAAATGGTTTATTGAGGCCATTAAACAGCGGCAACAAACGTTATTTATTACCATGAGTGCCATTATGCACTACCAATCGGAATACTTTCTAACGGGCGATGAACGCAACCTTAAGCCCATGATCCTTAAGGATATTGCCGATGAGATTTCCATGGACGTCTCAACCGTTTCAAGAGTTGCAAACAGTAAGTATGTGGATACCCCATACGGAACAAAATTGATTAAAGAGTTCTTTTCAGAATCGATGAAAAACGACCAAGGGGAAGACGTTTCAACCCGTGAAATAAAAAAAATATTGGAAACGGTTATCGAGGAAGAGGAAAAACGAAAACCCTTAACCGATGATACCTTGGCTTCTATATTAAAAGATAAAGGTTACCCCATTGCACGACGTACCGTAGCAAAATATAGAGAACAACTGGATATTCCGGTAGCGCGGTTACGCAAAAAGATATGATGGATCGTGTTTTAAGGAGTATCTCGTTTATTTTTCATCCTCTAATCATGCCCTTGTTGGGCGTGCTGTTTTATTTTTCAAAATCACCCCGGTTTATTCCCAAAGAAATTGTTCAGGCCAAATTAATATCGCTGTTCATATTAACATTGGTATTGCCCATTCTACTTTACTTTCTACTAAAAACCTTGAACAAGGTGCAATCCATTCATTTAAAATCAACCAACGAGCGTATTTTCCCTTTGGCCTTAAATTGCGTAATTGTTCTAATCATATTGCAACGCATCATCACAGCCTCACAAATCATTGAGCTTTATTACTTTTTCGTGGGTGTTTTAATATCAACTATGGCGTGTTTAATGCTTGCTGTATTCAAATTTAAGGCCAGCATCCACATGATCTCCATTTCTGGATTGTTCATGTTCTTTATAAATTTAAGCATCCACTTCAGCATCAATATTCTTGGAACATTGGTTTTAATGAGTATCATCATGGGAGCGGTTGCCACATCGCGCCTTCATTTAAAAGCCCATACCTATACCGAATTGCTTACAGGTGTTTTTATAGGCACCATCCCACAATTGATCTTGGTAACCTATTGGTTGTAATTGCGCGCCCTAAACCAGCATTTAAAGCACGTAAAACATTAAGCCAACTTTAATGGCATTCATTTCAACAGCATTGTTTAAAAGTTTTGCCTTGTTTGAAAAAACAGGGTCTAAGCCGTAATAAACATATAAATTCCAGGTGTTGTACCCCGCAGAAAGCGTTAAACCATATTGGAATTTACTAAAATCGGTACTATTCTTGATTTTCAAATTCCCAAAATCTCCTTTTGCCTTAGCGGAATTAAATAGCTGGTAGCCCACCGTAAAGCCCGTATAAACGCGCCAAAACTTATATTCTGTTGGGGTTGAGGTACGCCAACGAAACTCAATGGGAAGCTCGACCGATTGGGTGGTGAACCTGTTTTTTGTATAAAAATTAGTATCGCTTATTATGGCATAAACCACGCGGCCAGTGGCATCTTTATTGATAAGTAAATTTTGGTTGTAGGTGTTTAATGAATAACCAAGCCCAATGCCTAGGGCAATATTCCTGTTTTGGTTTAACGGCATGTCCTTTATCGCCCCAAAGTGAAGCCCTGTTGAAAACCCGCTTTGTTTGATTCCCTTGGGCTTGTTTCCCAATAAATTATAGCTTATTCCAATATAAAATTGATCTTCCTTATAATGGGCATCTGCAACAACCAAACTATCCTCTTGTGAATAACACAGATGAACACTAAACAAAACAAACCATACCCTTAATAAACATTTCATTTTAAAATGACAATTTGTGGTGAATAAACCGGTAACACTAAATGACGTTGTGAAGGTATTAAAAATAAAAAGGCGCGCTGAAATTTCAGCGCGCCTTTTTATAAAATTAAGAATTTAGAAATTAATCTCTACCAAATACACTACCTTTTTTGGTTGTGTAATTAATTTTTAAGGCATTTTGCTTGCGCAATTCCTGTTTAATATCACCTATTAAACCCATATTGGCATCTTTATCCACTTTTAAAGCGGTCGTTAAAAATGGTATTAATTCTTCTCTTTTTGAGGCGCGCTCTGCTGCAATAAAAGCGGCAATGTCGTTTACATCGGCAAATTTATCGTTAAGCTGAATGCGGGCTACATTACCATATTGTTTGTAATTTGCACTTGGCTTTCCTGCATATATATACATAACCAAGTCCTTTTTATCAAGCTTTTCAACTTGATCTGCATAAGGTAAATTATTCTCGATCATTAGGGTGTTCTCTCTCATCACGGTAGCAACCATAAAAAAGAACAATAGCATAAACACAATATCTGGTAACGATGCTGTTGATATAGCTGGCATTTCGCCTCCTGGTTTCTTATTAAATTTAGCCATAATAATGTGTTAAATTTTAATTATTGTACTTCTGAAAGTTTTTGGGGATACTCTACTTTTATTTTTTCAAGTTGTTCCTTTAACTTTGTTTTGTTTCCTGGCCAGTTCACATCATTAAGGTTTGCTTCCATTTCGGAGAATGACTTGCCGTATAATGATTGTGCTCTTGCATCCCTTAAAACGTTGTATGCTGCCACCAATTCATTTTGAACGGCTATATACATTTTATAGGATGTTTCACGGTCATTTTTTAATGATATGATGGCTTTATCCGGATTATCGGAAGATGTTGGGTCTTTCTTACCTTTACAATAAGTACAAGTGCCATCTCCGCCATTATCCAAAAATTCAATAGCTGCCTTTCTTAAATTTTTAAGTTCCATGGGTTCATCTTCAACAAGCAACTGGTCTCTACCGTTTAAAAGTACGGTAAAAATGTTTTTTTGTTTGATAACCACATTTTCGTTATTATCTTCAATTGGAGGCAGTTTACGGTTAATACCAGAGTCAGTCTCAATAGTGGTTGTTACCAAGAAAAATATCAATAGTAAGAACGCGATATCGGCCATGGAGCCTGCATTTACTTCTGGTGCTGCTCTTTTTGCCATAATTTATTTATTTAAAAGTTTTTTCAAGCTTGATAGGAAGGTTGCGATAATTGCAACGGTTATTAAGAATATAAAAAGCATATAGACCTGCCCCTACATTTTTAGAAATACCTTCTGTTATGCCCAAACCTTTGTCGTTAAATTGTTTTAAGTCCAGGTCTGTACCCGAGGATATCATATAAGAAATTAATATCACAGCTAAAAACAGACCAACAGTTATCAAGGTTTTTTTGATGTCGCCAGCAAATAAGCCTTTGATAACATATACAAGAATTAAGGCTATTACAACAAAAAGTACTACATAGGTAACTATCAAGATATTGTCGATCATGCTATCTGAATCTGTCATCATCAGCATCAAAGCAAATATAGTTCCAATAATACCAAGGGCGTAAGCCAAATACTTGAGTATTTTGTGTAAATTCATGATTAATATTTTATTAAAATTATTACTTTTTATTTCTAATCAATAAGTCCATTAACGTGATGGAAGCATCTTCCATATCATTAACGATACTATCGATTTTAGCAATAATATAGTTGTAGAAAACTTGAAGGATCATTGCCACAACAAGACCAAATACCGTTGTTAAAAGTGCTACTTTAATACCACCCGCAACAAGTGATGGTTGCATATCGCCGGCAGCCTCAATTTTATCAAACGCTTGAATCATCCCGATTACTGTTCCCATGAACCCTAACATAGGTGCCAAAGCGATAAACAATGAAATCCAAGATACGTTTTTCTCTAATTGGCCCATTTGCACTCCACCGTAAGCGATAACCGCTTTTTCAACAGCGTCCAAACCTTCGTCGGTTCTGTCCAATCCTTGGTAGTAGATAGAAGCGATGGGGCCTTTTGTGTTTCTGCAAACTTCTTTTGCAGCAGCAACGCCACCAGAAGCAAGAGCGTCTTCAACTTCTTGGGTTAATTTTTTTGTGTTTGTGGTAGAAAGGTTTAAAAAGATAATTCTCTCGATAGCTATTGCTAGTCCAAGAATTAAACATAATAGAACGATGCCCATAAATCCAGGGCCACCCTCAATAAACCTCTTTTTTAATTCTTGATGAAAACCAAGTTCTTCGGCAGGAGCTGCCGCTTCATCTTGTGTCATGGTTGCTACCGTTGTTGTAGCTGTGTTTGTGCTTGCATTGGTTGTTGCATTAACAGTTCCAAATGCCATCATTCCTGTAATGGCAAGGATAGAAAATAATCTTTTCATGTTCTAAATCTTAATTTTATTAGTTAATTAAAGTGTTAAAGATATAAAAAAAATACAATAAAAAAATAAAAATTACAGCAGAGAGGAAGGGATTCGAACCCTCGATACCCTTTTGGAGTATACACACTTTCCAGGCGTGCGCCTTCGACCACTCGGCCACCTCTCTGTATTTCAATTGTACTTATTTACGGGGTTCAAATAACGAAAAAATCTTCAATCCATAAAATTTTAAAGGTTAATTTTGAGACATTTCTCCGCGTAAAGAGGTTTCGTACATGGCCTTGAAAATTTCAGGGGCTGTTTTTTGCCCTAACATGAACATGAGTTTGCTTATTGCCGCTTCGGTTGAGATGTCTTTTCCTGATATTACTCCTATGTCTTTCAGTTGGTTACTGGTTTCGTAATGCCCCATCATCACGCTTCCGCCAGCGCATTGCGTAACATTTATAATATGGATGCCTTTGTTTATTGTTTCTTGAAGAAGGGCAATAAACCATGCTTCGGTAGTGCAATTTCCGGCGCCGTAAGTCTCCAAAATCACCGATTTTAGGTTTGGTGTCGCCAAAACACTCTTTAAAAACGCTAGCGAGATGCCCGGAAACAGTTTTACAAGTGCAATATTGGTGCTTAAATTTTTATGCACAAGCAATGGTTTTTTTAAATCGGGCTTGAATAAATGTTCATAATTTACTTTTAAGTGCACCCCAGATTCTGCCAGTTCGGGATAATTTAAGGAAGCGAACGCCTTAAAGTTTTCAGCATTTAATTTCGTGGTTCGGTTGGCGCGGTACAATTTGTATTCAAAATATAAACAAACTTCTTTTACCAAGGGTTTCCCGTTTTCTTGTAATGATGCCATTTGAATGGAGGTTATTAAATTTTCCTTGGCATCGGTTCTTAAATCGCCAATGGGCAATTGCGACCCTGTAAAAACAACGGGTTTTGCTAAATTTTCCAACATAAAACTTAGTGCGGAAGCGGTATAGCTCATGGTATCGCTGCCGTGAAGCACCACAAAACCGTCGCATGAAGCGTAATTTGACTCTATGATTTCGGCAATTTGCACCCAATAGCGCGGGTTCATGTTGCTTGAATCGATAGGTTCATTTAAAGAAACCGTTTCAATGGTACATTCCAAAAGGTGCAGCTCGGGAATTTTATCCAAAAGGGTTTTAAAATCGAAGGCTTTTAGCACCCCTGTTTTAAAATCCTTGATCATACCAATGGTGCCGCCTGTATAAATTAGCAATATGTTGGGCTTTGACATTTGATTTACGTTTTTTTTGAATTATTAAATTCCAAAAACATCTTTTGAGTTTTGGGTGGTGATGTTGGCTATTTCCTCTAAAGATACCTTATATATATGTGATAACTTTTCCAATACCTTCATTATATATACACTTTCGTTGCGTTTTCCGCGATAGGGCACGGGCGCCAAATAAGGGGCATCGGTTTCTAAAACAATGTGCTTAATGTCAATGTGATTAAGAAACTGGTCGATTTTCCCATTTTTAAAGGTTACTACACCACCTATCCCTAACTTCATATTAAAAGACAGTGCTTGGTGTGCCTGTGCTAAGGTGCCGGTAAAACAATGAAAAATACCAAAT
Source organism: Mariniflexile maritimum (assembly GCF_009746565.1). Taxonomy (GTDB): domain Bacteria; phylum Bacteroidota; class Bacteroidia; order Flavobacteriales; family Flavobacteriaceae; genus Mariniflexile; species Mariniflexile maritimum. Next base: position 23,150 of record NZ_WRPN01000011.1, read on the forward strand.
AAATCGGCACTCCGTTCTGTTTCCAGTACTTCAAAAATTTCATCGAAAGCCTCACGGCAATGGATAACAATAGGCAATTTGTACTTTTTTGCTAATTGTATTTGATGTTTGAATGCCTTCTTTTGGATTGCTAAGGTTGAAGTATCCCAATACAGATCGATACCAATTTCTCCAATGGCATAAAACTTCCGCTTTGCGAGCATGGTTTCTACATGACGCAATTCCTCGTTATAATTTTCCTTTACATGGGTTGGGTGCAAGCCCGTCATTAAAAACACCCGATCTGGAAAATCGTGTTCTAGTTGGAACATGGCTTGCGTATATGTTGAGTCGATGGCAGGAACAAAAAAACGCGAAACGCCTTGGTTGATGGCACGGTTTATCATATCATATCGGTCGTCATCAAAGGCTTCGCTGTACAGATGGGTGTGTGTATCGGTAATTATCATAGGGTAAAAATAGTGAAGAAATTAAAGTATTAAGTAAATTTGAAGAATTTTCACGAATGAAAAAACCCCACGGTTTTAAAACCTATGGGGTTGAATGCCTATTTCACAATAGATATTATGAATTTGAGGCCTACAAGGTTTTAAAAACCTTGCAGGTCGAGTGTCAATCCAACTTTTTAATTAATTTTTGGGCCAATTTATGCTCTTCGGCCTCATCTGGAATGGTTTTTAAAATTTCAACAGCCGCATCGTATTGTTTTTGTTTTAATTTACTTAACGCCAAATAATACGTTGCTTTGGTTTTATAAACCGAATGGCCGTCCTTCAAACCTTTTAATAACCAATCGGCCATGGCGAAATTATTCAATTCAATATTTGTTACGCCTCTATAAAATTGTAATTCTGAATTTTTTTCATCGGTAAGCAACAATTCCTTGAAGGCTACTTCCGCCTTGGCGAAATCCTTTTTGTTAAAGGCGTTTTCGGCGGTTTTCAGTAGCCCATCTTCATTGCCTCTTACGGTTAAACTGATGCTGTCGTAATTGGCATAATCGGCATAAACCGGATGGGACAGCTTATTGAACAACGTTATGCCAATTAATAATGCGATACTTGCCGCCATGGCATATTGCCAAGGTTTAAATTGAATGCCTTTTTTTGTAGCTTGTTGTTTCTTGAAATGTTTACTTGAAATAGCTTTTAAGTTATTTTTAAAGTCTGTTGAAGCTGCTTCATTTTCAAATGTATGCTCTAAAAACGCAGACAGTTCTTTATAGGTATTAAAACGTTGCTTAAATGCGGGGTCGGTGCTCAAACGGGTTTCAAAAGCTTCTTTTTCAGTTTCTGATAGTGCTTTTAAAAGGTAATCTTCAAATAATGTATAATCTTGCTCGTCCATAATGGTTACTTATTAAGTAGGTTAAATTTTGGTGATTCGCGAACCAGCTCTGTTAATTTACCAATACATAAAGATTTCTTTTTTCGGGCATAAGCGTATGTTACACCTAAACTTTCGGCCACTTCTTCCATCGATTTTATTTTAAAGGTTGCGGCCAATAATTCTTTACAAGCGGTTCCTAGTTTATTGAACATTTCTGTAAATAAGGCGTGTTTTTCGCCGTACAAATCGGTTTCAAAAGCTAGTTCATGAGCGTCTTCTCCTTTATATAAAATGTCTTCCTTAATTGTTACCTCTTTATTCGACGTTTTTTTTAGTTCGTTCAACCATTTGCGCTTGCACAGTAAAAAGAAATACGCATCGAATGGGCAGGTTAATTCCAGCTTCTTTTCGCTTGCTTGATTATATATGGTTATTAAGGTGTCTTGAATAATGTCCTGCGCTTGGTCGCTATCGCCACTGTTCTGTTTGATGTAATTGATAACCTTGGGCGCGAATTTATCATAAATGGCCTCTATAATAAAGGCATTGTTTTGCACCAATCCATCGATATATTTTTGGTCGTCGTGTAATTTTTTTTCGCTCATTAACCCTTGTATTTACTGCTAATTTAAAAAAAGTTTAAAATAAATGGGTAACAAAATATAAATGGTTTTGATATAAGGGTGTAACAACAAAAATTACAAATCAAATTTTAATTAATCCATAAAAACTAGAAATCATGAAAAAATCAATTTTAATTATCGCAACCGTAGCTTTATCAATGTTAAATGTAAATGCCGCCAATGAAAACAAAACACTTAACGCTTCAACTGAAATTGGAACTGTTTCAAAAGATAACATCGCCCAAATTTTTGAGTGGCAAGTTGAAACCACAAAAGGGGTTTACTCCGGTACTTCACTATCACTTGAAAGTGCCAAGGAAATGATGAAACTATCAAGCTCTGGCGAAGTTGTAACAGGAACGCAAATTACAAGTTACTTCGTATTAAAAAGCGAAATGAACACCAACAGAAACTATTTCTGGGAAGTTGAAACTGAAACTGGATCGGCAAAAGGTTATGCCTCTACTGAAGATTACGCCAATAAAATGATTGCCTTAGTGGCTTCTGGTGACGCCATTGTATCAAAAATCATCATCAGCCAACCGCAACAATAAAAATAAGTACCAAAACAGGGTAACAAAAAAGTTGCCCTGTTTATATACCATCAAATAACAATTAAAAACCCAAATTATCATGAAAACAACAAATCAATTTCAAGAACACTCAAACAATTTTAAAAACATGAGCAACCATTTAAAGCACATTTTAGGAACCCTTTTAATAACGGCCTTACTGCTTACAGGCTGTAGCAAATCGGAAGGCATCGATGATGATTGCGATGACTTGTGCAGTGTAGCAACCGCCGAGGCGTTTGATGGCATAAAAGAAAAGGCCCTTGAAGAAATGACCCAAAAATTTCAATTTAAGGCCGAAGATGGCGCGGTAACCCTAACCTCAAAAAAAGGTGTAAAAATTACCATCAACGGAAACTGTTTAACCAAAAACGGCAATGCCGTAACAGGTAACGTCGATTTGGAATATGTTGAGATATTCAACAAAGGCAACATGTTAACTACCAACAAACCTACCATGGGCCTTATGCCAAACGGCGATAAAGCCTTATTGCTAACAGGTGGCGAGTTCTTTTTGGAAGCCTCTCAAAATGGTGTTGCCTTGGCCACCAATTGTGAACTTCAACTCATTATCCCAGCTAATTTAACCGGCGGCACCGATACTAACATGATCTTATGGAATGGCCTCATTGATGATAATGGCGACCTAGTTTGGGAAGAAGCAAAACGCGATGGCGCCAACGGTAAAGGAGGTGTGTTTGCTGAAGGTTCCAACTATTATGCCTTTATAGGTAACTTTGGATGGAGCAACGTAGATAGATTTTATAACGACCCCAGACCAAAAACAACCATTTTAGCTGCTGTTCCCGAAGGGAATGACAACAAAAACTCGGCCGTTTATTTGTCGTATGACGGTGAAACAACCGGTTTGGCCCAATTAGATACTTACGATCCTGCAACCGGATTGTTTAGCGAGCATTACGGACAAATCCCTATTGGTTTAGAATGTCATGCCATTTTTGTATCGGAAGTTAATGGCAACTGGAAATACGCCATAAAGGCCGTAACCATTGTTGCGAACGGCATTATCACATTTACAACCAGCGACATGGCCATTGCTACCGAAGCGCAACTTACAGCCATCATTAACGGTTTACCTTAAATAATCTACACAATTAATTACCTACTTAGTATTGGTTTCCCCGTACTTAACCTACTTACTAAAAACCAGAGGCTTTTGTTTCTGGTTTTTTTCATTTTTAAGGGTAACAAAAAGCACTTCCGATTGATATAATGGTATGAAGAAAAATGCCGTTATAATCATTCTAATCATGTTTGTCCTTTTTGTTATATGGGCAAACCTCGTTATGATTGCAGCCCATTTATATAGATATTAGGATAAGTGAACGCTTTTTGTATATTTATGAACAACTAAACTGTAATGTATCATGAAGAAATTCATCGTCCTTTTTTTATTCGTGGCAAGTGCACTAGCTGCTTCTGCCCAAAAACTGGTTAACGATACCATAACAAGAACGGCAACCATAAAAACAAACGCTACCGGAAATATGGTGCTTTTCACGCCAGAAACACCCACTTTAAACCAAATAGCGGGAGCACCAAAAGCGTTTTATACCCATTTCTGGGAATTTGGCGATGGCCATTATAGTACCGAACCTACACCAAAACACATTTATAAAAAACCCGGTGAATACGAAGTACGCTTATGGGCAACCAATAATTACGACACTGGAAAACCGCCAACTACCAGACCAAAAAAAATTGCCATTAACGAAGTAACTTCAACAGCTGATGATATAGCGTTAATGGATGAGGATTTTACATTAAAACGCAACCGAGAACCCGTTCCAGATGAAGAAATGGTGCTGGTGGTAAGCTATAAAAACCCAAAAGACTATGTTACCAACGGAAAACTGTATCTGTTTTACAACGAACACCAATACAAGGCAGCTAATTTTGAACTGTTGGAAACCAGAACTTATCACAATGAAAAAAACAGCAATACGGAAGGCTTTGCTTTTACAAGAACTATTGATGATGACGGCATGTATTTAGCATCTTCAAACACCAATTACTTTGAAACCAGGACCTTTTTGCAAGATTCCACCGAAAAAACCAACTTGCCCCTAACCATCGAAAAATCGAAAGCATTTTATAAAAACTGGACCCTTTTAGAATTCGATAATTTACAACCAAAAGAAGAACGCAACATCTTTTTCAGCTTAAAAACAACGCCCGAAATGGTAAAAGATACCAGTGCCATCATTTCCGTTCGCGGCATTTATGTGCCCGATGCCAATTACGACAATCACAAGGTAAAGGATATGGAAATGGAAATAGTTACTTCGCACGATCCCAATAAAATGTCGTCAAACGGCACGTTTATGAACTACCGCTTCGTCCGTTTTAAAACTTTGAAATATAAAATCAAGTTTCAAAATAATGGCGAAGGGCCCGCGCGCACCATTCGTTTGGAGACCGATATTCCTGATATGTTGGATAAATCGACCATCAAAATTTTAGACATGTACCCAAAATGCGATATTTGCCCAAAACAAGAGGTGATTTATAGTTGTTTGGATACCACGTTTACAAAAACACAAGCCATTTTTACCTTTAAGAATATTTATCTTCCCGGAAGCGAGCAAAAAAACGTTAAGGAATATGATTCCACCAAAGGGTTTGTTAAGTACAGTATTAAGTTTGCCAAAGATTTTCATAAACAAAAAACAAAAAGTAGAACAGCCATCATTTTTGATAAAAACGACCCCATCATTACCAATTATTCAACAACGCGCTTTTTACCGGGTATCTCGATAGGTGCAAAAGTGGGCGTTAATTCTTTTTCAAACTTGAACAATTCCGAAAGTTATTTCTTTGGCGCAACGCTTTCACCCTATAAATCGTACCGTTGGTATTGGCAGGTGGAATTAATGAATAATTTCCATAATTACGATTCTAGCACCAATGTGGTTGATGAAATTATTCAAGGTGCACAAGGCGAACGCTTTTTGCAACGCACCACAACTCTTTTTTCGTTTGAAAATATTGATTGGGACGTGCCCGTTTTACTGCGCTACAACATCAACAATTATATAGGTTTGGGTGCGGGTTTGCAAAACACCATTTCTATAAGTGAAAAACAAAATGAACGCATCTTGGTCGAGCGTTTTGAAGGCTTAAAACCCGATGCGCCCATTATAAGCGCTACCAAATCGCAAGCTTCCACAACAAATGCGTTTACCAATTTAAGAACGGGTTTGTTGTTTGAGACTACCGCTGGTTTTGCGCGCATTGGCCCCAGTTTGGGCGCACGCTACGTTATGGATTTTGAAAACGATTTTAATTATTGCCAATTTTACGCCATTTGGAAGTTTTGAAACATAGCGTCATTTAACACAAAAAACACCTGCATGGTCTTAAAAACCCTGCTGGAACATTGCATATGGCAAGAAGCATTATTTTTTTAATCTACTTCATCTGCGGAATGGCCTTTTCCCAAAATCTGGAAGAAGCCATTTATACTGCTGCCGAAACGTTTATAAGCAAGAACAATGAAGCATCTTTCAATCTATTAAATGCCCAGGAAGCCAACTTTAAATCGCTTGTAAAAACAAAAGACGAACAATTGGCACTTGTTTTTTTACAATGCCATAAAGCCTATTATTTAGAGACCCGTTCAAAATTAAAAGAAGCGATTGCAACTTACGAAGAAGCCTTAAAACGCTTTAACGACAACGCCCTTTCAAGACTTTCCGATTTCGATATTATTGAAAGCTGCTTTAAACCCCTTGGCAACCTATACACCAAAACGGGCGATTATACCAACGCCGTAAGCACCATAAACCAATATCTATATTTAGCCGAAAAAAACAAAAACACCAAACATCAAATAAGCGGTGCCATAAATTTGGCGAAGCTGTACCAAACCATAGGCAAGCACGAAACGGTTTTAAAAATTGTTAACGATGCCTTGAAGCTTTCAAACGCAAGTACAAATCAAAAAGCACTTCTCCAAGGCATCAAAAACTCTAGCTTAATTGCTTTAAACAACTATGAAGATGCCTCGCTTTTAAATAATGCAGCTTCCCAATTTCAACGCTTTAAGAACGATTATTTTGTAGCGTTTCAAAAAGGCAATTATAAAAAAGCCCTTGTTTCATTTGAAAAAGCAAAAGAACATCTTGATAGCGCCGAGTTTTCCTCAAGAGATTTAGCCAAATTTTATGTTGAAGAAGCACAACTTCAATTCCTTCTTAAAAACAAAAACGGCGCTTTAAAAAGTCTGCAAAAAGCGATTAAATTATTAATTCCAAATTTTAAAAGTGAGAGGTTGCCTTCAAAGAAAGATTTATATGCCGAAAACACATTTGTAGATATTTTCGACCTACACGCTGCCATTGAAACAGATGCTGCACAAGCATTAAAAAGTTACGATTTAAGCTTTTATGTTTCAGGATTGTTGCAAGATAACTGGACCTCGCAAGAGGCAAAGATTTTAAACGAAACCAATAACCGCATACGGAGCGAAAACTGTATAGAGCTACTGTTAACCACCTACAAGCAAACCAAAAACAAAACCCTTTTGTTTGAAGCGTTTCAATATGCTGAAACCCACAAAGCCTCGGTTTTAAAGTCGGTTCACCTGAAAAAAAAGCAATTGCAAAAACATCCCACCGATACTTTATTGATACAGGAATTGCGCCTGATTAAAGAACAGGAACGGTACACCAATTTGCTGATTAAAGAGCAACTTGGCACAAATAAAGCTTCAAAAGTAAATGCCTTGAGCGCACAATTAAGCCACATAAGCATTCAATTAAAAGCATTAAAAACAGCGATTGAAAAAAAATACCCTCAGAACAAAACCCTTTATAGCTTAAAAGCCATTCAGCAAAAACTAGCAAAAAACCAAGCCGTTTTAGTAGCCTATTTTTACGGAAGGAACGCCATTTATCAGTTTGTTATTTCTGAAACCAATATTAGCGTAGAGACCATACCTTTAACCAACGAAACGAAAGAAAGCATTATTGATTTCATCCATTTATTTGATAATGCTTCCATTATAAACAACGCTATTAACCAATATACCACTAGGGCGTTTGGTGTTTACAACTTGCTAAAATTCAACCAAACGGCTTCTTACAGAAACGTGGTCATCATTCCCGATGGCCTATTGAATTTCGTTCCTTTTGAAGCGCTCCTTTCCTCTAAAACCGCTTCAACAGTTTTCGCCAACATGCCCTTTGTTGTTAAAAACCAAACAGTTGCCTATAATTCCAGCGTGCAATTTTTTTTAACCGAAAGTACCATTGTTAACAACAACAAACTTCTCGGATTTTTCCCTGTGTTTGAACATAGCAACCAAAAACTAACCTACTCCATTGATGAAGCTCAGGCTATTAAAAAGGAAATGCCTTCAACCATCTTTTTAAATGCCCAAGCCTCGAAAGGAAACTTTATAAAACATGCCCCTAATTTTGGCATTTTGCATGTCTCAACCCATGCCAGCAGCGGCAATTTTGTAACGCCTGCCAACATATCGTTTTTCGATGATACCATGTATTTAAACGAATTGTACAGCTTAGATCTAAACGCCCATTTGGTGGTTTTAAGTGCTTGCGAAACAGGCGTTGGCAAACTTTACAAAGGCGAGGGTGCCATGAGTATAGCCCGCGGATTTCAGTATGCCGGGGCTGAAAATTTGCTGTTTACTTTGTGGCAAATAAACGATTTATCAACCTCGCAGATTATGGAGTCGTTTTATGAAAACTATGCAGATTTACAATCGGCATATTTGGCAAACAACCGTTCAAAAATCGATTATTTAAAAAACGAAACAATTGGCAACGCCAAAAAATCGCCCTATTATTGGAGTGCTTTTGTTTATTATGGCCAACTTGATGCGGCAAAAACAAATGGTTTCAATTTTTATATAATTTTTGGCAGCTTACTAGTTTTGATTGTGTTACTTTTAGTCTTGAAAAATAGAAACCATGGCAGAGACTCTTGAAACATTTCTTCTTAACAAAGGCTATGTTGGCATTAAACTAAAGCTAACAAAAACAAACCATTTTGAGATTAAAGCCACATTAAATGGTGTAAAAGGACGTTTTATTTTAGATACCGGTGCCTCAAGCTCGTGCGTGGGTTTTGAAGCGGTTGACACCTTTAATCTTCAAGTAAAAGATTCTAAAGTTTTGGCCGCCGGTGCTGGGGCCATTAACATGGAAACCAAAATGTCAAAAAAAAACAGCGTAAAAATTGGCAAATGGCAATCGGATAAAATTATTTTGGTACTATTTAATTTAACACATGTTAATACGGCACTTATAGACCATAAATCAAAACCCGTTGATGGTATTATTGGAGCCGATATATTGAAGAAATCGCATGCTATTATCGATTATGAGAAAAAACAGCTTTACTTGAAACCGTAAATTCACTATCTTTAACCATTCAATTAATAGCACCTTAACGCCCTAAAAAATGAACACCTCCATTGTTATTGCGGACGACCATCCGTTGATGCTTCGTGGTTTGACAGACTTTTTAACCTCTAAGGGCTTCAATATTGTAGGAAGCGCTCCCGATGGCAATTCGGCATATCATCTTATTGTGAAGTTAAAACCTAAAATTGCCATTTTAGATATTAGAATGCCCCATAAAACCGGCCTTGAAATTGCCGAAGCTTGCCAAAAAAACAACCTGCCCACGAAAATTATCCTTATAACGTTCGATAAGGAAGAAGCCCTATACGACCAAGCAAAAGCGTTTAACGTTTACGGGTATATTTTAAAGGAATTTGCTATTGAAGAAATTGAAATTTGCATAAAGAACGTTTTAAATAACAAACCTTATTTTAGCGATGAAATAGCTTCCTACCTAAACCACAGTCCCATTAATAAATCGGAAAAGTTAGAGCTACTTACCAAAACCGAGCTGCGAATTATCAAATTAGTTTCCGAAGGCAAATCAAGCCATGACATTGCCGATGAACTTTTTATATCCGTTCGCACCGTTGATAAACACCGCAGCAATATCGTAGCTAAACTAGGATTGGACAATAAACCCACCTCACTTTCCATTTGGGCCAGTGTAAACAAAGAGCATCTTTAAAAAATACGTAGAAGTGCGTATTTTTTATGTTAGTTATTCCGCTTATCTTTACAGTGCTATTAATTAGTTCTTAGGGAGAATTATAGGAAGGCCTTAAATGTTATGTTTAAGGCTTTCTGCTTTTGTAAACATTCCTGTTTATAACTAAAAAATACGTAGAAGTGCGTATTTTTTAAAAACCCCATATAACCTATCTTTACCATGCTATTAATTAATTCTCAAGGGAGAGCATAACTATAAAAACACTACGAAATCAAATCGTAGTGTTTTGCCAATTTTTTTGAGTACCTAAACCATGGAAAAAAACAATAAAATACTTGATAAATGCTTCATTATTGGACTTGCTTTTTTAGTGATTATTGTTATTACCATAAATATTTTATATTGTATTAGTTAATGCACCCTAAAACAGAAAAGGTGACCAAATAATAATTATCTGGTCACCTTTTTTTATTCATCCAATAAGGATTATTACATTTCCAAGGCTTTTTTAACGTCGTTATCCATTAGCAGTTCTGTGGGGTTTTCCAGGGCTTCTTTAACAGCTACCAAAAACCCTACGCTTTCCTTTCCATCAATAATCCTGTGGTCGTATGATAGTGCTACATACATAATGGGCCTAATTTCAACCTTACCATTTACGGCAACAGGACGCTCGACAATATTGTGCATCCCTAAAATGCCACTTTGTGGTGGATTAATAATGGGCGTTGATAACATGCTGCCAAAAACACCGCCATTGGTAATTGTAAAGGTGCCTCCCGTCATTTCATCAACCGTAATTTGGCCATCCCTTGCACGAAGCGCCAACCGTTTCACTTCCGATTCAACACCTCTAAAACTTAAGTTTTCGGCATTCCTAATTACAGGAACCATCAACCCTTTTGGGCCAGAAACGGCTATACTAATATCACAGAAATCGTAACTTATCATCTCGTTTCCGTCCATCATAGAGTTTACCGCAGGATACATTTTTAAGGCTCTAACGACCGCTAGGGTGAAGAAACTCATAAAGCCCAAACCAACATTATGTTTGTTTTTGAAGGTTTCCTTATATTCCTCACGTAAAGCAAAAATGGCCGACATATCCACTTCGTTAAACGTTGTTAACATAGCGGTTGTATTTTTTGCTTCCACCAAACGCTCTGCAACTTTACGGCGCAACATCGACATTTTATTTCTGGAGGTACCACGTGCGCCACCAGTAGGCGTACCCATAGAAGGTACCGCTTTTAAGGCATCTTCTTTAGTAACACGTCCGTCTTTTCCTGTTCCAGAAACTGTTGAGGCTTGCATGCCCTTTTCTGCTAAAATCTTTTTTGCGGCAGGACTTGCAGAACCTGTGGCATAGGTTTTTATTTCTGTTGCTTTTGGTGCTTCAGCTTTTGGAGTTTCTGCCTTTGGTGCTTCAACTTTCTTTTCCTCCTTTGGGGCTTCCTTACCATCTGGTTTTGCTGCACTGGTATCTATTAAACACACCACAGCCCCTACCGCCACTGCATCGCCCTCTTCGGCTTTAAGCGTTATGGTGCCACTGGCTTCCGCAGGAAGTTCTAGGGTTGCCTTATCGCTGTCAACCTCGGCAATGGCCTGGTCTTTTTCAACATAATCGCCATCTTTAACTAACCATGTTGCTATTTCAACTTCTTTTATAGACTCGCCTGGTGAAGGCACTTTCATTTCTAAAATCATTTTTTAATTTTATTTATAACCTATTGGTTTGCGTTCTGGTTGTTTTATTTTTTTTGTCTTTTTGAAGCAAAAAATTTATAGCTTCTGAAACATCTCTAAATTGTTGATTCTAGCTGCCCTTAGTTTGAATGCCAAATCCATGTCATTAGGCCATATCAAAAACGTCGTCAATTACCCGTTGCTGCCTTCTTTTGTCGCGAGTGCTTGACCCAGGTGCGGGCACCGAACTGTAAGGGCGGGTTATACCTTCCAGCTTTACAAAATCGAAACGCTGTACCATGTAGCTCCATGCTCCCATATTTTTGGGTTCTTCTTGTGCCCAAATATACTTTTCTACATGAGGGTATCGCGCAATAATTTCCTTAATTTTTTCTTCGTGTAGCGGGAAAAGTTGTTCTATTCTTATAAGCGCCACGGTTGTATTGTTAAGTTTTTCGCGTTGAGCCAGCAAATCATAATAAAATTTACCGGTACAAAATACTAATTTTTTTATGTTTTTAGGTTCTAAAGTATCGTCAATGACTTCTTGAAAAGTACCTGTTGCCAATTCGTTTAATGATGAAACGGCTTTGGGATGGCGCAATAAGCTTTTGGGCGTAAATACGATTAACGGTTTTCTGAAATCGCGTTTCATTTGACGGCGCAACAAGTGGAAAAAGTTGGCGGGCGTGGTACAATCGGCAACAATCATATTATCTTCAGAGCACAATTGTAAATAGCGTTCCATTCTAGCCGATGAATGTTCAGAACCTTGGCCTTCATACCCGTGTGGCAAAAGAACTACGATGCCGTTTTGCGATTTCCATTTGTCTTCAGCGGCCGATAAATATTGGTCGAAAATAATTTGTGCCCCATTACTGAAGTCGCCAAATTGTGCTTCCCAAATGGTTAAGGTGTTGGGGTTTGCCAATGCATAACCATAATCGAAACCAAGTACCGCATATTCTGATAAAGAGGAATTAAAAATATCCATTTTCCCTTTGTTCAGCGCGTTGGTATTAAGCAAATTAATACGGTCTTCCGAAATTTCATCACGCAGAATGGCATGGCGGTGGCTAAAAGTGCCGCGTTCAACATCCTGCCCTGATATGCGTACATTGAAGCCTTCTTCAAGCAGCGACCCGTAAGCGAGGGTTTCAGCCATACCCCAATCTAGGGTATCGGTTTCAAAAACCATGGTTGCCCTACCCTCCAATATTTTTTCGGCCTTACGCACAAACTTAACACCCTTTGGGACGGTTGATACCACTTTAGCGATGCTTTCCAGGTTTTCTTTGGGGTAAGTGGTATTTTCGGTTTCAAGCATGGCTTCAACGCCTTTTCGGGTAAACCCTTCCCAACGTTCTTGCATAAATTCCCTAACCTTAGACGACTTATCTTCTTTGGATTTTGTATAGGCAGCTTCTAAAACACCTTTAAATTCATCAACAATACCATCGCAATAGGCTAGGTTTATTGTGTTTTCAGCAATTAATTTATCGCAATATATTTTAAACGGATTGTCGTGGTTGGCAATTTCCTTATATAATTTTGGTTGTGTAAAACGGGGTTCATCACCTTCATTATGGCCATATTTTCTATACCCCAACAAATCGATATAAACATCTTTTTTATAGCGCATTCGGTAGGCTAGGGCCAATTCAACGGCATGCACGACCGCTTCGGCATCATCAGCATTCACATGAAGTACGGGCGACAGGGTTACTTTGGCCACATCGGTACAGTAGGTGCTTGAGCGCGCATCCAGATAGTTGGTAGTAAACCCAATTTGGTTGTTTACAACAATGTGCAGGGTGCCTCCTGTTTTATAGCCATTAAGCTGGCTCATTTGGGCAACCTCGTAAACAATGCCTTGACCTGCAATAGCTGCATCACCATGAACGATAATGGGCAATATTTTTGAATCGTCGCCCTGATAATCGGTATCAATTTTAGCTCTTGTAATACCTTCGGCAACCGAGGCTACGGTTTCCAAATGCGATGGATTTGGGACCAAGTTCATCTTGATGTTTTTTCCGTTTTGAAAAGTTTTATCGAGTGTAAGGCCTAAGTGGTATTTTACATCGCCATCAAAATCCAATTCTTCAAAATCTTTACCATCAAACTCGCTAAAAAGCTCATGAACCGGTTTTCTAAAAATATTTACCAACGTACTTAAACGACCGCGGTGTGCCATCCCCAAAACACATTCCTTAACGCCATATTTTTCAACGGAAATGTACAAGGTGTTACTTAATGCGGGTATGAGCGATTCGCCGCCTTCTAAAGAAAAGCGTTTTTGGCCCACATATTTTGTTTGCAAAAAGTTTTCGAAGGTAACGGCTTGGTTGAGCTTGGAAAGAATGTATTTTTTAGTGTCCTTATCAAAATTGGGCTGGTTGTCGTTTACGTTCAATTGACTTTGCCACCAGTTAATTACCTCTGGGTTGCGCAAATACATGTATTCTACACCTATGGAACTACAATAAATTTTTTCCAAATGAACGAGGATTACCCGCAGTGTTTGTGCCCCAATACCTATAACCTCACCGGCATTGAAAACCGTATCTAAATCGTTTGCGGAAAGACCGAAATTTTCGATGTTTAAAGTTGGCTCATACTTTCTGCGTTCGCGCACCGGATTTGTTTTTGTAAACAAATGTCCGCGCATCCTGTAACCATCAATAAGCTTTACAACTTGAAATTCTTTTTTAAGCGATTCTGGCACTTCCTGGGCAGGCACATTTCTTTCCACAATGTCGTCGTGCGTTCCATAACTTTCGCTACCAAAATCGAACCCTTGAAAAAAGGCTCTCCAACTTGGCTCTACGGCATCTGGATTTTGTAAATATTGATCGTATAAATCGGCAAAATACGATGTGTGCGCTGCGTTTAAAAAGGAAAATTTATCCATTATTATTATTAATCACTTAAGTTTAATCAAAAAAACCTGTAACATTCGGGGCAGCAAAAATACAACTTTTAGTAAAATAAGAAGATTCTTTAACTATATTTATAAATTATTTGAAGCTGTTTCAACAATACGCTGATTTTTTATGTTAATTTTTTAAAGATTTCCAATTATATGAAGACATTTACTCGAATCATTAAAACGGCATGTGTTATTTTTATGACGGCATTTAGTTTTATAACCCCCTTAAACGCGCAACAAAGCCCTACCAATTTTTGGAGCCATGTGTGTTTTGGCGGTGGTGTAGGGCTAAGTTTTGGCGACGGTTTTTTTAGCGGTACCTTAGCCCCTAGTGCCATTTACCAATTTAACCCACAAGTAGCTCTTGGACTTGGATTAAACGGCACCTACAACACACAAAAAGACTTGTACAAATCGACCATTTTAGGAGGTAGCCTCATTGGTTTGTTCAACCCTATAAATGAAATTCAACTTTCTGCCGAATTTGAGGAACTACATGTAAACAGGCGTTATGATAGTTATTTGAATTTAAAGGACGACACTTATTGGTCGCCAGCACTATTTGTAGGTGCAGGGTACAGAAGTGGCAATGTTACCTTGGGCATTCGATACGACTTGCTGTTCGATAAAAACAAGAGTATCTATGCCGATGCTTGGGCACCATTTGTAAGGTTTTATTTTTAACGCTAAAGCGGCAAAAAAGTCTCACCAGCCTCAACGCTTAAAACCAAATCCTTAACGGTTTTGTGGTTTAAGTTATCCACAATATGATTTCTTGAAGCACTCAAGATTATATGCAATGGACAGGGTTTATCGGCATCACATTTTTCAAGACTTAACATACAAGCGTTTAAGGAGTCTTCACCATCAATAGTGTTAATAATACGCATTATGGACGTATTATAATTTTCTTCTTCAAGATAAAACCCGCCCTTAGGCCCCTTGTTGGACGACACCAAATTTTTCCTAACCAAGATTTGTAATAATTTAGCAATATAGGCCTGCGGCACGTTTATGGGTTCGGCAATATCCTTTGCCATAACCTTATGTTCCTTATTGGAATGAATCGCTAAAAACAATACGGCCTTAATGGCATATTTTGCTGAATTGGAAAGCATAGCTCATTATAAATTTTTATGGATGCAATTAAAAAAGATATTTTTGTCTTAAATATGATTTTTGTCATATTAATTTCGACCCAAACATTATACTTTTGTGCAAATTTATTAATTAACACTCATGAAAAAAGCACTAAATTATTTAATGGTATTATCTGTATCGCTTCTAATAAGCTGTGGCGGTAAAGAAGAAAAGAAAAAAGAGAATTTTTCGTATGAAAAACCATCAACTACTGAACAAGCTGCACCCACAGCAGAAGCCGCTCCACCTTCACAACGGGTTGACCTAACAAACAAGGGCGTTGGCCCTATAAAGGAATTGGTGCTTCCTGCCGATATTGATCAAGCTATGGCAACACAAGGCGAGGAAATTTATAAAAAAATGTGTACTGCCTGCCACAGACCAGACAAAAAATTTATTGGTCCAGCCCCAAAAGGCATCCTAGAACGCAGAACACCTGAATGGATAATGAACATGATTTTAGACCCTGAGGACATGATCCAAAAAGATCCTTTAGCCATGGATTTATTAAAGGAATTCAATGGCGCGCCTATGGCAAACCAAAACCTTACTGAAGCTGAGGCCAGAGCGGTTTTAGAATACTTTAGAACCTTAAAATAGCAGCTTAACCAACTTCTATTTGTACAGAAAACAATCAAAACAATTATAAACAGATGAAAACCAACTTTAACTATTTACTTTCTGTTTTACTTGTTGTCTTGTTCTTTAATTGTAAAAACAATAAAGAACAAGACCAAGTAGGACCAACGAACGGTACAGTTGAAACTGCAACTGAGAAAAAAGAAGGACAAGCATTTATTAAAGATGATGCTTCTGCTCCAAACGTGCTTCAAATAGCCATAGGCTCCAAAGATCACACAACCCTTGTAACGGCAGTACAAGCGGCCAACTTAGAAAATGCGTTGGTAAATGCTGGTCCTTTAATGGTTTTTGCGCCCACAAACGACGCTTTTGCAGCTTTACCCGCAGGAACGGTTGAAAATTTATTGAAACCAGAAAGCAAAGATGCCCTAGCAAACATTTTGTTGTACCATGTAACTCCGGGCAACTACTCGAAGGATTTCTTGAAAAAATTCAAAAAACTAGGTCAAGCCAACGGCAAAAATGTAAACATTGAAGTAAAAGGCGATGATGTGTTTGTTGGTGGCGCAAAAATTATTGCAAGCGTTCCAGCAGGCAATGGCATTGTGCATGTGGTTGACAAAGTTATATTACCCGAAAACTAATTATTTTAATATGTTAAATTATGAAAAAAATATTTAAAACCGTTACCGGATTTTTAGCTATTGCACTGGTGTTTACAAGTTGCAATAACGGCGAATCAAAATCGAAAAGCGCGCTAAGTTCAAACGCTGCCGAAAAAGTGTATGTGGCTCCTGGCGAACATGATGAGTTTTATGCCTTCGTTTCTGGCGGATTCAGTGGCCAATTGGCTGTTTATGGCTTACCATCTGGACGTTTGTTTAAAGTAATCCCAGTATTTTCACAAGATCCTGAAAAAGCCTATGGCTATAACGAAGAAACCAAACCCATGTTAAATACATCCCACGGTTTTATTCCTTGGGACGATTCGCATCATCCAGACATCTCGCAAACCGCTGGCGAATTGGATGGACGCTGGGTATTCATTAACGGAAATAACACCCCTCGTATCGCAAAAATAGATTTAACAACTTTTGAAACTACCGAAATTATTGAAATACCCAATAGTGCCGGAAACCATAGTTCATCGTTTGTAACCGAAAATACCGAATATGTTGTTGCAGGAACCCGTTTTTCTGTACCCGTTCCTCAAAAAGATATGCCTATTAAAGAATACAAAGGTAACTTTAAAGGCGCGCTGTCTTTTATTTCAGTAGATCCAAAAGATGGGGGCATGTCCATTAAATTCCAACTCATGATGCCTGGTTTTAATTATGACCTATCCCATCCCGGACGAGGAAAATCGCATGGTTGGTTCTTCTTTACCACTTATAACACCGAAGAGGCCAATTCGCTTTTAGAGGTTAACGCATCGCAAAACGATAAAGATTTTATTGCGGCCATTAACTGGAAAAAAATTGAGGAATACGTGAACAACGGTGGTGGCACCAAAATGCCAACAAACTATGCCCATAACGTGTATAGCGATGAAACCCACACGGCTACCTCAACCATGATAAAAGAAGTGCTTACGGTTAACCCACTGGATGTTCCGGGTGCTGTTTATTTCTTGCCAACACCAAAATCGCCTCATGGCTGTGATGTTGACCCAACAGGCGAATACATTGTTGGTAACGGAAAACTTTCAGCAAACCTTACCGTACATTCCTTCACCAAAATGGAAGAAGCCATCAAGAACAAAAAATTTGATGGTGAAGCGTATGGCATTCCAATTTTAAAATTTGAAGATGTTTTGGCAGGTTCTGTGGTTCAACCAGGTTTAGGCCCCTTACATACAGAGTTTGATGGCAAAGGCAACGCTTATACCACCTTCTTCATTTCCTCGGAAGTTGTAAAATGGAAATTAGGCACTTGGGAAGTTATAGACAGAAAACCAACCTATTACTCTGTTGGCCACTTGATGATTCCCGGTGGAAATTCCAGAAAACCATTTGGCAAATATGTACTTGCCATGAACAAAATTACCAAAGACCGTTATTTACCAACAGGCCCTGAGGTAACACAATCGGCTCAATTATACGACATAACCGGCGATAAAATGGAACTGTTGTTGGATTTTCCAACCATTGGCGAACCTCATTACGCTGCGGGCTGTCCTGCCTCATTAATTGAAGGAAATTCTAAAAAACTTTATAAACTAGAAGACAACAAACACCCTTACGCCGCTACAAGTGACGCTGCTACCAAAGTAACCAGAAATGGTAACGAAGTGCACATACAAATGGCCATGATACGAAGCCATTTTACCCCCGACAATATTGAGGGCGTTAAAGTGGGCGATAAAGTGTTTTTCCATGTTACCAATTTAGAGCAAGATTATGATGTGCCACACGGCATTGCCATGTTAGGTGCCAATACATCGGAGCTGCTTATTATGCCAGGACAAACCGAAACCTTTGTTTGGGAACCTAAAGAAGTAGGTGTATGGCCATTTTACTGTACAGATTTCTGTTCAGCATTGCACCAAGAAATGCAAGGTTATGTACGCGTATCGCCTGCATCATCAACCATTCCATTATCCTGGACCTTGGGCGAAGATTTTTAAAGTAAAACAGGGAGGTTTTATTTAGTGTTTATTTCCCTGTGAAGGCGAGAGTTGAAGTATCGCTCTCGCCTTTTGTTAAAAACGCTATTAACTAAATGGTTAATTCAAAATAAAATTAAAATGAAGAAAGCTGGTATTATAATGATAATAGGATCGCTTTTGTTGTTAGGCCTTTTTAAATTCCCTTTATGGAACATCATGTTAGGGGCACCACAATATCCTGAACCATTGGGAATGAACATACACCTTAATGGCATTGAAGGCGTGAAAGAATTTGATCTTCAAAATATTGATGGATTGAACCACTATATTGGGATGAAAACCATTCCAAAGGCAGAAGAAATGTGGGAATTTGCCATATTCCCAAAAGTAGTACTGGGAATGATCCTACTGGGTGTTCTTATTGGCATACTGGCTTTTGCTGGCAAAATAAGCTATAAATTCTTTTTAGGCTGGTTTTTGCTCATGTCGGTGTTGGGCGTCTTGGGCATGTACGACTTTAATAATTGGCTAACGGAATATGGCAGCGACCTCGACCCTCATGCCATTTTAAAAATATCTAATCCCGATGGTTCACCCATGACCTACAAACCACCATTATTTGGTCACCAAAAATTACTTAACTTTGATGTTACTTCCTTGCCGCATATTGGCGGATACCTTATGTTTGTAGGGATGTCGTTAACACTCGTGGCATTTTGGTTGGGCAAAAAGGCAAGTTTGAAGAAATTAACACCCTAAACACTAAAATCATGCAAACACCAAATAATCATTTTAAAGCATTTAAGCACTCTTTCCTTTGGAAAAGTTTGGCAATAGGATTTTTATTTTTCCTTTCCAGTTGCAACGTTGGCCCCAAGGCCATAAACTATGGTAGCGATGGTTGCCATTTTTGTAAAATGACTATTGTTGATAAAGTGCATGCCGCAGAAATTGTAACCAAAAAGGGCAAAGTATATATGTTCGATTCATCGGAATGTATGGTACATTTTATGAATGAATTCGACGCAAACGAAGTACAACTTTACCTATCTAACGACTACAATGAGCCCGAAGCCTTAATCGATGCCACCAAAGCTACTTTTTTAATAAGCAAAAATGTACCAAGCCCCATGGGCGCTTTCCTAACGGCATTTAAAACAGAAGCTGAGGCTAAAAAGGTGCAAGCAGAAAAAGAAGGAACACTTTATAACTGGGAAGAGCTACTGGCGCATTTAAAACAATAAACATGAACAAAATAGTGCTTTTTTTAGCAGTCATTTTAATGGCTTATCCAAGCTATGCCCAAAAAATTGAGGTATGCGGTACTTGCGCTATACCCTCATTAAAAAAAGGCATCGCTGCGGCAAAGGCGTACGATACCATTATTGTTAAAAAAGGCACTTATAAAGAACATGGCATTATTGTTGACAAACCCTTGACCATCATTGGGGAAAATTACCCAATTATTGATGGGGAAAGAAAGGGCGAGATTATTACCGTTATTTCCGATAATGTAACGGTTGACGGTTTGTTCATCATCAATGTAGGCACCAGTTATACGGAAGATTATGCTGCCATCCGCATCAAGCGGAGTAAACATTTTACCATAAAAAATCTGGTTCTGGAAAAGTTGTTCTTTGGCATTTATTTGGAAAAATCAAGCTACGGAAAGGTGTATCACAACAAAATAGTAGGCGATGCGGTTGAAGAATACAACTCTGGAAACGGCATTCAATTATGGTACAGTAACCACATTGTTATTGAACATAATTATGTGCAACATGTGCGCGATGGTATTTATTTGGAATTTTCGGATAACTGCCTGATTAAAAATAATGTAAGCGCATTAAACATACGCTATGGCCTTCATTTTATGTTTTCAAACAACGATGAATATAGCGACAACACCTTTGAAAACAACGGTGCCGGGGTTGCGGTCATGTTTTCAAAAAAAATAAAAATGCTTAATAATGTGTTTCGCGAAAACTGGGGAACGGCATCATACGGCCTGTTGCTAAAGGAAATAAACGATGCCGAAATTAGGGGCAACACCTTTGAGGAAAACACCATCGGAATCAATATAGAAGGTTCAAACCGCATTTTATACAAAAACAATAATTTTACCAATAATGGTTGGGCCATCAAGGTACGTGGCGCCTGCTATACCAACCGTTTTTTGGCGAACAATTTCCTTTACAATTCCTTTGATATTTCATATAACAGCAAGGTGAACGATAATGTGTTCGACCGCAATTATTGGAGCAACTATACGGGTTATGATTTGAATAAGGATGGCATTGGCGATGTGCCGTACCGCCCAGTTAAATTGTTTTCGTACATCGTAAACCGAACGCCCGAAACCATCATTCTATTGCGCAGTTTGTTTATAGATATTATTGATTTTTCCGAAAAAGTATCGCCCGTTTTCACACCCGATAATTTAATGGACAACAACCCTTTAATGAAAAAAAACCTATGGTAAACATTCAAGATCTACATAAAGCATTTGGCAAAAACCAGGTGTTGAGCGGCGTTAACCTATCCATTAAGGAAGGAGGGATTTTTGCGGTTCTAGGGCCAAACGGCTCGGGAAAAACCACTTTAATAAAATCTATTTTAGGAATGGTTATCCCTAACAAAGGCAGCATTTCCATTCAAGGAAAGCACATAAAAAACAATTCAAGCTATAGGCAACACATTGATTATTTACCACAAATTGCCAACTTCCCAAGCAATTTAAAAGTGAAGGAATTGATAAAGATGATCAAGGATTTGCGTGGAAAAACAACCGAGGACGAACGGTTGATACAATTATTCAAGCTAGAGCCTTTTTTGGACAAAAAACTGGGCACGCTTTCTGGCGGCACCAAACAAAAAGTAAATTTGGTGCTAACGTTTATGTTTAACAGTCCGCTTATAATTTTAGATGAACCCACCTCGGGGCTCGACCCTATTTCGCTCCTTCGTTTGAAAGATTTGATACAGGCCGAAAAAGCCAAGGGAAAAACCATTTTGATAACCTCGCACATTATGAGTTTTGTTGAAGAGATTTCCGATGAAATCGTGTTCATTTTAGAAGGTAAAATTTATTTTAAAGGCACCGTTTCCGAATTGAAAACCAAAACCAGCCAACCCGATTTTGAACACGCCATTGCATCCATTTTAACCGAAAACCATGCTTAAAATACTAAAATACAGTTTTTACGATTTAATGCGTAGCCGTTGGAGCTACGTGTATTTTGCCTTTTATTTATTATTGGGCGTTGTACTTTTGTTTTTAAACAACGATTTATCAAAGGCGGTCATTACTTTAATGAACGTTATTATCGTTTTAGTACCGCTTATAGGCACTATTTTTGGCGTGATGTACTATTATAATTCCAAGGAATTTACCGAACTTTTGCTCGCACAGCCATTAAAACGATCGTCCATATTCTTGGGTCAGTACTTGGGTGTGGCCTTATCGCTTTCCATGAGCTTGATTTTAGGTTTGGGGCTTCCGTTTATATTTTATGGGTTGTTTAAAAGTACGGCCATTTGGGACTTTTCATTATTGCTCGTTACCGGTACTTTTTTAACTTTTATATTTACGGCATTGGCCTTTAATATTGCCCTTTCAAACGAAAATAAGATTAAAGGGTTTGGTTATGCCATTTTAATGTGGCTGTTTTTAGGGATTATTTACGATGGTTTGTTTTTAATGTCGCTCGTTTTATTTGAAGATTATCCGTTAGATAAAATTTCGCTCATAGGCACCATGCTCAATCCCATCGATTTATCGCGCACGCTCATTCTTTTAAAACTGGATATTTCAGCACTGTTAGGCTATACAGGCGCTGTATTTAAACAGTTTTTTGGCACCAATTTTGGGCTCGTTATTTCGTTCGGCATGTTGGTATTATGGGTTGTTTCCCCTTTAATGAGAATCATATTTAAGTCGAAACGAAAAGATTTCTAATAGAAACAATATTTGATTTTGGTCATATTTCATAAATAAAAAAACTCTAATTTTGAGGCATGATTTCAGCATTAGCCCATAAAATAACTGCACTTGTTTTTGTGTTTATATTATTTGCACAAAATATAAGCACGCTCGTTATTATTGGTGAATTTGTTGTAAATCAAGATTTTATTGCAAAAAACTTGTGCGTACAAAAAGAAAATCAGCAGGGTTGTAATGGCAAATGTCATTTAATGAAAGAATTAAAGGACAGCGATACCGATTCCAAAACCACCATTCCCGTTAAGGAAACCCGCCGTTTTTCATTGGATGCGTTCTGCCTGTTCGATATTAAAAGTATGGAAAGCAACCATTCTATTTATAAAGATTTGCGTTTCGGCTTAACCAAAAATTCGGCAAATCTTATCGTAACCTATTTTGATATAGATACGCCACCCCCTATTATTTCTTGATTTTTTAGCTTTTTGATGGTCGTTTAGCACTATCCATTTTTTTTCTGAAGTTACAATCGGAACAGAAAAGCTACACCCATTCTATAAACCAAGGGGCACCATTAATTTTTCGCAGTAGGCCGATGGATGGATGGTGTGCCATTGCAAATCATTTTATAAAATCAATAAATAATTACCATGAAAATTAAATATATCATTCCCATTTTAATCATCTCACTATTTTCAGTAGCGTGCTCAACCGACGATGATACTGATGTAAACGAACTGGAAGGACTTACAAAAGTGCAGGAACTATCAAACAATACACATTCTATTGAACTATATACTGCAAACGGACAATTTTCAACAGGCTATAATGCCATAAGCATCCGTATTAAGGATAACGTTTCAAACACGTACATCGAAAATGCATCGCTTACTTGGAACCCGGTGATGCAAATGCCCACTATGCAACATTCCTGCCCAAAATCAACCGTTGCAAAAGTTTCAGGGAAAACAACGGTTTATGAAGGCTACATCATTTATCAAATGGCAAATTTAGATGGTTCAGGTTGGTCCTTGTCCGTAAATTATACCGTAAATGGCGTAAGTTATGATGCTACCGGTACCATTGTAGTTAAACAGGCGGCCAAACAAAACGTAACCAGCTTTATGGGTAGCGATAACAAACGCTATATTATAGCCTTATTAGAGCCAAAAATGCCCAAAATAGGCAACAATAAAATGGTTGTTGGTTTGTACAAAATGGAAAACATGATGTCGTTCCCCGTGGTTGAAAACTATACCATTACCCTAGACCCACGAATGCCAAGTATGGAAAACCACAGCTCGCCAAATAACACCGATTTAACTTATAAGGCTGATGATACCATGTACCATGGCAACCTATCGCTTACCATGACGGGCTATTGGGTACTAAATTTAAAACTTCTAAATGCCCAAAACGAGGTGTTAAAAGGCGAGAATATAACCCTGGAAACCGTTAAAAGCTCGCTGTATTTAGAATTGGAGTTTTAAAGCCTTTTTTTCATTATCACAACAGGTACGTTGATTGGCAATTTTCAACGTATCTGTTTAAAAAATCATAGCAATGAAAAAGTTTATCATTTTTGGGGTTTGTGTTTTATCGAGTATCTTACTAAATGCCCAAGAACCAGAATATACTACTAAAAAAGACACCACAAAACTTAGTGAAATTACTGTTTTGGGCAGGCACACATTAAGCAATTACAGGCAAGAAAAAACCCTGTCGAGCATTGATGATTATTTAGAAAAATCGAATAAAATAACCATGATAAAACGTGGTGGCTATGCTTGGGAAGCTTCTATGAACAATATGAACAGCAACCAATTATCTGTAACCATTGATGGGATGCAAATCTTTGGAGCCTGTACCGACAAAATGGACCCCATTACCTCGTATGTAGATGTGTCAAATTTGGAAAAAGTCACTGTTCAATCGGGGCAAGAAGGTACTGAAAACGGGCATTGCCTAGGCGGCGGTATTGATTTGCAATTGCCAACCCCGTCCTTTAATGGAAGTGGTTTAAAAACCACCGCCGATTTGGGTTACGAAACCAACGGCAACTATAAAACTGCAGGTATGGATATGGCATACAGTGGCAACACATTTTACATCAATGCCGATGGTATTTACAGAAAATCGGATAATTACGATGCTGGCGGCAACAAGGAAGTCTTGTACTCGCAATTTGAAAAGTATAACATCTCTTTACAAAGCGGTTATAAACTGAACGAAAATGAATCGTTGGACGCCAACGTTATATATGATAGAGCTACCGATGTAGGTTACCCCGCTTTGCCCATGGACGTTTCGCTGGCGGAAGCGTTGATTGCCTCGGTTTCCCATAATTACCAAAACGATTCTACCTTTATAAAATCGTTGGAAACCAAATTGTACTTTAATACCATCACCCACATCATGGACGATTCAAAGCGCCCCATAGTGCCCATTCGCATGGATATGCCGGGGTGGAGCGATACTTACGGTTTTTATAGCAAAGCGACCATAAAAAAGAATAACCATAACATGTTGGTAAACCTTAACGGGTTTTACAACAAATCGCTGGCAGAAATGACCATGTACCCCAACAATCCCAACGAATCCCCAATGTTTATGTACACATGGCCAGATATCCGTACACTTTACACTGGTCTCTATGTGAAGGATGCCATAGCAATAAATGCCCTTGAAACCCTGTCGGCATCCATTCGTATGGGATTCCATCAAAACAAAATTGCCAAAGCGGCAGGTGTGGAAAGTCTGCAAATTTTCTATCCAAATATCACCGATTCCAAAAACCGATTACTTACCAGTTTTTCAGGTAATTACCAACTTAAAAAAGAACTATTCGATGTGGCGTTGGGTGTAGGTTACGGCGAAAGAGCACCCACCGTAAGCGAAGGTTATGGCTTCTATCTTTTCAATAGTTTTGAAAATTTCGACTATATAGGCAACCCTAACTTAAAAAACGAAAAAGCCTTGGAAGCTAATTTCAACGCCAACTTTCATAAAAACAACCTTCATTTAGGGGTTGAAACGTCCTATTTTCATATCATGAATTATATAATTGGCACTATTAACCCCGCATTAAGTACCATGACAATTGGTGCCAATGGCGTAAAAATGTATGGCGCACTGGCACACGCCTCTATTTTCGATGTGTATCTCAATGCTTCCTACCAACTATCAAAACCATTTTCAATTAATGGTAGCTTGGGTTACAATTATGGAACAGGAAGTAATAATAAACCGCTGCCCTTTATTAAACCGTTTTCGTATCTAACCGAAATAAACTATGCTACAATCCGTTTTAATGCGGCTTTACAACTGGAAGGCAACGGAAACCAAAGCCAATATAGCAGTTTTTATGGTGAAGATGAAACACCCGGATACGCCGTAATCAATGCAAATTTTGGCAACGTATTTTATAATCATACAAATAAAATAGTGCTAAAATATGGGGTAGAGAACCTCTTGGACACCAACTATTCCAGTTATGCCGATTGGAACAATATTCCGCGACAAGGACGCAATTTTTATATAAACCTATCGTATATTTTGCCATAGCATCACGCTTTGCAACTAAAAATTTAACGCCCAACACCAAATGCTTTTCGTGCCATTGTTGTTGGGCTTTTTTGCTGCCATAACGTGTTTGTATACGGTTTTTTGCATAGATTAAGAACCTAATGTAGCAAATAAAAACCGATTAGAAAATCCACGAGGATTCTCGTAATTAGGCTAGAACCAAGCAATAAATTATATACGGCAATAGTTTTTAAAATTTAACATCAAATTGTAAGGTCGTTTCGTTTATTTCGTTTAATATTGTATAGAGTTAACTAAAAACAGCGACAATGGAAACTTATAATAATATTAATAAACCATCAAAAGATGAGCAAAAACTAGCTCTAGAATCCTATGATACCTTAGCTTCTGTAATTGAACAGTTGAAGTCAGAAAACCCAGAGATTGAAATCGAAGAGACAGAGGAGAGGATTAAAATCCCTTTAAGTGCTTTAAAATTTTTGGGTGATATATTAAAGACAATGAGCCAAGGAAAACCATTTTCTTTAGTTCCTGTAGCTACTGAAGTTACAACTCAAAAAGCCGCAGAAATAATTGGTTGTTCAAGACCTCATTTAGTTAAGTTACTTGAAGAAGGTGAAATAGAATATACTAAAGTTGGAAAACATAGAAGGGTTAAGTTTGAAGATGTTATGAGATATAAAAGGAGAATGAAGAAAATTCAGAAACAAAATATTATTGATATAATGAAGTCGGACGAAGAATTAGGAATTTATGATTCATAGTGTAAGATTTAAATGTGTTTTAGATACTAATGTAATTTATCCAATCGAAATTAGGGATTTATTATTTTGGTTTGCTTATTATGAATTGTTCACTCCAAAATGGAGTGAACATATTTTTGATGAGTGGAGAGATGTAATGATAAGAAAGGGTATAAGCGAAGATGAAGCTAATAAAAGAGTTGAAAAAGCAAATATAGCTTTTCCAGATGCTCTAGTTAGCAATTATTCTGGCTTGATTAATAGTTTGGAATTACCTGACCCTAAAGATAGACACGTTCTTGCAGCAGCAATTAAGACAAACGCAAATGTCATTGTTACTAATAATATTAAAGATTTTCCAAAAAATTATTTAGCTTCTTTTGGATTAACAGTGAAAACGGCTGATGATTTTTTAACAGACATAATTGATTTAAATCCAGAGCAAGCAGTCAAAGCTTTTAAGCAATTGGTACTAAATAGAAGAAATCCAGATTTGGATGAATTTCAAGTTTTGGATATTTTAAGAAATAGGGGGTTGAAAGATACTGCCGATTTTCTACATTCTCAATTGTAGTGAAATTATTGCCATAGTAAGCACTAACAAGCATAAAACCACCTGTTTTTATCGGTTTTAAAATCTTAAAGAAACTTTAAACTACCCACATTTCTGGGATTTCTAATTCAAAAGTTTTAATTTTATTGATATTTCAATTTATATGACAAATATCATATTCTTAAACTGGCGCAACATATATTTTTGACCTGTAAAAAAGATATTTTTGTCTTATTTAAAAACCAATGCACCAATTAATAACACTAAAACAAAAAATTAAAATGAAACAGTTAAAATATGCACTCGGACTATCGGTGGCTTTCATGCTTTTTTTTACATCATGTTTTAATAATGAGGAAAAAAAATATGAAAATGCCGAAGATATTCCCGTAAACAAAGAAATGATTGCTGAGTTAACCTCGCCACCCCATGTACCTACCCCCGTTGGGAAAAGAAAAGCAAAAAAACTTATCGTTAAAATGGAAATTCTTGAAAAAGAAGGCGAGATGACCGATGGCGTTAAATATGTATATTGGACCTTTGGCGGCACGGTTCCGGGAAGTTTTATAAGAACCCGCGTGGGCGATGAGGTAGAGTTCCATTTACAGAACCACCCAAATAATAAATTACCGCACAACATCGATTTGCATGCCGTAAACGGCCCAGGTGGTGGAGCAGAATCATCATTTGTAGCCCCAGGGCACGAAAAAACCTTTTCGTTCAAAACCTTAAATCCTGGTTTGTATGTTTACCATTGTGCCACAGCTCCGGTTGGTATGCACATTGCAAACGGCATGTACGGTTTAATTTTAGTTGAGCCAGAAGGTGGTTTGCCCCCAGTTGACAAAGAATACTACATCATGCAAGGCGATTTTTATACCAAAGGTGCCAATGGCGAACGTGGTTTGCAACCTTTCGATATGCAAAAAGCCGTGGATGAAAAAGCAGACTATGTAGTGTTTAATGGAAAAGTAGGTGCTTTAACCGGCGATAATGCCATTACTGCAAAAGTGGGCGAAACCGTTAGGCTTTTTGTTGGTAACGGTGGCCCTGGCCTAACTTCGGCCTTTCATGTTATAGGGGAAATATTCGATAAAGTTCACATTGAAGGTGGCGATAAAATAAACGAAAATGTACAAACCACCGTCATCCCCCCAGGAGGCGCAGCCATTGTAGAGTTTCGTGTTGAAGTTCCGGGCACCTTCATTTTAGTCGATCACGCTATTTTTAGAGCCTTCAATAAAGGAGCCTTGGGTATGTTGAAGGTTGAAGGCGAAAAAGACAAGAAAATTTATTCAGGTGAATTGCGCGACGACGTTTATTTACCAGAAGGCCCAGGCATCCAAACCATGCCTACCACAGGTGAAGTTGTAGCTTCTGAAATACCCGCCAAATCGATTGAAGAGCAAATAAAATTTGGTAAAAATATTTATATGCAAACCTGTTTTGCCTGTCATCAAGCAGAAGGCCAAGGCATACCGAACGCCTTTCCTCCATTGGCAAAATCAGATTATTTGAATGCTGATGTTGATAGAGCCATTGGCATTGTTTTGCACGGAAAAACAGGAGAAATCACCGTTAATGGTCAAAAATACAATAGTGTAATGACCAAACAAATGCTTTCTTCGGCTGAAATCGCCAATGTATTGACCTATGTTTATAACAGTTGGGGCAACTCAGGAAAAGTAGTAACTACCGATATGGTTGAAAAAGTAAAGAACAAAAAATAAATCATACCAATGAAAACCCACGCCTTTAAACTTTTAGTTGCTTTTTTAGTGCTTCAACCACTACTTTTCGCGCAGTCTAAAGGCATGGTTTCCATTAAAGGAAGTCGGTATATCCCGCTTTACGGTCGCGATTCCACGGTAGTTGAGGTTTCGGATTTTGAAATGGACGCCTATCCTGTTACCAACAAGGATTATGTAGATTTTGTAAAAAAATATCCAAAATGGCGCAAATCGAAAGTTATTAAACTATTTGCCGATAACAGTTATTTGTCCAACTGGAAAAACGACCTAGAATTGAAGGATTCTGAAAAACCAAACAGCCCCGTAACCTATGTTTCGTGGTTTGCGGCTAAAGAATACTGCGAATGTCAAGGCAAACGCCTACCCACGGTCGATGAATGGGAATATGCTGCCATGGCCGATGAAACCACCAAAGATGCACGCATCAAACCTTCCTACAATGCACAAATCTTGTCGTGGTACGAAGCGCCCCGATCTAACGAAAACACAATTGGGAACCATCCAAAAAATGTGTGGGGCGTTTACGATTTGCACGGACTGGTTTGGGAATGGACACAAGATTTCAATTCGGTTCTCATAACGGGCGAATCCAGAAAAGATTCCGACAAGGACAGTAAGCTGTTTTGTGGAAGCGCTTCCTTAAACGCCACCAATTTAATGAATTACGCCGCCTTTATGCGTTATGCCATTCGGGGTAGTTTGAAAGCCAAATATTCCATGAAAAACCTTGGTTTTAGATGTGTAAAGGATAGTAAATTAGTGAAATAGTTATTGGTTATTAAGGTGATGCCTTACTACCTCAATAACCCAACAACCCAACAACAATGAACTACATAAAATACATTCTGTTAACATTCATCACCGTTTTTACATTTCAAAGTTGCAATTCCGAAAAAAAATCGAAAGGCGACACTGTTGAAGTCTATCAATGCCCCATGCAATGTGAAGGCGAAAAAACCTATACTGAACCCGGAAGTTGCCCCGTTTGTAACATGGACTTAAAAGCGGTTGAAAAAACTTCAAAAGTAGAAAATGATGGTGCCATTTCCGAAGAATCCATATTCAATTTAACTTCTCTATGGCATACCCAAAACGACAAAACCATTCAGCTTAAAGACTTAAAGGGCAAAACCTTGGTAATGGTGATGATTTACACATCCTGTAAAGCGGCGTGCCCACGGTTGGCCGCAGATATGCGCCACATTGAGGCACAAATTCCAGATGAAAAAATAAAGAACATCCAGTTTGTATTGGTTAGTATCGACCCAAAAGTTGATACGCCAGAAAAACTAAAAGCCTTTGCCAAAGAAAACGCTATGGATGGTGAACAATGGACCTTCTTGCAAGGTACCGAAAGCGGTGTTCGTGAGTTTGCAAACGTGCTATCGGTAAAATACAAAGAAATTTCACCCATCGATTTTTCACATTCAAACATCATCAGCGTGTTTAACCCACAAGGTGAATTGGTGCACCAACAGGAAGGTTTGGGGGTTAACAACGAAACAACCGTACATACCATCCTGGACGTAACAAAAACATAGAATACTAATCAAATCTAAAT
Organism: Mariniflexile maritimum; assembly: GCF_009746565.1. Lineage (GTDB taxonomy): Bacteria > Bacteroidota > Bacteroidia > Flavobacteriales > Flavobacteriaceae > Mariniflexile > Mariniflexile maritimum. The sequence continues at coordinate 53,781 of NZ_WRPN01000011.1, forward strand.
AAATATGTTATCAAAAAAACAAGCACGTGCCTTTTTTCTTGGGGGAACTGTCGTTACTTTTTTAATATTTATTGGCCTTACCATTTACTCGTTCAGTAAAGCCCAAGACCAATCAAATGATGAAGAAATAACGGAAGCAGTTGTTCGCGGAAAAGATCTTTGGGAAGCCAATAACTGTATGGGGTGCCATACCGTATTAGGCGAAGGAGCCTATTATGCTCCAGAATTGACAAAAGTAATCGACCGACGAGGTGCAGGTTACGTTACAGCCGTTTTAATGACCCCCGTTTCTTGGGAGCCTAACGGACGGAAAATGGTTGCCTACGGCTTTTCAAAAGAAGAAGCCAACGACCTGATTGCCTTTTTTGAATGGATTGGCAAAATTGACCTAAATGGCTTCGACCGCGTAGTATCACCATTATCAAAAGACGAAAACTAAACTAAAAATTATACAAATGAAATATAAATCACAAAAAGTAGCGTATTGGTTTTTTGCGCTCTCCATGTTATTGTTTGGGCTTCAAATAGTATATGGTTTTATAATGGGTTTTGCACACGCCGGTATGGATGGTTTGCACGATGTTATTCCGTTTAACACAGCAAGGGCGGTACACACTAATTTATTGGTGGTTTGGTTATTGTCTGGTTTTATGGGTGCTGCTTACTATATAATACCAGAAGAAGCGCAACACGAATTGGTAAGCGTAAAATTGGCTTATGTACAGTTAATAAGTTTAGCGGTTGTGGGCGTGGTCGCCATTGTTGGCTATCATTTTAACTATTGGGAAGGACGCAAGTTTTTAGAAATCCCAAGACCTTTGGATTACCTGGTGGTTGTAAACGTTCTTTTATTTTTAGGACTTATTTTAGTAACGCTTTTTAAAGGAAAACGACGAACCACCACCGCTTTGGTGCTTTCTATGGGGCTTCTTTTCGCGGCACTTTTATACTTACCGGGAATGCTCCCTTTTGACAGCCAAGTTAAAGACTCATTCTTTAGATGGTGGGTAGTGCATTTATGGGTTGAAGGCGTTTGGGAACTTATTATGGGCGGTATCTTATCTTTCCTTTTAATCAAACTTACAGGGGTTGATAGGGAAGTTATTGAAAAATGGCTGTACGTTATTGTTGGGTTAACTTTCTTATCGGGTGTTCTAGGTACTGGCCACCATTACTACTACATAGGGGTAAACAAAATTTGGCTAATCGTGGGCGGTATTTTCTCTGCGTTAGAGCCTTTAGCCTTTTTGGCCATGGCACTATTTGCGGTTAATATGTACCGAAAAGGTGAAAAAAAACACCCAAATACCTTGGCTTTATACTGGACCCTCGGTGCTGCCATCGTATCGTTTATAGGCGCTGGCCTGTTAGGTTTTGCACATACGTTGCCACAAACCAATTTATATACGCACGGTACGTTGGTTACCGCCATGCACGGTCACTTAGCGTTTTGGGGCGCTTATGCCATGATCGTTTTGGCCATCATCAGTTATAGTTTGCCTAACCTTACTGGGCGAAAATTATACGACAGTTCGTTAGGTCGAATGGCTTTTTGGTTCTCTAATATTGGAATTTTAGGAATGACGGTTGCCTTTGGGGTTGCTGGCGTTGTTCAAGTGTATTTGGAGCGGAAATTGAAAATGGAGTTTATGGCAGTTCAAAAGGAAATTGAAATCCACTTCATTGTTTTAATAATCTGCGCTACGTTATTTACTACCGGAATCATTATGTACATGATAGATTTCTATAAACACGGAACACCAACCGATGAAGCCTTAGAAACAACACCTCATTAAATTAATTCAAATAAACTAAACCAGGGTTAACTTTCACACAGATTCTTAGCTCTGGTTTTTTATTAAAATAAGCAACAAATGAATGTACCGTATTATTACGCCATCGATAAGGAATTAGATGTTTTTGAGCATGCCCATACCTGTAAAATCCCGCTTTTGCTAAAGGGGCCCACAGGCACCGGAAAGTCGCGTTTTGTAGAACACATGGCACATAAATTAAAATCAGGTTTAATTACCATTTCCTGCCATGAGGAAACATCATCAACCGATTTAATAGGGCGCTTCATTATCAAAGGTGCCGAAACCGTTTGGCTGGATGGCCCCTTAACTACCGCCGTTAAAAATGGCTCTATTTTCTATCTTGATGAAATTGCCGAAGCGCGACCCGACGTTATTGTTGCCATACATTCCCTAACCGACCACCGGCGCGAGCTGTTTATTGATAAGTTGGGCGAAACCGTAAAAGCACATGAAAACTTTATGCTTGTTGCATCCTTCAACCCCGGCTATCAACGCGGGTTTAAAGAGTTGAAACCTTCAACGCGCCAACGCTTTGTCGCACTTTCATTTGCATATCCTGAAGCAAAAATTGAAGCTGAAATTTTAACTTCAGAAACAAACATTCCCATGGATGTTGCTAAAAAATTGGTAAACATAGCCACAAAAATTAGGAACCTTACCGAACTTGGGCTTACCGAAACGGTTTCAACACGCTTATTGGTAGATGCCGCAAAATTAATCCATACTGGGCTGCCAAAACGTTTAGCGGTGCATGTGGCCGTTATTGAGCCTTTAACCGACGATTTGGAAGTGGTTCAAGCACTTAAAGATTTAAGCGATTTAATGATATGAAAAGGTTTTTTTCACGCAAAGGCGCGAAGCTTTGAACTTGAAACCATAAACTGAAAAGAATGTTTGAATTCGAGCCAGATGAATACATATTTACCAAGTTTGCCTTTTTCTTCAAAAAACGGAAAAAGAAAAAAGAGGCAGCACTCGAACATGCCGTAAACTTAAGCGACATCAAACCCAGGCTTTCCATTTTTGCCCGTGCCATTACCGGTGAACCCATTGAACTATTTGAGGCCGAACGTGAAGGTGGCTATAAAAACAATAACTTTTTTTTACCAACAAAATTTTCCGATTTTGAAACCGAGGAAGAAAACCTCTCGTTTTATCTCTTCAGGATCCTCTACCTCGCCATTCAAAAAAATTTAGATTTTAATTGGAACGATTCCGCAGAGCACAACACCTCCGAATCGCAGCAAAAAGCTCAAGAAACTTCAGAAGAAGTTTTAAAAGAACTGTTCAATCAATTTCCCATAACCGAGAAATACCATCAAAAATTCGTTTCCTTCTATAAAAATAAGGCCACCGAAAAACAACCGGCCGACCTCTCGTTTATTTATGGAAAATGGATGAAAAACACGCCAGAAGACGATGCCGAAAACCAACTTAAAAACTTTTCGGAAAAAGTAAAAACGGCAAATCAAGAACAACCAAAAACTACTATCAAATCGAGAGCCGTTGAAGAAATCATCTCGGTTCAAATAGACCAAAAACAAATAGAGGACTCTGTGCTTCAACACCGATTTGAAAAAGTGGAAACTGCCGAAGAGTTTGGGGGTAATTTTAGGGATATGGACGGTGACGACGATTTGGAGGACCATTCCAACGCGCTCGACGAGGTTCAAATGAAGCACACCGTTCGGGTGGACGATACGGCACACTCGGTGTATCAAGCCGAATTTACCGAAAACACAACCATCTTGGAAAGTGCAGAAAGTGAGAGCAACGGCCCTTTTATCCATTACGATGAATGGGATTATACCAAACGTGCCTACAAAAACGATTTTTGCAAAGTATATCCAAAAACACAGCTAAAAACAGATGTTTCCTATTATAAAAAAACACTTAACGAAAACCGCTCCACATTGGTAGGTTTGCGTAAAATGCTTACCACGGTAAACAACAAATACCAGCAACAACGCAGGCAAACACAGGGTGAAGAGTTTGATATTGATGCGATAACCGATTTGTTTATCGATGTAAAATCCGGCCATACTCCTTCAGAAAAAATATATCTGTCCAAACGTAAAAAGGAAAAAGACCTGTCCATTTTATTGCTGTTGGATATTAGCCTTTCTAGCGATGGTTACGCCGCCGGAAACCGCGTTATTGATGTCGAGAAACAAGTGTCCATTTTGTTTGGCGAAATTTTAAATGAGTTTAACATCGATTTCTCTATTGATTGTTTTTATTCTAAAACACGCAACCATTCATCCTATTTAGGCCTAAAAAACTTTGACGAGCATTGGGATACCGCCAAATACCGCATTGGCGCCATAGAACCCAGTGGTTATACCCGTATTGGTGCGGCACTGCGCCATTCTGGAGCCTTGTTGGATAAGCGCGAAACCAAAAACAAATGGGTCATTTTAATATCGGACGGCAAACCAAATGATTACGATAAATACGAAGGCAAATACGGTGTTAACGATGTAAAACAAGCCTTGCGCGAACTTAACGAACGCCAAATAAACTCGTATGCTTTGGCCATTGAGGCACAAGCCAAATACTATTTGCCCCAAATGTTCGGGCAAAACCACTATCAAATTCTTACCACGCCCGTTGAACTGTTACAGTCTATGGTGAAGTTGTATGAAAAAATTAAGCATCAATCATAAATTAAAATTTTAGCATAATATCCCATCAAAATGAACTCATTTTTACCCACAGTAGAACAATTACCAAAAGGGCATCCTATAAAAGTATATTACCAGGAAAGCGCCTTAATACAAGATTTGATTTTAGAACTAAACGATTCCAACCCTGTTGAAGACTTTCAGAAATATTTCAACATTTTCAATCAATTAACCACCATCGAAAAACGTTTCAAACGAAAAGAAAACCAATTGTTTCCCTATTTAGAAAAACATAATTGGCACGGGCCATCGCAAGGCATGTGGTCGTTTCACGATAATTTACGCGAGCAAATACGGTTGCTAAACGGCTATAATTCAGAAAAGAATACCGCAAAAATAACGGAAAACATTCCTTATTTGGTTGAAGGCATAACGCGTTTGCTTACCATTGAAGATGGCCGCTTGTTTCCAAATGCCATGGATTTAATTTCGGAAGATGAATGGAAAGAATTTTATATAGGCGACGAGGAAATTGGCTGGATGCTTCCCGAAAAACCATGTCCGTACCCGCCCGTTGAAGCAACTTATGTGCACCCAAGTCAAGATTTTTCAACCCGCGATCTATCGTTTTCACTAGAAAACACCTTCCATTACGATGAAGGTTACATGACCCCCGAACAGGTTAACCTTTTACTCCGTTTCCTGCCCATCGATATCACCTATGTTGACGAAAACGACAAAGTTATTTTTTATAACCGTGGCGACGACCGTGTTTTTGCACGTAGCAAAGGTATTATTGGCCGTGAAGTGCGTTTTTGCCATCCGCCAAAAAGTGTGGATATGGTATTGCGTATTGTAGATGAATTTAGGGCGGGCACCAAAGATGTTGCCGAATTCTGGTTCAACTTTAAAGGTCAGATTATCCATATTCGGTATTTTGCCATTCGCGATAACAACAAGCAATACAAAGGCGTGATTGAAATGTCGCAAGATATTACAGACATTCAAAAACTACAAGGCGAAAAACGACTATTAGATTGGGATTAAAGCATGGAAACACAAGAAATAAACTATAAAAATATTTTTTACCCACCCGGTGGCATCTTAATATGGATTATCATATTTTTAGAACTGTTCACTTTTGGTGCAGCTCTTGTTGCCATGGTTTATTATGGCAAACAAGCGGTTGAAATATTTCATGCCTCAAGGCTTCAATTAAATGCCACTTTTGGTATGGTAAACACCCTATTTCTGTTAACCAGTGGTTATTTTATGGCTATTTCTGTAGAAGCATTAAAGCTAAAAAACACAGATAAATTTAAAAAACTACTCCTAGTAACCATGTTTTTTGGGTTGTGCTTTCTGGGTTTAAAAAGCTTCGAATATGCCACAAAACTACACGAGGGCTTTGCTATTGGTTACAACACATTTTTCACTTTTTACTGGATGCTTACCTTATTTCATGTTATCCATGTGCTGGTTGGATTGGTTATTCTAACCTCGGTTTACTTCGGCATTAGCAAAAAAAACAGCACCACAACCCTTGAAGATGTCGAGGCCAGTGCCGCATTTTGGCACATGTGCGATTTAATTTGGATCTTACTGTTCCCCATCATTTATTTACTTTTTTAGCATGCACAAAACAAGTACCATCGCCTATATCATATTAATAGCGCTTACCATCACATCGGCGTTACTTTCAAAATTGGGCACACCGTATGTAGCGCTCCTTATTTTGCTGCTCGCCGTATTCAAGTTTATAGCAATCGCGTTTCAATTTATGGAACTAAAAAAAGCAAACCCCTTTTGGAAGGTGATGGTTGTTGGGTTTGTGCTGCTTTTTACGGTTATAGTATGGGCCATTAAGTAGCCCTCAAACTCTTTTTTGGGCGTTACCCAAGGGTCGGGCTTTACGCTGTATCTTTTTAAAACGTCATTGCGAGTACGAAGCACGAAGCAATCTGCCAATATTCAGTTCCATCCAAAGTTTGTTCTCCCTAGTTTTAAAAAGGATGCCGCTTCAATCCCTAACGCACATGCCGTTTAGTTACCGTATTTATCTCCAAAATTCATCATCCAGCTTGTCCACAAAATCAGCCTCCTGATGTATTTTTTCTATATATTCCAATTGCGCTTCGGTGGCCACTTTCTGTATTTCCGGAAACAGCACACGCTCCTCAAACCTTATATGGGCATCCAGCGTTTCTTCAATGTTGCTTAATGCGGCTGCTATATCTTCATCTACCAAAAACAAGCGTTTTAAACGTCTGTGGTCTGCCAAGGCGCGTTTTACCAACTCGTTGTCGGCCTCCAAAATGGTAAAAATATGCTGTTCCTCCATATCAAAATGAGGAATAAGATGATTTTTAAAAAACCAATCGGCGTAGGTTTTTATTCGATTTGGTTCAATATTCTTGCTAAAACCTGCCCTGATTTTCCAAGACAATAACAATCCGTGATGATGTTCCCTACTTAATGGTTGTAGCGCTTTATGGCGTTTCATGGGTTTATGCGACATGGGTTTTGGTGTTTAAAATTGAAAGTATAAAGCATCCAATGCCTAATGGCAATAAGATACTACATAAAAATAACAGAACATAATAATTTGGCAAAAACCCTTTTCCGAAGTAAAAAAAACAGCCTTGAACAAACAAAATAGCTTCTGTTAAAACAAAACCCAAAAGAAAAGCATACAGCCCAAAAACAACGGTTTTGTTGGTTTTTGTTAAATTGTTTTGCAGTAAAAAAGCAAATAAAAACCCCGAAACCACGCCCAACATGGTTAAATGGATAAACCCAATAACAAAATTTTTGTATTGGTAAGCCATATTTGAAATTTCAGGAAATAAGGATGCTGATTGCAATGCAATTTTCAAAATAAAGCACAGCAACGCAAACCAATAGAGCCATTGGGTTATTTGTGATTGTGTTTTAAGTAAAACCTGTAGTGCCGGTTTTGCCATTTTTAAAAAATAAAACAAGGCTGCTAGTTGCAACAAAACACCCAAACCATTTATCCACAGTAACGAAACGTGCGGTACAAACCAGTTTACGGGCAAAGCAAAGGTTAAAACCGTGGCAACAATTAAAAGGCCGAAAAACAAACGGAATTCTTTAGAATCATGCAGTTGCAATTGATGGCACAATACAGCAAGAACCGCAATTAAAAACCACCCGTTAAACTGAAAATGTAAAAAAAACTGGATGGCTATTTGGTAAAATGCCGAGGCTTGCCCAACCGTTGCTACTGCTGGCCCTAAACACCAAACACCTGCGGTGGAAACCAACATAAAAACCAAGGCGGTTTTTAACAAATAGCTGGTGACCTTGGATGGTGTGCTGTGATTTTTAAAAATAAGGTAGGCAAAATAGTAACTGCAAAAAATATGCAAGGTTGAAAAAGTAATGGAAACCGCCGCATAGCCTTGAAACGGAAAACTGAGCAACATGCCTAAAACCGCCAATTCGGTAAGCCAAAACAACCTATTGTATAGGGGCTTTTTTTCTGGAACAAAATAATGTACAATAAGCACAAAAAGCATTAAATACACCCAACCCAACATGGCCACGTGCGAATGGGCATGCGTTAAAAACCTGTAATTATAAGCTGCTGGTTGTACAAAAAAATAGCGCAACGCCAAACCCAAAAGGGCTGCCACAAAAAAGTTGAGCAAGCATACCAAAACAAGTTTTTTAGGCATTATAAATGGTTTATATGAAACTTCGCAGTTTAAAAAAAATGGCATTGACTGCTAGTGATGGTTCAAAATTAAAAATTCCAGAAGACAAAAAAGCATGCTCCTGGAATTTTATTGGCTGTTAAATAGGGAAATATAAAATCAATCTATGTTTGCTATTAACCAAATTGCTGTTCTAATTTAATAGCCGCAGGAAATAAAATATTGTTTTCTAAATGAATGTGCAAGTGCAAATCCTTTTCAAATTCGTCCAACATTGCGAAGGTTACACGGTAGGTGTTACAAGCATCGGCAGGTGGGTTGTAGTTGTTTGTTAATTCAGCAATTTTCCTAAAACGTTCACCTTCATTTTCATGTTCTTCCATCATCATAGCAATGGGGTTTCCAACCGTTCCAAATTGGGGCGATTGAATGGCTACGTTGTCCAATTTTGCCTTTACCATGCGCTTTACAAACGGGAATAGAATAAGCTCTTCTTTTTTCATGTGTGAAGCCAGTTCGCCGGCAGATGCCGTAAAAAGTTCGTTTATTTCAAACAATTCCGGATGCCTTTGCCCATGAACAGCACACAATTTGCTTAAAAATTGTTTCAATACCGGTGCTTTTTCTTCTACATAACGGTGGTGTTTTTTCTCGATATATTCGGCCAACAAATCCAAGGGCCATGATTTATAATCGATAGATTGGTCTGTTTTTGAGTTCAAAACGGCTTCCAGTTCATCTATTAGCGTTTGTGGGCTAAGACCTTTTTTATCGCATACTTCTGCAACGGTTCTGTCGCCTTTGCAGCAAAAATCGATACCATATTTGTTAAATACGGCAGCGGTTCTAAAATCGTCGGCCACAAATTGTCCGATTTGTTTTTGTGAATCTTTTTCTAATGTTTCCATGGTCATCTGCTAACCTTTTTCAAAAAAAGGTGTTTCTTTTTTATTAAACAATTTATTTCGGATATTTTTATCCTATTTATATTCAAATTTTTTTAGGTCTTTAAAAATGAGCCGCCCGCTTTAATGTCGAGCGCCAACTCTTCAAGACTTGTGTTTTCTAGCATAAATTTAAGCTCGTCCCTTACCAATTTAAACTTGTCGTGTACAGGACATGGGTGGTTTTCATCGCATTTTTGCAAGCCCAAACCGCAACCGTTATAAATGCTATCGCCATCAATGGCTTTTACTATTTGCGCCAATTTTATGGCCCCAATGGTTTTTTTATCCAACTCAAAACCACCATGAGCTCCTTTAATCGAGTAAACAATGTTGTTTCTTGCCAAAGCCTGTAAAATTTTGGCGGTAAAGGCTTGTGGCGAATTAATTTCTTCGGCAATTTCCTTGGGGCTTACCCGTTTGCCCTCAAACGAATTGATAGCGATAAAAATGGCGGCCTTGATGCCATATTCACAAGCTTTTGAAAACATAAAATCTCAATATTTGATGCAAATATACAACTATTTTTTAATTAAGACAAATTTATCCGAATTAATTTTTAATGCGCCACGAATGTATAAATTTGATGTTTTATGGGGAAACGTTGATGTATGTGAGCCGACCATGAATTTTATGTTCTGAAAAATCAGCGTTTTGTTAAATTTATGGTAAACGTTTATGTGCAAACAAAGCAACGACCAAACGGTTGAACTAAAATAAGCAATGTTTTTTACACGGTGTTGTAAAACGTTTTTCATTCTTTTTTCTTCCTAAACAGATAAGGAATTATACCACTCAAAGCAATAAATCCAGTCATAAACAATGTCGTTTCTAATTCAATTTTCAAAAAATAAAACAGAGTCATAACAGAAACACAAGCATAGGTCAAAACTATTGAGTCCAAAAATAATTTATTCTGGTGGTTTTCAAATCGGTTTAAGATAATCTCATATTTATTGTTTTTTAAAAAATAAAAATAATTTATTCCAATCAAAATCAATGGTATAGCTCCAAATCCTTTTTCCCCAATTGATTCAATATCGTATTCTATGTAAATCAGAATAGAAAAAATATTAAAAGCTAAAATCATTGAGATGGCAATAATCGTTGACCAGTCAGGAATAGATTTATTTGTTATGCTCGTATTTCTATAAATACTAAAAAAAACGTAATCATAAACTTTACTCATTGGTTTCTCTCAAATGTTTTACAACATAGGTACAACACAAATCTATAAAATCCCAAAGACTTTCAATCAAAGAAATATATAATTCGTGTCTAAATTTATTCTATTTATTTATAGGCATTTCGTAACCACACTTTTTGCCATTCGCGCTTTAAAATCAAGAACGTAACCTCTTCTGATAGTTTAAGCAAATCGCTCCCATCCAAGGCTTTGATGCTTTTTTCTGAAACATCAATAATGTAAAGCAGGTTTAGGTAATCGGTAAATTTTTCTTGAATGAGCTTAAAAACGGTTTCATGAAGCAAATATTTTAGGCTTGTTGGAAGAATTTCTTCATCAAACCCAAGATTGATGTTTGCTAGCAAAAAATCCTTGTTAAGTTGGTGGATGAGTTTTTTATATAACTCCAGTTCATGGGCTTCATCAATTAAGGCTTCAAAAGTGGTTGGCAACTGCATCAAACGGTTCGGTTCATTAAATTAGTGCCAAATGCCCGTAACAAGTGCTTTTTTTCTTCTGAAATATTTAAAAAAGCCAACCCTGAAAATGCCTTATCGGTAAAGTTTTGAATGGCTTCTTTTGTAGCAAGGGCCGAACCACTTTCAACAAAAATTTGCTTTACGGTTTCAATTTTTTGATGCTTGTCTTTAGGGGTCTCGCTAAAAAGTTTTATAAGTTTCAACCTGTTTTCTTCATTTGAAAACTCCAAAGCTTTAATGTACAAATAGGTTTTTTTGTTCTCAATTATATCGCCTCCCACTTGTTTGCCAAACGTTTCGGGGTTTCCGAAGGCATCCAAATAATCGTCTTGCAACTGGAACGCAATGCCCAAATTTTTGCCAAATTCGTAAAGGTGGTTTTGATCTTCTTCCGAAGCATTGGCAACAATAGCGCCCATTTTCATGGCAGCCCCCACCAAAACAGCGGTTTTAAATTCAATCATTTTTAAATATTCTGCTACCGAAACATGGGTTCTGGTTTCAAAATCGACATCGTATTGCTGCCCTTCGCATACTTCCAAAGCGGTTTTACTGAACAGTTTAGCCAACGCTTGAAACGTTGCGGGTTCGTAGTTTTCAAAAAGCTGGTAGGCCATGATTAACATGGCATCGCCAGACAGAATACCGGTATTCACATTCCACTTTTCATGAACGGTTTTTTGGCCTCTTCGCAAGGGTGCATCGTCCATAATATCATCGTGCACCAACGAAAAATTGTGGAACACCTCAACACTTAACGCTGCATTTAGGGCATTTTTATAGTCGGCATTAAAAATTTCGGCCGATAACAATGTTAACACCGGGCGCAAACGCTTGCCTCCTAAATGTAAAATATACTGTATGGGTTGGTACAAACCCAAGGGTTCTTTTACCGTTGCATACGCTTGAAGGTAAGCAACAAAGGCTTTTTGATATGTTTCTATGGACTGCATGAAACAAAAATAAGTTAATTGCGTCTATTTATAAGTTTGAAAATAAAATTTAATAAGAAAATTGGCTCTACTGCGGAAACTTTTTTGGTTTTTAAAGTTTCCTGAGTATATTTGCACCCTGTTATGAGAAAAAAAATTTTACAGAAATCGGCCGAACTCTTTTTAAACCTAGGTTTTAAAAGCGTTACCATGGACGATATTGCCCACGAAATGGCCATATCGAAAAAAACCATTTATGTGCATTTTCCAAACAAAACCAAATTGGTGGAAGCCGTAACATTCGAGGTTTTTGAAACTATTTGTGAAGGAATTGATGGCATTAGCAACACCTCATTAAACCCCATAGAACAGCTATACGACATAAAAATGTTTGTGATGCAGCATTTGAAAGATGAAAAAACCTCGCCACAATACCAGCTAAAAAAATATTACCCGCAAATTTACCAACGTTTGCACATGAAACAATTTGAAAAAATGCACGAATCGGTAAAGGAAAGTCTTCAAAAAGGAATCCAGCTCGAATTGTTTCGCCCAACCATTAATGTCGATTTTATTTCAAGAATGTACTTTAACGGCATGATAGGGATAAAAGACGAACAGTATTTTCCTAAAACCCTATACGCTACCGAGTACTTGATGGAAAGCTACCTAGAATACCATTTAAGGGCCATTGTTACCGAAAAAGGGCTTTTGGTATTGAACACGTTTATAACAACAAATCAATCATAAATATGAAGTACAAACTAATTATAATTTTTACTTTTCTGTTGTCAATCGTAGGATTTTCCCAAGAAAACCAACAAGGCTTCAGTTTACAGGAAGCCATTAATTTTGCCTTGCAGAACAACCGAACCGCCAAAAACGCTTCCTTGGATATTGAAGCCGCCAAACAGCAAAAATGGGAAACCACTTCTACGGGCCTGCCGCAAATCTCGGCCGATATAAGCTACCAAAATTTCTTAAAGCAACAGGTGTCCTTAATTCCTGCCGAGTTTTTTGGAGGCAACCCTGGCGAGTTTGCCGAAATTGCCTTTGGCACCAAACAAAGCGTTAACGCCACGGCTACCTTAAGCCAGAAACTATTTGATGGCTCGTACCTTGTTGGTTTGCAATCGGCGAAAGTGTTTCTGGAAATCTCGAAAAACGCCAAGACAAAAACCGATTTGGAAATTAGAAAAGCGGTAATAAATGCCTACGGCAATGTATTGCTTGCCGAAGAAAGTGTAGCCATTCTTGAAAAAAACAGGGCCATCCTTGAAAAAAACCTAAACGACATCACAAAAATGTATGAAAATGGGCTGGATGAAGAAGAAAGCGTGGAGCAACTACAAATTACTTTATCGGGGGTTGAAAGCTCATTAAAAAACACCGTTCGATTAAAAACCCTAGCCTACCAAATGCTAAATATAACACTAGGTTTGGATGTTTACAACCGCACCGTTTTAACCGATAGCCTCGAAAGCTTAACGGTACAAAATATAACGTTGGAACTTGTTGACGCGCAGTTAAACCTTGAAAATTCCATCGATTACCAAATTGCCGAAAACGACAAACGCTCCAAAGAACTTTTGCTCAAGCTCGAAAAAAGCAAAGCCCTACCTACCCTAAACGCTTTTATTAACGGTGGCTACAATGCGTTTGGCAACAAGTTTGAGTTTACAAACAAGGACCAAAAATGGTTTGGCTCTTCGCTATTTGGAGTCAATATGCACATTCCTATATTTAGCTCGTTAGGTAGAAGCGCCGCCACACAACGCGCGAAAATCAATCTTCAAAAATCTGAAAACGATTTATTGGAAACCGAACAAAAATTACAACTACAAGCGGCATCGGCAAAAAGCGATTACCAATTTGCCATTGAAGATTACGACAATAAAAAACAAAACCTAAACCTTGCCGAACGCATTGAACAAAAAAACGAGACCAAGTTTTTTGAAGGCCTCTCATCGAGTTTCGATTTAAGGCAGGCACAAACACAATTATATACGGCGCAACAAGAATTTTTACAAGCGATGCTGGATGTTATTAACAAAAAAGCCGCTTTGGAAACCATATTAAACACCATCACCATAAACAACTAGCCCTATGAAATGAGCATTTCAGAAAATTGGAAAAAACCAGTAATGATTTGCAAATTGCATAACACTTTTAAAATCAATAAAAAAATTGAACCTATGAAAAAAATAATAACCATCATCGGTATTGCTTTAGTTTTTTCTTCTTGCGGAAAAAAAGAAATGTCTGTTGAAGAATTAGCGGCAAAAGGCAATTTGCCCGAATTGCGGGCTAAAAAACAAGCCTTGGGCCAACAGCAAACCGAGTTAAAACGCCAGTTAAGCATCATTGAAAACAAGATTAACGAACTGGATAAAACCAAACATCAAACCATTGTAACAACCTTAACGCTTAAAGATACTATTTTCAAGCATTATACTGAAGTACAGGGCGATGTGGAAACCAACCAAAACATCATCATTTACCCACAGTTTTCGGGTACCCTAACACAAATTTACGTGAAAGAAGGCCAAACCGTAAGCAAAGGGCAGCTACTCGCTAAAATTGATGATGGCGGCCTTTCAAGCCAATTGGCACAAGTACAGGCGCAAACGGCATTGGCCGAAACCACCTTTGAGCGCCAATCGCGTTTATGGGAACAAAAAATTGGTAGCGAAATTCAATTTTTACAAGCTAAAACCAATTACCAAGCAGCAAAAAATTCGTTGGCACAGTTGCAAAAACAATTGGATAAAACCAACGTAAGAGCACCCTTTAATGGCACCATCGACCAAATTATTACCGACCAAGGTAGCTTGGTAAACATAGGGCAAAGTCCGTTAATGCGCATAGTAAACACCAGCGACATGTATGTAAAGGCCGATGTGCCCGAAAACTATTTGGGCAAGGTAAACAAAGGCTCGGAGGTACTGGTCGATTTTATTTCAATAGGAAAAACCTATACCGGAAAAATTCGCCAAGTATCCAACTACATCAATCCAGACAACCGAAGCTTCAGCATTCAAGTAGCACTTCCTAATAAGGATAATATATTGAAACCCAATTTAATAGCAACCATAAAATTGAACGATTACATTTCAAACAATACCATTGTTATCCCCAATAGCATTGTTCAAAAAAACAGCAACAACGAGTCTTTAATCTTTATTTATACACCAGAGCAAAACAACTCGGGCACTGTAAAACAAACCGTAATAAAAACCGGTAAAGAACAAAATGGCAGTATTGAGGTGTTGGATGGCTTAAAACCAGGCGATATGATTGTTATTGAAGGCGCCAGAACGCTGCGCGATGGGCAAGAAGTAAGCACTAAAAACAAAGCAAATGAGCACTAAAAACAACTACAACGATTTTAAGCTCTCAACATGGGCTATTGATAACCGAATGACAATTTACGTCATCATCCTCATTGTGATGGTTGGTGGTTCCATGGCCTATTTTAGCATGCCCCGGGAATCGTTCCCCGAGATTGTTGAAACCAAAATTTATGTAAGCACGCTCAATCCGGGAAATTCTGCCGAAGATATCGAAAAGTTCATTACCGAACCACTTGAAGAAGAGTTTAAGGACATAAGCGATGTGCGGGAAATTACCTCGCAAACCCTTCAGGATTACTCAACCATTTTGGTAGAATTTGAAGAAGATGTACCCATAGCCGAAGCCAAACAACGCGTTAAGGATAAAATTGACCAAGTAAAAACCGATGTTACCTGGCCTACTTTAAGCAACGGCTCCAAGGCCGAACCCAATGCCTTCGATATGAACATTTCGGAAGAATTTCCCATCCTGAACATCAACCTAACGGGCGATTACACGTCGGAACAACTCAAAGAATATGCAGAACACCTCCAAGATAAAATAGAATTATTATCGGAAATTAAGGAAGCCACCATACGCGGTGTGGACGATAAAGAGGTGGAAGTTGCGGTTGATATTTATAAAATGAGTGCCGCCATGGTAAGCTTTGATGATATTATCAATGCCATCAATTATGAAAATAAAACCATCTCGGGGGGCAACATCATTAATGACGATTTTCAAAAAAACATCCGTATTATTGGTGAAATCGATTCACCATCGGAGCTTGAAAACATTGTTGTAAAAAAAGATGGCGGCAATGTGTATTTAAAGGATATTGCAACGATTTCCTTTAAGGAGCAGGATGCCACCACTTATGCGCGGGAATATGGCGACCCCGTGGTGATGCTGGATGTAAAAAAACGCTCGGGCAAGAACATGATTGAAGCCGTTGAGCAAATTAAGGAAATCATCAAGAAAGAAAAAGCAAATTACTACCCTGAAGGTTTGCAAATTACAACCTCCAACGACCAATCCATCAAAACCGAAAACCAAGTAAACGATTTGGTAAATAACATCATTTTTGGGGTTATCTTGGTAGTGGGCGTATTGATGTTCTTTTTAGGCTTCAGAAACGCCTTGTTTGTTGGGTTTGCCATTCCGCTTTCTATGCTCATGTCGCTCATCATATTAAGTTCGTTTGGTTACACCATGAACACCATGATTTTATTTGGCTTGGTTATGGGGCTTGGTATGTTGGTTGACAATGGCATTGTGGTAGTAGAAAACGTGTATTCACTCATGTCGCAAGGCATGCCAAGGTTAAAGGCCGCCAAACAGGGCATGGGCGAAATTGCATGGCCCATCATCGCTTCAACCGCAACCACGTTAGCAGCGTTTTTTCCGCTTGGTTTATGGCCCGGAACCATAGGTAAATTCATGATTTATTTCCCCATTACACTATCGGTGGTATTAACCTCATCATTGTTTGTGGCGCTGCTTATCAATGCAATGCTTACCGCCCATTTTATGAAAACCGAAGAAGCGCCTTTAAGCAAGCGCAAATTAATCCGGTGGAGCTTGATCATGCTTTTTGTTGGCGTTTTATTGTTGGCCAGTGGATTGAGCATCAATTCCGGAGCTTTGGTAGGTTTTGGAAATTTGGCCATTCTAACCGCTATCATGCTTTGGGCCTATAAATACTTCCTTAAAGACGCCATTGATTATTTTCAATATGATGCCCTAAAAAAATTAGAGGATTTATATGAAAGAACCCTTAGTAAATTCATAAACGGCAAAATGGCCTATGTTGTGTTGATTGGCACCTTTATCTTGCTGATATTTTCGTTTATTTTAACAGGCATTGCACAACCTAAAGTATTGTTTTTCCCTGAAAACGAACCCAATCAAATCATCACTTATATTGAATATCCCGAAGGTACCGCCATTGAAAAAACCAACGAGCTTACCAAAAAAATCGAGGAGCGCGTTTACAAGGCCATCAAAAAATATGAAGATGCCAATGGTTATAATTATATGGTAGAATCGGCCGTATCGCAAGTGGGCAAAGGTTCTGGAAACCCGCAAACCGATGGCGGCAACCAAAGTGATATGCCCCATCGGGCCAAAGTGACGCTTTCCATGCGCGATTTCCAGTTGCGACGTGGCGTAAAAAGTAGCACTGTTTTAGAAGAAGTAAGGCACGCCGTAAAAGGCTTTCCGGGTGCTTCGGTAGTGGTTGAAAAAGACGCTGCGGGACCACCAACGGGCTATCCCATAAACATTGAGATTATAGGTGAAGATTACGACCAAATGCTTGTGGAAGCAAAAAGGATGCGGGCGCATATTGAAGAACTAGGCGTTGCTGGTATTGAAGAACTTAAAGTTGATGTGAACAAATCGAAAACCGAACTCGATTTGCGCATCGACCGCCAGAAGGCAGGACAGTTGGGTGTTTCAACCGCACAAATAGGCAACACCATCCGTCGCTCCATCTTCGGGCAAGAAGCCTCTACTTTTAAGGACGGTGAGGATGATTATCCAATAAACGTGCGCTTCAACAATGCCAATAGGTACGATGAGAGCACCATTTTAAATCAGCCCATCACCTTTAGGAACAACAAAGGGCAATTGGTGCAAATCCCTATTTCGCCACTGGTTCAAAAAACAAACATTGAAGCGTTTAACGTTATTAAACGAAAAGACCTAAAACGCGTTATCACACTGTACTCCAATGTTATAGGTGGTTACAATGCTACCGAAATTGTAACCGAACTAAAACAGGATTTAAAAAATTACGATACACCCGAGGGCATCACCTATAAATTTACTGGCGAGCAAGAAGAACAGGCCGAAAACCAAGCCTTTCTACTAAAAGCCCTATTGTTTGCCCTAGGTGGTATTTTATTAATTTTGGTGGCACAGTTCAGTTCCATTTCTAAACCTATCATCATTCTTAGTGCGGTGGTATTGAGTTTAGCAGGCGTATTTTTAGGTTTGGTTATTTTCCAGATGGATTTTGTGGTTATTATGACCATGATGGGCATTATCTCGCTGGCAGGTATTGTGGTAAACAACGCCATCGTGCTTATCGATTATACCCAAATTCTCATCGACCGCAAAAAAGAGGAATTGGGTGTCGACACCGAACAGTACCTCACCAAACAAATGTATTTCGACCTTATAATCGCTGGCGGAAAATCGCGTTTGCGCCCCGTGCTTTTAACGGCAATCACAACGGTTTTAGGGTTAATTCCGTTGGCGGTTGGATTGAATATCGATTTCTTCGGATTGTTTACCAAATTCGACCCCAATATTTATGTGGGTGGCGATAACGTTATCTTTTGGGGCCCGTTGGCATGGACCGTTATCTTCGGGTTGATTTTTGCAACCTTCCTCACCCTGGTAGTGGTTCCAGCCATGTTTTATTTATCCAACCGTGCCAAAATAAGATATGCCAAAGACGATAAGTTGCCTTTAGGCAAATAGCACCCTATTTTTTTAGCTACAAAAACTTCCAACTTAATAAACATTAGGTTTGGAGGTTTTTGTATTTTTAACAAATAATGTGTTTTATACCACATTTAAACAGATAACTCATTAAATTTGCAAGTTTAAATTGCCATGCAATAGCATTTGTAATGCTGTTAACATACCTTGATTAACATTTGTCTGTTGATTAATTTTTTTAATTTGACAAAAATCATTTAATTAGATAATTATCTTTACAAGATGTACAGAGAAAAACTAAAATTTATTGACCTCTTTTGCGGTATTGGTGGCTTTAGGATAGCTTTTGAGGAAGCTTGTGAGGAAAACCATATTCAACCAGATTGTGTGTTTTCTTCAGATATTGACAATTATGCACAAGAAAGCTACCAAGAAAATTTTGGTGAAAAGCCATTTGGCGACATTACCAAAATAGATGAAAATGATATTCCAGAACACGACATTCTCTTCGGTGGATTTCCCTGTCAGCCCTTTAGTATTATTGGGCAAATGAAAGGTTTAGACGATACAAGAGGAACACTTTTTTTTGATATTGCACGAATAATCGAGGCAAAAAAACAAACTGCTTATAGATTATGATAAAATCTGTACGTGAAAAATCGATACTCGCAGGATTGTTTCTTTCAAAGTTTGACAAGAAAGGTATTGAATCTTTGGGCTTACAAAGTTTTACTGAAGCTTTTAATATTTTGGCTTATACAATAGGAGCGAAACCTGCTTCTATAAAAAATTATAGAGACGAATTTGACCCATATTTTCCGAATAACAGAAAAGGTTGGCATAAAAGAGAATTCAGAGATTATTGTAAAATTGTTTATGATAAATATTCAAACTTAGATTTTTTATCTTTTCAAAAACTAATAAAATCTTTTACAATAGAAAATTATGATATTCAAGAAATAATAGCTCAGACTGATGAATGCGAAAACATGAATGCAATAGCAAAAAGATTATTAACTGGTAATGCAGCTGAAAAATATTTTATAAATAATTATAATTCTATTGCTAATTTTAATGGTTACAAGTTAAAACAAACTACGAATTTAGGTTGCGGTTTTGATTTTAAAATGTCAAATGATTCCG
This sequence comes from Mariniflexile maritimum, assembly GCF_009746565.1. Taxonomy (GTDB): domain Bacteria; phylum Bacteroidota; class Bacteroidia; order Flavobacteriales; family Flavobacteriaceae; genus Mariniflexile; species Mariniflexile maritimum. The sequence continues at coordinate 73,369 of NZ_WRPN01000011.1, forward strand.
ATTTTTATTGTGTTGAAGTTAAAGGTCTTTCAAAATCTTCGGGAAATATTTTATTTACTGAAAAAGAATTCAAAATGGCAGAAATCTACAACGAGCGATTTTGCCTTTTTGTTGTAAAAAATTTTGTTGAAAAGCCTTTTCACGAATATATTTTCAATCCTTTAGCCAGTAATTTGATATTTAAGAGAATTGAAACTCAAGTTACACAAATCAACTATACGTCTTCATTATGAACGAAAAGTGGGAATGTTATTTGTGTACTGATGAGTTTTCATTCGAAGAAAGAGTTTCTGGTTTTTTGGGAAATTTTCATCCCATTTGCAAAATATGTTCTGATAAATGTATTAGTCAAAAAAATGTTCATAAACATAGATTATCCTATCATTATAAATACGGTGAAATAACTATGTGTGGCGAAGTTCCAATTGAACGAAATAGATATAATCAAAATTGATGAATTTTTTAACGTGGTATCAACCACACGGTACTATTCACGAACATGTACCAGAACATACATTGATTTTAAAAATTAAACAACCTGAAAGATTGAACAAGGAAAAAATACTTGACACCATTGGATTTGATAAATCTTGGGTTACCATAGAACGAAAATAAAAACGATATACAATAAAGGGAATTATTCATAGCTGAGATACTCTCATTAAATAAAATTATGTACAGAAGTCACAATTGTGGTGAGTTGAACGCATCACATATCAATACCAAAGTAACCCTAGCAGGTTGGGTTCAAAAATCAAGGGATAAAGGTTTTATAGTTTGGGTCGATTTGCGCGACCGCTACGGCATCACGCAATTGGTTTTTGATGAGGAACGCAGCTCTAAAACCTTGTTGCAACAAGCACAAAACCTAGGGCGGGAGTTTGTTATACAAGTAAAAGGAACTGTGATTGAACGTGCTTCAAAAAACCCAAACATGCCAACGGGAGCCATTGAATTGTTGGTTTCAGAATTAACCATTTTAAATGAAGCCTTGTTGCCACCCTTCACCATTGAAGATAAAACCGATGGTGGTGAAGAATTGCGCATGAAATACCGCTACCTCGATATCCGTCGAAACCCCGTAAAAAACAGCTTGATTTTTAGGCACAAAGTAGCCCAGGCCGTTAGAAATTACCTTTCAAAAGAAGGGTTTATTGAAGTTGAAACACCTTATTTAATAAAATCAACTCCCGAAGGTGCACGCGATTTCGTGGTGCCTTCACGCATGAATGCGGGTCAGTTTTACGCCTTACCACAATCGCCACAAACCTTCAAACAATTGTTGATGGTGGGCGGTATGGATAAATACTTCCAAATTGTAAAATGCTTTAGGGATGAAGATTTACGTGCTGATAGACAACCGGAATTCACGCAAATAGACTGCGAAATGGCCTTTATCGAGCAAGAAGATATTTTAAATGCCTTTGAAGGCTTAACCCGGCACCTATTAAAAGAGGTAAACGGTGTGGAAGTGGAAAAATTCCCCAGAATGTTGTACGATGATGCCATGCGCCTATACGGAAACGATAAACCAGACATTCGTTTTGGAATGGAATTTTGTCCCCTAACCCCCAAAGAAGGGAACTTTGGTTTTCCTGTTTTTGATGATGCCCAATTGGTAGTAGGCATTACGGTTGAAGGTTGTGCACACTATACTCGAAAACAAATTGATGCCCTAATCGATTGGGTAAAACGCCCACAAATTGGCGCAAACGGCCTAGTTTGGATAAAATATAATGAAGATGGTAGCTTAACCTCATCTGTAAACAAGTTTTTTGATGAAGCTGCTTTAAAGCACTTTTCAGAAGAAATGAAAGCCAAAGCAGGCGACTTGATGCTTATTATGGCGGAAAGCACCAACAAGGTACGCAGTCAATTAAGTGCCTTGCGTATGGAACTGGCAGAGCAATTAGGCCTTAGAAAACCCAACGAATTTGCGCCCCTTTGGGTATTGGATTTTCCGTTATTGGAATGGGATGAGGACACCAAACGCTACCACGCCATGCACCACCCTTTTACATCGCCAAAACCAGGGCAGTTGGAATTGTTGAAAACAAACCCAGGCGCCGTAAAGGCCAATGCTTATGATTTGGTATTGAACGGAAACGAAATTGGCGGTGGCTCTATTAGGATACACGACAAAGAAACTCAGGCCTTAATGTTTGACTATCTTGGGTTTACGCCCGAGCAGGCAAAAGCTCAATTTGGCTTTTTAATGGATGCCTTTCAATATGGCGCCCCACCACACGGCGGGTTGGCATTTGGGCTGGATAGATTGGTGGCCATTTTAGGTGGGCAGGAAACCATTAGGGATTTTATTGCTTTCCCAAAAAATAATTCGGGTCGTGATGTTATGATCGATGCTCCGGCGGCCATCGATAATTTACAGTTGCAAGAACTTCATCTAAAGGTCGAACTTTAAACAATGGGGAATAAGGTTCATAACAAATTAAACCAACTAGCGGCCACAGCCATTTGTGGCAACGATATAAGCTCTTCGGTTCTATATGTATCGGCACTGGCCATCGCTTTTGCTGGTCAGTACGCTTGGATAACCTTGTTAATAGTTTCTGTCGTCCTGTTCTTGTTTCGGAAAATTTATGGGGAAGTAGTGGGAGCATTACCTTTAAACGGTGGTGCCTATAATGCGTTGCTCAATACCACCAGTAAGCTAATGGCTTCGTTTGCAGCCACATTAACCTTGCTTTCATATATGGCAACGGCAGTCATTTCGGGCAATGAGGCCATTCATTATTTACATCATTTAATCCCATCAATGCCCATAATATTGGTAACGGTTGGGTTGCTGTCGTTTTTTGCTTTGCTTACCATTGGGGGTATTAAGGAGTCTTCAAAAGTAGCCATTGGCATTTTTTTATTTCACCTTACCTCTTTAGCCATATTGAGTGGTTTTATCATATATTTTCTTTTTTATAACGGTATTGGCGTGTTTTTCCAAAATTGGAACATGCCCGCGCAACATGGCAGCATTACCATTGCCATATTTTTAGGATTTGCGGCCTCCATGCTTGGTGTTTCTGGGTTTGAAAGTTCTGCAAATTTTGTAGAGGAACAAGAAAAAGGCGTGTTTCCCAAAACACTTAGAAACATGTGGATGGTTGTAAGTGTTATTAACCCGCTTATGGCCATTTTCGCTTTGGCCTTATTTACATTACCTGTTTTGCAAGGCAGTGAATTTCAAAATACCTTATTAATTAAAATGGGCGACCATGTGGGTGGTAATTGGATTGCTACCCTTGTGTCCATCGATGCCTTTTTGGTGTTAAGCGGTGCGGTATTAACAAGTTTTGTTGGTGTTTCTGGTTTATTGGAACGTATGACCTTGGACCGCATCTTGCCACCGTTTTTTTTGAAACGAAATTCAAGAGGCAGTTCTTATAGAATCATAATCATGTTTTTGATTTTATGCATTTCGGTATTAATTATCACCAATGGCGACGTGAGTTTATTGGCGGGTGTTTATACCATTTCGTTTTTATCGGTCATGGTTTTATTTGGCATAGGAAACATATTGCTTAAAGTGCGAAGAAACCAGTTGCCACGACCAGAGAAAGCCACTTGGGGCGCAGTACTACTTGCCATAACGGCTGTTATTATTGCTTTGGTGGGAAACATTACCATGCCTCCAAAACCAGGTAACCCCAGCAACTTTTCTGTGTTTTTAAAGTATTTTATCCCAACCATCATTTTCATCATTATTATGTTGAACAGGATTGTGCTTCTCAATTTCCTATTGAATGTTATCCATAGCGTTTTCGACCCTGTGCGCAGTTTGGTGTTAAGAACCGACAAGAGGATACTTTCAACCATTAATAAAATAAATTCGCAGGAATTTGTTTTCTTTACCAAAGGCGACAATATAGCAACCCTTAATAAGGTTATGTTATACATTACCAGAAACGAGCATACAAAAAAACTTAAAATAGTTTTAGCGTTGGACAAAGATGATGTTGTGCCCAAAAACCTACCGCAAGAAATTGATTTTTTAGATAGGGAATACCCCGATATTAAAGTTGAATTTGTGGTTGAACAAGGGAAATTCAGTCCAGAATTAATAAGAAACTTATCAAAAAAATGGAACATCCCCATTAATTTTATGTTTATTGGCTCGCCCAGTGATAAGTTTCCCTATCGCGTTCAAGATTTAGGAGGCGTTCGGTTGATTATTTAAACACTTGAAAAAACATTAAAATTGAACGACAGATTTAAGCATCTGCGTTCAATTTATTAGTTTATTACCAAAATACATTATGCCAAAACAAACAATTTTAAAACAAATTCTTATCTGGAGGGCAAAACACATTTCCCATAAACAATTTGTTTATATTTTAAGCATTATTATTGGTTTTACCTCTGGTGTTGGCGCGGTGGTTTTAAAAAACTTGACCCACTTTATCCAGCATCTGTTGGAAGGAAACCTTATAAAATACTACCACCATGCATTTTATTTTGTGTTCCCTATTATTGGGCTTACTCTTGTTTATTTTTCAATAAAATATATCATTCGTAATAAGGTAAGCCACGGTATTCCTTCTACCTTGTTTGCAATTTCAAAACGTAAGGGCATTATAAAACAATACCAAATGTTTGGTTCGTTGTTAACGGCACCACTAACGGTGGGCTTTGGTGGTTCGGTGGGTTTGGAAGGTCCAACAGTGGCCACGGGTGCCGCCATTGGCTCGAACATTTCAAGAATGTTCCACATGAACCAAACCACCCGCAATTTATTGATTGGCTGTGCTGCTGCGGGTGCCATGAGCTCTATTTTCAAGGCCCCTATTGCCGCATTGATTTTTGCCATAGAGGTTTTTAGCCTCGATTTAACCATCGCCTCCATGTTGCCGCTTTTACTCGCATCGCTTTCGGCTATTTTAACCTCGTATTTTTTCTTTGGCGACGATGTAATCTTGCCTTTTAGGATTGAGGACAAATTTTCCATTGCCGATGCGCCGTTCTATATGATACTTGGCGTTTTTGCTGCCATTGTTTCTATTTATTTCACACAGGTTTATGATAAGTTCCAAACCTTTTTTGATAAAATAAGTTCGCCCATTAAACGCTTGTTTATTGGTGGCATTGCTTTAGGTATCCTTATTTATTTTGTTCCGCCACTTTACGGTGAAGGATTTGACGTTATCAATAATCTTATTGTTGGAAATGCCGAAAAAGCCCTGGAAAACAATTTTATGCAAATGGACACTTCCAATATTTGGATTGTTGTAATGCTATTAACTGGATTGGTTATTTTTAAAATTATAGCTAGTGCATTAACCTTTGGCGCAGGTGGCGTTGGCGGTATTTTTGCACCTACGCTTTTTATGGGCAGCATTATGGGCAATTGCCTAGCTAAGATCATAAACCATTGCGGGCTCTTTAATGCCCCTGTTTCCGAAAGTAATTTTACCCTTGTTGGAATGGCCGGCTTATTGGCAGGGGTTTTGCATGCGCCTTTAACCGCCATTTTCTTAATTGCAGAACTTACAGGTGGCTACGAACTGTTTATCCCCTTAATGCTTACCGCAACCATTTCGTATGGATTGACAAAATTCTTCAGTTCACATTCGGTTTACAATATGGAACTGGGCAGAAAAGGCGAATTGATAACCCATGATAAAGACCATGCCGTTTTAACCCTTATGGATATTGATAAAGTTATTGAAGATAATTTTGTAACCATAACATCCAACATGAATTTGGGCGAAATTGTACACACCGCCGTTATTAAATCGAACCGAAATATTTTTCCGGTGGTAAAAGCAAAAACACATGAGCTGGTGGGCGTTATCCTTTTAGATGATTTAAGGCCCATTATGTTCGACCAAGATTTATACGGTGAGGTGGTTGCCCACGATATTATGCAGCCCGCACCCGAGATCATCGATATTGAAAAAGATAAAATGACCGATATTATGAGGAAGTTTCAAGACAGTAGCGCATGGAACCTACCCGTAGTAAAAAATAATGTGTATATTGGATTTATTTCAAAATCGAAACTGTTAACAGCTTATAGACGACAGCTCATCAATTTTACAAAAGAGGTTTAGGTTGTGGACAAAACACGGCTCTAAACATGTTAAGTGAACCTGAAAAACAACAAATTTCTAATGAAAACCCTAATATTGCTCCTTTTTTTAGCTTCCTTTGGAAGTATGCTTGCAGGTTATTTTTTAAACAGCCCCTATTCTGAAAAACTTATAGGTTTTGGCGTATGCGGCCTGTTTTTAATCGTGTTCCCATTGTTTTCATATTACCGTTGGAAAGATAAAAACATGAAAGACTATATGCTTACCAAAGAGAATCTGGATAAAATGCGCGAACGCGAAGGCGATAAACGGCGTTAAATGCGGCGTTACTTCATGTTTCAAACATCATTGGAATTTCTATTGAAGCAGTTCGCAAACATTCAACTTTAATAATTTTAGCAATTTATAAACGGCTTTTAAAAGTTTGTATCGTATTTTCGCACTATGAAAAAGGGCATTTTATTAGTAAATCTTGGTTCTCCTGATAGTCCGGAACCAAAAGACGTTAAAAAATATTTAGGCGAATTTTTAATGGACGAGCGCGTTATAGATATACCGCTTATTGCCAGAACCGCTCTTGTAAAAGGCATTATTTTAAAAACACGCCCCAAAGCTTCAGCGGCAGCGTATAAAAAAATATGGTGGAACGAAGGCTCGCCCCTTATTGTTCTATCGGAAAGACTTCAAAAAAAATTACAAAAACAAACGCCTTTACCCGTAGCCTTGGCCATGCGCTATGGCAGCTTGACCATAAAAAGAGGGCTTCAGGAATTGGTTGACAAAGGCGTTGAGCATGTACTTTTGTTTCCGCTCTATCCGCAGTTTGCCATGGCAACCACCGAAACCATAACGGTATTGGCAGAAGAACTACGCCAACAGCATTTTCCAAATCTGAAAATAGAATCGGTGCCAGCGTTTTACAACAAGCCCGATTATATTGAAGTGCTTTCAAATGCGATAAAAAATCATTTGAAAGATAAAAATTATGAGCACTTATTGTTTTCCTATCATGGTGTGCCAGAACGCCATATCCGCAAAAGCGATGTTACCAAATCGCATTGCAAAATTGATGGTAGTTGCTGCATAACCCCCAGTAGGGCACATGAATTTTGTTATAGGCACCAATGCTTGGAAGTTACCAGATTGGTTGCCGCAAAACTTCAATTACAGGAAGGTACCTATTCCACATCGTTCCAGTCGCGGTTAGGGTTCGACCCCTGGCTACAACCTTATACCGACAGAACCATTGAGCGCTTAGGAAAACAAGGCGTCAAATCAATGGCGATTGTAACCCCTGCTTTTGTGAGCGATTGTTTGGAAACCTTGGAAGAGATAGCCATGGAAGGTGAAGAAATTTTTCATGAAATGGGCGGAAAGGACTTTACAACCATCCCTTGTTTGAACGATGATGATGCCTGGGTCGCCTTACTTTCAAAATGGATAGATACTTGGGCAACGTCAAACACAGAACCGGTATAATGGCAAAAACGGCTTCAGAGGATTTAGGATCGCAACCCATTGGAAAGATTTTAATAAAACAGGCTGTACCTGCTTCCATTGGCATTTTAGTGATGTCGCTTAACATTTTGGTCGATACCATTTTTGTAGGCCATTGGATAGGCTCCACGGCCATTGCTGCCATTAATGTGGTATTGCCGGTTTCTTTTTTTATCGGTGCTTTGGGAATGGCCATTGGTATTGGAGGATCTTCGGTAATATCGCGGGCTTTGGGTGCCGAAAATTCAAAAAAAGCCCTTAAAACCTTTGGCAACCAAATTACGCTTACCTTAATACTTACCGTTAGTTTGGCCGTTTTGGGCCTGGTGTTTCGTAACAGCATCATCGATTCGTTTGGAGGTAAAGGCGCTATTTTTGAGCCTGCTAAAATATACTATACCATTGTATTGTACGGGGTGCCGTTTTTAGCCTTGTGCATGATGGGAAATACCGTTATTAGGGCCGAGGGAAAACCTAAGTTTGCCATGTATGCCATGATGATTCCGTCGGTAAGCAATTTGCTTATGGATTACATTTTCATAAATCTACTTGATTTTGGAATGGAAGGCGCTGCTTGGGCAACCTCACTTTCGTATGTATTGTGCCTTGGTTTTATAGTATGGTACTTCTTATCGAAACATTCAGAATTAAAAATTGATTTCACACATTTTGGGTTAAACCCGGGCATTGTTTCAGAAATTGGTTCCTTGGGCTTTGTTACCTTGGCGCGACAAGCGGTGGTAAGCATTACTTACCTGTTTATGAACAACATTTTATTCGACCTTGGTGGCGAAACCTCGGTTACCGCCTACGCCATTGTGGGGCGCATGCTTATGTTTGCCATGTTTCCCGTACTGGGCATTACACAAGGCTTTTTGCCCATTGCTGGTTATAATTATGGCGCACAAAATTATGCAAGGGTTCGGGAAAGCATCAATAAGGCCATTAAATATGCCACGGTTCTTTCCACCGTAATATTTATTATTTTAATGGTATTCCCCGTTGCAATAACCCACATGTTTACTACCAATTTGGACGTTATCCAACAAACGCCAAACGCCATGCGCTGGGTATTTGCAGCAACACCTATTATTGCTGTGCAACTTATTGGAGCGGCGTATTTTCAATCTATTGGGAAAGCGCGTCCTGCCCTTTTGCTAACCTTGACGCGCCAAGGCATTTTCTTTATCCCGTTGATATTGATTTTGCCTAAGTTTTATGGCGAATTGGGGGTTTGGATATCCTTCCCTATTTCCGATGTGCTTTCTACCCTAGTTACAGCATATTTTCTGAATAAAGAAGTAAAGGCCACTTTAATCAATAAACCTGTATAGATATGGAGTTTTACTACTACATCAAAGCGTTTCATCTTATTTTTGTAATTACTTGGTTTGCAGGTCTTTTTTATATTCCGCGCCTGTTTGTTTACCAAATTGAAGCGTTCCACAAACCAATGCCCGACAAGGAAATATTGGGTAAGCAATTAAAACTTATGGCCAAACGCCTTTGGTTCATCATTACGTGGCCATCGGCTATTTTAGCATTGCTTTTTGGTTTGGTTTTATTTTACATAAACCCGAGTTTGATTTATTTTGATTGGATGCAAGTTAAAATAGGTTTCATTGTTTTACTTATTTTTTACCATTTAAAAACGCACCAATATTACACCCAATTACAAAACGGCATTGTTAAAAAATCCTCAAGTTTTATGCGCATCTGGAATGAAGGTGCCACCTTTATTTTGTTTGCCGTTATTTTTTTGGTGATGCTAAAGAACGCCTTCAATTGGGTTTGGGGCATTATTGGCCTTTTTGTTTTGGGCATATTAATCATGCTAGGATTTAAGGTTTATAAAAACATACGCGACAAAAACCCGGATGCCTAACTGAAATTTCAATTATAAAGCACCAAATGCCAAGATACTGGATTTGGGATTTGGAATTTCATTTCTTTTTAGATTTTTACAATTAGGGTTTTTGGTGCAATTATTGCTATATTTAACTATCAAAAATAAGCATGAAACTTAAAAAGCTGTCGTTACGAACCCGTATTTTTATTGCCATGATCCTTCTGGTATTCATGGCATCCATACTTATTTCAACGGTTGCCATTTACCAATATAAAGAACAGAGCGAAAATTATCATAGAGACCGTTTACAGAGCAAGGAAGCAAACATCCAAACCCATTTAAGGCGCGTTTTAAACGGCAGGCAAAACACTTGGGAAGTAAAAACCGAAAACATCCCCATTATTTTTAAGGAAGAAGTTTTCAATATTGCCGACATTCATAAACTTCAAATTAATTTATACGATTTAGAAGGCTCCTTGCTCATTTCCTCGAAGGCAGGGATACAAAACAATGCGGCCGACCAATGTTTGGATGCCGAAATTTTAAATGCCATTTCAAATACTGCAACCCACCGTTTTGTTGATAAACGTTTAGAGAACGGTGAAACCTTCCAGTCGTCATACACCTATTTACTAGACCAAAAATCGAAGGAATTGGCCATTTTGAATATTCCTTATTTAGAGAAAGACGATTTTTTGACCAAAGAGCTGTTTGAATTTTTAAAACGTATTGCCTTTGCCTTTATTTTTGTGCTGCTCATGGCCATGGGCATTGCCTTTTGGTTATCAAAATACATAACAAAATCGTTAAAAACCATTGGCGATAAAATGGTTGCCACCCGTTTAGAGAAACGCAACCAAAAAATTGTGGTTGATGATATAAGTGAAGAAATCTCAAATTTGGTCGTTTCTTACAACAGCATGATTGATGAACTGGAAGCCAGTGCCATCCAACTAGCTAAAAGCGAGCGCGAACAGGCATGGCGGGAAATGGCGAAACAGGTGGCGCACGAAATAAAAAACCCACTAACGCCCATGCGCTTAACGGTACAAAATTTTCAGCGGAAGTTTAATCCTAACGACGAGCACATCCATTCAAAATTAGATGAATACAGTAAAACACTCATTCAGCAAATAGATACGATGAGCGCCATAGCATCGGCCTTTTCAAATTTCGCCAAAATGCCCGCGCAACAAAATGAAACCTTAAACGTGGTAAGTATCGTGAAACTGGCACTTGAGATTTTTAATGAAGATTACATTGCCTTTACTGCCGAATCGAATGAAATTATTGCAAAACTAGACCGCACCCAATTAATACGTGTTGTTACAAATTTGGTAAAAAACGCTATTCAGGCCATGCCAGAAAACCAAGCACCAAAAATAGACATTCATGTTGGCACCGATGCTTCAAACGTCATTATTACGGTTGCCGATAATGGCATAGGGGTTTCCGAAGAAAATAAAACCAAGGTTTTCGAGCCCAAATTCACCACAAAAACAAGCGGTATGGGCTTGGGGCTTGCCATGGTAAAAAACATTGTTGAAACCTATAAGGGCACCATAACGTTCATTTCAAATAAAGAAAAAGGCACCATATTTAAAGTAACCTTTCCTAAAGTGCACTTTTTCAATTAAATAAAAAATAAAATCATGACATACAACAACATTTTTTTAAATACAAACAACCACATTACTACCATAACCATCAATCGCCCGAACAAACTCAATGCGCTAAACATTGAAACCATTGCAGAATTGCACGAAGCATTTAAAACTTTAGAAAACGACAGAAACACAAAAGTTATAATTGTAACGGGAAGCGGAGAAAAAGCCTTTGTTGCGGGAGCCGATATTAGCGAATTTGCCCACTTTAACGTTAATGAAGGCACAAAACTAGCTGCCAACGGCCAAAAACTGCTATTCGATTTTGTGGAAAACCTATCAAAGCCCGTTATTGCGGCAGTTAACGGTTTTGCACTAGGTGGCGGTTTGGAACTCGCCATGGCTTGCCATTTTAGGATTGCCAGCGCCAATGCAAAAATGGGCTTGCCCGAAGTATCGCTTGGCGTAATTCCAGGTTATGGCGGAACCCAGCGTTTACCGCAATTAATAGGGAAAGGGCGCGCCATGGAACTTATTATGAGCGCCAGCATGATTGATGCAACCCAGGCCCTAAATTATGGGTTGGTAAACCACGTTACAGCCCAAGAAGAATTACTGCCACTTTGCGAAAAAATAGCGAACAAAATAGCCCTTAACTCATCGGTTGCCATTCGCTCTGCCATTAAAGCCATTAATGCCCATTTTAAAGACGGCATAAATGGCTATGATATTGAAATACAGGAATTTGGAAACTGTTTTGGTTCAGACGATTTTGCTGAAGGCACTACAGCATTCCTTCAAAAACGGAAAGCTGATTTTCCGGGGGAATAATACACAACACCCGATTTTAAAATTTAAAAAGCCCAAAAACATTCTGTTTTTGGGCTTTTAGCGTACATTGAAAATTCCCTGGTGGAGAAGATGGGACTGCTATTTCCAAACCTATACAAACCAAAGCAAATCTAAAATTAATATAATTAATTGATTATAAATTACTTATGTTTTGATAATACATAAAAACCATTGTATAAATTTGTATAAATTTGGATGTTTTTGCCTAAATGTGGGCTAAATGTGGGCTAGTTTTTGTATATTTATATAACAAAATCAGTCTAATTTATGGCATCAATTTACTTAATTATTCAGACCAAAAAAAGTCCAGCTGCAATATACTTACGTTTGCGTGATGGTCGAAATCTCGACATCAAATCAAAAACCAATTTTCATATTGACCCAATAAATTGGGATGATAAAGAACAACGCCCTACCAAAAAAGCGTTGAAAGATATAAATATTGCAAACTTAAATACAGATTTAGCAACTTTAAAAAATGACTTATTAAAAGAGTATAACAGTAGTAAAGGGAAAAAAATTATAGATGCTCAATGGTTAAAAGATTTCATCAATCCAAAACAAGAAAGCATTAAGCATACTAATAAATTGGTAGATTATATTGATACATTTATTGAATTTAAGAAAAGTGATGTAAAAAACAGCACTGTTAAAAAGTGTAATGTTATTAAAAATTTGCTATTACGTTACCAAGAACATACAAATTCAGTTTTAAATATTCGTGATATTGATGCAACGTTTAAATTAGATTTTGAAAAGTATTGTATTAAAGTTGGTTATGCACCAAATACAACTTCTAGAAATATTCGTTTTATAAAAACATTTTGCAGACATGCAAAAGCAAATGGCGTTGAAACGCATTATCAATTAGATAGCATCAAAGCTAAATATCATAAAGTCGATAATATTTATCTAGATGAAAAGGAAATTGAAGCCATTGAGAATATAAAAAACAATGATTTAACCGAAGGGTTAGAAAATGCACGCGATTGGCTATTAATAAGTTGTTTTTGCGGTCAAAGAGTATCAGATTTCCTGCGTTTTGATAAATCTATGATAAGGTATGAAAAAAATAAATCAGGTGATTTAAAGCCTTTAATTGAGTTTACACAGGTCAAAACAGGCAAGATTATGACAATACCTTTGCACTCAAAAATCATTGAAATATTAAAAAAATATGATGGAGATTTTCCAAGAAAAATATCAGACCAACGCTATAACGACCACATTAAAAACGTTTGTGAAAAAGCCAAGATAAACAAACCAACTCCTGGGGTTAAATTTGATAAGCTAACAAAAAAGAAAGTTAAAAAAGATTATGAAAAATGGGAATTAGTATCTTCGCATATAGGTCGTCGCTCTTTTGCAACCAATAATTATGGTAAAATTCCAACTTCTTTTTTAATGTACATCACTGGGCATACTACAGAAGCTATGTTTTTAACCTATATTGGCAAAAGCAACAAAGATATTGCGATGGAATTAACCAACTATTTTTAATAATGGAAATTAATATATACCCTTTCCCAAAATACAATATTAAGTTTAAGAAGTATAAAGAAGATTACGCATTAAGAACAGCGCATATAAAAACGGATAATGACATTATTATACATGAACACGACTATGAATTTGAGGAATGGGAAAGGGAATCTTTAGAGGAATTAAATACAATCCTTCAAAACGAAATAAAAGAGCTAAATGAAAATAAAACTTTTTTTTATGGCTGCAATCTCACCAACTATAAAAGCAATTATCATAAACGAATAGATGATTTTTTAGCGAATACAGATGATGCCACAGAATTAGATTTTATTCAAGAAGAAATAGAATATTTTGAAAATTCTATTTACGATATAGAAAATGCTGAAGCTTCACATGATGGCTATTCTGTAACAGGCATTCAAAATTTTTTGTATTTAATAAAAATAGTTGAAGCTATTGGTTTTCGTCAATTAAGTATTAGCACAAATAAAATAATTGAGTTTTTAAACGATAGAAAAAACGAGCTATCAAAAAAAACAATTAATATTAGTCTTAATGATGCTAATATCATAGAAGATAAACTAAACACACTAAAAACAGTTGAATTAAATTTAGACAATCTTATCGCATTTGGATTAGATCCAAATGCCACAAATGAAGAAGCTAATATTTGGGAAAAAGAAAACGAAGACATATTAATTGACTTTAAAAACAAAATTATTTACTACAATATAATTGCTCTTAAAAATGAAATTGGGTATTTAAATGAACAATTAGAAAACGAAGCAAAGAATATTAATAGTGAAGAGGATATACAAGCATTTGTAAATCATGTAGCATTAGAAGCTAAAAGTGATTTAAAATCCCTCTTTAATTCGATGCCAAAGGAAAATATAAGAGAATTTATTATAATGTTTTATAAAAATGTAGATGAAAAGGTTTCTTCTTTGAAAAATGTTGTTTTATCAAGTAAAATATCGAATTTTTTAAATAAAGATACAATTACATCAAATTTGAAAACCCAAACAATAAATACTACTAAAATTAAAAAAATTGCAGATAAATGGCATGCGCTTTTATATCTTATTGAAGTTGAAGTATATAAAAAAGATATTCCAACAAACTTTGAAGGTGCTTTTATAAAATCTAAAATAGAAGAAATAGGCAGACAGCGTTGTAAAAATTCAGGACAAGGATTTTACAGACAAGTTAAAGACCTAAAAGATAACATTAACAGTAATATTGATATTAAAAGACTTTTTAATGAAAATTGGAAAAATGTAATAATTGAACTATCAAAAAATGATGAAAACATCATTAAATATTTAAATACTTATTACAAATAAAACTCAGGTATTTTAAGGTATATACCTCAAAAATACCCACGAATATACCTGCTTTCATTTGCCCTGTATAACATTAAAAAATACAGGACATGCAAAACAATGCAATTTTACTTCAAAACCTATCGCTTGAAGAACTTCAAGAACTTATAGGTACATCCGTTAAAAACGGAATTCAAGAACTTCAAAATGAAATTCAAAACAAAGACAATTCAGAAGAATTGTTAACCAGAGAACAAACCTGTCAATTCCTAAAAGTGGATTCAAGCACTTTATGGGCGTGGACCAATAAAGGCAAGGTAAAAGCTTATGGTATCGGTGCAAGACGTTACTATAAACGCAGCGAATTAATGGAATGTTTAACCTTATTAAAAAAGTAAGCTATGAGCAATTTCTATGACGATGCCGAAAAGGCTTTTATAAGGTTAGAAGATAAATTAACATTAGTTCTAGCAAATATGAAAGGTGGTTTTAACCAAAACCCTGATGATGTATTTTTTGATAATCAAGAATTCCTTCAAATCATGCACATAAGTAAAAGAACTGCTCAACAATGGAGAGACAATGGTTATATAGGTTATTCCCAATTAGGCAATAAAATATATTATCGTTTTTCAGATATAAAAGCTTTACTAGACGAAAACTATAATCCTAAAATAGATAAATAGTTATGAGTTTTAGTAAAGAAGATTTATTAAAAAAGGTTGATAGTTATGATATAATAAACCACTATTTGAAGCCATATCATAACACAGACAGGTTATTAGCAGGTAAAAATATAAGTAATCCATTTTTAGCTGAAAACCAAAAAACCCCTTCTTTTAATATTTTCCCAACTATGGGTTCTGGTGAATGGCGTTTTAAAGATTTTGCAACTGGAGATGAAGGTAGCTGCTTTGATTTAGTTATGAAATTGAATAACCTTAAATTTCCTGAGGCATTGCAAAAAATAAATTCAGATTTAAACTTAATGCTAGATACATCTCAAAAGTTCGATAATTCTAACAAACATACCGTAGTTGAAAAACCAACTTTTCGAGTTAAAACAAAACCTTTTGATCAAATAGAAATTCAATTTTGGTTAAAATACGGTATTGATGTTCACACTCTAAAAAGGTTTAATGTTTCTAGCTTAGCAGAATTTAGTACTACAAGTAAATCCGGTAATCCATATACTATCAGGAGCAGTCAAGACAATTTTATTTTTGCTTATGAAAACACTAATTGGGTAAAATTATACAAACCTTTAGACGATAAAAAGTATAAATTTCATTATTTAGGTACTAAAGACCAAGAATTTATTTTTGGTTGGGAACAATTACCAGAGAATGACGAATTACTTATTATTACTGGTGGTGAAAAAGACGTTATGGCATTATCAGCAAAAAACTTTAATGCTATAACACTAAACAGCGAAACTGCTACAATGCCAAAAAGCATTATTGATAATTTAAAGCTTCGCTTTAAAAACATCTTGGTACTATATGATAATGATGATACAGGTTTAAAACATTCAAATCTATTAGCGGTTGCTCATGGCTTACATCGTTTAGTGCTTCCAACTATCAAGAACAACGGTAAAGATATTTCAGATTATTTTGCCACAGGTGAATCTTTAGAAAACCTTAAATATTTAATTGAAGAAACACTAAAAACCACACCACCTATAGAACTGGATATCGAAAAATCTGTGTATAATGCTGTCGAATTATTAGCTAGAGGAGAAATCGAACAGCGTTATTTAATGCATCCCATTTTTCCACAAAAAGGCTCAGCAGTTTTAGCAGGTAAACCCGACACAGGGAAAAGTCAATTTGCGCGTCAATTATGCATTCAAATAGCATTAGGTGAAACTAATTTTATTGATTTCGAACTTAATCCTGTTCATAATCGTTCCATTTATGTGGCTACAGAAGACAATGAAGATGCTACACGCTTTTTATTATACAAACAGTTTAATGGTTTAGAAAAACAAGCGGTAGAAAATTTACGCTTCATTTTTGCAGATACAATGAATCAAGAAGAAATAATTAAAAATCTCAATGAACAATTATCATTACAACCAGTCGATTTAGTGGTAATTGATAGTTTTGGCGATATTTTTCAAGGTAACGACAGCAATAATAACATGGCAATGAGAAACACTGTTAAAACCTTTGATAAAATTGGTAAAGAACATAATTGTTTAGTTCTTTTTGTGCATCACATTAATAAAGCGGCTTACAGAGTTGCCCCAGGGCAAGAACACATTCAAGGAGGTGCTGGTTTAGTTCAAAAAGTTAGGTTAGCTATTGTTTTATCAGAAGGCGAGGGTAATACAAGATACTTTACAGTTGTTAAAGGAAACTATTGCCCTAAAATGTACAAGGAAAATTCTCTTCAATTAGATTTTTCCGAAGAATCATTTTTATTCACTAATTCAGGAAAACTAATTCCCACAGCAGAACTAGGAACAAAACCAGAATTAAATAATAAAGATGAAAAGTACAATGAATTAGTTGATATAGCCGAAGCTATTTTTAAAAATAACGTAGTAAACTATGGTAATTTTGTTAAAGAGTTTTGTCAAATTACAGGTAAAAGTGTACCAACCGCAAAAAGGGCACACTCTAATTTAGTAAAACTCGAAATTATCGAAAAATGCAATGGAGCTTACAGAATTAAAGAAAAGTCATCAGATGATAATAATCTAGATAACGATGAAGATGATGTCGATGTTCCTTTTTAGTATCAGTATCAAATGTATCAATTCTTATATACTGTTGATACATTGATACCAAAACACTAAGCTAAAAAACTTAAATATTAACACTTAGTATCAAGTATCAACAGTATCAATCCCCTATGTAAAATGATACCGTGATACTTGATACTAATAAGTTGATGTTATAAAAAAAATATCAATGTATCATTGTATATTTACCTTTTCAATTTGATTTTATAGTTATATATACTATAATTTAGATTTATTATACATTAAAATTTTCCTACATTTAAACCCCTTTAAAACACATTTAACAATTCAATGAACATAAACATATTACAATACGAATCAGACATTTGGAAAACAGCCGATTTTCTAAGAGGTGCAGGAATTAAAGAAAGTGATTTTCCAAAATACATGATGCCCTACTTTGCACTTTTAATGGTTGAAAGTAGATTAATAAGAGAAGCCAAAAGATTAGAAGAAGAAATTGGCAGAGACAATATTGAGGACTTTGTAGAAATGTTCCAGTTAGAGGGCTTAGGATACAATGATTATGTAATTCGTAAAAACAAGTCATTAAAAGACATCTGTAAAAACGATAAAACATTTGATGTTGATTTTCAAAGTTACTTAGAGTCTTTTGACCCAGAAACTAAATATTTATTAGGTGTAAATAAAGGTACAGAAGAAGAAAAATTCCTAGACATATCAGGAATAAGTGGACTGCTTAAAAAGAAGCGTATTTTATTTGAAACCGTTAAAGTATGGAGTGAAATAGATTTAACGCCTTTTGACAACTCCGAGATAACAACTCTTGAAGAACACATCAAAAGAAAATGGGCAGATATTTCAGCAGAAACAGCAGGAGAGCAATATACCCCTGATGATATTATTTCTTTGATTACAGAGTTAATTGTTACCAAGTTTGAAGATAATGGCAAGTTCTTAACCATATATGATCCAACTTGTGGTGGAGGAAACCTTCTTTTTGGCGTAGAAGATAAAATTAAATCGGATTTACCTTCAAGACCAACAGCAACCTATGGTCAAGAATGGAACGATACATTATTTGCTTTGGCTAAAATTGAAAGCCGATTTAGAAAAGATACCTATATCGAGTACGGTAATACTATTACCGAAATTGGTAAATTCTACGATAAGTTTTTCAATATAGCAGTTGCAAATCCGCCTTATGGTGTGGATTGGAAAGGTTATGAAAAAGATGTAAAAAACGACAGTACAGAAAGATTTATCGCTTTACCTTCTATTTCTGATGGGCAATTCCTTTTTACACAGCATATTTTATACAAACTCAATGAAGATGGTTTCGCAGTTGTTGTTCACAACGGCTCAACCCTTTTTAGTGGTGATGCAGGTAGTGGAGAAAGCAATATCCGTAAACACTTTTTTGATAATGATTGGGTGGAAGCTATTATCCAAATGCCTACGGATGAATTTTTCAATACAGGCATCTACACTTATTTATGGGTATTTAATAAAAATAAACCAGCAGACCGAAAAGACAAAGTTATCCTAATCAATGCCAGTGATTTATACGAGCCATTAAAGAAGAGCAAGGGTAAGAAACGGAAACAAATGAACCCTGACAACCGTAAGGAAATTGTTAAGGCGTTTACCGATTTCAAAGACAATGCCTTTTCTAAGGTGTTCGACAAATGGCATTTCTACTACAACAAGCAAAGTATTATGCTTACCAATGTTGATGAAAACGGAAAGTATATTGAAATGCCAACTAAAGTAAACCGAGCAGGCGAAACAGTTGAAGAAAAAAGCATCAAGTTAGTTCCTACTAAAATTGAAGTTACTTCAGACAACAATACAACTACCTATACAGATTTTGAAATCACATCTTTTGATAAATCGAAACATAAATCGTTACAAGATTATTTCAATGATGACATCAAACCAACCATCAACGCAATTGATTACAAAGAACAAGATGTAAAGGTATTTACAAAAAAAGCAACCTACTGGTACGACCAAGACAAAGAGACAATAATTGAGGAAATAAAAGGAGAACAAACCGAATTAGGTTGTGGTAAAATTGTAATCAAGTCTGCCTTTAAAAAAGCCACAAAAACCAAAGATGCCAGTATTGTAATAACGGTTGAGTTGACCAAAGATTTACAGAAAGATTATGAGATTATTCCATACAGCCCAGATGAAGCGATAAACCAACAAACCATTGACGATTTTATGGCGAAATACATTACTCGTCCTTTTGAGTATGTAGATAATGTTATAGGTGTAGAAGTCAATTTTAATAAAGTGTTTTATGTTCCCGAAAAACTAAGAACGGTTACAGACATACAGGCTGAAATAGAGTTTTTAGAAAATGAATTAGCTAACCTTGAAAATGAATTGGGATTATGAGAAAGTATGATTCATATAAGGATAGCGGAATTGAATGGGTTGGTCAAATACCTGAGAATTGGAACGTTAATGCATTAAAACGAGTAGTTAAAATTAAAATAACAGATGGTCCGCACGAAACACCAACATTTATTGATGAAGGTGTCCCATTTATCTCAGCTGAGGCAATAAAAGATAGCAGAATTGATTTTAATTATTGCAGGGGTTATATATCTAAAGACTTAGACAATCTATATTCTAAAAAATGTAAGCCAAAAGTTGAAGATATTTTTATAGTTAAATCGGGTTCGACAACAGGGAAAATAGCAATAGTAGAGGAACAAAAAGACTTTAATATTTGGTCTCCTTTAGCATTGGTTAGATTGCAAAACTTTTACCATCCAAAATATTTCTATTATTTACTTCAATCTACCATATTTCAAGATCAAGTTAAAGTTTTCTGGTCGTTTGGTACTCAACCTAATATTGGTATGAACGTACTTGAAAGGCTTTTTATATGTTTTCCTACCAAAAATGAACAAACCGCAATAGCCCAATACCTCGATTCCAAAACCAAAGCCATAGATAAAAAAGCAAATCTTTTAGAAAAGAAAATTGGGTACTACAAAGAGCTTCGAAAAAGCATCATCAATGAAACCGTTACAAAAGGTTTAGATAAATCAGCAGCATTGCAGGAAAATGATTTGGGTTTTGAAACTCCATCAACTTGGTCAAAAAAACGACTTAAAGACTTAGGCTTTCTTTATAGTGGTTTGTCAGGCAAAAGTGGTGATGACTTTAATCAAGACGACAACCCTAATAACAAAGGATTTATACCGTTTACAAATATTGCCAATAACACTTATTTGAAGAAAGACCATTTAGGTACTGTTGTCGTTTTTGATGGAGAAAAACAGAACAAGGTAAAAGAGGGTGATATTTTCTTTTTAATGAGTTCAGAGGGGTATGAAGATATTGGCAAATCAGCAGTATTAGCTGAGAATATTGATGATACTTATCTAAATAGTTTTTGTAAAGGCTTTAGAATTAAACAGAAACATTGCAACCCATATTTCCTAAATTATCTTTTACTTTCGGACTATTACAGACAAATTTTAATTGTTGAGGGAAAAGGGTTTACTCGTATCAATTTAAAAATGGAGAAGGTTAATGATTTTGAAGTATATCTACCTAAAAATCTAAATGAGCAATCTGATATAGTTTCCTATTTAGACCATAAAACACAGACCATTGACAAGATAGTAGGCAATATCCAAAACCAAATAACCACCTTAAAAGAGCTACGCAAAACATTAATTAATGATGTGGTTACAGGTAAAATAAAAGTAGTAGAATGAAAGAATTAGACTTACAAGATAAATACTTAATCAACTTCTTTTGTGAAAGACCTGACGGTCTTCAGTACAAAGAAGCAAAAGCAAATACGGTTTCTTCCAACTTCTTTGTTATGGAGGATTTAAAACAATTCATTTCAGAAACTTCATTAAATAAAAGTAATTACAAAAAGCTACTCAAAAAGTTTGATTCTGAAAAAGCCTTATTAGAAGCATTTACAGACTTCTTAGATGAAAAGATAAAATCATCTATGAATATGGCAATCTTTATCAATACTAATAAATCAGTAACCTTTGAGGGGGTAAAATTGCATCTTTTCTACCCAAGCGGTAGCGAAATGGAAGAAGATAAACTATTTGCTCAAAATGTGTTTTCAGTAGTTCAAGAGTTACCCTATACCTTTAAATATGAGGGTAAGCAGCGTTTTTCCTTTCGTCCAGACCTTTCATTTTTCCTAAATGGTATATTCTTAGGATATAGCGAATTGAAAAGCAACTGGACAAACCAAACAGCGGATAAAAACGGCAGAAAGAAAGTGTCTAAAGATTATCTAAACGCAGTACAAGAGTATTTAGTAATAGCAGACCAAAACGATTTATCTCAAACCATTAAAAAAGATTTCCTAAAGGTTTTTGAAAAGGCAATCCACATCACAGCAACAGACATTTCAGAAACTTTCGTGATTCGTAATATTTCAACATTATTTGACGACATCAAAGCAGGAGTAACCAACGGCAGTTATGATTTTGAGCAATACGAAAAGAAGTTTATAAAGGAGTTTAAAACATACCCAATCAGAAACAAAGAAGCATCTAAAACAGAGCGTTTTGAAGAAGTATTCAAGGCTCTTTATGATAAAAAGATGATTGAAAAAGAGATTCTTTATTATAATTTCATCGAAAGGGATCTAATCAAAAAAGAAGGAAGCAAAACCAAAGAATACAAACACAATGATGGTCGCTTAATCAGTCCAAGACCAAAGCAAAAGTTTGGAACAGATAAAGTATTAGCAAAGATTGAGGAGTTCTTAACTCACGAAAACGACCCAGATTATTTTATCAAGAAATTGGAGAAGGAGCTAAAGGCAAAAGGATTAGGAGACGTTCAAACCCAAGATTTGATAAATAAAAGGCTCAAATATCAAAACAACAAAACAGTCTATTCCTTATTACTTCAATATGCAGCAGGTTTTGGGAAAAGTAATATCATTGGTTGGACTGCCTTACAACTCAAAGACCTTAGAAAAGACGGAGAGTATATCTATGATAAAGTAATGCTTGTTGTTGATAGATTGCAACTTCGTGACCAGTTAGATTCCAAAATGCACAATATGAATATTCAAAAGGGAATGTTCATAGAAGCCAACGACCGTAAAAGTTTCATTGATGCGTTAAGTAGCGATAAAAGAATAGTAGTTGTCAATCTTCAAAAATTCTCAGCAGTTGATAATATTTTAGATGAAACCGCAGTAAAGAAACTGGCAAAACTTCGTATTGCATTTCTGATAGATGAAATTCATAGAAGCAACAGCGGTACACAACACGAAGAAATGATAAGCGTTTTTGACGAACTACAAAGTAGTTTTGATAATAGCAAGGAGTACCAATCAAACCAAACAAAGAAAAACCTAATTGTTGGTTTTACTGCCACACCAAGCGACCACACATTAGCAAGGTTCGGTGAGTTTAATAAATATGCAGAAGCGGAAAAAATATGGATTCCTTTTGATAGTTACACAATGCGTGAAGCTATTGAAGATGGCTATATTCTAAATCCCATAAAAGGGATAGTGCCGGTTTCGGCTAAAATGTATTTTGAGATTCCTGAAAATGAGTTAGAAGGTTTTGAAAATGATTTTGGTTATGATGAAATTCCAGACAACACAGATACCGGGATAGATGAAGAAGGTAAAAAATATGCCATTAGGAAAAAGAAAATCTACTTAAACACACAGCGTATTGAAGCAATATCAAAGTTTATCGCAGAACGTTTGGTAAGTAGTGTTTACCACAATATCAGAGGTACAGCAAAAGCAATGCTTTCCGCATCTTCCATTCCAGCAGCTATCAAGTACAAAGGTTTTATTGACAAATATTACAAGGATTTAGTAAAGGACAAGAAATATGAAAGGTTTGCAGAAGCTCCAATTTATATCGTTTATTCAGACAGTCAAGAACATAAAAGTTGTAGTAGTTTGAATAATGGCTTAAATGAAAAAACAGTCCTTCAAAATTTTCAGAAAAAGGACAAAAACGGTATCATCATAGTAGTTGATAAACTACAAACAGGTTTTGATGAACCCAAACTACATACGTTATTTTTGGATAAAGAGATAAGAGGTATTAACGCCATTCAAACTATTTCAAGAGTAAACAGAACCGCCAAATACAAGAACGATTGTAAAATAGTTGATTTCTCTTATAAGAATGTAAATGTTAAAAACATCAAAGCAGCGTTTGAGCATTTCAGTAATGTGGTAGTATCAGATTTTGACCCATTAGGAGATGAAGAAAAACTAATTGAATTATTAAAAACACTTTCTACCAAAAGTATTTTCAAATCTCATTTCCCTACATTCAAAAGCTACCACACCTCAAACCCAGATATTAATCTAATAATAGGTATTGAGGATGCTTTAGATGCGTTTATTAAAGGTTCAAAGGCAGATGCTAAGAAAATCAAAGATGAAGTCTTACAGTACTTTAAAATCCTTAATCTTATTGAGTTTGTAATAGACTTAGAACCTAAATTTAGTGAAAGCCTATTTATTGAGTTTTGGCGTAAATACAATATGCTTTACAACCAAATCAATAAGCAATCTGAGGTTATAGATGATGTAGAAATTTATTTTGATAACAGAATAGGTATCATCGCACCAATCGAGCCTAAAGATAAAGGGAATAAGCCTAAAAATCCATCTCCAACAGGTACAGACCAACCCAATAAGTACAAATACAATATTCTCAAAGTAATAGAGAAACGTAACCAGGAAGAAGAAGCAATTGAAGAATTGATTGCAGAGTTTGAAAAGAAAATAGCCTCCTTTTTTGATTTCATCAAAACAGATGATAACGGCCAAAGATTAATTGCTAAAATAAAAGATGATGGTTCAGCCTTTTCACAAGACGAGATTTATTTAGATTTCACAAAACTATACAGGAAATACACCATCAAGAACAAAGACTTAGGCGATTTCTTTGTACGTGAAACAAAAGATATTTTAAACCAATTATGTGATGATTTTGAAAGAACAATTGTAATTATTGATGGATTGGAATTACCGAGTAAACCTAAACCTCCTAAAAAATAATGAAAGAAGAAGATAAAGAATATTTGGAATTGCTTAATAAGGCATATTTTGAAAGCGCATCACAATTTGATAAACAATTACTTTTTGTTGCCTCTGGTGCTTTAGGTATATCATTAGCTTTTATTAAAGATATTATTCAGCTTAATATAGCTTCAAATAAGGCCTTATTATTATTGTCTTGGATTAGCTTTGGTGTTGTTATATTAATTAATGTTATATCGCATTACACATCATTGAAAGCAATTAATTATAAGATTGAGAATATTGATCATAATAGTGATAAACATTCTAAAAAATATAATTTAGTCACTAAATGGTTTAATGTATTGATGATTGTTTTTTTAACTTCTGGTTTAATATTACTTAATTTATTTATATGTATTAATATTTAAAAATTATTTATGATTTTATATAATAATAACTCTAATATACTAAACCAAGTAAAAGTTAAACCTTTCAAACTTGAACGAGAAATTCAAAATATATTTGAAAGTAATCTTTATGAGATTATGGGTTTACAATTAGTGAAATCAGAGTTTTCAATAAAAAATAAACGAATTGACACATTAGCTTATGATAAGCAAACAAATGCGTTTATAATCATAGAGTATAAGAGAGACAAAAATTATAGTGTCGTTGATCAAGGTTTGACCTACTTAAATTTAATGCTCCAGAACAAAGCAGAGTTTATTCTAACCTACAATGAAACGTTAAAAGACATTTTGCATAGCAAAGATGTTGACTGGTCTCAATCAAGAGTTGCTTTTGTTTCTCCAAGTTTTACCGATAACCAAATATCAGCAAGCGATTTTAAAGACTTTGGTATTGAATTATGGGAGATTAAGCAATTTGAAAATAATACAATAAGTATCAACACAATTAAAAAGAGTAGTGGTGCTCCAAGTATAAAACCTTTGTTAGAGAACAGCGACAACCTAAAAGAAGTAAAAGAAAACATTAAGGTTTATACAGAGGAAGACCATTATAATAACGGTTCGGATTACATTATAGAGTTATACGAGAAGTTTAAATCTTCAATACTCAACCTTACAGATGGCATAGAAATATTACCACAGAAGTATTATATAGCTTTTAAGAAAGGTTCAAACATTTCAGATATTGAAATTCAAAAGAAGTCATTGAAAATATTCATTAATGCCAAAATAGGAAGTCTTGATGACCCAAAAGGATTAGTAAAAGATGTTTCAAATATTGGGCATAGAGGTAATGGAGATTATCAAATCCAAATAGAAAACGACAAAGATTTAGAATATATAATGAGTTTAATAAAGCAGGTTTTGTAATAATATGGCAAGAAAAAGCAGATATACACCTTTACAAAGAATAGAACGAAACCTTTGGTTTTCGTTCAGCTGTATGCTGTCTTTAATCTTTTCACCCAATCACACAAGACCATTCACTTGGTTGGCTATATTTGGCATAATGGCCTTTTTAGCCTTTTCAATGTTTATGTTATCAATATCAAATTAGTTTATGATTTCACAATACATATATGGTAATAGAGCAGTAGCATTTTTGGACGTTCTTGGCTTTCAAAATAAGTTAAAAGAATTTGAAAATGAAGCCCTACAATACTATGATAATTTTGTATCAGCTAATTCGGATGACGATACAGATGAAGATGAAGTTGGTGGTCGGGTATATTATTCTCAAAAAGCTACTGATTTTATTGAGACGTTTAACAAGGCTATCTCTAAACTTGATAATGATAAATTTAGCTATTACTTATTTAGTGATAATATTTGCATTACAGCAAAAAACATTAGTAATGATGGGGAAAAGTCACTTGTTGAACTTCTATTAGTAATTTCAGAATTGTATTTTGAATTTGTTCAAAAAGGCTATTTTCTAAGAGGAGGTATTGATCATGGTTTATTTATCGATAAGGCTTCAATTGCATTAGGTGTTCCATTAGCTACAGCATACAAAATGGAATCTTCGCTTGCGGTATTCCCAAGAATTATCCTTTCCAAAGACTTTGTAAAACAGTTAAGCAACCATATTGCAATTGATGAGTACGAAATTGAATCAATCCTAAATTCAAGTTTGGTAAAGGTCAGCTGCGAAATACAATATTTAAACGTTTTTAATCATATTTTTAAAGTAGAAGACAAAGAATATTTTTTTGAGAAATACAATCATTACATTTCTGAAAACCTATTATCCAGCTCCGTTTCTGAAAGTATATTTCTTAAATACAAATGGTTAGCAGATGAATTTAATTCATTTATAGAAACCTACACATCAACTTTAGCATTTTATGATGAAAATTTTGACCCAACTGAAGAGTATATCGAATCAATAAAACAACTAAAAGTATCTTATGGACAATAACTTAATATATATGCCAACTTTAAGAGTTAGGCAACAAGAAACAATTGTTTTAAAATCTTTTGATTTTGGAAACAATATATACCCTTTATTAGAAATTGTAAAGGAGCACGATAGAGCAAGAAAGGCTGATACTCAAAAGTCATTTGAAGAAATTCATAATGAATTGATAAATGAAGTAACAGCTCAACACGTTTTTATTGACTTGCCAATTTACTTAAAACAATCAGGCTCAGTAAAGGATGAAGTGGTATCATTTTCATTCAGTGTTATAAATGATATTGAAAAACGTAGTGAGTACATCAATAGATTAAGTGTATCAAGCCCTAAAGCAATCCCAGTTATTTCATCTTATTTATTCAAAACAGGCGAAACTGATAGTATTGAAAGACAAACAAATCTTTTACAACCTAATTTTGAAAGATTGGCATATAGGCTTTTCCCCATTTCATTTAGTGTTGATTTCCCAATTGTTCAAGGATTAGTAAGACCTAATGATTATATAATAATAGACTTAGATCAAATTACTCCATATCCAAAAAGTCCGCCTTTGCGACCAATTGTAAATGCTCTTAAAGCTTTTCAAGGTTGCTGTAAAATCCTCTTGCGTAGTGCGATTAATACTGAAATACAAAATGTTAAACTTGATCACGGTCAAGTTGTATTTGAAGCAGACAATAGTCATATAGATGTAGATATTATGACTGATTTTGGAGTGAATGCTACTGGTGACTTTGTGGGTATTAAAAAAGATGACCTTACAGCTGGTGGTACAATAAGTCCTGGGTTTATCTATTATGATGCTTCAGAAAATCAATACTACGGTTATAGAGCTGATATAAAAGAATTAAGCCAGTTTGAAAATAAAATTGTCCCCGATATATTAAGTTCAGATTCTACTACTCGAATGTTGGCAGAAATACCTCCTTATTTATCTCCAACAAATAATGGTTATTCAACTTTATTAAACATCAATTCGGGCGGAGAAAGTGGTAAAAGTCAAGCTAAATTTAAAAAAATAGCTATGGAACATTATCTGTATTGTATGAAAGTAAATATTGATTCTAATAAATTACATCAAACTAATAATCAGTTGCCATAAATTATTTCGGGCTTAACATTTGTATTGAAAAAGAATTGCAAATCAATTGGTAAGATACTATTCCAATTAGTTTGAATGAATGACCATCTTTTATCATACCTGCCCTTTAATGCTTGTTTTAGTGTATCATTGATTTGTGCAGAATTACACTCTTTTAAGATTTGTTCATTATTCGTGCTGCCAAAATACTTTTGCAGTTCTTTTTTGTTCATTAAAGTAAGCTGTTCAGAGGCATTAATTTTAGGGCTATATTTTGCTTCTCGATAAACAACTTTCTTAGATTTTTCATAATACCAAATTCCATAATAATCAGGTATTAATTCAATCACTTTTTCAAGATGAGTTTTATCAATTACAACCGTGTTATATTCAAATACAT
Organism: Mariniflexile maritimum; assembly: GCF_009746565.1. GTDB lineage: Bacteria > Bacteroidota > Bacteroidia > Flavobacteriales > Flavobacteriaceae > Mariniflexile > Mariniflexile maritimum. The sequence goes on from NZ_WRPN01000011.1 coordinate 101,622, forward strand.
CACCATAGTCTTCGACTTGCTTTTTAAGTCTATTAAGGGTATCAATTTTTGATTTTACCTCAAATGATTTGGTGTCTCCATTGATAACTAAAAAATCGGTTCTACTTGTTTTTGCTTTTACTTCAAATGCCGCAACATATTTTTTGGTTATAAACTCCTTTGCAAGTTGATATTTCAAAATTTGTTCACCGTCATAATTCTTAAAAACAACGTCATTTACCGTTTTTGCAAGCTCAAATTTATTACAATCTTTGTATTTATCTGTTTGGAAAAAAGCAGCAAGGAGGTCTCTAAGCTGATGGGTATAGCTTAGTGTATTGTATGACCTTGCAAGTGCTGAATAATCCATTTATTTTGTTAATATTGCCACAACAAAGATAACGTTTTTTACCGAGATTTTAGTAAATTTGCACCCTTTTTAATAGGTATGGCAAAGCCACAAATTTATTAAATCCCACCCAACCACTGCACAAAACATGGCTTATGCACTCTCACCGCACAATGCCAACGCTTCAGCGCATACTATGGTACTGCCGCCATTTTAAAACTGTCATCTTTTTGTGTGGGCAGTTCCAAACGTTATACAGCACATTGTTTTTTTAAAAAGGTTAATAATTTGATTTTTGTTTTTTTAAAAAAAGGAAAAAGCTGTTCACAATTCGCTAAATATCTAGTTACCAATAAAAACAAACTTAATTTTGCTAAAATCAAAAATAAGTAATATTAAATACCTAATTTTATGTTTACTGAATTCTCAAACAAATAGATTTAATAAAAACCAATAATTTATAATCCTTTATTTCTTACATTTATTTTCTTTTAATTAAAATATAAGTGTCAAATATTTAAAAGGAATTATAATTGTCATCACTACCACCGTTTCATTCTTTATCTAAAATTCTTAATCGTGTAAAAACTATTATAGATACAAATGTTGCAGGTAATTGTTTTTGGTTAAAGGTTGAAATAGCAAGTATCAATTTTCATAGATCCGGTCATGTTTATCTTGAGTTAGCTGAAAATCAAAATGGTAATACCATTGCGAAGTGTAAAGCAATAATATGGAATTATCAAATTCCACAAATAAGACAAGCTTTAGGAAAGGACTTTGACAACATTCTTAAGAAAGGTAATGAAATATTATGCTACACAAGTATTCAATTCGATTTAGCTTATGGTTTGAGTCTTTTAATAACCGATGTTAATTTAGAATTTGCTGTTGGTCACATAGAAAAGAAGCGACAAGAAACAATTGATAGACTTAAAAAAGAAGGTCTTATCGATTTAAATAAACGAATTCCTATTCCGCTTGTGATTAAAACGATTGCACTTATAGCATCAAAAGATACCTCAGGGTATCAAGATTTTGTAAAGAACATTACTGAAAATCAATATGGTTACAAATTTAATATTGAATTGTTTTCATCATCCGTACAAGGCAATACTGCCGAAATAGAAATAGTAAACAGACTTAAAACAATTAATCAAAAAAAATATGACTGTGTTGTTATTATAAGAGGTGGTGGTTCTAAAATCGATTTAGATATATTTAACTCTTATGAAATATCAAAACAAATAAGCCAAATGCAAAGTCCTGTATTTTCAGGTATTGGTCATGAAACAGACATAACGGTTATAGATTTTGCAGCAAATAAATCATTCAAAACACCAACGGAAGTTTCAAATTACATCGTCAATAAATCATATAATTTTGAACAAAAAATAATTAGTCAATACGCACTGATTACTGAAAAGTATCACAAACTATTAGAAAAGAAGAATAGTGTTTTAAGATTATATACAGAAGGTATTGTTAATGCTTCTAATAGCTTTACACAATTACGTCGAGGTTCATTACATAAGCTCATGAATCGTATCTTATCAAGCACAAATGTCTTGATTAATCAAGAAAATAATAAATTATCGTTAATTAATCAAGAAAAATTACAACACAGTAAACGCATAGTTAATAATCAAAAAGAGCATATAAATAAGCAATCTGAAATACTCTATATTTTAATTGAGAAAGTTATCAATAATAAAAAAGCTTACCTTACTAATGCACTTGTATTAATATCATCAAGTAGCCCTAAAACAATCTTAAATAGGGGATTTACAATACCTAGAGTAAATGGAAATCTTTACAATGGCGAAGAATTACCAAAAGACACAGAAATTAAATTAGAATTTAAAGATGCAGTAATAATAACTAAATACGTTAAAAAGGAATAATCATGGAAGATAAACCCATTTCAGAATTAACTTATGAGGAAGCCTCAAGTGAACTCGAATCAATTCTTGAAAAATTAAGAAATGATGAAGTAAGTATTGATAAATTAGAAAAGGTAGTTACTAGGGCAGCAGCACTATCAAAACTCTGTCAAGAAAAACTACGCAACACAGAACAAAAAGTACAAGAAATAATAGACAAACTCGGCTTGTAATTTGAATATCAAGGAATCAAGGGTTTAAGGACAATATCTATTTTCAATTCAATATTCATATAATTTATGTACTGAAAAATGTGTATATTGTTACTGCTTTAACGGACAAGATACTTTAAAAATAAAACTATGCTTAGAGATAGAATTGAAAATTACAAAAAGTTAGAGGAGTTAAGAAATTCTAAATTGCTTGTTTATTGCACAAGTGATAGACCAAAAGCTGAAACAAATATTGGAAGCGACATTCTAGGGCCTTTTGCTGACCATTTAGACAAAATAGGAGATGTTGAAAAAATCACTCTTTTTATTTATTCAAATGGGGGTAGTACTTTAGCCGGCTGGAGTTTAGCAAATTTGATTAGAAGTTTCTGTAAAGATTTTGAGGTAATCGTACCTTTCAGATGTCAAAGTGCAGCTACTCTAATAAGTCTTGGAGCTAATAGAATTGTTATGACAAAACAAGGCACATTGGGTCCAATTGATCCAAGTACTAACGGACTAATGAACCCTCAAATAAATATTAACGGGCAAAATATTAGAGTTCCGGTTAGTGTTGAACATATAAACGGTTACCTTGAAATGGCTAAACAAGATTTTAATATCACAAAACCAGAAGATTTGAGTAACGTATATTTGAAGTTAACTGATAAAATTCACCCTCTTTCTTTAGGTGATGTATATAAATCAAAAGCACAAATACAAATGTTAGCAGAAAAACTACTCAGTTACCATGATATTAAGCCTGAAAATATTGCTAAAGTTGTTAATTTTTTATGCTCCGAATCAGGTAGTCATGACTATACTATTTATAGAAAAGAGGCAAAAGAAGTATTAGGGTTAAATATTGAAAAACCTAATGATGAATTATATTCAGTCATAAAAGCAATTTACAAAGATATAGAAGGAGAAATGGAATTAAAAGTTCCGTTTAACCCAAATGTATTATTAGCAACTTCTAATCCTTATAATTATTCTATGCGACGAGCATTAATTGAAAGTACAGAAGGTGGATGCGATGTGTTTTTAAGTCAAGGAGCATTGACCAAACAAAATCTACAGAATGGGCAGATTGCTGTAAGTGATAATAGAACCTTTGAAGCTTGGAAACACGAAAATTTAGTTTAATTTTGTAAAATAATGGATTCACAAAATAAATATTACGAAACAGGTTCAAACCCATATTATTTGAATTTGAACAATACTGCTATTGAAATCACAAACCTTCAAGATTCAACTAATCCTGAATATGGTTTTATGAATCATTTAAATAGACATATTTTAATCGAAAATCCTATAATGATTCTTGAAAATAATCAAGTAAATCGGTGATTAAAACTTTACTTATCAACATAGACCACTCTTTTAGTATAAATGTTGCAGTTTTATTAATAATTTATTAGAAGTTCCCCACAACACAAAACCCAGTTATTTTTAAAAACAATTAATAAAATTTAACAGTGGTGTTTTTAAAAAAAACCTCTGTCTTTTGTGTTGTTCCGCGCCCCACCGCATAGTTGGTTTTTATGTCATAATACTTGTACCCAACGCTCTAATGGCACATTCCTTTTTTATTTAAAAGTGTCTATTTTTATTAAATTGGTACAATAAAAAAGCAAAGAGCCATTGCCAACGCTCAAACAACTATTACGCCATAAAAACCAACCCAAAGCTAAGTTACATAATACAAGTTATAATACTTCCCTTTTATGGTTGCCCTATCGGGCGTTCTAATATTTCGGGCGATAGTTATAACTGGTATTATGTAAAATATCCGACTTCCCCCACGCTCAATTCCGTAGTATTTAGATTATTTTCGTCTAAATTGAAACAGTAGAAAAGTTTAAGGGTTCCGTTAGTATCATTTTATTAACAAATAAAGTTATCAACGGTCAATTAAAAAAACGTCAACTTCTATAACTTTGTAAAATGCAATTAAGAAAACTATATACCACAAATACAATCACGTTTTTTAAAGCGGATGTTACAACCAAACTAAAACTACCTTTTGTAATAAATGGCATTAGCGCAGGTTTTCCATCTCCAGCAAATGATTTTTTAGATATTAATATCGACTTAAATAAATACCTAATAAAAAACCCAAGTACCACATTTTATGGTAGAGTAAAAGGTAATTCAATGATGGATGCAGGTATTCACGAAGGCGATTTATTAATCATTGATAAAAGTCTTGAGCCTAAAACCAATAAAATTGCAGTTTGTTTTATTGATGGCGAATTCACAGTAAAACGTATAAACATCGAAAAAGATGTTATTTGGTTAATGGCAGAAAACAAAGACTACAAACCAATAAAAGTAACTAAAGACAACGATTTTATTATCTGGGGAATCGTTACAAATGTTATAAAACAGCTATAACTAAATATATTATTTAGTATCCATAAACTTATGTTTTAAATAAAAACCCATAGCTATTGGCTTTGCATTTAAACTACTACTTCTTTGTGGTGTATTAATTATAAAACCACCTTTAAAAAGGTGTGTGTTTTTGTAAATAAAAGAAACTTTGATATTAGGAAATTCATTTTGATGGTCATCAAAATTATAGTTTAGTTTTTTTACTTGAGTATATAGATAAACATCAAAATTTGTTTCTTCTAAAGTGTTTTTAATTTCTAATATGTTTACTAAATTTGGATAGGGCGGGCAAAGTGAACCACTTGCAGCGGATGAAAGTGAGCATAGCTAAGTAAGCGCTCAAAATCGATTCATTTGTGGTTAAATTTAGTATTTATTTTTCAATTTTTTACGCATG
>NZ_WRPN01000012.1 GCF_009746565.1 Mariniflexile maritimum
AGATTTCTTTAAAGGGCCGTGGGAGATGACCACGTCGATAGGCCACAGGTGTAAGGGCAGCAATGTCGTAGCCGAGTGGTACTAATAGCCCATAGGCTTATTGTACGCCTGTTTTTTTATAAGGTTCAATGGATTATTGTTTGTTTTTTGTGTATGTCGCCCTTAGGGTGTTTTTCAATATGTTAAGATATTTGGCAGTCCACACTGCCAGTTAAGAGTTCAGAGTGAAGAGTTTAGAGTTTAAATACTCATAACTTAATAGCTTATAACTCATAACTTAAAATTTAAGGTGGTTATAGCGACGGGGCTCACCTCTTACCATTCCGAACAGAGAAGTTAAGCCCGTTAGCGCCGATGGTACTGCATTGTGGGAGAGTAGGTCGTTGCCTTTTTTGGGAGCCCTTCATAGGAATATGGAGGGCTTTTTTGTGCGCTGTGGTCAGGCAGGGGTGTATTTCTTTACATATAGGATTTTATTTTATTTTGAATTTTGATGAAATTAAATTTCAAAAATCTGTATCTTCAAAATCTATTTTAAACCTACTTGATGACTACAAATAAGGAATTGGAATTGGCCTGGGAGTTTGTTAATAATACAAACCGCTCTGTTTTTTTAACAGGAAAAGCAGGAACTGGTAAAACCACGTTTTTACACAAGTTAAAAATGAATTCTCTAAAGCGCTTGGTAGTTGTAGCACCTACGGGTGTGGCCGCTATTAATGCTAAGGGCGTAACAATTCACTCTTTCTTCCAAATGCCATTTGGCCCTATTTTTCCTGATACCGATTTGAATAACACAGGGGGATTTAATAGAAAGTTCAGTAAAACTAAAATCAATATCATTAAATCGATGGATTTATTGGTTATTGATGAGATTAGTATGGTACGTGCCGATTTACTTGACGGCATCGACAGAACGTTGCGTCGTTTTAGAAACAGAAATAAGGTTTTTGGCGGGGTTCAGATACTAATGATTGGCGATTTACAACAACTTTCTCCTGTTATTAAAGATAATGAATGGGAATTGTTAAAGCATATTTATAGTAATGGTTTCTTTTTTAGCAGTCAGGCTTTTCAAGAATGTCAAGCGATAACCATTGAATTAAAGCATATCTACCGACAGGAAAACCCTAAGTTTATTGAAATTTTAAATGAGATTAGAAATAATAGACTTTCTGAAACCGCTGCTTCAGAATTGAATAAACGATTTATCCCCAATTTTACACCTCAACCAGATGCAGGTTATATATCATTAACCACCCATAATAATAAAGCTGATGCAACCAATAATTCAGAATTAGACAAACTTTCCACCAAATCGTTTACCTATAAAGCCAAAATTGAAGGTAAATTTCCAGAGATTTCTTATCCTAACAGTGAATCGTTAAAACTGAAGGTTGGGGCTCAAGTGATGTTTATAAAAAATGATAGCGGACCTGAAAAGCGTTATTTTAACGGTAAAATTGGAAAAATTATTCATCTGGAAAAAAATGAAGTAGTTGTGCACTGTCCAGATGATGATTTCAATATTAATGTAACGCCAGAGATTTGGGAAAACATCAATTATACGGTTGATGCTGAAACGAAGGCTATTTCCGAAGAAAAAATAGGGTCTTTTACCCAAATGCCATTACGGTTGGCCTGGTCTATAACGATTCATAAAAGTCAGGGTTTAACCTTCGAGCGCGCCATTATTGATGCACAAGGCGCTTTTGCACACGGACAAACTTATGTGGCGTTAAGCAGGTGCAAATCGTTGGAAGGTTTGGTGCTGAAAAGCAAGATAGATTCCAGTCAAATTATAAATGATCAGAACGTTTTGCTATTTAATGAAAATGCTGAAGCCAACGAACCTGATGCATCTATTTTGGTAGCTTCACAAAAAATGTATCAATTGGATTTGATTTTTGAAATATTTGATTTTTATCAATTTCTATATCCTTTGAACCGTGTTTTGGATATTTTTTATAAAAATAGAGGCAGCATTGAAGGACATGTAGAAGCGCCCATCCAAACAATTAAAAATACGGTTACCAATTTTTTAAAAGTAAGTAATGGCTTTAATGCACAGCTAAAACATTTATTGGATGTGGAAGGTTTGCCCGAAGCAAGTGAAGTCGTTCAAGAGCGTTTTAAAAAGGCTATTTTATATTTTAAAACTGAAACGGAAACCAATATAGTAGCTCCTTTAAAAGCATTTGGTTTTACAACCGATAATAAAGCTATTGGAGAAGACCTTACTAAAAACATAGACACTATTGAAGAGTTATTGGAAACGAAACTATTGTATTTTAATGGTTTTTCTAATGGATTTTTAACAAAGGAATTTTTAGAATTAAGGGTAAAATCGGTATTTAACACGAAAGAAAAACCTAAAAAAGTTAGAAAATCAATCATAGATGGCACTACCAATGTGGAATTATTTGAACTTTTAAGAGAACTTAGAAACGACATTGCCCATGAAAATGATTTAGTGCACTATCAGGTATTCACCCAAAGAGCTTTGTACGAAATGTGCGAAACCTTGCCATTGACCAAGAAAGAATTATTGAAAGTGAACGATATGGGGAAAACCAGGGTGGAAAAATATGGTGAGGCTATTTTGAAGGTTATAAAAACTTTTTGTGAAGAAAATGACATTGAAACATCACATGGTGGCGATGATGATATTGAAATTTCAATCCCTAAAAAGCAAAAAGATAAAGGCGATACCAAGCGTATTTCTTTGGAAATGTTTAAAGCAGGAAAATCGGTTTTTGAAATTGCTAAAGAGCGAGGTTATGTGCCATCAACAATTACGAACCATTTGGCTAGTTTTATTACAACAGGTGAAATAAAAGTATCCGATTTAATGCCCATGGCACATTATAATTCATTAAAAGAACGCATCCCTCAAACAACCTTTGAAAACTTAACGGATTTAAAAAATAAATTGGACGACAAGTATTCCTATGAAGAGCTGCGATTGGTCATTAACGACTTAAATTTAATTTAGCACCTATATAAAAGATTAATTAAGCGCTTAACGTTTTTTAAACATGCTATCCATAATGGTTTTGATACCCCTAAATATTAAAAAAACGGCCATTGCAGAAATCAGGCAGCCCACAATAAGTATGGGTATGTAAAGAGGTTTTTCTTTGTTGCTAAATGCTATATGCAAGAAAATAGGCCCCATAAAAAGGGTCATTAAAGCAAAAACAAGCGTTTTTATGCCCCTTACAAGCATTTGTTTGTCGGTTTTATCAGTTTTCATTTTTAAAATGTTTTATTGCTGAACGTACATTTTTGTAGGTATGTAAAAGTTCTTTTGCTTTTTCTTCAGTTAGGTTAAGTTCAGTCATAATCATTCTAACACCTCTATCTACCAACTTATTGTTGCTTAATTGCATATCAACCATTTTATTGCCTTTTATTCGGCCTAATTGGATCATGGTAGTTGTGGAAATCATATTCAGCACTAATTTTTGTGCGGTTCCTGCCTTCATCCTGGAACTACCCGTAACAAATTCTGGACCCACAATTACTTCAATAGGAAATTGCGCCGTTTTTGATAATGGACTGTTATGGTTGCTGGTTATACAGCCAGTAATGATGCCGTTTTCGTTGCAGGTTTTTAATGCCGAAATAACATAAGGCGTAGTGCCGGAAGCCGCAATGCCCACAACAACATCTTTATTTGAAATGCTATGCTTTTTTAGATCTTCCCAACCTTGGGTTAGGGAGTCTTCAGCAAATTCAACGGCATTTCTAATGGCCTTGTCGCCACCTGCAATAAGGCCAATTACTAAATTACTTGATACTCCAAACGTTGGTGGACATTCCGAGGCATCTAAAATCCCTAAACGGCCACTGGTGCCTGCACCCATATAGAACAAACGACCGCCATTCTTTAATTTTTCAACAATTACGGTTATTAGAGCCTCTATTTGTGGTAGTGCCTTTTCAACAGCCAACGGAACGGTTTTGTCCTCATGGTTAATATGGCTTAATAATTCGGAAACACCCATCGTTTCCAGTTGGTTATAGTTTGAATCTTGTTCGGTTATTTTGTTAAAGCCCATAATTCTAAGAACGTTTTTTTGAATGAGAATTGCTGGAATTGCTATGCATAATGGTATATTTATTTTACGATGTATTTAAAAACCGCAACTTCCGAGGCCCTAAAATAGCCATAAGGATAATTGCTTGGGTTGGTTTGGTTAACACAATTGCCCCTAACGGTTGCTGGTTGTGTTTGAAATGGGCCTCCCGAATCATCGCTACTTTGTTGCAGTAATATAAACATGTATTGGTAAAAACGTTTTGAAACACCATGGCCTTGAATGATCAGTTCATCGCCCGGTTTTACGTCTTCATTTGAATAAAACGCGAATATTTGGTTCCCATCGTTAAACTTGTCGCTATACACATCCAAACTTAAAACACTGGAATTAGCGTTTATGAATTCAAACAAGTAATAATTTTCAATGTTTTTAGGATCGGTATAAAATGCTTTTATTTCGGTTTCATCTTTATTAAAACCACTATCGTTTTTTTGTTCAATCCTGTCTATATTCACTACGGGCTGCATGGTTTCGGTTGCCGTATAAACCTCATTCTTATAAATGATTTTAAGGTTGTAAACCCCATTGATTTCTGGAATAAACGATTGGTTTCTATATATGCCGGTTTCATCTTCCTCAATAAAATTAAAGGTATTGTTGTTTTGATCTGTAACCGAAACGGTTGCTCCAGTTGCGGGTGGCGTGGTTTTACTGTAAAAAGAGGATGTAAGCGATAATTTTATGAATTGGTTTTTGCCTGTGGTGTCTTTAAACCAGGTTAGGGAAGCATCAATTACCAATCGGGGTTCTGCGGTTTTTAGATCTAGCTCCACAACATCTTGACACGCAAACAACGATGTGCACAAAAATACCAAGTATATAATTTTTCTCATCATTTTAAAATTTAAAATTATACGATACCGATGGTACCATTCCAAAAATTGACAAACGAGTGGCTTCATTTAATTTGGTGTCGCTATTTTGTCCGAATGTAATGGATGCGGCATTTTTTCGGCCATAAACATTATAAATTCCAAATACCCAATACGTTTGCCATCCTTTATTTTTATCGGGTTTTGGTGTAAAGGTTGTAGAAATATCCAAGCGGTTGTATGCGGGTAACCTATCGGAATTTCTACTATTGTAGCTTGGTACGCTTATATTGTTGTAAATATATTGGCCATTTGGAAAGGTGGTTGGTTGCCCCGTTTGAAATAGGAAATTGGCATTAAGCTTCCATTTATTGTTGAAATCGTAGCTTCCCGTAAAAGATATGTCGTGGGTTTTATCATAAGGCGTGTTGTACCACTTGCCGTTGTTGATGCCAATTTCCGTGGGCGTCCTTCCTTTGGTTATTTGCTGTGATTTTGATAGGGTGTAGGCCAACCACCCATTAAACTTACCTTCGTTTTTTCTTAAAAGCACCTCCAGTCCGTAGGCTTTGGCTTCACCGTTTAAAATAACCTGTTCTATGGCATTGTTGGCAATTAAATCGGCGCCATCAATATAATCAATTCTGTTTTTTACGGTTTTATAAAAACTTTCAATTTCTAAGGAATAATTGTTATTGCTGAAATTTTTGAAATAACCAATGGCATATTGATCGAGCAATTGGGGTTTTATGTATTTTCCACTTGGTGTCCAAACATCTAGCGGTGTGGGCGAACTGGTGTTTGATATTAAATGCAGATATTGGCTCATTCTATTATAACTTGCTTTAATAGAGTTGTTTGCATTTATTTGGTATGCTAGTGAAATTCGCGGTTCCAAATTAAAAAATTGAGCAATAACATCGCTTCGTTTAAAACTTTCGGTACCTGTGGGGGTTGCTTTTTCATAAATCTTGAAATCTTCATTGAATATTACGGGTTGATTATTTTCGTAGGTATTCAATTCCTTTTGGCCCAATCGCAAAAACGAGCTTAAACGGAGCCCATACGATATGGCCAATGCATCAGTTACCTTATGTTCGGCATCCATATAAATGGCATTTTCAAAAGCAAACTTTTCGGTGAGCTTAAACGGGTTTATGCCTGAAGTGGCCGTTGTTGGCCTGATATCGCCGGGGTTAAACTTATAATAAATACTGTTCAAACCATATTGTAGTTTGATGGTGTTGCTTATGTAATGTTTAAAATCGTATTTTAAGTTGAAGTTTTGTATGCCAGAAACCCAATCAAATTCTACTAAACCCAGTTTTAAGCCATAGTAATAATCAGAATAAATGAACGATAGGTTTGAAAATAATTTATCGGAAAAAAGATGGTTCCATCTAAAATTCAGTACCGAGTTGCCATAGGTGTTCGTGAAGGTGTCTTGAATGCTGAACACGTCGCGTCCGAAGTAACCAGATAGGTAGATGTTGTTTTTGTCGTTGATTTTGTAGCTTAGTTTGGTGTTCAAATCATAGAAGTACGCGATATTGTCAATATCAAAAAGCGGTAAAAATAGATGGGCATAACTCGACCTGCCGCCAAAAAGGAACGAGCCTTTATCTTGTTCTAGGGGGCCTTCTACTAGTAATCTGCTTGAAACCAATCCAATTCCTCCGTTGGCATGGTAGGTTTTACTGTTTCCTTCCTTTTGGTAAATATCCAAAACAGACGATACCCTGCCACCGTAGCGTGCAGGAATACCTCCTTTGTACAGTTTTAAATCCTTTATGGCATCGGGGTTAAAAACTGAAAAGAACCCAAACAGATGTGAAGAATTGTAAATGGTGGCTTCATCCAAAAGAATCAAATTTTGGTCCACCGATCCACCACGTACATTAAAGCCAGAAGCTCCTTCGCCCGCAGTAGTAACACCTGGCAACAACGTAATGGCCTTAATAATATCGGCTTCACCAAGCACTACCGGAATTTGCTTAATGGTACTTGCCGTTAAGCGGTTTACGCCCATTTGTGGCGCTTTAAGGTTTGTTTTTTCAACATTGCCGGTAATAACAATTTCATCTAAATTTTCTAAAGTATCAGTTAAGCTGAAATTTTTTGTGATATTTTCAGTCAGCACAACCGTTTCAACTTTTGTGGAAAATCCCAAATAGCTAATAACGACTTTATAGGTGCCCTTGGGTAAGGTGATGGAATAAAAACCGTATTCGTTGGTGGTGGTACCCGTTTTTGCTTCGGGAAACACAATACTAACGCCAATAAGCGTTTCGTTACTTTTTTCTTCGGAAATGGTACCGTTTAAGGTGAATTTTTCTTGTGCAGTGGCTGAAATTTCAATAAAACAGACTATAAAAAGAAAACATAATACTATGTTTTTCATCAATTGCTTTTTTTTTATAAAGTTATAAAAAAAGCTCCGAAATTATGGAGCTTTTTTAACAAGTATATTTTAGCCTAAAATGCTATTGAGCGTTTTGCTTGGTCGCATGGCATTGGTTACCAATGTTTCATTTGGTTCGTAGTAACCCCCTATGTTTACTGGCGAGCCTTGAATTTGGTTAAGTTCTGTTATAATAACAGTTTCATTTTCTGCCAATTGCTTCGCTATTGGAGTGAATTCAGCTTTTAAGGCGGTGTCGATGTTTTGTTCGGCTAATGCTTCGGCCCAATACAGTGCCAAATAAAAGTGACTACCTCTATTGTCAAGTTCACCTGCTTTACGCGATGGCGATTTGTTGGTATCGAGTAATTTGCCCGTTGCATCATCTAAGGTATCGGCCAAAATTTGCGCTTTTGGATTGTTGGTTGCCACGGATAAGTGTTCTAACGAAACGGCTAAGGCTAAAAATTCACCTAGCGAGTCCCAACGTAAATGGTTTTCTTCCAAAAATTGTTCAACGTGTTTTGGTGCCGAACCACCTGCACCGGTTTCAAACAAACCGCCACCGTTCATTAATGGAACTATTGAAAGCATTTTTGCGCTGGTACCAACTTCAAGAATCGGAAACAAATCGGTTAAGTAATCGCGTAGCACGTTTCCGGAAACCGAAATGGTATCTTTGCCTTCTTTGAGTCTTTCGCAAGTAAAATAAGTAGCATCAATAGGTGATAAAATCCTTAAATCCAATCCTGTTGTATCGTATGCTTTTAAATAGGTGTTCACTTTTTTGATTAATTCTGCATCGTGCGCTCTATTTTCATCTAACCAAAAAACGGCCGGTGTATGCGATGCTTTTGCACGAGTTACAGCCAGTTTTATCCAGTCTTTAATGGGCTCGTCCTTGGTTTGGCACATTCTCCAGATGTCTCCTGCCTCAACGGTATGCTGTAATAATGTATTGCCGTTTTTGTCAATAACCTTTACGGTACCGTTTGATGCGATTTCAAATGTTTTATCGTGCGACCCATATTCTTCAGCTTTTTGCGCCATCAAACCAACGTTGGGCACGGTTCCCATAGTTGTTGGGTCGAATGCCCCATTTTTTTTACAGAAATCGATGGTAGCCGTGTAGATGCCCGCATAACTACTGTCTGGGATAACGGCCTTTGTATCTTGAGGCTTGCCTTGGGCGTTCCACATTTGGCCCGAGTTACGAATCATGGCGGGCATGGATGCATCAATAATAACATCGCTTGGTACATGCAGGTTTGTTATGCCTTTGTCGCTATTTACCATGGCCAATGCTGGGCCGTTTTTATAGTCGGCCTCAATATCTGCTTCAATTTCTAGGCGTTTAGTTTCGGGTAAACTTTGTATTTTTTCGAGTAAATTCCCAAAACCATTGTTCACATCTACCCCAATTTCATCTAAAACTTCAGCATGTTTTGCAAACACATTTTTAAAGAACACCTTTACGGCATGTCCAAAAATGATGGGGTCGCTCACTTTCATCATGGTGGCTTTCATGTGCAACGAAAACAGCACGTTTTTAGCTTTTGCATCTGCAATTTGGGCTTCTAAAAACGACATTAGTGCCGTTTTACTTAATACCGTTGCATCAATTATTTCGTCCTTTAGCAAAGGTAAGTTCTCTTTTAAAACGGTTTCGGTGCCTTTGGTATCGGTATGTACAATTTTAATGGTGGTAGCGTTTGGTACGGTTACCGATTTTTCATTGTGTTCAAAATCGCCAGCATCCATAGTAGCTACATGGGTTTTTGAATCGCTGCTCCAAGCCCCCATGGAATGTGGATGGTTTTTAGCGTAGTTTTTTACCGCTTTAGGGGCGCGTCTATCTGAATTTCCTTCACGAAGTACGGGGTTTACTGCGCTTCCCTTAATTTTGTCGTAACGTGATTTGATGTCTTTTTCGGTTTCGTTTGTTGCGTCGTCAGGATAGTTGGGTATTGCAAATCCTTGCGACTGCAATTCTTTGATGGCTGCTTTTAATTGCGGAATTGAAGCACTGATGTTGGGCAATTTTATAATGTTGGCCTCAGGGCTTTTAGCCAGTTCGCCAAGTAAGGCTAAATCGTCTGAAACTTGTTGATTTTTGTTTAAAAACTCAGGAAAAACGGCTAAAATTCTTGCAGCTAAAGAGATGTCTTTAGTTTCAATTTCAATACCAGAAGACTTGACGAATGTTTCAACGATAGGTAAGAATGAATATGTTGCCAGTGCAGGAGCCTCATCGGTTTTTGTGTAAATAATTTTAGACATTAATGTAATGGTTTTTATATTAGTATTTAGTTATGTGTTCAAACAGGTTTACGATAACGTTTTCGCGACGCGAATATACAAAAATTGAAATGTATAAAAGTTTAAATGCATAATGAATAGTGCCGAAACTGCTAAGTTTTAATGGATATTTAAAAAAATATGCAACCAGTACGAATTTATTAAGAAAGGGAAGAAGCTATTGTAAAAAACAAAAGCCATATCACTATAGAATTTAATCTATTTTGACATGGCTTTCTTTGAAATAACATGACTCTTTCTATTAGAATAGCTAATTTAGCCACTAAATCAGTTTAAATTTTCGCTTAAACCTTTTCAATTGAAGTACTGTTATTTCAAGTTGAAACATTTTGTTCGTAATTTTCAATATGTATTGACCTATTACCAAAATGTTTCATGTTAATTGTTTTTCTTGATGCCATTAATCTCGCCGTTCGTTTTCACGTTGGGGGTTTTTAAGGCATTGCTTGTAGTTTAACAACAAACTTTTCGGGCAAGTTGTTTTTTCAAGCTTTCCATCATACTAGTTTCCAATTGTTTTCACATCTGGAACTTTTTATAATGTCATGATCTTTTGTTTCCCATGCTTACACATGATTCATAAAAACCTCAAAAAACAATTAAAAATAAAGAACGTTACCTTATTTAAGATTTAATACAAATTCACTTTTTAAATGAAACCAGCCGTAGCTGTTATTATTTCTTGTTGCTAAGATACAATACAAATTCTGAAAAAGCAATGTATTTAACATTTTATATATCAACCATTTATAAACAGGAGTTATTAACTTTTGTTAATAAAAAAAAGACCCAAATAGCATTTGGGTCTTTGATTGTTTCTGGGGAACGTAGTTTGTTAATGCCTGCGTTCTTTAATTCGTGCTTTTTTACCGGTAAGACCTCTAAAGTAGTAAATTCTTGCTCTACGCACTTTACCACGTTTGTTAACTTCAATTTTTTGTAATGCAGGTAAATTGATGGGGAAAATACGCTCTACACCAATGGTGCCCGACATTTTCCTGATGGTAAACGTTTCGGAAGCTCCAGTTCCTCTTCTTTGTATCACAACGCCCCTAAAAAACTGGGTACGCACTTTTTCGCCCTCCCTAATTTCATAATAAACGGTAATTGTGTCTCCAGCGCCAAACTCTGGAACGTCTTTTTTTGCTATAAATTCGTCTTGTACAAATTTTACTAAAGATTCCATATCTTTAAATTTAAAATATTGATTGATTCGAAACAACATGCACGATTCTCGCCAGAGGTTAACCCGAAATTGGGTGCAAAGATAATTAATAATTAACAATGCACAATTAATAATTTTATTTTTTGCAATGTTTCTTTGGTGTGGTAAGGCTTGCGTGTTTGTGTGTGCCTATATTTGGCCGAAAAACCGGAATTAAGTTACCAAAATAAGGGTGTTGGCTAGTTGAATAGCACATCAATAATCTTCGCAAATGTATTTTTTGATCATATACTTTGTAATAGGTTTTAAAAATTTACCCGTTTCAGGGTGTTTGCCAAAAAGTGAAAAAAATTCCAAATCGCCTTTTTTGTTTTTGCTGTACCATACATTCTCACTGCCATCCTCATTAAAGTACTTAGTCTCACAATTAGGGATTATCTTTTGGAAATGCGCAATTTGCTCTTCTTTATATAATTTAAGCGCGTTCAAATGGTACTTTTCTGCATCAAAATTTACTTCAACATATTTTGTGCCCTGCCATACCATCCATCTTTCACTATTAAAAATGGCACTTGTTATACTTACCAAAACGGCTATAATGCAAACCAGAAGCATGATCCAGTTTCGTTTTAAAAAAGTGGCTGCCTTGTTATTAGGTTCGTGCCACTTGGTGTTTTCAACTAAAAAGGCTTTATAATTTTCAAATCCCAAATATTTACATAACGCCAACACATACTCTGAATGTACCGAAATATCTTCCCCATCATCAACACGATTTGAATCATCAATAAGATTGCGCAAAGTTCTTCCGCTTATCTGAACTTTAAAATCGTTTAGCAAAATCATTGAAATATGTTCTGAGATATTTGTTTTGGTAGTTTTTCCAGGAATTTCTTCTTGTGCTTTTTCAAAGGCCTTTTTAACAACTTCTTTATACATAAAATGTAATTGGGATAATTCATAAAACTACAAATTCTTGCAGAAAAAATGCGGAAATTTTTTTCCGAATACTTTCCAGATATTTTCCAATGCTTCCAAAGTTATAGTTATTCATTTGGTCTGTAATTGATTTTCATCAGCACCTAAAAAGGCTTTTGAAAGTAGCAATTAGATGCATTGAGCAGCAGGATAAGGTTGAATTACTATTTGGGAAGTAAGTATTCAGCTTTATTTATGCCCTCCAAACTTCCCGAGAGAGACGTCTCTAAACATTGTTAACGTGATGTTTAATCGCAAAATCATCCAAAGATTTTGAACAGCATCACTATTGTCGAATTTTTAATGAAACAAAAAATGAAATACATCCATGTAATAGTGTTCATGGCTTTTCTTAGTACGGCTTTGTTTTCCTGTACACCACAGTCAATATCTGAAACAGGAAAAACCGCTGTTAAGCAAGCCGTAACGGGGGATGATGGTGAAATTTTACCACCCGAAGATGAAGATGATGGCAGTAAATAATAAAATTCTTTTTAACCATAAAATTAACTAAAATTTGTTGCTAATTTTGAGGAATGAAATCAATCAAAAATTCATTCCTCTTTTTTTGTATATATGTAGCTAGTTTCCTTTTAACGGGCAACATGGGGCTTTTTGCTCAAAAAAAGACCGATAGTTTAAGTTACTATTTCAACTTAAGCGAAGACAAGGCCCAAGGTTTGCAAAACAACTTAAAATATGCCAATAAGCTAATAAATACGGCCATTAAGGAAAAAAACGCTTATTATCTATTGAATGGATTAAATAGAAAAAGCTTTTTACACTCAAAAATTGGCGATTACAACATGGCCATAGAAACGGCAAAGATGCTTTTAAAGGAAAGTAAAAAAGCGAAGGATTCTCAAAACTTGTTGCTGGCCTACAGAAAATTATCCGATTACAGCAGGCTGAATGACAGTTTGTTAAGCGCTTATACTTTTTACCAAGAACACAAGGCATTAAACATTCTGTTCAAAGACACCTTGGAAGTTATTAGAGATTTAAGGTTTATGTCCAGTATTCAATATAGGCTTGGTTTGCTTTATGAAAGCGAATCGACAGCCGTTGAGGCCGTAACGCTTTTGGACCATTTAAAAGAAAACGAAATCACAACAAATGCAAAAATTGGGCTTTACAATCATTTGGGGATTATTTATAAAGAAATTGGTAGTTACGACCGTGCCTTAGAACTCTACAATAAACTTTTGTCAATTACAAGCGCCCATCAACACCTAAACATCATTCAAGGCAATATTGCCAATGTTTACAAGGAACAGGGTAAATACCCATTGGCCATAAACGCATTTAAAAAGGTTTACGAAAACAGTTTAAGGACCAATAACAAGAAAGACATAGCCAGGGCCTTAAATAACTTGGCTTTTACAAGATCGAAGTTAAATGATCCGGATGCTTTAAAAGACATGCAAACGGCTTTGGCATTAAGAATAAGCGAAAACGATTACACAGGGCTTTTCTCAAGTTACATTGCTTTAACCGAATATTTTGCAGATAGAAATGATAATGCCAACGTAAAATTATACGCCAATAAGGCTTATGATGTCGCTGTTAAAACAAATAATAAGTTAGATAGAATTAAAGCCCTTTCATTTATAATTGAACTTGAAAACGGGAGGAAAGTGGCAGAGTACAAACACCTAACCGATAGCATTGCCACAGCACAACAAAAAAATGAAAACAAGTTTTTGTATGTAAAGTACAATTACAATAAAAAAGAAAAAGAAGCCCAACAAATTAAGCTTAAATATATACAAAGTGAATTAAAGGCCACAAAAGAAAAGTTTAACAAAACCATCTATCAAATGATAGCGGTGATAGGCCTATTGCTAACCATTATGCTTTATTTCATTATAAAATCAAGGCATAAAAAGGAAAAATTACAAGAGGTTTATATAACCGAATCCCGAATATCTAAAAAGGTACACGACGAAGTAGCAAATGATGTGTACCACATAATGACAAAGCTCCAAAGTGATGGGATTTCAAACGATTATATTTTAGATGATTTGGAACAAGTTTATAATAAAACAAGGGACATATCAAAAGAGAACAGCATGATCGATGTTCAAGAAAACTACCATGAAATTTTAAAAGAGCTACTTCTAAGTTATAAAAACGACCAAATTAACGTTATTGTACATAATATCTCAAAAATAAACTGGGACAGCTTATCGGATTTAAAAAAAATAACGCTTTTTAGAATCTTGCAAGAACTCATGACCAATATGCGCAAGCATAGCAAAGCCTCATTGGTTGCCTTGTCGTTTAAAACTTCTGGTAACAAAATAGTTATTGATTATAAAGATAATGGTATTGGTTGCAATCTTGTTAAGCACAATGGTTTACACAATACGGAAAACCGTATGGCTTCTATAAACGGAACAATTACTTTTGAAACAGAAACCGGAAAAGGGTTTAAAGTTCAAATAACCATATAGCACATGTTTACAAAAGTTTTAGTTTCCGAAGACATGGAAGACATCAACAAGGGGGTTCATTCGGCTCTTTGTGAATTAGGTGTAAAAGAAATCCAGCAAGTACAATATTGCGACGATGCGTATTTAAAAATTAAAAAAGCCATTTTAGATGATGTCCCTTTTCAATTATTAATATCCGACCTATCTTTTAAAACCGATTATCGTACCCAAAAATTTCAGTCTGGCGAAGCTTTAATTAAAAAACTGAAGGAAGAATGTCCTTCGTTAAAAATCATTGTTTATTCTGTTGAAGATCGGCTTCAAAAAGTACGAGCTTTAATTACCGATTATCAGGTAGATGGTTACGTTTGCAAAAGCCGCAGGGGCTTAAACGAATTATCAAAAGCCATTAAAAGCGTTTTAAACCATACACTTTATTTGTCGCCCGAAGTAGCCCAGGCGTTTAACGCCAATAATAATTTGGAAATAGACGATTTCGACATTCAGTTATTAAAACAACTATCAAACGGCCTCTCACAGGAAGAGATAAGTACGCACTTCAAAAACAATAATATATCTCCCAGCAGCCTTAGTTCCATAGAGAAGCGATTAAATAAACTGCGCATAGAATTTAAGGCCAATAATGCCATTCACTTGGTAGCCATCGTAAAAGATTTGGGACTAATTTGAATTAATTCCGAAATTACGGAAAACCGTAACATAGTTAAAGGCAAGATCGATACTATTGTACCGCTATTAATATGCTACGTCAACGTAGAGGGATTTTCTAAAAACCTTGTAAAATTTTTACAGGGTTTTTTTTGCCCTTTTACGGAATGCCGTAACTAACAATAAAATAGGGGGTTTATTTTTGTTTTATAGTTGGAATAAGTGCTATCTATAAATTAATCGTTTTGTTGTTTTAAACTTCAAAATTACAGATTATACTTTTCTATTTTTTAATTGAAACATTGTAAAAACAATTCATAATGAAAAAACTGTTAATAGTTATTATCGCCGTTACAATTTTAATTCCAAAACAATTAAATGCTCAAAAAGATGGAGCCGCTGTTGCCGCTGTTGCTGGAGGTTTACTTGCCATTGGTGCTGGTATCGCTGCGATTGAAGATATGAAAGAACAAGCTGAGTTAACTGCAACGCAATGGGTGTTAACCAACCAGCCAACTATCATTAATTTTTCATTAAAGACTCTGGCCTTTGATGGGAAAAAATTAAAAGACATGTCTTCTGCATCAGTTATAACTTACAGAATTCAAGAATTTACGCCAGGAGATGATCCTGTTTTAAACGGAAAAAAACAAGTTTTGTTTGGATTTACAAGTCATGGGTGGATAAATGAATATGGAATAAATTTTGAAAAAGTCAAATGGTTTTTAATTGATGATGCTGAGTGGTTGCGAATGATGGTGGCTTATGTAAAAGTGTCTTCGGATGTGAAAGATGAATCCAATTTAGAACAAATATTACGAAAAGGGAAAGTGGTTAATAAAGGTATCAAAACAAAAACTAAACTTGAAATTCCTTTTTTCAAATTATCAGGAGACATGTATGTTGTAACAGATTATTCATCAGAAATGAAGTTGGTTTACAATGAAAGATCCTTGGGTATATTTTTAAAAGAAACAAGTGATTTGGTTCAAATGGGTCGAGGCGATATTATAGACATACATGATTACTTTTTTGCGGAAGATTAATTTTATTGCTATAAATGCATTCAACTATAAAAACCTTGCGTAATCCCGTAAGGTTTTGTTTTTCAGATAGTTTAAGCTTGAAAGCTTATGAGTAGATCACAGCCTAGGTGTTTTATCTTTTTTTGATGTTTAATTCGTTTTTGCTGCTATTTTTGATAGCGATACCTAAACAAAATCCTTGAAGGAGTTTAAGCACTTGTTTATCAAAATGAATATCAATAATTTTGAAATACAAAGACAATCTCACCATTTAATTTGGATAAGATTATAAAGGTTTCATTTTAAAAAAAATTAAAGTTATGGGTCTATTAAACAGTTTATTGGGCAATGCTAGCGAGGTTTCCACCGAAAAGCTAACGCAAAAATATGATCGTCTGCTAATGGAAAATGAAAAAATAGAACTTGGTTTTCATCTTTTTAGGGACGTATTTATGTTTACAAACAAAAGATTGATACTTATTGATGTGCAAGGTTTAACAGGAAGTAAAGTGGAATATAAATCCATGCCCTATAAAAACATAACAAGATTTTCATTAGAAACCTCTGGCACATTTGATTTAGATGCGGAATTAAAAATTTGGATATCCAGTGAAACGCAACCTTCCATTAGTAAAAAATTCAATAAAAGCATCAATGTTTACGATGTTCAAAAATATTTAGCTTCAAAAGTGGTATAAGGGCGTTTTTTTGTAAAAGATGTGAAGGCTAAATTCGCTTAAAAGGAACAATTCAGGAGGAGTTCTTGCATGGTGCTCACATATTTATTCTAATAGAGATTAATTAAGTGGTCATTTCATTTGTCTTTTTGTGTTTGTAGTATTTGTTTACATATCAATATAAAAAGGAATCTTTGAAATATTTTGTTCTTTTGATGATTTTTTCCTTGTTTTTTGGCCTGCATTGCAAATGAGAGAGCTTTCTATGCAGAAAAAGATATGAAAGCGTTAATTCAAGATGTCCATTTCCACTAGTGAGATAATGATAGCCTAACTGCTTTTTCATAATATTTTTTGTACCTGAAAATAGTAGATATAGTTGTTTGCTATATTTTTTTCTTCTGTTTTTTTATTGTCTTCTTTGTTTAAATTCTCCTTATTAAAAACTGTATATTTGGGTTACTCATTTTTACACCTATGCCAGTAAAATTTAATATAACCATTATTTTATCTTTTTTAACCTTATATTTTGGTAATATAAGCGCGTTTTATAGTCAAGATGATGTTTATTTTCACCGTATCACCACCGATAATGGCTTGTCGCAAAACGATGTGAACGCTATTTATCAGGATCGTCAAGGATTCCTTTGGTTTGCTACGCACGACGGACTTAATAAATATGATGGTTATGATTTCACCATTTACAATCCAGATTCAACCAATCCTTCAAGCATCAATAGCAATTTAATTTATGCCATTTCAGCCGATAATAATGGAAATTTATGGTTGGGCACTACCGGAAATGGTCTCAATTATTTTAATAAATCGACTGAAACTTTTGTCCATTTCACGCACAGCGATGCCAATTTGAATAGCCTTAGCAACAATCACGTTAATGATATTTATTTAGATAAAAAAAATAGATTATGGATTGGCACCAACGATGGTTTAAATCTGTTAGACTTAAACAAACCACGCGACTCTGTGGTTTTTCAAAGGTTTGGTCTGCAAAAGGAGGCATTGATTACAGGTATTGAGGGAAACACGGTTTTTACGATTTTTGAAGATAGCAAAAATCAATTGTGGGTTGGAGGATCCGATGGCCTGTATAAATTATCGATTAACAAAGCAGGCGATACTTATTTTCAGTTAATTAATGAAACCATCGGATTGCCAGCAATCACCGTTCGGAGCATCAATGAAGATTCTTACGGACGCTTAATGATAGGCTGTTCGAAAGGGTTGTATTTGCTTCATGCAACCGAACATTCCAGCACTGTTGAAAAAATTCACGATGGCTTTATTAATGCCATCGCCATTAACAACAAACATATTTGGGCAGGCACAAATAACGGGCTTTTATATTTTAACAATAATGATAAAGGTCAAATTCCTGAGCTGAAAGGGCATTATGTTTACGACCCCCGAAACCCCAATAGCATTAGCAAGAATATTGTTAAATCGTTGTTTATAGACCATACGGGCATCATTTGGGTAGGAACCAATGGGGGCGGTGTCAATAAATTTGATCCGGAAAGAAAACATTTTCGGAATATTAGAAAAACTTTGGATCCCACTAGCCTTAGTTACGATAAAATAAGGGCCATGTTTGAAGATAGCAACGGTACTTTATGGATAGGTACCGAAGGTGGCGGGCTAAACATGCTGCCCAAAACAAAGGCGAATAAAAACTACACAGGTTTTGTAAACTTCCAAAGTATCTTAAAACCTTTTGCTCTGGCCGAAATTCAGAAAGGAAACAAAAAAAAGCTTTTTATTGGTGCGGAATCGACACCAGGGTTATTCATTTTGGATATTACAGACCCAACCCGAACCGAAGAACGTAAAATTGAAGAAGTTGCGGAAATTACCAACAGTGTTTTCTCCATATTGGAAGACAGCCATAAAAACGTTTGGATAGGCACCTATAACGGGGGCGTGTACCGTTGGCTGTACCAAGGGGAAAACTTACCCTATAAAAAAGATGTGTTCCTGCATTCCAACAAGGTTGAAGCGAGTATTTCTAGCGATATCATTCGCAATATTTTTGAAGATAGCAAGGGCACTATTTGGTTTGCTACAAGTAACGGATTAAGTAAACTTTCTGCGAAACAAATAAATGCAGACACTCCTAAATTTAAGGTTTACAGGCACCACCCATCCGATAGCAACAGTATAAGCCATAATTACATTCTCGAGTTATATGAAAGTGACAAAGGTACCTTATGGATCGGGACTTTTGGCGGTGGCCTCAACAAGTTTGTGCCCGCTTCAAAAGGTTTGCCCGATAGGTTTGTGGCTTATCAAGATAATGACGGGCTTCCTAATAATGTTATAAAAGGCATTTTGGAAGATTCCAATAAAAACTTATGGATTTCAACAAATAAAGGGCTTTCAAAATTCAATCCAATCTCGGAATCCTTTAAAAACTACGATGTAAACGATGGCTTGCAAAGTAATGAATTCCAGGAATTGGCACGTTTGAAACGCAAAAACGGCGAGTTGCTTTTTGGCGGCATCAACGGTTTTAACGCGTTCTATCCCAACGATATTATTGATAATAGTTATGAAGCCGAAACGGTAATTACAGGGTTTTCAATAGCCAATAAACCCATAAAAATAGGCGAGGAGGTTAACGGTCGCGTGTTACTGGACCAATCCATAAACAATGTTCAGGAAATCCATTTAAAATACCGCGAAAACAGTTTTTCCTTTGAGTTTGCGGCACTGCATTTTGCTGCACCGGGTAAAAACCAGTACGCCTACATGCTGGAAGGGTTCGATAAAGATTGGGTTTACACCACCTCCAAAAAACGTTTTGCAACCTACACCAATATTTCTCCAGGCCATTATACGTTAAAAGTGAAGGCTTCAAATAATGATGGCAATTGGGATTCAACACCCGCCGAATTAAAAATAGAGGTCATTCCGCCATTTTACCTTACAAAGTTGGCCTATGTTGTGTATGGTCTTTTATTGTTGGGCATCTTGCTTCTGTATAGACGTTTCACAATCATCCGAACAACAAAAAAGCACCAACTGGAACTGGAGCATATTGAAAACGAGAAAAATGAAGAGTTGCAAAGGATAAAACTTGAGTTTTTTACCAATATTTCACACGAATTTAGAACGCCTTTAACGTTAATAAAAGGCCCGCTTGAATATTTGCTGAAAAACGGGAAGGACATTAGCCAAAGTGAGTTGCAAGAGCAGTATGTGTTAATGCAAAAAAACTCCAATTATTTAATGCGCTTGGTCAATCAGTTATTGGATTTTAGAAAGATCAACCAAGGAAAAATGAAGTTGGTCGTTCGCAAAAGCGATATTGTGGCGTTTATCAAAGAAGTTTCAGAACCTTTCCAATTTTTATCGCATAAGCAGCTCATCGATTTTCAAGTGAGTGCCACTCCTCAAACCATTGAAACGTGGTTTGACCATGATGCCTTGGAAAAAATTATTAACAATCTATTGTCCAACGCCTTTAAATTTACCCCCGAACACGGACAAATACATATTGAAATATCTGAAGGTAAAGACGAGAAGATAAGCCATCAAGAGGTGGTTATCATTCAGGTAAAGGATTCCGGAACGGGAATTCCCGAGCATCGAATCCATACTATTTTTGAAAGGTTTTATATTGAAGAGGATAAAAACAAAAAAAACCCACAGGGTGCGGGCATCGGTTTGGCGTTCACAAAAAAT
Source organism: Mariniflexile maritimum (assembly GCF_009746565.1). Lineage (GTDB taxonomy): Bacteria > Bacteroidota > Bacteroidia > Flavobacteriales > Flavobacteriaceae > Mariniflexile > Mariniflexile maritimum. Next base: position 20,290 of record NZ_WRPN01000012.1, read on the forward strand.
TTAATTGAGCTTCATCAAGGTACCATAGAAGTGACAAGTGCAGCCAATGAGGGCGCACATTTTGTCATGAAGTTCCCCATCCATAAAGAGGCATATTTGAACATTCCCGAAATAGTATGCAAGGAGGTTTCCGATAGCGATTTTTTAATGCGATCTTCGGAAAAGGAATCTTTCGCCATAGGCATAAATGATGAATTGCAGGATGATGATATATCAAAAACCAGATCAAAAAAACCAATTTTATTGATTGTTGATGATAATCCAGACATAAGAACCTTTATAAGGCAAGTATTAAATAAAAGATATACCGTTTACGAAGCCGAAAATGGCGAGCAAGGTTTTAATATGGCCAGTAAAATAATGCCAAACATCATCATAACCGATTTGTTGATGCCCATTATGGATGGTTTGGAGCTTTGTGAAAAACTAAAAACCACCAAAACAACCAGTCACATTCCTGTTGTGATGCTAACAGCGAAAATTTCGCAGGAAAGTGAACTGAAAGGCCTTAAAAATGGCGCCGACGATTATATACGAAAACCTTTTGACACAGAATTGTTACAGCTTAAACTGGAAAATATCATAAAAACCAGGGATGAATTGCGGCAACGTTTCAATAGGGAAATAAACCTGCAGCCCAAGGAAGTTACCGTTACTTCAACCGACGAACGCTTTTTGCAGCAAGCTATTGATATTGTAGAGGAAAATATGATGAACACCGATTTTAGCGTGGAAATGTTGGTAAAGGAAATGGGCCACAGCCGAAGCAACCTATATTTAAAACTTAAGGAAATAACCGGCTTGTCATCCAGTGAGTTTATAAGGAACATACGCCTAAAAAGAGCTGTACAGCTTTTTGAGGCCAGTGATCTTTCGGTTAAGGAAATTATGTATATGACGGGTTTTAACACCGCATCCTACTTTGCAAAATGCTTCAAAAAACAATTTGGGGTGATTCCCAGTGATTATGTGAGGCAAAATGACAAAAGAGGTAAGGATGAATAATAAAAAACGAAAATGTGTTTTTACAGTTTAAATACCCGTTCCAAGGCCATCCATTTCTCGCCTTTTTTGGCCCAGGGTAGTTCTTGCTGGTAGTTCCACATCAGGGTTTCCCATTCCTGCACCTTGGGGTTGTTGGCATCCATGTGGGCTTTCCTGGCAGGGTTGAAGGTATCATCAACTTCCATGATCATGAACATACGGTTGCCCACAAGGTAAATTTCCATGTCCACAATGCCAGCATCCTTTATGCTCTTGGTTATTTCCGGCCATGCCTTACCGGCAGCGTGGTAGGCTTTATATTCCGCAATTAATTTTGAATCGTCCTTTAAATCGCAGGAAAAACAGTGTCTTTTAGTGTTCATGTTGTTTTATTTTGAAGTTTTATAAGTAGCATAGCCATAATGGGAAACCACTGCCAAACAAATGAAGGGCAGGATAAATGAAAAGTTCACCTCAGGTATGAACCCGAGTATTTTAACATCGGAAAAGCCCGAACCGCCCCAATCCAAAATGCTTCCCTGTAAAATGGGCATGAGTGCGCCGCCAACAATGGCCATGACCAAGCCTGCGGAACCAATTTTGGCTTCCTCGCCCATATTATTTAAAGCGATGCCGTAAATGGTAGGGAACATAATGGACATAAAAACCGATATGGCCACCAAAGAAATCAAACCGGCCATTCCGGGCAATAAAATGGCACCGGCACTACAAAGCATACCGCCCATACCGAAAAGCATTAAAATTTTAGAGGGATTTATCGATTTCATTAAGGCCGTTCCAATCCATCTGCCCACCAGAAACGACATCATGGCAGCCACATTGTAATAGGTGGCGGTCAATTCCCAACCGAAGGTATCGTTCAAATTATCAACATACTGAAAAATGTAGGTCCAGCACATAATCTGCGCCCCAACATAAAAGGCCTGGGCAATCACGCCATGTTTGTAGTTTGCATTGCTAAACAGTTTTTTAAAGGATTCGGAAAGTCCCATTTTGTCTTCTGGGGCGGTTTTCGGAATCTTCGTAAAAACGATGAGGGCCATAATTGCCAAAACCAACACCCCCAATGCAATGTACGGAATGCTTATAATGCCCAAATCGTTTTCCCGAATGGTTGCCAGTTCCTGTGAAGTTAAAGCGTTGTAGGCCTCGGCAGAATAATCATCGGAACGCAACGCACCGATAATAAAGACCTGTGCTATTATCATGCCCGTTAAAGAACCAATGGGGTTAAAGGCCTGTGCCAAGTTAAGGCGTTGGGTGGCCGTTTCCTGGTCGCCCAACATCAAGATCAAGGGGTTGGACGTGGTTTCCAAAAAAGCCAATCCGCAGGTAAGGACCCACAGGGATATTAAAAAATAATTGAATTCTTGGTTCGCCGCCGCCGGATAGAACAAAAATGCCCCCAGGGCGTATAAGGACAGCCCCAAGATTATCCCCGATTTGTAACTGTATTTCCTAATGAACAAGGCTGCGGGCAAGGCCATGAAAAAGTACCCAAAATAAAAGGCGAACTGCACCAACGACGCTTGTGTGTTGGATAGTTCGGGCATTACTTTTTTAAAGGCAGATACCATGGGGTTGGTTAAATCATTGGCAATGCCCCATAAGGCGAACAAGGAGGTAATGATGACGAACGGCAGCAAAAGCGATTTTCTAACAACTGGGATTTTTGGGTGTTGGTTCATTTTTCGGGATGGTTTATTTTAGGTTTAGTATAATATTGGTGATGTCGTTAAATAGGTGTTCCGGCAGTTTGCCCTCGTGCCATGCGTTCAATAGGTCGGTTAATTGCTCCTTAGTTGTTGGCCCCACCACAACCCTATCGGCTTCCTGCATTGAGAACACATAGCGCAATGCCAATCTGGATAGCGGGATGTGGTTATTTTTAGCAATCTCATCTACCTTTAAGGCGGTGTCCACATCCAAATTGGTAATCCATTCGTTATTGGGGCGTTCCCTGTTGTAGGTTTCCAGCCTTCTTCCCAACAGGCCCATGTGCAGGGCAGAAGCGGCATAATAACCGATGTTCTCTTTTTGGATCTGCGGCATGTCCTTTTCAAAAGCACTTAGGTTACAGGCATCCAATTTCAAAAAGCCCGAAAGCACATCAAAGTTTTCCTTGACCATGTATGGGTAAAACCTTTCAATGGGATTGCCGCCAATGCCCAAGCTTTTTACAATGCCTTCTTTTTTAAATGAATTCAAACAGGCCATGATTTCGTCCATTTTTTCAACAGGAACCAAATGTGGCTCGTGCAGAAACAGCAGGTCTATGGTATCGATGCCCAAAACCTCCAAGCTTTCGTAAACACTTTTTCGCATGGTTTCGGGTGAATAATCTATAATAAACTCATCAGCTTTGTCCGCATTTAATCGACCGACTTTAGTGCTTATAAAAGGTTTTTCCCCAGACCATTGTTTCAACGCTTTCCCTAAAAATTCCTGAGACCTATTGTACGATGGCGCGGTATCAAATACATTTACGCCATGCTCCAAGGCATATAGTAAGGTATCAACGGCATCTTTTTCTTCAATGGGCCGCCAAACGCCTCCCAAACCGGAACAGCCGCAAACCAATCGGCTTTGGTTGTTAAAGAATGTACTTTTTTTATAATCGCCTTGTATATACGTTGGTTTTGTGCTCATTTTTTGTTTATAAATTATAAAATTTTATAGCGTTTTTGCCCATAATATCGGCCTGTTCAGCCTTGCTTAAAGTTGCTATAAAATTGGTTACCAAATCTTTCACTTGTTTGTAATGGCCTGCCACCAAGCACACGGGCCAGTCGGAACCGAACATCAGCCTTCTGCTTCCAAAGGCCTTTAAAACCACATCCATGTAGGGCTCTATTTGCGATGCTGTCCAGGTTTTGTAATCCGCTTCGGTAATCATGCCAGATAGTTTGCAATGCACGTTTTCTTGTGCTGCGATTGCCTTCATCAGGGTTGCCCAACCATCAAAAAAACCGTCCTTTATATACGGTTTTGCTATGTGGTCGATAACGAATTTCTGGTTGGGAAAACGTTTTACAAATTCCAGGACAGCGCCCAATTGATGCGGAAACACTAAAATATCGTAAGTAAAGCCATGTTTTTCCAAAGCTGCAATGCCCCTTGAAAAATCTGGCCGCAACAGGAAATTATGGTCTGCTTCCCCTTGAACTACATGGCGAAACCCTTTTAGTTTTCCAATTGCACTATACTGATTTAAAACAGCGTGAATGTTTTCAGCCCTTAAATCAACCCAGCCAACAACGCCTTTGATGAATTGGTTCTCTTCTGAAAGCTTGATCAGAAAATCGGTTTCCGCCAAGGTTTGGTCTGCCTGAACCGCCACACAGCCCTCAATGCCACTTTCCGCATATACCTTTTTTAAATCGGGGGGTAAAAAATTGCGACGGATAACGGCCATATCATCATCAATCCATGCGTGTTTTACGGGTTCGTAATTCCAAAAATGTTGATGCGAATCTATTACCATATCAATCCATAAAAGTTTTCAATGCCGTTTGCATACCGTTGTTTACAATGGTTTCTAGGTGTTTTGCCACTTCCTTTTCCAATCCGTTAATTTTCGTGAGGTCTGTTCCCCAAAAATCCGTATTCGACAAGGTGGCTTTTACAAGGCTTGGCACATCCTTGGTTTTCCATTGTTTTTCAAAGAAGGCCAACACCGAAGCATCGTCCTTTAGTGCAATGGGGGCGCCGTTTCTATCGCCCTTATAAAACGCCATTAAGGCCGCCAATGAGAATAACAAATAGGAAGGCAGTTCGTTTTTTCTCTTGATGAACCCCAAAACCGATGGCAGCACCCGTGTTTTGTACTTGGAGATGGAATTTAATGAAATGCTCATCAGTTCATGCTCCAAATAGGGGTTTCTGAAACGGTCCAGCACATCACTTGAAAATTGGTTCAGTTCCTCATCGGGTAAATCCAATGTCGGACAAATATTTTGAAACAGGGCTTCTTTCAGGAATTTTCCAACCACGGCGTCTTCCAACGATTCGCGCACACGGTCTATGCCATACAAATACCCCACAGGCACCAAAGTGGTGTGCGCACCGTTTAAAATGCGGACTTTTCTAGTTCTGTAAGGCTCCATGTTATCTGTGAAAACAACGTTCAATCCGCAGGCTTCCGCCGGAAATTCCTCTTTTACGGATTCAGGGCCTTCAATGACCCATAAATGGAATTGCTCGCCTTCAACCACTAAATTGTCCTTGTAGCCCAATTCCGAAGTAATCGCATCCATTTTATCCTTTGGATAGCCCGGAACAATCCTGTCAACCAAGGTGTTGCAAAAAATGTTGTCCTCATTTATCCATTCGATAAAGTCTTCACCCAACTGCCAATCGGAGGCATACTGCAGGATGATGCGCTTTAAATTATCGCCATTTCTATCGATCAGTTCACATGGAATCACAATCAAGCCCTTATCGGAAGCACCACCAAAGGCTTGAAACCTTTTGTAGAGTAAAGCCGTTAATTTTCCGGGGAAACTGGTCTGGGGTTTATCATCCAATCTGTCATTCTCATTATAAGCAATACCGGCTTCTGTGGTGTTTGAAATTGCAAACCTTAAATTTGGGTTTTCGGCGTTTGCCAAATAATCCGCATGGTTTTCATACGGATTGATGCCCCTTTGGATACAATCGATAATGTCGTGCTCGCTGATGGCCGTTCCGTCCTTAATGCCGTTTAGGTACAGTGTATAAAGGCCATCCTGCTCGTTCAGCATTTTTACCAAGCCTTGGTTGATGGGCTGGATTACCACAACACCGCCATCAAAACCGACTTGTTTGTTCATTTCATGAACCATCCAATTGGCGAATGCCCTTAAAAAGTTGCCTTCCCCAAATTGTATGATCCTTTCGGTATAGGTCTTTGCCTTTACCGTATTTCTGTTTAATGCGTTCATGTTGTTTTTTTTGCTTATGCTGGTTATATTGTACTTAATTCGTTTATCGTTTTCCCACAGATTCCGCAGATTTTTGCAGAAATGCCCCTAAGGTTTGAAATTCGTAAACCACAGCCACCATCGTACTTTAAAAACTTGATGCCGTCCACAAGTGGGAACACCCTGTGTTCAGAACGTTCTTCCTTGGTACCTATAATGGGCGTTTTTAGGAGGTCTTCAGAAGAGAGGCCCCAGATTTTTATTCATGGATTATCGCCGGGGTATTAACTTCAAAATCATTGTTGGTTTCGTAGCCCAATTTTTCGGCAAGGGCGTTATGGCAACGATGATGTTGTCCTTGGAGTCTATTTGAACGTCATGCTTGGACATGGGTTTTAGTTGAAGGTTACGGTTGCTTTGATGACGCCGGTTTCAGGTTTCAGCCAACTATCAAAATTGGCTATCATGTCGGTAAACAGTACATTGTGTGTTATGAACGATTCCGTTGGAAATTGGTTTAACACGCTTATAACGTGCTCAAAATCTTCGGTAGTGGCATTCCGGCTGCACATAAGGGTCATTTCCTTGGCGTGAATCTTTGGGTGCGTATAAGTGAGTTCACCTTTTGAAAGCCCGACCAAGACAAAGCGTCCGCCGTGCGACATGTAATCCGGACAGGCCTCTAAGGCAAATTTATTGCCCGAGGCATCAAATACGGCCGTGCACAGATCGCCGTTGGTAATCCCTGAAATGTCGCTTACAGCATCTTCTCCTGCTTTCACCACATGATCGACGCCAATTTTTTCCTTGGCATAGGCCAATCGCTGTTCGTTCATATCGATAGCAATCACTTTCGCACCGGCTATTTGCGCCAATTTCATAATGCCAATCCCAATGGGGCCACAGCCTACCACGGCAACGGTTTCCCCTGGAAGTATATTTGCCCTCCTAATGGCATGGGCGCCAATGGCCAAAGGCTCCACAATGGCCATTTGGTTATCTGACAGGTTGTTGGCTGGCAATAAAATATTGGCGGGTACGGTTATTTGCTCTTGCATACCGCCATCGGCATGCACGCCCAGCACCTTAATGTTGGTACAGCAATTGGTCTTTCCGTTACGGCACGCAATACAGGTGCCGCAGCTTACATAGGGCATTACCACCACTTTGTCACCGGCCTTAATCCCTTTTGGGTTTTCGCTAATTTCCAAAACTATCGAGGCCAGTTCGTGGCCCAATATCCTTGGGTAGGTAAAAAAGGCTTGATTACCGCTATAAGCATGTAAATCGGTGCCGCAAATACCCACTTTATTTATTTGCAATAATGCTTCTCCTTCTTTTCTAACAGGGGCTTCTTTTTCCTTTAGTAGAAATTCGCCCGGTTTTTCGCAAACTATGTATTTCATCGTTATATAATGATATGATTTTAAAAATTATAAGAGTACATCCATTAAAGATGCACTCCTATAAACTAAACAAACTAACTAAACTATTTTTATAAGGTCAACTCTAGTACAAAAGCAAAATTCCCCGGTTTTTTTGATGGCATTTCAACGGATAAACCTTTATTGTTTTGAGACCATTTTAAGATTTCGTCACTGCCAAGCATTTTAACGTTGGAGACTTTATTTTCGGAAGATTTAACAGATTTTATAAGTACGCTATTGTTTTCTGGCCATGCCATCATAATAGCATAAAGTTTATTTCCTTTTTTGGTGAAGCGAATATCCTGACCTGTAAAATCTTTATTTTGACCTTCGGAATGGTGTCCTTTTTTAACTTCGGTGGGGCCTTCGCCAAAAGTTTTCCAATATTTGGTATCGTATATGGCATCACCATTGATGGATAACCAATTACCAATTTGTAATAAAATCTCTTTTTGGTCCTCTGGAATGGTGCCGTCCGATTTTGGGCCTACATTCAATAATAGGTTGCCGTTTTTAGAAACAATATCAACCAAATCGTCTATAAGCTGATTGGCTGTTTTTGATTGCCAATTGCTAACATACGACCATGAATTCTTACCAATAGAGGTATCTGTTTGCCAAGGCAGCTTGCGGATTCCCGGAAGTTTTCCGCGTTCTAAATCGTAAATAACCGTACCTTCAGGAAACGCTTCATGGTCAAAATTCTTATCGTTAATTACCACTTCTTTTCCCCATTCAAGTCCTTTGTTGTAGTAATAGGCCGCTATTTTCGGACGCATATCCGCATAGTCGGGAATATCCAAATAAAAATCGAACCACAAGATATCGGGTTGGTAATTATCAATTAAATCGACAGTTCTATCCCACCATTTTTGTTTAAATTCATTGGAAACAGGTTGGGTTAAATCCTTTCCTTTTGGGGAATATAAATCGGCATACTGAGGATCGGTAGTATCAAAACGATCTTTTTTATTGTAAAAAGACCAGTTAAAGGCGTAATGTGATGAAGCCCCCATGATGAGGCCTTGTTTACGACCTTCTTTAAACAATTCACCTAAAACATCACGTTTAGGGCCCATATCAAAAGCGTTCCATCGGGTTGTGTTCGATTTGTACATGGCGAATCCATCATGGTGGTCGGCAACCGGAATCACATAGCGCGCACCGGCTTTTTTAAACAAATCGATCCACTGCGCTGCATTGAATTTTTCACCTTTAAACATGGGAATAAAATCCTTGTAACCAAAGTTTTTTTGATCGCCCCAAGTTTCTTTATGGTGCGTATAAGCGGCACTTGGGCCAGTTTTTTCAGGAGTTAATTGCGCCGTAAAGGTTGCCGTATCCATATACATTTGGCGTGGGTACCATTCTGAGCCGAACGCAGGCACCGAGTAAGCGCCCCAATGGATAAAGATGCCAAATTTTTGGTTGTTGAACCATTCTGGATCTTTATAGTTTTTTTTGATGGATTCCCAATTGGGCTCAAAAACCTTAACATTTTCTGGTTTGGCTTCTGCTATTTTTTTGTCGTTTTTTGAACCACATGCCACAAGTGTTAAAGAAATGGCTACTAGTATGAGCGTTAATTTATTTAAAAACATTCTTTCTATTTTTGGTTATATGATGTAAAAAATAAGTACTACTTGAGATTGCTAAATTCAGGGATTTATACAAAAAGTGAAATGCCTAATGTTTAAATTACTGCAACAAATGGTTATTTAGGTGTATTTATATTAAAAATTGTTTCTCTGTATAGTCACTTTCATTAAGCATGGCCTTTATTATGTGGTTTTGCGTTTTATTTAACTTGTTTTAAAATGAACCCGTTTAACCACATATTGCCTTCCTTTTTCAAATTTTTAAATTCTAAAAGAATAGGCGTTGAGCCGTCCGATTGTAATGTAGATTTTATGGATAGCGGTTGGCGTTCGCCTGTGTTGTCGTTAATATAATAATCGACAATATGGTCGTCTGCCGTTTTTGTAAATGTGCCATTTTCATCGTTAACAGATACTTCAATGGCGTTGGTCATTTTGCCCTGTCTGGAATGATGAAACGTTTCAACGGTATAATGCCCTTTTTTCAGTCCGGAAATTTTAAGTTTTAAAACGCCTTTTTCAACATACACGCCATCGGTACCCATAAAGCTTAAATCGCCCAACATGGCCGTATCATTGCCCAACCATTGTATGGCGTTATCAGCGCTCACGCTAATTTCTGCGTTATAGTCCGTTAACTTATAATTCAGGTCTTTATCGGAAGCTCCCGTCCATTCCAGCCAATCGAATTGAACGCGTTGTTTTTCGCCGCCAATATCTATTTTTGAAATAGGATAATCGTAAATAGGTTGGACATGGTTTTCAATTTCATTGGTGTTAAAAGCAACGGTATTGATGGTTGCACTTCCGCTTTTTAGTCCTTTAGAAGCTGCCGTAATCGTTATTTTGCCAACTTTTTCAGTGCCTCGAATGTACATGGTTGCAACGCCATCGTACAAAACGGCTGGGTTTGCTTCAATCTTGCAATTATCAACAAATTTTCCGTTGCCGGAAATATTAAAGGTAATTTTATTGGTAGCCGATGTTACTACTTCGCCATGTTCATCAAGCACATAAGCGTGTACCATTCTTAAATCCGATCCTCCGGCATAAAAAGGTTTATCATTAATATTGAATTCCAATTTGATATGATGTGGCGTGCCCTGTTTGGTTCTGGAATGTTCGGTTATTTTTTCGCTGTTGGTATAGCCAATAGCCTTTAAAGTGCCTGTTTTCCATGTATAATGGAAGGTGAAAGACGGATGGTTTAAATGGGCTTTGGTCGCTTCGTTATCGGGATATTGTTTTGCGATGAGTTGATTGTCATGGTACAATTCTACCACTTGGCAGTTGCTAAACACGCGAATTTTTCCATTGTTGGAAGCGGTTTCATCGGCAATGTGCACCATGGGTTTGGCAACCAATTCCGATTGGTACCATTTATAAACAGGTCGTGGAATACGGTACCCGGACAGAAGGCTGTAGGTGGTCATAAAATCGCGTTCCCAAATGCCTTCAATAGTAGCCACAACGCTGGGTTGCAAATGGTTGTATTCGGCACCCAACCAAGCTATGGCCGCAATAGTGTTTTTATTGGCTTTATACCTTGAAATATGAAATTGATTCACTTCTGAATTGGTGGAACTACCATGTTCCATAACCATGGTAAAAGCACTCTCCGGGAATTCGGTTCTGCGATAATCCATGGTGGCATAAATATCTGTGATGCCTTCATTTTTAACGCCGTTCCAAGGGCTGGACGCCGATGCCGTAAGCCTAAACGGATCTTCTTCCTTGGCCACTTGTTGCATGCGCGGTACAGGCCCTCTGTGATTAATGCCAGCACCCCAAAATACAATGGAAGGATGGTTTCTTTGGTTCCTGATCATGTGCCTTGTGGCGGTTTCCAGATTGTCGAACCATGTTTTGTCGCCCCAATCAATCCACGTAGAAACTTCGGCGTACACAATAATCCCCAGTGCGTCGCAAGCATTCAAAAAAGATTCATCTTGCGTGTAATGTGATAAACGGATGATGTTGATGCCTGCATTTTTATACTGCAACGCTTCATTGTAATGAAAGGAGTTTGGCACCGCATCGCCAATATTGGGATAATTTTGATGCCTGTTAACACCAATTAAAAAAAGCGGTTCGCCATTTAGTACAAAACCTTTGCCTTTTTCTAGTTTAAAGGTTCTGAAGCCAAAGGTGTTCTCCACAAAATCGACTGGGTTTTCATCATCATAAATAACCGAGTGTACGCGATATAAATAAGGCGTATCGGGCGACCACAAGTGGAAATCGTCCTCAATAGTGGTGGTTTGCCTAAAAGTGTGGTTGGTATTTGCGGGAACTATAAAATTTTGAATGAGCTTTTTTATGACATAACCTTCCGCATTTATTATTTTGGTTTCTATTCGGCAATTTCTTGGTGTATTGTTTTCATTTTTAACCGTTGTTTTTATGGAAACTGTGCCGTTATTTTTATTGACTGTTGGGGTAGTTATGTTAACGCCCGCCTCAAAAGCTTCCCAATTAAAACCAACGTGCAGTTTATTGGTGGTTACAAGATATAAATCCCTGTAAAGGCCGTTAAACTTTACATAGTCTGTTTTATGCGGGTCGGGCGCAATGGTTTGGCTATACCTGTTATCGGCTTTAATGACAATAAGGTTATCGGCATTTAATTTCACGAAATCGGTAATATCAAAATGAAACGGCACATAACCGTTTACCGCAAAGCTTCCTGCTTTTTTGCCGTTTACCCAAAGTTCGGTAGCGTTGTGTACGCCTTCAAATTCTATAAATATTTTTTCGGAGGGTTTGGCATTAATGTTTATGGTTTTTCGGTACCATCCAAAATCGCGCAAGTATTTTTCTTGTACCCAAGTTTCGCGGATGCTATCCAATTCATAAGATACCAACTGCATGGTATGTGGTACGGCGACCTTTTCCCAATCGGTGTCGTTAAAACCGGTGCTTTCTGGGTTTCCAATGGCATCTCCCAGATGGAATTTCCATCCTAGGTTAAGATTTGTTTTGGTCCGGTTCGTTACAATAGTACCTTCTGGCAAAGGATTGGATTGTGAAAAAATAACCGAAGAAATTAAAAGTAAAATAAAGCTAAATGATTTTTGCATGAAGTGTAATTTTTATTTTTTAAAATTAGGCGTTTATTAGGTGAAGGATAACAACACATGTTCGAAATTGGGCAACATATGTTTACTTGATTTAAAATTTAAAAGCCGCTAAAAGACCATTTATGGTACTAATAGTGCTTTTTTTATCCCTTAATTAGTCAGCTAAATTTTATTTTTGAACCCTAGGTATAAATAATGTCAACAATTAAAAAAGTGAAGATTATGCGTAAAAACCATTTTTTTGGCATCTGTTTTTTGTTTGTTTTTTCAGCAGCGGCCATGGCACAGGAATTAACCATTCCGCCAAAAAAGTACGTCGATTCTGTTAAAATTGAGCAAGCTGTTTCGAGAATCAATGATGAATTTCCGTTATCAGACCAGCAAAATTCAAAAAAATGGAAACTGTTAAAAAGGTTTTCAGATGAATTTAATGAAAGTGTACTTAATGAAACGCTTTGGTATCCCAACAACCCGAAATGGAAGGGGAGACCGCCTACATTTTTTCATCCTTCCAACGTAAAGATTGAAAACGATGAGCTCGTTATTCGGGTCAATCAACATGGTAAAGATGCTTTACCGGCTGAATTTACACATTCTACCGGTTTTATTAAAAGTAAAAATAGATTTTTATACGGTTATTTTGAAGCTGAATGTAAGCTTATGGATGCCCCGTGGGTTTCTGGTTTTTGGATGACCAATGTGGATACCGATTGGTGGACAGAGATTGATATCTGTGAAAATGCGCCCGGGGTTATTTACAACCGACACGATTTGAATTCAAACATACACGTTTTTAAAGCACCAAAAGATCAAGGCGATGTGAAAGCCCATTTTGCACGTACTGAAAAGTATTATTTCCCTAAGGAATTGCAGGCCGATTACCATGTTTGGGGTTTGGAATGGACTGAAAAATACATCCGTTTCTATATTGATGGCATCTTGTTCCGTGAGGCAGAAAATACGCATTGGCATCAACCTTTAGAGGTTAATTTTAACTGCGAATCGAATAAATGGTTTGGCGCATTGCCCGATGATAATCGGTTGGATGGTGAATTCCATGTGAAGTATTTTAGGGCTTGGGAAGTAAAAGAGTAAAGTATTCTTGATATTGGAACTTCGATTATTGACTTAAGCTTCACGTTTAAGTTTTAAATGCAATTGATATGAATTGTCAAAGAAACCTAAAAAGGGTTTTAAAACCTTACAGGAATAAAAAATCCCAAATCAATCTAGACTGCCCCCAAAAGATTAGACACTATTTGGGGGCATGTTCAATCAATAACTTGGGATTTTTCAATTTTGGTTTAAGAGAATCTTACTGGTTGTCCAATTTCCAAGTTCTAATCCAATCGTATTTAGTGGTCAGGTCATCAAAAGAACCCGTTGCAAATACACCGTCTGCTTCATCAACCGGATTCCAATCATAGGTTTCAATGGCCATGGTAATATAGCCTTCCAGATCAAAATCTGCTGGAGGATTCGTAATTGAATGCGATAACTTTCCATCTAAATAGAACAAGATTTCAGTAGGCGATTTCCACCAGCATCCGTACACAAAAAACCTAGAATTGTTTTTCTCGGTTAAAACCGTTTTGGCTGGTGCCTGTACAGAGGTATCAACATCACAAGGCTGTTTGTGCCTCCAGGTGTTAGAAGAAAAAGTTTGGTCCCATTGTTTTGCCCAATCGGCAGTTCCGCTATGTACGCGTCCCACACATTCTTGAATGTCCAATTCCAATTTTCTTTGTGGACCGGTAGTGCAATTTTGTTTAAAAGCAATCCAAAAGGTAGAAGACATGATGGTTTTGTTTGCTTTCATTCTACATTCATAATATTGGCCCTGTTTTGCAAGGTTCTTTGAACGCACGATGGCACCACCATGAGTAAATACCGTGTTGTTGACAGTTTTGGGCGTGACGAATTTCTCAACGGTAACGTTTAAATTCCCGTTGCTCACAGAAACATTATCCGATTCAAAGAGTCCAGGTGCCCTGCCAATCCAATTAAAGCCATCTGTTGCGGGGTTTCTGTGCCATTTAGTATCGTCAAAAGCAGTACCATTAAATTCATCGGACAAATTCTCGATTTTGGTCCATTTTTTACCTGATGGCGTAGGGTCGCTTCCAATAAAATAAGGTTTATCGCTAGATGGTGCATTTCTGGTTACAGTCACCTCAAAACTACAAGTAGCTGTATTGCCCGCAGCATCTTTTGCTTGAAAGGTGTTGGTGGTTGTGCCAATAGGATACATAGCTCCAGAAGCCAACCCGTTTGTTTGTGTAACCGTTGCACCTACATTATCTGTCGCATTGGGAACAGTATATTCTACTTTGGCTTCATTTTCGGTTGAGGCAATGGCAACAGTAATGTTAGTTTGACAGCTTATGGTAGGTTTTTCTGTGTCTGCTACGCTGTCATCTCCACCGCCACAGGAGGTTAACAAGAGTAATAATAGTAATTTTGATGTAAACATTGATTTCTTTTTAATCATGATTCTGTTTTTTGTTTAATGAGTAAGTTCAAGCATTTCAAAAATATAGTTTTGGGTAATGCTTGAGGGAAACGAACTGTTCAAAACACAGAACATATGACTTTGTTTATTGGGTTACATCACATAATAAATAGTTTTTTAATAATGAACTGATTTAAACTTTTCCCATGCGCTAAAAAATTGCCCTTTTCCGTTTACTTTTTTGCCTTTTTACTTCCATAGCTCTGCTTTGTAACTCCAAAAAGTCTGAGGGAGTCTTAAAAACTAAAATAAGCTCTTGAGAATTGTTTATTTGAAACATGTTCCCTGAGACAAGTCGGAACAAAAAACAAAAAAAAGAGGCTATTTCACGGGTTGTGAGACAGCCTCTTGCTTCAATGCGAAAAGTTTAAATCAGTTCAGCGTAAAAAAATTAAACAATTTAGTTTTCACCTTTTTCACCTTTAGCTTTATGTTCTGTTATGCGCCAAGTAGTAAAACGTCTGATGTATTGATAGTCGAAAGTTTTGTATTCATGTGTTAACCCCCAGCGCAGAATTTCGGTAGGTTCCTTTTCGGTATCGGCCGTTCTGTTTAAACCAATGGCATGGGGGGCGCCTTTTACAACTGCTTTTATTTCAAAATTAATACCATCTGGTGCCCATTGTACCGTGTTTTTTTCTGGGCCATCGGTTGTGATTAATGAGGCAATGCCTCCGTTGTACGGCCAAACACAAATTTCGTGTCCGCTATTGCTTATCGGGTTATAAGGTGATTTTATATAAGGACCTTTTGGATTATCGGCAATAGCAACACCATGACGGATTTGACGCCCTCCGAAGGTAATGGCTTCACCCATTTGCTCGCCTTTGTAATATAAATAGAATTTTCCTTTGTAAGGTAAAATGCAGGGGTCGTGTACTTTATGGCTATCAAAATCGCCTTTTTTCTCCACAGCAAAACGATTGTCTTCAGTACCTTTCCATATGCCATTATTGGCAGGGCTTAAAATAGGCTCTTTGCTTTTTGTCCAAGGGCCATTGGGTGAATTAGACCATGCTAAGCCTACTTGGTTTTTTACCCGTACATTGTACGGCGATTTCACGGTTTGATAGCATAAATAATACATGCCTTCGTATTCCATAATTTCTACCGTAAAAACAGAGCGGTCGTCATACGCGCCTTTTTCCCCACGAGCAACAGCTACACCTTCTTCTTTCCATGTGATACCATCAACAGAAGTGGCATACCAAATATCGCAACGATCCCAAGGGAAAACTTTGTCGTTTTCAATATCGCCGGCAAAACCTTGTGTGGGGCCCACACTTTTGCTGTACCAAACATAGTATTTGCCATCGTGTTTTATCATGGCGCTTGGGTCGCGTCGTACCACGCCTTCTTCATAGGCCAGATCGCCTTTTAGATCTGAAACGGCATAATCAAAAAACCATTCGTTTCCTAAATTGGGATCCCATAATAGGGCACGTTTAGAAGCGGCGCTTAACTTGTCCTTATTGGTGATTCCCAGAAAATCTTGTTGAGCATCTGTAATGGTGATGTTTTGTTTTTGAGGAGTCATTTTCATTTCCGTTTTACATGAGATAAGACTCAATATTGATAATACGCATATAATTTGATGTGTTCTTTTCATTTCTTTTTTTGTTTTTTTAAGATATTCCGTTACCAATTGCTATTATTATAATTCCTATGATCATACACGCTAAACTTAGATATAAATAGTTTTTTGCTTTTGATGAAGCATTTATCCACTCTTTAGTTATAATACCGCTTACAATAGCTGTTGCGACACAAGAGGTATTGAAAATGGCATAACCCACCGTATTGCCAATTTCACCTAATTTGAAAGCAGCAAAAGCAAATAGGGCTGAGGCGGCATAGTGAAAAACAGCCATGATAAAGATAAGCACAAAGTTTTTACCAAAACTCGGGGTTTTAAAATTTGACCAAGCTTTCTTAACTGATAATTGCCATGCAAAATATGCCGCCATTACAATGCCACCGCTTATAAAAATGGGAAACATTACTCCCACAGCCGTTACCCATTCTGCATTTCCAGCAGCTTGACACGCCTCGTGGATAAAAGGTCTGCCCACGGCATTGGCATAACTAAAACCGGTAGCCAACAAGCCGCCCAAAACGGCAATGGTAATGCCTTTTACCATGGCACCTTTTTCTTTTTTGCTTTGGCCAGATTGCAGTTCATCGAGTTCTCGGGTAATTCCGGCCTGTCCATTAAAGAGTACACCTAATAGTACCACAAAAATACCTGCAAGAATGGTTAAAAGTACGTTTTTTTGTGGCAAGCCTTCCACTACAAATGGCAAAATAGACCCCACTAATATAACCGTTCCAATAAATATGGAAAAGCCCAATGACAAGCCTATGTGGTTGATGGCCTTGCCCCACATCATCACACCAATGCCCCATAAAACACTGGCAGCCGCCATTTTGAATAATATGTCTGTTGGCACTGCCGCAAATACGTTGCTAAAATCTTTAATGAGCGTTAATGATGCTATAATGGGAACCAAAAACATGGTGAGCATAAAAAAGAGTCCCCAGGTATTTTCAAATTTAAAATTTTTGGTAAACTTTTCAGGGAGTGCATAAAGTCCCAACATGAGACCCGCTCCTATGGCTAAAATAATTCCTTCAATCATAATTTTATATTTAGTTAGTGTTAAAAATTTTATACGTTAAATTTAAAGACCGTCGTGCTTTTAAATGTTTCGCCCTTTTTTGTTATTGAACGTGGTGAATTTTCAATATTGGGCCCATTTGGGTACCGGTGCGTTTCGCAGCAAAACCCTCTGTACTTGCCAAATGCATCACCGCTTTCTCTTTTCAATGCATCGGAAGTGTATTTGCCCGAATATAATAGCATACAAGGTTCGGTTGTTGAAACTTCAAGTGTTAGACCATCTTTTTCTGAGGAAATTGTAGCCACCTGTTTTAAGTTCTGTTTCGGGTTGTCGAAAACATAAAAATGCTCGAAACCGTCGTTCATGGCATTGTGAACATCTCCAATCCGTTTAGGGGTTCTTAAATCATCTGCTTTTCCATCAAGTTGAACAACTTCTCCAGTGGCTGCACCCGAATCATCAAGAACCAAACGTTTGTTCGTGTTTACTTGAACCTGATGATTTTCAATGCTTTCTGAAAAACTGGATAAGTTAAAATAGCAGTGGTTTGTAAGGGATAACGGTGTATCTGCATCTGGAACAGCCGTGTAATCCATTAGTAATTCGTTGGCATCATTCAAACTAAAAAGGACTGAAACAGCCACGTTTCCGGGAAAACCTTCTTCCAAATGATTGCTTTTTAAAGACATTTTTAGCGCTGCCGATGCATTTTTGACGTTTACCAATTCAGCCTTCCACATTTTTTTGTCGAAACCTTCCTTTCCACCATGAAGATTATTGTTGCCACAATTAGCTGCTAAAAGGAATTCCTTCCCGTTTAAAGTGAATTTGGCATCCTTGATTTGGGAAGAATACCGACCCACAATGCAGCCAAAATATGGGGAGTTGTTTTTATATGCTTCGGAAAAATAACTTTCAAACGAGTCAAACCCACACGCTATTTCTTTTGTTTCTCCATATTTATCAGTTACTTGTAAAGATGTTATAGTAGCGCCGTAATCCATGATTTTCACGGTCATTCCATGGGTGTTCGATAAGGCGTATTGCGTTACTGTTTTGCCTTTATAAGTTCCGAAGGTGCTTTTTGTTATCGCCATCTTTTCTATTTTAATTTGATTTGTAAGGGGCCAATTTTTCCCAATTGAATATAACGCCCGTACCTGGATAATCTGGAGCTACGGCTCTGTAGTTTTCTACCACTAAAGGTCTTGTGGTGTATTCATCTATTGGGAAACTGTGTACTTCCAGCCAACCTGAGTTAGGTTGAGACGATACCAAGCTTACGTGCAATTCTTGCATGCCGTGTGAACACGCAGGAATACCGTGTTTATCTGCAAGTCTAGCGGCAGCCAACCAGCCTGTAATACCGCCACAATTGGATGCATCGGGTTGGATAAAGGATAGTTTGGATTGTTCAAAAGCATATTCAAACTCGTGTATGGTGTGCAGGTTTTCACCCATGGCTAAAGGGAACCCTGTTTTATCAACTATTTCGCCAAAACCTTTATAATTGTCTGGGATAATAGGTTCTTCAAACCAAGTGATGTTGTATTGTTTAAAACCTTCAACGGCTTTGATGGCTTTTTCAACGGTCATGGAGTAATTGGCATCTACCATAAAAGTGATATCCGGTCCCACAAATTCGCGAACAGCTTTGATGCGTTCTAAATCTTCCTCAAGATTTTCCCTGCCGATTTTAATTTTTACGGCGTTAAACCCTTTTGCCAAATAGCCTTCCATGTTTTTTAACAGCTTTTCAATAGGGAACATCAAATCAATGCCGCCGCAATAGGCTTTGCATGTATTTCCTTTGCCACCTGCCATTTTCCAAAGTGGCAGATTTGCTTTTTTACATTTAATATCCCAAAGCGCGATATCTACGGTTGAAATTGCAAAAGACGCAATGCCACCGCGACCCACATAATGGATGTGCCACTCTAAAAAATCGTAAATGCCATCGATGTCGGTGCCATCCTTACCAATTAAGACCTTTGCAAAATCGTGCTCTATCATGGCTTTTATGGCATGACCACCTTTACCACCGGTGTAAGTATAACCCGTACCTTCGGATCCATCTTCCAAGGTAATGGTAGTGGTTACCAATTCAAAATGATAATGGTCGCCATGTTTGGCATCGGCCATGACTTCTGGCAAAGGCACGGTGAATAAGCGAACGTCAACATTTGAAATTTTTGTACTCATAAGTGTTTTTTTATATGGTTTAAATTAGTTGAACCGCAATTTCCACGGGTTTTGAAGCACCTAAATCTTGGCTTCGTTTACTAGGTAATGCGTTTGCTATGATGATTTTATAATTTCCTTTTATCCAAGTCTTAGCGCCGTTTAAATCGGTTTGATAAAAATCTTTATTGGCTAAATTGAAATTTATTTTTTCGGATTTTCCTGCTTTTAATGTTACTCTTTTAAATGCTTTTAAAGCGTAGTATGGTAAGTATCCTTTGGTGTCTTCAGGAACTAAATACACTTGGATAACATCCTCAAAATTCTGATTACTGGTGCTTTTAATTTCAACTGAAACAGAAAAATCTTGTCCTTTCTTAATTTTTTTAGCATTCCCCATTGGGTTTGAAAACTCGGTTTTTCCATAGCTTAAGCCAAATCCAAATGGGTACATGGGTTCTTTTTCCATGTATTTATAGGTTCGCCCTTTCATGCTATAATCATCAAAAGGAGGCAATTGATTCACGTTTTTTGGAAAAGTTATGGGCAAATGTCCGGAAGGTGCCACATCGCCAAAGAGTATATCGGCCACTGCATTTCCTCCCTGTTCACCAGGATACCACATGAGCACAATGGCATCAACATAAGGCTCAATGTCTTCCAAAGAAACTGGGCTTCCAGTTCCTATTACCAAAACCAAGGGGCCAATTTTATTTTTACTGATTTCCTTGATATAGTCAATCTGGCTTTGTGGTAATTTCAAATCGTTTCTATCTCCTTTGTTTTCTGAAGCAATGGCATCCACTTCTTCGCCTTCAATTTCGTTGGAAATCCCAGCAACTAGAATTGTAGCATTGGTAGTTTTTGCGACTTTAGGTGCCCAGTTTAAAGGGTTTAAGTTTTTCTGAAAAGGCAAAACACCTAAACGGTATTCTACTGAAGTGCCCAATGAAACTTTATTGGTAATACCTTCCAAAACAGTAACCATATTGGGAGAAACACCATAATAATTCGCCATTAAAATATCTGTTGAAGCGGCAAAGGAACCGGTAACATATAAGGTTTTTATGTTTTTATCCAACGGCAATACATTGTTGTCGTTTTTCAACAGCACAATGGATTGTTGTGCTGTTTTTAGGGCAATGGCCTTATTTTTATCGGAATTGATGACGGAAGTTCCCAGTTGTGTATATGGATTGTTTTTATCAGAATCGAAAAAGCCAAGTTTAAAACGAATTAAAAAGAGTTTTTTTAATCGTTCGTTAATCAAGCTTTCGGTTACAAGTCCTTGTTCTACCGCAGACTTAAGTTTTCCGTACACCCAACCACAATTTAAATTGACTCCTGCCAGTAATGCAAGTGCTGCCGCTTCTTCGGCGGTTTTCGCCTTTTTATGACCTTTTAAAATATCGCCCAGCGCACCACAGTCAGACACGATGTAGCCATCAAAACCCCATTGTTTTTTTAGAATGTCATCCAATAGAAATGTACTGCTATTGGCAGGCTCGCCGTAAACAGCATTGTAGGCGCCCATGATCCCTTGTACGTTTCCTTCTGTAACCAAGGCTTCAAACGCAGGCAGATAGGTTTCATACAAGTCCAGTTTTGAAGGATTTACATTAAAACTATGCCGTAAAGCTTCAGGACCGGAATGCACCGCAAAGTGTTTGGCACATGCCGTAGATTTATAATACTTTGGATGGTTTCCTTGCAAGCCTTGTACAAAAGCAATGCCTATTTTAGAAGTCAAATAAGGATCTTCGCCGTAGGTTTCTTGTCCACGTCCCCAACGCGGGTCTCTAAAAATATTGATGTTGGGCGACCAATAGGTTAATCCCGCATACATACCCCTGTTTCCAATGGATTTAGAAACTTCAAATTTGGCTCTACCTTCATCAGAGATGGCAT
The DNA here is from genome assembly GCF_009746565.1 of Mariniflexile maritimum. Classification (GTDB taxonomy): domain Bacteria; phylum Bacteroidota; class Bacteroidia; order Flavobacteriales; family Flavobacteriaceae; genus Mariniflexile; species Mariniflexile maritimum. The sequence continues at coordinate 41,523 of NZ_WRPN01000012.1, forward strand.
TCGCAACTTCCTTTATCAAAGTTGGATTAAATGTTGCTGCCATAGCAATGCCCTGCGGAAAAATTGTCGCTTTCCCATTTCGGGCAATACCGTGCAAAGCTTCGTTCCACCAGTTGTATTCTGGAACACCTAAGCGTTGAATTGCTGGAGATTCAGAAAGAAACTGACTGCATTTTTCCTCCAAAGTCATGGCGTCAATCAATAAATCCGCTCTTTGTTCAAAAGAAATAGATTCATCAAACCACTTTTGAGATAGGGTTTGTGCATTCAATGCTGCAAAAGCAAAGAATGATAAAAGACACGCTATGGAAATTATGTACTTCACTTATATTTACTTTAATTCAATGTTTTGAATATTGGAATGAGCATCTCCCCGGATGTCTTTAAAATGTGAAACCAGTTCTTTTAATTTTTCAGGGTTGGATTTAGTCAAATTGTTTTTTTGACCCCGATCATTTTTTAAATTATACAATTGGTATTCTTGGGATATTCCCGTTTCTATTTGTACATCTTCTAAAAATCCATTGCCTTTATACGCAGGAATCATCAACCAATCGCCTTCCCTTAAAGCTGTTCTCGTGTTCGCTTCAATAATAAGCGAAGCTCTTGCTTTATCGCTCTTTCCTAAGAATGCAGAAAGTACATCTTGACTATCAGCAGTTTTTACATCTGCTTTTAAAAGGTTGGCTAAGGATGCCATTAAGTCAATTTGACAGACCAATGCATCCGAAACATGTGGGGTTATGGTCCCTTTCCAATAAGTAATAAAAGGCACTTTAGTACCAGCTTCAAACAAACTATATTTACCGCCTCTTAAACCACCTTTAGGGTCATGATTACCAATTTTTTCGACCGCATCGTCATAGTAACCATCATTTAAAACAGGCCCATTATCACTTGAAAATATAACCAGCGTATTTTCAAGCACACCTTCTTCTTTCAATGTTTTCATAAATTCACCAATAACCCAATCGGCTTCCAATATGACATCGCCTCTTGGTCCCATACCTGATTTACCCACAAAACGAGGGTGTGGCGTTCTAGGAACATGCGGCTGTTGTAATGCATAATACAGGAAGAAAGGATTATCTTTATGTTCTTTGACATAAGATTGTGCTTTCTCTAAAAAATGGTCCGCCATATCTTCATCCTTCCATTTTGCTGATTCGCCACCTTTCATGAAACCAATTCGAGGAATACCATTAACAATGCTGTTATTATGGCCATGGTGCCATTTCATGGTGGTTAATTCTGGATTGTTCAATCCAGTTGGTTGTCCTTCAAAATTCTTATTATAATCGACCTCGATGGGGTCTTTTGGATCTAGACCTACTACATCTCCATCTTCTATAAATACAGTTGGCACACGGTCTTGCGTAGCTGCCATGATATAAGAATAATCAAAGCCAACTTCATTTGGACCTGGCGAAATATGGGCATTCCAATCAACATCTCCATGTCCTAAACCCAAATGCCATTTACCAACAATACCCGTATTGTAACCTTGGGATTTAAACAGTTTTGGCAAGGTAAATTGATCGGTGGAAATTAACAATGGGGCAGTACCAGGTAAAATTTTGGCATCTGCGTTACGCCAAGGGTAAATTCCGGTTAAAATGCCATAGCGACTTGGTGTACAGGTTGCCGATGTTGCATACCCATTTGTAAAACGAACGCCTTCATTTGCCAATTTATCGATATTTGGTGTCTGTAATTCGGTTGCGCCATAGCAACTTAAGTCACCATAACCTAAATCATCCAAATAAATAATGACTACGTTTGGTTTGGTAGCTATTTCTACTTTCGTTTTTTGGGCTTGGTTATTTCCATTTTTACAATTATGGAGAACTAATCCCAGCGTAAGAAATAGGATATAACAGGGTGTTTTCAGTTTTGAAAATTGAATTATCGTCTTCATATTTTAAGCTTTATGCCTTATGTAAAACGTTTTCTTTTCCAAATACTGCTCGAAACCGTATTTACCATCTTCGCCACCCGAACCGGATAATTTGTAACCGTTGTGGAAGCCTTGGTGCTGCTCGCCGTGGCCTCTGTTTATGTAAATCTCGCCGTATTCCAATTCATCATTACATTTCATGATGGTATTCATGTCGTTGGTAAACACCATGGCCGCCAAACCATATTCACTATCATTGGCATAACCAATAACCTCGTCAAATGTTTTGAATTTCAGTACGGGTAAAATGGGGCCAAAGGATTCTTCATGTACAATGGTCATTTTTTGGGTAACATTGGTAAGCACCGTTGGTTCAAACCAATAGCCTTTTTCAAATTGCTTTCCAGTCGGTTTTTTACCACCGGTTGCAACGGTAGCACCTTCTTCAATGCTTACGGCAACTAAATGCTCCATGTGCTTTAATTCGTTGGCATTTACTTTTGGCCCCATATCGGTATCTTCCAACATCGGATCGCCAACTTTAAGTGCTTTTACTTTCGGGATGAATTTTTCCATGAACTTATCGTAAATCCGTTCATGTACATACATACGTTCGTTACAGGTGCACACTTGTCCGCAATTATCAAAACGGGAATGTAAGGCAGCATCTACGGCGGCATCTATATCGGCATCTTCAAAAACAATGAATGGTGCTTTACCACCTAGTTCTAACTGTACATGGGTTAAGTTTTGTGCTGCATTACGCGCAATTTGTTGGCCAACAGGCGTTGACCCCGTCATCGTAACCATTTTGGTAATAGGACTTTCCACCAAGGCATTACCCATGGCACGACCAGGTCCTGTTAAAATATTAATGACTCCCGCTGGAATGCCCACTTTATTGGCAATAGTACCTAATTCAAGGGTAGCCAATGGCGTTTCGGAAGTTGGTTTGATAACAATCGTGTTACCTGCAATTAAAGCAGGCCCTAATTTACGGGCAGCAAGCGCTAAAGGGAAGTTCCAAGCTGTGATGGCGACAATAACACCCCGCGGTATTTTTTGAATCCAAATTTGTTCGTTGGGATTGTCTGAAGGAATAATATCGCCTTCAATTCTACGGGCACCTTCGCAAGCATATTCAATAAATGAGGAGGCTACTGCAACTTCAAATCTGGCGACTTTTAATAATTTTCCTTGTTCTTTTACGAGCAACTGTGCCAATTTTTCAGCATTGGCTTTTATCTCGTTTGAGAATTTATAAAGTAGGTCGGCTCGTTCCCTTGCCGGTAATTTTTTCCACTTTTTTTGTGCCTTATCGGCAGCTTCCAAAGTTTCCAGTGCTTCTTCGGCAGTACCATTTTGTACTCTTGCCACTATTTCCTCTGTTGAAGGATTAACGATGTCAATGGTTTCTCCGGAAGTAGAAGTTCTCCATTCGCCATTAATAAATAATTTGTATTCTTTAATTTCTGACATGATTATATATTTTGTTATTTTTTAATTTTAAATCCTCTCGCCGTTACGGTATCCGTTTCACTTTCATATTCTTCACCGTTTTCACGGGTTAGTTTATCAAAAAACTGATTGTAGTTGGAATATTTATAGGTTCCATTCCGTTGTCTTATTTCATCGCCCATGAGTTTGAATTGTTGGGCTGCTTTGTCGTGGTCACCAATCAAAAGCATGTATTTGTTTTTTGAAATAACTTTGCCGTTGTTGTCTTTTAATTCTAAATTCACATAGAAATTGTTTTCTAATTTCTTCAGGACATCTGCTTTTAAATCAAATAATTTCTGTGAGCTGTTTTCTTCGATTTTATCAATGTTGAAGGTTCCTTTGTGCAAAACCACATCGTTGCCATCGGTTATGGTATAATTGGCAACACACTTGTTGTATTTTGTGTAAAGGTCATTCACTACCCAAATTTCCCCAGTAAAGGCTTCATTATTAAGCCATCTGCGTTTGTTGAATTTTAAGTTTATCAATAGGGGTTGATAGGCCGTTTTTACATAATTGTAAGAGCGTTTTGTTTGTTGATAATTATCTACAATACCCCATTTCATATCTGGCCAATAAGTGATAAAATGGCACAGTGAAATACCGCTTGTTTTAGGTTTGTTTCTTCTGAAATGTTCAATGGACAATTGAAAAATAATGCCTTGCGCATCTTGGGTAGCGTTTACGAATTCCTGGAGCGAGCCTGTTTTTTCGCTTCCAAAAGCATCAAAGTTTTGGGCTCTTAATCGGTCTAAATCAGCCCAATGGTGCCCCCAACTTAACCCTGGAGGCCAGAGTTCTTTTTCTGGAATAAATTTCTTTAAACTTTCAATATTTGGTACGGAAGTAATTGCCAATTCAGGAATTATGGGAAAATCCAGTCTTGAATACCAATCTTCCATAGGCGCAAAACCCATATTATAGAAATAGGCGAGGGCGTGGGCCGCTTCTTTGGGTTTATAGCCCGCTTCCAATGACGCTTCACAAGTTAATGGCGAATCTGGTACATAAGGTAAATCTACTTGTTCCTGCAACGTTTTACCCAAACGTTCTAAAAATGAACGTGTAAATGCAGGGTCGCCAGAGCGTAGGAACATTTCCTCGCCGCCTTCCATCATAATCAACGAAGGGTTGTTTCTGCGTTCCTTTATAACAGCGACGCCTTCGGCAATTGTGGTGGCAATAAATGCTTCCTCATGCGATAAATTTCCTGTACCTAAAGGAATAACGTCGTTCCAAACCGTCATGCCAGCCTCATTACATAATTCATAGAACAAGGGGATTTCTGAAGGATGCCAACCAAAAATCCGAATGTTGTTCATGTTGGCATCTTTTGCCAACTGGATAAGTTTTCGATATTTTTCATCTGAAGAACGCCCCGTAAAAATATCAGGTGGACCGCCCCAACAAGCCGAACGCAGGAATATTTTTTTTCCATTGATTAAGGTCGTTCTGGGGAAACTGACCTCGTCTTTGGTAAAACCGGGATTCCATGCCATGGTAACTTCTCGGATACCAAACACGGTTTCTTTAAAATCGTTGTTGATTTTATTTTCAGATATTGAAAGTTTTGAAGCGTATAAATTCGGTTTTCCTAAATCCCATGGCCACCATAATTGGGCATCCTTAATTACAATGTCCTTTTTGATTTTCTGTTTTCCGGGGGCAACTTTCTCAGTAAATGTTGTTTTGATTTCCTTAGAAGTAAAGTTTTTACCTTGGATTGTAGAGGTAAAAGTTATGTTTTTTGCAATGGCATCCGTGTTTTCAACTTCAATTTCAAGCGTTACTTTCGCTGTGTTGTTAGCTTCAATTTTTGGTCGTAAATAAACATCCTTAATCCTTGTTTTTCCTGTATAAACCATTTTTATGGGCCTATAGATGCCAAAAGGAATTAAATCGCGCCAATAATCGCCAAACCAAGGTGTTTTTCTACCAGCTACTTTGGCGTTGACTTGTGGCGGAGGCGCAAGCCTTATCATTAACATATTGGTACTGGCTAAGTTTTTTTTGCTGCTTCGAATGGCCTTATTGATATCAAATGAAAATCCTGAAAAAGCTCCTTCATGGCTTCCCAAAAAATGACCATTCAGCCACACATCGCAAGCATAATCGACGCCTTCAAAATCCAATCGCACCAATTGATCCGTTAGGTCTTGTGTCACATTAAATTGCAGTGCATACCACCATTCGTAATGCATGACCCATTGTGCTTTCACACTATTTCTGCCAAAATAGGGGTCTTCAATGGCGCCAATTTTCCAAAGATCGGTATATACGTCTCCAGGAACTTGAGCAGAATTCCAAACTAAGGTTTCAATGTCTTCCGGGGGAAGTTCATGCAACCCTGCTTTTACGCCTTCGCCGGGAAGCATCATTTTCATTTTCCACTTAAAACCGCTTAAATCTTGCGACAACTGACTATTGTCCTTGTGCGAGACTTCAGAACCTGGTTGCGCCAAAACTGAAACCGCCAAAAAGCAGCATACAGTTAATAATAAGAATTGTATTTTTTGGTTTAAGTACATTTTTGTTTTTCTATTTAACTTGCGAGGTTTAAAAAACCCCGCAAGTATTTTATAACCATGATAATTTCCCTTTCGGGGATTATGGGGGGCATTTTTTTATCTGCCCATCCAGCCACCATCAACTAGAACAATGGCACCATTCATATAGCTTGCCGCTTCTGATGCCAAAAACACGGTTGGACCAGCAAAATCTTCTGCCTGACCCCATCTTCCTGCTGGAATACGTGACAAAATAGACTCTGAACGTACAGGGTCGTTTCTTAGGGCTTCTGTATTATCGGTTGAAATATATCCGGGTGCAATCGCATTTACGTTTACGCCTTTGGATGCCCACTCATTAGCAAAGGCCATAGTCATTTGACCAATAGCCCCTTTACTTGCGGCATAACCTGGTACTGTAATACCACCTTGGAACGTAAGTAAGGATGCGGTGAAAATAATTTTGCCATGACCCCTTTTTACCATTTCCTTTCCAATTTCACGAGTTAGGATAAACTGGGAGTTTTGGTTGACCTCAATAACTTTGTCCCACATCTCGTCTGGATGTTCTGCTGCTGGTGTTCTTAAAATGGTACCTGCGTTGTTCACGAGGATGTCAATTTGTGGATGGTCTTTTTTTACGGCTTCAATGAACTTGTACAATGATTTTCTGTCGGAGAAATCACATTGATAGCCACTGAATTTTTTACCTCTTGCTTTTACTTCTTTTTCAACTGAACTATCTTGTTCTAAGGTTGCTGAAACACCTATAATGTTTGCCCCCGCTTCAGCTAAACCTATGGCCATGGCTTTTCCAATACCTCTTTTACAACCTGTTACTAAGGCTGTTTTTCCTTCTAAACTAAATTTGTTTAATATACTCATGATGATTTTTGATTTACGATTAACGAATTATGAACTTATGCTTGGCAATCCATGAGTACTTTTAAGCCCTCTGGATTTTTATCAATGTTTTCAAATACTGTTTGAATTTTTGTTAATGGCTGAACATCTGTTATCATTTGTTCAAATGGTAATTTATTTGCTGTGATGAGTTGAATTGCTTTTTCATAATCCTCTTTCTCATAAACACGGGCACCAATTAATTTTAATTCCTTCCAAAAGAATTTGAACAAGTCCACTTCCTTTTTCTGTCCGTGAATGGCCACCATAACAATTCTACCACGAATACCGGCAACTTCGCACATAATATCCAGTGCTGGTACAACACCAGCTACTTCAAAAACCACATCGGCCCTACGGTTTTCTGTTTTGTCTTTTACATATTCAACCAAGTCAACCTCCAAAGGGCTTACGGCATCAAAACCAAGTTCTTTTGCCTTGGCGATGCGTTTTGGGTTAACTTCGGAAATAATTACTTGGGCACCGACTTCCTTAGCAACCATAGCAACCAAAAGGCCAATAGGTCCGCCACCTAAAACAACTGCTGTTTCACCTTTTACCAATCCGCTCAATCGTACATCGTGAGCGGCGACAGATAAAGGCTCTATTAATGCAGCTAATTTTAAATCGGTATTTTCTTTTAATTTGTGCAAGGTAAATGCAGGAACGTTCCAATATTGTTGCATGGCTCCAGGGCTATCAATGCCTATGAATTTTAATTTTTCGCAGATATGGTTAAAACCTTTGTCGGAGGTCTGTACCAAACGATCGTCCAATGGCCGTACCACTACTTTTTCACCAACCTTAAAGCCTGTTACACCGTTTCCTACGGCATCAATCACCCCAGACATTTCATGCCCAATGGTTTCTGGCATTTTCACACGCTTATCCATCATACCATGATAAATATGCACATCGGTACCACAAACGCCAACATAAGCGACTTTAATTCTCACTTCACCTTCTTTTGGTGCTTCAATATCTCTTTCTACTACGCTGAAGGTTTTATTGCCTTCATATTGTGTTGCTTTCATTGTTAAATATTATTTATATTATTTTAATAGTTATAGTTTCAGATTTTAGACCTTTGCCAGTAGCTGTAACCTTGACGTTTCCAGATTTACCAGTAGCTTGAATAATCAATAAGGTTTTGCCATTGTAGGTGGTTCCCTGTTGCGCATGGAATGTTTCCACACTTTTTTTCCACCCATTGTCCACGCCCAAAAGTTTGGCGTCTCCATCTATTTTAAAAGTGATTAATTTGTTATCTGTTTTAACGGGGTTTCCGTTGTCGTCAGTCAGTTGTAGAATGACGTGCGAAACATCCTTATGATTGGCGTTGATTGTTTTTTCTTCGGAAGAAAGCTTGATGTTTGTCGCTTGTCTTGCAGTGACGATTTCTTCAGTGATTTTTTCACCATTTTTAACACCCTTGGCAACTAATTTTCCATCGGCAAACGGAACTCCCCATTTATAAATATGGTCTTCAAAATCGGATAACTTCTTTTTGCCAAGAGATTTGTCATTTAAGAAAAGTTCGATTTCATCACAGTTTGAGTAAATTTCAACTGAAATCATCTCATTTTGATTATAGTTCCAATGCTCGTTCACATCTTCCCATTCCCATAAAGCATGTTCCCACTTTTTAGGGTTTTTAGCAACGATATTCCCCGAATCATCTATCTTATTCAATGACTTTTCAATAGTTTGGGTGGCGATATGAATCATGGGTGCTTCTGTCCAAAGCGATTGCATCATATAGTAAGAACCCTTCTTAAATCCTGCGGTGTTGAGTAACCCTGATGGCTGCACACGAACAGGCCAAGGGTCTCTAATCTCGCCCATATAATCTATCCCTGTCCATAAAAATGTGCCCGAAATAAAAGGACGTTCCATAATGGCTTTCCATTCGTGGTATTGCGCCAAATTTTCGGTGCCCATAATGGGTTTATCGGGATAATTTTCATGGCCATAATCGTATAAAACACGTCTGTAACTATAGCCTACAACATCTAGTGCGTCTGTATATCCAGAAAGATGGCTCGCCGAAGGCAGAATTAAATTGGCAGTAACAGGTCTAGTGGTGTCCAGTTCTTTTACCCATTTTGACAGTTTTTGCGCCGTCTCGCCAATGTCATATTTTTCTTTTGGAAGGGTTTCCAATAGACGCTTAATCTCTTCTTTTGAATTGGGAGGTTCAGACCAGAAGTAATTTCCGTTCCAGCTCATATTATTAAAAAAGCCTGTTGCTTGTGCGTTTCTTGGGTAGGTCCATTCTATTTCATTCCCAATACTCCATTGGAAAATAGAGGGATGGTTTCTATGGCTTAAAATCACATTTTTAAGGTCTTTGTGTGCCCATTCCTGAAAATGTTCACCATAACCTCTAGTAATATAATCGGTGCTCTTTGATTCATTTTGATTGAAACGTTTGTCCTTAGGGTTATCCCATTCATCAAAAAGTTCATCTTGAACCAAGAACCCCATTTCGTCACATAAGTCTAAAAATTCGTTCGAAGCAGGGTTATGAGATACCCTAATGGCATTTACACCACCATCTTTCAAAATTTGCAATCTGCGTTTCCAAACGCCTTTAGGTACCGCGGCACCAACCAACCCGCCGTCATGGTGCAGACAAACACCTTTAATTTTCATGTTTTCACCATTTAAAAAGAAGCCGGTATTGGCATCGAATTGTATGGTACGAATTCCGAAAGTACTGGTGTAGGTATCTATTTCTTTATCGGATTTAATGATGGAAGTTATAGCCTTATATACATGCGGATTTTCTAAATTCCACAACTTAGGTTTGTGAATATTAATATGTTGAATGACCTCACTTTCTGAATCTGGTCCAATTTTCAATTTGCTTTTTGCTGAAGCAACAACAGTTTCGTTAGCGTCGATAATTTTTGTAGAAACAATGATGTTTTCCTTTGAGGTAAAGCCATTCTTAACTTGAATATTCAGTTGAACGGTTGCATTTTGGTTTGAAACTTTAGGGGTTGTAATAAAAGTGCCCCAAACAGGAATATGTAATTTACTGGTAGTAATGAGTTTGACCTCCCTGTAGATACCAGCGCCCGTGTACCAGCGGCTATCGGCATAACGCGTGTGGTCAACTTTAACTGTTAATAGGTTATTTTTTCCATACTTATTCAAATAAGGTGTTATGTTAAAATAAAAGGGGGAATAGCCATAAGGATGAAAGCCCAATTCATGCCCATTAATTGCAATGGTGGCATTATTGTACACGCCATCAAAAAGAATATAATTTACGCTCTTTTCATCATAGGATAAATCAAAAATCTTTTTGTAATAACCGTACCCTTTTCCTGCAATATACCCTGTGGCAAGAGCATCTTTGACCAATGTAGAGTCGAAATCACCTTTAATGATCCAATCATGGGGCAGGTTTATGGTTTCGAATTTATCATCGGAAATTGAATTTATATTTTCATCTTCCTGGGATAAATAGAATTGCCAGTTTAGATTAAAATTATCAGTAACACTCCTACTTTTGTTTTGTAAACCGTTACAGTTAAAAACAAAAGCAAGCAATAAGATTATAACAACAGTGTTTCGCATTAATTTTGTGGTTTTTTTTTGTAGGGAATAAAATTACTTCCTTATCATGCTTACCACACTTTTTAATACTAGACTACTACTAAACACTCGGCTTATATAAAAAAAACAACTAGATTTAAACTTGACATTGGTTTAATTATGGTGTTTTGGTTACAGAAATATTAGGCTGTTATATATATTTAGGTCTTATTTGAATGTTTAGTTGGGTGAAATTTATTTAATTGTTTAAATAATTGATTATGATATGTTTAAAAAACCATATGTTCAGTTAAATATGGTATATAGTAAGTAATTTTGTTTTAATAGTCTGTTAGATATATAATTTAAATTAAAAAAGAATGAAAAGATTTTACATTGCTGCACTGTTTTCTGTTTTGTGTTCTAGCACAATGAGTTCTCAAAATGTGCTAACTCAAGATTCGTTGTATTTAAAAGCAAGAGGGCTAAGATTCAGTAATCCGGATAGTTCGGCTTTTTATTTAAAAAAAGGGTATGAACTGAATCTTAAAGAAAAGGATACAACAAATGCCATTAACTTTTTGCTAGAATTATCTCAATTGTATTCACACAATGTTAATTACGGAAAATCATACGATGGTTATTGGGAGGCATTGTTGTTGGCAGACCAATCGAAGGATTCCATTTCGATATCTAGGGTTTATCATGGGTTAGGATGGTTATTCGGTTTTTATAAAAGGGAAAAAGAAGCTTTGGAAAAGTTTAATTTATCCAACAAAATAAGGAAAGAATTAATCAATAATGAGAATAGAGATGTGATGCTGGATTATATTAGAAGTAATTATTTTGCCATAATTAATCTATATAGAGACCTCAAAGACTATGATAAAGCTAAGATATATTTAGATAGTGCTTACCAAATACAGAAACAACTACCAAACAGGCCTAAAAGCTATTATTTAGAGGCAGAATCCGGTTATTTGGCTTCTGTTGACGGCCATTTTGATTTGGCCTTGCAAAAACTTAATAACGCAAAGGAATATTTTGAAGTTAACGATCCATCCTATTTAGTGCTTGTTGAAATGTTTTATGGAGATGTTTACCAAAGAATGAATAAAAATGATGAGAGTATTTTTCACTATAAAAAATCACTGGAAATTTCAAATAAATATCACAGGCATTTGAATACGGATTTAATTGTTTACCACGCGCTTTCGGATATGTATTTAAAACAAAACAAGTTAGAAGAAGCAATTAAATACTTAAAAAAGGGCAACAACCTTAGCGAGAAGATTTTTGGCAGGTCAAGTGCCAATAGTCGGCATCTTTTAGAAATTAAGGATTTATATAGAATTGAGAAGAAAAAACAGGAGGATCTTAGGAAACAAGAACGGATAAATCAACTAGAAAGTGAATATGAAATTAGGGTTTGGAAATATATTGTTTTAATTGTAACCATTCTATTTTTAATATTATTTGGATATTTTAATATGAAAAACATACGAAATAGGCATAAAGTTGAAAAGCAAAATTTAAAAGAAACCCAAAAATTAAAAACCCAAAGGCATAAGGAAATACTTGAATTAAAAAACAAGGAATTAACCGAATCTGCATTGCGCCTCATTGAAAAGGATGAGTTTATTGCAACCATTAGAAATAGATTGGAAAATCAAACAGATAAAATAGATGTTAAGGACATTAACCGCATTTTAAACCTATTACAACGAAAACCTAATAGTAATTGGGAAGAGTTTGAAGCAAGGTTTACCTCAATAAATACAAGTTTTTATTCAAATTTAAAGAATGAATTTCCAAATTTATCACAAGTAGATTTAAGAATATGTGCCTTGGTAAAATTAAACTTTCCAAGCAAGGAAATGTCGAGATTATTAGGTATTTCCATTGAAAGCGTACATACTTCTAGGTACAGGCTTAGAAAAAAGCTTAATTTAGATAGAGACACGAACTTAGAAGAATTCATAGATCGATATTAATGATATTTGCAATATCTTATAAATAGCTGGTGTTAAATGTGTTGAGTGTTAATGTTCAGTTTTGGTCTAGTTTTTTTTTGAAAAATAAATATTTGTTCAGTTCTGGATTAGTGTATTTATTTTAAATCTGAAGGGTCGTATCCTACTTTTACCACGTTAAAACTAAACTAATAAATAATATGAATTTAAACTTATGTATTAAACAGGGTAAAAAAGGAATCATGGCCTTTTCTTTGTTTTTTCTCCTTTGTGGAGCCATTCAATCTCAAAACATTACTATTAATGGAAATGTTACCGATGGTCAAAAGATGCCACTACCAGGCGTAAACGTTTTGGTTAAAGGAACATCAACTGGAACGGTAACAGACTTTGACGGTAATTATGAAATTAAGGCAAAAGCTAATAGTGTATTGGTTTTTAGCTATGTTGGTTATGTAACACGGGAAATAGCTGTACAGAACAAGACCACCATGAATGTTCAATTGGAAGAGAACTTGTCTCAACTGGATGAAGTCGTTGTTGTAGGTTACGGTACGCAGAAGAAAAAGGAAGTTACGGGTGCTGTTGCCCAGGTAAAATCGGAAATTATTTCCCGAGCTCCAGTTTCAGACATCGGTGAGTCTCTTCAAGGAGTGGTTGCTGGGGTAAATGTTCAAGCATCTAGTGGGCGTCCAGGTGAAGCTGCAAATATTCAAATTAGGGGTGTTGGTTCGTTATTGGGTAAATTGGAACCATTATATGTAGTGGATGGTGTTCCTTACGAATCCAATCCGAACATAGCGCCCGATCAAGTTGAAACTATGGACATCCTTAAAGATGGCGCAGCTGCCTCCATATATGGTGTAAGAGCATCAAATGGTGTTGTTTTGATTACAACCAAAAGAGGGACGCCCGGTAATTTTGCTGTAACGCTATCAACTTATACTGGTATTCAAAACATTACTTCGGGAACCCCTTTAATGAATACACAACAACAATTGTTTGCAGATTTTTCAGTTGATAATGTATTGAATTCTGGTAATCTTCCAGGATATTTCATAACAACTCCAGAATTATTGGATTATGATACTGATTTTGTTGGAGACGTTCAAAACAACAATGCCCTGATTAGAAATTACGATTTGGGTATTACAGGTGGAAGTAAGGAGTTAAGTTTAAGTTTTGCTACCAGTTTTAATGACCAAGATGGGGTTTTGATTAAATCTGGATTTAATAGATTAAGTTCCAGGTTAACGGCTCAATTTACTAAAGGAAAATTTAAAGCATTTGCTACAATAGGTTTAACCGAGGAAAACAGAGATCAAGAACCTTTTGCTTTATATGAATATAGTATTGGTCAAAATCCATGGCAGATTCCATTAGGTGATTTAGATATTAGTGGTGATAACGTGGTAAACATTCCTGTGGATAACACTATTTATTTTGGTTTTTTAGCGAAACAATTACAAAATATTGACGAAAGAAAAGTCACTTCGTCCAATATCGCCTTAAATCTGGAATATGAGATTGTAAAGGATCTTAAGTATAAAATAAGTTTGAGTAACAATAAATATGATTACAAACGAAAATTCTTTAGGCCATCCTATTTTATTTATGGATTAGATGGAAACCTAAATGCAACAGCTTCAACACTGCAAGCGCAACTTACTGAGGATTATACGTTTTCTGATAGAAGGGTTATTGAAAATATGTTAAGCTACCAAAAAGAATTTGGCAAACATAAATTAAGCTCTGTTGTGGTGTCTTCTTATGAAGAATTTACGTCCAAACAACTTTCTGTTGGGGGTATTGGATTTCCCACCAACGATACTCAGGAAATAGGTCAAGCATTCTCAACTACAACGCCAACAAGTTTTATAAACAACTATACATTGGCCGGTATTCTAGGAAGAATCCAATATAGTTACGATGAACGTTACTTAGTATCTTTAAGTGTGCGTAGAGACGGTTCTTCAAAATTTGGAACCAAAAATAGATATGCTTCTTTTCCTTCCGCATCTGTGGGGTGGAATGTTTCTGAAGAAGGATTCTTTAAAAACTCGGCTATTGGAAAAACAGTAAATAGTTTAAAATTAAGAGCAAGTTATGCCCAAGTAGGGAACCAAGATGTTCAGCCTTATGTTGCAGCAACCCAGATAGAGACTGGCGTTAATTATTTATTTGGCCCAAATGAAACGTTGGCTTCCGGATTAATTCAAAGACGATATTCAAATCCAGACTTGAAATGGGAAACGAGTACTTCTAAAAATATAGGTATCGATTTTGCCATGTTTAAAAACAAATTGACCTTTACTGGTGATATTTATAGTAATGACAAAAAAGACATGTTATTGCCATTTCAAACACCACCTTCTGGAGGTACAACAGCTCCAAATGCTGAAACCGTTTATAACCCCATTTTTATTAATTCTGGTAAAATGACCAACGAAGGGATTGAATTGGCTTTAGGATATAAAAGTGAATTTAAAAATGGTTTGAAATATAATATTTCATCAACCTTTACAAAAAATATTAATACTATAGTTGATTTAAACGGCATTGTGCGCGGTTATCCAGATGGTAGGCCAACATTTTCATTAGGAAATAGTATCGATCAAACCACGTTTTTTGCTGTGGGCCATGAAGCGGGAGCCTTCTTTTTATTGAAAAATGAGGGCGTTATTAAAACCGATGCAGATTTAATTGAATATCAAAAAATTAATTCATCAGCTAGAAAAGGAGATATACGATACGCCGATATTAATGGTGATACTAAAATTGATGAAGCCGACCGAGTGTATGCTGGTTCTGGTCAAGCGGAATTTGAAGCAGGTTTAAATATTGATTTGACTTACAAAAACTGGGATTTAACCGTTCAATCCTATTTATCCTATGGTGCCGAATTGTTTAATGGCGCACGTTTCTTTGCCTATACTCAAGGAAGACACTTAGACCAGTTTAACCAATGGTCCCCACAAAATCCTAATTCTGATATTCCTAGCTTTAGAAACAGTGAGGCTACCGAAAGTGTGCGGGCAAGATCTGATTATTGGCTAGAAGATGGTACTTATCTAAGAATTCGTAACATCACGCTAGGTTATTCTCTGCCTAAAGAGTTGATGGATAAAATTAAAATGACAAGTGTTAAGTTTTATGTAACAGGCTTTAACCCTTTTACATTTACCAATTACACGGGTTACGACCCAGAAGTTGGGGGTAATGGTATTAGTACCCGAGGTGTTGATAGAGGTAATTATCCGGTAGCTAGAAGATTTGTTCTAGGGGCTAAAATTAAATTTTAATAATTAATTATGAAAAAAATGATAAAATTTATAATAAATATCAAGGCATTGGCCATTGCAGTTACCGCATGCTGCATGTTGTCTTTCACAAGTTGTTCTGAGGAGGAATTCTTAACGGTTAATAATCCAAACTCTATTACTGATGCTACATTTTGGAAAACAAGTAGCCAGTTTAATAGCGCACTAACCACAGTATATGCAGCCATGCAATTTCAAGGTATTAGTGGTAGTGGTTTATCCCAAGAAATAATTAGAACTGATCTTGCAGATACTTATTCTTTTTTTGGAAGATGGAATATTTTCAGACAATTAACCTATACCGATAATAGTGAACAATTGGTTAATAAATGGAATCAGTTATATATTGGTATTTTTAGGGCGAATCAAGTAATTAATAATATTGAAATAGCCGACCCTGCCATTTTTAAGGCAAATGAAAAAGAACAAATTTTAGCACAGGCTAAATGTTTGCGCGCCTTTTTTTATTTTGAGTTGATTCACACGTATGGTAAAGCAGTTATCCGCACAGAAATTTCAACTACCGATTTAAATAAACCAACAAGTACCATAGAAGAGGTGAATAATCAAGTAATTATTCCCGATTTGAATTATGCGAGATTAAATTTACCTAAAATATGGGCAAATAGTGAAGATAGAGGAAGGGTTACTTCTGGAACGGCTACTTCGTTGCGAGGAAAAGTTTATTTATATGCAAAACAATGGGGGCCTGCTGCTTCTGATTTTAAGGAGGTTATTGACTCGAATGTATATGCATTAACCCCAAAGTCGTTGGATAATTTTACAGATCAAAACGAATTTAATTCAGAATCCATTCTAGAGGTCGCTTACAGTTCAACTGCAAACCCTGGAGCCAATGGGAATAATGTAGATGATGTTCCTGGTGTTTCAGGTGGCGAATCGAATGCCATAGCATCAAATTATGCTTCTATTGGAGGATTTGGAGGTTTTAACACCGTGGTTTCAAGTTTGTTTTTACATGAACTATTTACAAATGACGAAGTAGATCCTGCTAACCCAATTAATACTGGTAATAGCCATTCCAGACGTCTTTCAGCTTCTATTTGCCCTAAAGATTTTGAAGGTCTATATTTTGGGGTAGATAAAACAAACAAAAATGTACACTCGTATAGAGGTTTAGGATTAACGGCATTAGTTAAAAAATACACCAACTGGTATCAAGGGACCTCCGAAATACCTTTAGCAAGAAGCGGCATCAATTTTAGGCATATCCGTTTGGCCGATGTGTATTTAATGTATGCAGAGGCTGTTTTAAATGAAAGCTCTAATGTTGCTGAGGCCATAAAATATATTGACTTAGTTAGAAAGAGAGCCGGAGTTAAAACATTGCAGCAGTATTTAGATGCAAATGGCAATACGTTTCCACAACTGCATATTAGTAAACAAGTTCATGGCACACAACCAATGGTGAGCCCTACAAAAGAGAACATCATGACACATATTCAAATGGTTGAAAGACCTTTAGAACTTTGTTTCGAGGGACATCGATGGAGAGATTTAGTGCGTTGGGGCATTGTAAAAAATGTACTAACTACAATGGGTAATGACCTAAAATGGCGAAGGGATAATTTGGGAACTATTCTCAATCAACCACCTTTATACATAGAAGGTTCGGTTAATTTACTATCCCTTATTGGCATCGATAATTATAAGTCTGCAGACCATGATTATTTTTATCTTCCAGCAGCCGAACAACAATCAAATAAAGGTTTGTAATAATTTATCTTAACGTAAATAAAAAACAATGAAAACAAAATATAAATTATTAATATCAATTTTAGCCATTGCGTTAGGCATACTGTCTTGTAATGACATATACGACAATCTCGATTTACCAGAGGCGAATAGCAGGGTTATAGTAACCTCTCAAATGAATTTCGCAAACACTATTAGAGTGGGTGGCAGTATTACTTTTGGTGATATTTCGTCTGGTGTTGTATCCAGATTATGGACATTTCCAGAAGGTGTTGCGGATATTGAAGGTTCAGATAATAACGTAACGTCAACAGAACAAAATGTTAAAGCGTTTTTTAATACGCCAGGTACTTACGATATTACTTTAAATCAGGTCTTTAAGGGTGATGCTTATGATTTGAATAGTCCAAATCCTATTGGGAGCAATGTATCTTCTACTATCGTAGTAACAGTACTTCCAAAAATTAAAACAGTCCTTAAGGCGTTTGCATTAAATGCTGATGGTTCTGTTGGTGCACAATTAAATTTAGCGAATGGTGCAAAAAATCAAATCACTGCAGGGCGCATGGTTCGATTTATCATAGAATCTGTAGAAGGAGCACCAGCTAATATTGCATGGACAACGGGAGGTACGGTGGTTAATTTATCGACTGATAAAAAGACGCTCGATGTGCGCTATAACAAAACCGGGAATTATAATTTTCAGCTTTTAGCTAACACTGTAAGACCTTCTGGTGAAGAAAAAACTATTTTCACAGACCTTATAACGGTAATACCTTCAACCGACCCTATAAACCTTCTAGAGGTTAAAAAGCAAAATGGTAAAATTACACTTGTATTTAGCAGAGAAATAGATGATGCTTCCATTAAGGTTAGTGACTTTTCTATAAAATTAACTGATAAAAACAATGCAACTCTTGCATCTACTATTGCTACAATTGTGCGTAATACTCCAGATACAAATATTCTTACGATAACACTGAATGGTCAAACTGTTTATGATGACGATAAAGCATTAGTCTCTTACAATGGCGTTAATTCATTAGTGTCAAGTGATGGTGTGTTTTCTACAACGTTTACCGATATACCTGCTACAACTGCTGGTGTTAACATATTGGAGGCCACCAATTATGACTATGGCTATGAAAAAGGCGGCATTGTAAGTAACAATTGGAGAAAGTTTACTACTTTTTGTGGCCCATGTACAGCGGCCAATAGCAACTATGTTTATACTAACGAGCAAGTACACTCAGGGAACAGCGCTTTTAAATTGACGGTTTTAAATGGGGGAGTTGCAGCTTTGGTAAACACAACAGATGGCGCTGATACTGGTGATATTAACTTCCCATTAGTTTCTGGTGGTACTTATGAAATTGGCGTTTGGGCTTATCTCCCTAGTTCCAATACATTTGGTTCTAGTGAAGTTGAAATGCGAACGTTTATAAACACAGGCGCTTCAAATATTGACCCAAATGTAGCTACGCATTACTTTACGCAAGCCTCACCAAAGGATCAATGGGTATATGGAAGTATCAAAGTGACCATTCCAGCTGCCTCTGCTAAACTTATAATAAGACTTCGAAACAATATAGCGGGTCCTATCAGTCCGGTTACAGTTTACATGGATGACATTACAATTAAAAAATTAAATTTAAGACCTTAACAATCTGTGTTAATTTTATGAAGAAAAAAGCTGTCTTATTTTAAATGAGGCAGCTTTCTTTTTAAAAAATATGCTGGAAAAACAAATTAAGAAAATCACGAAGTTTTAATCGATAATTACATTTATTAAAATTTTAGTTGACTTCTATATTGATTAATAGTAATCACCAAATTATTTCAAAACTTAATTTACTTTCACAAGGATAAATACATTAATTACAACAGATTAACCTTCGTGTATTGCTATTCAATTTTAATATTACATCAAAATATTTAAAATATAAAAATGAAAAAATTTACATTTCTAATAATTTTATTTGCAGGTATTCAAACATTTGCAACCGATTATTATTTCAGTTTTAAAACTGGGAAAGATACTAACAATGGCACATCCATAAAAACTCCTTTTAAAAACCTTTCAATCATAAAGAATTTGAAGTTAAAGGCTGGGGATTGTGTTTTCCTAAAAAAAGGGGAAACGTTTTCTGGCAGTATCGAATTATTGGGTGTTGCTGGCGAAAGGGATAAACCCATTTTAATTTCAAGTTATGGCAACGGCACCAAAAAGCCAATTGTTGATGCGAAAGGAAGGTTCAATGGCATCTTAATCCAAGATTGTTCCAATATTAAAATCAGCAATATTGAAATTACAGCAAATGGCGGAGGTATTGAAGGTTACGTTGAAGGTAAAAACTATTTGCGCTGTGGCATACTGATAACTGCGCTACAGGACGGTGTTTTTGAAAATATGATATTGGAAAATCTATACGTTAGGGACATCTTTTTGGAACAAGAAGGTTTTAACAGAGGTGCCGAAGAAGTTTTAACAGGAAACGGTAACCAAAATTATGGCTGGGGCATTAGGGTTATCAATTCCAATGAAAAAGCCTTACTTAAGGATATAACAATCTCAAAATGTTTAGTTGATAATGTAGCCCATTCAGGAATTCGATTCACAGGAAATCATGGGCTTAGTACCAGTCACGAAAAAAACATTAAAAATGTGAAGGTTTACGACAATCACGTTATTAGAGCTGGAGGTCCTGCCATGCAAGCATCGGTGGTAGATAATATCCATTTTAAAGGAAACACGACCAACTTTTCTGGAAGTGCAGATGATTCCCGTAAATGGGGACGTGGAAGTGGCTTATGGGTTTGGGGGTGTTTAAATGCTGTAATAGAACATAATATCTTTAGAAATGCTAATGGACCGGGAGATTCGGCGGGATGCCATATCGATTTTAATAATAAAAACGTCATTGTTCAATATAACCTTAGTGAAAATAATGCTGGGGGTTTTATTGAAGTATTGGGTAATAACTACAACTGTACTTATCGATACAATGTGAGTATTAATGATGGATCCCGATTGGATATTAAAGGGAAAACTCTAGGAGCCGGTGTTACCATGATTCTAACAGGGTTTGTTGGTTTTGATAAAAATCCAATCGGCCCTTTTAACACTTATCTGTATAATAATACGATCTATGTAAAAGAAGGCATAAACCCGGAAATTGGCTTTAACAGACTTACCGATGGGGTGTTAATTGCCAATAATATTTTTTATATTGAAGGAAAACTTATTGAAGACCATCGAGTTCCTTTTAGGCTGGAAAACGGCCCTATCAAGAACGTGGTTTTTAAGAATAATTTGTATCTCAATGCAAATATTTGGCCTACTGGAGCGATGATTACAGATATAAGTCCTTTATACGGGAATCCTGAATTCAAGAATTTGGGTGGTCTTGAAATAGAAGATTATATCCCCCAGAATATAGAATTGATAAAAAATAAAGGGATTGAAATAACCAATATTCCTGGAGATACTATAGGAATCAATGGAGGACTTAAAGTTAAAACAGACATTTTGGGTAATAAAATTAGCGGATTGCCGGACATGGGCGCTATTGAAGTGCAATAAGGAAAACCACAGCTATTTTTTAACAAAGAGCACAGATTGTTTGTCTGTATCTCCAACTGTCAAAAAGTAAATTCCTTTTTGTAAATTATGAATTTCAATGGGTTTGTCAGGGGCGGTTTTTCCTTTTTTTATTCTTTTACCAAAAAAATCATATAATACATAACCTACTTCGGTGCTGAAGTTTTTAATATTTAAAAATGAACTTGAAGGATTCGGATAAATTATTAGTTCTTTGTTATTTTTTAATAAAAAGGCAGGTACAGAAAGACTGATTTCACTCTTTTTTTCTAAATAAAATTTATCCATATTCCATTGCCAATCATCACTACCGTTGGCTGTGATACGAATGGTATGGGTGCCTGCTTGAATTTCTATAAGTTTATTAGTGTCCCTTAAAAATTCATATTTATCCCATCCTCCAGTATTATTTACTTTGGTGTCTGCTACTACAACGCCATCAATTTGCATTTCTACATGCGCATTATTATTAATGGTACCTATTAGATAGGTGAGTTCGTAATTGCCAGATTCAGGAATGTTAACCGTAAATTCCATCCAATCTTGCCTGTTAACAAAATTGACGCCTGTTGCTGTTCTGTTAACACCATTATAACCACCAGGCGTAAACCCAACGTCATTTTTTGTGGTGATATAACTTTCTGCCTCAATTATTAATGCAGAATTTGATGGAGGTATTATGGGTTTAATTAAATCGAAACGCTCTAAATGCATCCAGCCACCTTGAACTTGACCATCCCATTTAAGGACGTGGGCCAACCCCCAAGAAATTCCAAAGGTTGGTGTAACTCCAGAAGCATTGGGTCTAAAAATTCCTAATGCATCAGGAACATCGGTTGCTTTTCCTGTCATTTCAAAATTTAAACCATCAGTTGCATATTGCACAGAACCACGTTCGGGGCCATCTAATTTTTGAATAATGGCAATGCCACTATCATAATTCCAAACGCTCACTTCATGTCCTGTTGTGGTAATGGGGTTGTATTCAGATTTTACATAAGGCCCTGTTGGTTTATCGGCTATGGCTACACCCCATCTAATTTCGCGCTCTCCACAATATTGTTTTTCACCCATGCGTTCTCCTTTATAATACAGGTAAAATTTGTTTTTGTAAGCCATAATACACGGGTCATGTACTTTTTGACTATCAAAATCACCCTGCTCTAAAGCATCAAATCTGCTCGTTGAGTTTGGATTCCATATTCCATTATCGGTAGCTCTCAATATAGGCTCTTCAAGTTTTGTCCAAGGTCCAGAAGGCGAATCTGCAACAGCCATGGCAACGGTGTTTTTTACACGCTGTGTATAGGGGTGCTTCACTGCCTGATATACCAAATAAAATTTATTGTTGTAGGCTAAAATTTCGGGTGTGAAAACCGAGCGGTCATCAAAACTTCCAGAAGCACCACGTACTACTGCGGGTCCCTGTTCTGTCCATTGATATCCGTCGGGGGATGTGGCATAATAAATATCGCTATAATCCCAAGGGAAAACGTTGTCATTCACATTGGTTGTTCCAAAATATGTAGAGGGTTGGGAAATTTTATAAGTGTACCAAACATAATATAACCCATCATATTGAATAATGGCACTTGGGTCGCGGCGCGTATAAGTTGCATTTGGAGCAAAATCTCCAGTTAAATTTGTTTTTTTAAATGCCACATTCCATTCGGGATTATCAGGAATATTCGGGGTGTTATAAACGGTGCAATTAGATATATAATTTTCCCAGCGCAGGGTTGCTGCGCTTTTTATTTTGGCTCTTAATTGTATGGATAAATTTGTTGATGGGGCAAGATTTCTTATGTCTTCAAACATATAACCCTCTTTATTTATCTGTAAGCTACGCTGTGAATTATCAGTAACGGAAAAAGTGAATTGCCCATTATTGGTTGTGATGGTTTCTTGATTGGTTTCAACTAATTTTATTTTGGCATTGTTAATGGGGATGCCGGAATTTTTATCTGTAACGGTGCCTGAATAAGTTTGGGCCGCCAACTGAAAATAACAACAAAGGGCAACAATGCAATAATGATATTTCATAATTTTATATAATAGGTGAAAAAATATATTATAAATCCTTATTTCTTCTTCCTAAAAACGACTATGCCTATACTTTATAGCATAAATAGTTAAGGTTATTTTTGAAAATTATTATTGATAATCTTAATACAGAATGCCGATGTGCTGGTAGCTTCGGATACTATTTGGAAAAGAGAATAATAACTTTAATAATATAAATGACTAAAACCTGAAAAATTACTTATTCTGGTTTGTAAACGCGAATCCAATCTACGCGCATCACTGTTTTTGCTTCATTGGTTACCGATGGATCTGTAAGAAAGGTAATGCCTTGAGTTTCTCTCCACGATTGTGCCGCAGCACTTATTATCATGTACATAGGTTTGGTTAAACCGGCTCCATTGGTATAATTTTTAGGGTCAATTTCTGAAGTGGGGGTTTTCCTAACAAGTTTGCCATCTACATAGTAAGATAACGACCAGGGGTCTTCCCACAGGACACCGTAATTATGGAAATCATCAGACCAAATAGTGTTTTTGCCATCTGCATACCAAGTAGCTTCACCTGTAGGTTGGTAATCTTGAAAAGGGCTTCTAATAAATACGTGATGGCTTAAATGCAAACGTTTCGAGAAATAAGTGTTTGTTTTTTCACCAAAAGCTTCTAAATTATCAATTTCTTCCGTAGAATCTTCACTCAACATCCATACCGCCGATGACAAGACAGATTCACTAAGTTTTACTCTTACTTCCATGTACATGGGGTACACTGCTTTGGTTTTTGAGGTTACACACCCCGTTTGGATGGTGTTTCCTACTATATTGGCTTTAAATATAAGTTCGCCATTAGCTATGGACGATTGCCCAGGTGTGTAGCGGGTTATCCCTGGTCCTGTCCAACCATTAAAAAACGTATCTTGCCAATTGTTGGTAAACTCAGTCGATGCTTTTCCATCGGTGTAATTAAATTCACTGGAAACTTTAGGTTGCAAGGTCCATATTTTACCTGTTCCTGCGCTTGGTAAGAATGCCACTTCACTTACAACGGGAGGGTCGATAATTACTTCTTCGTCTTTGTTAGGGTCGTCTTGTCCGCTACAGCCAAGATATACTATTGCTATAATTAAAATAAGGAGTATTTTAGAAAAGGTAATTGAAATTTTTCTCATAACGATTTGTTTCTTCATTAAAAAATAGTTGTACAAAAGTGGCTATTAATTTTGAAATAATATTGAATGCTGACTAGACTACAACTAAACAGATATAAAATAGAGATTTTATATGTAAGCTCGTTCCAATAATATAACAAGCAACACTATCTCAAGTAAATGTTTTTTAGAAAACAATAAATTATGCAATACTTAGAATCTTCATGATATTCATAAACAGTTTATTTTGATTTCATTGTTCCATTATATATGGGTTCTAGTAATCTTACAGAAAATAGTATTTAAACGAAGCATATAGGATGGATTAACTTAAAAAAACAAAAAAAATGAACCTTGTATAGTTCTAGTCGAGTTGGAATTTATTATTAAAGTAAGGATGCATTGTAATTTTGAAGTTATTAATTAAACTAATATATCATTATTATGAAAAAAAATTATTTTATTTTAGCTTTCGCTGCGATGGCTTTTACAGCTCATAGCCAATTAGTAAATTTTAGCGATCCGTCCTATGTTGATGGGCCTTTGCAAAATCACCCACAATGGTTAGTTGGAACCGCGGCACAGTACACTGTTGATGATGCCAATAACCGTATTACAAGTAATGTAGCTTTTTCAAGAGCTATTTATCGTAATCCGTTTAAGGCACCCATAGGACAAAAGATTTCTGCAACTATTTTGGTGGAATTTGGTGCCCCAGGTGCTGGATTTAACACGAATGACGGTGATTATCTAGGGGTTTTTGGTTTTAGGCCTTTACTGGATGTAACTAACAATCAAATTGAGGGTGTGCGTATTCTTTCAACTAATAATGTAACGACAAAGAGTTTATATCTTAATAGTTTTTCTAATAATGTAATGGCACAATTTGATGGGATGCAGGCTCCTGGAATTTCTTTGGACGGAAAAGGAGTTTATAGAGTTACCATTGAGATTGCGCTTGGAGCAACGGCAGCTACTTCTACATTTTCCGCTAGAATTGAAAATGTAACCACCGCCGAAACTTCTCCAATAGGTGTTAAAACGGGTATTTATCAAGCCTTATATGATGTTCTTACAAATGGAGATCCACTTCAGGGAGGTCGTTTCTTTGTTCATTCACAAAGTATGGGTGCTTTAACTCCTTTTACTGTAAATGAATTTCTTATAGGTGGAGCAACTTTAGGTGTTTCATCCAACAAAACTGTAGATTTTGCAATTTACCCAAATCCTGCCAATGATGTTTTAAATATCTCTACATCAAGTAAAATGGCATCGGTAGAAGTTTCAAATATCACAGGTCAAACCATGTTTACTAAAATTGGTGTAAAGCGTATTGATATTTCATCGTTAAGTAGTGGGATGTATTTTTTAACAGTAAAATCTGAAGAAGGCGCCTCAACAACCAAAAAATTCATCAAAAATTAGCTTGGTAGAGGCTTTTATTTTTTAAAAAACTTCTCTTGAAAAGGAGAGGTTTTTTTTAATTATTTTTAACAATTGGTTAAAATCATTCAATTAAATTAACAGAAATGTCAAGTTTTTATCCAGCACCTAATTTTTGAATTATGGCTGAAAATGATAACTTTAATGCGCTTTAATATTTTAATAAAAAAGTATTGTTATGAAAACAATTAGCCTATTAAGCTTTATATTGATTAGTGTCTTTAGTTTTGGACAAAACTCATTTTTATGGGTGAATTCAGCAGATTATGGGCCTAAGGGCACTCAGAATTTTTATCCTGGTCAAGTTATTAATATGACCTTTACCTATAGTACAACAGGCGACTTTAGCTATGTTCAGGTGGTTCTGCAAGAAAAAAATGCTTCAAATGCTGTGGTAAACACCTATGGTAGCTCATTTGTGCGAAATGAAGGTTCTGGGCAACAGCCCAATGCTGATACGTTTTCCACAACTTATACAATTGCTTCCAACGTACCCACAACCTTGCCAGCAGGAAACTATTATTTTTTACATATGTTTATGTGGACGGTTAGTAATGGTGGCGCAAACGATAGTAGAAATGTTACTATTTCCCAACAAGTTGTTACCAACCCTAAAGTGAATGTTACCTTGAATGCGAAACATATTGTTGGCGGTAAAGAAACATTTGAACGCGCAAAATATATTGGGATCCATGCCAACCAAGTGGAAGCCGAATGGGATGGGAACAATAGGGACACGAATAATAACCCCATTGACCTTCGGGACCATTTTTTAAATGGACTCGATGTGTATTTAGGTAGAGATACCGGAGGTATAACTTATAATTTGAATAACGTTGATCAAGATCCATCAAGACCGGGATATGCAAAGCCTACAGGAACAAATAGCATTGCATCAAGAGGTTTGGCAAGACGCAATGTTTATGCTTCAAATACCAACTGGCATGCCTACGAAAGCAGAAATCAACTCATCTTAGGTGGTCAATTAAATCCATTTTGGACGGGTGCTGGTCAAGTAGCAACTGGTCAAGGATGGTTTTTGGCCAATGGTACTGCTACTGGAGAGTACATGGGGCGCTATATCAATGAGTTTCATGGAAATAATGGTGAACCACTCCCTAGTTGGGTAGAGGTAATTAACGAGCCAGCTTATGAAAGATTGGGTGGCCCACAGGATTTTACAAACGATATTCAAGATATTGCCGATTTTCATAATATAGCGGCGGCGGCTATTAAAGCACAAGCTCCCAATACTAAAGTTGGAGGTTACACTACGGCTTTTCCTAATTTTGAAAAAGGGGATTTTCAGCGTTGGCACAAAAGATGGAAACTTTTTATGGATGTAGCTGGAGCTAACATGGATTTCTTTTCAATTCATTTATATGACATCGCTTCTAAAACGGATGGCACCATTGATTTAAGAAGTGGTAGTAATATAGAAGCTACTTTTGATATGATGGAGCAGTACAGTACCATGAAATTCGGTTTTGTAAAACCGCTTGTTATCTCCGAAATGGGAGGCGTGATGAATGGTCAAAGAAACCAGCCTTGGTCTCCTTATAGAGATTGGCTTTGGGTTAAAACTACCAGTTCTCAACTCATGTCTATGTTAGAAAGACCAGATAATATAGCCAAAGCACTTCCTTTTGTTGTAGTAAAAGCTATTTGGGGAAGCGTTGGCAACATTCCGTACAATAATAGGTTGATGAGACAACAGGATGAACCTACAACTTTTGTTCCTGGTTATGGCTATACGGGTAATTGGGTATATACTGATATGGTAAAGTTTTACCAATTGTGGAGCAAAGTAAAAGGCACCAGGGTAGATACTACGTCTGATGATTTAGATATCCAAGTGGATGCCTATGTGGATGGAGCGAAAGCTTATATCATTCTTAATAATCTGGAATTTGTTTCAAAAGATATTGATTTATCAATAATTGATACACAATTTGGCACGATTAATTCCATAAATAAAAAGCATCTGTATTTGGATAACGTAACACCCATATTATCAGATGAATCTATTCCAACAAATACTAAAACAGTAACGTTGGGTGCCGAGGCGACTATGATTTTAGAAGTAACTTTTGCCAATAATGTTTCTATAAACGATACAAACACCGAGACCAAATATTATGCTACCGATTATTTGAAACCAATTACGGCAAGTCAAGTTGAAACATTTCAAATCAATGCGGTTTCTAAAAACACCTTTGGAGAAGCGGTATTGCGATTGGGAGTTGGCAGACCTCACGGGTTAAGTGTATTTCCTAGTTCAATAAAAGTGAATAATACATCCATCTCAATCCCTACTGATTGGAGAGGTTATGATCAGGCCCAAAGAGAACGCTTTTTTGGAGTTCTGGAGATACCAGTTCCATTTAACCTTATTCAAACCAATAACACTATTGAGATTACTTATCCAGATTCTGGAGGCCATATTAGCACAGTAACCATGCAGGTTTTTAATTTCAATAGAGATATTCGAACTTTACCAACAGCAAGTGTGGATGATATTGGGAAGTTAGAACAACTAAAGATTTATCCAAATCCCACAAGAGGAATTTTTAATTTATCAGACTCTCACAGTATAAAAGAGGTTAAAGTATTTACCATTTCGGGAATCCAAGTGAAGCAATTTAAAAATTTGAAAGATATGGATATATCTGAACTAGGTACAGGGATTTATTTTGTGAAAACCAACAATGGTTTGGTAGGAAAACTGGTTAAGCAATAAGACGCTTTGTAGTGAATTATATTTTACGAGAGATAGAAAAGGGTTAATAACATTGTTAAATATATGTTTTATAAATATCCTTAACAATGTTGTTATGACATTATCCTAAAATATGTGTAAGTTTAAAAACTCAGGGTTAAATTATTTATCATCCTATTTATTTTATCCCTGTGTTTACTTTACTAGCTCTTGTTTGGTTATAAATATTTAATAAATGCGCTACTTTGTCTTGATAAATGGGATTATCTATTAAATTCTGTGCTTCAATTTCAAAAGGGTTTTCATTCAAATTAAAAAGCGCTATGAGTTCTTGATCGATTTCAAATGCGTCTTCATTTTTGAGTTTTATGATTAATTTCCATCCATCTTCTGTAATCATGGCTTCATTTCCTGTTCCAGATTGCGTGATTAGAAATGGATGAGGCGCGATGTTTTTTTCATCCAGTAGAATGGGTAATAAATTTGACGAATCCATAGCTTGATTATCATCTATGTTTTGATTTGTTAAAGCGGCAAGCGTTGCCATGATATCAATACCTAAAATGGGTTTGTCTGAAATTGAATGGGTTTTGATTTTATTTGGCCAATGCGCAATAAATGGCACTCTATGGCCACCTTCATAGGCTTGGTTTTTGCCACCTCTATACACGTCATTGGAACTATGGCCAGATCTAATCGATTCCGGTATCAACAATCCGCCATTATCTGAAGTGACTATAAAAAGCGTGTTTTCATAAATGCCTTTTTCTTTAAGGGCGTTCACCAGCATTTCCATTTGAACATCTAATTCTTTAACCATATCTAGATGGTTTGAAGGTGTGGTTCCCGCTATTTTTATGCCATTCAATGTTTTTGAAGGCGTATGGGGTTTATGGACAGCTTGTGTGCAATAATACATGAAGAAAGGTGCTTCGGAGTTACTGCTTTTTTTAATAAAATCAACAGCTTTGTTCACTAGCAGCTCTCCAGCCTCAAAAGGATTCCAGTAACTATCTCCTAAACCTTCCATTTTATCAAGCTTGAACCCAATTTTGTCCATGTTTTTTTGTGTAATTTGAACAATTTCCGAATTTTTATTCAAAGGCACCATAACGCCATTTTCATAAACCGCATAAGGAGCGTCTTGAATGCCTGCCGGATACATAAAACTATAGTCAAAACCATTTTGTTGAGGGCCTTTATCCATAACTTTTGTAATGTCAACATCTAATTCTGGTTTGTTTCTTGGACCTCTGTAAATTATATTTGGGTCATCTTTTCTGGCGAAATCCATTCCAAATCCCCATTTTCCAAAGAAGGATGTTTTATAGCCCGCTTGCTTCATTAAATGCCCTAAAGTAAGTTGACCGGGCTCTATGGGCGAAGGTTGATAACTGCCCCAAACACCTCTGGGCGCATAGCTTCTGTAGCAATGGTTCCCCGTCATAATGGCGTAGCGTGTAGGTGCACATAAAGCGGCAGGCGAGTGGGCATCTGTAAACATAATGCCCTCTTTTGCTAATTGGTCCAGTGTAGGTGTTTCCACAATAATATTTTCAGAGTGTAATCGTCTATATTGTGAAATATCTCCAACACCAATATCATCGGCTAAAACAACTATTACATTGGGTCTATCTTGAGCAAAAACAGTGGTTGCTATAATAATTAAAACTAGGGATAAAATGTTTTTTTTCATTCTTAAAAATTTATGTTCTAAATCGTTTTTTAGTCAATCAGCCTAGATATGAGTATGGCATCGGCCTCTTCCCGCCATGGAGAAATAAATTTGCGGGGTTTTGTATTTTCTGTTTCAATTTTCGTGAATTCCCCTGTTAAAGTATTAAACCATTGCAATGTTCTATTTTCATCTTTCTTTTTTAGGAAAGCGGCATCTATACCATAGTTTTCTTTATGAATATATAATAAAACCGTTTTATTGTCATCAGTTAAATTATAGGCACTTCCGTTTTGCCATGGCAATGGTGTCATTGTACTAAAATCAAACAGGGTAAATAGCTTTTTCATGTGATTGAAGTATTCAAATTTTGGTTTGATAAAATCATCAGATAGTTCAAACGGGTTATAAATAATAACATTCCATGAAGCACCTTGCCAATAATAGGTTGTGTAAACACCCGCAAATAGGCACATGTAATTTCGGCGCAAACAAATTTCTGCATTGGTATAATCGCCTGTAAAAACCACATAAGGAGATTCTTCATAACCGCCGTGTTCTATATTAAAAATGGGTTTGTCTTTATATTTTGTTATCGCATCAAGCATCTTGTCGTAAAGATTATGCGACCAATTTTGAGTAGAAATGAAATCAACGTTATCTGGAAACCTTGAGCAATATTTAAAATCATGTACCGATAACAATCTGTTAAATTTGTCATGTTCTCTCAATCTTTTTATTCTTCCATGTATATAATCTTCATCTGCCCTTCCGTAATACAAGGCTTCTTTTGAAATATCCCAGACCACATTTGGAAAAGCTTGATAGCGCTTTACTATATAATCAAAATACATATTATCTGCCTCGGTATCCATATCTGGCCAAGTTACTAACTTGTTCCAAACGTAAATCATGAGGTGGGATACAATCCGTTTATCATGCATTAGGCTAATGGTACGGTCAAATTTTTGAAAAAATTCTGGATTTAATGCGGAATGGTCAGGTTCTTGGTTTGTTCCTGGGAAAGGAAAAATAGCTGCAGGACCACCAAATTCGTGTTCAGGATGCTCTTTTAATTTTTCGTCTTTTTCCCAATTTACATCATACGAAAACACATTCATTACAATTTGATTGAAACCATTCTGCCCTATTAAATCCAATAAGTGATTTGTTTTAGGGATGCCCTTATCGTTGTGATAATCCAATGCATATAACCAGTCACATTCAAAAGCCAGTAAGAAGTAAGGTGTGCCATCTTCATAATAAAAATGCTGAGGATTTTCTTTATTGATTACAATGGCTCCGTGATTGTTTTCTTTATTATTTTCAACAATGATATTTCCCTTTTTTCCGGATAATTCAGCTAAATCTCCTTTTGTTTCAAAACGCCATTTGCCTTTTTGCGAACTGGAAAAGCGTATTATCCATTCATTTTGTCCATTGTAAAACCCTGGCACTTCTTGCTTTGTGCCATTTTCGTGCGTAAAAATGGCATGAAAATCTGCCGTAAATGGAGATTTTAATTGTGTTTTAGAAACAAAACTGATATCTAAAACTTCCCATTTTTCTACTTGATATGAAGCATGCTTTTTATAGTTTTCTTTTTTGATTTGACCAAAAGCTACATTTGATAAAAAAAGGATAGCAACAACGCTAATTTTAATGAGAGGATTCATTTGTTAAATTTAATGGGATTAAAGCATTTAAAAATATTAAAAACAATTTAATCATTCCAATGCGCATCAATCACTTTTTGAATATGCGGATACTTGTCGCCATCTTCTTCATTAAGTGCTTTCCGCTTTGCTTTAAGTTGTTCTTTTAAATTCGCTATAACGTCTTGATAAGCGGGGTCTTTGTAAGCATTGTTCATTTCCTGTGGGTCTTTGGTTAAGTCGTAAAACTCCCAAGCTGCTGGCGTGTGCATGGTAAACCGATTGCCCCAACTATCTTTGTTCCATTCCGCCTTCGGGTTATCGGTGTCCACCCAATACTTTCCGTAGAAAAAAATGAGTTTGTATTGCTTCGTTCTGATGCCAAAATGCGCTGGATTGGCGTGCGCATGGGCCATGTGCATCCAGTACCTGTAATAGGTGGATTGTTGCCATCCTTTGGGTTCTTTTCCTGTTTTCAATATTTTTTCAAAGCTATGGCCTTGCATTTTTTCGGGTGGTGTACCGCCAGCCAACTCAATTATGGTGGGTGCAAAATCGGTGTTATTGATTATGGCATCGGTGCGTTGTCCTGCTTTTATCATTTTAGGATATCGTACAAAAAATGGCATCCGCATCGATTCATCGTACATCCAACGTTTATCAATATAATCGTGTTCGCCCAACATAAACCCTTGGTCGCCCGTATAAACAATAATCGTGTTTTCATAAAGCCCTTCTTTTTTAAGGAATTCTATTAAACGCGCCACATTATCATCCACACCTTTTACACAACGTAAATAGCGTTTTAGGTACTCTTGGTAGGTTTGGTGGGTGTATTCCTTATCGCTTAAACCATCGGCTTGGTGAATGTTAAAATTAGGATTGTTTCTTTTAATATACTCATCGCTCCAAATGCGCATGCCCATATTTCTGATGGTATTTCTTTTGGAGACCGAAGAACCAATAACATGGATTAACGAATCGTTTTTACCGCGTGTTGCTTCCGAACCGTTATTGCCATTATCGTATAAGCTTGCGGGCTCCGGAATTTCAACATCGGCCAAATAATCTTTGTAGCGGGGCGCATATTCAAAATCGTCGTGCGGTGCTTTAAATTGATGGAACAAGATAAAAGGTTTCGTTTTATCCCGCTTATTTTTAAGCCAATCGATGGATACATCGGTAATAACGTCCGAGCTATGCCCTTTGTACTGCTTTCCCTGATAACCGGGCATTTCATTAAAAGGAACAAAAGGCACACTGCTATCGAGCAGATAGGGGTCAAAATACGATCCTTGTTGATGGTGTTCCGTAAAAATATTATAATAGTCAAAATTAGGTTGTGCTTCTAAATGCCACTTGCCAACAAGTGCGGTTTGGTAGCCCAATTTTTTCATTTCAATAGGTAAATATTGATGGTCCATTGGCAAGACGCCCTCCAAATCCAATACCCCGTTGGCTTGACTGTTTTGACCCGACATAATGGCTGCACGACTTGGCGTACATATAGAATTACTAACAAAACAGTTGTTAAAAATAATGCCTTCGTTGGCTATTTTGTCTAAAGTAGGCGTGGGGTTAAGGGCTGCCAAACGGCTGCCATAAATACCGAATGCCTGCGACGTGTGGTCGTCTGCCATGATATAAATAATATTGGGCTTTACAGGGGGTTTTTCGGCTTTTGTTTCGTTGCTTTTGCAGGAAACCATGGCCAAGGTTACAAACCCAACTGCGATGGTTTTTTTTAAGGACCTATTAAAATTCATAATGATATATTTTTAAAGGACTAAAGGTGCGTGTTTTTAAACGTAACGACCAACACGTATGATTTTTTTAAGGCAAAGTTTGGTTAAGATTTATTAAAATGATGATTTTTTTAATTAGTTAAAAGCTTTATTGTAAGGTTTTGAGTGCTTGGACCTAAATTTAAGTGGTGAACATGCTACGAATTTTTGAAATTGCCTGTAGAAAAAGGGGAGACTTTCATAACCGCAATCGTAAGCGATTTGATTTACGGGTTTGCTGGTTTCTATTAAAAGTTTGCAGGCCACGTTAATTCTATATTCATTTACAAACGTAAAAAACGACTTGTTCAACGATTTTTTAAAAAACCGACAAAAAGCCTCATCGCCCATAGCAACCAACGACGACACATCGCTTAAAGCTATTTTTTTATCAAAATGGGTGTGTACATAATGGTAAACCTTGTCAATCCTATCATTTGCCTTTAAATTCAATGAACTTGTGAAGTTTTCGGATGAAAGAAATTCAATATCTTCCCGTAAAGCCAGCTTATTTAAAACGGCAATGAACCCCATTAATTTTTGGAACGATGTCGCTTTCATGATATTTAAAAGCTCTGGATACATTTCCTGGGCAGTTTCCGAAGAAAATTTAATGCCTCTGGATGCTTTTCTTAAAAGCCCTTTTATTGGTTTAAACTCTTCTTTTTCCAACCAGTCATTTCCCAAAACGGTATCATCCCATTGAAATACAATCGATTTTACATGGTTTGTTTCATTAGCGGTGTTTTTCCAACAATGTGGCAGGTTGGCGCCCAATATTACAAAATCACTTTCCTCAAATTTTTGTACGCTGTTGGCCACGTAACGTATGCCTTTGCCTTTTTCTATGTAGGTCAGTTCAAATTCTGGATGAAAATGCCATGGCGCAGCAAAGTTTTCGTTTTCATAAAAAAACGCATTAAAGGAAGCATCTTTGGCATAAGGTACTTTTTCAAATTGGGCTTTCAAAACAGATTTATTTTATTCCAAATATATCCAATTATATCATATAAAATATTGTTTGTACTTAAAAAGAATCAAAATAAGGTATTAAAGTGTTAATATAGATATAATAATGCATTGGTATCTGTTGTAACTTTGGTTCAATTTAAACACAACACATCATGACTAAAAGAGAGATTGTTAAAATGGTACTCGACCATAAAAAGCCACCTTATGTACCATGGTCCTTTAAATTTACCAAAGAACCCAAAGAAATGCTTCAAGACCATTACAAAACGGATGATCTTGATATTGTGCTGGGAAACCACATTTTAAACCTGGGCAGTGATATCGGTTTTTTTGATGAGGTGAAAAAAGATCACTTTAAGGATGTTTTTGGTGTTGTTTGGGACCGGTCTGTAGATAAGGATATTGGAATGCCCGTTGAGGATATTATCAAGGAACCAACCATTGAAGGGCTTCCGTTTCCAAACCCGCATGATCCTCGCTTTTTTGCAAATATCGCATCTGAAATCGAAAAAAAACCAAATTTATTCCGTGTCTTTCAAATAGGTTTTTCATTATACGAAAGAGCCTGGTCTATGCGAGGTATGGAAAACTTGTTGATGGACTTTTACATGTATCCGGATTTTGTTCATGCCTTATTGGGCAAAATAGCCGATTACAATATTGCACAAATTGATAAGGCTTTGGAATATGATATCGATGCCGTTTATTTTGGCGATGATTGGGGCCAGCAACATGGTTTGATTATGGGCGCCGATTTATGGCACGAATTTATGTATCCGCATATTAAAAGAATGTACAAACGGGTAAAAGATGCCGGTAAATATGTGATGATCCATTCGTGTGGTGATGTTGATGAACTTTTCCCATCACTGATTGATGCTGGTTTAAATTGCTTCAACCCGTTTCAACCGGAAGTTATGGATGTGCATCAAATTCACGGCGATTATTTAGGTAAACTGTGTTTCCATGGCGGCTTGTCCATGCAAAAAACATTGCCTTTTGGCACGCCGGAAGAAGTTCGTGAAGAATCGTTGGCCTTGCTTGAAATGGGAAAAAAAGGCGGTTATATTTTCTCGCCATCCCACTCCGTTGAAAGTGACACGACCCTAGAAAATATTTTAACGTTTATTGAAGTGGCGCAAGCACAATTAAAAGAAAAAGAATTAGCATTATGGGAACACTAATAGAAAGAATTTCAGATTGCATAGAGTTTGGTAAGATAAACAAGGCAGCACCATACCCACCAAACATGAAAGACCAAGATGGTGCCGACGAACTCACCATTCAGGCACTTGCAGAAGGTTTTACCGCTAATGATATTTTGTCCAAAGGATTGATTATCGGCATGGAAAAAGTTGGCGTAAAATTTAGGGAAAACAAGGTTTTTGTGCCGCAGGTTTTAATGTCTGCCAAAGCCATGAATACGGCAATGGCCCATTTAAAACCGTTGTTTGCCGAAGGAAACACCGAGAAAAAAGGAATTTTCATCATTGGTACCGTAGCTGGCGATTTACATGATATTGGCAAAAACCTGGTTTCCATGATCGTGGAAGGTAATGGCTATGAAGTGATTGATTTGGGCACCGACGTACCTGCAAAAAAATTCATCGATACCATTGAGCAATTTCCAAAAGCCATTGTTGGTTTGTCTTCATTATTAACAACCACCATGGCAAGCATGGAAAACATTGTGAAGGAAATTAAAACGGTGTATCCAAACCAAAAAGTTACCATTGGTGGCGCACCGATAACACAGGATTTCTGCGAAAAAATAGGTGCGGATAATTTTTCGGCAGATCCGCAAGGCGTGGTTGAGTATATGAATAATTTAAGAAAATCAGCATAATGGAAGGATTGGAATTGGTAAAGGCCGCCATGCAACGCCAAACCGTAGAGCGTATTCCGTGGGTGCCCTTTGTTGGTGCCCATGCAGGACAATTGTTGGGTTTAGATGCTACCACCTATTTTAAATCTGAGCAACATATTATTGATGGCGCAGAACTGGCCATCAAAAAGTACAAACCAGATGGTATTCCGGTAACTTTCGATTTGCAAATTGAAGCCGAAGTGTTGGGTTGCGCCATTAAATGGTCTGATGACAATCCGCCCACGGTGGTGTCCCATCCATTGGCCGATGGCAGCTTAAAATTGGAAGATTTAAAAGTGCCTTGCAGATGTAGCGGTAGAATTGCCACGGTAATGAACGCCACCACAAAAATCAAGGAAAAGCATCCGGATTTGGCTCTTTACGGATTGATTACAGGCCCTTTTACATTGGCATTGCACTTGTTGGGAACCGATATTTTTATGAAACTTTTTGAAGATCCGGACAATGTAGGCGAGGTTATGGCATTTGCCACCAAGGTAGGTAAAGCCATGTCCGATTATTATATAGAGGCTGGTTGCGATGTGGTTGCCGTTGTCGATCCTATGGTAAGTCAAATAGATCCTATGTCTTTTGAAGCATTTGTGCTGCCTTATTGTAAGGATTTATTCGCCCATATTAGAGATTGCGGTGCAATGAGTTCGTTTTTTGTTTGTGGTAACGCCACCCAAAACATCGAAGAAATGTGCAAATGCGCGCCTGATAATATTTCCATTGATGAAAATATTCCGTTGGATTTTGTAAAAGAATACGCCGAAAAATACAATTTGAGTTTTGGTGGCAATATGAAGTTGACTTCTGTTCTATTAATAGGCACACCAGAAGAATCGAAATTTGAAGCTATTGAGTGTATGGATATTGGTGGCAAAACCGGATTTATTTTAGCGCCCGGTTGCGATCTGCCCATGGCAACGCCTGTTGAAAATTTAGAAGCCGTAACGGAAATTGTCCACGATGCCTATCAACAAGATGTGTTGCGGGCAAAAGGCAAAACGCCCAAAAATATTAAACTGCGTAATCTGGATGATTACTTCACGGAAGATACAGTAAAAATAGATGTCATTACCTTAGATTCCGGTTCCTGCGCCCCTTGCCAATATATGGTTCAGGCGGTTAAGTTGGCAGTTGAGGCCATTGGTTCGGATAAGGTTGAATATGTTGAATATAAAATAAAAAACGAGGCAGGTATTCAAATGATGCTGTCTCTAGGTGTGAAAAACCTACCGACCATCTGTATTGATGGCGATGTGGAATTTATTTCAATCATTCCACCAAAAACCGAACTGGTGGAGCGTATTCAAAAACATTTGGATAAAAAAGAATTGATAACTTCATGACAGCAGAATTTATTCTTATCAGTGGGTTTTTAGGTAGCGGAAAAACAACGCTGCTTAAAAATCTATTGAAAATCAATAAGAATAAAAGAATAGCTGTTATACAAAATGAATTTGCACCTTCGGGGGTTGATGGTAAAGAACTGCAACTGTCAAATAAAGATTTTAAGTTGGTAGAAATCAATAACGGTTCGGTATTCTGTGTTTGCTTGTTGAGCAATTTCATAGAAAACCTAACGACGTTAGTAGAACAATACCATCCGGAAATTATTTATTTGGAAGCGTCTGGAATGTCGGATCCCATGTCCATTTGTGAATTGTTAAATCACGAATCCATTCAAAACAAAGTGCATTACGCAGGCGCGTGGTGCGTTGTAGATGCATTGAATTTTGATAAAAGTGCTGGTTTGGTGCAACGTGCCAAACATCAGGTAAGGGTAGCGGATAACATTATTCTGAATAAAATCGATTTGGTTGATGAAACTAAGCTTGATATTATTATTGGACACATAAAAAAAATCAACCCTTATGCTGAAATTGAATTGCAATCCTTTTGCAACGTGGAAAGCTCTTCTTTATTAAAGGTGAATTCATTTGTAAACGAATTGCCAGAGGAAGCGCAACAAACAGAAATAAAAACGGCTGTTTATAGAACCACCCAAATAATCTCTGAAGAAAATTTAATGTCATTTTTAAAAGCATTGAGCAAAGTAAGTATCCGGGCCAAAGGGTTTGTTAGGGTTGGTGTGAACACGTTTCGGCTATGTCATCTTACTTATAATAATTTCGAAATTGTGCCTTTAACCGATTACACAGGTAGTTGCGAAATTATTGCTTTTGGTGAAAAGATGCACATTAAAGTGTTGAAAACATTGTTTCAAGAAGCTAAAGAATTGGTGGTATGACGGGAACATATTCCTATAAATTGGATTTTTCAGAAATACATCTTAAAAAGGAAAAGATTTCGGCTTTTATGGGCTTGGGCGCAGTGCCCGATGAACCTTTTAACAGCATGATAGACCATGCCATTGCTTTATTGTCCAACAATAAGAACATCGAAGGTGGATTTACCATCAAGCCCGTAACCGATTTTTCAGTAAAAAACGGCAGCATTTCTGTTGATAACCAAGTATTTACAACAGGAAGAATGATTACCTCATTTTTAAAAGGAGCGGAATATGCCGCTTTATTTACCTGTACCGCCGGACAGGAAGTAAGCTACTGGAGCAAAAAATACAATGATGAAGGCGATTTTGTACAAAGTTATGTGATAGATGCAACGGGCTCCATGTTGGTAGAAAGTGCTATGGATATTATCTATAAAAAATTAAGGGACATGGTAATTTTGAACGACTTATCATTAACAAACAGGTACAGTCCCGGTTACTGCGAATGGTTGGTAATCGATCAACAAAAATTATTCAAACTGCTTCCCAAGGGGTTTTGTAACGTGCATTTAAGTGCTTCTTCCTTAATGAGTCCCGTAAAATCGGTGAGCGGTATTGTTGGTATTGGCGCTTCCGTAAAGTACATGGGTTATATTTGTGAAACATGTAAAAGTAAGGAGTGCGTTTACCGAACCAAAAAAATGTATGTGAAACATTGATTTATTTTTAGACCTAAGACTCGCTTTACTGCTAGACATAAGACCTAAGACTTGGTTGTAACTGATTTAAAACGCTCAATATATTTAGGATGTCTAATCCATGCTTAAAAAATCTATGGTTTTTTTATTCGGGAGAATGATATTTTGATACACCCCTAGTAGATAAAAATTTGGTATTCGTGGAAAAGAAATCTTAAAAAAGGTATTCCCAAAAACACGTTTCAAACCAAAATAATTTATCCATAGCCAAGTATCAAGGTTTTATTTTAGCCTGAAAACCATCAAGTTAAGTTGTTTTAGTCAAAATAGGCACTTATTATGCTAAAATACATCATGGCTGGTATTGGCCCACTTTATAGTTTTATAAATTCGTTTAAACACTAAAAAAATCAATGAATGGGCATATTATGCAAAGCGGCCATAGCCAAAGGCGATGGTACATTTTCAATAGAAACCATTGAGGTTGAAAACCCTAAATCGGATGAAGTTTTAATTGCCGTAAAAGCAGCGGGTTTATGCCATACCGATCATGATTCCTTAAACTGGGGAAAACCCATTATTATGGGCCATGAAGGAGCGGGCATTGTTAAGGCAGTTGGTTCAAACGTAAAAAGTATTAAAATTGGCGATGCAGTCATCCTCAATTGGGCAACGCCTTGTGGAGAATGTTTTCAATGCAAACACGAAAACGAACATATCTGTGAAAATAATTCGCCCGTTGTAGCTGGTGGAAATGGTTTTACTCCCGGGCACGCACACTTGGAAGGTTCAAAATGGAACGGAAAACCCATAGAACGTTCCTTCAATATTGGCACTCTTTCAGAATATACCTTGGTAAAAGCATCGGCGGTGGTTAAAAATCCCATTCAAGACATGTCCTTTAGTGCCGCCAGTATTGTGAGTTGTGGTGTAATGACGGGCTTTGGTTCGGCAGTCAATACGGCTCAAGTAACTGAAAACGCTTCAGCAGTAGTTTTAGGGTCTGGAGGTGTTGGTTTAAATGTGATTCAAGGCATAAAAGTGTCAAAAGCTTCAAAAATTATTGCGGTGGACATCAATCAAACCCGATTGGATATGGCAATGGAATTTGGGGCAACCCATACCATTTTAGCCGATAAAGAGGATAAAGGCTTGTTAAAAGCAGCTGCAAAAGTAAAAGCAATGACCAACGGCAGAGGAGCAGACTATGCTTTTGAATGTACCGCCATTCCTTCCTTGGGAGCAGCACCATTGGCCATGATTAGAAATGCGGGAACCGCAGTACAGGTAAGTGGTATCGAGCAGGAAGTCCTTATTGATATGTCCTTGTTTGAATGGGATAAAAAATACATCAACCCTCTATATGGCAAGTGCAACCCCCAAAAGGATTTCCCAAAAATAATAGAACATTATAGAAAAGGTGAGATTAAGTTGGATGAAATGATTACCAGAACCTATCCCTTGGAAAATTTACAACAAGCTTTTGATGATATGCTTTCTGGCAAAAATGCAAAAGGTGTTATAGTTTTTGAATAAAACATACAATTTATGTCAAAATTTAAAACCACCGAAATATCCGACCCACGTTTTGAGTCCAATAATTTGAGGCACATAACGGTTAAGAGCGCACATTTGAATAATCGGGGCGATATTACGGTTTTTGTACCATCAGGAGAAAATTTAACCAATTTACCAATCGTCATTTTATTGCACGGTGTTTATGGAAGTCATTGGCTTTGGTCCCAAAAAACGGGCATTCATTTAAAAATGAAAACATGGATTGAAAATGGCGAAATAGCGCCCATGATTATCGCCATGCCTTCCGACGGACTCTGGCGCGATGGCAGCGGGTATTTGCCTCTAGAAAACACAGATTTTGAAAAATGGATTGTAGAAGATGTGCCTAATGCGGTTGTGGAATTGATTCCGCAAGCGAGCGATACCTCAAAATTGTTCATCGCTGGTTTGTCTATGGGCGGTTTTGGTGCCTTGCGATTGGGCATCAAGTATAACGATACATTTTCAGCGGCTTCTGGTTTGTCGTCTATCACAACCATTGAAGAAATGAAATTATTTACAAATGAAGATTTGTCGGTTTACACTCAAAATGAAAATGAAAACGAATCGGTTTACAAAACCATTCTAAAGCATAAAAACAGCTTACCCCCATTTCGGTTCGATTGCGGAACAGACGACCTGCTTATTGAAGGCAATAGAAAACTGCACCAACAATTAACCGATTTGAATATTGAACACATTTATAAAGAACATCCCGGAAAACACGAATGGCCTTATTGGGAAGCCCACATTAAGGAAACCATTCAGTTTTTTAATAATATTTTAAACCATAACAGATGAAAAAAAGTGAACTTCCAGACCCGTTTGAAACTGCCAGAACCACGAAAGGTTATGGCGAAATGGACGATCAAAACGACCCAGTAACCATGATTTTAGGTCTTAAAGACGTGCGTAAATGTGCACATAATTGGAAAACCTTCACATCCCAATCTGCACCCGGACGCATTGTTATTCCTTCTGAAGTGAATATCCGCGATACGCGCCAAATACCCTTTGAAATGGATCCGCCGGCACATAAGGCCTACCGTGCCATTGTTGAGCCTTGGTTTAAAAGACCTTTGGAAGCCGATTATAGCGTTGAATTATCCAAACAAATAAATACGATTGTTGATGAAGCGCTTGCAAAAAATGCTGTAGAAATTGTGGAAGGTTTTGCCTTGAAATTACAATCCCGTGCGTTAACCTTATTGTTAAATACGCCCTACGAAGAGGCAGAAACGTGGATCTCTTGGGGAACACATGTTTTTAGAAGCGAAGGCAACCCATTGGATGGCGACAAAGCCACTATTCTTTATGATTATATCGATAAAAATATCACTAGAGCCATGGAAAATCCCAATGGCGATCTATATTCCATGCTTTTAGAAGCGACGATTGACGGCCAAAAACTCACCAGGGAAGAAATAAAAGGGGTGGTCGTATTAACCTTTTCAGGAGGTCGCGATACCATTATTAATGCCGTTACCAATGCCATTGCCTATTTTGGGGAACACCCAGAATCGTTGGCCCGTTTGAAAAACGAACCAGAAATTGTTAACAATGCCGTTGAAGAGTTGATTCGCTATTTTTCACCACTCACCCAAATGGGGCGCGTAGTAACGGAAGATACCGAAGTATGCGAACATGCGGTAAAAGCAAATTCCCGCATTTCGTTGTGTTGGGCATCGGCCAATCGCGATGAAAGAACCTTTGAAAATCCCAATGAGGTTGTTTTAGACCGAAAATTAAACCCGCATGTAGGTTTTGGCTTTGGCCATCATAATTGTTTGGGAGCCACCCACGCACGTCAAATCATGACTATTTTGGTAAAAACCTTGGCGGAAAAAGTAAAATCCATCGATATTCTGGATTATAAAGATAATATCGAGGATTTGGGCGAATTTAAACGTAAAGTGGGTTATGATAAGCTTACGGTGAAGTTTAATTAAAAAGAACCAAGATTAATAGAACCAATAATCAAGACTTGACGTAGCTAATTGTCAAACAACTGAAAATCAAACAATTTAAAAAAATGGCGAAAATAACTTTTATAACAAGAGATAACGAAACAATAATTTTAGAAGGGACTTCGGGTTCTGTGATGCAATTGGCGGTAGATAATGGCGTTC
This sequence comes from Mariniflexile maritimum, assembly GCF_009746565.1. GTDB lineage: Bacteria > Bacteroidota > Bacteroidia > Flavobacteriales > Flavobacteriaceae > Mariniflexile > Mariniflexile maritimum. The sequence continues at coordinate 84,393 of NZ_WRPN01000012.1, forward strand.
CCGGAATTGATGGCGATTGCGGGGGCGTATGCTCCTGCGCTACTTGCCATGTTCATGTGGATGTGGGTCACCACTTGAAAACAGGTGAAGCTACCGAAATTGAAACGGACATGTTGGAATTGAACGATTATGCCAATGAAAGAAGCCGTTTGTGTTGCCAAATTCAAATAAGTGATGCCATTGACGGTATTGTGCTTCAAGTTGCAGAATCGGATTAGGTTTTTGAAAACTTATCAATGTTGCATTTTCTCTAATTGAAAAACCCTCATTTAATGTCAGTTCATCTTAACAAAAATTCCATTTGTGTCGTTATTGGCGCAAGTCATGCCGGTGTAAATCTTGCCTTTTCATTGCGTAAAGAAGGTTGGCAAGGTGCTATCCTGCTTTTTGATAAAGATCCCGAAATTCCGTACCATCGGCCACCACTTTCAAAAACGTATTTGAGTTCAGATGAGGGCACCAACCTTTTAAAATCTGTTGAAAGTTATGAAAAGGATAACATCAGCTTAAATTTAGGGATTTCCGTAAGTTCCATAAACCGAACTGATAAAACAATTACCTTAAATGATGGCACTATTCAGGCGTATGACAAGTTGGTAATAGCAACTGGCGCGCGCCCCATCATCCCGCCAATTCCGGGCATTGAAACGGCAGCCCATGTGTATCCTATGCGGACTGTTGAGGATGTTGCCCATATTCGTAAGGCATTACATAAAAGTTTGAACAAACGGGTGGTTATTATTGGTGGTGGCTATATTGGGTTGGAAACCGCAGCTTCCATTAAAAAGTTAGGTGGCCGGGTAACGGTTTTAGAGCGTGAAACTCGAATTTTAGCACGGGTTACAGCACCAGAAATGTCCAATTTCTTCATGCAATTGCACACTGAAAACGGGGTAGAAATGTTACCCAATAAAAATGTGATTGCCATTGAAAATACCAAAGGGGTTAATACGGTGGTTTGTGCCGATGGAACGCAGTATGAAGCAGATATCATTATTGTTGGCGTTGGTATCCGTGTGAATTCAGAATTGGCAAAAGAAGCCGGTTTGGTTATTGAAAACGGTATTCTGGTTGATGAAACGGCCCGTACCAACGACCAGAATATTTACGCCATTGGCGATTGCACCTTTCATTTTAACCCCCATTACAACCGCCATGTGCGTTTGGAATCTGTTCAAAATGCGGTAGATCAAGCCAAAGTGGCCGCAGCAGCCATTTGCGAAAGGCATCCCATTTATGATGCCATCCCTTGGTTTTGGTCCGATCAGTACGATGTGAAGCTGCAAATGGTTGGCTTGTATGAAGGCTATAATGAAACGCTCATCAGGAAAGAAGATGGCGAAAGCAATAAATTCTCGATTTGGTACTTTAAGGACGATACCTTGTTGGCTGTCGATGCCATCAACAATGCGAAAGCCTATGTTTTGGGTACAAAGTTCATAAAAGACGCTTCTAAAATTGATAAATCCAAATTGATGGATGCAAGTATTCCATTTAAACCTGGGGATTTGTTGATTTAAGAATAGTTAAAAATTCAAAGAGGCTACATTCTAAATTGAGGAATATAAGGATGTAGCCTCTTTTTTTTATTGGAATTTGGAATTTGGAATTTGGAACTTGGTTTTTGTTTTTGAATTTCCCAGTCTTCAAGTTTCGACCAGTTTTTTTTATCAACCTTAATAAAAAATTGTTGAGTACATAACAAAAAACCAAAAATATATTCTGTGTCTGTCTGAATACTTCGGCTTCCTTCAGTACTGGCATTATCGAAAGCATTAGAATATCGTTTTTCAGAAATATTTCGAACGCGCAATAGGATACTTCTTTTCTCATTTACTTTAAAATTGAAAAAAAACCCGATTGTTTAACAGGTTTTTAACAATTTGGACATTTGTTCTGCTTACTAAATCATTTGTGTCCTTACTTAGCGCATATAAAAACAATATTTGTGCAACTAATTTAAATAAAAACAACGTATGAAATTTAATTTATTTGCTGAGCGAAAATCGAAGGTGTCCTTAATGGCATTGTTTTTTTCCTTATGTTTTGGTTTTGCACAAGCACAGACAGTTACCGTAAAGGGTACAGTAACCAGTGATGGGCAACCATTGGCTGGAGCAAATGTTATTGTTAAAGGCTCTACCAAGGGAGTTGTAACCGATTTTGACGGTAATTATGAAATAGCCACGGAAATGGGGCGAACCTTGGAGTTTACTTATATAGGATACATATCCAAGAGCATTAAGGTAGTTGCCCCCTCATTGAACGTGGTATTGGCCGAAGATGTTTCTTCGCTGGATGAAGTTGTGGTTGTAGGCTACGGTACCCAGAAAAAGAAAGAAGTAACAGGTGCGGTTGGCCAGGTTAAAAACGAAGCACTTGTGCTATCGGCCACAGCCGATCTAGGAACGGCGCTACAAGGACAAATTGCGGGGGTTAATGTAACGGCTTCCGATGGTTCGCCTGGGGGCGATTCCAACATTACCATTCGTGGTATCAGTTCCATTCTTGGGAACAGTTCGCCGCTTTATGTAGTAGATGGTATCCCTTTTGATGGCGACCCCAAATTGAGTATGAACGAAATTGAAACCATTGATGTATTGAAAGATGCGGCATCGGCTGCAATTTATGGTACGCGTGGTGCTGGCGGTGTGATTTTGATAACCACCAAAAAAGGGAAGGCTGGCATCATGAAAATGAATATCGATTCTTATTATGGTATCCAAACCATTACCTCCGGTGTGCCTTTAATGGAAATTGAGGATTTCTTATATGTAAGGCATTTAAGGGATAACGCCTTAACAGGAGGTACCTTTGGCACCACCTGGACGCCTATTGCCACGTCTCCGCACCTTTTAACAAACAATAGCAATTTAACTGATATTATCGAAAACAACTTTGCGCCAATTCAAAACCATAGTATTGGGGTTTCAGGAGGAAAGGAAGATTTATCATATAGTGTGAACGCAACGCTTTTTGATCAAGAAGGAACCATTATTAATTCCGGCTACAACCGTTTTAATGTGCGTGCCAATACACAGTACAGAAAAGGGAAGTGGAGCATATCTACGGGCATGGGCTTTGGCGTTGAGCAAAAAGAATCTGCACCATGGCAATTTTTATTGGAGGCCTATAGGTACGCACCCTACTCACAAATGTTGGACCCTACTTTAGAAACCATTCAGTATCCGGGGCTTCCAGGTGATAATGATGCCGCTTATTTGGCTAGCAACTTAAGAAAGTTTAAGCAAAAAGATAATAATAATATTGAAAACTTTAATGCGAACATTACAGCGAATTACGAAATTGATAAGTATTTAACATACACCTTAAGAGGCGGTTTGTCATACAATAATAACACACGAATAATCATCAACCCGCTGTTCAAGACCTATGATAAAGATGGTGAAGAAATTAAGCAGGCACAAAGATCTGGTGTTAGAAATGAAAGTGGCCGAACAGCCAGGTCAACCATAGAGAATATCTTGAATTATAAAAGAAGCTTCGGCGACCACAACTTTCAGTTAACAGCAGCATATTCTGCCGAAAAATTTGAGAACGCTTGGTTCTATGCAGAGAAAAAGGATTTATTCAGCAACGATGTAACCGTTTTAAACGGCGCTCTAAAGGATCCAGTTGTAGGGTCTGGCAGCAATTGGAACCAAAATGTAAATAGAGGAACTATTGGTTTGCTTGGTAGGTTGCAATATAATTATAAAGGCAAATATTTAGTTAGTGCCAGTGCAAGGCGCGATGGGTCTTCAAGGTTCTCGCCCAAATATCGTTATAATACGTTTCCATCAGTATCGGTTGGATGGAACGTGTCCGATGAAGATTTTTGGAAACCTATCCAAAACACAATATCGTCATTTAAACTAAGGGGTAGTCATGGTACGGTAGGAAACGATAATTTCTTGGATTACAGTAATGCCGCGGTAATCGTATTGAATAGGGATTACATTTTTGGTGCAGAAGGTGATGACAGATTGATCCAAGGTGCCATTCAAACAGAATTTGCCAATAAAAACATTAAATGGGAAACCTCAGTATCAGATAATATAGGGTTTGATCTGGGATTCTTTAAAAACAAATTGAGTCTGTCAGCCGATTTCTATGCTACCAAAAAAGAAGATTTGCTCTTAGGTGTCATATTGCCTCCATCGGTAGGTACTGGTCAAAATGGTAGCGTTATTTTAAATGTGGGAGACATGGTAAACAAAGGTATGGAATGGACCATGAACTATAAACAGGCGGGAGCCTTTTCATGGAGCGCTGGGTTAACCTATACCAAGAACGTGAATGAGGTAACCAAGATGAGCGGTTCCAATAAAATTCAATATCTGGGTGGCAGTGAAGTAGTTCAAGGTCTTGGTAATGAAGATTTGGTGAGCGTAATAGCAGAAGGCTATGAGGCAGGATCCTTCTTTTTGAACAAAACCGATGGCATTATTAAAACCCAAGAAGAGTTGGATGCGTATAACCCATTAGTGGGTGGCACCGCACATTTAGGAGATTTAAAATATATCGATCAACTTACGGTCGATACCAATGGTGATGGCATCCCCGACCAAGGAAATGGTACCATAGGAAAAGAAGATAGGGTGTATGCCGGTAGTGGTACGCCCGAGTTTGAAATGGGCTTCAATTTTGATGCTCAGTATAAAAACTTCGATTTCACTATGCAATGGTATGCATCGTTTGGGTCGGAGATCATGAACGGTAGTAGGGCTTTCACCTATAAAGCAAATACAAACCAGGATTTGGTGTACCAATGGACACCACAAAACCCAAACTCCAACTTGCCAACCAATAGAGGCGCAGATCATGCAAACTACAGGGGCTATACCGATTTTTGGTTAGAAGATGGCACTTTTGCAAGGTTAAGAAACATAGCCATAGGTTATTCCTTGCCCACAGATGTGCTTAATAAAAATGGTATTTCCAAGATTAGATTGTATGTATCGGCACAAAACCCAATTACCATTACCAAATATACCGGTTTTGACCCAGAGGTAGGCAGTAGCAGTTTGGCAACCAGAGGGTTGGATAGAGGTAATTACCCCATTAGCTCCAGTTGGTTGGTAGGTGTACAATTTGCCTTTTAATTTTAAAAACGTTTTACAATGAAAACATATAAGTTAAGAACTAACAAAAAATATTTAAAATAATGAAAAAGATAATATTTAAAAAGACGGTGCTTGTAATGGTTTTGGCCATAACATGCTTCACATGTAGCGAAAGCTTTCTAGAAGAAACCAATCCTAACAATATCTCAACGGATAGTTTTTGGAAAACGTTAGGCGATTTGGATACGGGATTAACATCTGTATATAACGCTCTTAAAAACGGAAATGTATTAAGAACCGTAGATGAGTATAACAGAAGCGATATGACCTATCCAGGGTGGGGAAGACCCAGCACCACGAACGATTATTATTTGCAAACATTCAATAATTCTTCCGATGCGCCAAATGCCAAATGGGCAGCCTTATACACTGGTATTTTTAGGGCCAACCAAGTAATAGCCGCCACCAATAAGTTAATGGGAACTTTTGGCAGTGCCGAATCAGAGCAACATGCCGTGGAAATTTTGGCACAGGCAAGAGCGCTAAGAGGCCTGTTTTATTTTTATCTTCATACTGGTTTTAACAAAGGTGCCGTACCCATTATAGATTTTGTACCAGAAAACGAAGCCGAATTTTATCAGCCCATTAGTCCAGAAAACAAAGTACAGGAATTCTATATGGCAGATCTGGAGTTTGCCCTAGAAAACCTTCCTACAAAAGAAGAATATGCTGATAATGAATTGGGAAGGATCACTAAAGGCGCTGCAGCAGCCTTATTGGGAAAAAGTTATTTGTACGATGGCGATTATATCAAGGCAGCAACCTATTTCAAATCTGTAATTGAAGACTATAATTATAGATTGACACCAGATATAGGTAGCAACTTTACAACTAGGGATGAATTTAACGAAGAATCCATATTAGAGATCGCTTATTCCTTAAAGTTCAACGGTGAACTTGGTGCTTTTGAAGAAGCCCAAACATCCAGCCCATTGAATTTCAATTTTGCACCTGCTGGAACCCCGGCCGGTTACAGAAACCTGTATCCTGCCCTGTGGTTAAATATGTTGTACAGAAATGAAAAAGTTGATACGAAAGATCCTAGGAACTTCGTCAATCAGCCCGTACTCCAAGCAAACGGTTTGCCCGTGTTGGATGCCAATGGAAACCGCGTGATGGCCGTGAACGTGCAAAGAGTATTTTCTTTAAGGACTTCCGCTTCCATAGCCTTACCTGATGATTTGGATACCCCTTTGTACCAATTAACTTCTGCGCAAGGTGCACAGTACAACAATGGGGAACATTCATACTGGAGAAAATATACTAATTGGGATATTACGGATAGCGAAAAGTCAATCTCTGCCACAACACCGCGATCTGGGGTAAATATCCGCCTAATTCGTTTGGCCGATGTGTATTTAATGTACGCCGAATGTTTGATAAAGGGCGGAACAGATGCCAGTGGTGTTGATGAAGCGCTAAGATATATAAATAAAGTAAGAAGGCGTTCGGGTGTTAGACTGTTGGGGCTTTCCGGTACAGGCGAATATCCATCAAACGACCATGATGAAAAAACATATACCGCCAAAGAGGTAATGAATCATTTAATGTATGTAGAACGACCCTTGGAACTGTCGGCCGAAGGTAATGCCATCCGATTTTTGGATCTAAGACGTTGGGGCATCCTAAAACAACGTTTTCAAGAACTTGCAACAAAACGTTATGTCGCTAGTCCTTATCCATTTGAAACCAAACCCGAATCAGGGAAACAAGTTGGGGATCCAGGTACAAAATTTGATGCATTGATAAAAGAGTATGATGGCACCAATGGCGTTCCTTTCACTAAATGGGATAATGAACATGGAGAGGCAGCTACAAACTATAATGATAATGCTTATGGATATTGGCCCATACCTAGTAGTGAAATAACAGCCAACCCCAAACTGTATGATACTCCTTAATGTATGTTTGGTATCGAATTTTAAAAAAGACTCTATTTAAAATAAACAATAAAATTATGAAAAATAATATAATAATAATGCTTCTAATGGCAACCGCTTTTATAGGCTGCCAAAAAGATGAGGTTTATGATGCACCCAATTCATTTTCAGATGTGGGGTGGTATTTTAGTAAAACCGAAGGAAGTTTAGCGGTCTCCATTGATGGTTATCTCACATTTTCCGATTTATCCCAAGGGGTTGTAAGCCATGAATGGAGCATTGGCGAAGGAAGTTACTACCTAAAAATGCCCATTGGCAAAAACGATTCTATTTTTGATGGTAAAACCATAGGCTCTGGAACAACACCCGCAAAAACCATAAGTGTTTGGTTTAGAAAATCTGGCCTACAACCCGTAAGGCTTTATAATGTTTTTAACGAAAAAGTGACCTATAGAGGCGTTAACGCTGCCAAAGAAAGAATTTTTATTGAGGCTAAGGAAGTAGGGGATAAATGGGTTATCGATACCACTTTTATGGTGGATGTATATGATACAATAGTGCCAAAAATCAAAATAAAACAAAATGGAATCGTACGGGACCACACCAACCCAAAAGATACTATTTATGTGGAGGCGGGCGATTTTGTCGAACTTTTTGATGAGTCAACCATTGGTAGGGCAGACACTTGGGAATGGAAAATAGGCACCGAAAAAAGCAATACCAAGGATGCCAAATTGACCCTAAAAAAGCTAGGAGTGTTCAATGGCACATTCGCCATTAGCCGAAGGGGGCAAAACATCCCGGGAGATTATGAGTTTTATAGAATTCCGGCACCTTTTAAAGTGATTCCGTCAAGTAAACCGTTCGTGGCTATTCCAGCAAACATTAAGGAATTGAAAGATCAAACCATTCAAGTGCCTTTTAACGGAGAGTTTGCGCCGTTTACAAACCAAAAAAGTTTCTTTACCGTCAATGTTAATGGGGCGCCATTCACCATAGCATCGTTGGAAATTAATCCCATCGATGCGACTATTCTGGACATTAAATTGGTGGATCAAATTTATAGATCCGACAATATCACGGTAAGTTATAATGGCAACGGTACATTAAGATCTACCGATACCCGCGTGCCCGTAGCGTTTACAAATTTGCCGGTTGCCATGTTCCAACACGAAGTTATTAAGTTTACTTTTGAAAGTGGCGGTGAGAATTTTGTGCCAAAAGCAGGCGAAAATTTAGCCACTACCATCATTGGTATATCATCAGAACAAGCGGCCAATGGCACCAAAAGTTTAAAAATGGCTTCAGGAGCTTCAGGGAATTGGTCAGCTTTCATAAATTATATCGATACCTACCATTTAGATAAAGGGGTGCCTGTACAATATGAGTACAAGGTGTATAAGGTTACCGGGGCCAATTTGAATTTCTTGGCACCATGGATCAATAAAGGTGGTAATACGAACGTAACCCAATTTTGGCATGCCGATATTAAAACGGCTCCTTTTAATACCTGGACGACCATAAGAACCGGTAAATTCACACCTGGGGAAACTGCCAACGACTACAATGTGTATTTTAGGCATAATGGAAGCGGCACCATTTATCTTGACGATTTACGCATCATTGAAGTAGATGATCGACCATAATAGCGACCACTTATAAATAAAAAAGCCTGTAAATTTTTTGCAGGCTTTTTTTTATGGGTTTTTTGGTTCAAAAATTTATAAAGTTATTGCTATTATAATTTAACAAAATACTTTTTTCCGTAGAAATTCAAAATAGTTTCATGAGAGAAAATCATTTGTTACTGGTAATGAGACATCTGTTGCGCTCTATAACTGTTATTCAACATACATTTGGATTATTAGTTAATAATTTAAAAACCATAAAATGATGAAAAAACTACTTTTATCGGTCGTAATGACTGCAACATTCTCACTCGTTCAGGCGCAGTATGCGCTAAATTTTGAAGCGGCTCCAGTTACCAATGTCTATACCATTGGTAACAATGGTCCAGCGGCAACCCCGAAAATGATAGGTTCTTGGGAAGTAAACCCTGTGAAAGCGGGCATAAACACCAGCGATCATTGTGTGAAAGATTTAGAGGAAGCCAATGCCAAATCATGGGCTTATCCAATCCTAGAATTCGGTACCGGTGGCATGAACATGAACGCAACGAATGGTAAATACCTAAAAGTTAAAATTCTATCTACCAACAAAACTGATTTCACAATGACTTTAAGCCCTCAAATTGCGGGTACGCTTACGCCCATAACCAAAACCTTTACAGGGGTAGCATTAAATACATGGTTTGAAACGGTATTCGATTTTATGGCTGCAGGAGATGGTTATGTAGCCCGTTTGGATTTTTTCTTCGACAAAAATGCAGGTATTTATTATATAGATGATTTAGCGCAATCTACCACGGCCACTTTAAGTTCTAAAGATTTTAAGATTAAAAATGTTGCAGTATATCCTAATCCTGCAAATGATAACATTTCAATTTCGGGCGATAACGCTATCAAATCGGTATCTGTTTTTGATATCTTAGGAAAAGAAGTGTTGACTTTTAAGAAACATACCAATCTTAACATATCTGATCTTACTGCCGGTATTTATATTTTGAAAACAGACAAAGGAAGCGTTTCCAAGTTCATTAAAAAATAAATTAGAAACCATAAAAAAGTGTTTTCAGAACATGGAGCACATAAAATTCTTTTTAAGAGGCTGTTTTTTCAAACAGTCTCTTTTTGTTTACAAATCACATTGTAAAACTGTTTTTCAGCCATATTAAACATTTGATACAGTAGTTAAACCATAAGTGTTCTTTTTGAAACCTCAATTTTAAGAAAATCCAATCCGTGATAGTTATTTTTACAAATCAATATTTTAACATTATTTCCATGAGATTTTTAAAGCTTTCAATTTCTTTCATTTTATTTATGACAATCGGTATGGCAGTACAAGCACAATCCATAAACCCGCTTTCTGTTAGAAATGAAATGGCACGTGTTGCCAATTGGCAGATCGCGCATTTTAGGGATGCCTATAGCGGCAGGGAAAAGCCCCACCATGTTGCCGATTGGACCAATGGCGCTTTGTATGTGGGGATGGTCAAATTTGTTGAAATGGCCAAAGATGACCGCTACTGGAGCTGGATGAAAACCATTGGCGAACAGCAAAACTGGCAGTTGCACTGGCGAAAATATATGGCAGACGACCATACCATTGGGCAAATGTATATGGAACTGTTCCGGAAATATGGCGATTCTGCCATGATACAACCAACCCAGGAACGGTTCGATTTTATAATGGGCAATCCCAGCAAACAACCCATCACTTTAGATAAATACAAACATTTAGAACGCTGGACTTGGTGCGATGCCTTGTTTATGGCGCCTCCTATCTGGGCAAAACTATCCAACATTACGGGCGATAAAAAATATTCCGATTGGATGATGAAAGAATATGGGGCTTCAAAACAACATCTTTTTGATGAAGAAGAAGGTTTGTTTTTTCGTGATAATAGTTTTATCACCATGCGCGACCATGGCAAAAAAGTATTTTGGTCGCGTGGAAACGGCTGGGTATTTGGTGGCTTAACGCTACTCATGGATGAATACGAGCCCGGTTCAAAAGAATACGAATATTTCAAGGATATTTATTTGAAAATGGCTAAAAAACTGATAGCCATCCAAACACTTGAGGGGCATTGGGCCATGAGCCTTTTAAATCAAGATATATACAAAACCCCGGAAACGAGCGGTACCGCTTTTTTTACTTTCGGGTTGGCTTGGGGTGTTAATAACGGGTTGTTGGATGCAGCTACCTATCGCCCCCATATAGAAAAAGCCTGGAATTGTTTAACGGGTCATATCAACAAAGACGGGATGTTGGGCTATGTACAGCCCATTGGGGCAGGCCCCGATAAATCTTTTGAAGATGAAACGGAAGTTTATGGAACCGGTGCTTTTTTGGCAGCAGGATCGGAAGTTTATAAAATGGTGGGCGGACAACCTATTTTTCAATTGTCAAAACCCGATTATGAAAAAAGCCCGAAAACAGGCATGACCCGCAAGCATTGGGAAGATGCGGCGTTGTATATGCTGAAAGGTGCTTTTAGTTATGTGAATTCCAACGACGACCCCTTGAAATTTCCAAAAATAGGAACGGTGGCCTACCCACGTTGGGAAGCTCAAAATCCTGTTGAAAAGCTGGAAGGCTTGTGCCGAACCTTATTTGTTGCTTCCCCGTTGCTGAAAGAAAACCCGGATTTGGAAATCGATGGTATAAAAATAGCCGAGTATTACCGTCAAAATATTTTAAACCTAATTGACCCTGAGCATCCATCCTTTATAAAAGACAAAGAGGGAACATGGCCCGGACAAACCTTGGTGGAGTTTGGGGCTTTGTCCATGTCCATGTTCATCATTCCAGAAGTGTTATGGGAGCCTTTAACCCAAGAACAAAAAGATATCCTGGCAAAAAAAATGATAAGCTATGCCGATGGCCCCACGGTACCGTCCAATTGGAAATTCTTCAACATATTTATATTGAGCTTTTTTAAAGATCAGGGCTACCCTGTTAATGAAACTTTGTTGGTAGAATACTTAAACAAATCGTTGGAGCATTATCGTGGCGATGGGTGGTATAATGACAACCCTGCCTACGATTATTACAGCATGTGGGCATTTCAAATGTATGGGCCGGTTTGGTCACAGGTTTTTGGAAACAAATATTATCCAGACATTGCAGAAAAATTCAAGGAAAACTTTTTGCCCATGGCAGAAAACTACCCGTATATGTTTAGCGAAGATGGTAAAATGATTGAATGGGGCAGAAGCATCAGCTACCGTTTTGCCTCCGTGAGCCCATTTCCATTGTTGGCATTTTATGAAGACGATTTAAAAAATGCCAATTGGGGCGGCTATAGACGAACAGCATCGGGCGTGTTGTTGCAATTTTTACAACATCCAGAATTTATGAAAGACAGCATCCCAACGCTGGGCTTTTATGGCGTATTCGACCCTGCAACCCAACCTTACAGTTGCCGGGGCAGTGTGTTTTGGATGGCAAAATCATTTTTGAGTTTATTGTCGCCGGAGGATAGTAAATTTTGGACTGAAAAAGAAAATAATGGTGTTTGGGAAAATGAATTAAAGAACACCACCACTACAAACCGTTTTTATAAAGGTGCTGAAATACTGGTTACCAACTATAAAAACATTGGGGCTTCAGAAATCAGGGCGTGGTGCAACGTACCCAGAAAAGATATTAAAGAGGCTTTCCGCTCCAGCGAAAATTATAATAAACTCTCCTACAATTCGGCGTTTCCATGGCAAGCCGATGATACGGCGGGTACGGCTTCCATGAATTATGTGTTTAAAACAAACCAAGAAGACTATCCCTATGAATCGGGGCATTTGTATGAATTTAATAAGTTTGAAGAGGGCGTATATTACCGGAAATTATCATCAGAATATTTAGAAGGCGTTGCGGTTCAATTAGCAGATATGCCTATTGAAAACGGTATTTTAAGGATTGATAAAATAGAATCGGATAAAAAAGTGTCGTTCAGTTTGGGGCATTATGCCTTACCCCATATTAATGGATTTATTAAAAAATCGGTCAGAAAAGTAAATGGGAAAGACGTTCATATTATTGATAATGGCGCTTACCAATTGGCAACGGTGCCCGTTTTAGGTTGGGAAGCTATCAAAACCATCACGTCCACAGGAATCCACCCAGAAACCAGTGAAAGTACCGTCACTAATGTTTCTGAAACCTTTTTGCCTTCTGATAAAAACAAGATGTATATAACGGCTTTATTGTGGAAAAAATCAGGAGAAGATTTTACAGATGAGGAATTACAGGTGGTAAAGAAAGTGAAAGTAAAAAGGGATGAAATTATCGTTACAAATTCTAATAATACGAACAAGATAATTTCATACTAAAATCAAATAAAAATTAACCTTGAAACCCTGTCAAACATGTTAAACACAAAGCAAATTTTATCCGTAGCATTCATCGTGATATTGTGTTCTGCTTGTAATTCAAAGAAAAAAGAAAAACAAGAAGCACCAATTTCTTCTGAAAATTCCATGACTTATGAACCCAATTGGGAATCGCTAAAAAAACATGAAACCCCAGCATGGTTTTTGGATGCTAAGTTCGGAATTTATTGCCACTGGGGCCCCTATTCCGTGCCTGAATACGAAAACGAATGGTATGCCCATTGGATGTATGTCAACAAAGACAATCCTGAAGCTAAAGACGGCAAAGCCAGTAAATTTTATGAGCATCATGTAAAAACTTATGGGCCTTTGGACAAGTTCGGTTATAAAGATTTTATTCCCATGTTTACCGCTGAAAAGTTTGATGCTGCCGAGTGGGCTGAGCTCTTTAAAAATGCAGGCGCAAAATTTGCGGGACCCGTATCTGAACATGCCGATGGTTTTGCCATGTGGGATAGCGATTTAACAACCTGGGACGCCAAAGACAGAGGGCCTAAGCGCGATATCATGGGGGAACTTTCCAAGGAAATCAAAAAGCGCGACATGAAATTTATTGCCACCTTTCACAGGCATTGGTTGCTGGGATGGTATCCCACTTGGGATGAAACCACAGACGCTTCAAATCCAGAATTTGCTGGGTTGTATGGGCCGAAAATGAAAAAAGGCGATTTTCAATACCCACCAAACCCACATGACATCGATGCTGGTATTGAAAAATATTATCCTTTGGCTGATGAGGCATTCAATAAAGAATGGTTGGCCAGATTAAAAGAAATTGTTGATAAATACAACCCAGATTTGGTGTGGTTTGATAACAAAATGGATGTGATAGGGGAGCAGTACAGAAAAGAATTTTTAAGCTATTATTACAATCATGGCGCTAAAAACAATCAGGATGTTGTTGCCACCTATAAGTTTTACGACTTCGCCAAAGGAAGTGCCGTTTTGGATTTGGAACGCTCCAGAATGAGTGAAAAACAAGATTTCCCATGGTTGACGGATGATTCCATCGATTGGAAATCGTGGTCGCATATCAGCAATCCCAATTATAAATCTGCCAATAGGCTCATTGATTTTTTAGTGGATGTGGTCAGTAAAAGCGGCGCGGTTTTATTGAATATTACCCCAAAGGCAAATGGCGAAATCCCTGAACCCGTTAAAGAACGCTTGTTGGAAATGGGCGATTGGTTAAAAATAAATGGAGAAGCCATTTACGGCACGCGGCCCTTTAAAATTTATGGCGAAGGCAAAGCGCAGGTTGTGGAAGGGCATTTAAGCGAAAACAAAAACCCGGACAATACGTCGGATGATATTCGTTTTACAACCAAAGGAGATATATTATACGCCACTGTTTTAGATTGGCCAAAATCTAATGAAACGATTATTTCAACTTTAAAGCAAGGCAATGCACATTACACCAAAACCATAAAAACCATTGAATTATTGGGTAATCCCGGAACTTTAAAATTTGATGTTAAAGCAGATGGCCTGCACATTTATTTACCGCCGCACCCGGTTGGAAAACATGCTTTTGTGTTTAGGATTATATCAGATTAAACAATTGATGATTCGCTAGCTGTTTATATTTAAAAAGTTTTCACAATGCGTGTATTTATAGCTAACTAATCATTTGTTCCCCAATGAAAAACATATGTTGCACCATTAAAACCTTATGGACAGTAAACTAAATAATTAAGGTCTTACTTTTGTGTTAAAACCTAAAAACTGTTGATATGATTAGAATGATACACTATTTATGCATTATTATTCCATTAAATGCTGCACTGTTTGCCCAAAACGTCTATGTGGCAACCAACGGGAATGATACCAATAACGGTACCATCGGCAGTCCTTTTAAAACCTTTTCTAAAGCCATATCTACTATGTCGGCAGGCGATGTTTGTATTATCAGGGGCGGTATTTATGAGGAAGAGCTGTTGGTAAACAAAAGCGGAACGGCCGGTAATTACTTAACTTTTAAGGCCGCAACGGGCGAAGTTGTGGAAATCAGGGCCACTTCCCAAATAAACGGGTGGCAATTGCACAGCGGCACTATTTATAAAGCAAATGTTACAATGGGTATTGAAAGTAGATTACGTGCCGTTTATCATAACGACGAATATATGGATTTGGCAAGATGGCCCAATAACACCGATAACAACCGTTGGACATTAAACACCATACCTGTTACCGGTGGCGATGGTACGCATTTTCTAACCAGTGGGATCCCAAATATAGACTGGACTGGTGGCTGGGTATATTATCTAGGGGCCCATTCTGGAGCAAGCTGGACAAGAACCATTACCAGTAGCACCACGTCGAGAATTGACCATACGGGAGTAAATGCCAACAGTTGGCCTTTTAACCCACACAATCCTGGTGTGTGGCGAGATTATCCAGGTAACAACAGAGGGCAACTTTATTTATCCAATAAATTGGAAGCGTTGGATTATGCCAGGGAATGGTATTATGACAGTGCTACCCAAACGCTTTATTTTCAACCTGCCAATGGCATGATGCCTATAGATGGTGAAGTAGCATTTGCAACCAGAAGATATGCCTCGGAACTAAACGGAAACTACATAGAAGTAGAAGGCATTAATTTTTTTGGGGGTAGCGTATTGGTTAAAGGCACCAATAATATTTTCCTAAATAACAAAATTACACATGGTAATGAAGGATCCGATGATTTAAGCAACACTTCAGCTAGTTTAGGAAACGCAGCACTGGAAGTTAGGGGCGGAAACACATGGGTTAAAGGCTGTACCATAAACCATAGTGCCGCAAATGGCATCACCGTAGAAAATTGGTCTGGAGCACATAACTCGACCATAGAAGGAAATTACATTAGCAACATCGATTATATAGGAATACATGCTACGCCTATACGCTCCATGGCAAACAACATAAAAATATTGAAAAACACGATTGTAAATGCAGGTAGGGATGGTTTGTATGCCATAGGAAGTGATTGTGAAATAGCCTATAATGATGTATCTTTTTCAGAATTGATAAATAGTGATTCTGGGGTATTCTATACGGTGGGAAACGCGTCTTTAAAGAACAATGAAATACACCACAATTGGTTTCATGATGCCACGGCACCAGCCTATTCGCATGAAGCTAACGGCCCGGGTAAGGCGGCAGGTATTTATTTAGACAATAATAGTAAAGGATACACGGTTCATCATAACGTGGTTTGGAATGTGTCTTGGAGCGGGATTCAAGTAAACTGGAACAATACCAATTTGGATTTTTTCCACAACACGATTTGGAATGCCGAACGTGCCATGGATTCTTGGGTAAATGGGTATGCGCAACAAAACAACAAATTATACAACAATTTTGCCAATACCGGAAGTTGGTTTACAGGTAATGGCACTGCGGAATTCGACATTCAAAATAGTTTAATAGCAGCGGTATCTCCTTTTGAAGATGCCAATAACCAAAATTTTATGCCAAAGCCTGGTAGTGCCGTAATAGACCAGGGAAGAGTCATCTCTGGCTTTGTGAAACCTTACAAAGGAAGTGCGCCCGATATTGGCGCTTATGAAAGAGGAGGTACTATGTGGACTGCTGGGGTAAATGCCATTGAAGATTCTGGAGAACCCCTAAGCGTTTCAGAATTTGGCACCAAAACAGGTTTAAATATGTATCCAAATCCAGCAACCAATTTTTTGAAGATTGGATTCACCGATAACCAAAGTTTCAACGGAGCCTCGATAGCTATCTATTCCCTGGTTGGAAACTTGGTAAAATCCATGACCGTTGATGGCATCAAAGGAAACACAAGCATCCCCGTACAGGATTTATCAAAAGGCATTTATTTGTTAAAAGTCACATCGCAACAAGGCGTTTTTACAGGAAAATTTATAAAAAAGTAAACAATTTCGATTTCAAAGCTCTAAATAGACATCAAATTTATTACAGATGATGGGCAATAATTAGGTAATAAAATCCGGAATTCATAAGGCCTTGCCCTAAATTAGAGCAAGGTCTCTATATTCAACATAAATAGCTCAAGAAAATGATGAAAAAAGCGATATTTATATTTTTAGCATTACCTGTTTATTTAATGGCACAACAAAACGATTGGGAAAACCCACATGTAAACCAAATAAACAGACTACCGGCACATGCTACTTTTTATTCTTATGAAAATGCGGAATTGGCCATAAAAAATATAAGGGAACAATCAAAACTGTTCACATCATTAAATGGTAATTGGAAATTCAATTGGGTGGCAAAACCAGAGGAAGCTTCCAATGATTTTCAAAATACCGACTTTAATGCTTCAACATGGGATGTTATAGATGTACCCTCCAATTGGGAAATGCGCGGTTATGGTACACCTATTTATACCAATTCAACCTATCCGTTTTTTAGCGATTTTCCATTCATAAACCATCATGATAATCCTGTTGGGCATTATATAAAATCCTTTGAAGTTGATAAATCTTGGAATGGCAAAGACATAATTCTTCATTTTGGCGGCGTGTCTTCGGCATTTTATGTTTGGGTAAATGGCGCATTTGTGGGTTATAGTGAAGATACCCGATTGCCTTCGGAATTTGACATCACAAAACACATTAAAGAAGGTGCAAATAAAATAGCCGTTAAGGTATATCGCTGGAGTGATGGCAGCTACTTGGAAGCACAAGACCATTGGCGTATGAGCGGTATAGAACGGGAAGTATATTTACGGGCTGTTCCAAAAGTGCGTTTGTCCGATTTTACAATTCGAACCGAATTTGATGAAAGCTACGAGCATGCACTATTGCAAATACGCCCAGAGTTCGTTGCAAACATAGCCGACAAATATGTTGAAAAAGTAGGGCATTTTGGAGATAATCCATTACATACCAAAGTAGATGATTGGACATTAACCACGCAACTATTGGATGCGAATGGCCTTACAGTTGGAGAAGTGACAAATACAAAACTCAAAAAATATTTTGGCGAATTCTACCCACAGCGCGACAATGTACCGTTTGCGTTGATAGAAACCGAAGTGAAATCGCCAAAAAAATGGTCGGCAGACAGTCCGTATTTATACACTTTATTGTTTACGGTAACAGATGACCAAGGAAACAAAATTCAAGTTACAAGTACCAAAGTTGGTTTTAGAACATTAAAAATTGATGACCGTGGACGCTTTTTGGTAAACGGAAATCCCGTGAAAATGATAGGGGTAAACCGCCATGACCACGATATGAAAAACGGAAAAGCCGTTTCTAGGGCAGATATGGAAGCCGATGTAAAGCTGCTAAAACAATTCAATTTCAATGCGGTACGAACCTCACATTACCCCAACGACCCATATTTTTATGATTTATGCGATACCTATGGCATTTATGTGATGGACGAAGCCAATTTAGAAACACACGGTCTTCGTGGGAAACTATCCAATGTGCCAGAATGGTCCAATGCTTTTTTGGAACGAGGCGTGCGCATGGTGGAGCGTGATAAAAACCACCCAAGTATTGTTTTTTGGAGCTTAGGAAACGAATCCGGTATGGGCCCCAACCACGCTGCGATGGCAGGTTGGATGAAAGAAAAGGATCCCACACGATACATTCATTATGAAGGCGCACAGGGCGATGCTACCGATACACGTTATAAAAAAGGCTATTTTGACCTTGGCAAAGGAAACCCAACCGACCCGAAATGGGTGGATATGTTGAGCAGAATGTACCCACAACCACAAGAACTACAAAGCTTGATTGATGATACCAGTTTTGATAAGCGGCCCGTATTGATGTGTGAATATGCCCATGCCATGGGGAATTCATTAGGGAATATGCAAACCTATTGGGATGTTGTTTATAAAAACGACCGGGCGTTGGGTGGCTATATTTGGGATTGGATAGATCAAGGTCTCCTAAAAAAAGATGAGAATGGCACCGAATTTTTAGCATATGGTGGCGATTTTGGCGATATACCTAATTCGGGCAGTTTTTGCCTCAACGGCATTATTGCAGCCGACAGAACCCCAAAACCTGAGATTTACGAATGTAAAAAAGTCAATCAACCTGTTGTTATTTCAGAAGTCAATAGGCTAAACGGCGAATTTAAAATTTTGAACCGCCATCATGCCGTCAATTTATCGCAGTACGATTTGGTTTGGCAACTATCAAAAAATGGCGTTGTGGTGCAATCGGCGACTTTAGCGTCTTTGTCAACAAAACCAAATGAAACCAGTAATTTTAAAGTTCCTTTTAAAACACCAAAAGCATCAGCTGGCGATGAGTTTTTTATCAATATTCAAGGAAAACTTAAAAGCGATGTTTTATGGGCAAATAAAGGGTATGTGGTTTTTGAAGAACAATTCAGAATGCCTTTTCATGTAGAAAAATCAGAAGAAAAAGCAAAAAAACAGCCTCGGTTGAATGTTAATGAAACTTCAGGTAAAATCATGGTAAGCAACAAATCAATAAATGTTGAGGTTGATAAAAAAACGGGGCTTATTGTTTCATATAAATTTAAAGAAAACGAGTTTTTCAGTACGCCATTAAAACTGAACTTTTGGAGACCCGAGACCGAAAATGATGCTGCTTACAGAAAAGCAAAGAACCAAACCAATGAGCGCGATTGGATGAAAGCAGGCGATCGATTTACAGTTAAAAATGTAAAACTGATTTCTGAAGAAACAGGGAAAGCCACGATAAAAGTAGATGGTACCATTGTAAACCCCAAAACAACAGTTTCGTTAATCTATACCATTTTTGGAAACGGTAAAATTCAGGTGGATTATACCAGCACTATTGATGAAAATGCCCCGAACATCCCAAAAATAGGGATGCAGTTTGATATTTCAAACCAGTATAAGAACGTTACTTATTTTGGAAAAGGGCCTCAGGCCAATTACCAAGATAGGCAAACGGGTGCGTTTGTTGGTTTGCATAAAGGCGATGCCAACACGATGCATTATGGGTATGCAGTCCCTCAAGAATATGGGAACCACATGGGTACGCGCTGGTTTAAAATTCAAAATGATTCAGGAAAAGGCTTTATGGTGAAAAGTGAAAATCCTTTGAATTTTAGCGTATTGCCTTATAGCACCAATAACATTGAAGTAGCGAAACACACGAACGAATTGATTGAGCGCGATGTTTTAACCGTAAATATCGATTTAATCCAAATGGGCGTTGGCGGCGATAATACGTGGTCGTTTCGGGCAGAACCTCATGAACAGTTTAGGATTAAACCAGGAATTTACAATTACATTTATACAATAATGCCAGTTGAAAATTAAGTATATGGTTACTTTATTAAATCATTTTTACATATAACATTGCCATAAATATTTAGGGACTATAACATAAACTTACTCACTTTAAGGTTTAGTGTCAACTAAAGAAGCCAAACTATTAAAAAGAATCAACGCAGTCATCGCGATAATGAGGGATGTTGAAAAGACCCAAACCTAAAAAACGGAAAGAAAATACCATTTCAGACGAGAAAAAGTGCGTATAGTTAAATTATTTAAAACTCGTCGTAAATTAGTTTAAAATTATCATCCGATCAATCCGTGTCAGGGCTTTGTCCATTATTTCCAATTTGGATTCTCGCTTATTTTGAAAAAAACAATTTATGACCATAGAGTAACTTGGTGTGATTTATTATGAAATTAAATGACTAAAACGACATGATTTTTGAGTAGAAGTCGAACTATAAACAATTAAAATGGCGATAAATACTTATTAGGAAAAATTGAAAGCGCGGATGAATAAAAATAGCTAATAATTTTCAGATTTTCGGTTCGGAACCATTGGAAACAAAATTTTACAGTAAGAAATTAATTAAATAACCCGTTGTGCATTTTAAATAATGCTAATTTTAATATTATTAATGTTTCTGTCAAATATAAACTTATTGATATACTGGATAGTTGTTAAAGCAGTTATCTTAGATATTATTCTGGTTTTAA
>NZ_WRPN01000013.1 GCF_009746565.1 Mariniflexile maritimum
GTACTGTCCAGATTCCAAGAAAATTATAGAAGGGTGGGATTTCTATGAAACGATATCACGATAAACCTGTGTATCTAGCCGAGACCTCTCTATCCCTTCTATTTTTACTTGCATTATTAATCAAAAATTTACTATTTTTAAATTCAATTAACGACCCTGCCGTAAACATACGAGCCGAAACCGTTAGCCACAATTTAAAAAATGAATCGTTACCTTTTAATACTAGGATTTTTTTTTTAATATCAAGTTGTAAATCGACTAAAAACAAAACCGAATCTGATTTCTACTCGGAGAATAATGAAATAAATTTATTTGCATTTATCGGAAAAAAAATGTCAGTAAAAATTTTTGAAAGAGACACTACTGCAACAGAAAAGTTTATTGGAATTGATGGAGATACTGTTGTTCAAAAAGTCATTTATTTTGACCAACGATTTAAAGCAAAATACCAAATTGAAAAATCATTATTCAATAATTTTAAAAAGGACACCATTTCATTTCTTGTTTACGACCATTACGGACGACCAAAATTTGAAAAATATGAATATGCAATAATGTATATTTCAAAATCGGAAAACGAAAATGAATTTTATCTTCAAAAATATATGTATGATCCAGTAAAAAAGAATGATGACGGAACTTGGAGCGGAATAAATGGTGAATCTATAAAAGAACTTTTTGAAAATAAGAAAAACGGATATTTAAAAGCTCGTGGTATTTTTGAATAGCAATTTAATAAAAAAACTGTGGCTAACAAAGAACTGAACTATAAAACACAAAAACCTCAAAGCGATACTTTCGTGCCAACAGGCTTTCCGTTTATAATATCAATGATCACATTATCGGTCTTTCCGTTTACAATGTAGGTGGGTATGTTGTTTGCCGCTGCTTTTTGGGCAAAATCCAGCTTGGAGCCCATGCCGCCACGACCTTCACCTTCGGTTTTATTGCTGTCTTTAATAAACTTATTTAGGTCGTCGTGCGGGTTAACGTTTTGTATCAAGTCGCTGTTTTCTGCATCGGGGTGCCCTGTGTAAAGTCCGTCAATATCGGTTAAAATTATTAATTTGTCGGCATTTATAAGTTGCGCAATAAGACTTGCCAGCTCATCGTTATCAGAAAACATAGACATGGTAACCGATACGGCATCATCTTCATTTGCAATAGGAATAACGCCTTCTGCCAATAAGCCTTCACAGCAATTGATCATATTTTGGCGGTGCACACCCGGGCTAAAATCGCGCTTGGTAGGGAGCACTTGGGCACACTTCATACCATAATCATGAAAAATATTATAGTATAAACGCATCATACGGGGTTGCCCAATAGCCGAATACACTTGGCGGCGTTGGGTGGTATCCTCTATTTTCGATTTCCCCAAAACCTCACGTCCGGCAATAACCGAACCCGACGAAACAAGCAAGCAAATGATGTCGCGCTCGTACAATTCGGCTATTTGCTTGACCAAATTACGCAACACAGGCCTTACAATTCTATTGTTTTTGTTGGTCATTACATTGGTGCCAACTTTTATTACTATTCTTTCTTTATACATTTTAATATGCTTTACCTAATTCTACCGCACGGTTAAAGGCAGCAAAAGCGGCTTCTTTAATAAGTTCGTTTACGTTATTATCCTGCATGGAGTCGAGGGCTGCACGCGTGGTACCGCCTTTTGAAGCTACCTTTTCCATCCAGGAGTTTGGTGATAAATTGGATTGGTTAAAAAGCGCGACCGCACCCGTAAAGGTTTGGCTTACCAAAACCGTAGAGTCGTTTTTTGAAAAGCCCATTTGCAAGGCAGCTTCCATCATGCTTTGCATAAAATAAAACACGTAGGCAGGGCCACTTCCAGAAATTCCGGTAGAGGCATCGATAAAGTTTTCACTGCTTACCCGTATCGATTTACCCGTGGTATCGAGCAAACTTTCAACGGTTAACATTTCAATTCTGGAAATTTCGGGCGAAATCACATACGATGTTAAACCCTCGCCTATTTGTGCCGGCAAGTTTGGCATGGCCCTTACAATTTTTGTTAAACCTGTAAGTTCTTTTATGGAGTTAATGGTAACGCCCGCCATAATTGAAACCACAATTTGCTGGGGCTGCACGTAGGGTTTCATGGCCTTGAACACGCTTTCGGCATGATAGGGCTTTACGGCAATGAAAATAATATCTGCATCTGGAACACAGTCTTTCAGTTCGTTAAACGCATCAAAATGGGCTATTTGATGGAGTGCTTCCAGTTTTTCTTCCGACTTGTCCAAAACCATGATGTTTTTCTTTTTCAACAATTTTGACTTCGACATACCTTCGGCATAGGTAAGCCCCATGTTGCCCGCTCCAATTACTAATACTTTCATTTGTTATATTTATTGATTTTTTTATGGTGAAATGTAATGCGCAAATTCATTTTTTAAACAAACAACACACAGTCTTTGCAGTCTTTTGTTTCGCCATAATAGGTTTCTCTGTATTTGTGCAGCGTTTTAATGGGCAGTCCAAAAAAGTACTTTTTAATATAGATAACCTTGGTGGTTAGCTCGCCCATTTTTACACTGTGGCGTTTTTCGTAAGTTGTTTTTCGTTTGATATATATTGGTTTCATGTAAGGTGTTTTGTTGAAGGTTCGCATATAAATAACCCATAGCTTTGGTTTTTGTAAACGAACCAAAAGCTAGATGGTTATGGTTTGGAACTGGCTTAACCATTATTCTGTTAATGATTAAACCATATTATTAAAATTTTGCCGGTAAATACTTGTTTCGTTAACGTATTAATTGGCTAAAAACGGTTTAGGAGGTGAAACTGGGAGGGATGAATTTAGCCGATTGGGTTCTAAAAACTAAGAAGTTAAAATTGAAGATTCTACTGTTTTGTGATTCATGGATTCCTTTTCGCATGGTGCAAATTTACGAAAAATGGCCGCCACTGGCAAATTACAGACGTTAATAGTGCAATAAACAACGCACCACCCCAGAATTTAAAAAACCCAATGCCCAAATTTCAGTAAGAAAAACAAAACAGGAAAGTTAGGTTGAAAAATAAAAGTGAATGTTACAACATGTTGTAATATGAACGGTTTCAAACAAAAAAAGCTTCCCATTAGGAAGCCTTTGTACTTGTAAAAAACGCCTTGCTATGATGCTGCGTTGGCTTTTGCGCTCAGTTCCATTGAAATGGCAGAACGCTCAAACTTTACTTTCCCAGACATGGTTTCAATTATGCATGTTTGGTCTTTATCATTAAGTTCTAAAATTTTACCGTGCAAACCGCTTTTTGTAATTATTTTATCGCCTTTTTGTAATTCGGCGTTAAACTTCTTCTCTTTTTTTGCACGTTTCATTTGTGGCGCAATCATGAAGAAATACACGACCACGAACATTAGAATAAACGGTAATAAACTACCGAAACCTCCTTCTCCCATTGTTTTTTAGTTATTTGTTAGTTATTTAATGAACTGCTGCAGCAGCTGGATTTTCATTTGGGTCCGGTTTTACGAACGCTGTAATTTTAACCACTTCCGAACCTTTTTCGGTATTTGCGGAAACGGTAATGGTTTTGGTAATTTTGTTTGAGCCACTGCCGTTAAACTTAATTGAAAACGACCCCGTTTCACCTGGTGCCAACGGGTCTTTGCTCCAACCTTCTGGAACGGTACAGCCGCACGAGGTTTTTATATCGGTTATTACCAAAGGGGCGTTGCCCGTATTTTTATAGCTAAAGGTTGTCTCAACGGGTTGGTTTCGTTCTATTGCTCCAAAATCGTGCTCGGTTTCGTTAAATTCAATTACAGGAAACTTTAAGGCGTTGGCATCTCTTTCAGCGGCGGCCGTTACATTCGCTTCATGCACTTTATTGCTCGCGTTGTCTTTACAAGAGGTGAAAGCCATAACGTTGAGCAAACAAAATCCAAATATCAGTTTTTTCATTTAAAAAATCTTTTAATATTGAAGTGGTAAAAATAGGAATTATTTAATCGATTGAAAAGTTTTAATAGCTTCTTAACACAAATTTACAGCAAACCGCGCCCTATCTTTTTCAAAGTGCCGGCATCCTCATATTCCTTGACCAATTTATCTAAAATACCATTGATAAAAATACTGCTTTTTGGGGTTGAATATTCCTTGGCAATTTCAAGGTATTCGTTTAAAGTAACCTTAACGGGAATGGACGGAAAGTTTTTCAGTTCGCAAATGGCCATTTGGAGCAACACATGGTCCACAAGCGCAATTCGATCGGTATCCCAGTTTTGTGTTTTTTGCTCAATTTCCTTATTGATGGCGGTTCTGTTTAACAAGGTTTTTTTGAACAGGTCGATGGCATATTGCTTATCATCGGCATCTTTGTACAGTTTTGGGGTAAAATAATCGTCGGTAACGGATGCTTTTGCCTTTCGCAATAACTTTAAAATGGTGGTGTTTACGGTTGGTAAATCATCGAGCCAGGTTAGGTTCTTATCTTCCAAATAGTCATAAAGTTTATCGTTTGGCGCAATAATTTCCTTAAAAACATCTACTATAAAATCTTTATCTTCCTTAAAATCGGACACCCTTGTTTTCATGTAATCCTTGTAAATCTCGCTGGCAGTAATGGCTTTAAAGATAATGTCCACATATTCGCTATCCAGTTGCCAATTTGTAATGCCATGAATTTCCAATTGGTTTTTTAACTGAAAGTTGCCCTGTAAAAGTGCCAGTAATTCGTTGTTTATAAACTTGCGGTTAGGATCTTTGTCTTCCTTGGTTGCCAAATGTTTCTTTTGCTTCTTTTTTATATCGGCCTCGGCCCGCTTGTGAACTTCCAAAAGCAATGAAAGCAGCAAAAGGTACAAATTGTACATGTTATCAATACTGAAAAGCAAGAATTTTTGGTCTTTACTAAAATCGTCACTTTCACCGCCCTTAAAGGCATACAAGGTTTGCATTACTTTTACGCGAATATGTCTTCTGTTTAGCATAATTACAATGAACTTTAATTAATAAAGACGAACATTTTAGAGTTTCGAGCTGCAAAAATAATATTATTTTAAAAAGTGGCTCCATCTTTTTTGGTTTATTATTTATTAAATACTTTATGGTATTTTTAACAATAACAAAACACAATGCTGGCTATTTATACCATTAAAACTTTATATTTGCAACTTACTTTTCTTGATTGATTACAGCCTTAAATGAAAGAATTACAGCACTTAAACAAATACTTTTTTAAATATAAAAAGCAACTTTTATTGGGCATTTTAATTACCGTTATAGCCCGTATTTTTTTATTGTTTACCCCACGTTACGTTCGGGAAATTTTTGTTGTTATTGAAAAACATTTAGAAGGCACCTTTAATGAACAGGCCGTAAAAGCAGAATTAACCGAGGTAATCCTGTACATTGTGGGAGCCTCGATAATTGCGGCCATCCTTACGTTTTTTATGCGTCAATACATCATTAACGTTTCGCGCTATATTGAATACGATTTAAAAAACGAAATTTACGACCAATACCAAAAGCTTTCCCTGAATTTCTACAAAAAAAACAGGACCGGCGATTTAATGAACCGCATTAGCGAAGATGTTGGTAATGTACGCATGTATGCGGGACCCGCCATCATGTACAGCATCAACACGGTAACCCTGTTTGTTATTGCCTTAATTTACATGTTCAACGAAGCGCCAAAACTGGCCCTATACACCGTTTTGCCGTTACCACTATTATCCATTGTAATCTATAAGCTAAGTAAGGAAATCCATAACCGAAGCACCATTGTTCAACAGTTCTTATCGAAACTTTCGGCGTTTACCCAAGAATCGTTTAGTGGCATTTCGGTAATAAAGGCCTATGGCATCGAGCCACAGACTTCGGTAAACTTCAAATCGCTTTCAGCGGAAAGCAAGGAAAAGCAAATTAGCTTAGCCAAAGTACAAGCGTGGTTTTTTCCCATGATGATTTTGCTTATTGGCGCCAGCAATTTACTGGTTATTTATATTGGCGGTATGCAATACATTAACGGCGAAATTGAAAGTTTGGGCACTATTGCCGAATTTATCATTTACGTTAACATGCTTACATGGCCCGTAGCTACGGTAGGCTGGGTAACATCCATAGTACAACAGGCCGAAGCATCGCAAAAACGCATCAACGAATTTTTAAAACTGGAACCAGAAATAAAAAATACGGTGGAAGTTCCTACTGAAATTAGGGGCGGCATTAAATTTAACAAGGTATCCTTCACCTACGATGATACCAATATTCAAGCGTTAAACAACGTAAGTTTTCATATAAAGGAAGGTGAAACCCTGGCCATATTGGGCAAGACAGGTTCTGGAAAATCGACGATTTTAGATTTAATAGGCCGACTGTACGATATTGATAATGGCACTATTTTAATTAACGACATCCCCATTAAAAACCATAATCTAACCTGTTTAAGAAATAGTATAGGCTACGTGCCTCAAGATGCCTTTTTGTTTTCGGATAGTATAAAAAACAACATTAAATTTGGAAAACCCGATGCTACCGATGATGAAGTTATTGATGCGGCCAAAAACGCCCAAGTTCATAAAAACATCATTAATTTCAACAAAGGGTACGATACCATTTTAGGCGAACGTGGCATTACTCTTTCTGGTGGGCAGAAGCAACGGGTTTCTATAGCGCGCGCCATAATTAAGGCTCCCGAAATTTTATTGTTTGATGATTGCCTATCGGCCGTTGATACCGAAACCGAGGAAAAAATACTAAAAAACTTAATAAAAATCACCCAAGGCAAAACGGCCATCATTGTTGGCCACCGGGTTTCTTCGGCTAAAAATGCCCACAAAATTATTGTGCTCGATAATGGTGCCATTGTTCAGGAAGGCACCCACGAATCGCTTATAAACGTAGAGGGCTATTACCAACACTTGTACCTTAAACAATTAAGTGAAACCGCTTCCAATAAAGATTAAACACGCTGATTTTTAACACAATAGCCTTTATTCCACATTATATTTAATGCAATAAACATCGTTATTTAAAAAAGAAATGGCATTATTTGTTGGTTAGTATCTGTTTTTTTTAGATTTTTGGTATAAATTGATAACCTATTAAATTCCTATAAAATATGAACAATAATGACATGATGGAGAAAGAGGAGATTTTTTCTAAAGTATTAAGGGCAGGAAGACGCACATATTTTTTTGATGTAAGATCTACAAAAGCAGATGATTATTACTTAACCATTACCGAAAGTAAAAAATTCACTAATGACGATGGTTCATTTCACTACAAAAAACACAAAATTTATATTTATAAAGAAGATTTTCAAGAGTTTAATGACATTTTAAATGAAATGACGGCTTATATCATTGATGAAAAAGGCGATGAAGTAATTAGTGAACGCCACCAAAAAGATTTCAAAAAGGAATACGAAGGCGAAACTTTAACTGAAAATGGCGAACTGAACACGTCAACGGAAAGTTTTACCGATATAGAATTTGACGATATTTAATATTTAAAACTTACCAAGCCGCTACTTTTGTAGCGGTTTTTTTTAGCTTATTACGCTTCCGTTTTTCACTTTAATTTCTGGTTTTAAAAGAATAACGTCCTTACCATTTACCGCACCTAAAACCAAACAATCGCTCATAAATTTGGCAATTTGTTTTTTAGGAAGGTTTATAGCGGCAACAATCTGCTTTCCTAATAAATCATCTATTTTATACAGCGTAGTTATTTGTGCCGACGATTTTTTTATTCCCAAATCGCCAAAATCAATGGTAAGTTGGTAGGATGGATTGTTTGCTTCCGGAAAATCTTTCACTTCTAAAATAGTTCCAATACGCAAATCCATTTTTGAAAAATCTTCAAATGCGATAGTTGTTTTCATTTTTTAAAAATACAAATTATACCGAACTTTGTAAAAAAACTTATAGCCATGGCAAATACACCCTCAAACATGCTACCTTTAGGTACAAAAGCACCTTATTTTAAATTACCCGACACCATTAGCGATTCGCTTGTAGATTTAGAAACCATCAGGGGCAAAAAAGGAACCGTTATTCTATTTATTTGCAACCACTGTCCGTTTGTAATTCATATAAACAAAGAACTTGTTGCCATCGCTAGCCACTACTCAAAAAAAGGTATTGGTTTTGCCGCTATTTCAAGTAATGACGCCATTAAATACCCTCAAGACGGCCCCGATAAGATGAAGCTGCATGCCACCACTGAAAACTACCCATTTCCTTATCTATACGATGAAAGTCAAGCCACAGCAAAGGCTTATGATGCGGCCTGCACCCCCGATATTTTTGTGTTCGACACCCATTTAAAATTGGTTTACAGGGGACAATTGGACGATTCGAGACCAGGAAATGCTTTACCGGTTTCTGGTCGCGATTTAAGACATGCATTGGATTGTTTGATTGAAAACAAAGTTAATACAGCAGTACAAAAGCCTAGTATTGGCTGCAATATTAAGTGGAAAGGTTAATATGGCTTTTTAGTTTTCTTAGATCGTTTGATTAAAAGGTTAACTGCCAAAAACCCACATCGAGCCATCGGTTAAATTTTAACCCAACTTCTTTAAAATGGGCCACTTGCTTAAATCCGAATTTTTCATGGAGCTTTACACTAGCTTCATTTGGCAAGGTAAGGCCCCCAACAACCACATGGCACTCTTGCGCTTTCAAATAGTTTAAAAGTTGGGCGTAAAGTTTATAACCAATTTGTTGGCCTTGCGCTTCATGGTGAACATACACGGTACTTTCAACGGTATGCCTGTAAGCGGGTTTTTCGCGCCATTTATTGGCGTAAGCATATCCTAAAATTTTAGCACCTTCCTCAAAAACAAAAAAGGGGTAATTTGAAACAATGCCGGCTATTTTGTGCCTAAATTCTTCTTCAGAAAACGGCACATCATCAAAAGTAACCACCGTGTTCAACACATAATGGTTATAAATGGCAGCCAACTGTTTCGCATCGTTTGGGGTTACAGCTCTAATCATACATTATAAATATTTTGGGAACCGTTTTTTTTTTGATAAATATAAAGAATTGTCAGGCAATTTCAACCAAACCGGTTTTTATGTAGTTTACGGCCATTTCTATGTTCCTGAATCGCTTTATTTTAGTACTGAAAAAAAGATTTTCAATTAGAGAATTTACAATGCCAATGGCATTTTGCGAAACGATAAAGTAACTTTTTAAGCTATAACTGTTGTTGAAAAATTTGAACCAATCGGTCACAAAAACCGAGTAAGGATGGATTCTATTGGAAATATATATGAGGTCGCCCCCGTTGGTGCCCAGAAAACAGGCGATATCTTCGGTAATAATTTTCCCGTGGTCTTCCCAATTAAAAATAACGCCCCTATTAATTTCAGAAACCACAAACCCTTGAAAAATAAATATGTTTCCAAATGGGTAAATAAGTTCTTTTATAACCTCGTTATAAAAACAGGTTTCTTTTATGCTTTTCACGGCACAAAAGTAGCCCTAGCAATTTTTAGGTTAAAAAATAATCGATTAACCTAAAAAAAATTAGTTTTAAAGAGAAGTACTGGCCTTTTTTAGCCAAACAAAAAAGCATCCTAAAACTAAGATGCTTTTTGAAAAGTTTATTTTTTACGACAGTTATTTAACGTTCATTAACTCTACATCAAAAATCAGGGTCGCATCGGGTGGAATAACCCCACCAGCTCCTCGGCTGCCGTAGCCCAAATGACTAGGGATTACAAAGCGTGCCTTATCGCCTACCCTTAAAAGTTGAATACCTTCATCCCAACCAGAAATAACCTGTCCTACGCCAAGTGGAAACTCAATGGGCGCATTACGTTTGTACGATGAATCGAAAACAGTACCATCGGCCAGTTGCCCTTTATAGTGTACCGATACATTTTTGCCTTTTTCGGCTTTTGCCCCAGTACCCTTTTGAATGATTTGATAGCGCAACCCACTTTCAGTTTTGTTAAAACCGGCTGCTAAGGTATCCAATAAGGCCTCGGCCGCTTTTTTGGCTTCAGCCATTCTTTTTTCCCTAGAACCCTCAAAAGTTCTAAAAGCTTCAACAGCATTGTAAGCTTCCGCATCGGCGCCAACCCTTAAAATTTCCAGGCTATCAATTATATCGCCTTGCTTAATCGCATCCACAACATCCTGCCCTTCCACTACTTTACCAAAAACCGTGTGTTTGTTATCCAACCACGCTGTTTCTATGTGCGTTATAAAAAATTGGCTACCATTGGTGCCCGGGCCCGCATTTGCCATAGATAGAACCCCAGGCCCATCGTGTTTTAAATCGGGATGGAACTCATCGTCAAATTTATATCCCGGATCGCCGGTGCCAGTACCCTGTGGGCAACCTCCTTGAATCATAAAATCTGGAATTACCCTATGGAATTTTAAGCCATCATAATACGGGGTGCCTTGAGGTTTCACTTTGTTTTCTAGGTTCCCTTCGGCCAGAGCCACAAAGTTACCTACCGTTCCTGGTGTTTTTTTGTATTCTAAAGCAACTAGAATGTTTCCTTTTGTTGTGTTGAATTTTGCGTATAATCCGTCTTGCATGCTGTTCTTTTTTTATGAAGGGACAAAGATAAGGATGATTTTTGAGTTACGATTTACGAATTACGGATTTTTAGAAACTACAAACAGAGTTTTACAGAAGATTGTTCAACCTGAAGATAAATATCGCGCAAAGACGGAAAGCTGAAAAACCAGAAAACTTTTTCACTTTTAACCGTTCACTTTTAACCTTAAAAATCAATTAGCTACTTCACTAATAAATTTGATTCGGTACAAACGAAGTTCTTCATCTTCATAACTGCCATCAAATTCCTTAATGGCGGCATCGATGCTATCGGTTTTGGATTCCATAAAATAATCGTGGATTTCCTCTTGCTGGTCTTCATCTAAAATTTCGTCAATCCAATAATTAATGTTCAATTTGGTGCCCGAATAAACGATGGCTTCCATTTCCTTAATAAACTCTTCCATGGTCATGCCTTTGGAAGAAGCAATGTCGTCCAATGGCAATTTTCTATCAATATTTTGGATGATGTATAGTTTATTGGACGAATTACTGCCCGTTGATTTTACGACCAAATCGTCTGGACGGATGATGTCGTGCTCTTCCACATAGGCGGCAATAAGCTCAATAAAATCTTTACCGTACTTTTTGGCTTTGCCATCGCCCACACCATGTACGTTGGCAAGCTCGATCATGGTTATGGGATATTTTAACGCCATATCCTCTAGTGAAGGGTCTTGAAAAATTACGAACGGTGGCACTCCTAATTTTTTGGCATTCTTTTTACGCAAGTCCTTTAGCAAGTCCATTAACAAGGGATCGGCTATGGCGCCTTCTGTTTTTGCAGCGGCAATGATGCTGCCGTCTTCCTGCTCGCCATCAAAAATGTGGTCTTCGGTCATCATAAACGAGGTTGGATTTTTAATAAAATCCTTACCAGATGGCGCTAATTTAATAACCCCGTAAGTTTCAATGTCTTTTTTTAGCAAACCGGCAACCAGTACTTGCCGCAATAAAGCCATCCAATACTTTTTGTCTTTGCTGCTGCCTTTGCCAAAAAATGGCTGTTCATTGGTTTTGTGCGAATTTATCAGGGCGTTTTCCTTGCCAGTAATAACATGAACCAAATCTTTTGATTTGTATTTTTCGTTGGTATCATCGATGGTTTCCAACAATAATTTAACATCATCTTGGGCTTCATGTTTCTTTTTGGGGAACCGCACGTTGTCGTCCATGGTACCGCCTTCGCCTGTGGCGTTATCAAATTCTTCACCAAAATAGTGCAAAATAAATTTCCTGCGCGAAATGGATGTTTCGGCAAATGCAACGACTTCCTGCAATAAGGCATGACCTATTTCTTGTTCGGCAACAGGTTTACCCGACATGAATTTTTCCAGTTTTTCAATGTCTTTATAGGCATAAAACGCCAAACAATGGCCTTCGCCGCCATCGCGTCCTGCC
This sequence comes from Mariniflexile maritimum, assembly GCF_009746565.1. Taxonomy (GTDB): domain Bacteria; phylum Bacteroidota; class Bacteroidia; order Flavobacteriales; family Flavobacteriaceae; genus Mariniflexile; species Mariniflexile maritimum. Next base: position 11,962 of record NZ_WRPN01000013.1, read on the forward strand.
CTACCGGTTTCTTGGTAGTAACTTTCAATACTTTTTGGGATGTCGTAGTGGATTACAAAACGCACATCGGGTTTATCGATTCCCATGCCAAAGGCAATGGTTGCTACCACCACATCCACATCTTCCATTAGGAATTGGTCTTGGTAGCTGGAACGCGATTTGGCATCCAACCCCGCATGGTAAGGCACCGCTTTAATTCCGTTAACTTGCAATACCTGGGCGAGTTCTTCAACACGCTTTCTGCTTAAACAGTAAACAATGCCCGATTTTCCTTGGTTTTGCTTTATAAATCGAATGATGTCGGCATCAACATTTTTGGTTTTTGGCCGTACTTCATAATATAAATTGGGTCTGTTAAACGAGGCCTTAAAGGTTTTTGCGCCACTTATGCCCAGGTTTTTAATGATGTCTTCCTGAACTTTTGGAGTGGCCGTAGCTGTTAATGCTATAATGGGGATTTTATCGCCAATTCGACCAATAATCTGCTTTAGGTTTCTATATTCGGGCCTGAAATCATGCCCCCATTCACTAATGCAATGGGCCTCATCAATGGCCATAAACGACACTTTTACAGAGCGTAAAAACTCGACATTTTCTTCTTTGGTAAGCGATTCGGGCGCTACATACAACAGTTTGGTAATGCCGTTTACAATATCTTCCTTAACCCGTTTAATTTCGGTTTTGTTCAATGAGGAATTCAAAACATGGGCAATCCCTTCTTCATTTGAGACCCCACGTATGGCGTCCACCTGGTTTTTCATTAAAGCAATTAAAGGCGATACCACTATTGCCGTACCCTCTTGCATGAGTGCCGGTAATTGATAACAAAGCGATTTGCCCCCGCCAGTTGGCATAATAACGAAGGTGTTATTTCCAGAAACTATGTTTTCTATAACGCTTTCTTGCAACCCTTTAAACTTACCAAAACCAAAGTATTTTTTTAGCGCGGTTAGCAAGTCATTTTTAGCTATTAACATGAATAGTATTAAAATTTATTTAAAAATTAAAAAATATAAACCAATGAAACCAAAGAGCCTTTATTTTTAAAGTATTAAGAGAGTGCTCTTATGATTTTTTCGTTAGTTTTGTAACGAAAATCGAAATTACAATAAAAACCTGTTTATCGACAACATTAAAGATAACAAAATCTTTAAAAGCATCACCCAAAAAAATCAATAAATTTTGAATAACAACAGTTCAATTATCAATATCGCAAAACAAACTATTGAATTAGAAAGTAAAGCTATATTAAACTTGTCAAATTTGATAAATGATGATTTTGCCGATGCCGTAAACCTAATTTACAATTCAAAAGGGCGCGTAATCATTACAGGTATTGGCAAAAGTGCCATTATCGCCAGCAAAATAGTAGCCACCTTAAACTCTACCGGAACCCCAGCGGTTTTTATGCATGCCGCCGATGCCATACACGGTGATTTAGGGCTCATTCTTGATGATGACGTAGTAATTTGCATTTCAAAAAGCGGAAATACGCCCGAAATTAAGGTACTCATACCACTTATAAAACGAACCAAAAACAAAATAGTTGCCATAACGGGCAACACCAACTCGTTTTTGGGGCAACATGCCGATCATATCTTAAATGCTTTTGTTGAAAAGGAAGCGTGCCCCAATAATTTAGCACCAACCACAAGCACTACCGCACAACTGGTTCTTGGCGATGCATTGGCCATTTGCTTACTGGAACTGCGCGGTTTTTCAAGCAACGACTTTGCCAAATACCACCCTGGGGGCGCTTTGGGAAAAAAACTGTACTTGCGCGTTCAGGATATTTCATCGGTAAACGAAAAACCTAAAGTTAGCGCCTCAACAAACATCAAGGAGGTAATCATCGAAATATCCAAGAACATGTTAGGCGTTACCGCCGTTGTGGATAACAACAAAATAATTGGCATTATTACCGATGGCGACTTACGGCGCATGCTTACCAAAGTAGATGATTTTTCAAAATTAACTGCCCAGGATATTATGGGCACCAACCCCAAACGCATTGCAGCCGAAGCCATGGCCATTGATGCCCTGGAAATGATGGAAGCCCATGAAATATCGCAACTTTTGGTTGAAGAAAACGGCCTGTACGCCGGTGTGGTGCATTTACACGATTTAATTAAAGAAGGCATAATCTAATGGCGAAAAAAAACATAAACGAGATGTCGTTTTTAGACCATCTTGAAGATTTGCGCTGGCACCTTATAAAAATAACCCTGGCAGTAGTTATTGTTGCTACCTTGGCATTTATTTTTAGCCGGTTTATTTTTGAGGACATTATTTTTGCGCCCCTAGACATGACGTTTCCAACCTACGAACTGTTATGCAAAACAGCAACTTATATGCAGGTGGAAACATCTTTCTGCAATGATGAAATGCCCCTTATTTTGCAGAACAGAACCATGGCAGGACAATTTTCAGCAGATATTTGGACCGCCATTTTAGGTGGTTTCATCATGGCGTTTCCTTATATTATTTACCAATTATGGAAATTCATAAGCCCTGGCTTGCACGAAAACGAACGCAAACACTCCCGTGGCTTTATAATCATTTCATCCTTACTGTTCTTTACGGGAGCATTGTTCGGCTATTACATTATTACGCCCTTATCCATTAACTTTTTGGCAAATTATAGCATTTCCGCGCGGGTTGACAATCAAATTGACATCAGCTCCTACATTGGTTTGGTACGCTCGTCCGTACTGGCTTCGGGCATCATTTTCGAGCTTCCCATCATCATCTATTTTCTAACCAAAATAGGCTTGGTTACGCCCGAATTCTTAAAAAAATACCGAAAATATGCCTTAATTTTGGTGTTGGTCTTATCGGCAATCATTACGCCCCCCGATATAGCCAGTCAAATTATTGTTGCCATACCCATTTTAATCCTGTATGAAGCGAGCATCATCATTTCAAAAATTGTTATAAGAAACCAAAACAGAAAATTAAAAAAGCATGCCTAACCTAGTTACCGAGTTTAACGACTACCGTTCTAAAATGAATGCCGAAATTTTGGCCGACAACAATAAAGTAATCAAGCGTATTTTTAATTTAGATACCAACGCTTACGCGGAAGGTGCCTTGGATGTAAAAACCAAGGAACTTTTAGGTTTGGTGGCTTCGGCAGTATTACGATGCGATGATTGCGTGAAGTACCATTTAGAAACCAGCCATAAATTGGGTTTGAAAAAAGCCGAAGTGGTTGAAGCATTAAGTATTGCAACCTTGGTTGGGGGCACTATTGTTATACCGCACTTACGTCGGGCCTACGAGTTTTGGGATGCTCTGGAACAACAAGGCTAACTAGGGATATTAAATTCACGTGCGCCATCATTATCATATCATTTTACTATTTTTGGCGTTCAGTAATTAAATTGTTTGGGATGGAATGTGTTGTTCAGTTATTAAATTGTTTGGGATGGAATGTGTTGTTCAGTTATTTAGTTACTCGTTATTAATTGGTCAAGCCTAAATAACCAATAACTTAATGACTTAATAACTAAAAACTTAATAACCCAATAACCATTCAACAAAAAAGCAACAAAACAAGAAGGTTTTATCCTTTAACTTGATACAAAAAATATGATTTTAAGAGCCGAAAATTTAATGAAGTCGTATAGTGGGCGACAAGTGGTAAAAAACGTTTCCCTTGAAGTAAACCAAGGTGAAATTGTAGGTCTTTTAGGCCCTAATGGCGCTGGAAAAACAACGTCGTTCTACATGATTGTTGGCTTGATAAAACCCAATGGCGGCCATATTTTTTTAGATAAAACCGAAATAACCCAGTACCCCATGTACAAACGGGCACAAAATGGCATTGGTTATTTGGCACAAGAAGCCTCCGTTTTTAGGAAACTAAGTATTGAAGACAATATATTAAGCGTGCTGCAACTTACCAAACTCAGCAAAAAAGAGCAGGAATTCAGAATGGAATCGCTCATTGAAGAGTTTGGTCTAGGCCATATTCGCAAAAGCCGTGGCGATTTATTATCGGGTGGCGAGCGCCGTCGTACAGAAATTGCGCGTGCTTTGGCAACCGACCCCAGTTTTATATTACTGGACGAACCTTTTGCGGGCGTGGATCCTGTTGCGGTTGAAGATATTCAGCGCATTGTAGCGCAACTTACCAAAAAGAACATTGGCATTTTAATAACCGACCACAACGTGCAAGAAACACTTGCCATTACCGACCGTACCTATTTAATGTTTGAAGGCAGCATCCTAAAAGCTGGAGAACCCGAGGAATTGGCAAACGACGCCATGGTGCGCAAAGTGTATCTGGGCCAGAATTTTGAGTTGCGCAAAAAGAAGATACGGGAGTAGTTTGCAGTTGCAGTTGCCGTTTTTTCAGAAGGGAAAACCAATACAAAAAACTTCAGAGTCTATCTGCGCAACCCTTAACTAACCTTCCAATTTTGATGACAACTCAAACCAGCGCGTTTCTTTGGCTTCAATCTCATCAATAATTTTTTGCAAGGCTTCCGATAGCTTGTTTATGTTCTCTGGGGTTAAATCGGGGTTATGAAATTGGGCCTCCAATTCCTTTTTATCAAAAGCCAAGACATTTAGTTTACTTTCAATGTTTTTAAGTTCCTTTTCCTCATTAAAGGATAGTTTGTTGGCTTCGGTTTTTTTCCAAGCGTTCTTTTCTTTTTTATCTTCCGAAGTGTTGGAAACAGCGGGTTGACTATCATCGTACACCCTAAAATCGGTGTAATTTCCGGGAAAATCCTCAATGATGCCATCCCCGCGAAACACAAATAGGTGATCGACCACTTTATCCATAAAATAACGGTCGTGCGATACCACAATAACGCATCCGGGAAAGTCCAGAAGGAAATTTTCCAAAACATTTAAGGTTACAATATCCAAATCGTTGGTAGGTTCATCCAGAATTAAAAAATTAGGATTCTGAATTAAAACCGTACACAAATACAAGCGTTTACGTTCGCCACCACTTAGCTTTTCAACAAAATCGTATTGCTTCTTTCTGCTAAAAAGAAAGCGTTCCAACAGTTGCTGTGCACTTATTTGGCGTCCTTTTTTAAGCGGAATATAATCGCCAAACTCCCGAATTACGTCGATAACCTTTTGCTCGGGCTTGATGGTGATGCCGTTTTGGGTGTAATAACCAAATTTAACGGTTTCGCCAATCACCACTTTTCCTGCATCGGGCTTGGTAGTTTGCGTTAACAGGTTTAAAAAGGTGGTTTTGCCCGTGCCATTTTTTCCAATAATGCCGGTGCGCTCGCCGTTTTTAAACAGGTATTCAAAGCCCTGGAGTATAACCTTATCTTTAAACGCTTTTGATACCTTGTGAAATTCGACCACCTTACTGCCCAAACGTTCCATGTTGAGTTCCAGTTGCACTTCATGGTCGTTTCGTCGCTGACTGGCGCGGTGCTTGATGTCGTGAAAATCGTCGATACGCGATTTCGATTTGGTCGTTCTGGCTTTGGGTTGGCGGCGCATCCATTCCAATTCTTTCTTAAAAAGTTGTTTGGCTTTGCCTGTTTCCACTTCGGTTTGCTCGATGCGGGCTTCGCGTTTTTCAAGATAATAAGAATAATTACCTTTATAACTGTACAGTTGCCCTTCATCCAATTCTATTATCTCGTTGCACACACGTTCCAGAAAATAGCGGTCGTGCGTCACCATAAACAAGGTAATGTTTTCCTTGGCGAAAAAAGCTTCCAACCATTCAATCATTTCCAGGTCAAGGTGGTTGGTAGGCTCATCCAAAATGAGCAGGTCGGGTTTGTTTATAAGGGCATTTGCCAACGATAAGCGTTTTTTTTGTCCGCCCGAAAGTGCACTTACTTTTTCGCTCAAATTCTCCAATTTAAGTTTAAAAAGTATCTGTTTGTATTGGGTCTCAAAATCCCATGCCTGGTGCTGTTCCATCTGTTCGAAGGCTTTTTGGTAGGCATCGGCATCATCCGGATTTAGAAGCGCGTGCTCATAATCCTGAATGACTTTCAAAATAGGGTTATCACTCGCAAAAATGGTTTCTTCAACCGTTAAGGCCGGGTTTAACTTTGGGTCTTGCGAGAGGAACGACACCTTAATGTCCTTTCTGTAAATAACGCTGCCCGCATCGGCTTCATCTTCACCAGAAATAATGTTTAAAATAGAGGTTTTTCCCGTACCATTTTTGGCAACAAAGGCAATTTTTTGATCTTTATGGATGCTAAAGGAAATGTTTTCGAAAAGTGTTAGCTCGCCGTACGATTTCGATATATTTTCAACAGTTAAGTAATTCAAAAGTCTTTTTTTTGAGGGTCGAAGGCATTAAAAATACTAAGAACACGAATTTCATTAATTTTAAATGCGTCCAACTCATTTAATTCGTGCCAATTCGTTTTTTAACAAGGTTCTTGATTTTAATGCGCCCGACTTGATTTTTTTTGCAAAGAACGGATAAAAAACCAAAAATTCTATTATAAGTTTTATTGTTCATTTTGAAAAGTTATATTTGTGTCAAATCCGTGACCCCCATGATGAAACAAATGTTCCTGTTTATTTGTGTCGCTTTCAGCATGTTATGCACTTCTTGCATTAGCAACAAAGACATTGTTTATTTACAGGATAAAGGCACAGCCAAAACCGACTCACTGCAAATCAAGGAACTATCAAAACCATACAGGGTGCAAGTGAACGATATTTTGAGCATTAATGTTAAAGCCATGGATACTGAACTTACCGCTATTTTCAATCCGGTTGAAAATGTAGGCACGAACACCAACCAAGGAAGTGCGGCACTCTATTTTAATGGTTTTACCATCGATTTACATGGCAACATCAAGTTTCCTATTTTAGGTGAAATCAATGTTTTGGGATTTACCATTAAGGAAATTGAAGACAAAGTAAAAAAGGAATTATTAGCACAATATTTTAAGGAAACCGCCGAAATTTTTGTGACCGTTAAATTGGCTGGATTGCGCTATACGGTAACCGGCGAGGTAAGTGGCACGGGGGTTTACACCTTGTACCAAGACCGCGTAAACATTATTGAAGCCTTGGCAAATGCGGGCGACATTGCCCAAACCGGCGACCGTACCGATGTGTTGGTTGTTCGGCAATATCCCGACGGACAAAAAATACACCATATCGATTTAACCAATGTAGCCGCCATGCAATCGCCCTTTTACTACATACAGCCCAACGACATGATTTTGGTGAAGCCCTTAAAACGCAAAGCCTTGGGTGCCGGACAAACGGCTATCCAGAATATTACGACCATTGCTTCCATATTATCGGTATTGGTATCGACCTACTTTTTAACCCGAAACCTGTAAAATGACGTTATGATTGAAGAATTTGAAGTTTCAGAATCGGGCCCCAGTTTCGATATAAAAAAGTTTCTGTTTAGGGCGTTAAGCTACTGGAAGCTCTTTTTACTGTTGCTGGCCATAGGCATCTTCTATGTGTATCAAAAAAACATACGCGAAGAGTTTTCGTATCGTTTGGGCACAAAAATTTCTATTGAAGATGATAGCAACCCGCTGTTCACTTCCAACGCCAGTTTAACCTTCAATTGGGGCGGTGTAACCTCGAAAGTTCAAACCATGATCGTTACGCTTAAATCGCGTTCGCACCATGAAAAAGTGGTGGACCGGTTGGAATTTTACAAAAGCTATTTGGTGCAAGGTAGGTTTAGGATGCAGGATATTTACAAAGCGGCCCCTTTTAAATTCGACCACGATTACAACGCACCGCAACTTTTAAATATCCCCATAAAAATTACGTTTATAAATGCCGACACCTTCGAGCTGGAAACCGAATTTACCAATCCCGTTGTACAGGCACAAAACTACATTACCAAGGAAATCACCCCTGTTGATGTGTCTGTTGGCACCTATAAAAAACAATTCAAATTGGGTGCTGCCATTCAATTACCATTTTTAAAGGGCAGCATTAAATTAGCAGAAAAGAGGCAGCCCGTTTATGGCGATGCTTACTTCATTCAATTTAGCGATTTTGATAGCGTGGTGTCTAGCTATCAAGCCCGAACCTCGGTGGATAATGCCGCATCATCGCCTATTTTGGACATTGCCCTTATTGATAAAAACACCCAAAAAATTGTTGACTACCTCAACATGGTGGTTACGGTTTTAAGTGAAGACCAACTAGACCGAAAAAACCAATTTGCGACCAATACCATTAGTTTTATTGATGAACAAATTGCGCGTGTAAAAAATGAACTGTCCGATAATGCCGAAGCGCTGAACGATTACCGTAAGAAAAACAAAATTTACAGTTTGGATAACGACAGTAGCCTGCTGAACGACAAACTTACCAAACTTGATGAAGAAAAAGAAACCATCAATAGGCAACTAAGTTATTATTCAAACCTTAAAAATTATTTATTGACCAGTAGTTCGTTTACCGACATACCCGCACCTTCCATCGCCGGTATTGGTGATGGCAATATTTTGAACAATGTTTCAAAAATTAACGAACTATCGGTACAAAAATCGAAACTGCAATATTCCGTTCGTAGCGATGCTTCCATTTTTAACGATTTAAACCGCCAAATTGAAGGTTTAAAAAACGTGTTGCTCGAAAACATAAGTGCCGCCACCAATGGGCTAAAACGCGAATTGCAATCTATAAACAGTTCATTAAGTTCGGTTGAATCGCAATTTAGCAAGCTGCCCGAAGACCAGCAAAAACTAATCACCATAAACCGCCAATATACATTAAGCGAGCAAACCTATAATGTATTTTTGGCAAAACGTGGGGAAGCAGAAATTATTAAGGCCGCCAATATTTCGGATATATTAATTATTGACCCCGCAAAAAATACGGGTGCTACCGTGTTGGGCAGAAATTTGAATATTCGCTACGTGTTCGCCTTATTTTTTGCTTTACTTATCCCTGTTTTACTGGCCTTTATCTTAACATTTTTAGACCATAATATCCATAGCCCCATGGATGTGGAACAACTATCGACCATTCCCATTTTGGGCGTTGTGGGTAAAAACAAACTGGATAATAACCTAGTGGTTCACAGAAAACCAAAATCGGCCGTTGCCGAGGCGTTTCGGGCCATCCGTTCCAATTTGCAATATTTCTATAAATCAAAAGATTTGGATGGTGCTAAAACTTTATTAGTAACCTCATCGGTAAGTGGCGAGGGCAAAACGTTTTGCTCCATTAACGTTGCAACGGTTTTTGCTTTAAGTGGCAAAAAAACCATTTTGGTAGGATTGGATTTAAGAAAACCCAAGATTTTTGGCGACTTTAACATTAAAAATGATATTGGTGTGGTGAACTATCTCATTGGGCAAGAACCACTGGAAATCGTCATCCAGAAAACAGAAATTGCACATTTGGATGTGATTACTTCGGGCCCCATTCCTCCCAATCCTTCCGAATTATTGATCAATGAAAAGTTAAATGAACTCATTTCAACCTTAAAATTGCAATATGACTATATTATTTTAGACACGCCACCCGTGGGATTGGTTGCAGATGCCCTGGAATTATTGGACTATGTAGATGCTTCCTTATATGTGGTTAGACAGGATTACACCAAAAAAGGCATGCTTAATTTTATTAATGAAAAATACAAGACCAAGCAAATAAAAAACATCAGTTTAATATATAACGGTTACGACCAAAAAGCGAAATATGGCTATGGGTACGGTTATGGATACGGCTATGGTTATGGCTACGGAAATTATGCCAACGGCTACCATGATGAAGGAAGGCCAACAGGGTGGCTATCGCAGATTAAAACTTTTTTTAGGAAATCCAATTCTTAAAAATGGCTTTTTTAAAAAACGAACCCTAAGCGACTTAAATCCAACATGGCTTAAAAATGTGTTATTGCTACTGTTAAAAATTTTAACAAAACACGCTTTAACTACGCCTTTGATACGCCTTTGATACGCTTTATCTACAAAGTACCTTCGGTGTAGTGTTTGCCTTAACTAGAGTGGATGGCTGTAAAAATTGAAGAATAAAAAATATCAAACAAACAACTAATTTAAAAAACAAAAACTTGAACAACCCCACGCACGATACCCATTGGCTTTATACCATTTCACCAAAAAGAAGTGCTATAAACCTTAATTTCAAGGAGATTTGGCAATATCGCGATTTGTTAACGCTTTTTGTAAAACGCGATGTCATAACCGCCTATAAACAAACCGTTTTAGGCCCCCTTTGGTATTTAATACAGCCTTTGTTCACCTCCATCACCTTTACCATTATATTCAATAATTTGGCGGGAATTGATACCGGAACCGTGCCACCGTTTTTATTCAATTTGGCGGGCATCACCATTTGGAATTATTTTACATCCTGTTTAACGGGCACCTCCAATACCTTTGGCGCCAATGCAAGTATTTTTGGGAAGGTGTACTTTCCGCGTATTATCACACCCCTCTCGTTGGTCATTTCCAATTTATTGAAATTTGGTATCCAATTACTCATTTTCATCGTGTTTTATCTGTATTTTTATTTTCAAGGAGCCGCTATTTCATTAAATGGGTTTATCCTATTGTTTCCGGTGGTGGTGGTTTTGATGGGTACGCTTGGTTTGGGTTTTGGCATGATCATCTCTTCGATGGTTACAAAATACAGGGACTTAAATTACTTGGTCGGGTTTGGCGTTCAACTGTTAATGTACATTTCCGCAGTAGTATATCCCATGGCCTTGGTAGAACAAAAAATGCCCGATTTTGTATGGTTAGTAAAATACAACCCCTTAGCCTATATTATTGAAACCACGCGTTATATGGTGCTGAACATAGGCGCATTGCCCTATTGGGGGCTTGTGTACACCTTTATAATAACCGTAGCCGTTTTTTTTATGGGGTTGCTATTGTTCAACAAAACAGAAAAAAGTTTTATTGATACGGTTTGATGGTGAAGGGAGAATGGTAAAAAAAATTATGGGTCATAAAGGATTTAGAGGTTTGGAAGAAAAGTATGGATTAGTGAACCAAATGCGCAGAGCATCAGTTTCTAAACCATCTAATATAGCAGAAGGAGCCACTGGAAAAACGATAAAAATTTTATACAGTATTTAATGATTGGTTTAGGTTCTTTATCCGAGTTGAAAACTCAATATTTGATATCACAGCAATTGAAACTCTCAGCCAATAATGAAAATACAGAACAAAACTTGAAAGAAATTAAGAGATTAGGATTTAGGAATTATTTAATAAAAGCAAGTGAAAAAGTGAGAAGCGAGAAGTTCACCATTCACTTTACACCATTCACCATTCGCTAAAAAATGAATGATATTATATTAAAAGCCGAAAACATATCAAAACAATACCGTTTGGGAGTCGTTGGAACCGGTACGATTAGCCATGACCTAAACCGGTGGTGGCACCGTATTCGGGGGAAGGAAGACCCTTATTTAAAAATAGGCGATACCAACGATAGGACTACCAAAGGCGAAAGCAGTTACGTTTGGGCTTTAAAGGCTATTAATTTTGAAGTGAAACGTGGCGAGGTTTTGGGTATTATTGGCAAAAACGGCGCAGGAAAATCGACCCTCCTTAAAATTTTATCGCGGGTTACCACACCCACAACGGGCGAAATTAAATTTGGCGGTCGGGTGGCTTCCTTACTGGAAGTGGGCACGGGTTTTAATGGCGAAATGACGGGGCGCGAAAACATTTATTTAAACGGGGCCATTTTAGGCATGACCAAAAAGGAAATAACCTCTAAACTCGATGAAATTATCGACTTTTCGGGTTGCGAACGCTATATTGACACCCCTGTAAAACGCTATTCGTCGGGGATGACGGTACGCTTGGCTTTTGCCGTGGCCGCCTTTTTAGAACCTGAAATTTTAATTATTGATGAAGTACTGGCCGTTGGCGATGCCGAATTCCAGAAAAAAGCGATTGGCAAGATGCAGGATATTTCTAGGGGCGAAGGACGAACGGTGTTGTTTGTGAGCCATAATATGGCGGCGGTAAAAAGTTTGTGTACGCGGGCAATATTACTTGAAAATGGATTGATAACCAAGGAAGGTGACGTTGAAGAAATAATTACACATTATTTAAACCTAGAGTCTGAAAGATTGGTTTATCATGAAACCGACCTATACAAACTTAAAGAAGTTGCGATTCTTAACTCTGAAAAAAAGAGAGTGAGCAACATTTCAAATGGTGAGGATTTTTATATAGACATTGCCCTATCGATTAAACAAAACAAACCAGATATTGGCTTTTGTGTTGCCATTTACAATGAATTACATGAACTCATAACGGCAATAAACAGTTATCACATCAATAGTGCAATAGGAAATTTAGCCGTAGGAAATTACAATTTTACCATCAAAATCAACAAGTACATCCTAAACACAGGCATCTATACCTTGAATTTTCACACAAACAATTCCCACGGTAAATTGTATAATCTATTTGAAGGGGTTACCAAACTAAACATCTACGATGACGGCATCAGAAGGGGCGATAATTATAAAGGAGAATGGCCCGGAAAAATTAGCTTAGTACCTAATATTGTAATCCATGAAATTATTTAAAAAAGAAAAACATACAAACCTGTCTTTACTCGAAAGACTTGGAAACAGAGTCTATTTTGGCCCATTTACAGGATTAAAAATACCGCAAAGTGTATCGAGCATATTAACCACCAGTGAGATATTGGGGTTATATGAATCTTGCTTACATCCAAAATTTGAAAGCTTACTCAATAAAGAAATTAAAAACATAATGTTAATTGGCGGGAATAATGGCTATTATGCTGCTGGAATTAGTTGTTTTCTAAATCCAGATTCCTTTGCTATTTATGAAACAGAAGCGTACTTTCATCCATTTATAAAATCTTGGTTTCAAGAAAATAAGCTTCAAAATTATGCCATATACGGAAAAGCTTCAGAAGAAGAATTTTCAAAAATCGATTCCAAAATCGATTTGGTGTTTATGGATTGTGAAGGTTTTGAAATAGAATTATTAAACCCATTAATTTTTCCATGGCAAGAACAAACGGAAATTTTGGCTGAAATCCATCCATTTTATATCGATAATTTAATAGCCACTTTATCAAATAGATTTAGAAAAACACATAGGATTGAGTTAATTTACGACGATTTTGATGAGGATGCTAAAATTGATAAAATTTTAAAAGGTATGGACTTGAATATCCCATATCACAAACACCCTTCCCATCGCTGGATAATGGAGAACGGAAATAAAATTAACACTAGTGGTATTTTTATGTATTTAACACCATATTAAAATGATACCAAAAACTATTCATTATTGTTGGTTTGGTAAAAACAAAAAATCTAACTTAATTGAAAAGTGCATTCAATCATGGAAATTCCATTTACCGGATTATAAAATTATTGAATGGAATGAAGATAATTTTGATATTAGAAGAAACGCTTTTATTAGTGAAGCTTATGAAAAAAGAAAATGGGCTTTTGTTTCTGATTATGTTAGAGTATATGTATTGTACCACTATGGAGGAATTTATTTAGATACTGACGTTGAAATAAGGTGTAATTTAGATAGGTTTTTAACTCATGGCGCCTTTTCAGGATTTGAAGATTATGGGTACCCTTTTACGGCATTATGGGGCTCAAGCAAAGAACACAATTGGCCAAAAAATATACTCGAATACTATGAAAACTTAAATGGTTTTGATGAAAGAACCAACACCAGAATCGTTTCAGAGTTTTTAATAAACCATTATAAGGTTGATCCTTTTAGAAATGAAACCCAAAAACTGGAAGATGACATTTGCATATACCCTTCCCATTTTTTTTGTTTGAATATTGAACAAAACTATGCGGTTCATCATTTTGAAGGATCTTGGCACACAGAAAACATTCAAGATTATAATGCTCATATTCTTAAAGATTATTACAAAAAAAAGTTTTTGGATTATTATAAAAAAGAAAATATCGTTGAAGAGCTGCACAGGGACAAGTGGTTTACCGTTAAAGATTTAGCCAAATTTATTTTAAAAAGAATAAAAAGAAAATATTTTAAACAATACTAAATGCTGGTTTCCATTATAGTTCCGTGTTACAACCAAGCTCAGTACTTAACTGAAGCACTAGAATCGGTATGGAAACAAAGTTATGAAAATTGGGAATGCATTATAGTGAATGATGGTTCGAACGACCATACAGAACAGGTAGCAAAACTTTGGCAAAACAAAAGCGACCGGTTCAAATATGTTTATAAAGAAAATGGCGGCCTAAGCAGTGCAAGAAATTCGGGGCTTCGCATAGCAACAGGAGATTACATACAATTTTTAGATGCCGATGATAGTCTTAGCCAAGGAAAACTGCAAGGCTCCATTGATATATTTAAAAAATACCTTTCAAAAAACATCCAGATAGTGATAACAAATTTCAGGATGTTTCTTGAAAATCCTCTTCAATCAACAGATCCTTATTGCCATTTATCACCAGATTTATTTAATCTCAAAAGCGTTTTATTAAAATGGGAAACGCTTTTTAGCATTCCAATACACTGTGGCTTATTCGACGCTACATTGTTTAAAGGTTTTAAGTTTCCCGAAGAACTAAAGGCAAAAGAAGATTGGATCATGTGGCTTTATCTTTTCCAAAAAACAGAGCTTGTTTATTTTTTAAACCAACCTATGGCCTATTATAGATTAAACCCAAATGGCATGACCAGCAACGCAAACCACATGCAAGAAAACCATATAAAGGCCATGGTTTATATTAAAGACATTATTCCGAATAGCGATTACATTGAGTTTTTGATACAAGAATTAAAACTAAAACATCACGAAAACACAAAATTAAAAACCAGCATACATAACTATCAAAATTCCAAGACTTATAAATGGACAAAAAAAATAAAAGAAACCGCTTTTATTAAATTCCTTTTTAAGGTATTAAAAAAAACAAAATGATTGCTATTGTAATTCCTTTTTACAAATTCACTTTTTTTCAAGAAACCCTTGAGTCATTGGCCAATCAAACCAATAAAAATTTCAATGTTTATATTGGGGATGATGCCAGTAAAGAAAATTGTTCCGACCTGTTAGAGCAATATAAGGACAGGTTTAATTTTGTATATAAAAGATTTGAACATAACCTAGGTAATACTTCTTTGGTAAAACAATGGGAGCGTTGTATTGACTTGACAACGAACGAAGATTGGCTTATGGTTTTGGGTGATGATGATGTACTAAGCACCAACTATATAGCCGAATTCTATAAACATCTTCCTGAAATTAACAAAAATAACTGCAACGTTGTTCGATTTGCATCGGTTACAATTGATAATAGAAGCAACCAAACTTCCCCATTATTTACACATCCAAAAATAGAAAAGGCAACAGATTTTTTTCACAGACGCTTTACCAATAAAACGCGCAGTTCTTTATCGGAATATATGTTCAAAAAACATGCTTATAATAAATATGGGTTCTACAATTATAATCTGGCATGGTTTACTGACGATAGGGCGTGGTTGGAATTTTCAGAATTTAAAAACATCTATTCAATTAATAGTGCCTTTTTAAGTTTTAGGTTGAGTGAAGAAAATATTTCTAGGGCAAACTTTAAAACCCACGAAAAGGAAATTTTGAGGTTGGCGTTTTTTAAATTTATTACTCTTGAGCATTTAAGTAAATTTACGCGAGCCCAACAACGTTTTTTATTGTTATATTATGAACAAATAATTTACAAACACAAAAAAGTAAGTTTCAATTTTTGGCTGTTTGTATTTACCTCGTTTTTAAAGCAATGTTATTTTGTTCAAAGTATTAAGTTTACACGCCGTGTTTTTATCCATTTAAGAAAAAATGACCATTAAGCCTTTAATCTCAATTATAATACCGGTCTTTAATAGGGAAAACTTATTGCCCGATACCTTAAACAGCATTGTTTTGCAGGACTTTACAAATTGGGAATGTATTCTTGTTGATGATGGAAGCATGGATGAATCGTTTAAAATAATGATTGACTATCAATTAAACGATTCCAGATTTAAGGCATACAAAAGACCCGAAATGCTTAAAAAAGGCGCAAATTCGTGTCGAAATTTTGGGTTTTTGCAAACAACAGGCCCTTACATTAAATGGTTTGATAGCGATGATATTATGTTGCCCAACCATTTAGACATTGCTTATAAAACTCTCGTTAAAGACCAATTGGATTTTGTAGTTACCAATACACTTAATTTCAATCATGAAAGTGGCGAATTTATAGGAAGCCCTTATAACTTCGATAGAGAAACCTCAACAATTACGGTAGAAAATTTTGCTTTAAATAAAATAGGTTGGATTACCGATGATTTTTTAGGCAAACGCAGCATCGTTGAAAATATCACATTTAACGAACATCTTATTGATGGCGACGAATATAATTTTTTCGTAAAAATGTTGTCGCAGCCATTTCGGGGCGCTTTCGTAGATAAGATACTAACGCATAGGCGCATACATTCCGGCTCTATTTCTACCATCAACAAAATTAATAATTTTGCCTACGATGCCATAATAGCCAACATTAAATACCAAACAGCCAAAGATTTGGTTAGCTATAAAAACCATGTATTAATTCGCTGGTTTCTATCAGGATATATGCAATATTCTTTTAGTTTGGCTCAAAATAACAGACAAGTACCCTATAAATACAGTGCTTTTAAATTAATTTCAAAATATTATACTTTCACGAAAGGAATGGCTTTTTTAGTAGCTTTGATAACATCAAAATATATGGGAAAAGGATATAACATAATGAAATATGCCAGAACGTATAAAAATGATATTATTCTATAACAATCTATCTGCTTTTGAATGAGGCGTTTTAATTACTTAATATCAATCGTGCTACCTGTACACAATGGCGAAACGTTTTTAGAGGTTGCCATTCGTAGTATCTTAAACCAAACCTATTCAAATTTTGAGCTTATCATTGTCGATGACTTTTCAAAAGACAACTCAGTTTCCATTGCCAATAAATTTGCTGAAAAAGACAACAGAATAAAAGTTATTTTAAATAACGAAAACAAAAAACTACCCGCATCTTTAAATATTGGTCACCGCTATGCAAAAGGCGATTTCATCACTTGGACCTCAGACGACAATATTCTAAAACCAAACTTTTTAGACTGTTTAATCGATTCATTACTTAAAAACCAAGCAGATATTGTATATTCCAACTATGATATTATCAATGAAAATGGTAATTTAAAACGAATACATCGTACAGGACCAACCGAGCATATTTTATTTGGCAATAAAATTGGCGCTTCATTTTTATACAAAAAAGAAGTATATCAAGAATTACAAGGCTATGATGAAACGCTTTTTTTATTGGAAGATTATGATTTTTGGTTGAGAGCAAGTACAAAATTTAATTTTTATCACTTAGATGCCAATTTATACCAATACAGACTACATACAGGCAGTTTAACTTCGGGTATTCAATGTAATGATGAAAAAAAAAAAACACACGAAAAACGTGTTTTAGAACTGTTTAAAAATATCACAAAGGAGTTTTCATGGAATACAGCAACTCATAACCTACTAACAGAAAATTTTTTGGAAAAAAAAATAGATCTTTCTAATTATTTAGAATGGAAGGAAGAAATAAAAAAAGATCTTTTAAAATTCAATGCCGAAAAATTTGATGAAACAGAAATACTTTTCGGATTTCAACTGGTGCTAAGAAATCAATTAATAACAAATAATCGTAATTTTAAGTCATTAATGCTGGTATTGAAAAAAGAAAGACAATTGTTGTTCCATTCGTCTTTCAGCAAAAAAACAACCCTAAATTATATTTTAAAAAGCATAATTCGTTAAATGCAACAACTACAGCCCATCGTTAGTATCATCATGGCAACCTACAACAGGGCTCACTTTATTTTTGAAACCCTGCAATCCATTCAGGCTCAAAGCTATAAAAATTGGGAGTGTTTAATTATTGACGACGGAAGCACCGATAACACATTGACCGTTATTACAGCTTTTTTAAAAAAGGATTCCCGTTTTCAATATTACAAACGACCTACCAATTATAAAAAAGGCTTGCCTGGTTGCAGAAATTATGGTTTAGATTTGGCGTCGGGCGATTACATTATTTTTTTTGATGACGATGACATTGTGCATCCTCTCTGCTTGGAAAATTGTTTATTGGCATTTAATACTTATAATGAGGCAACTTTTTGCAACTATATGAAACAGCCTTTTTCAGGAAAATTTGATTATAATTTAATTGCAACCAATAAAGAATATAGCATAGAAATAACTAACGATGATTTGTTGGAAAACGTTCTTACCCAATCAATCCCCTTTGCGTCTTGTACCGTTTTATGGAAAAGAATCTGTTTTAAGGAACATGTTTTTAATGAAGATTTGATGTATGCCGAAGAATGGGAATGTTATCAACGCATTTTAAGTTCTAAGCCCAAAGGCATAATTATCGATAACGTTTTGTATTATAACCGGAAACACCCCAATTCCAATACAGGCGAATTCTGGAAAGGCGATGCAGTTCGGGTGGCTTCCCAAAAAAAAGCCATTTTCTTGGTAATCGAAAATTTGCATAAAAAAGATTTGTTAACACCCTATTTATTCAAATACTTAGTAAATTACGCTATTTCGTTTAGGGATTTTAAATTATTGAAAAATATACTAAACATCACTAAACCAACACTGAAATTAAAATTATTTTACATATTAAAATATCAACTGTTTCCACTATGGGTTCTTTACAATAATATTTTTAAATATAAGCACCTATAGTTATTAAATACTATTGAATTAATAAATGCGAAAAAACATAGCCATAATTGTAGATTCTATTGATGTAAACGATAGCAGTGGTTCTAAAGCCAATGTTGCTATCATTAACAATTTGGCAGCTATTGGATACAACCTTACGGTGTTTCATTACACTCAAAAAGATATCCAATTAAAAAACATTTCATCCATTTTAATAAAAGAGAATAAATACAACTTATTATATGTTTTAAGCAGAGCGCAACGGGTTATGCAACGCTATTCCAAATTGAATTTAGCAAAATACCTTGAACCCATTTTCGGATTTTCGTTTACTTATTTCAATGATGTTAATAGTATAAAATCTGCCTTAAAAAAACACGATACTTCAAAATTCAATTTAATTTTAACCTTAAGCAAAGGTGCTAGTTTTAGGCCACATTATGCCCTTAACAAATTACCGTATTTACATAATAAATGGTTGGCCTACATTCACGACCCCTATCCCATGAGCTGCTACCCACCTCCCTACCAATGGGAAGAACCTGGGTATAAACAAAAGCAACACTTTTTTAAAGAGGTTTCTTTACATGCCAGAAATGCTGCGTTTCCAAGCCAGTTATTGAAAGATTGGGTTGGTAGTTTTTTTCCAAATTTTATTCATACCGGTATCGTAATTCCACATCAAAACTTTGAAGAAGAAGAAGAAGTTGAAGATGTACCCGCACCAAATTATTTTGACAGCACCAAATTTAACATTTTACATGCAGGAAATTTAATGAAACAGCGTAACCCAGAAGGATTGCTTAAAGGTTTTAAACTGTTTCTTGAAAACAAACCTGAAGCCAAAAAAGACGCCAGATTATTGTTATTGGGAAATGCAGATTATCACAAAAATTTTATTATCCATTATGTAAACAACGTCAACGAAATATATGTGCAGCTTTCCAATATACCTTTCTCAAATGTGTTCTGGCTACAAAACAAGGTTGCAGTGAACGTTATTTTGGAAGCCAAATCAGAAATTAGTCCGTTTTTACCCGGTAAATTTCCCCATTGCGTTGCTTCCAAAAAACCAATAATACATTTAGGGCCAAAACATAGCGAAACACGACGCTTGCTTGGTGAAAATTATCCTTATTGGGCAGATATAGATAATGCTGAAGCCATTTCCACAATACTCCAAACACTCTACGAGCTCTGGACTACCAACAAGAATGGGTTTATGCTGGAACGGCCCGATTTGGAGCGTTATTTAGGAACCACATATTTAAAAGAACAAATTGAATCGGTTTTTAATAATGTGTAAATTCTCCATCCTCATAACCACCAAAAACCGCCTTGAAGATTTAAAGCTCACCCTTCAAAAAACAAACCATTTCCTTGAAAGAAGCGATGTGGAGTGCATTATTTGTGATGATGGTTCCACCGATGGTACTTCAAACTATATAAAAACCATCCATCCATCCATCCATTTAATAAGAAACCCAAAAAGCAAAGGGCTTATTTACAGCCGAAACAGGTTGCTCCAGTTAACCAAGGCAACCTATGCGCTAACCTTAGATGATGATGCCCATATCATATCCCAAAAGCCGTTTGAGATTATTGAGCGCTATTTTGAAACCAACAAACAATGCGCTGTTATGGCCTTTAGGATTTTTTGGGGAACAATAGCGCCAAACAACCTAAGCCATACCCTCGAAATTATGCGCGTAAAAGGATTTGTAGGTTGTGGGCATGTGTGGCGCATGGAGTCTTGGAACACCATACCCAACTACCCCGATTGGTTTATTTTTTATGGCGAGGAAGATTTTGCCGGTTTCCAACTTTTTAAGCAAGGTTGGGAGGTGCATTACCATCCAGACATTTTGGTTCACCACCGCGTGGATGTAAAAAGCAGGAAAAACAACCACGATTACCAACAGCGTTTAAGGCGTTCGTTGCGTTCGGGCTGGTATCTGTATGTTTTGTTTTACCCATGGCCATTCATACCAAAACGCTTTTTATACTCATTATGGGTTCAGTTTAAAAACAAAGTATTTAAAGGCGATTTCAAAGCGTTTTTGGCTATTTTGCAGGCGTTGGGCGATGTTATGATGAACATGCCCCGATTAATTAAAAACGCCCACAGATTATCGAAAAAGGAGTTTTTGGCGTATTCAAGGCTTCCGGAAACGAAACTATATTGGACGTATAAAGATAAACAAACTCAAAATATAGATGCCTAAATCGACCATAGCCATACTAACCACGGTTGCCAATTTCGAACTATATGGCATGACCTCGAGGCTTTTCCCAAAAGACATAAAAAAATATGTAATTGATGGCAGAAATGGCATGCACGGTATCCATAGCATCTATTACATGTTCAAAAAACTTTCCAATAAAGACATAGATTGGTTAATATTAGCTGATGAAGACGTGATTTTTAAGGATAGCCATGTAGTTTTTTCAATTATCGATAAAATGAAAGGAGAACAAATTAGCGTTTGTGGTGTTAGGGATGGTGGCGTTATTGCGCATCGCCACTTTAATCCGCTTATGGTCAATACGTTTTTTACTATTATTAATTTTAAGGAAATCTTAAAAATCTGGAATAAAAATGAACTAAAGAAACAGCAATTTATTTTGCCTTCTGAATTTAAGCTTGATAGCAATCGTTTAAGCAGTACATTTGATTTGAACAGCCTTTACGAACCCTATTATTGTTTTTTTCTTTGGCTTAAACGAAAAGGAAAAAACTTTTTATATTTAGATGCACAGATGCTGGATGATGGTATTTCAAATAGTATCATCTTCAACAATAAAGAATTTGCGTACCACACCTGGTATGCCCGAAGCTATAATGCAAATGAAAAGCATACCAATAGAATTAATGCCGTTTTAAACAACATGGGAGTTGATATTGCACCTTCAAAAATTAATGCTGACATTGTTATTTTTAAAGATTCACTGTTTAATCTTAAAATATCATTGATGAAATTTTATAAAAGATTTGTTAATAAATTCGATGCAAAAAATAGAACTATATAAAAATCGCGCTTTGTTCGCAAACGCCATGTTAGATAAATACTTTGCGGGAGCCCCCAATATGGTGATAAGCGACATTGGTGCCGGTTTTGGCCACATGAAAGCGAAAATTGAATCGCTACATGCCACATGGCAACCTTTTGATTATATAAAAAAAATAGATCAAACCATTATATGGAACTTAAACGAAGAAGCTCCCAATGGTGCTAAAAATGCTGGTATGGTGGTGTTTTTAGAAGTATTGGAGCATCTGGACAACCCATTGTTAGGCCTTCAAAACATCTCAAAACATCTTGATAAAAATGGCGTTATCATTCTTACAACCCCTAACCCACAATCTAGCAAAAATATAGTAAGTTTGTTTTTACGGGGCTCGCTATATGCCTTCCAAGAAAAACACCTGGCAGAAAACCATGTATTTACACCTTGGAAACATATTGTTGAGCATTATTTGAAAATGTGCGGGTTCGCTATTTTGGAATATGCTATTGTTGATACCGCCTATATTTACCAAAAGCCAACATCCTTTAAAGATTGGGTGAAGCAAAAAATAGAACGTTATATTGAACACAGAAACCCTTTGGCAAAGGGGATGAGTTACGGTATAGTTGCCAAAAAGAAATTGTGAACGCAAAAAATTAAGTCTTTAAATTATGAAAAAAATAGGCATCATCCCTTTAAGAAAAGGCTCGAAAAGCATCATAGGCAAAAACAAACGCAAAATGGTTGGCAGGCCCTTGTTTACTTGGGTTTTAAAGGAAGCTATTTTTTCAAACCTAGACGAAATTGTTGTGTTTACCGATGATACCAACATCATAACCTTTGTTGAAACGCATTACCAATGGTCGCCTAAGGTAAAGGCCCTTTTGCGCGATGACCAAAATGCCACCGATACGGCATCTACTGAAAGTGCGCTTTTAGAATTTTCCGAAAAAATAAATCAGGCCTTTGATGTGTTGTGCCTGTTGCAGGCCACCTCGCCTTTTACAACCTCCAAAACCATTAATCAATCTTTAGAAGCCATTCAAAGCAACACGTATGATGCCACATTAACTGTTGTAAACACCCATCGTTTTACATGGAATTCCAACGGCACACCTATTAATTATGATGTGTTCAACAGACCACGACGACAGGATTTTGAGGGCCTGCTCATAGAAAACGGCGCAGTTTATTGCACCACCAAGCAAGCTTTTATAAAATCGAAAAACAGGGTAAGCGGCAACATAAAACTAATACCAATGCCGGAAGAGTCGCTGTATGAAATAGATTCGGAAACCGATTGGCAAATTGCTGAAACCTTATTAATAGCGCGTTTAAAATCGCAAAAAGAAACTACCAAGATAACCCATTTGGTATTGGACGTGGATGGGGTTTTTACCAACGGTACCATTACCTACACCAAAGAGGGTGAACATACCAAAACCTTTGATATGCGCGATGGCATGGGCCTGGAAATAATTAGGGAATTGGGCGTAAAGGTTTGGGTTATCACTTCCGAAGCTTCTGAACTGGTTGCCCAACGCATGAAAAAGTTAAAAATAGAAAACGTATTTTTGAACGCCAAGGATAAATATGCCCTGTTATATTATCTTGCGGATAAAGAAAACATCGCCCTAGGCAACATTGCTTACATGGGCGATGATGTAAACGATTTGGCAAACATGTGCAGTGTTGGTTGGTCTATGGCGCCCCAAAATGCCACTAACATGGTTAAGCAACATGCCGATATGGTATTGTCGCGCCCTTCAGGCAATGGTGCCATACGCGAAGCATGCGATTTTATTTTAAATTATAACAAACGATTTTAAAACTTTTATGAAACCCTACACGCCCCCTTTTATAATTGCCGAAATTGGATGCAACCACAAAGGCGATATGGAAATAGCCAAGGAATTGATTAAGGTCGCTAAAATATTTTGCAATGTGGATGCGGTAAAATTTCAAAAAAGAAACAATAAGGAACTATTAACCGAAGCGCAATACAACCAACCCCACCCCAACCCTTCCAATGCCTACGGCGAAACCTATGGCCTGCACCGCGAGTTTTTAGAGTTTACTTTAGAACAGCATCAGGTTTTAAAAGCATATTGTGAAGAAATGGACATTATGTATGCCTCTTCGGTGTGGGACGTAACCTCAGCAAAAGAGATAGCTTCCTTAAACCCTAATTTCATTAAAATCCCATCTGCCTGCAATAACAATTTTGAAATGTTGGACTGGCTCTGTGAACATTACATGGGCGACATCCACATTTCAACCGGCATGACCACCAAAACCGAAATGGAGACCCTTGTTCAGTTTTTTTGCGATAAAAATAGAAACAAGGATGTGGTTCTTTACAATTGCACTTCAGGTTACCCTGTGCCTTTTGAAGATGTTTGTTTACTGGACATCAACTTGTTGCTTGAAAATTATCAGGAAAAAGTAAAGCATATTGGTTTTTCTGGTCATCATTTGGGCATTGCGGTAGATGTTGCTGCCTATACCCTGGGCGCCCCTATTATTGAACGGCACTACACTATTGACAGAACTTGGAAGGGTACCGACCACGCCGCCTCCCTGGAACCCATGGGCCTGCGCAAGCTAGCGCGCGACCTGCATGCGGTACATAAGGCACTAACCTATAAAAGTAGGGATATCTTACCCATAGAGCAAGTACAACGTGATAAATTGAAAAACAAGAAATAATACGCTCCTAATTAGTAACATGACCAAAAAAAAAGTTTTTATCTTGTTCCCAGATGGTGGTGGACTTCGCAATTTTGCGTTTTCAAATTTTAACGCTATTGGCGAAAACATGGGTTTTGATACGGTGTACTGGAACAACAGTCCATTTCCCATTAAGGAAACCTTAGGATTCAACGAACTTAAAATCGAAAACCGTTCCATACATCCCTTAACACCTTTATATACCCGTGCAAGAAAGCATATTGAATTGAATATTTCAACAAAAAAATTCAATGATGCCGTTTATCAAACCTACAAATTCCCCTTAAATTTTAAAGGCTTAAAAAACAGTTTGAAAAGTGCTTTTGTGATGGCATTGATTCGTTTTTTTGCTTCTGAAAAAGGCTTGGAAACCCTCAGAAAAAAAATAGAAACCCTAGAACGGAAAAACCCGAAATACAAAACCTGCAAATCGCAATTGCAACACCATAAACCCGCCATCGTTTTTTGTTCCAACCAGCGTAACACACAAGCCATAAGTGCCTTATTGGCCGCTAAGGATCTGGGAATTACCACGGTATGCTTTGTGCAATCATGGGACAACGTGCCCAAAGCAATGCAAGTGGTTGAAACCGATTATTATGTGGTTTGGAGTGCCTTAATGAAAACGGAACTTTTAAAATATTACCCCTATGTAAGCGAAAACAAAGTAGTGGTTACAGGAACGCCACAATTTGAAATGCACTATAACCAATCGCTTTTGCGCCCTCGCGAAGCTTTTTTTAAGCAGTATGGTTTAGATTTAAACAAAAAGTATATCTGTTTTTCGGGTGATGATGCTACAACCTCACCCTTAGACCAATATTATTTGGAAGATTTGGCTCATGCCGTAAGAAACCTAAATTCAAAAGGTGAAAATTTGGGAATTATATACAGAAAATGCCCTTTTGATATTTCGGAAAGATACGACCCCATTTTAGAAGCCAATAAAGATGTTATAAAAGCCATAACGCCCCTTTGGAAACAATTTGAAAACCATGGGGATATGCTACCTTTGCCCGAAGATGCCGAAATGCTGTACAATATATGTGCACATACCGAATTGGTAACCAATGTATGCTCATCAACCGTTTTCGATTTTGTGGCACACCACAAATCGTGCATTTACTATCACTACGAGCAGCCCCAACTTAAAAAAGGCATTCGGGATATTGGTCAAAATTACAAGTACGTGCATTTTAGATCCATGCCCAGTAAAAATGCCGTTATTTTTTGTACCGATAAAGCACACCTAGAAGCACTGGTTTTAGGCGGCCTACATGGTCACATTTCAAATGTGCCCCAAGGGCTATTGTGGTATGAAACAGTGGTGGGCAAAACCCCCTCTCAATCGTGCACAAAAATTTGGCAAGTACTTCATGATATTTCAAATAACAGGCATTAATTAGAAAAAAATGACCAAAAAAATAGCCATCATCTGCAACTACCAGCTTCTTGAAAGTCGTGTGGGCGGTATGGACTATTTTTTCTGGGCATTCCAAAAAAGGTGCATGGAAAGGAACATTGCAATCGATTGGTTTTTCCCCAATACGGCTTCACACGGCAATTACCATACATTCTCTATTTTTTCTTCTGAAAACAAAACTTTAGAGAAACATTTTATCCATCATATTAAAAACCAAACGGTTACCTACTCGCACATCATCACCCATTTTGTGGAACTGTGTACGTCGTTCTTTGCTGAAGTCAAAAAAAATCAAACTGCAAAAGTGATTGCAGTAGATCACAATCCACGTCCGTTGGGTGGTTATGCATTAAAAAAACGACTTAAAAAGCGATTAAAAGGGGTGTTGTATTCAAAATATATCGACCAATTTATTGGCGTTTCCAATTATACCAGTCAAGCTATTTTACACGATTTTGGCAGCTTTTTACAGGCCAAAACACGCACAATTTACAACGGTGTTTTGATGGATGATATCATTCCGAAAACAACTGAAAGACGTAAAATAAACCCCAAATTTTTAGTGGTTTCCCACTTGCGATTTTCAAAAGGTATTCAAGATTTAATTAAAGCCGTTCATTTGTTTCCTGAAGATTTAAAACCACATTTAAAAATCGACATCTATGGTGATGGGCCGTATAAAAACGATTTGCTTGAGCTTGTTTCAACCTATGCGCTTGAAGCGAATTTCAATTTTAAGGGCAGTCGTTCCAATGTGAATGAACTGTATCAAAATTACGATTATTTGATTCAACCAACGCACATGGAGTGCTTTAGCTTAT
Organism: Mariniflexile maritimum; assembly: GCF_009746565.1. Taxonomy (GTDB): domain Bacteria; phylum Bacteroidota; class Bacteroidia; order Flavobacteriales; family Flavobacteriaceae; genus Mariniflexile; species Mariniflexile maritimum. The sequence continues at coordinate 38,662 of NZ_WRPN01000013.1, forward strand.
CCATTCTGGAAAGTTTGGCAGCAAATATTCCGGTAATCACAACGCCCGTTGGAGGCAATACTGAGGTTATAATACCTAACGAAAACGGCTTTATTTATGAAACAAAAAACAGCAAAGCCTTATCAAATTTATTGATTGACATGTTACTAGGGAAAAAAGCGATTTCAGGAAACACCAGAATGTTGATTGAAAACAAATTCTCCATTGGTTTGATGGTTGAAAATCATATTAAACTTTTATATATATGAAAATAGCCTTCCTAACCCCCGAATACCCACATCCCAAAACAGGAAAGGCCGGTGGTATTGGCACCAGTATTTTAAGTTTGGCGAAGGCCTTAACCCTTATGGGGCACACCATTTCTATTTTGGTTTACGGACAGGAAACAGACGATTATTTTACTGATGAAGGTATCCATTTTTATAAGATAAAAAACATTAAAGTAAAGGGCTTATCGCTCCTTTTTACCCAAAAAAAAGTAGAACGGTTGCTAAATTCATTATATAAAAAAGGAAAAATAAACCTGGTTGAAGCCCCCGATTGGACGGGGTTTACCGCTTTTATAAAACCGAAGTGCCCATTGATTATTCGTGAAAATGGCAGTGATACCTATTTTTGCCATTTAGACCAACGCCCCGTTAAGTTTAAAAACAAGTTTTTGGAAAAACGGGCACTTCAACAAGCCAATGGCATTATAAGTGTTAGTGCCTTTACGGGCCAGTTAACCAATCAATTATTCGGGCTCAACAAGCCTTTTACCGTAATTCCCAACAGCGTTGATGCATCTTTATTCCAACCAAAACACTTTGAAAGCAAAAATGTATCGCTCCTTTATTTTGGCACGCTCATTCGCAAAAAAGGGCTTTTGGAATTGCCGGAAATTTTCAATCTTGTTCACAAAGCCAATAAAAATGTCACTTTAATTCTTGTTGGTAAGGATAGTGGCGATGTTAAAACGGGTTCTGCTTCAACCTGGGAACTTATGAAGCCGCTTTTTGATGCATCGGCTTTTGAAAAAGTACAGTATTTAGGCGCGGTACCGTATTCTAAAATACAAGATTTAATTCAGGCCGCCACCGTTTGTGTATTTCCTACCTTTGCAGAAGCATTGCCCGTATCGTGGTTGGAAGCGATGGCCCTGGAAAAAGCCATAGTGGCATCCAACATTGGGTGGGCAACGGAGGTGATTGCAGATGGTAAGGAAGGTTATTTGGTGCACCCAAAGGAGCATAAAAATTATGCTGAACGCATTTTGGATTTGTTGGCTGATGAAGAAAAACGAAAACAATTTGGTACGGCCGCCAGAGAAAAAGTAATAACAACATTCGGCCATGATTTGGTAGCAAACCAATCGGTTGCTTTTTATAAATCCATAGTGAGCAAATAATAAAAACCAACACTTTATTTGGCCATGTACGTTAACTTTTAAGACCTCAAAGGTTTAAATTAGCACTTGTCAAACCAGTATAATTAAAAATAGTATGTCATTTTTTATCATATAAATCCTTAAAAATCTTGACACCTCAAAAACAACACATTACACCAAACGGCACCGTTATATTATATAGTGGCAACCCAAATTTGAACCTGCTTAACGAGCTTGCATTAGGCGAGGGCAGCATTTGGCACAGTAGTTTGGACCAAGGGTATAAAAATGCGTTCCCCGAAATTATCTATCAAACAGTGGTGTATTTTTGGTATGCCAACGATTTTGAAAACCTTGAAAAATGCGTTAGCTGGCGCATCAACCCACACGCCTTTGCCATTAGAAAAGAGGTTTGGGACACCTTTGCTGGTTTTGATTTGGACTATGAAAACCTACAAATGTCGGCCTTCGATTTGGGCTTTAACTCTTTACGCTATCAAGGTGCCATTCCTTTGTATGTAAAAGGCTTGTTTGATGCTACTATTGAAAACGTAAACCTATCAACAAAAGACATTTATACGTTTTATATTAAAAATTTCAAACGGTCGCACGCCATTTATATGTTGCTGCGACGCGGATTTTGGAAACCTAACGAACGTTCTGCCTACGGCTTTGCAAGTCGCAACTTTAAGTTCAAGGACAAACAAACGATTCTACAACCCCGCGAGCTAAAGCCCATTGAAGGAACTCCTAAAGTAAGTTACATCATCCCTACCATGATGCGCCAAGAGTTCACGCGCAACCTACTGAACGATTTAGAACAACAAACCTACAAACCTTATGAAGTGGTTGTGGTAGATGCAACCCCTGAAAAAGCCCGGGATGCCTCACTTTATAATGCAACAAACTATTCGTTTAAAACGGTTTTTAAATGGCAAACCACCAAAGGCAGTTGTAGGGCACGAAATGAAGCGATTGATTTGTGTACGGGCGATTATATTGTTTTTGGTGATGATGATATTCGCATTCAACCGCAATTTATTGAAAACCATCTTCGATTATTGCAAACCTACAAGGCCGAAGCCTGCAACGGGTTGGATATTCGTGCCGACCATCAACAACAAACCTTAACCGATTTAGATGAAAAATTAAAAGCATTGGGTGATGCGCGATGGAAAGTAGGGGCTGCACAATCGTTTAGCAATGCCAATTCCTGCGTTTCCAAACGTGTGGTGGATTTATTAATTGGAAACGACATCAACTATGATGGCGGTTATGGTGAGGACAGCGATTTTGGTCTGTCCATTACCAAATTGGGCGTCACCGTTCTGCACAACCCGTTCTCGGTAAATTTGCACTTAAAACCACCAGTAGGTGGGTATCGCTTTTGGGGGCAACAAGCCGGAATTAAAGGAAAAAAACGCAAACCGCAACCTTGGGAATTGAATACGCCCGTAAAATGGATTGTGCCTATACCAAGCCCTACCATTATGTACCAGTTGTTTAAACATTTTAACGAAAACCAACGAAAAGAATATAAAATCAAGTATTTTGTATTCTATTTTACAAAAGCAAAGTTGGTGGAAATCCCATTACGGTTATTAAAATTCCCCATGCGACTTTTACAGTTTAACAAGTCGGTATTTTATGCTAAAAAATTAATGGCTCTAGGCAAGAGAACACACTGATAATGAAGGATTTTACTTTAATAGTTTGCACCTACATGCGCCCACAACCGTTGCTAAACTTGTTACACTCGGTGGCGAAACAAACGCTTTATCCAAATGAAATTCTAATTATAGACGGCTCTACCAATAACGAAACCGAAAGTATTTTAAAGCAACATCCATTTAAAAATTTAAACTATTTTAAAGTTGATGCGTTACACAGAGGCTTGACCAAACAGCGCAATTTTGGAATTGAACAGGTTTCAAAATCTTCAGAAATTGTGTGTTTTTTGGATGATGATATTATTTTGGATGCCCATTATTTTGAAAATTTAATACAAACTTACACGGAAAAACCAGATGCTTTGGCGGTTGGTGGCTACATTTCAAATGAAGTAAGCTGGGAAAAGGAACTGTTGCCAAAAGATAGAAACCATTTTTATTATGATGGTTGGCAACGCACGGAACCATCCCGATTTAAAATACGTCGTTTTTTTGGATTGTTACCCGATACCGAACCTGGTTTTATGCCTACGTTTTCACACGGACGCTCTGTTAGCTTTTTACCACCTTCTGGAAAAACGTATCGCGTAGAACAACTTATGGGCGGGGTTTCCTCTTATAGAAAAAACGTTTTTGATAAGATGGCATTTTCAACCTATTTTGAAGGTTACGGCCTGTATGAAGACGCCGATTTCTCGTTGCGATTGGCAAAAACAGGTACCCTATATATCAACACATCTGCACAACTAGCCCACCATCACGATGGTTTGGGGCGCCCAAACAAATTTAAGTATGGCAAGATGGTTATTAGAAATGGCTGGTATGTGTGGCGTGTTAAATATCCCAATCCTTCTTTGAAAGCGCAATTCAAATGGCATGCTACCGCCATACTGCTAACCAAACTAAGGCTGCTTAACGCCATCACGTCTTCAAACAAAAAAGAGGCATTAACCGAAAGTTTTGGGCGTGTGGTTGGCTGGTTTTCGCTTATCTTTAAGGCACCAAAAGTGGCCCCATGAGGTTTTTAATTATATCCCATGCCTTGCACAAAACCAAAGACCAACAGCTCTTTAGTTATGCGCCCTATGTACGTGAAATGAATTTATGGCTAAACCATGTGGATACCGTAGAAATTGTGGCACCCTTGGTTTATGGTGCTATTTCAAACATAGAAACGGCCTACCACCATGAAAACTTAGTGCTAACAGAGGTTCCATCCTTGGCTTTTACATCTTTCACTAAAACATTCCGTTCGCTATTTAAACTTCCTATAATTTTTTTCAAACTATATAAAGCCTCCAAAAAAGCAGACCACATCCATTTAAGGTGCCCCGGAAATATTGGCTTAATGGGCTGTTTTGTCCAGATTTTTTTTCCGAAGAAGATAAAAACCGCTAAATATGCAGGCAATTGGGACCCCCGAGCAAAGCAACCCCTAAGTTACAAACTGCAAAAATGGCTATTAAGCAACACCCTTTTAAGCAAAAACATGACGGTTTTAGTATATGGCGAATGGAAAAACCAATCGAAGAATATCAAACCGTTCTTTACGGCAACCTATTCAAACACCGAAAGAGAAACGCCCCATACCCGAAATTATGCTGGTAACCTAAATGTTGTATTTGCTGGCACCCTAACGGAAGGCAAACGCCCGTTATTGGCCATTCAAATTATAGAAGCACTGCACCAACAAGGTAAACCTGTGTTTTTGGACATGTATGGCGACGGTGTTTTAAAAGAAACCCTTCAACGTTACATAACCCAACAAGGTCTTGAAAAAATGGTTACCTTACATGGCAACCAATCGAAAAACGTGATTAAAGAAGCTCTAAAATCGGCCCACTTTTCCCTTTTGCCATCCAAATCGGAAGGGTGGCCCAAAGCACTTGCCGAGAGCATGTTTTTTGGTGCCATACCCTTGGCAACGCCCGTTTCGTGCGTGCCTTACATGCTCGATTTTGGCAACAGGGGCATTTTAATTGAAGCCGATTTACAAAAAGCCCTTGCAACCATTTTGGATGCCCTTAAGGATGCAGAAACCCTAAAATCTATGAGCAAAAACGCTTCAAACTGGTCGCAAACCTATACATTAGACGTTTTTGAAACTGAAATTTCTAAATTATTGAAACCGTTATGAACGTTTTACAGCTTATAGATTCCCTAAATGCCGGTGGCGCAGAGCGGGTGGCGGTAAATTATGCCAACGCACTGGTTTCGCACATCAAAACATCGCATTTGTGCGCTACCCGAGAGGAAGGTGTGCTAAAGGACAGCCTTTCAAAAAACGTTTCCTATTTATTTTTAAACAAACAATCAACCTTCGACCTAAAGGCCATCAAAACGCTTCATGCCTTTATTAAAAACAATAAAATAGACCTCATTCATGCACATGGTTCTTCTTTTTTCATAGCGACCCTTGTTAAAATTCTAACTCCGAAACTTAAATTAATTTGGCATGAACACTATGGAAACCGAGAACAGACTTCAACCACAGCTAAATTCATTTTAAAAATTTGTTCTTACTTTTTTTCAGGTATCCTCGTGGTAAACGCTGCATTAAAAGTACGATGCGAAACCAAGCTTTTTACTAAAAAAGTGTACGTTTTGCCCAACTACCCGCATCTCGACCCTTCATTAAAATTCACGACGCTTTTGGGTAAAACCGGTAAACGCATGGTGTGCCTAGCGAATTTAAGACCCGATAAAGACCACCTAAATTTGTTGGAAGCATTTAAGGCAGTTCATAAATTTCATGCCGATTGGACTTTGCATTTAGTTGGCCATTATGATGAAGATGTCTATTATCATGGCATTAAAAATTTCATTGAAAGCAATCATTTAGAAAACCACGTTTTTTTCTATGGAAGCTGTGTTGATACCTTCAACATCCTGAACCAAAGCACCCTAGGCGTACTCGCTTCAAAATCGGAAGGTTTGCCTTTGGCGCTGTTAGAGTATGGGTTGGCGAAGTTACCCGTAGTTGCTACGAATGTGGGCGATTGCAACAAAGTGATTTCAAATGCCAATGAAGGTTTATTGATTTCGGCGGAAAACCCAAAAGTTTTGGCCGAAGCTTTAATAACTTATATGAATGATTTAGATTTGAGGGCTCAAGTTGCCGAAAACCTGAATTTAAAAGTATTATCAACTTTTTCAGAAGCACATGCAGTAAAAACACTGCTTAATATTTACAATTTGCAAAAAAAATGAAGCTGTCGGTTTATTTTAAGCTCCTCATTTTCCACCTTGGTTTGGCCTTGGGGGTGTATCTGTTTAAACCCTTGGCACTCGCCTATTTTTTAATTATTACACCATTCTTTGGCTATAAAATTTTAATGGCACCCAAAAAAATCAAGTCCTTTTATGTGCTGTTTGCTTGTGCGTACCTTATAGGGGCCGAAGTGTTTTTAAGAATGAACGATGGTACGATTGCCTACGAGGCCATTAAGTACTTGGTTATTGTTTTGATGGTAATTGGCTTAATAAGCAATAGTTTTTCAAACAAGGCTTTGGTATATGTGTTCTATATTTTGCTGTTGATACCGGGTATTTTTGTGGCGGTTTCTGAAATGGGCTTTGAGACCAATATTAGAAAAGCCATTGCTTTTAATTTAAGCGGCCCCATTTGTTTGGGCATTACTGCCATTTTTTGTTACAAACGTTCCATAACTTTTAACCAAATGAAAATGGTTTTACTTGCTTTATTGCTCCCTTTGGTAAGCATGACGTTTTATTTGTTTTTATATACCCCCAATTTACAGGAAGCCATTACAAGCACCGAGTCGAACTTTGCGACCTCGGGTGGTTTTGGCCCTAACCAAGTGGCAACCGTTTTAGGTATGGGCATGTTTGTGTTGGCAACGCGCTTTTTCATGTCGAAAGAAGGGCTACTTTACAGGCTTATCGATTTGTTTTTATTGGGTATTTTAACCTACAGGGCGTTAATAACCTTTAGCCGTGGCGGCGTGTTAACGGCCATTCTTATGATAGTGTTTTTTATAGGCATTTATTACTTAAAAGTGAACTTAAAAACCAAGTTCCGAATAAAACTTTCGTTGGTTGTATTTTTAATCATGGTATTTTTTACATGGGCGTACAGTTCATTCCAAACCAGTGGTTTTATTGAAAAGCGTTATGCCAACCAAGATGCGGCAGGCCGTGAAAAAGAAGACGTTACCACCGGTAGGACCGACCTGGTGACGTTTGAGTTTAATGAGTTTATAGACCATCCGTTTTTAGGAATTGGTGTGGGCAAGGTGAAAGAAGTCCGTTTAAACGAAACAGGCGTTGAGGCCGCATCGCACAACGAAATGAGCCGTATTGTTGCAGAACACGGACTGTTTGGGGTGTTTGCTTTCCTCATACTGTTATTTACCCCTTTGCTGCTTCGATTGAAAAACAAAACCAACCTTTTTTTCTATTCATTTTATTTGTTTTGGCTGTTAACCATCAACCATTCCGCCATGCGCATTGCGGCACCCGCTTTTATATACGGCCTTTGTTTGTTAACCATCACCTATGAAAAACCTTCTGTACCTAGGAAACAATCTGTCTGAAACAGGCAAAACCCAAACAACCATCGAAACCTTAAGCGGCGCATTAAGGCAGGAAGGCTTTAGCGTTTTTGTGTCTTCCAACAAAAAAAACAAATTATTACGGCTTTTCGATATGCTTTTTGCTGTAATGAAGCACTGCAAAAAAGCCGATTATGTTTTAATTGACACCTACTCTACCCAAAACTTTTATTATGCCTATTTAAGCAGTCAACTATGTCGTGTTTTTCATTTAAAATACATTCCCATTTTACATGGTGGCCATTTACCAAACCGTTTAAAAACAAGCCCCAGATTATCAAAAGCGCTGTTTAAACATGCCTTTATAAATGTGGCGCCTTCAGAATATATGGTATCCGAATTTAAAGCCCTTGGCTATTCAAACTGCATCTGTATTCCTAATAGCATCCACCTAGAACATTACACTTTTAAACAACGCGATTTCAAAACCATAAAATTACTTTGGGTGCGCTCGTTTTCAGAAATTTATAATCCGATGTTGGCTGTAAAAATAGTTAAGGCCTTACGCGATGAACACATACCGGCAAGCTTATGTATGGTAGGGCCCGATAACGATGGCTCGTTACAAAAAACCAAAAGCTATGCGCAAACGTTAGGGGTTGATGTGCACTTTACGGGCAAGCTAACAAAACCCCAGTGGATAGCCCTTTCTGAAAATTATACGTTATTTATAAACACCAGCAATTTTGATAATATGCCCGTAAGCGTTATAGAGGCCATGGCCTTGGGGTTGCCCATTATCAGTACGAACGTGGGTGGTTTGCCCTATTTAATTGAACATGAAAAAGAAGGTATTTTGGTGCCTGCAAATGATGAAAACGCCTTTGTGGAAGCCATAAAAAAAATACTGGCCAATACGGAAACTGCCCATAAAATGATGCAGAACGCCAGAAACAAAGTAACGGCCTATGATTGGAACGTTGTTAAAAAGTTATGGATTAGTATGCTTCAAAATTAGAAATATCTATAATTAACTTAGTATCTTTATAACCTCTCAACACATAAACTACAACAATGTCGAAAAAAGGGATTCATTTCGAGATTTCAGAACGCAAGGTCTTGTTGCGCATTTTCGACGTCATTTCCATACTTGCCGTTCTCTACTTTGTAAGCAATACCTTCGATTTTGATTACTTTACCATCAACCAGGAAAATTGGCGGTGGGCATTTGTGCTTATTTTGTACATCTCCATATTTGGTACTATTTTCGAGCTGTACGATTTACAAAAATCGAGCAAGATTGAAAAAATAGCCACAAGCATTGTTTTTACTGCTTCGGTTACGGTTTTATTCTATTTGTTAACGCCCTTTTTCACCCCCATTTTGCCCGATAACCGGCTTCAGATTATCTACTTTTATTTTGCCATCCTCTTTGCGCTGTTCGTATGGCGCATGGCCTATGTAACGTTTATTGTATCGCCACGGTTTTACAAAAAAGTACTTATTGTGGGCGAAATATCGAACATTGAAGCCATTATTGAAGCCTTTGGAAATGCCGACCCCAATTACAAAATCATCGGTTTTATTAATTGTGAGCACAAAAAACAGGATAAAATTAAATTTAAAGGCATTATTGAATACAGCCCCAAACAAATTTATCAGGTTATAAAAGAGGAACACATTTCGGAAATTGTTATAGCCAGTTATCACTCAAGTTCAATCACTCCTGAAATTTACAAAGACCTCATCACCCTTTTGGAAGGTGGCTTTCCCATAAAAGAATACACACGGGTTTATGAAGATATGATGCAACGCGTTCCGGTTCAATTTGTTGGCAAGGATTTTTACCGCTATTTTCCGTTTAGCCGAAGCAACCACAATAAGTTGTATTTGTTTTTTCAGCGTTTGTTCGACTTATCGATAGCCGTTATTGGACTCTTATTCGGCCTCCTGGTGGTTCCTTTGGTTTTAATAGGAAATTTATTTGGCAACCGCGGCCCGCTTTTCTATTCGCAAGAACGCATTGGTAAAAACGGCAACCTTTTCAAAATCATAAAATTTCGCACCATGATAAAAAACGCCGAAACCGGTGGTGCGGTTTGGGCAAAAAAAAACGATGTGCGCATTACGCCATTTGGTAAATTTTTAAGAAATTCCCGGCTGGACGAAATACCGCAATTTATAAACATCCTAAAAGGCGACATGAGCTTGATTGGGCCCCGACCCGAGCGCCCGCACTTTGTTAGGCAATTATCGCAAATACTACCCTTTTATGAAACCCGCCACATCGTAAAACCCGGACTTACAGGTTGGGCGCAAGTAAAAACCCGTTACGGATCTTCGGTAGATGATAGCTTGCTTAAACTGCAATACGACCTGTATTATATTAAGCACCGTAGCTTTTTGTTGGATGTTAATATTTTTATTAAAACCCTTAGCACCATGATTTTTTATAGGGGGCAGTAGTTGGGTTTGGGGTTTCTATTATGACTTTTTTCTATTGTTCAACCGTCTCCCGTTTTAAAAAAACCTTTGCGCCTTTGCGAGAAAATAAGTGGTAGTTTTGGAAGCTATCAGGATGCTTCTTCCGCCATCAAAACCTTAATGTTAAAGTTCAATACTATCTGCTTTATAAAAGCCAATCAAAAACACATACCTTACCAACAACGCTATCAATAAAGGAATCAATCCAATGGCAAAAACCTGTACGCCCACAATCCAATGAAAGGTTAATAAGCACAGCAGAATTACCAAAAACTTTAAATAACGCACAAACCATGCGCTTGGGTTTACCCGAACCACTTGACCCATTACAAAAATATTAAGCACAAAAGCCCAAAGCAGATTGTAATTTTGGTGCGTGCCCTTGTGGTCGGTTGCAAACCACAGTAGTAAAATTAAAATACCCACAAGTCCCGTTATGCTAAACAAAGTAACATCTAGCCACCTACTGCGTGTATGTTTTTTGAAATCAGTATAGGTTCTGTAAAGAATAAAAAGACCGATAATTCCAAAAACGACCAATGGACTGGTGAAAAAATCGGTTGGTTTTGGTATAGGCACCGCTTTATAAAGCACCTTATTTTCTTTAACCAACGGTTTATTGGTGTTTTTTATGCGTGCTATTTCAAAGAATTTATGGATGTTTTCCGGAAGAAACATTTCTTCTTCGGCAGATGTTTTTCTATCGATTACCGAGCCTAATGCCACATCAATACCCAAACTTCCCCATGAATTTTTATGAAGGTTTTCTTGAATTAAGGTTCGGAAGGTTTTGGGCTGAAAATCTTGGGGCTTATTGAATACAATGGCGTTATTTAAAACATTTTGAAGCACATCCTTCATTTTGGTAGCACAATTATCATAAAAGAAATCGTAAAGGTAGGCACGGTTTTCTGGCCTGTAATTGTTTAGCAAATAATTGAACAATTTCTGTTTTTCGGTTTGTGATAGATTTAAAACCTGCTCTTTGATGCTTCGGTTTTGCGATGTATAAGCTTCAAAAAAATCCTCGTAATAATTCAACCCCATTAAATAATTGAGTTTTCCTTGGGCAAATTTGGTATAGAAATGAGGCGTGTTAAAATCGTAAACACCATAGTTAAAAACCACATCAATACCTTTTACGGGATCTTTTATCCTGAAAGCACTATGCCCAAACGAATCGTTTAAGGAGGTACCGGGGCCAATGGTAAGCACGCTCATTTCAGCTTGTTCGGATAGTATATTTTGCTGTGCGTATGTTAGTTTTGAAGCTAGTAAAAGAAATAAAAAAAGTACTGTTTTTTTCATGTAGCAAAATTTACCTAAAGATACTAAAATCGAGTTTTAACGAAAACACATTGGAATAGAGTGCCACACTTTGGTCGCCAATATCGGTAAACGCATAATCTATTTGAATACCATTGTATTTAAAACCAACGCCAAAACTGGGCTGAAAGGTTAATTTTTCGGTACTGTCTATTTGCAGTTCATTTTGAAAATTGCCAACACCGGCACGCAAATAAACCATATCAATATAGCCAAATTCAAAGCCCAAAGCAGGATTGATACTGGCGAACGATGAGGAAATTACATCGTTATTCTGTTCAAAGCGCACATTCAAATTTGCCGCTGCCAACAGTGTATAATCAAAATTAAAATCAAACAATTTAGAAACGCCCATTTGTAGTTTGGGAATGGTAATTTCGGTAGTTTCGGGCAGTTCTTGGTTTTGGCCCGCTACGGCATCCTGTATTTTTTTAAAGGCATCCTTATCAATAGCCCAAGCATTAAAAGTAGTGGTGATATCGCGCGCCATCAGTCCAAATTTCCAATCGTTATCGGTTTCAAACTGTATGCCGGCATCAAACCCAAAGCCCCAAGACGATGCGAAATCGCCAATAACGCGCCGTATGACCTTGGCATTCACGCCATAATTGAGTCCGCGTACGGGCAATGAACGCGCATACGAAAAGGTTAGGGCATAATCGGCCGTAGAAAACAAACTGATACGGTCGTATTTTATATTCCCTTGGTCGTCAATAAGTTGGGTGGTATTTAAAATATCATCAACCGCAAAACGGATTAGCGAGATGCCAACGGCACTTTCATTATCCAAGGGTTTTGCAAACGCCACATAATCGTAATTGGCAATATTGGCAAAGTAACTGGAGTGCATCAAAGCCAGTTGGCTATCTTCCAATTTCAGCAGGCCCGCAGGATTCCAATAACTTGAATTTACGTCGGCCGTTTGCGCCGTTATGGCATTGCTCATGCCCAAAGCAGCGGCATCAACGCCTATATTCAAAAACTCGTTGGAATATTTCCGAACGGTTTGACTAGAAACAGATAGCGCCATGAAACAGCTTAATGCAGTGATGTAAATTCTCAATCGCAATTTTTTTACAAAGATGCACATAATTTATAAACCTATAAACTTGAAATTATCACAGATATTGCTTTAGACGAAAATTGTTTGCTATTTTTACACGATTAAAACTAAAGCCATGAAGCAGCATATACCCAATGTATTAACCCTTTTGAATTTGTTATGCGGAACAATTGCCATTATTTTTGCCGTAAACAACCATTTTGTTGCGGCGGCATTATTTGTTTTTCTCGGTATATTTTTCGATTTTTTTGATGGTTTTATAGCCAGAAAATTAAACGTACAAAGCGACCTGGGCGTGCAACTGGATTCGCTTGCCGATATGGTTACCAGTGGCGTTGTGCCCGGAATTATTATGTACAAACTGCTTTTTTTAACCTTGGATGCACCGGAAATGACCAGCGAGTGGAGTTCAACCTTCCATTGGAGCAGTGTAAAATTACCCCTTTTGCCTGTTGTTGGCTTGTGCATTACTTTGGCTTCGGCCTACCGACTTGCAAAATTTAATATCGACGAAGACCAACAAACCTATTTTAAAGGCCTGCCAACACCTGCAAACGCTTTATTGATAATTTCCCTGCCATTAATTATAGAATTTCAAAATAACGATTATCTAAACGCCATCATCATCAACCAATGGTTTTTAGTGTGTTTAACGTTGTTAAGTTGCTATCTTTTAAACGCAAACATTAAATTATTTGCCCTTAAATTTAAAAACTGGGGTTTTAAGGCCAATGCCACCCGTTATATTTTCTTGATACTTTGTGTTTTATCTTTAATTTTTATGCAATTTGCCGCCATTCCTGTAATCATCTTAATTTATATTGGCATGTCTATTTTCGATAATTTAGCTTCCAAATTAAAATAACAACATTCAATTTATGGCATCAGGTTTTTTTGCATTATTAGATGATATTGGCGCACTTATGGACGATGTGGTGGTTATGAGCAAAATTACCACCAAAAAAACAGCGGGTATTTTAGGGGATGATTTGGCGGTTAACGCCGAAAAAGCCACCGGGTTTGTATCGTCCAGAGAATTGCCCGTTTTGTGGGCCATCACCAAAGGCTCGTTTTTAAACAAACTCATTATTTTACCCATTGCTTTTTTACTCAGTTCCTTTTTACCATGGGCGGTAACCTTAATTTTGGTATTGGGTGGCGTGTATTTGGCTTATGAAGGTGTTGAAAAAATAGTGCACTCTTTTGGGAAACACAAACAGGAAACCAAAGAAATAAAAATGGAGCCCCTTGCGGAAGAAGATGTTGTGGCGGCCGAAAAAAAGAAGATAAAATCGGCCATTGTAACCGACTTTATCCTATCGGTTGAAATCGTTATCATTGCATTAGGAACCGTATTGGGTAAGCCTATCTTGTTTCAAGTGCTCGTGGTTTCCATTGTTGCCATTTTAGCGACCATTGGCGTTTACGGCATTGTAGCCATGATTGTTAGGATGGACGACTTAGGGTTCAGGCTCATAAAAAACAGCAAAAATAAAAACGGCTTTTTTGCAGGCATCGGTCATTTTCTGGTTAGGGCCTTGCCTTGGGTTATAAAAAGTTTATCGGTTATTGGCACCATTGCCCTTATTTTGGTGGCCGGTGGTATTTTTACCCATAATATCGCGTTTTTACACCATTTTATGGAAATGGTTCCAAGTTTTATTAAAGATTTTATTATAGGACTTTTGGTAGGTTTTATGGCGCTATTACTGTTTAAATTACTTGGAAGTATTGTAAAAATGATTAAAAAGTGATTTTTCTTAAAAACTGATTCTTTTTTTCATTGAACAGCTTCCTAACAAATCATCAAAGCATGCTGTATCAAATTAAAGCTTACCTAAACTTCATCTTAAAATCGACCAACCAGCACGGGGTCCATTCCCCTTTTGTTTATCATTTGGTGAGCAACTGTTTTTACGACAAAACTAATTATGAAGCATATAAAAACATTCACAACCATAAAAAGCAGCTTCTTAAAAACAAAACCCAGCTAATTGTAACCGATTTAGGCGCAGGCTCCAACCTTACCAAACAACGGGAACGCCGCGTTTCAGAAATTGCCAAAAACGCTGGCACCACCCTAAAAAGAGCCGAACTTTTATACCGGCTCGTCGCCTATTTTAAACCAAATGCCGTATTGGAGTTAGGCACTTCCCTTGGCATTGCAACTCATGCTATAAGTTTGGCAAATCCTGAAGCCCGCATTACCACCATTGAAGGCTGCCCGAATATTTCAAATTTTACGAAAGCTAATTTTGAAAAACATTCATTAAAAAACATTCATTTAATAACAGGAAATTTTAATGATGCCATTGAAAAACTAAAACCAAACCCCTACGACCTTGTTTTTTTTGACGGTAACCACACAAAAGAAGCTACCTTACATTATTTTGAAACCCTTTTACAAACGGCACATAACGATTCGGTGTTTATTTTTGATGATATTTATTGGTCGAAACCCATGACAGAAGCTTGGGAAACCATCAAAAAACACCCAAAAGTAACGGTAACCATCGATACCTTTTATTGGGGAATTGTTTTTTTTAGGAAAGAACAATTGAAAGAACATTTTGTTATTCGGGTTTAGGTGTTTAAAAAAAACTCTATTTCACTTTTCAGAGAAAAAATATAACTTCGTTAACTTTGGCAAACCATTAAAATAATTTCATAGTCTTTTTAGTTATGTGCAATTTAAAAACCAATATGGAAGAATTTTGGAATAACAGATATAAGAAAAAAGAATTCGCATACGGAAAGAACCCTAATGTGTTCTTTAAGAATACCATCAACAAACTAAATGTATCTGGAAAACTACTTCTACCTGCCGAAGGAGAAGGTAGAAATGCCGTTTATGCCGCAAAATTAGGATTAAATGTATTTGCTTTTGACATTAGCGAAGCAGGAAAAAATAAAGCGAAAGAATTAGCTAAATCAGAAAATGTGACTATTGATTATAGGGTTGGAGAGCTGAATCAGCTAAATCTTAAAAAAAATAGTTTTGATGCTCTAGCGCTAATTTATGCTCATTTTCCAGAAAACGAAAAAGAGACATTACACAAGGATTTAGCTGAATTAATAAAACCAAATGGGTATCTGATTTTGGAAGGCTTTAGTGTTAATAATCTGGAACTTCTCAAAAAGAACCCTAAAATTGGAGGTCCGGCAATAAGAGCAATGTTGTTTTCAAAGCAGGAAATTAAAGACACTTTCAAAAATTTTGAAATCATTGAACTTGAAGAGACACAAATAGAATTAAATGAAGGACGTTTTCACAACGGATTAGCAAGTGTAATTAGGTTTATTGGGAAAAAAAATGTGTAAAAATATATTACGAGTCGTTGTTAACACCAAGGTTTAGCCATTTTTGTCTAGTCGTTTACTTTGTTATAACGCCTGTTAAAATTTAAATTTAATTAGTAAATAGCATCTTTTATTTTGGATGCCTACCGTCGCAGGAATAGCAAGCATTTGAATACTAAAGGAAAGATTTAGAATCCTTGAGTGTGCTTCTTGACCTTTGGTAAAATTCAAAGAAATCATTATTCGTGAATTCGTACCAAAAAACTTTTAACTTTTAATATTTTACTTCTAACTTTGAAGTTATGAAAATCTACACCAAAACAGGCGATAAAGGCACCACCGCATTATTTGGCGGCACCCGCGTACCAAAGCACCACATCCGTATTGAAAGCTACGGTACCGTTGATGAATTGAACTCCTATTTAGGCTTAATTCGCGACCAAGATATAAATCAGCATTACAAAGATATACTCATACGTGTTCAAGACCGACTTTTTACGGTGGGCGCTATTTTGGCGACCCCGCCCGATAAAGCCATTTTAAAAAACGGGAAAGAACGGTTGAATATTCCTAAAATATCTGATGAAGATATTGAGCGATTGGAGCATGAAATAGATGCAATGAACGAATCATTACCACCCATGACGCATTTTGTGCTGCCGGGTGGACACCAAACGGTGTCATTCTGTCATATTGCGCGTTGTGTTTGCCGAAGAGCCGAACGTTTAGCCACGGCACTTAACGATGTGGAACCCATTGATCCGCATACCATCATGTACTTAAATCGCCTATCTGACTATTTGTTTGTATTGGCACGAAAATTGACTTTTGACTTGCAAGCACCTGAAGTGAAGTGGATTCCGGAGAAGCAGTGAAGTTGGAAGTGCGACGTTTAAAAAGAAGTATTAATAGTGTATCGTCATTAAGAGGTACGAAGCAATCTCATGAATCGGAATTATTAATTAACAGATTGCTTCGTTGTACCTCCTACCATTGACGTGAATTTGAATGTTTATTGTGATTTGCGTTAGGGATTGTAGTGGAAATCCTTTTTTGCCATTAAAAGCAAAAAAGATTGCAACGTAAAGCCCGACCTCCCGATAGCTATCGGGATGGTAACGCCATAAATTAAAACACTAGCTATCAGTTAATTAAACAATAAAAACATACGTTCCTAAAAATAATAATTAAATAATTCATTTTTTCCTTGTGTGTTTGAACTAAAAAATTATTTTTGCACAAAATTTAAACGCATATAACATGTATTGGACTTTAGAATTAGCATCGTATTTAAGCGATGCGCCGTGGCCAGCAACAAAGGACGAGCTAATAGATTACGCCATTAGAACCGGTGCGCCTTTGGAAGTTGTTGAAAATTTACAGTCTATTGAAGACGAAGGTGATGCCTACGACTCCATTGACGAAATTTGGTCTGATTATCCAACAGATGAAGATTACCTTTGGAATGAGGATGAATACTAATAAAGCATAAAGAAAAGTTAAAAAGTCTCGGTTTGAGACTTTTTTTTTTCTCTAATCTTAATAAAACATATTACAAAATGTATCTTTGAATGCTTTTTTTAAAAGAAGCACCAAAAAAAGAACCACACAACCAGTGTAACAAAATAGAAACCCATGAGTTTTATAAATTCTGTACTAAAAGTATTTGTTGGCGACAAATCAAAACAAGATGTAAAGGCCATCACCCCTATCCTAAATAAAATCAAAACCTTTGAAGCGGCCATTGGGGCGTTATCCCACGATGAACTTCGCGCTAAAACGGCGCAGTTTAAAACCCTCATTGCGGAAGCCATAAAGCCCATAAACGACCAAATAGATGGCCTGCTCGTAGAAGCTGAAAACACCGAAGATATTGACCGACGAGAAGATATTTACCAAGCCATTGATAAGTTAAAGGATGATGCCTACAAGATTACCGAAGACGTTCTGAACAACATTCTGCCCGAAGCCTTTGCCGTAATAAAGGAAACGGCCAAACGGTTTAAGGACAATACCACCCTTACCGTAACCGCAAGCGCGTTTGACAGGGAACTATCGGGCAACAACGATTATGTTACCCTGGATGATGATAAGGCCATCTGGTCCAACTCCTGGGATGCCGCGGGAAAAGCCATTACCTGGGACATGGTACATTACGACGTGCAACTTATTGGCGGTATTGCCCTGCACCAAGGCAAAATAGCCGAAATGCAAACAGGTGAGGGTAAAACCTTAGTGGCCACACTACCCATGTACCTCAACGCCCTTTCGGGAAATGGGGTCCATTTGGTAACGGTAAACGATTATTTGGCAAAAAGGGATAGCGCGTGGATGGCGCCAATATTCCAATTCCACGGGTTAACGGTCGATTGTATAGACCACCACCAACCCAATAGCGAAGCCCGAAAAAAAGCCTATAACGCCGATATAACCTACGGAACAAACAACGAGTTTGGTTTCGATTACCTGCGCGATAACATGGCACACTCGCCCAACGATTTGGTACAACGCCCGCACCACTACGCGATTGTAGATGAGGTAGATTCGGTGCTAGTGGATGATGCCCGTACCCCCCTAATTATTTCGGGCCCCATTCCGCAAGGCGAACGCCATGAGTTTAACGAGCTAAAACCGAAGGTTGATGATATTGTTGCGGTACAGCGCAAGTATTTAACCGGTGTTTTGGCTGAAGCTAAAAAATTAATTGCAGCTGGCGATACCAAAGAAGGCGGGTTCCAATTGCTCCGCGTGTATCGTGGTATGCCCAAAAACAAAGCCCTTATTAAATTTTTAAGTGAGGAAGGCGTAAAGCAATTGCTTCAAAAAACCGAAAACTATTACATGCAGGACAACAACCGCGAAATGCCAAAGGTGGATGCCGAACTGTATTATGTGATTGAAGAAAAGAACAATCAAATTGAGCTTTCCGATAAAGGCGTGGAATACTTATCCGGAAAAGACGATCCCAACTTTTTCATCATGCCGGAAATTGGTGTTGAAATCGCCAAAATTGAAAGCCAACAGTTACCTTTAGCCGAAGAAGCAAAGTTAAAAGAAGAATTATATAAAGATTTTGGAGTAAAATCAGAGCGTATCCACACCCTTAACCAATTATTAAAGGCCTACGCATTATTTGAAAAAGACATTCAATATGTGGTTATCGACAACAAAGTAATGATTGTTGATGAGCAAACCGGCCGTATCATGGATGGCCGCCGCTATTCCGATGGTTTGCACCAAGCCATTGAAGCCAAAGAAAACGTAAAAATTGAAGATGCCACCCAAACCTTTGCAACCATCACCCTACAAAATTACTTTAGGATGTACCGCAAACTATCGGGCATGACGGGTACAGCGGTAACCGAAGCGGGCGAGTTTTGGGAAATCTATAAATTGGATGTGGTTGAAATTCCTACCAACCGCCCCATTGTGCGCGATGACAGGGAGGATTTGGTATATAAAACAAAACGCGAAAAGTACAATGCCGTTATCGATGAAGTTACCAAACTTTCATTAGCAGGTCGCCCTGTTTTGATAGGCACCACTTCGGTAGAAATAAGCGAATTGCTTGCAAAAATGCTTACCATCCGCAAAATTCCGCACAACGTTTTAAATGCAAAACTGCACAAAAAAGAAGCCGACATTGTTGCCGAAGCGGGCCAACCCGGGCAAGTAACCATTGCTACCAATATGGCGGGTCGTGGTACCGATATTAAATTAACCGATGCCGTAAAAAAAGCCGGTGGTTTAGCCATTGTAGGTACCGAGCGCCACGATTCGCGCCGTGTGGATAGGCAGTTGCGCGGTCGTGCCGGTCGCCAGGGCGACCCCGGAAGCTCGCAATTTTATGTGTCGTTGGAAGATAACCTCATGCGTTTATTTGGTAGCGAGCGCATCGCTAAAATGATGGATCGCATGGGCTTGAAGGAAGGCGAAGTGATCCAACATTCCATGATCTCAAAATCTATTGAACGTGCCCAGAAAAAAGTAGAGGAAAACAACTTTGGGGTTCGTAAGCGTTTGTTGGAATATGACGATGTAATGAACGCCCAACGCGAAGTGGTTTACAAACGTCGCCACCATGCCTTATTTGGCGAGCGTTTGCGCGTGGATTTGGCAAACATGATTTTTGATACCGCAGAAGGCCTTGTTGAAACCAATAAAACAGCAAGCGATTATAAAAACTTCGAATTTGAACTGATTCGGTATTTCTCGATGAGTTCGCCCGTTTCGGATGCTGAATTCGCAAAACTATCGGCTCCAGAAATCACTTCCAAAATTTACAAGGCCGCTTTTGAATATTACAAAGACAAAATGGCGCGTAATGCCGATTTAGCTTTTCCCGTTATTAAAAACGTGTATGAAACCCAACGCGATAAATTTAAACGCATTGTGGTACCGTTTACCGATGGCATTAAAACCCTAAACGTGGTAACCGACCTGGAAAAAGCCTACGAAACCAACGGAAAACAATTGATTACCGATTTTGAAAAGAACATCACCCTGGCCATTATCGACGACGCTTGGAAAACCCATTTACGCAAAATGGACGAGCTAAAACAATCGGTGCAATTGGCAGTGCACGAGCAAAAAGACCCGCTGCTTATCTATAAATTTGAGGCCTTTGAATTGTTTAAAGCGATGATAGACGAGGTAAACAAAGATGTGATTTCCTTCTTGTTTAAGGGCGAATTACCGCATGAAACGCAAAACACCATTCAAGAAGCGAGAGAACGCAAACAGGAAAAATTAAACATCCAAAAAGACGAAATCCCTAATTTGGATGAGCGTTCGGCACAAAGTCGTTCAGCAGGACAAACCCAGCAGCAGCACCAAGTAACGGAAACCATTGTGCGCGACAGGCCCAAAATTGGCCGTAACGACCAAGTAACCATCAAACACGTGATTACCGCCGAGAGCAAAACCCTCAAATACAAACAAGCCGAACCTTTATTGGCCAAAGGCGATTGGGTGTTGGTTGAAAACTAACAAATGATTGCGAATCCCGATAGACGGGAAGAAATGCCATAAAACAAAATCCCGGTAGCTTATATATCGGGATTTCTTATTTGTTTAAGCCTTACGTCACACTTCGGCGCTTTACTTAATAATGACTTCCGTTTTCTTGTCGCCTTTTTTGCTCGAAAATTCCACACCGTCTTTATCCACACTTAGGGAAGTGCCGTCCGGTTCCTTTTCCTTCTCTTTTTCAATAATCACTGTTTTCTCCTTTTCAACAGGTTTTTCAATAATGACCGTTTCCGTTTTGGGCTTTTCCTCACGGCAGCTTACTACTGATAAAACGGCAACACTAGCCAATATAAAAACTAATTTTTTCATGGTGCATGGTTTTTAAGTTATACATTGGCAAGATAGTAAAGTTGCAACCCGCTATATTACAGCAATTTTGCTTTGTTTTATAGAATTGCCATTTGGGAGTAGATGTTTGTTGTTTTTACTTCGGCTAAACAAAAGGTATTAGCTTTGTGAAAATTCAATTCACACTTATAAATTCAAAAATCCTGATAATAGATGTAGGTTTTTTTTGTTTTTAGGTGTTTGATTTGTGGGATTAATATCTTGATTACAATTGCAACTCAAAAACAAGTTATATTAAATAAAACTAAAAAACATCAATGCATAAATCAGATCACCTAAATTGAATTCAAATTTTTAGTCTCATAAAAATTATAACAAATTAAGAATAAAACAGTTAAACTTTTGAATGAAAACAGAATAAAATAAGTATTTTAGTGCCAAAATTATGGCGAAATTTATACAAAATATAGTTAACGAAATTATAGACCAATATGCTTATGCCGATGAAACAAATCGTCCGTGGATTATTGGTTTTAGCGGTGGAAAAGATTCAACAGTGATGCTTCAACTTATATGGAAAGCTATTTCTCAAATAAAAGAGTTGACAGGTATTATAAAACGTGATATTTATGTAGTTTGTAACGACACTATGGTTGAAAACCCAGTTATTACAGAATACGTGTATCGGGTACTCGATAAAATTGAACAAGCAGCGGTTGAACAAGACATCCCCATAAAAGTAATAAAAACAATACCCAGGTTAGAAGATTCGTTTTGGGTTAATCTTATTGGACGTGGCTATCCTGCTCCTAACAACGCTTTTAGATGGTGTACGGAACGACTTAAAATCAAACCTACTTCTAGGTTTTTAATAGAGCAAATAGACGAATTTGGTGAAGCCGTTATCTTAATTGGCACCAGAACCGCGGAAAGCGCCCAACGTGCTAAGTCCATGAAAAAACACGCTATTAAGGGAAAGCGTTTAACAAAGCATCCAACACAGCCAAACACCTATATGTACGCCCCTATTCGTAGTTTGAGTTTAGAGGAAGTTTGGTATGTTATTAATACGATGGAATCGCCATGGGGTTCGGATAATGCAGAACTTTTTCAAATATATTCAGATGCAAGTGCAGACGACTACGAATGCCCAACAGTTGTAACAAACAAGGAGCATAAATCTTGTGGGCAAAGTCGTTTTGGGTGCTGGGTGTGTACCGTTGTGAAAGAAGATAAATCAATGTCTGCATTGATTGATAACGGATTAACTTGGTTAACACCCTTATTGAAATTTAGAAATCAATTGGCGGCTGAAAGAAATATTATCGAACACCGAATGCCCGAACGCAGAAATGGAACAGCAGCCATTAACGGTATGGGACCATATTATCCTTGGTATAGGGCAAAAGTGTTAGAAAGGCTTTTTGAAACTCAAAAATAGATTCAAAAAGAAAAACCGCACGTTGAACTGATAACAAACCAAGAATTAGTTGCCATTCAAACTATATGGTATAGAGATTATATTTTTAACCAAAAAGTTTCAGAATTATACCGAAAAGCATATAAAATCAATTTGGATATGAAAGACCAAAACGAAAAACACGAAAAAGAATTAGAGTTATTGAAAAAATCGTGTGAGGACAACCCCAACGATTTTCACTTAATTCAAGAATTGTTAACGCTCCAAAAAAAAAAAATCGCTTTTGAATAAAAAAAGAGGTCTGAAAGAGGATATGATGAAAAGGTTAGAATTTGCTTTAAATTAATGGTTAAAAATTTAGCATATTATGTTTATTGCTTCACCCATTTAAAAAGAGATAACAAAAATGGTGGAGCACCACACAAACCAATACTTTTATTGAGTTTGATAAATCTATTCAATAAGGGTATTTACAACAATCAAGAAATTTTAATAACGGCAGAATTAGTTTCCTCTTTCAAAACTAATTGGAATAAATTAGTTTTCACCAATCATCATCCAATTTTTTCTTTACCATTTTATCATATGAATTCAGAGCCTTTTTGGAAGTTGATTCCAAATTTAGGTTGCGAAAAATGGATTGAATCTAAAAGCTCAATGAGAAGCTTTGGTAATTTAACTACTGCTGTAAAAACAGCATTAATTGATAAAGAACTTTCAATAATTTTATTAAAACCTGAAAACAGGGATATTTTAAAAATCGCAATTTTAGATAGATATTTCCCTGAATCTAAATCAAATTATGGCTCAAATGGTAATGACGAATTGCCTTCAGTTATGATTCTTCACGAAAGTTCAGAAGAATACAAAAGAAAAATAATTGAACTCAAAAACAGTTTAGATGAAAACGCATTTCAGGAAGAAATATTTATAAGAAGTGGTATTTTTAAAAGAGAAATACCCAAAATATATGATAACACTTGTTGCATATCAGGAATGAGGATTGATGCAACTGCAAATATTTCAATGATTGATGCTTGTCATATTGTTCCTTTTGCCGAAGCTTATGATGATACTTTAACAAATGGAATTGCTTTAAGTCCTAATTTACACCGTGCATTTGATAGAGGTTTAATTTCAATTTCAGACGATTATAGAGTTTTGATTAAAAAGAATTTTGTCGAAAATAGTAATTCAGTTTTCAACTTAACACAATTTGAAAATCAAAAAATTATACTGCCAAAACACGAAACCTATTTTCCTTCACTAGAAAATTTTCATTATCATAGAAATAGGTTTAATTTCTAACAGTATCATTGCGTGAGGGATAGAAGTGGAAAGCCCGCAGCGAGGAACGAGCGAGGACTTGTAACGTATAGCCCGACCCTTTAGGGACACGCCAAAATATTAAAAATTAGTAGAAAAAAACTTTTTTTTGCAGACGCTCCAATGAAAACATTCCAAAATATGTAAAACTCCATATTGACCACGGATTGGAATTAATGGACAATTTGTTTAGCAACAACAACAATTACACGTTTTTCGATTTCTTGATTGAGCATTTGGACAAAGGAATTTCAATGCTTGATACAGTTACGGTAAGCCTAGATGCTGTAAAAAACAATAGCCAAAATATTGAAAAAACATTTTTTAAAGAACCAATTAAAATCAATGTTGGCAAAAACACTTCAACTCATGAAGATATTTTACTTGGCTTTAACAATACCAATGTTTACAATAATTGCCATATTGCAGTTGCCGGTAGTTCGGGAACAGGAAAAACGCAATTTGCTTTAGAGTTGCTCAATCAAATAAGCAGTGCGTCTAATCATCATGTGAGTTTTATTTATCTTGATTTTAAAGGTTTAAAAGATGAGGACTTAAAATATTTTCAACCATTTTTTGATAAAACAAAAGCCTCATTTATTGATGCTCCAAATACGCCATTTCCAGTAAATCCACTCTCATTTATTGATAGCATTAATGAAGTAAACAAACAAATGGGCGTTGACAAATTTGTTGATATTATCTGTAAATACTCCAACATTGGTATCAAACAAAGAGGCACATTACGTGATGCAACTTTGGAAGCATTCATGAGTAAAAAACCGGGCGAATACCCAAGTTTTCCTGAAATAAACGAAAAACTATTGGAAATTGTTGGAGATAAACGGGATACGCTAACGGAAATTATTGACGAGTTAAGTCGTTATAACATTTTTAAGGAACCAAAAAGTGGAGCAAATTTTTTAAACCAAAACATCTATTTGTCATTATCGGGCGATTTATCAAATTCCGTTCGCTTTACCTCTTTGTTTCTTATCATCAATTACATCTACAACACTTTTATGAATATGGATAGCACACCAACAGAAAACGGTTATAGAGGTATGCGCTATGTATTATTGATTGATGAAGCACACGTGATTTTCAAAGAAAAGAAATATCAAGATATATTAGAAAAAATCCTTCGTGAAATTCGTTCAAAAGGCGTTTCCGTAATGATGCTTTCCCAAGGTATTGACGAATTTAACCAATCGAATTTTGATTTTTCGAGTATGTGTGAAATGTCATTTCTTTTGGATGTTAAAGATAAAACAAATACAAAAGCCATCAATAAATTTCTTGGGCTTAGCGACAAGGATGGCCTTAAAGTGGCTAGAAGTCTTGAAAAAATCCAAAAAGGTCAAGCTATTTCCAATATTAAGGAATTTACAAAAGGTGAGTTGTTTGAGTTGAAACAGTTTTATGCGGGTTGATGGGTAAAATTACTAACCCATCAAACCACCTCCCCAAACAAATCAAAATCGGCGGCATCGATAATTTTTACGGTGGTAAATTCGCCCGTTTTTAAATAGGTTTTGCTGGCATCTATCAAAACTTCATTATCAACATCTGGTGAATCAAATTCGGTGCGGCCCACAAAATAGTTGCCTTCTTTTCTATCGATAACCACTTTAAAGGTCTGCCCTATTTTAGCTTGGTTCAGTTCCCACGAAATTTGCGATTGCAGTTCCATAATGGCGTTGGCGCGTTGCTGTTTCACTTCTTCCGGCACATCGTCTTCTAAATTATAAGCATGGGTATTTTCCTCGTGCGAATAGGTAAAACAGCCCAAACGTTCAAAACGCATGGCTTTAACCCATGATTTCAAT
Source organism: Mariniflexile maritimum (assembly GCF_009746565.1). Taxonomy (GTDB): domain Bacteria; phylum Bacteroidota; class Bacteroidia; order Flavobacteriales; family Flavobacteriaceae; genus Mariniflexile; species Mariniflexile maritimum. The sequence goes on from NZ_WRPN01000013.1 coordinate 64,279, forward strand.
AGCTGGAAATCGGCTTCCGTTTCACCGGGGTAGCCCATAATAAGCGTGGTTCTAAGGGTGATATTGGGTACGGCGGCCCTAAAATCGTTTATCAATTGCGTGGTTTTTTCCTTGGTGGTACCGCGACGCATACTTTTAAGAATGTCATCCGATATATGTTGCAACGGAATATCCAAATAATTACAGATTTTTGGTTCGCGGTTCATCACTTCCAAAACATCCATAGGAAAGCCCGTTGGGAAGGCGTAATGCAAACGGATCCATTCGATACCTTCCACCTTCACCAAAGCTTCCAAGAGTTCGGCCAGGTTTCGTTTTTTGTAAATATCGAGACCGTAATAGGTTAAATCCTGGGCAATTAAAATGAGTTCCTTAACACCTTTGGCGGCCAATTTTTCGGCTTCAATAACCAGCTCGTTTATGGGGGTGCTTTTGTGTTTGCCACGCATGATGGGAATGGCACAAAAACTACAGGGGCGGTCGCAGCCTTCGGCAATTTTTAAATATGCGTAATTTTTTGGTGTGGTGGTTAAACGCTCGCCAATCAGTTCGTGCTTGTAATCGGCGCCCAATGCCTTTAAAAGTGCAGGCAATTCGGTAGTGCCAAAATATTGATCGACATTCGGTATTTCCTTCAATAATTCGGGCTTATAACGTTCACTTAAACAACCGGTTACGAACACTTTATCAACCTCGCCTTCTTCCTTTTTCTGCATAAATTCCAAAATGGTATTGATGCTTTCTTCCTTGGCGTTATTAATAAATCCGCAGGTATTGATCACCACAATATTCCCTTCTTCTTCATGTACAACCGCTTTTCCACTGGCTTTTAATTGCCCCATTAGTATTTCGCTATCGTAAACATTTTTGCTGCAACCAAGGGTTACTACGTTGATTTTGTTCTTTTTAAGTGATTTCGTTCTCATTCCAAAATTTAAGTGTGCAAAGATACAGAATGATTAACGATTTTTGATTAATGATTGTTGATTTATCAATTATTGCTTCAGTATAATTTAAGTTTTTAACTTTTGTAAATTCAACTTTTTTATTTTATTAATTAAACCTTTTCTATATTTGAAAGTCCTACTCTTAAAAACCTACTTTATGAAACCTACCATTCTTTTTCTATTTATGGCAGCCCTGTTATTGCTTGGTTGCTCGAAAGACGAACCTGTTGAACAGGATGCGCTTTACTTTCCTCCCATAAATTCAAATATATGGGAAACGAAATCGCTAGCCGAATTGGGCTGGAATACCAATGCAGAACAACCTTTGTATGCTTTTTTAGAGGCAAATGCTACCGATGCGTTTATTATTTTAAAAAATGGCAGAATGGTTGTTGAAAAATATTTTGGAACATATAATGAGTCGAAGGTACATACATGGAATTCGGCAGCCAAAACCTTAACAGCATTTACCGTTGGTATTGCCCAAGAGGAAGGCCTATTGAACATCAACAACCCATCATCAAATTATTTGGGCGAAGGTTGGTCGTCATTAACCCCACAACAAGAAGCCAAAATTACGGTTTGGAACCATTTAACCATGACAACTGGACTGGATTATAACGTACCCCAAAATTTTTGTACGGATAAAACATGTTTAATCTATAAAAATGAACCAAGTACTTATTGGTATTACCACCAAGCCGCTTATACGCTACTAGACAACATAGTTACTGGAGCTGTTAAACAAGACTTTAAAGATTATTTTAACACAAAAATTAGGGATAAAATTGGGATGACAGGAACTTGGGTTAAAACCGGTTACTTAAATCTGTATTTTAGCAATGCCAGAAGTATGGCCCGTTTTGGATTGTTAAACTTGAATAAAGGCGTTTGGGATAAAACAACAGTACTTGCCGATAAAAATTATTTTAACGCTATGACCACAACCTCCCAGGATTTAAACAAATCTTATGGGTATTTGTATTGGTTGAATGGAAAAAGCAACTATAAAATACCGGGGTCGGAAACCTTATATTCTGGCAAACTAATTCCAAATGCGCCTGATGACTTGATTGCCGGACTCGGAGCGTTTGACCAAAAACTGTACATAGTACCTAGCAAAGGGTTGGTAATAGTGCGCATGGGCGACAGTGGCGATGAAGATGAACTAGGCCCAACCGAATTTGATAATAATCTATGGAAAAAGATTAACGACTTGATAGATTAAGGAAAACTTAGGCAGGAATGTTACTTAAAAAACGAATCGACAAACTCAAATTTGTTAAACACCTGCAAATCTTCAATGCCTTCGCCAACACCAATATATTTTACGGGAATTTTAAATTGGTCGGAAATACCAATGACCACGCCCCCTTTGGCGGTGCCATCCAGTTTGGTAACTGCCAAAGCGCTTACCTCGGTGGCTGCGGTAAACTGTTTGGCTTGTTCAAAGGCGTTTTGACCCGTCGAGCCATCTAAAACCAAAAGCACATCGTTGGGTGTGTCATCAACCACTTTTTGCATCACGCGTTTTACCTTGGTAAGCTCGTTCATTAAATTCACTTTATTGTGCAAACGACCAGCGGTATCGATAATAACCACATCGGCATTTTGTGTTACGGCACTCTTTAGGGTATCGAACGCCACAGAGGCCGGATCGCTGCCCATAGATTGTTTTACAAGCGGCACGCCAACCCGATCTGCCCATACTTGAAGTTGGTCGATAGCGGCGGCCCTAAACGTATCGGCAGCCCCTAATACCACATGGTACCCTTGCTTTTTAAATTGATATGCCAACTTTCCAATGGTGGTGGTTTTTCCAACGCCGTTAACGCCAACCACCATGATAACATAAGGTTTTATATTCTCTGGAATGGTAAATTCGGAATCGTTACCCGAATTGGTCTCACTTAACAAGCCTGCTATTTCTTCACGAAGGATGGTGTTAAGTTCATCGGTACCTAAATATTTATCTTTGGAAACACGGGCTTCAATACGCTCAATAATCTTTAGGGTGGTGTTCACGCCCACATCGCTGGACACCAAAATTTCCTCAAGGCTATCTAAAACGGCATCATCGACTTTCGATTTTCCGGCAACGGCTTTACTTAATTTTCCAAAAAATGTGGTTTTAGATTTTTCTAAGCCTTTATCTAAGGTTTCCTTTTTTTCGGATGAAAATATTTTTTTGAAAAAACTCATTGGGTTGTATGTTGTAGAGTTGTATGTTGTTAAGTTGTTAAGTTGTATGTTGTTAAGTTGAATTTTGCTAAACCACTTTACAACAAACGCCTAAACTAATTAAAACAAATATAAACATAAAAAAGCTGCTTCCCATAAAGAAAGCAGCTTTGTATATTTTTAATGAATGGGTATTACTTTTTGTTGAAAAATTCGTCTGCTAATTCAGGAACCATGATAGACTCCACAAACATATAAGCACCAGTTTTTGGTGACTTTACCATTTTAATCGCTTTAGTTAATCTTTTTGAAGATGTTTGTAACGATGCTACTGTTTTCTTTGCCATGACCTATTATTTTATCTCTTTATGAACTGTCATACGTTTAAGGATGGGATTGAATTTTTTAATCTCCATTCTATCAGGCGTATTTTTTTTGTTTTTCTTAGTAACGTAACGTGAAGTTCCTGGCATGCCAGACTCCTTGTGCTCGGTGCACTCTAAAATTACTTGTATTCTATTACCTTTCTTTGCCATTTCTTTTACGTGTTAAATACAGCTATTATTTTAAAAATCCTTTAGATTTCGCATCCTTAATTGCTGCGGTAATACCTATTTTGTTGATAGTTTTTAAAGCAGAAGTAGAAACTTTTAAAGTTATCCAGCTGTCTTCTTCTGGAATGTAAAAACGTTTCTTTACTAAGTTCGCGTTAAATTTGCGTTTAGTTTTATTCATTGCATGAGACACGTTGTTTCCAACCATGGCCTTCTTACCTGTAAGTTCACAAACTCTTGACATTATTTATAACTTTAAATTTCTTTGTTGCTTAAAATCGAGGTGCAAATATACAAATTCTTTGTATTACAGCAACCTAAAATATATCAATTTTTAAAAATTTCTTTTAGCAGCATTTCCAAAGCTTTGTTTACGGCTTTGTTTATTACTTTTTCACGATAGTTTCCTAGCATGAATTTCTCGGAATACACCTTGTTTTTTGTGGCGATGGCTATGATAACCGTTCCTACCTCGGCCTGTGAATCGCCTTTTGTAGGGCCCGCATTACCTGTGGTAGCTATGGCATAATCGGACTCAAAAATGCGCATGGCATTGGTGGCCATTGCCTCGGCAACTTGCGGACTTACCACCGAGAAAGCTTCAATAGTGCTTTTGGAAACACCCAAAATATTGATTTTCGACGCGGTCGCATAGGTTATTACGCCCCCCTTAAAATAGGCCGACGCACCGGGATGCACCGTAAACTGTTCGGCCACCATACCGCCTGTACAGCTTTCGGCAATGGCCAAAGTTTTGCCCAATTTGGTTAATTGATTGGCTATGACGATTTCAACGGAGCCATCTTCTTCCTCAAATCCTGCAAATTCATCTTTTATCAAGGGTAACACCTTGTTGATTTCCATTTGAACGCTTGTATTAACGGCTTTTACATCAAAGCCTTTGGCGGTTAAACGCAGGCGCATTTTGCCTAAACTGGGCAAATAGGCCAGTTTGATGTGTGTGGGCAAGGCATCTTCCCAAGCCTCAATTCGGTTGGCCAATGCGCTCTCGCCAATACCGTACACCAACAAGGTTTTATGCAAAATATAAGGGCGGTTGTATGTTTCCTTTAGTTTTGGGACGACCTGGTTTTCAACCAAAGCGGCCATTTCAAAAGGCACCCCCGGAAGCGAGATAAACACTTTATTTTGTTTTTCCAGCCACATACCAGGAGCCGTACCCAATACATTCATCAATACCTTAGCTTTTGAAGGTACGAGCGCTTGGTCTTTGTTTACCTGAAGCAGCAAACCGCTTCTGTTGTGCTGCCACAGTTGTTCTATGTTTTTTAATACCGAATCGTCTATAACCAAAGTATCGTTAAAGTATTCGGCAATGGTTTTTTTGGTGATGTCGTCTTTGGTAGGCCCTAAACCACCCGTAAGAATTACAATATCAACACGACTTTCAGCATCTTTTAAAGCTTTGATTATATGCGCTTTATCGTCTTGAACCGAGGTAATTTGATAAACGGAAATACCTATTTTATTAAGCTGTTTAGCTATAAATGCGGAATTTGTGTCGATTACCTGCCCAATAAGAAGCTCGTCGCCAATGGTGATAATTTCTGCAAGCATTACAAATTGAAGTCTGATTTTATTTCGGCCACGGCATGATCGACAGCAGATATAACGATGGCAAGTTGCGCGCTAATGTCCATATCGCGTTTTTCAAATTTGCCCCAATCCTGTACCTCAATTAATACGTTAAGCACGCCCAACTCAAACAAATCGATGGTTGGTTTCATTTTGTGTGCCGCTTGGTAGGCGTTGTAATAGTCTTTTTCGGCCACTGCTTTTTTAAGGCGTTCGGCATCTTCGGGCACTTCTTCTAAAAAAGCCTCGGCCAATGTGGTAATAAAATCCTCGTCGCCATCGGCCAATTCGCGCACCCTGAATAATTTGTAATGTTGTTCCATTTATTTGACTGTTATTGAAAATAGTTCGTTATTTTCTATAAACCCTTTAAGTTTATCATTTGCAACCACTTTGCCTACACCTGCCGGCGTGCCCGTAAAGATAATATCTCCAATCTTTAAAGTAAAATATTTTGAGATATATTCTATTAATTCGTCAATTTTCCAAAGCATGTGACTTGTATTTCCCGATTGTACAACAGTTTCATTCTTTTTTAAGGAAAACACAATGGCGTTCACATCTTTAAAGTTTGAAACCGGCAGCCAATTGCCAACCACAGCGGCGCCATCAAAGGCTTTGGCTTTTTCCCAAGGCAGGCCTTTTGCTTTTAAGCGGTCTTGTAGATCGCGGGCGGTAAAATCGATTCCCAACCCAATTTCATCATAATATTTATGGGCGAATTTTTTATCGATATGCTTTCCTATTTTGTTTATCTTCACCAAAACCTCAACTTCATAATGCACATCATCAGAAAAATCGGGAATGAAAAATGGTTGTTTTTTAAGCAGAATAGACGTGTCCGGTTTTAAAAAAATAACCGGATCGGTGGGTTTTTCATTTTCTAGCTCCTTAATGTGCTCTGTATAATTACGACCGATGCAGATGATTTTCATGGGTGGAGTTGTTTGTTGTGGAGTTGTTAAGTTGTTAAGTTGTGGACAAATACAACGACTCCACAACTTAACAACCAACAACTTAACTTTCTAACCTAATTTATTATTAAAACTTCTTAGCTTAATGGCTGTTAGCACTTTTTTGGTATATAACGGAAAATCGGCATTTAGCAACCAACCAAAATAACCGGGTTCGCTTTCTAAAACTTCGGTTACCAATTTGCCTTTATGCTTTCCGAATGAAAAACATTCTTCCCCTTTTTTATTGTAAACAATGAAGCCCGCAAAATCGGCAAACTGTTTTCTGGAGCTAAATTCGGCTAAAAACTTGGTGTCGTTTTCAATTTCGTCGTATTTGGCTATTTGGGCTTTCAAAACCTCGAAAGTTGCTCTGGTATCGGCTTCTGCGCCATGCGCACCTTCCAATTCAGCATTGCAATAAAACTTATAAGCGGCACTTAAAGTACGTTGTTCCATTTTATGGAAAATGGTTTGCACATCAACCGCCACGCGGTTTTTCATGTCGAAATCGACTTCGGCGCGCAACAATTCTTCTGCCAACAAAGGAATATCGAACCTATTGGAGTTAAAACCGCCCAAATCGGAATCTTTTATCATGTTATAAATTTCCTTGGCAACTTCCTTAAATGTGGGCTTATCGGCAACCGCTTCATTGGTAATGCCGTGAATAGCGACCACCTCCTTTGGTATGACCATTTCTGGGTTTACCAACCAGGTTTTGCTTTCTTCCTTGCCGTTAGGGTGTACTTTTAGGATGGCAATTTCTACGATGCGATCGGTGGTTATGTTGACACCTGTGGTTTCCAAGTCGAAAAAACAGATGGGTTTTGTGAGGTTTAGGTTCATTTTAAATATTTGTGTTATTTAATGCTTTGTGCGTTTATCAAAATCGGCCTTAATGGTGTTCCACTTTTCAGGATTCAATAAGTCGTGGGATGTAAAATAGCTTTCGTAATGTTCTAGATAAAACGCCCCCGATGGCTTTATTATTACCGTATAAAAATTCTTTTTATCCTGAAAAAACAGCTTTTTAAGAAGGCTACCATAATCTTGATACCATGTTAAGTTGTTAACCACATTTGGATGTCCTGTATTGAAATTGTAAAAATGCAATATGGCTGCTGTTTTATCATACTTTTTATAACTTTTATTACATTTTTTATTCCAATATAAAAAACTTTTATAGCTTTGGATGCGCTTATGTTTTACTACTTTTTTGTAGTTACTCAAATCTATTTTCATCCCATACGGATTTCTAGTAACTTTATTAAGCGTTTTAATCTCATTATCCAAACTATCATAATAAACAACTTTGCTTTGTTTTGGGAATTCTGATATGGCTTTAAGAGTATCTTGATAATGGATTACTAATGTTTTTGTAGTATCAATTTGATGTCGTTTATTTAAAAGCTTGAATAATTGATGCTTTATATTCGGCGTTATCTCTCCAAAATCATATCTGAGTTTAATTTTTTGAAGGACTAAAGTATCGGTATCAAACCTTAAACCATAATAAATAGGGGCACTTAATTTTTTATTGAAAATTTCCTTAGAAATAGGAAAATCATTTTCATCTGCATAAATAGTGTCCTTTTGTGCGTGAAGACCCAAGGATAACACAAAAAAAAGCAAATATAAATTTGATTTTAAATACTTTATACTTCGTTTAATGTTCAAGACGATGATATACATTAGTTATTTTCAATAGGTACAAAAATAGAAAAACCCAACCATTTAGGGTTAGGTTTTAACTTTTATAATGATTACGGTTAAATTTCCCTGTTGCTATCCCAAGCCTCTAAATAATCTTTTACCGCTTTTACAAATTGGCCGCCTAAAGCTCCATTCACCACCCGATGGTCGTAAGAATGTGATAAGAACATGCGGTAACGGATACCTATGAAATCGCCCTCTCTGGTTTCGATTACTGCGGGCACTTTACGGATGGCACCCAAGGCCAAAATACCCACTTGCGGCTGATTAATGATGGGCGTACCCATAATACTGCCAAAGATGCCCACATTGGTAACGGTATAGGTGCCTCCTTGTATATCGTCTGGCTTGAGTTGGTTGGTGCGGGCGCGATTAGCCAAATCGTTCACCTGCTTGGTCATGCCCACTAAGTTAAGTTGGTCGGCATTTTTAATAACCGGTACGATTAAGTTGCCATCGGCCAAGGATGTTGCCATCCCCAAATTAATGTTTTTCTTTTTCACGATGTTATCACCTTGAATAGAAATATTCATCATGGGATATTCGCGCAAAGCTTTGGCAACGGCTTCCATAAATATGGGTGTAAAAGTTAGGTTTTCGCCTTCGCGTTTAAAAAAGGCATCTTTTACTTTTTGGCGCCAATTCCAAATTTTGGTAACATCGGCTTCAATAAAACTTTGTACGTGCGCCGAGGTTTGTACCGACTGAACCATGTGGTGCGCTATAAGCTTGCCCATTCTGGTCATTTCTACAAGTTCATCCTCGCCACTTACTACCACGGGCGTTTGGGTTTGTTTTGGTATTTCGTTTGATGCTAATTGCGCGGGGGTTGTTTCAACTTTAGCTGCCGGTACTTTGATTTTACCTCTGCCACTTTCAATATAATTTAAAATATCGCTTTTGGTAACCCGCTCTTCAAGTCCTGTACCAACAATGTTATCCAATTCTTGCTGGGTGATGCCTTCTTCCTTGGCGATATTTTTTACTAAAGGTGAGTAAAATCGGGTTCCGCTTGATGTTACAGGCTTCACGCTTTCCTTGGCCGTGGCCATGGTATTGCTTACTAGGGCCGCTGCTTTTTCAATGGTTTCCGTCTCATCGGTTGATGCATCATTAGCGTCTTCAACACCAGTATCGTTATTGGTTTCTGTTTCAATAATAGCAATGACCTGCCCCACCTGAACCACATCGTCTGCATTAAAAAATTTCTCAACCAATACGCCATCTACCTCACTTGGCACCTCGCTATCCACTTTATCGGTTGCTATTTCCAATACCGCTTCATCAACTTCAATAGTGTCGCCCACTTCCTTTAACCAAGATGTTATGGTTGCTTCGGCAACACTTTCGCCCATTTTTGGTAATTTAAGTTCAAATTTCGCCATATCGATAAGGTACTACATGTTTTGTGTATGCCCGCAAAATTAATTAAAAACGAACGAATTCTATCAATTATTTACAATAAACTAATTGAAAAGAACCACTTCACCACGAGAAATGGCATCATCGCTACCTAGCATGTAGTTTGCGTTTTTTGGCCATATTTTATAGGTAATACCTTGTTTGCCGTGGTGTTGCTGCATCATTGCTATGATGGTTTTGTAGTGTAAGGTGTTGCCATCAAAAATGACTTCGGAAGCGTTTTGAAGCGTATCTAAATCAGACCTTAAAACTGGCTTTTTTGACACTGCCGCTACCAGTTTTTCATTCATAACATTGGAAATAAAAACGTAATTCTCAATCTTTTTTTTGGGTTTTAACGGCTTTCTTCTAAACATATAAACCATGCGGAGGCCCAACCAAACAAACATATCGAAAAAACCATTTTTTTTGAAATGCTTTTTATAGAAAATTTGCATGGCGCCATAAAAACGGCGAGCATAATGTTTATCGCGCAAGGTGCTTTCGCCTTTATAATGAATGACAGCAGTTGAGCCGAAATAATAATTATCAAGTCCCGACTTTAGTACTTTATAAGACAGATCGATGTCTTCTCCGTACATAAAATAGGCTTCGTCAAAACCGCCAACACGATGGTAAACAGCTTGTTCCATCAACATAAAAGCGCCTACCAAAATAGCCACCTTGCCCGTTTCATTTTCACCTAAATGGTTTGCGTAATAAGCATTGGAATTTCCTAACAGCTTCTTAAAAGCTACGCTTATGTAAGGAATGTTGCGTTTACTTTCAGGCAAAAATGCGCCCACCCCATTAATCAACTTACAGCCAACCACCCCTAAATTTTTTGTGCTTTCGGCAAATTTTAAAAGCGACGTAAACGTATCTTCAGCAACCACGGTATCGGGGTTTAGAATACACAAATACCTGCCCTTTGCTATGGAAACACCTATATTGTTTCCTTTTGAAAAACCAAAATTTTCTTTGTTTTCTATGAGAATAACATCGGGGAAAAGCTGTTTAACCATGGCGCAACTGCCATCTTCCGAATGGTTATCGACTACAATAATTTCAGCATCCAGACCCGCTATGGCCGCTTGTACGCTTTTTAAACAGAGTTCTAAAAAGTAACGCACATTATAGTTTAGTATGACAACGGATAGCTTCAAACAGCAATTATATTTTTAAGGACGATTCAAAGGGTACACGATTCACAATGCTGCGCCCTAACGTAATTTCATCGGCATATTCCAATTCATCGCCTACCGCGATGCCCCTTGCAATGGTGGACGTAACAATGTCGCAGTCTTGAATTTGCTTAAAGATATAAAAATTGGTGGTATCGCCTTCCATGGTGGAGCTTAAAGCGAAAATAAGTTCCTTTATGCTGCCCTGCTTTACTTTATTGACCAATGAAACGATGTTTAAATCGTGCGGGCCTACGCCATCCATGGGCGAAATTTTACCGCCCAACACATGGTACAACCCTTTAAAGGAACTGGTATTTTCTATGGCCATAACGTCGCGAATATCTTCAACCACACAAATAAGGGTGTCGTCGCGATGGGGATTTGCGCAAATTTCACACAAATCGACATCGCTTATATTATGGCACGACTTACAAAATTTTACCTCGTTGCGCATGGTTTGTAACGCTTCGGCCAATGCCGTGGCTTGCTCTTTAGGCTGTTTTAACAGGTGCAAAACCAAACGCAAAGCGGTGCGTTTACCAATACCGGGCAGTTGCGACATCTCGTTTACGGCGCGCTCCAATAGTTTTGATGAAAATTCCATAGCTGCGAAATTACAACAATTGTTTGTTTCTATACCCATGTTAATTTTGAAAATCTTTATTTGTATATTACGGCACCATTCATAAAAAAACTATGCAACCTATACACGTTTTACTGCTTATTGCCATTTATTTTGGCATCTTAATATTCATATCGTACCTAACGGGAAAAGACGACAGCAATGCTTCTTTTTTTAAAGCAAACAAATCGTCGCCCTGGTTTTTAGTGGCGTTTGGCATGATTGGGGCTTCACTTAGTGGCGTTACCTTTATTTCGGTACCGGGCGATGTTGGCAGCAATATGTTTGGATATATGCAGGTGGTACTGGGCTATTTACTGGGCTATATGGTTATTGTTTTTGTACTGATGCCTGTGTACTACCGCTTGAACGTTATCTCTATTTACGAGTATTTAGGCGATAGGTTTGGTATTATAAGCCATAAAACTGGGGCTGCCTTCTTTTTTATCTCGCGGGTGCTAGGTTCGGCCTTTAGGCTTTTTTTAGTAGCGAGCGTGCTACATGAATTTGTGTTTAAACAGTGGCATTTCCCATTTCCGTTTACGGTTATCATTTCTGTTTTGCTCATATTGGCCTATACGTTTAAAGGCGGCATAAAAACGGTTGTTTGGACCGATACCATACAAACCTTGCTCATGCTTATTGCCCTGGTTGTTACCATCGTGCTCATTTACCACGAAATGGGTTGGGGCCTGGGCGATTTTATAGGAAGCGAAGCCATTAAGAACTATGATAAAATTTTCTTTTTTGATGATATTTTAGCAAAAAACCACTTTATAAAACAATTTTTGGGCGGTATGTTCATTGCGATTTGCATGACGGGTTTGGACCAAGATATGATGCAGAAAAACTTAACCTGCAAATCTTTAAAGGATGCCCAAAAAAACATGGTAAGCTTTAGTATTGTATTGGTTTTTGTAAACTTTATCTTTTTAATTCTAGGGGCTTTACTATTTGTTTATGCCGCTTCAAAAGGCATTGAAGTGCCGGTTGTTGATGGCGTTGCAAAAACAGACTTACTGTATCCTGAAATTGCCTTAAATTCTGGTTTGGGCTTGCCGGTTGCCCTATTTTTTATGTTGGGCTTGATTGCCGCTGCATTTAGTAGTGCCGATAGCACTTTAACATCGTTAACAACCTCGTTCTGTATTGATTTTTTAAATATTGAAAAACGTGCTTTAAACACCCAAAAAGCAACACGCAAAAAAGTACATATTAGCATAAGTATTTTGATGATTTTCGTTATTATATGCTTTTATTACGTGCTTAACCAAAATGTAATTAGCGGTATTTTAACCGTTGCTGGTTACACCTACGGCCCACTTTTAGGATTATTCGCCTTTGGAATTCTAACCAAGCACAACATTAACGATAAATGGGTGCCTTACGTTGCACTAACCTCGGTTGCCGTTTCCTATGTTATTGCAAACGTGCCATCCGATTATTTTGGTGGTTATAAGTTTGGGTATGAGCTATTGGTTGTAAACGGTTTGCTCACCTTTTTAGGATTAATATTGATTCGTAGAAAGTAACACCAAGGTACAGGCGGTTTCAAAAGAAATGGCGTGTTCCTTTAGTATCTTATAAAATTCGGGGTTTTCTGTTCCTGGGTTAAAAATAACACGTGTTGGTTTTAATGACACAATATAATCATAATAGGGTTTTTGGTTTGTTGGGTTTAAGTATAACGTCACGGTGTGCAAATCCTTAAATGGCAGTTTTTCCGTTGAAATATCAATACCCGCAACCATACCATGCCTTAAACCAATGGCCACCGTATCGATGTTATGGTTTACCAGTTTTTTGATAGCCATATTTGAATATCTACTAGGGTTTAATGATGCACCAAGCACCAATGTTTTTTTGTCCATTTTAAAAGTTTTTAACCCTAAAAATAGTCATAATTTTATATACCCCGCCCCAGAATAGAAAGTAGTTTTCTTTTTTTGTACGCTTTCTTATGAAAATTTACAATACAACTGTTAAAATGTTAAAGTTTATAAAAAAAAAGGAATTTCATCACAATATCCACAATAACAAAACGTTATGAAATTATACAATCTAACCAAAACGATAGGATAATTATTTTAAGAGTTAGTCACCTTCACATAAAAAACATCGTGATTAAGATTTGTATGCATATCTTAAAAAACTCGAAATACATTCGGGTTTTTTTTGTAGCATGTTAAAAATGAGTTAAATACGGAAGATTGTGCAATTTTTTTTAACTACTTACGTCTTATAGTATATATTCTTCAACAATAGTTAAGTGTTAGTTGAATTGGATTAATAGCTAAAAAAACCCGAAATTTAAAAATTTCGGGTTTTTTGTTTTCAATCGGTTCTTTAGCAGGCTGCTCGTGCAGAAACTAAGCCCATTTAATTATGGCACTTCCCCATGTAAACCCACTTCCAAAAGCAGCCAACACCACATTATCGCCCGGTTTTATTTTACCTTCCTCCCAAGCCTCGGTAAGAGCAATGATAACCGAAGCCGCAGTGGTATTGCCATATTTGGTGATATTATTAAAAATTTGGTCGTCGCGCAACTTAAACTTGCTTTGGATAAACTGCGCAATACGCAAGTTTGCTTGATGCGGTATCAACATATCAATGGCTTCTTTACTCAGGTTGTTTTTTGCCAAACCTTCCATGATCACTTCACTAAATCGCACCACGGCGTGTTTAAAAACAAAGGTGCCATCCATATAAGGAAAATAGGACAAATCTTCTTCTTTGGCAGCCAAAATTTCGGGCACCCAATGGGCAATACTGGGCGATGCCACAATTAATTTATCGGCATATTTTCCTTCACTATGCAAGTGTGTGGACAGAATGCCTTTTGTGGTATCTTCTTCCCTTGAAAGCACGCATGCACCGGCGCCATCGCCAAAAATAACGGTAACACCTCGACCGCGCGTTGTTTTATCCAAACCATTGCTGTGGTATTCTGCACCAATAACCAAAATGTTTTTGTACATACCGGTTTTTATAAACTGGTCGGCTACCGAAATGGCATATACAAACCCCGAGCATTGGTTTCTAACATCCAAGGCGCCAATGGTTTGCATTTCCAACAAATCCTGAATTTGCACGCCACAACCCGGAAAATAGTAATCGGGACTTAAGGTTGCGAATACAATAAAATCGATATCATCTTTGGTTAAACCGGCGCGTTCAATGGCTATTTTGGCAGCTTTTGCCCCCATGATTGCCGAAGTGTCGCCCGTACCTTCCTTGATCCAACGGCGTTCTTGGATACCTGTACGCTCTTGTATCCATGCATCATTGGTATCCATCATTTTAGACAAATCGTCATTTGTTACCACATTATCCGGCACATACTTACCTAAGCCTATTATTTTTGAATTGTACATCTTTAAATGTTTTAAGCCTCACAAAGTACAACAACTCAAACAAAATTCCAATTATTAAAATTCCAAATTGCAACTTGCGATATTAGGAGTGTTTCAAGTTTCAGGAACGTACAAAATTCAAAAATCGTTAATCGCTATTTGTTATTCAAAAACCCTAAATAAACCGTGTCAGTTTGTCATATTTTATTAATTGGCATTTTTGTTGACTATCAATAGCCAGTGAATTCAAATTATATTAACTAGATTCCTGCATCTGCGGGAACGAAAAAATAAAACATTTACATTATGACAAAAGGAAATATTAATGTTTCAGTAGAGAACATTTTCCCTCTCATTAAAAAATTCTTGTATAGCGATCACGAAATATTTTTGCGTGAACTGGTTAGCAATGCTACCGATGCAACCTTAAAACTAAAGCACCTTACCAGCATTGGAGAATCGAAAATAGAATACGGCAACCCGCAAATTGAGGTTAAGATTGACAAAGAAGGCAAAAAACTGCATGTTATAGACCAAGGTTTGGGCATGACGGCCGAAGAGGTTGAAAAATACATCAACCAAGTGGCGTTCTCTGGTGCAGAGGAATTTTTGGACAAGTATAAAGATTCGGCCAAGGATGCTGGCATTATCGGGCATTTCGGACTTGGGTTTTACTCCGCGTTCATGGTGGCTGAAAAAGTGGAAATCATTACCAAATCGCATACGGACGCTCCCGCTGCGCATTGGACTTGCGATGGCTCGCCAGAATTCACCATGGAACCTTCCGATAAAACTGAACGTGGTACCGAAATCATTCTTCATATTGCTGAAGATTCCACAGAGTTTTTAGAAGAAAGCAGGATTCGCCAATTGCTCTTAAAATACAATAAGTTTATGCCCATTCCCATTAAGTTTGGAACAAAGGAAATAAACGACCCAGAGCATGAACCGGCAACCATAACCGACAAAGATGGCAAGGAAACCAAGGAACCACAGCGCAAAATAACCGTTGACAATATTATTAACAACCCGAACCCAGCGTGGACCAAACAGCCTACCGATTTAGAGGAAAAAGATTATAAAGATTTTTACCACGAATTGTACCCCATGCAATTTGAGGAACCCTTGTTCAACATTCACTTAAATGTTGATTACCCCTTCCATTTAACGGGTATTTTATATTTTCCGAAGCTGTCCAACGACATGCAAATTCAAAAGGACAAAATCCAACTGTATCAAAACCAGGTATTTGTAACCGATAATGTGGAAGGCATCGTACCCGAGTTTTTAACCATGTTACGCGGAGTTATCGATTCGCCGGACATTCCTTTAAACGTATCGCGCAGTTATTTGCAGGCCGATGGCGCGGTTAAAAAAATAGCTTCGTACATAACCCGAAAGGTTGCCGATAAGTTAAAATCATTGTTCAATAATAACCGTGAAGATTTTGAGTCGAAATGGAACGATATTAAAATCGTTATTGAATACGGCATGCTTTCAGAAGAAAAATTCTTTGAAAAAGCTGGCGATTTTGCACTTTACCCAACGGTTGATGGTACTTATTACACCTACGATGAACTTTTCAACAAAATAAAGGCAAACCAAACCGATAAGGACGGAAAACTGGTTATTTTATATGCTTCAAACCAAGATGCACAACACAGTTATATTGAAATTGCCAAAGCAAAAGGGTATGAAGTACTGTTGCTAGATTCGCCCATTGTGTCGCACTTAATCCAAAAATTGGAAAGCACCAAAGAGAACATAACCTTTGCCCGTGTGGATGGCGACCATATTGATAACCTGATAAAGAAAGACGACACCAAAATTTCAAAGCTAACCGAGGAACAAAAAACCGAGTTGGAAACGCTGTTAAAAGAAGTCATTCCCTCCGAAAAATTCATGGTTCAGCTTGAAGCGATGGATAGTGAGGCAGCGCCATTCATCATTACCCAACCCGAGTTTATGCGCCGCATGAAAGAAATGCAGCAAACTGGCGGTGGCGGCATGTTTGGTATGGGCAACTTTCCAGAAATGTACAATTTGGTAGTCAATACAAACTCGAAATTGGTTGGCGCTATTTTAGAAACAAAAACCAAGAACAAACAAGAGCGCTTAATTAACCAAAGTATAGATTTAGCACGTTTATCTCAAGGCTTATTAAAGGGCGAAGAACTTACAAAGTTTATTAAACGCAGCTTTGAAATGATTAAATAGGTAGTGCACGAAGCAACCTTATTGGATTTTTAAAATCCATAATACAACCACTTTATTGCAAAATTAAGAAGCAGTAAAGTGGTTTTTGTTTTAAAAAAGTTTAAATTGTATCCTATGAATTTACAGCATCAACCACCAATAAAAGTTACGAATAGGCCCATATTAATTTCAATTATTATATGCACCTACAATCGGGGAAACTATTTAAACACCTGCATTTCCAGTATTCTAACCCAAACAAATCAAGATTGGGAACTTATAGTGGTAGATGATGGAAGCAACGACCATACATTTGAAGTTGTAGATAAATATGTTCAAACACATGATAATATTCGGTATGTTAAGCATAAAAACTTAAAACTTGCCCTATCCAGAAACGTTGGTCTATTACTGGCTTCGGGAAAATATATAACTTTTCTGGACAGTGATGACACTTACAAAGCAAACCACATACAAAGCAGATTAAACTTTATGGAAAAAAACAGGCAAGTTGACCTCATTTATGGTGGCGTAGATTTGCATGAAGCAGTTTTTGTGGCCGATTATTACAAACCCGATGTTTTGATTAACGTAAATGATTGTGTGCTAGGTTCTACTTTTTTTGGAAAGAAAACCGTTTTTACTGAACTTGGAGGCTTCGAAAATATAAGTTATGGTGAAGATACCGAGTTTTTGGAACGGGCTTCAAAAATTTTTAAGACCCAAAAAATAACACGCCCCAAAACATACATTTACACCCGTGCCGAAGATAGCATTACCAAAAAAGTGGCGTTGGAAAGTAAAAGAAAAAACCAAGCCGAAAAATAATGTAAATGCGCATCTTACCCCCAATAGTAGAGGCTGAAGCGACTTTAATGAGCTAAAAAGTTGGCAGGATGTTTGAATACTAAAACAAAAACGACCTTAAACATAACAAAATGAAATTACTAAAAACAGCCGTTTACACAACGCTTTTGGCTGTATTTGCCACCGCTTGTACCACCACAAAAACCTCAACCTATTGGGTTAATAGCTTCAAAAAAGATTGCGATGCCGGTTCCGCAAAAACGCAATGCATTCAAATAAGCAAAAACGACAATTTAGAACAAGCAACATGGACCTATTTTTATGCGCCCATTGCAGGTTTTAATTTTGAACCTGGATATTTTCAAAAAATTAAAGTTTCAGAAACCCCAAAAAACAAATCGAATGTACCTGCCGATGTTTCTTCCATAGACTATAAATTAATAAAAGTATTAGACAAAAAACAAGATTTCCGCATGGCACTGCACGATATTTGGGTAGCCACACATATTAACGAAGAAGCTATTACAACTACTGAAAATTTACCTCGATTAGAAATAAACACGACGCAAATGAAGGTATTCGGTACCGATGGTTGTAATGATTATTCAGGCATCATCAAAAGCATTACTTCTGAAAACATAGCGTTTGGGCCTTTAGCTTCAACCCGAAAAATGTGTGCTAACATGGACATTCCCAATAAATATAATCATGCTTTAAACAATTCGGTTAGCTACAAAAGGGAACATTTAAACTTATATTTTTATGATAGCAACGGAAACAACGTACTAAGTTTTAAAAAAGTTGATTAATACAGAATATCATAAGCTTAAAGCTAAATTCAATTATATTTGTCCTAAAAAAAAAACCATGAAAAATAGCTTATTAGTGGCTTTTGCCCTTGCCCTTTTTATGTCGTGCACAAAAGACGACGCCCCGGTTGATTATGTTATTAAGAACGACCAAGACATTCAAGCGTATATCGCTACCCATAATTTAATTGCCCAAAAAAGCAGTACAGGCCTGTATTATGTAATAGATACCCAAGGTACGGGCGCCCAACCAACCAAAACCGATAACGTAACGGTAGCTTACAAAGGCTATTACCTAAACGGAAAAGTATTCGACCAAAGTAACGCCGAAGGCATCTCGTTCTATTTACAACAAGTGATAAAAGGCTGGACCGAAGGCATCACCTATTTTAAAGTTGGCGGAAGTGGCAAACTTTTGGTGCCCGCCCATTTGGGTTATGGCAATAAAAAGTACAGGGGCATTCCGGGTGGGTCGGTATTAATTTTTGATGTTGCACTTAAAGCGGTCAATTAAACCGGAAATTTTTATACAAAAACGTAACCACCTTGCCAAAACAGGGTGGTTATTTTTTTTTGCATGACTTTTATCATGTTTTCATCATTACAATTCTCTTACATTTAAGTTGGTTTAATAATCTCTCAACTTCCATTCGATGAAAACAACACTACTCACTTCCCTGTTTTTTTTAACCGTTCTTTCTTTTAACGCCCAAACCGCTTTAAATTTTGATGGCGTTAACGATTACGTTGTAGGAACCAACAATGCTTCATTAAACCTGTCCCAAGGCACTATTGAGGCATGGATAAAAACCTCAAATGCTGGCGTTGGCATACGAGGAATTGCCGTAAAGCCATATCAATATGGTATGGCCCTTAAGGATAACAATTTAGTGGTAGCCGAATGGGGCCAAGGCGAGAAAAACACCAATGTTAATTTGGCCGATAACACATGGCACCATGTGGCATTCGCTTTCAACAATATGGTAGCAAATGGGTCGAAATTATACATCGACGGTTTACCCATTTTAGCGTTTACCTATCAGGTTTCCACTAATTCAAGCCAACAGATTCTTGTAGGCGCAGGTAGTAAAACCCAAAATTATTTTAATGGAAGCATCGACCAGGTGCGTGTTTGGAATACCCAAAAAACCGATGCCGAAATTTTAGAAAACTACAAAAAATGCATCGTTGGTAATGAAACGGGCTTGGTTATGTACTGGAATTTTGATGAAGCCACTGGAACAACAACCACAGATTTATCTGGAAACACCAACATCGGCACATTAACCAACATGGATGCGCCCTCCGTTTGGTTACCTGGTTACGATTGCAATTTGGTGGCCCACTACCCTTTTAACGGCAATGCCAATGATGAAAGCGGAAACGCGAACCACGGTGCCGTTAACGGCGCAACGCTTACTACTGATAGATTTGGAAACATTGATAGTGCTTATAGTTTTGATGGAAACGACATCATAACCATTGCACATAACGATGTTTTAAATTGCAGCGATGAATTAAGCTTTTCTGTATGGGTTAAACCAAACTCACTTCAAAATGCCATGATTTTTGGAAAATCGAACTATGCCACTAAAACCAATTATTTATTACGAACCAAATCAACTGGATACTTGCAATTTGAATACAAAGATTTTGCAAACACTAATTCTTTGCCCCTAAATATAGGAGATTGGAACCATATTGCATTGGTAACACAAAGCGACAATTCAAAACAAGTGTATATTAACGGCGTTTTAGCTTCCCATACATCGGCTACGAGTCCGTATGGATTGGTAACCAATGTGCTTACAATTGGGGCAAGACCGGGCAATGAATTTTTTAATGGCAGTATTGATGACCTTAGAATATATAAAAAAGCACTTTCAGCTTCAGAAATCACTTCATTATATAATAAAAACGCATTGGCTGTTTCTAAAAACCAAATAGCTCAACAAAACACTTTTTATGTTTACAACAGCACACTTCATTTTAAAAACACCCAAGACCTTTCAAAAGTAAAATCAATTTCCGTTTTCAACCTATTGGCTCAAAAAGTATATAATTCAAACACCGTTCAAAACGAAAACCCTTTGCCCTTAAAACAAGGCTTGTACATTTTAAAAGTAACCAACAAAGACAACCAAATAACCACCAAAAAGTTCATGATCAATTAATATTTTTAATGCGTTTTTAGAACCACTTCGTGAAAACGGGGTGGTTTTTTTATTGAGTGCCAGTTGTTAAATCCATCACAATTATAAACACATCTGCCAAAAATCACTTGAAAGTATCCATAAAAATTCATAACTTAGTTAAACCGCCAAACTTCACCGTATAAAAATGCAACGAAAGTATGAATCCAAAATGCAATGTATATGAGTTTAGTATCTGAAAATTTAATCCCTGGCAACCACGGTAAAGTATTTGAAACAAACGCCAAAGAGCCTGCCGAATTAGACCGCATAAAAAAGACTATTTTAAACATTTCTGGAATAGAAAGCGTGCACATCAATAGTGCCACATTCCCTGTTGAAGTGACCATACACACATCAAAACTAATCGCTATCAAAACGATTGAAGCTGCTGTTAATAAGACGGGACTCCATATAGTTGAAAAATCGACTTTTCCTTTGTAGCAAATGCCTAAAAAAATAGGTTTAACGGAGGCTATTTCCATAGGCATTGGCGGTATGGTTGGTGGCGGCATATTTGCTGTTTTGGGTCTAGCCGTTTCGCTAGCCAAAGGCGGTACCCCTCTAGCCTTCCTGTTTGCAGGCATAATTGCTTTATTAACTGCCTATTCCTACGCAAAACTCTCAAAAAAATATCCTAAAAATGGCGGTACGGTCTATTTTGTGCACCAGCAATTTGGCGATGGCGTTTTTGGCGGCGGCATCAATAATCTGTTATGGCTTAGCTATATTGTGATGCTGGCTCTGTACGCTTCAGCCTTTGGTTCGTATGCCCAACAACTTATACACCTCACGGGGAACAAAAATACAGATATCCATATTTTTCAAAGCGCCATCATCTGTACAGCTTTGGTTGTCAATTATTTAAGCATCAAGTTGGTTGGGGAAATAGAGTCGGTTTCTGTATTCATCAAGCTCATCATACTATTGGGTTTTGTTGGCATTGGGTTTTATGGGTTTTCATTGCATCCCGAAAATCTTCAGCAATTAAACCCGAGCCATTGGGAAAGTCCGTTGCGCTTGTTAACCGGCGGCATGGTTATTTTTGTTGCTTATGAAGGCTTTGAACTGATAGCGAATTCCATTTCCGATTTGAAAAACAGAGAGCAAAACACCGAAAAGGCTTATTTTGGCGCCGTTGGTTTTGTAGTGCTACTTTATATATTGATAGCCATTGTTACCATTGGATCGCTCCCATTCAACCAAATAGCTACGGCCAAAGATTATGTACTCGCAAAAACCGCCGAACCCCTTTTGGGCAACATAGGGTTTACCATGATGGCAATTACAGCCATGATATCGACGTTTTCGGCAATAAATGCAACGGTTTTGGGCAGTAGTCGTGTTAATTACAACATTGCCAAGGACAACGAATTGCCACATTATTTTTGCCACCAATTTTGGGGTAAACCCGTAGGGCTAATCATAACGGCAATACTTTCCTTAATTTTGGTTAACACCTTTAATCTTGAAAGCATCTCGACCGCTGGTAGTGCCGGATTTTTGTTCATTTTTGCCATAGTAAACTATATTGGCACCAAAAAACACAACCTACTACACTCCAAAAAATGGATTCATACCACCGGTTTTTTATTGTGTAGCCTCGCGTTTCTCGCTTTAATAACGCAACAATTCAGTCAAAACAAAACGGGCGTTATCATTTCTTTAAGCATCATTTTGGGGTGTTTTATTATGGAGTTTTTGTATAAGAAAACAGTATCAAACAAATCATAATTGGTTTTAGAAGAGCACATTTAACCAGATTGGTTCTAGCAACAATTGACATACAATTGAATACCAAAAAACAAAAACCCCATCGCAAAAACTTTTAAGTTATCTTTGTGGCAAATTTTACCAGATGTCGTTTAAAGATTTACAACTTAACAGACCCATTTTACGTGCCGTTGCCGAAGCGGGTTACGATAACCCAACCTTAGTGCAACAAAAAACCATTCCTTTTGTTTTGGCAAAAAAAGACGTGATTGTGTCGGCACAAACGGGCACCGGAAAAACGGCCGCTTTTGCGCTTCCCATTCTGCAAATGCTATTCGATAAGCAGGACGTTTCAAAAAAAGGAAAAAAAATAAGGGCGCTCATCATCAGTCCAACCCGCGAATTGGCCATTCAAATAAACGAAAATTTCAAAAAATACAGCACTTATACCAATTTAAGAACCACCGTTGTTTTTGGTGGTGCAGCCATCGAGCCCCAAATAGATGTGTTGAAAAAAGGCGTCGATATTTTAATTGCAACGCCCGGGCGTTTACTCGATTTGCACAAACAAGACATCATTAATCTGGATTATGTGGAAACCTTGGTTTTAGATGAAGCCGATTTAATGCTGGATATGGGTTTTATTGATGATGTTAAAAAAATTGAGCATCTCTGTACCCATGAAAAACAGATTTTGTTGTTTTCGGCAACCATCCCATTTAAGGTAGAACAACTGGCAAACGCCATTTTATGTGAGCCAGAACGTGTGGAAGTGGCACAAAACTCCTCAACTTCCAAAAACGTCAACCAGGTGCTGTATTATGTTCCAAAGAGAAACAAAATTGAATTGTGCCTGCACCTACTAAGAAACAGTATAAAAGGCAGTATCCTTATTTTTAGGCGTACCAAATTTGGCGTTGAAAAATTAGAACAAACCCTAAAAAGCAATGGCTATAAGGTAGCGAGTTTGCACGGTGATAAAAGTCAGAATTTAAGGGAAGATGCCTTAAACAGTTTTAAAATGAATAAGGTAAATATTTTAATTGCAACCGATGTGGCAGCACGTGGCATTGACATCAATGAATTGGATGCGGTTATAAATTTCGATTTGCCCAATATACCCGAAACCTACGTGCATAGAATTGGCAGAACGGCCAGGGCAGGAAAATCGGGAACCGCCTATTCGTTTTGTTCGGCAGATGAAAAAACCTATGTAGCAGCCATTCAGCAGCTTATTCAATTACAATTGAATGTTATTGAAGAGCATCCCTATCCGTTGGACCCCAAAGCTAAAAAAGAAATACACAGAACACCCGGAAAAAGCAAGTACAAAAAAGGGCGTAAAAGTGAAGCTTCAAAAAAGAAGAAGAACCGTTGGTATTGAGCGAACCGAGAACAGATGACCATCAACCAAGAACACCAAAGTTATTCAATAGGGAAATCGAAAAACGTATTGGGAAACGGTTCATTTTTTAACGTAAAATGCCACCATTCCTTAGGATAATTTTTAAATCCATATTTTAACATTGTGGTTAGCAAAAGTTGTCTATTTGCTTTTTGGGTGGCGGTCAACTTCGGGTAGTCTATCCACGATGCCTCACCAAAAAAATCGTAGCTACTGCCCATATCCAGTGGCTTTCCTGTATTGCCGTCAATAAGAGTTACATCAACCGTGCTGCCCTTGCTGTGGCCCGATCGCGTGGCAATATAATCTTCCTCAAACAACCTCTTCTTATCAATGTCAGGATAAAACACCTGTTTATTAATCGTATCGTTCAAACTTGCTGCCCAACGCATAAAATGGTTTACTGCCCGCTGGGGCCTATATCCATCATATACTTTTAAGCAAACATTCTGGTTTTGCAGTGCTTCGTGTACCTGTTTCAAGGCCACAGCGGTTTCGTTGGTTAAGATTAATTTATTGGAATTATAACCATCAATACGCTTGCCCACAAAGTTGTTGGTGGTGTTATAGCGCAACTCAACATCCAAATCGGGAATGATGGATTTCACATACACAAAGCCTTCTGGCAATTGGGCAAATGCACTAAAGCACAGCAGTAAAATAAGAAAAGCCGCAGCAAACTTCATATCCAGAAATATTTGTGCTAATTTAGAAAAATTAAAATTTTTTATGGTCTATCCTTGGCATTTATACGCAATGGCAACATTATACATCGTTGCTGGAATGTTTCATTTTATAAAACCGACAATGTACCTACGCATAATGCCCAACTATGTGCCCAATCACAAATTCATGGTGTTTTTAAGTGGCATTGCCGAAGTAATTTTAGGAATTTCGCTTTGCTTTCCGTTACTAAAAAACGTAGCTATCTTTTTGATAATTAGCATGCTCCTCATTTTTTTATCGGTGCATATTTACATGCTTACCAACAAAAAAGCCGCTGCCGGATTACCACGATGGGCATTAATTTTAAGAATTCCCATGCAATTTGTATTAATGTTTTGGGCCTATTCTTATTTACAGCTTTAGCAAAAACGTTTAGGAACTTCTAAAAAACAAAAAAACCGAGTTCCCTCAAACTCGGTTTTCTTTCAATTTGCTTTATTTATTACGATGTAGATTTAGGGTCTCTATTTCAACAACATAATGCAAATATTAATTAATTAATCCATTGAACTAAAAAGTATGTTATTTAGTACACTTCAAAGATATAATTATAAATGAATATAGACGGTAAAATACATATTATTTCGATGAAATACACTTAATTTTAACATTGTTGGATGAAATATAGCATATAATCGACGAAATACATGTTTCTGAATGGTATAAAAACAAAAAAAGCACCCCAAAAAGGGTGCTTTTTTTCTAACTAACCAACCAAAATATAGATAACATTTCTACAGTTTAAAGTAACCACTCAATAAACCTTTATATAGAATGCAACTTAAAACTTTAAAACAATTTGCGTGCCAAACTATTTTATCCTGGCTAAACAATAAGCCTTTTGGCAAAAAATTAACATTTTAAAATAATAAAAACCCATTAGCATTTAAAATATAATTATTAGATATTTGCTTTTTAAAATATGTTCCTTTCATGAAAAAAATTTCGTTTGCCATTTTCGCCCTTTTACTCATTGCATGCAGCAAAGAACAACATGATTTAACCGTGAAGGTTCATGTGAATGATTTGAAAAAAGGCGTCCTTTATTTAAAGAAAATTAAAAATGAAAACCTTATTACCGTTGATACCGTAGCTATTAATGGCCAATCGCAGGTTGAGCTTCATGCCCCTTTGGAATCGGCAGAAGTGTTTTATTTGTTTTTAGACAAAAACAGTTCAGAAAACGACCGCATTATTTTCTTTGCCGATAAGGGTGTAACCGAAATAAAAACGTCGCTTAAAGGTTTTGGCTACGAAGCCAAAATAAATGGGTCGCCCCAGCAAAAAGTATTTGAGGAATATAAGTTGATGATGTCGCGATTTAACGAACAAAACCTGGACTTGATTAAGGAAAACATGGAAGCCCTAAAACGTGGCGACACCTTAAAACGCGACAGCATCCAAAAAATGTCCGACAATCTTTTAAAAAGGCGTTATTTGTTTACCGTTAATTTTGCATTGAACCATAAACAAAGTGAAGTTGCGCCGTACTTGGCATTAACCGAGCTTTACAACGCAAAAATAAAGTTTTTGGATACCATTAATAACGTTTTAACACCACAAGTTAAGGCTTCAAAATACGGGAAGAACCTGCAACAATTTATTGACAATATAAAGAAGGCGGAGCAATAAAAACAACTAAATAGAACTGATAAAAAAAAGACCCTTCAATCGAAAGGTCTTTTTTTATTTTATTGAGAGCCGATAGAGGGGCTCGAACCCACGACCTGCTGATTACAAATCAGCTGCTCTAGCCAACTGAGCTACATCGGCATTTTACGGGTGCAAATATAAAAGCAAAAATTAAATTTGCAAGCACTCCGCCAATAAATTTATCCTAATTTATTTATTTTATCAATTAATGCGTTTCCTTTTGCTTCAAGTTCGGCGCTTATGGCCTTAAAATGCGCTTTTGCATTATCAACATTCTTAGCGTTTACCTTGGCTATTAATGCATCAAAGGTTTCAATAGCTTCATCAATAATAGCTTCACTTTTTTTGTTGTCTTTGCTTGTGTTTGTTAATTCCCAAACATAAGCAGCTTCAATAATATCACCTAAAACGTAATTAATATCTTTTTTTAGGTTTCTAACATTTGCCATAATTCAAATAATTTAATTTCATGCAAAATTACATTAATATTGCACAAAATGGCTATAAAAACATACTAATTTATAAAAATATTACTATATTTGGTTCTGTATGAACACAACAACGATGCTATATAAACGAATTTACCAACAAACCTCGCAACAGGTTACGTTGGCAACACGTTTTGTGGTTAAAACCAAATTTTACAGGCATCTTGAATAACCGATAAATAATATCATTACAACTATATCAACAAGGTGCTTTTTCAAAAAAAAAAGGCACCTTTTTTATTTTAACCCTTTAAATTTTAAACATTATGAAAACATCCACATCCATTAAACAGCGTCTTCAAGTTATTTTTAATGTCATTTTTTGCTCAAATGCAAGATACTCTATGTATCGCAACCACTATGTAATGCCCTTATTGTTATACCCTTAAATTAAAAAAACATGAAAACAAACATAAACACGAACGTACCCTTTTTAGTAACCAAAGAAATAAGCAACATAAACGGTTTTTTATTGCCTGAGGCGCTTTTTAACAAAATAAGCATAGTTGCCACCTACCCCATAAAAGAATTTTATTTACAAGACATTCCTGAAATTGGAAATTTTAAATTTAAAATGTACAAAAATGCTTTTGTAAACGACGAACTTACTATTCAAGCCCAACTTGTAAAACATGATAAAGCAGGCTATTGGGTGAATGTAACGGTTACAAAAACCAAGAATAATTCCAACAACCAAGAACGCATTTGTAGTGCCTTATTTGATTTTCCGTTAGAGGCAAATCATTACAGAACAAACAGAACTGCTTGTTAAATAAAATTCCCAAGGGTTGCTCTTGGGAATTTTTTTATACATAAACTTCAAGTAGTGTCGCTTTTTCAGAACTAATTTCAAAGCTCTCAATACTTGCAGGCACCAAAACCGTTTCTCCCTTTTTTAAGTTTTCTAAAAAACCGTTGGCCAAAATGTTCGCTTCGCCTTCAACGCACATATAGATTAGGAAGGAATCGTGATGGTTTTTCTTTTGAAGCGTTTGGGTTACTTTTAAATAATTGGTGGTGAAATACTGGCAACTTACCATTTCGTTGGGTTGATTCTCTTTTTTATCGTAATTAACCCTAAAATCGTCTGGCATATCAAAATCAAAGGCATCAATGGCTAAATCATTATGCAATTCACGTTCATTACCATTAGCATCTACCCGATCCCAATCGTAAACGCGGTACGTGATGTCGCTTGTTTGTTGAATTTCCGCAACCATTACGCCCGCGCCAATGGCATGAACTCGACCCACTTCAATAAAATAGGTGTCGCCGGTTTTCACTTTATCGAAATTCAATATTTGTGTGAGCGTTTTATTTTCTAAATGCTTCAAGTACGTTTCGCGGTTCATTTTTTGGTTGAAGCCAACAATAAGATTTGCATCGTTATCTGCTTGAAGCACATACCACATTTCGGTTTTTCCAAATGAATTGTGCCTTTTAGCAGCCAATTCATCGTTAGGGTGCAATTGAATGGATAAATCTTCCTTGGCATCGATAAATTTGATTAACAGCGGAAATTTATCTTGAAAAATGCGGTAATTTTGAAGTCCGATTAAATCTTCCTTATAGGTTTCCTGCAATTGTTTTAGCGATTGTCCTTTTAAATTGCCGTTGCAAACTATGGAAGTATCGCCTTCCACATCGCTAATTTCCCAACTTTCGCCAATATTTGGCAAATCACTTTGTTTGTTCAATAGCGTTTTCAATTTTTGTCCGCCCCAAATTTTATCTTTTAAAATGGGCGTAAACTTTAGGGGGTATAATTTGTTTTTCATAGTTTTAAAAATAAATGGATAGAATGGTCTCGGCTATGAGTAGTTGCGTGGTTTAGCTGTTAATTTAGTAAGTACAAACCAAACTGAAAACCCTTGCAGATTTTCAGAAGTAGTCGAGAAAAAGTAATTACTTATAGCTATTGTTAGCAGCAGTGATTATTTCATTTTTTTTCTTCAAATATTCTTTATTTGGATAATAATTTTTACTTTTAGGAAGTTTTAATTTCTGTAATTGAACTCCTATATCATTTTTTGTTTTCACTTTATAATCAGTAGTGATAGTTAATATTCCAATGTCAAAAGCTATTTCGTGATTTACACAAAGAGCGATTCCATTATTTATTGTGTCAGGTCCTCCATCTTTTACATTCAAAATGTGAGCGGCTCTTATAAGGCTAGGTTGATTAATATCACAGACCGCACAACAATTCGAATATGCTTCAAGTACATTTTTTCTAAATTTTGATTGTTTCCTAACGGGTTTTTTAATTTCTGTTTCTTGCCATTCTCGTCCGTTTGGATATGGTCTTTTCTGAAAATCTATTTCATATTTTCCATTATCAAAATATCGAATGATTGGAAGAGATTCATACCTTGTTATGCTTGTGTCAAGTAATTCAAATTCTCCTTTATCATTGATTTCAACAAACAGCCGTAATTCATTCTTTTTATGATACCAAAATTTTAGTACGTGATAAATAGAATTTAAAGATAAATTTTCAATTAATTCTGGATTTATACATTTACTTCTCTTCTCCCTATGTGCAGCATAATTAGCTTCTTTTAGAAGTGGTTTTGAGAAAAATCTAAGTTCTTCAAACTTTTTCATTTTTTTGGTTTAAATGCCACCAATAAGGATCTAAAACCTATGGGTTTGGTTATTTTCCTGAATAGGTTACAAAGTTGCGTGGTGTTTCAAAAAGGGTTATCTCCAAATCCAATGAAGCATCAAGTTTGGGCTTTATCTTGTTATAGATTACCACCACTATATTTTCGGCGGTGGGGTTTAAATCTTGAAATTCGGGCACTTCAATATTCAAATTTTTATGGTCGAAGGCGTCTTCAACTTCATTTTTAATAATGTCCTTTAAAATTTTAACATCAATCACATAACCCGTTTCTTTATCAATCTCGCCCGTAACGCTCACAATCAATTCGTAATTATGCCCGTGGAAATTGGGGTTGTTACATTTTCCGAAAACCGCATCGTTTTTTTCGAATGTCCAATCTTTTCTGTAAAGCCTGTGCGCCGCATTGAAATGGGCTTTTCTACTTACCGTTACCTTCATTTGGATATATTGATGTGTTGATAGAATTTGTGAAAAATAATTTTAAACCATTCTGTGTACAAATCTGGATGTTCTAAAATATCGTGCTTAACGGCCTCTAGTGGCATCCATTTCCAGTTGGCTACTTCATCGGCATTAATTTTTGGTTCGCCATTGTAGGTTCCTACCAAAACATGGTCGAATTCATACTCGGTTAAACCATTATCGAACGGTGCCTTGTATATGAACGAAATGGTATCCACCAATTCTGTAACAAAGCCCATTTCTTCCATCAAGCGGCGTTTTCCTGCTTGCGTATTGGTTTCTCCAACGCGCTGGTGGCTACAACAGGTATTGGTCCAAAGCAGCGGCGAATGGTATTTATGTGCTGCGCGCTGTTGCAACATGAGTTCATTTTTTGAATTAAAGACGAACACCGAAAAGGCACGGTGCAAAACGGCTTTTTCGTGCGCTTCCAGTTTGGGCATCGTACCTATTTGCTCGTCGTTTTCGTTAACAAGTATCACTTTTTCTTCTTCCATAGAAAGCAAAAATACTAACTAAAATATTAAAACTTGCCAAAAATTAAAAAGCTGCACTTAAAATGCAGCTTTTAACTCAAATTTATTTAAAAAAGACTTTACATTTTAACAATTATAAACTCACTGCGGCGGTTTAGCTGGTGTTTGGCCTCTGTACAATTGGATTCGTTTGTGGGTTCGCAACCACAATCGTTCACCAATTGCGACTCGCCATAGCCTTTAGCGGTTAATCTGTTAGGGGCAATTCCCTTTTTAATTAAGTATTGTCTTGTAGATTTTGCCCTGTTTTCAGACAACATTAGGTTATAGGCTGCTTTAGCTCTACAATCGGTATGGCTTCGAATATCGATGGTCATGGTTGGATATTTATTCATCACCGCCAATACTTTTTGCAATTCAACTTCGGCATCATATCGAATGTTGTGTTTATCAAAATCGAAATAGATAATTGGGATATTGAGTGTTTTAGCTAAATCGGTGCCTTCTTGGATTTTTAATTCGTCTGGTTTTAAGCTAAGTTCAAGTTGAAGCTCTTGTTTTTTATTTGGTGTTGTAACGCGAACTTCATCTGGCATGTATGTATCTTTAGATGCCCTAACCAAAAACTCTTGGTTACAGGCCACTTCAAAAGAAAAAGCGGCATCATTTCCAACGGTTACTTGGCTGATAGGCTTGCCATTTTCAGTGAGTAGATTTACGGTAGCTCCAGGCAACAATGCCTTTGTGTACTCATCTTTAACAACACCTTTCAGGGTTTGTGTACATTGCGGTAGGTTAAAAGTGTAAATATCATCATCCCCTTTACCGCCGTCTCTATTGGATGTGAAAAAGCCTTCTTTGGTTGTTAGGTTTTCATAATACCCAAAATCGTCTTTAGGGCCATTGATTGGTTTTGCCAAATTTTCTATTACAAGGGGCAGTTTATTTTCAAATTTTTTCTCAAAATCCCTGATGACAAAAATATCCAAACCTCCCAAACCTGCAAATCCGTTGGATGAGAAATACAAGTCGCCCACCTCGTTGATGAAAGGAAAGGTTTCTTGAGCTTCGGTATTGATAGAAGACCCAAGATTGATTGGTTCTCCTAACGAGCCATCGGGTTTAATATCTGCAACAAAAATATCGGAATTGCCGTATGTACCGGGCATATCGGAGGCAAAATACAGTTTGGTGCCGTTAATATTTACCGATGGGTGCGCCACACTATAATCATCGCTATTAAAGTGAATAGATTCAATAGGCCCCCAAGTATTGTCGCTTTCCTTGGTTGCTTTATAAATCTTTAATCGGTTGGTGTTATTGTCGTCTTTTTTAAACTTCCCCTTAAAATAATTGTTTCTTGTGAAATACATTACGTCTTCTTTTGGGGTAAATGAGACTGTTGATTCGTGGTATTTGGTATTTATATCGCCACCAAATTCCTTAACATTCGAGTAAGTCCCGTCTTCTTGTTTTTCAGCAGAAAACAAATCCAAAAAAGGCTGTTCGTTCCATTTGTATTTTTTCCCACCGCCACGTGATGAGGCAAATATGATTTTAGTGTTGAATTGGGCTGTTCCAAAATCAGATTGATTGGAATTAATATCCAAATTCTTAATTTCAATATCCCTACTTGCCGCTTCAATTTTTGATAGATAATCGACCTTCGACAAGAATGCCCTTCCGCGTAAATCGTCTTTTTTTAGTTCAAGGAATTTTTTCATCCACTTGTCTGATTCGGTATAATTCTCTACCGATTTTAGGGCTTGGGCATACCTAAAATAATACTCGGCATCAACGGTTTCATTCATTGCCATAAGCGCTGCATACCATTTTGCCGCATCTTCCATTTTATTTGTAAAATAGAATGAATTGCCCAGTTTCTGCAAAATATCGACAGAGGTGTAACCTTTGTTGGCAACTTCCAATAATATTTCGGTGGTTTTTAAATATGCAAAATTCTCATATTCTTTAGTGGCTTGCCTTATTTTATCCTTTTGGGCATAACCAGATAAAAAAGCAAGACTTAATATAATGGTGGCTATAAGTTTGTTTGTTTTCATAGTATTTTTTTTAGAAGAATCTTGGTGATAATATCCTGCCAACATTTTGCAATTCAAATCGCAACATAATTTCGTGAGACCCGCTGTTGTAATTATTTAGATTTGTTGTTGTAGCATCGTAGGAGTAGCCAATAAATAAACCGTCGGTTACCTGAAAGCCTGCTAGACCACTAAAAGAATCGTCCCAACGCCATGCTAGGCCTAGTGTTAATTTTTCATTGAATAAAAAGTTAGCTGATACGTCGGCAATGATTGGTGCTCCGGAAACTCCTTTAACCAAAGCCGCTGGCTTGAATTTTGTGGTTTCACTCAAATCAAAAACATAACCGCCTATAACATAATAATGGAGTTTTTCTGAAGCTAACGATTCTTGGAAATCGTCATAATGCTTGGTCGTTAAGAAGTTAGGCACAGAAAACCCAACATACCACTTAGCACTGTGCAAATATACCCCTGTACCTATTGTTGGTGAAAACAAACTTATATTTTCACCAAAAATATTGTCTGGGTTCCTAAACCGTCCTTTGCTCCAATCGGTACTTAGTAATTGCATCCCTCCTTTTATACCAAAGGATAGTTTTGTGAATTCATCATTGCTATCATCCAAATAAATGGAATACGAAAAATTGGCATCAATGTACGTTTCATTTGCGGGACCTAAAGCATCATTAACCACCGATAAGCCTAAACCTAGATTATCGTTTCTTAGTGGGGCATGTACACCTAGTGTTTGTGTTTTTGGTGCGCCATCAATACCCACCCACTGGGTTCTGTACAAACCTGTAATACTTAAAACCTGTCTTTGTCCGGCATAGGCTGGATTTACGCTCATGGTATTGTACATATATTGCGTGTACTGTGGGTCTTGTTGCGCGCTTAATTTTATACTTAATAGTGTAACAAACACTAAAATTATATTTCTTATTAATAATGATTTGTGTATCATTTCAATTGCTTTTTTTAGTCGTTCTTTATTATCTATTTATGTATAACCAGCCAACTTTAGGTTTTGATCCATCACCTAAATCGAGTATATAATAATAGGTGCCCACCGGAAGTTTTTCAGAAACATTCATTGTTGCCCTTCCGTTTGAGGTGCCATTAAACTCATTATTATAGCCACGTTTTTGGTACACGATATTTCCCCAACGGTTATAAATTTCAAGTTTATTATTAGGGTAGTTTTCTATACAGCCAATAACAAAGGTGTCGTTAGTGCCATCGTCATTTGGTGAAAACTCATTGAAAACAATCAAGCAACCTAATTGAGTTACCGTTGGATCGTCTGTTGAATTTCCATCTAAATCATCTCCATCATCGCTCATATCATTGATAGAGCTACCGTTTGGCGCAATTCCTGAAGCTACTACACTATTGCTTACGCCACCAGCATTGATGGCTTGTTGCGTGATAGTAAACGAAGCTATATAAGTTGCCGTTTCTCCTACCAACAAGGTACCTGCTGTACTACCTAGGTTTGCGCTTTGGAAAGTTACAGGCGTCGTTAAATTAATTACATTTCCTTGAGCGTCGGTAAAACTATCTACCAAGCTTATGTTGGTAAGCCGCACATTTCCAGTATTCTCCACGGTTATGGTATAGTTGATGGAATCTCCTAAATTAGTACCAAAATAATCTGCTGTTTTAACAACTTTTATTTCAGCAGTACAATCAGCTGTTGTTGTAACTGGAACAGTTATGTCTGATATATTATACGAACATGGATCTTTTGGATTGGTGCCATTTGCTATTTCGGTTGCATCAACAACACCATCGCCATCACAATCGTTTATAGCTGTAATTGTGGTAGTTATATCAACTATATTATAAGAGCATGGGTCTTTCGGATTGGTACCATTTGCAATCTCTGTTGCATTCGTCACGCCATCGCCATCGCAATCGCTGGTAGCGGTTATCGCTACCGTAATGTCTGCTACGTTATAGAAACATGGATCTTTAGGGTTTGTTCCATTAGCTATCTCCACTGCATCAAGTACCCCATCGCCATCGCAATCATTAGTTGAGGTAATCACTAAGGTAATGTCGGAAACATTATAGGAGCATGGATCTTCTGGATTGGTGGGGATACCACCTCCAGGAGGTGATAATTCATCGCCATTTGTAACGCCATCGCCGTCACAATCTGTAACGGGATTGGAAATACAAACATCATTGTCCTGGATCGTGCCCGTTGCGGCTACCCCGCCCACGCTCAGGCCGTACTGCTCGTCCAGCTCGTCGATGGCATCGTCCATACTTATTACCGTGATGGTGAAGGCCGTTACGCCCGTGGGGATGGTGATCGTGCCGTCGCCGTTGTCCACCACGCCATTGCTGAAGGTGATCGCGCCCAGGTCGGCCGCTACCGTCGTGCTGTTGGTTAAACTGAAGGGGATGGTCAAGGGGCTTGCCGGCGCACCGCTCAGTGCCACGTCGTGCACCAGGCTCGTGCCCTCGGCCTCGGTCTCGGTGCTTACGCTCGCTACCGTGATGGTGTCATTGTCCTGGATCGTGCCCGTTGCCGCTACACCGCCCACGCTC
>NZ_WRPN01000014.1 GCF_009746565.1 Mariniflexile maritimum
TCCATGCGTAAAAAATTGAAAAATAAATACTAAATTTAACCACAAATGAATCGATTTTGAGCGCTTACTTAGCTATGCTCACTTTCATCCGCTGCAAGTGGTTCACTTTGCCCGCCCTATCCACTATAGCGAAGGTGTGAAAATGTTCATATTTGTTACTTGTATAATTAGTAGAACTAGATACATTTTCGACATCAGAGAAAACAAACTCATTAAACCTGTAGTTCAGTGAGCCTGTATATGTCCATTTTTTGTTTTTGTATAATGGAATGTTTGAAATAAAATTTACTTCTCGCTGACTATCAATTGTACCTTTACTAAAGTTCTCATCAAATAGTTTTGAAGTGAATGCCGTTGGTCCTTGTAGATTGTATTCGAGGTTAAACATTCTTGTTTTAGGAAATTCTCCTTTAATTTTTTTACTAAAGGTAGCTTTTAAAATGGAGTCATTATTTTGAGCCAAAAGTATAGAAGCACTAATTAATGCTATGAATGTGAATTGAAGTTTTAACATACTATATTTAATTAAAAGTCGATCTGAAATCTTTGGGTGTTACCTTGGTTTTATTTTTAAATAATTTACTAAACGATTGCGGATGCTCAAAGCCTAGCTGATACGCAATCTCACTTACAGATAAGTTAGTTGTTACTAATGTTTCTTTTGCCTTTTCTATTAATTTGTTGTGAATATGCTGTTGTGTACTTTGTCCTGTGAGTGTTCTCAACATATCACTTAAATAATTGGAAGAAACGTTCATTTTTTCTGCAAAATATTGAACTGTTGGAAGTCCTAATTCTATATGTTTATCTTTTTTAAAATAGTCATCAAGCAATTCTTCCATTTTGCTCAATAAGTCATTTCCTGCTTTTTTTCTCGTTAGAAATTGTCTGTTGTAAAAACGATTACAATAATTCAACAATAATTCAAGATGCGAAACCATTACATCTTGACTAAACTGATCTATTGATGTCTGATATTCTTGCTCTATATTATTAAATATTCCTTCGAGCATTTTTTCTTCTTTTTCTGAAAGATGTAGGGCTTCGTTTACTGCATAAGAAAAAAAGCCGTAGTTTTTTATAACTTTTCCTAATGGATAATTTAAAATAAAGTCAGCATGAAAAACTAACCAATATCCTAAGACTTTGTATTTATCTTCGCTGCTTACTGATAAAATTTGTTTTGGTGCTGTCATTGCCAATACACCTTCATCAAAGTCATAGTAGTTCTGTCCGTATTTTAATTTACCACTTACATTTTTTTTCAGGGAAACGCCATAAAAATGAAGCAGAAAATGTAGTTCTTCTGTTTTTTCAGATGATTCTACATCACCCATATTAATCAAACTGATTAACGGATGAAGTGGTTTAGGTAATCCCATTAAGCGATGCAGCTCTGAAATGGAATTGATAGCGAAATGATTTACAATTTTTGCCATTGGTCAAATTAATAACAATCAACAACACTTGTTTTGAACTTACATTGTTGACTTTTAAGGTTACTATTATAGTAGATTACTTTTTCGCAAATATCCAAGCCCACGCAATAAACAGAAACTGAATAGGTAGTCTTATGATGCTTGCCACAAACTTCTCATTACCTGTTTTGTAGTAGCCTATGCCTTCAGGAATGTGAATTGCAAATAAAAATACTATCAACTTTGCAATTATCAACTTTGCAGCAATTGCTCTTGTTTTAATTGGTATCAACAGCACTGCTAAAAAAATTTCCACAATGCCACTAATAATGATTAAAGTTTTTTGAGCTGGCAACCAAGAAGGCATCATTGCAAAATACTGCTCAGGTTGTATAAAGTGCATTGACCCCATAAAAAGAAAGAAAGTTACTAACAGGTAGAGTAATACGATTTTTATTGTTTTCATATTAAAATTCATATGTAAGGTTCGTTAATTTTTCAGACACTTTCCATAATTTTTTTGCTAAATCTTTGTCATAAGATTTATCACTTGACTTTACCAATTTAGGGTATCCTTTCAATTCCATCATTTTGGTTGGTCCAAAATACTCAGAACCTTTTACATTCTCGTCTGTGGCTGCTCGTAAAATGGGCAGTGTTCCAATTTTGACATTTTGGGCAAGAATATTATTTAATATAACAGACATTAAAAACCCTGAATTTGCTTGTAGGTTTGTTTTTGTATAACCTGGATGTGCCACAGTTACAATAGTATTGATATTGTTGGTTTTCAAACGTCTGTCTAATTCATAAGCAAAAAGCAAGTTAGCCAATTTGCTTTGGGCATAAGCTTGGTCTCTGTTATATGATTTTTCAAAGTTCAAATCATCAAAGTGAATATCAGGCTTCATACTTTCTGTTTTATGAACGATGCTGCTTTGAACCGAAACTCTTGAATTTGGTGTGTTTTTAAGTATATCCAAAAGCAAGCCTGTAAGTAAGAAATGCCCTAAATGATTAGTGCCAAATTGAACTTGAAAATGCTGTTTTGTTACTTCTCTTTTGGGTGGATTCATCACACCAGTATTATTTACCAAAACATCAAGTTTTGAATACTTGGAATGAAATTCATTTGAAAAATTTCGGATTGAATAAAAGTCAGCCAAGTCCAATTGCATTAAGTCTAATTTTGCATTTGGATTTTCTTTCTTGATAGCTTCTAAAGCTTCATTCCCTTTCTGCAAGTTTCGAGCGGTCATGATAATGTGAGCCCCTTTTTTACTCAACACTTTTGTTGCTTCAAAACCAAGTCCACTGTTTGCACCTGTGATTAAGAATGTTTTTCCTTGCTGCGAAGGAATGTTGTTTGTTGTCCAATTTACATTTTCCATATTATTAAATATTTTTAATTAGAGTGTAAAATTGAGTTGTTTTCAAATTTTATAATTAGCTTAATCAAGGAATATTGTGTTTAAAACACTTGACTTTAGTTGTAATTAAAATGAATTTTAAAGTTTAATCATCCTAAAAACTAAAAAAAATGAAGGTTTTGTTTAGTTTCAAATAATAGAGAAGGTAACTAAAGAGCAGTTATATAAATAATAATAAATTGAAACTAACGAGCAATATAAAAATACTCCTCGTTAGTTTAATTTTGAGCGCCTTATTGAATATGTTTTGGATTAAATCCGTCTTCACTCAGTTCCTGATGAACATAATCGGCAACCATTTCAGCTTCATAATCTACTTTTTCTTCTTTAGAGAATTTAGAGATTAATTTTTCCATTGCTTCATATATTGCAGGAACAACAATTAAAGTTAAGAATAACGATGAGATTAATCCACCAATAATTACCCAAGCCAAACCGTTTTTCCATTCAGCACCAGCACCAGAAGCCAAAGCAATTGGTAACATACCGAATACCATCGCAATAGTTGTCATCAAGATAGGACGAAGACGAGCGTGATTAGCTTGAATTAATGCAGTTCGGATGCTTTCACCAGCTGCTCTACGCTGGTTTGTATAATCCACCAACATAATCGCATTTTTACACACTAGACCAATAAGCATAATAATACCCAAAA
This sequence comes from Mariniflexile maritimum, assembly GCF_009746565.1. GTDB lineage: Bacteria > Bacteroidota > Bacteroidia > Flavobacteriales > Flavobacteriaceae > Mariniflexile > Mariniflexile maritimum. Next base: position 3,504 of record NZ_WRPN01000014.1, read on the forward strand.
TGGTAAAGATGTTCAATGAATTATTAGTTAAAGCCAAGGCTAACAAGGCACCAATAAACGATAAAGGAACGGCGAATAATACCACAAACGGGTGCGCAAAGCTGTCATATAAACCAACCATAACCAAATACACTAATATAATAGCTGCTAACAATGCAACTCCTAATGTACCAAAACCTTCACTTTGGTTTTCTTGGTCACCACCCCAAATGTAACTTACACCTACAGGTTTTTCTAATTTATCTAATCGTTCTTGCCATTGTTGTACAATTGTTCCTGATGGTACCCCAATATTTTGTCCTTGAACCGTAACCGAAGCCGATTTATCTCTACGTTCTAACTGGCTTGGTCCTGAACCTTCGGTAATAGTTGCAAACTGACTTAATTTAATTTGTTGACCAGCATTGTTTACAAAGATTAAGTTACTTACATCATTAATATTTTTTCTGTCGAATTCGTTATACTTAATGTTAATATCATATTCATATTCTCCAGCTCTAAATTTACCATCAGTATTTCCACTATAAGCCGTTTGCATAGTCATACCAACAGTTTGAAGTGTTAATCCTAAAGAAGACATTTTATCTCTATCAACTTGAACATTAATTTCTGGATTACCATCTTCAACAGTTAATTTAATTTCATTTGTACCTGGAATTTGACGTAATTCAGCTTCAGCCATTTTTGCAAACTTCATTGCACTTTCTACATTTGGACCTAAAACCACTAACGCCAATGAAGCGTTTTCAGCAGTACCAATAATACCTACTGGAACGGTTTTTACTTTAGCTCCAATTAATATTTTTTGAAGTTCACGTTTTACTTTTGCAGCATACACTTTGGCTTCATCTTCACGTTCGCTTTTATCTACCATCTTCACATCAATCTCTGCTTTGTAGGCTGTAGCTTGTGATGCTCCCATACCTTCGCTGGTTTGACCTACGGTTGTAAATTGTGTTAAAACATCTTTTTGATTTTTTAAGAAAGCTTCCGCTTTTTGAGTCATCAAGTTGGTTTGTTCTAATGAGGCCTCTTTTGGCATTTCAATTTGAACTAAAAACTCACCACTATCAGAAGAAGCGAAGAATTCACCACCAATAAATCCTGCAGGAATTAAAGCAATTGAAGCAAAAAAGATAAATGAAACAATAGCTAAAGTAGTTTTATAATGATCTAAACACCAAGTTAATAAACCTGAAATCCAGTTAGTAAAACGAGTTAAATAGTTTTCAAATCCAAGGATGATTCTTCCGAAAAGATTTTTTCCTTCAATTTTTTCCAATTTTCCAAAACGAGATGACAACCAAGGAATAATTGTAAACGAAGCCAATAATGATAATAGAGTTGAAATTACAACCGTCATACAGAATTGGGTAATAATGTTAGAAACCAAACCAGTACTCATAGCAATAGGCAAGAATACTACTACGATTACCAATGTAATTGAAGTTACTGTTCCACCAATTTCGGCTGTTCCGTCATATGCGGCACGAATACGGCTTTTACCCATTTCCATATGCCTGTATATATTTTCGAGTACAACAATGGCGTCATCCACCAAAATACCTACAACCAACGAAAGTCCTAATAAACTCATTAAGTTTAAGGTATAACCTAAAAGTGAAATTCCAATAAAAGTTGCAATTAACGAAGCTGGAATCGATACCATTACGATTAATGAGTTTCTAATACTATGTAAGAAGAAAAGCATTACTAATGCCACCAAAATAACCGCAATTAATAAATCGTGAATTACTGAATCGGCAGCTTCAAGTGTAAAAATAGTACTGTCTTTGGCAACGGCTAATTTTAAATCGTTTACTTTATATTCGGTTTCAAGTTGATTAATAGTACTCATTACTTTTTCACTTACCGCAACAGCATTTGCATCAGACTGTTTGATAATTTGCAAGATGATAGCACTTTTTTGGTCAACACGAGCAATTTTCTCAGCTAGTTTTTGAGTGTCTTGAACATCGGCTATATCTTTTAAACGAATTTGAATTCCGCTTTGTGATGACACTACCAAATTTCTTAATTCGTCTACATTTTTATATTTTCCAGCTAAACGGATTAATATTTTTTGATCGCGGGTTTGAATATTTCCAGTAGGGAAATCTAAGTTTGATGCTAAAATCATTTGCTGAACTTGTGGAACAGATAACCCGTAACCCTGCATTTTAGTTGCATCAAGATTTACTTGAATTTCTCGTTCTTGACCGCCAATGATATTTACTTGCGCAACGCCTTCAACACGTGATAAAACTGGCGATATTTTTTTGTCAATTAAATCGTAAAAAGCAGCTTCGTCCATTTTTCCATTTGCTCCCAATGTCATAATAGGCATATCGCTTAATGAGAATTTTGTCAGTGCAGGTGGATCAGCGTCATCAGGTAAATCACCTAAAATAGCGTTGATTTTTCGTTGCGCATCGTTCATTGAAATATCAACATCAGCATTAGATGTTAACGTAATTGAAACGATTGACAAACTTTCGTATGATTTCGAATCAATTTTTTTGATGTTTTCCAAAGATGCAATCGCATCTTCCACTTTTTTGGTAACCGTATTTTCAATTTCACTTGGCGAAGCACCAGGATATACGGTAGAAACCGTAATTACGTTGGTTTCAAATTTAGGAATCAATTCGTAACCTAAATTGCTATAACTGAATAGTCCACCAAGTGTTAGAATTGTAAACAATACAATTACTAACGACGGACGTTTGATCGATATTTCTGCTAATTTCATTTTTTTTATTTGCTTTAGGCTTTAAGCTTTAGGCTTTAAGCGGTTTCTTTATGACTTTAAGACTTTCGGCTTTAAGACTTATTTAATAACTTCAACATTGCTTCCATCTTGTAAGTTGATTTGTCCGGTTATAATTACAATTTCTCCGTTAGATAATCCGTCTAAGATTTCTACTTTGTCTCCTAAAATTCTACCTGCTGTTACTTTTTTAAGTTTTGCTGTTCCGTTTTCAACTACAAAAATTTCGTTGCTGCTAACACTTCCAACAAATGCATTTCTTGGTACAATTTTCAACATTTGTTTTTGTTGGTTTGAAGCAAATTTTGCTGTTCCATACATACCCGCTTTTAAGTCGTTTGAAGTATTGTTTGTGATTTCAATTTCAACTGGGAAGTTTAAACTTGCATCTGCTTTTGGAGCAATAAAAGTAATTTTTCCAGAAAATTCTTTATCAGGAATCACATTTGAACCTACTTTAATTACGCTTCCTACTTTTAAACTTGCAACTTGATTTTCATTAACCGTTACGTTTAATTTTAATTTAGAAACATTTACAATTTCGAATAAATCGGTAGATGGCATTCCTGTCAATATCGAACCTGGTTCAATGAATCTTTTGTTGATAAAACCACTGATTGGTGCTTTAATTTTAGTGTCGTCAACATTAATGTTTGCTTGAGTTAAATTTGCTTTTGCATTTACCATTGCTAATCTTGCTTGGTCTAATTGTTGTTTGGTTACACCACCAGTTTTAAAAGCATTTTCAAATCTAGTATAATCTGCAACAGCATTTTGATATACTGCATTTGCGTTTTGTGCATTTACATTTATTACATCACTTCTTACAATAGCAAGCGTTTGTCCTACAGTTACATAATCACCTTCTTTAACCAAAACTTGGGTTACTTTTCCAGATTTTTCAGCTTTGAAGATTAATTCTTGAATAGGTTCAAAGTTTCCGTTTGATACGAAATCTAATGAAACTTCCTCTGTTTTTACAGTATCAATTTTTACAGAAACTGACACGTTTTTTTCGGCAACAATTGCTATTTTTGCTTCGTTCTCTGCTTTGTTTTTAGTTAATATAAATCCAATTAAACCTAATGAAGCTAAAATGATTACTATGGTTATTATTGTCTTTTTCATTTTAATTATTTATTGGTTAGTGTTTTAAGTTCGCCTTTTGATTTTATGAATTGAATTTCTGCTAATTTGTATTCTAAAATAGCATTAGTATAATTGTTTTGTGCTTCAACCATTGCGTTTTCAGCATCTAATAAATCGGTTAATGCAGCTAAACCTTGCGTGTAATTGTTATTGGTATTATCAAAAACTTCTTGAGCAAGTTGAGCGTTTTCTTTTTGATTGTCGATGGTTATCAAACTGTTTTCAAGTTGTTTTTTTGCATTATCAAAAGCTAAATCCAGTGCTAATTTTGTGTCATCAAGGTCAACTTTTAAAGAACTTAAAGAGTTGTTAGCTTGTCTTACTTTTGCTCTTGTTCCAAATCCAGTAAATAGTGGAACTCTTAAACTCAATCCAATAGAAGCAAAATCTGACCAATAAACGCCATCTAATGGTTTTGCAAATAATGGCATTTCTGGACCTTGACCGATATAGTTGTAACTTCCGCTTAATGAAAGTGTCGGATAATAGGCTGCCTGAACTGCCTTTTTTTGGTACGTTAGTAATTGTTCTTGTTTTTTTAGTAACAAATATTCGGTTCTCCCCGTAACATCAGCTATTGATGATAAATCTTGTGGTGTAACTTCGAAAGCAGTATTAGGAATGATGATTTTGTTTTCCATTGGCATTCCCATATAAAATTTTAAAGCATTTTCTTGAAGCGAAATCGCATTTAAAATTTGTTGACGTTGTGAATTGATATTATTTACACGAACCGTAATTCTATCAAAATCAATTTTTTTAGCCAAACCATTATCATATTGACCTTTGATGATGTCTTTTACTTTGTTTGTATTTTTTAAGTTATTATCAATCACAATAAGTTTTTGTTGCTGCACATACACTTGATAATACGCATTTGCAACACGTTCAATAACTTGTTCTTCGGTTAATTGGGCATTTACTTGATAAAATTCTCTAGTAGATTTCGCTGCTTTCAAACCTGTAAAAACAGATTGATCAAATAAAGTTTGGGAAAGTGAAACGCCTGCAATTGAGTTCCATTCTTGTCCAAGTGGTGCTAAAATAGTAGTTCCTGGTGCTCCAAAAAAATCGCCAGGTAAAGCATTTAATTGAAGAATAGGATTGTATGTCATGCTTCCATTAGCCGAAATTTGCGGTAAAGCTCTTGAACGAACTTCTTGAATTTTATACTCGCTATTTTCTACTTCTAATTTTGCTTTCTTAGCTTCTGCTTTGTTTTCAAGGGCAAAAGTGATAGCATCTTTTAATGTTAGTGGTGCCACTTCTTGCGCACTTACCGACAGTGTAAAAGTTAATAATGTTATGAGGATTGTCTTCTTCATTGTTTATATAATTGGGTTTTTAAGGTGTTTTTCTAATTCAATAATTCCAGCTAATGTTGCCATAGCTCTAATGTGATATTCTAATGCTTTATGCTCTAGAATATGAGAGTCTTTTTCTAGTATGATGGTTTCATTTATATTAAAAATTAAAATCTGATAAAATTTCACATAGTCATCAATAGCTACATCCTCTCTATATAAGCCTTCTTTGATTCCTTTAATGATGTTTTTTCGAAAACAAACTGATAAAATATCAATTTGTACTATGTTTACTTTTTCATAGATATCAGGATAATGTTTTTTGAGTTGATAAAGTAGTGAGGTATCCGCTCCTTTAAACATTTCTCTGAACATTCTTTTCATTTCAAAATTATCTTCTATAGCATTAAAACCTTGTTCATCAATTATAGCTATAATTTCTTGTACTTCTTTATGAGCCAGTTCTATAGTGTTTTCTATCAGATCATCTTTGTTACTAAAATATTTATAAATAGTTTTTTTAGATATTCCCATTTCACTTGCAATATCATCCATTGTTACACTTTTGAAACCTAACTTCAAAAACATATCTTTTGATTTACTTATAATTTGTTCTTTCATCCGTATTATTTTTTGACAAATATAGACAAGAAACTCTGAAACTAAAATAGTTTCCAAGTTTTTATGAAATAAATAACATTTAAAGATTTAATAATGAAAGATTTAATTAAGTATTATGGCTTGTTTTATAGTAATCTTAAAGTTTTATAGATCATTTAGGTTTTGAAAATATACTGATTAAAAGGTTATTAATCATGAAAATATGTTTGTTTTAATTATCAATACTATAATCTATTTTAAATAGAAAAAGTGGAGGTAATTCTCTAAGAAATTTTAGTTAAGGATAATTTACCTTTCAAAATCTTCATATCCTCACTTACTTTTCTATCTAATACTTTTGCATAGTGTTGGGTAGTTCTCAAATTTTTATGCCCAAGCATTTTACTCACACTTTCAATAGGAACACCATTAGTGAGAGTTACAGTTGTTGCGAAAGTATGTCGGGCAATATGGAAGGTTAGTTCTTTTTCAATTTCGCAAACAGCTGCTATTTCTTTTAAATAGGCATTCATTTTTTGATTGGATAAAATGGGGAGTAATTTATCTTGATTATTACTTTGTGGATGGTTTTCATATTTATCGATTATCATTTGGGTCATTGGTAGTATTGGAATTTTAGAAGCACTTTCGGTTTTTTGTCTATGAGTGAATATCCATTGCTCTCCATCAATACCAAAGCTGATATGCGACTTTGTTAAGTTTTTGACATCTATGTAAGCTAAACCAGTAAAGCAGCTAAAAAGGAAGATATCGCGAACTAAGGATAGTCTTTCTGTTTTAAATTCTTTTTCAATTATAGCTTGAACTTCTTCTTCGGATAAATAAACTCGTTCCACTTCTTTTACTTTTGATTTATAGTTAGCAAATGGGTTTTTATCGAGCCAATCATTAGCCAAACATATCTTGATAATCTTATTGAAGTTCTTGATGTATTTAACCGCCGTGTTATTAGCACAGTTTCTAACACTTCTTAGCCAAAACTCGTAATCGGAGATAAAAGCATGATCAATCTTTGTAATATCGATATCTGAAATATTGTATTTCCATTGCATAAATTCAATGGTATGCTTGAGTGATGTCGTATAACGCTCTAATGTACCCGAAGCATATTCTTTACCAACTAATTCTTTTATTTTGTTGTTGTGGTCTTGGAAGATAGGAACGAGCATTCTTTGACGTTCTTCAGTACCAAGTAACTTATTTTTGAAATTTTCTATAGATAGGGTCTCGTTTCGATGAAGCAGTTCCATTTGTGCATCTAATACTTTTGATTTCATTAAATCAAGGTAACTATTGATTGAACGAGCTTCATCTGTTGTACCTTTCATTTTAGCTAATTCGCTTGACCATTTTGATTTTTCTACAAACTTTTTGGTACTGAATTCAAGTCGCTTCCCGTCAACTGTTAGTCTTACATAAATTGGAAGTAGTCCATTTGCATTGGCTTTTGTGCTTTTGGCATAAAAGTGAAGTGTGATTTTTGTTTTCATTGTGGTGACCAATTAATTATTACTCAATTTAAATTCCTAATTGAAATCAAACAAGATGTTTACTGACTGAACAAGCTATTGAACCAGTCGTTGAACCCAATGTTTGTAGGTGTTGAGGTAATTTAGCGAGACCCTAATTTTTGAATTTTCTAGGGTCTCGATTTTATCTCGATTTAAATAAGATTGAATGAATAATTTGGAATGTCTGCAAAAGAAAAAACCCTGTAAATCATAAGATTTACAGGGTTTTGCTACCGTTTAGGATTTTTTCAGCGGAGAAAGAGGGATTCGAACCCCCGGAGGTATTACCCTCAACAGTTTTCAAGACTGCCGCAATCGACCACTCTGCCATTTCTCCAGTATGTTGGTCTTGTTAGGTATTCCCTGAATGCGGGTGCAAATATAATGTCCTTTTTCTTTCTTTTCAAATAAAAAACATGATTTTTTAAAAATAAATCCCTCAGTTTTTACTTTCAGTATTTTTTATGTACCATTTCATCGAAAATAACCGTTCCAAAGCGTATTTTTGCCAAAATTAAAAAGGCATTATGCAAATTATTGAACATCTAAAATGGCGCTACGCCACCAAAAAGTTTGATCCAACAAAAAAGCTTGCTCCCGAAAAAATAGATATTCTTAAACAGGCTTTCAACCTAACCGCAACGTCTTTTGGCCTGCAAACCATCAAATTGGTCGTTATCGAAAACCAGAGCTTAAGAGCTCCTTTGGTCCTTCATGCCTACAACCAAAAACAAGTCTTGGAAGCTTCCCATTTGCTTATAATATGCGTTCAGGAAGATATTCTGGACACCGATGTGATAACCTATTACGACCATATCAAACAAAAAAGAAGCACCTCCGAAACCATCTTAAAACCCTACAGGGACGACCTCATTAAAACCATGCGTACAAAGTCTGTTGCCCAACGTCTCGAATGGTCCAAAAACCAAGCCTACATCGCCTTAGGCAACTTAATGACCGTTTGCGCCATAGAACGTATCGACTCTTGCCCCATGGAAGGATTTATACCCGATGCTATCGACAGCACCCTCGAACTTAACAAAATAGGATTGAAATCGGTACTGCTCCTCCCCGTTGGATATCGCTCGGAAACCGATATATTTGCAGATTTCGCTAAAGTGAGAAAACCAATTGAAGAAACCATTATAGAACTGTAAAAAACAGTTCCAACAACGCCTCAATGCCTAATTTAAAACAGGTAACCTAAAACATCAAATTAAAAATACACGCTATGCCAGGATTTGAATTATTTGGAAATTTAGAAAAAAAAGAAGTAACCGATGTGCTTGAAAACGGTGTGCTGATGCGCTACGGTTTTGACGGTATGCGCAACGGCCATTGGAAAGCTAAAGAGCTTGAAAAAGAGCTACAAAACACCTTTCAAGTAAACCATGCACAATTGGTATCAAGCGGAACAGCTGCCATTTCGGTTGCCTTGGCAGCAGCAGGTATTGGCGCTGGCGACGAGGTTATTTTACCAACCTTTACTTTTGTAGCCAGCTTTGAAGCCGTTATGATGCTGGGCGCTATTCCTGTTTTGGTGGATATTGATGACACCCTAACCCTATGTCCAAAAGCGGTTGAAAAGGCTGTAACACCAAAAACGAAAGCAATTATGGTGGTACAGATGTGCGGCAGTATGGCCAACATGGATGCGCTCCAAATAATATCCAAAAAACACGATTTACTGCTTATAGAGGATGCATGTCAAGCCATAGGCGCAACTTACAAAGGCAAGCCGCTAGGTAGTATAGGCCAGTTGGGGTGCTTTTCGTTCGATTTTGTAAAAACCATAACCTGTGGCGAAGGTGGCGCGGTTATTACCAACAACAAACAATACTACACCAATGCCGACCATTACAGCGACCACGGGCATGACCATACTGGCACCGATAGGGGTGCCGAATCGCATCCTTTTTTAGGGTATAACTTCCGGATTTCCGAACTTCATGCGGCGGTTGGGTTGGCACAGATAAAGCGGTTGCCCGAGTTTTTAAGTATTCAAAAGAAAAATTATAGTATGCTTCGCGAAGCATTGGCCCAAATTCCTGAGGTTACCTTTAGAACGGTGCCAGAAGGGGGTATAGAAAATTTCAGCTTTTTAAATTTCTTCCTGCCAAGTTTGGAAATTACCACAAAAGTTTCGGAACAATTTAGCCAACAAGGCATTGATGGCTGTTTTCATTATTACAACAATAATTGGCACTACGTTCGTAAATGGGCACATTTAAAAGAACTAAAGTCGTTGTTTCCTGTTCCCAATGAAGTGAAAGAGGGCTTAAAATACCTTCAAACGAACGATTTTTCCCAATCCGATCATTATGTATCCAGAAATCTGTCGTGTTTAATAAAATTATCGTGGACTGAAGAGCAGGTGCAAGCACGCGCCCTTAAAATGGTTGAAATTATTAAAAGTATTTTATAGTATTTACTTCACGTAATTTTAATACAGATAAAATTAAAGCATAAACATTTGATTATTAGTAATTTATTTTCTAATTTTAAATTATTGGAAATGCCTTACGCAGGACTCCATTATTTAATTTAAGGCATGGTTCCTTTTTTTAATAAAAGGGTATGTTTGAAATAGTTCCTTTTTGAATTGTTAATAGCAAAAATACCGTTCAATAGAAGTAATTGTAATTGGAAATGCTCACATTTTCAATACAATGAGATGTAACTATATATTAACCATTAAATGCCAATAATTATGAAACAAATGCTACTTTTCGCGACTTGCACCCTGTGTTTGTTGGTCGTTTTCCCTTGTGCTTCGCAAACTGTTTACAAACTAGACCAACTTTTAAGTTATGATAACGACTCCAACGTTCCGGCCGTTTGGGAACAGCAAACCACATTGCAATTTACCTATGCCAACGGTGGCAATAAAGAAACCAAGATACTGGCACTATCTTTTCCTGAAGGCGATAATTTGTACCAAGTAATTAAAACCTATAATGCAGGCAATTATGTTCAATTGGAAGTGGTTCAATATTGGAATGAAAGTTTATCGCAATGGTATGATGCCTCACAAACCATTTACACCTACGATGAGTCAAATAATTTAATTGAGGAAAAAGCTCAAACATACAATCCCATTACAATGGGATATCTCAACAATTATAGGGTTTTGAATGGTTATAGCGGCAATAATTTAACAACCGAAACCCGCCAAACATGGAATATAGGCACCAATACTTGGCTAAACATCGAAAAAAACGATTATACCTACTCGGGTAATTTGCCCACTTTAAAAATCTCCAGTACTTGGGATACCCCAAGCATGTCTTGGATACCCAACGAGCGGGATACCCCAACTTACTCAGGTAATTTGGTTACCAATGTTAAGGTGGACAAATATAATGGGGGCGTTTGGGAAGATTACGAAAGGATTGCCTTTACTTACAACGGGCAAGGTTTGGAAACGGAATATTTAAGCGAAATATGGAATGGTGCCGCATGGGTAAATGAATATAAAGACACCAGTATTTATGATGCCAATGGAAACCGTTTGGAATTTATTGAAGCCGTTTGGAACGGTACCGAGTGGGTTGGCGAACAACGGGTTGTAGCTTCTTATTCTATTGCATCGCCTTTAGCAACACGTTCCTTTGAAGTTGAAAGTTTCAAGGTATATCCAAATCCAGCATCCAATTTTATTACTGTTTCTTCTAATATACCTATTAACAATTTTGAAATGTATGATGTTTTGGGCAAAAAAGTCTTGTCTTCTTCTGAAGGCAAACAAATTAATATCGAGCACTTAAAATCTGGGGTTTATATATTAAAAGCATTTGGAAATAACCAAAGTGCAACCCAACGCGTGATCAAAAAATAGAAATACAACAAAGGTAATTACTTAAATGAAGAGGTTGGTTTTAAGTTTCTGTGCTTAAACCGGCCTTTTTTTAATAGTTTATATAATCTACAATCTCAATGCCATAACCAATCAAACCAACACGTTTACGCTGTTGCGTATTGGAAATTAAACACAATTTATGGATATCCAAATCGTGTAAAATTTGTGCACCAATACCAAAATCGCGTGTATCCATAGCGAGTTTTGGCGCTTTAAAAATATGATTGGGCTGTTGGTTTTCTTTTATTACCGCCAACCTATTCAAAATATCCATAGATGGTATTTCTTGATTGATGAAAATAACAGCGCCTTTGTTCGCATCGTTAATCACTTTAAACATGGCCTCTAGTTGCTTATCCACATTATTGGTAAGTGTGCCTAAAATATCATTGTTGATTAATGATGAATTTATACGGGTAGGTACTTCTTCCTGTGCGTTCCAGCTACCTTTTGTTAAGGCAATATGTATTTGGTTGTTTGTGGTTTGTTTGTAAGCGCGCAATCTAAAATTGCCAAAACGTGTTTCAATTTGAAAATCTTCCTTTTTCTCGATTAACGAGTCGTGCTGCATTCTATAGGCCACCAAATCTTCAATGGAAACAATTTTTAAATCCAGTTTTTTGGCAACTTCAATAAGTTCGGGTAGGCGTGCCATGGTACCATCTTCGTTCATAATCTCTACAATGACGCCTGCGGGTTTTAAGCCTGCAAGTCGGGCAAAATCGATGGCAGCTTCGGTATGTCCTGTACGGCGCAGTACCCCGCCCTCTTTAGCCACTAACGGAAAAATATGCCCTGGCCTCGACAAATCGAAAGGTTTTATATTGGGGTCTGTAAGTGCTTTTACTGTTTTGGCCCTATCAATTGCTGAAATACCGGTGGTTACCCCGTGCCCTCTTAAATCTACCGAAACGGTAAATGCCGTTTCCATGTGGTCGGTATTGTTTCTAACCATCATGTTAAGGTCCAATTCTTTGCAACGATTTTCAGTAAGTGGCGTACAAATAAGCCCTCTACCTTGAGTTGCCATGAAGTTTATCATTTCGGGAGTCACTTTATCGGCTGCAGCCACAAAATCGCCTTCATTTTCGCGGTTTTCATCATCAACAACAATAATTACTTTGCCGTTTCTAATGTCTTCTATGGCTTCTTCAATAGTGTTTAATTTAAAATTGCAAGCTGTGTTTGGTATCATGGTTTCAGTTATCATAGCGCAAAGATATTGGTTATTTTAAAGAATCAAGGCAATTTTGTTTCAAGTCTTCCTGAATTTTAACATTTAAGAAAACGTGGGTGATAAAGTAAAACGGAAATCCTATAACCAACAAAAATGGGTTTGGATTTTTATCCTTGTTTTTCAAATGCTTATAGAATTTGAATATGTTTAGCAACGATTTAATATAGTAAACTACAAATAAAAATATCGACACATAACATAGTTGTATGGATGCTATGGCCAACGATGGCAGTTTATTGTTTTTAAACACAAAATGAAGAATGAGCAACACTACCCCCAAGACGTATAAAGTAATGGCGAAATTTGAATGGTCTTTATAATCTTTGACCATGCGCTCTGAAACATCAAAACTCGTATCCAAACACAAGCCCTGTTCGCGCAATTGCTGGGTTGTTATACCTCGTTTATTAAGTAGGTTAAGTGCCTCAAATCGGGCATTTTCATCTAGGTTTAGTGTTTGGTAGTTTGTAATTACGTTTAACAAGGCGTCATTCTTATAAGCGTTTAAAAAGGTGTAACTCACACTGTCCTTTTCTTTAATATGGAACACTTTTTTTAAGGGCTCTAAAATACTGTCAAATTCAAACAATCCTTTATCGGCGGTGGCACGCTTGGTTAAAAATATGCCAAGTGGCAGCATGACCAATGTAGAAAACCAACTTGCCAATATGGGGTTGAAACTTCCGTTTCGGGCACTGTTTGTAGCAAAAATACCAATAAAATGGTAGGTTAAAAACAATATGATGGCCACGACCATGGGAAGCCCAATACCGCCCTTACGGATAAGAGCCCCAAGGGGCGCGCCCACAAAAAATAGGATTACACAGGCAAAACCCAAAGCAAATTTTTCGTGCAGGGAAATAATGTGCTTGTTTAACCATTCTTTTGAAACCTTCTGGTTTGCTTCCTTAGTTTCTATAAGTTGTTTTGCCGCTGAAAGACTGTTTAGTGCCATATCAACCATTTCTTGTTTTTTTGTGGTATCAAATACGTCTAAAATGGGCCCTAAATAAACAGAGTCTTTTGAAACTTCTTTTAGCATGGCGGTGTTGGCAACATTGGAATACCGCAAAAGGCTTTGTGAAAACATATCTTGTTCAAGGTCTTGCTTTTTTTCCAAGGAATCGATGGTCTTGTTCAATCCAACAACATTTAGCATGTTGTACTTGTCGGTTTGGTCTTGTTCATCAAAATCGACATTATTCATTTGCGACAGGTCGATATTGATGATGTACTTTTGAAATTTGCTTTTGGCAAAAGGTTTTTTCTCCCTTGATTTCAGGCTTCTTGTGGAAACATCGTTATAATAATTGCCGTCGCGTAAAATAAGCTTTAAAACGTTTGAATCTTTTTCGCTGGCAAGTTCGCCCGTTTTCGACCTAATTACGGTGGCATTGGTTCGCCCGTTGGTGCCTTTTATATGAATGGTTACATCGTCAAGATACTGGTCCCTATCCCCGTGCTTGTTTGTGAATTTAAGATTGTAAGTACCTACATCGTTAAATTGCCCTTTGGCCAGTAACATGGCGGGTTTTAATTTTGCAATGTTCCTGCGAAGGTTATAGGAATTGACTTCCGACCAAGGAATAACGTTGTTTGAAAAGAAAAAGGTAACAATGCCCAGAATTACGATAAAAATACTTAGCCCAGACATGGCACGTTGTAATGAAATACCAGTTGATTTCATGGCGGCAAACTCGTAATTTTCGGCAAAACTACCAAAAACCATGATGGAAGCCAGCAAGATAGTGAGTGGCAATACCAACGGAATAAGCTTGGGCATAAAATAGACCAAAAACTTAACAATAACCTCTATATCAAGGTCTTTACCAGACAATTCCCTGATATACAACCAAATGGTCTGTAAAACAAAAATCAGCATGAGTATAATAAACACGCTGAAGAAAGTTTTAAGATAGGTTGTTAGTATGTATCGGTCTAATATTTTCAAGTGGCCGTTGCTTAATTAAGCTTGTTAATGTAGTAACCTTTATATTTACTGGCATCAAAGGTAAATAAGGTTTTTGACAAAGGCTCGTTTGTTTTAAAAGAATTAACGGTAAGGGTGGTTTTTGTACCGTTTTTGCCTATTTGCATTAAATTATAAATATGCTTGGTTTGTGTATCGATGCCTAAAAGAATGTATTTTATTTCAGATTTAGAATCAATGGGCGTAAGTTTTACTAACTGTATTTTTCTGCCGTTAATATTTTGTTCAATATCCATAACATAGGTATAACCATCTTCGTAAAAGGATAGCATTTTACTTGGTGTAATAGCTCCTTCATCGTTGTCTTTTTCTGTTGAAATGGTTACTTCTTCATCTTCAGTACTAATATTATAAAGTTTTTTGCCATCAAATAATCTGGTAACTCCCAAAATGTTCAATTTATACTTCTCCCCTTGCATCACCACATCGCCCTTGGTTTCTTGTTTAATTTTTTCGGCGGTATTTTCTAGCACATATTTAAAATCTATGGAAACATTATCGTAGCTTTTTACTTTTTGTGATACTTGATTTAACAGTGTTTTCGCTTTATTTTGAGAAAAAACGCTAAGCGATAAGGTAATGAATAAAATAGTTATGGTGTTTTTAATTTTCATTGGTATTGAATTATAAAATTTCATTTTCTAAATGTTTGTCTAAAGCGGTTAGGTCGGTTATAAGCACTTGTCTGGCCTTGCTTCCTTCAAAAGGGCCAACAATGCCGGCGGCTTCCAACTGATCGATTAACCTACCCGCCCGATTGTATCCTAACTTTAATTTTCGTTGTAACAACGAAGCAGAGCCTTGTTGTGCCGTAACGATCACTTCGGCCGCTTCCCGAAACAGTTTATCACGGTCTTCAATATCTATATCAAGACTTGTGCCACTTTCCTCCCCTATATATTCTGGTAAAAAGTAGGCGTTCGGATAGGCTTTTTGCGACCCGATAAACTCTGTAAGTTTTTCAATTTCTGGCGTGTCAACAAAGGCACATTGTACACGAATCAAGTCATTTCCTTGTGTAAAGAGCATATCGCCCCTGCCTATAAGTTGGTCGGCACCAGAACCATCCAGAATAGTGCGGGAATCTATTTTTGACGTTACCCTAAACGCAATACGTGCGGGGAAATTCGCCTTAATTATACCCGTAATAACGTTTACCGACGGGCGTTGGGTAGCAATAATTAAGTGAATACCTATGGCGCGCGCCAATTGTGCCAATCGTGCAATGGGTGTTTCTACTTCTTTGCCGGCAGTCATTATCAAATCGGCAAACTCATCAACCACTAGCACAATATAGGGCAAAAACTGGTGCCCTTCGTTAGGGTTTAATTTCCGTTCTTTAAACTTGGCATTGTATTCGGCGATATTTCTGCACAAGGCGTTTTTTAACAACTCGTAGCGGTTGTCCATTTCAATACAAAGCGAGTTTAATGTATTGATTACCTTGGTGTTATCTGTAATAATAGCATCTTCACTATCGGGAAGTTTCGCTAGATAATGCCGTTCAATTTTATTAAAAAGCGTTAACTCCACTTTTTTAGGATCTACCAAAACAAACTTTACTTCCGCAGGATGTTTTTTATAAAGTAACGATGTAAGTACCGCGTTTAAACCCACCGATTTTCCTTGCCCGGTTGCACCTGCCATAAGTAAATGGGGCATTTTTGCCAAATCGACCACAAAAGTTTCGTTACTAATGGTTTTTCCCAAGGCAATGGGCAGTTGCATTTCGGAGGTTTGGAATTTTTTTGAAGCTATTACCGACCGCATTGATACTACGGTGGCGTTTTTGTTGGGCACTTCAATACCTATGGTGCCTTTTCCTGGAATGGGCGCAATAATACGAATGCCCAATGCCGAAAGCGATAATGCAATATCATCTTCCAGATTTTTTATTTTTGAAATACGGATGCCCGCATCTGGTACAATTTCATACAGCGTTACGGTGGGCCCAATGGTAGCTTTGATGCTGGCAATACCAATGCTGTAATTTTTTAAGGTATCAACTATTTTGTTTTTATTATCCTCAAGCTCCTGTTGGTTGATGGTAATACCTTCAGAATCATACTTTTTTAGAAGGTCTAAGGGGGGAAATTGGTATTTTGAAAGCTCCAGGGTAGGGTCGAATTGTCCAAAATCTTCCACCAATTTATTGGATAGATTGTTGCTTTCTGAAAGTTCTTCGGCTACTTTTTCAACTTTCATTTCAATGTCAACATCATCTTCAAACACTTCATTTACAGGTTGTTTTACTATTAAAGGCGCTGTTTGAAGGGGTTGGTTTATTGGTTTAGGTTCTTTTTTTATAGGAACAGCTTCTTGTTCTGAAGGAATATCGAAAGCTGTTTTTATGGCAGCAGCTTCATCGGACAAATTATTATCGAAAGCAACAACAGGCTCGTCATCCGGATTGGAAAAATCGTTTTTAATTTTACTTTTAGCAGACTGGAACACGTTGATGAAATTCTCAAAAGTCAATTTAAAGCGTACCGCCAAATAGGTAATTAGTCCAAACAACAACAGCAACAAAGTACCTGTGATGCCTAAATAGTCTTGCAAATACTTATTAACCTCAAAACCCACGGTACCACCTAAAATATCTAGCGAATCGCCAAAAAAACCGAATAAAACAGACAACCAAACTACTATCAATAAGCCCCAAAACCAGTGCTTGAGCAATTTGGATTTGCTTAAATTCATTAAAACATACACGCCCGATAAAAATATAAGTCCTGCAATGATGAACGCCGCAATACCAAACCCACGCTGTATGAACAAATCGCTTAACCAAGCTCCCGATTTGCTTAACCAATTTTCGGTTTTCACTTCCCGCGATGTAAAATGTGAAAGCGTACTTTGATCGGCATCACCCGAAAAGAAGAAAGAAACAAAGGCAATGCATAGCAAAATGCCAAAAATGGCAAGAAAGCTACCAACCACCAATTTTTGTTGGTTCGACAACTTTAAACTTGGCATCTTTAATTTTTTATTTGATAGGTTATCGGTTCCTGTTTTTTTCTTCGCCATTAATGCGCTATTATTTTTTTGGACAAAAATACAAATTACTAACGTTAATCCTAAAGTTATAGTATTTTAAAAAATCTTGGGAATGTAGATAATTAATCCGATAATAATGGCAAAAAAAGCCGCAAAAAACACTGCTCCCGCAGCAATATCCTTAATTAAACCAATTTTTTTGTGATAATCGGGGTGTACAAAATCGGCCAGTGCCTCCACAGCGCTGTTTATGCCTTCTAGCCCCATTACCAGTGCAATTGCCAAAAGCTGCACCATCCATTCGGTTGAAGAAATATGAAAAAAGAATCCTGCCGCCGCAGTTAATAAAGCAATGGCAAACTGCACCTTAATGCTCGCTTCGTTATTTATAAGTAAACGTGCGCCTTTAAAAGCATAGCCTATACTTTTTAATCGTTTGGTTAGGAAGGATTCTTTTTTGGTCATTTACCGTTTCAGGATTAGGCCTGTAATGCCTTTAAAGCATCTTTATAATTAGGTTCATCAACAATTTCGCCAACTTGTTGGGTGTATAAAACCGTTCCGTTTTCATCTAAAACAATAACGCAACGCGCATGCAGGGCTTCCAAAGGGCCGTCAACAAAATTGAGCCCATAAGTTTTGCCAAAGCTTCCATCTTTAAAATCGGATAAGCTAATTACATTTTCCAAACCTTCAGCACCACAAAAACGTGCGTGGGCAAAAGGCAAATCGTGGGAAATGCACAGCACCTTGGTATTTTTTAATTGACCAGCTTCCTTGTTGAACTGTCTAACCGATTGTGCACATGTACCCGTATCTATACTGGGAAATATGTTTAAAACCAACCTGCTTCCTGCAAAATCGCTTAATTTTTTTGTTGATAGATCGGTTGCCGTTAAGCTAAAATCTGGTGCTTTTGTTCCTACTTTAGGAAGTTGGCCCGATGTGTTGATAGGGTTTCCTTTTAATGTTACTGTTGCCATTTTATTGTGTTTTAATTTTAGATAAAAATACTAATTATTACGTGTTATGAATGAATTGATGTTATAATTTTTCATTGCTTTTACAAAAACCGAAATGCAGCTCAAGCGCCAGATGGCCTCTATTAGGTACGATATGTGCGCCAAAATAGCAACTACGCCATGTACTTTCCTTTCTTGCTACCTTCATACATAACGTATTTTACAAAACGTGCTTCCAACTTGGCATTAAACAACTGGATTTTTCGCGAAGGGCGCAAACCTACGTGCTTTAGGGCATCGAGGTTGCTGGTAATAAACCAAGCGTCGGTATTGGGGTAGCTTTGTTTAAGGGTATCGCCAATGTTTTTATAAAACTCCTGCATATCAATATTTAAGCGCTCGCCATAGGGTGGGTTAAACACCATATGCAATTTTGCGTCGCCGCCTTTTTGGGTCTTAAAAAAGTCTTCATGCTTTACTTCAATAAAATCATCCAATTGAGCATTTTTAACATTTTCTATGGCTTTGGCAACGGCACTGGGCGCTTTGTCGTAGCCAACAATTTTATGATGGAAATCGCGTGTTTTACCCAGTAAGGACGCTTCAATTTTTTCAAACAGATCGACGTCCCAATCTTGCCAACGTTCAAAAGCAAACTCTTTGCGCATGAGGTTTGGCGGAATGTTGCAGGCTATCATGGCCGCTTCAATAAGCAGGGTGCCCGAACCGCACATGGGATCCATAAAATCCGATTGTCCATCCCAACCCGAAAGCATGATCAAACCTGCTGCCAGCACTTCATTCATTGGAGCGATATTGGTTGTCAGTTTATATCCGCGTTTGTGTAGCGAATCGCCCGAGGAATCTAACGAAATGGTGCATTGCTGCCTATCGATATGTACGTTTATTTTTAGGTCTGGAAATTTTAAGTCCACGTTAGGCCGCTCGCCCGAAGTATCCCGAAATTTATCAACAATGGCATCCTTGGTTTTTTGGGCGATGTAAAGTGAATTTGTAAACAGCTCGGAATGGATGGTCGCATCAACAGCAATGGTTCCGGTTGGTTTTACATATTTTGCCCAATCCATTTCGTACAGGTTTTTATACAAGTCGTGTTCGTTTTTTACCGAAAATGCATGAATGGGCTTTAATATTTTTATAGCGGTGCGCAACCCTAGGTTGGCTTTGTACATAAACCCTTTATCGCCTACAAACGCTACGCTTCGCACGCCCGTTTTTACCTGTTGCGCACCCAGTTGCGTGAGCTCGTTTGCCAACAAATCTTCAAAACCAAACAAAGTTTTGGCTACCATATTGAAATTTTCTTCCATTTTTTAAGTCGAATAGATTGCAAAAATAACGTAATTTTGCGGTTAATTAACGAGCAATTGCTGATAATGGGTTAGGGATTACTCATTTGTTTATATTTTAAACTAATGAATTCGTGAATGCTTTGCATTTGAAGCGGCATCCTTTTTAAAACTGGTTACCAGTGCACCTTAATAAGTACTATGGGTTGGCAAATTGCACTATGCTTGATAAACGCCATGACGTTTTAAAAAGATATAGCGGAAAGCCCGACCCCTCCCGATAGCTATCGGGATTGGGGGGTAACCCTAAAACAATTAAAAGATTTCTGCCTTCGCAGGAAGTTAAGATGAATAAAGACACAACAACTTGGTTTACTTCGTGGTTTGACACACCTTTTTACCATATTTTATATAAAGATAGAGACGATACCGAAGCACAGCATTTTATGGACAAGCTTACCGGTTACTTGAACATTCCGGAAGGTGGCAGCATATTGGATCTGGCCTGTGGAAAAGGGCGCCATTCCATTTATCTAAATTCTCTAGGCTTTGATGTTACAGGTGCCGATTTGAGCGAAAACAGCATTGGTTTTGCCAAACAATATGAAAACGACACCCTACATTTTAAAGTGCACAATATGTGCAAACCCTTTAACAAACCGTTTGATGCGGTTTTTAACCTATTTACCAGTTTTGGGTATTTTGAAAGTGATGCGGATAATTTAAGCACCATTAAAGCGATTAAAGCCGATTTGAACGCCTCTGGTTTTGGGGTTATCGATTTTATGAATAGCGACTTTGTAATGGCAAATTTAGTGCCCGAAGAGGTTAAAACGGTTCAAGGCATTAATTTCCATTTAAAACGTTATGTAAAAGATGGATTTATCATAAAAGATATTAATTTTACCGCCAATGGTAAGGATTACTGCTTTCATGAACAGGTTAGGGCTTTTACACTTGCCGATTTTGAAAAGCTTTTTGATGCGGCCGATGCCTATTTATTGGATGTTTTTGGCGATTATAAATTAAGCAAGTTCAACAAAAACACCTCCGAACGATTAGTGATGATTTTTAAATAGAATATTAATTAAATTTAAGTGCACCTGTTTAAATGTATAAATTTATATTTCCTGTACTGGCGGTCATTATCGGGTTTATTTTAGCCAACCTAACCCAAAAGCACAAATCGTGGAACACCAAGCTCCTGCTTTCCTTTAGCGGGTCGTTTTTGTTGGCATTAACCCTTTTTGAATTGTTGCCGGAAGTTTACGAACATTTGGAAAATAAAAAACTTGCCGGTTTGTACATTATGTGCGGTATCATGCTGCAGCTTATTTTGGAACTGTTCTCAAAAGGTGCCGAGCATGGGCACGTGCACATCCATAAACATGGTGCGGCATTTCCGTGGTCGCTGTTCATTAGTTTGTGCATCCATAGCTTTTTGGAAGGTTTTTCAATACACGACCACAATGATATGGTATATGGCGTTTTGGTCCATAAAATACCCATAGCCATGTTAATTACCATGTTTTTGTTCCAATCGCACTATAAAAAACCCCAAATCGCGGTGTTTTTATTGGTATTTGCTGGCATGACGCCCCTGGGCACATTTATTTCGCATACCTGGGAAACGGCGGCCCATTATTCACAAATTATGAACGCCCTGGTAATTGGTATCTTTTTTCATATTTCTACCACTATTTTATTTGAAAGTGGCGATGGCCATAAGTTTAACCTATCAAAATTTATTTCCATTGTCGTAGGGGTTGGTGTGGCCTATTTAATTTAACAGGACGGAAGACAGGTAACAAAATATTGAAACCTGAACCTTTTTTAAACTTTTTTCATGTTTAGCAAAGAAGAATCGCGCTTATTACGACAGGAATTCTGGACGAGTTTCGGGAAATCGTTTCCACGGAAATGGATTTTATACGACACTAAATTGAAAGGCTTTTCTTTTAAATTTCATTTTGACACCAAAACGGCCCTGGTGGCCTTGGATTTGGAAGACGATTTAGAATCGAGAATAAACTATTGGGAAAAATTAATCGCCTTAAAATCAATTTTAATAAATGATTTTTTGCCGGAAGCTATTTTTGAGGAAGCCTATATTCTTGAAAATGACAAGGAAATATCGCGAATTTATGTTTCCTTGGATAAAAAAGTATCCATCCACAATAAAAATAGTTGGCGCGATGTGATGCTGTTCTTCAATGAAACCATGAATTTGTTTGAAGCGTTTTTTGAAGACTATAAAGATGCCATTGAAAACTAAGATTTTTCATTTTTAATTCTTCATTTTCATTTTTAATTATTAATTATTAAGCTCCTTAATCATCACATAATCATCCATATAAAAACCATTTCCTATATCGGCCTTTAAAGGTTCCAACTTAACAAAGCCCCATTTTTCGTAAACATTTATAGAATTTGTATTATTAACATTTACGGTTAACCTAATGGTTTTTAATTGATAGCCTTTGGCTTTTTCCAGAATAAAACCCATGGCTTTTTTTGCTATTTTTTTACCACGGTAAGAACTTAATACATAAATTTTGCTCAAAAAAAGTGACGTTTCTTCTTTTTTAATCGCGATATAGCTTACGGGCATTCTATCAAAAGTGATTAAAAAATACTCGAAACCTAGTTCGACCTGCTGCTCAATAGCCTTGGCTGTCTGGAATTTTTCGAGCATATAATCAATTAGCGGTTTTCCAACCATAGGAATATAATATTCGCGCCAAATAGTATCGGCCAAGGCTTCAATTTGCAGAAACTGGGAAGCTGTTTGGGCGGGAATAATTTCAATCATAATTCAAGTTTATATTAATACGATTCCCGCCTGGGCAGGAAGTTATTATATCACATAAAAAAATATCATAAAAAAATGAAATACAGCACCGGCAAGCACAAACAAGTGCCAAATAACGTGGTTATACGGAATTTTTTTAATGGCATAAAATATAATGCCAACGGTATAGGCCATTCCGCCGGCAAATAATAGCAGTACGCCATTGCTAGCCATTAATTTTGATAAATTTGTAAAATCGAACACGATTAACCAGCCCATTATCAAATACAGCAAGGTTGAAAACACCTCGAATTTTCCTGTAAAGAATAGCTTTAAAATGATTCCGCAGGCCGCAATGCCCCAAACTACATAAAAAAGGGGCCACCCTAAACTTTCGTTGAGCACAATTAGGAGTACTGGCGTGTAAGTGCCCGCTATCAAAAAATAAATACTGATGTGGTCAATAATACGGAAAAGGTGTTTTTTGTTTTGGTCCTTAACGGCGTGGTACAAGGTAGATGCCGTAAACAGAACAACGATTGAAAGTCCGTAAACCATAACGCTAAACAGGCTCCAGGCGGTTTTTTGGGTATCGTAAAGCGCTAATAGAAACAGCCCTATCAAGCCAAAAACAGCACCAATGGCGTGGGTAGTTGCGTTTAGTTTTTCCTGTAATGGGGTTTGAACAAATTCTGGCACGTTATTTCTTGTTTTTTTCCTTATCCAACCAAATATCGGTCAAATCGTAAAAATTGTATTCTTCTGCCGCCTTTTGCCTAACCAACAAACCGCTTCTAAAACTTCGTTGCAAAATATCCTCGATTAAATAATCTTCATAAACATTTTTGGGGTCGAAAGGTTTTTTCAACGAAATATCAAACATACCGGCGGTGGTATTGTACCAAAAGGCGCGCCAACCACTGCGCAGTTCCTTAACCAGTCCGAATGTTGTTTTGCCCGTTTGGCGATGAATCAACTTTACTAAAATCTGTCCTTCTGTTCGGGATAGTTTTTTTAATTCCTCCGAAAACTCACCTTCAATATATTTCTGGATTATTTTGGTATAACGCCGCTTATCACTCGCCTTTTTCATCGATTCCAAGCGCGCGTTCAACGAATCCAAACGTTCGGAAGCCATTTTTGCATACGGATAGACTTTCAAGGTTTTTCGGCGTAGAATCAAGTACCGAATGCGATCTTCCTTACTGGCAAACTTTAAATTGCCCATAATATAAATCGGGTTCAGGTTTACTATGGTTTGCGGTACGGAATCGCCTTCAATAAACATATACTCGTATTCGGTAGTATCGTCATCAACCGCAGGCACCTGGGCAAAGTAAAAAGCAGGAAAAAGTACAAACAAATATGTTATAAAATGCTTCATAGATCCATTGGGGCAATAATGTTTCAAAATTAACAATTTACTATGTTTAAACCATTTTTTCATCTGTTTATTTTAGGGTTGAAAAAATTAAAACTTCAAAATAACAAATTACCCAATTACCAAGCACAATAATCATTTTAATGCCTTAGGTTTCTATTTATATTGTTATTTTAGTGCAAAAATTTAATAGCATACCATGAAGAGCATTCTTAACAAAAAATCGATGGATTTTTTAGAAAACTACCTAAATAACGCATCCCCAACGGGCTATGAATGGACAGGCCAAAAACTGTGGATGGATTATTTAAAACCTTATGTTGATGAATTTATAACCGATACCTACGGTACCGCCGTGGGCGTAATTAACCCAAAAGCCAACTATAAAGTGGTTATTGAGGGGCATGCCGATGAAATTTCGTGGTATGTAAATTACATATCAGACAACGGACTTATTTACGTGATAAGAAATGGCGGCAGCGACCACCAAATCGCGCCCAGTAAAGTGGTAAATATACACACCAAAAATGGCATTTTAAAAGGTGTTTTTGGTTGGCCTGCCATACACACCCGTAAAAACGATAAGGAAGAAGCCCCAAAACCAGACAACATTTTTATTGATTGTGGTTGCAAAACCAAGGATGACGTTGAAAAATTGGGCGTTCATGTGGGTTGCGTTATTACCTATCCGGATGAATTCCATATATTGAATGGCGATAAATTTGTGTGTCGTGCATTGGATAACCGTATGGGCGGTTTTATGATAGCCGAAGTAGCGCGCCTATTGAAAGAGAACAAAAAAACCTTACCATTTGGTTTATATGTAGTAAATGCAGTGCAGGAAGAAATTGGCCTGCGTGGTGCCGAAATGATAACACAAACCATTAAACCAAACGTTGCCATAGTAACCGATGTAACCCACGATACCACCACGCCCATGATTGAAAAGAAAACCCAGGGCGATCTGGAAATGGGCAAAGGGCCTGTAATAGCCTATGCCCCAGCGGTACAACAAAAATTACGCGATTTGATAACCGATACCGCCGAGGCCCACAAAATACCGTTTCAGCGCAACGCCTTATCGCGTGCTACCGGTACCGATACCGATGCGTTTGCGTACAGCAATGGCGGTGTTGCCTCTGCCTTAATTTCGTTGCCGCTTCGTTACATGCACACAACCGTGGAAATGGTTCACAGGCAAGATGTTGAAAACGTTATCAAACTTATTTATGAGAGTTTGTTGAATATTAAAGAAGGCGAAACGTTTAGTTATTTTAAATAATATGTTAATTGAAACGTCGGTGCTGAGGCAGCAATGACTGAAGCAATCTGTTTGTTATAAACTTAAAAGTGACCCCTAATGAGATTGCTTCGTGCCTCGCAATGACGTTTTATTATATGAAAAATGGACGAATACATCGATATTGTAGATAAAAACGGAACATTTTTGGGTAAAACCGAATTAAAATCCATAATCCACCAAAAAGGCTATTATCACCATACTTCCCACGTTTGGTTTTATACCAAAAATGGCTATGTATTACTGTCGCAACGTTCGGTAAAAAAAAGCATTTGCCCCTTGCTTTGGGATGTTTCGGTTGCGGGCCATATCGATGCTGGAGAAACGGCCAAACAGGCTGCCATAAGGGAAACCAAGGAAGAAATTGGTTTGGATATTGTTGAAAATGATTTAAAGCCTATTGGTATCTTTCCGTGCTTTCAATCGTATGAAAACGGGGTTGTTGACAATGAATTCCACAACACCTTTTTGGCCGAACTTAATGTGCCCATTTCAAAATTAACACCACAAGTAGATGAAGTTGAGGCCTTAAAATTGGTTTCGATTGAAACGTTTAAAAAACTTATTGAGAACATTGGCGAAAACAATCATTTTGTGCCTTCCAATAAAGATTATTATGAAACTGTTTTGGAACACATCATAACACTCCAAAAGGGATAAATGCCAATAGCTATGGGAACTTTAAGCATTAAATAAACAGAAACCTAAAGAGTAAAAAAAAAGGTAAAAAAAAGGAGTCTGAAACAGACTCCTTTTCAACGAATCCCTAAAACCAACTTTTTGTTAATAACAACTTTTGTTATGGTTTAACGTTATCCTTGGAAAGGGTTTCCGTTCAACCAAATTCCAACCACTTAGAAACAAAAGCTAATTAATTACTGAAAGTTCAGTTCTTGATTAATAGCGGTACAAATATCTTAAATCACCAACAAGTACCCTATTTTTTTAATACGCATTGACTACGCAACCTCAGTAAAAGGGAAATTTTTTTTGGATTTATTTTAAAAAAGCTGTTGGATACCCTTGTTAGCGTACCCGTAAATCCTTAAAAGTAGTTTTTAGATAATCTACCAAGGTTGTTTGTTTCGTGCCTAGGTTTATTTTTTTTGAAATCCGGTAACGCCGGCTTTCCATGGCCCGAACAGAAATATTGAGAAAAACCGCAATTTCTTTATTCTTAAAGCCCATAAACAAGTAATACGCTGTAATAACCTCAGAATCATTTAATTGCGGGTGCCGTAATTTCATTTGCCTGAAAAACTCAACATTCAGGTTGTTGATCAATTCCAAGTGGTTTTCACTTTTATCCAAAAGTGTTGAGGAGTTTACTTGAAGTGACCGATACAAGCGTTTGATTTTTTCGCGCTGCGTAGGAAGATCATGTATGGTTGCAATATCCTTAATCTCTTTTTTTAAATTGTTTATATACTCTTCCAACCCAATTACCTTTCCGGTTAATTTTTCGTTATTCGACTTTAAATACGCCAAATTATTTACCCTATTTGAACAATCACTTAATTTATGCCTGTTTTTTTTGCGATAAATTAAATAGAAAATACCCAATGCAGCCAACATAAAAAACAACAACAATGCCAATG
The DNA here is from genome assembly GCF_009746565.1 of Mariniflexile maritimum. GTDB lineage: Bacteria > Bacteroidota > Bacteroidia > Flavobacteriales > Flavobacteriaceae > Mariniflexile > Mariniflexile maritimum. Next base: position 30,284 of record NZ_WRPN01000014.1, read on the forward strand.
CGCCATTTCTAAACTTTTTATCGTTTTCAGTTTCAAGCTCCGATTCAGCTTTTAGTAATGGTGCATTTATGTCCATACTGGCATCCACAATGGTGTTGAACATTTTATTCTCAAAAAACGAGATGGAATCTAAATATATGCGGGTTTTATCCAAATTTCCGATAAACTTAAATGCATCTGCCTTTAGGCTAAAATAATCCCTTATCAACTCATTGTTCATGTAGTTTCTAAGTTTTGTTGTATTTGCTAAATAGTAATTGGTGGAATCGATTTGTTTCTTTTCAAAATAAGCTTCAGCAAACGACAGGTCGATGGCCGATTTAAAGGACAAATAATTATATTTCACAATGCTCTCATCGTCTTTTACGGTTTTAAAAGCCTTATAATAAAGTTGCGCCTTTTTAAAATCGTCTAATTGTAGGTAATTTAAAGTTAACATGTAGGTTGCGAACATATAGAAATAGCGGACATCCTTAATGTTATTGTACTTTTCTAAATTGCTCAATAACTGCGCGTTGCACTGTTTGTATTCGCCATTCATAAATTTTGTGTAGGCGAGCATTTGTTCTATTTCAACAGCTCCATAATTATAGTTGGCAAGTTTATAAAACGTTTTGGCCTTTTCTAAATATTTATTGGCAGTGGTATCTTTTTTGGTAAAATATATGTTTGAATACAGTTCTAAACAGGCAAATCCTGCTATGCGGTAGTTTTTTTCCTTTTCGGCATATTTTAGGGCCAAAATATAACTTTGGTACAGGTATGCATTTTCGCTGTAATCGTCGTGTATCAATGCCTTGATGCTGTAATAATCGGCCAATTTTCCAGCAATGGATTTCTCAAGTGGTGGCGGGATGGAGTCGAGAAATGCCTGTGCCCTTGCTGAAGATTCGTTTATGTGAACGTTGGCCGAATCGATAAAACGAGTGTAATTTTCACCCTTGAAATCTTGACAATGTGCTTTAGAGGCCATAAAAATCAGGCACACTAAAACAAAGTTCTGTATGTTCATATTGTTGTTGAGAGATGCGAACAAAACGTTTTTGTTTTTTTTGTAAATAATTACTCCAAAAATAACAAAGTATTTTACTAAAAAAACTAAAACTAAATAAAAAATAGCTTTTTACTTACTTTTTAACAATTAGGGATGCTTAATCACCTGTGCTAAATACATAAAGGACTCTTGCCAACGTTCAAACCGTGCATCGAATTTATGCGAAAAAACAAGGTATTGGCACTTACCTATGCTTTCTGGGGTTCTGGTAACTTCGGCAAAATGGTTGTTTCTAAATAAAAAATCGGCATCATCAACAATACACATTTGCAGTTTGTTAAGGTTAATTCCGTTCAAATAAAAAATACGGTTCAAGCGTTTGGGAGTGGCAATTACAATATCGGTTCCTAAATATAGTTCTTCCCGTTGTAGCTCTAGGTTGTGTTCTTCATAAGCACAATAAACCCGCAAATTGGTATGTGTGGCAAACTTGCCAAATTGTTCGGCAAGTGTTAAAGCAGCCTGTTTGTCTTTTACAAAAATGAGTGCGCGTGGAGCATCCTCAAAAGCTTCCTTTAATGTATTGATAACACTTATTATCAAGCTGGTTGTTTTGCCGGAGTTATCGGGAGCAATAACAAACAAACTGCTGCCCGATTTAATTTTTGAAAGAATTTTGGCCTGCAACGCATTAGGTTCCACAATGCCGTTGTGCTGTAAGGCATCGTGTAACGGTTCTATAATTTTTTTAAAGGACATGGTATTTTTTATAACAAAACAAAGATAGGCTTTTAATTTGGCAGTAAATTTTTGGGAAACAAAAAAAGCGCTCATTACTGAACGCTTTTTTAATTGCTATTACTATGCACTACTAGAACTCTAAATCTGCTACCAAATCGAATTCGTCGTAAATGGCTTTATCTTTTAAACCATCAAAGAAGCTGGTGGAGCCGTAACGCACATCATATTTTGTCCTGTCAACCTTTAACGAGGCCGTGGCTTTATTGCCGTAAATAGATATGGTGAAATTTACAGGACTGGTTTTTCCCTTAATTGTTAAATCGGCCGTAACGTTGTAGGCGTTTTTACCTGAGGCCGACACTTTTTTGAATACCAAGGATGCGTTTGGATGGTTTTCAACGCCAAAAAAATCATCCGATTTTAAGTGGCCATCCAATTTGCCTTTGTATTCGCCTTCTAAATCGGTACTGCTTATTGTGGTCATGTCCATTACAAATTCACCACCAACCAATTTGTTGTTATCAAATGTTAATGAGCCCGATTTCATGGCAATGGTGCCTTCATGCGAACCCGTAACTTTGTACCCTTTCCAAACCACTTTGCTTTTGTCGGTTTTAACCTCTTTTTTTTCCTTAGCTATGGGAGCAAAAGAAAATGCCGTAAAAGCTACTAAAGCTACTAAAGCCAATTTTTTAATGGTGTTTTTCATATTCATAAAATTTTAAGATTAGTGATATTATTTTTACACTACAAAGGTCGGGAACATAACCCAAACACAAAATAACGTAGTTTATTAAATAATGTTAATCTTGTTTAACAATTTTTATTCCAAACTAAGCTGGCTTTTAATTTTACTAAGGAATTCTTTGGTAATACCAAGGTAGGAAGCCACCATATATTGCGGGATACGTTGCTCAATTTCAGGATATTGCTCTCTAAAATACAGGTATTGTTCTTTTGCTGAAAGGCTAAAACTTCTAACAATACGTTTTTGCGACGCTGCAAATCCTTTCTCTATTATTTGTCGAAAAAAACGTTCCATTTTGGGAATTCTGCTAAACAACACTTCCATAGAATCGTATGAAAACATGGCCAATTCTGAATTTTCCAAACATTGGATGTTAAAATCGGCGGGCGTTTGGGTCACGAAACTGCCCATATCCGAGGTCCACCAATCTTCAATCGAAAACATTACAATATGCTCCTGCCCTTCTGCATCTACATAAAAGGTTTTCATACAGCCCGACAAAACAAAACATTGGTGCTTGCACACATCGCCCTGTTGCACCACATACTGCCCTTTTAAATACTTTCTAACCGTAATTTTAGATTCTAAAAAATCAATTTCCTCATTGGTTAAATCAATGTAGTTGCTTATGTATTTTAATAGCGGTTGTAGTTTCATGTTTTTACCTCCAAGTTTACCCAAATTACAAATAACGCTCTTTTATGATGTTTATATGCCAAAGATAATGTTCCAAAACAAAAAAAGCTGTGGCACTGGCAGATTGGTTTTTGTTATTAACATTCCCTACTAGTTGCAAATCTTCATTGGTTAATGAATTTAACAATACCATAAAACTTTCCCGTACGGTAACAAATTCTTCAATTAACGATTCGATATCCTTGGAATTTGCTTTTGAAGCAGGCGCATAATCGTTCTCATTGAAAGCTGGCAAAGACGTTTTATCGCCTCTAGCTATACAAAAACATCGAAATTGAAAAACGCGTTCAGTATCTATAAGATGCTGAAACACTTCTTTAATGGTCCATTTACCTTGCGCATAAGCTGTATGCAGTTTTTCAACGGGAACGGAATTGAAAAAACTTAAAACATAGGCTGTATTCGTTTTAAATTGCTCCAATAAATTGGTTTTAATTGAAATCATGTTTTACAATATTATTAATATGTTATTTATCAAGCAGATAGCCCCAGTTCAAATGTTTGCGTTTGTCCAAGCGCCCCAATATTTTTAGAAACACTAAAGCCGTAATTAACGCATCGCCCGTGGCCGTATGGCGATCTACGGTGGGTACGTTGAGCTCTTTGCACAAATCGTCTAACGATAATGGTTTTAGGTTTTCTTGATAAATAATGTGCTTTGATTTTTTGTAAAGATAGCCCGTATCTATAAACTTGTTTTTCAACTTGCCCAAACCATGCCTTAAAAGCATTTCGTTCATCATATTTCTGTCAAAATTGGCGTGATGCGCAATTAGCACATCGTTTTTTATATAGGCTAAAAACAATTTTATGGCTTCCAGTTCGGTGACTTTTTCCAGCGAGCCCGTTTTCATTAACCCGTGTATTTTTACGCTTTCTGGTTTAAAAATGTCTTGTTCCAAATACAGTTCCAAACTGTTGTTAACTTGAATGGTCTTGCCAACAAACGCTACCGCACCAATAGATAGGATGCGGTCTTCCTTTTTGTTGAATCCCGTGGTTTCGGTATCAAACGCAATAAAACGCGTATTTGTAATGGGCTCTTGTTTTTTTATATTGGAATTAAAAGCATGAAGATAATCGTTCCAAAAATCAGGAAAGTTCTGTTTCTTTTTAAATAACCAATTAAAATTCATTTGTTTATGTTAGTAATTTAGAAAATATCACATAAAGTTTTTTAAATCAAAACGCATTTTTAAGGTTTCCTGTATTTCATGAATGGGCTTAAAACAGCGCTTTAGCTTTAATTTTTCCTCTTTTGTCAAGGTTTCCAGTTCGATGATTTTTCCGGAATTGTTGTGCAGCAGCCCTTGTTTGGTCTTGAATTTGGACAAGGCCTTGAATGCATACGAACACGATTCGTACATTTCCTTATTGTTGGGCTCTATTTCGGCCAACTTTTCAAAACGTTCGGAGGTGTTGTTGATGTCCTTGATATGATTGCTTAAAATAAGCAATCGGGCAGCATCAATAAGAGGCATTAAAGCTCTGCTCTTTATGTTGAATAGGTCTTTTTGGTCGCCGTTCTCCTCAACTAAAAATTGCTTAAAAAACCCAAGTGGTGGTGGGTTTTTCAATGCATCGCGCCCCAAAAACTTAAAGAACAACGATGTTTTGTCGAGCGTTTCATAAATGGTATCCGATAATTCATCTACCAACATTTTGTCGCCGTAAACCGAGGTATAATCAAAAAAAATAGAGGCTAATAAAATGGCTTTTTCATCCGGATTTAAAATCCAACTTTCAAATTGTGCCTTCCATTTGGTAAGCGATTTGCACCACTCCACATTGCTTGCCATCATATCGGCCTCACAATATTCAAACCCAATTTTGTTCAACGACTTGGTTACCAATTTGGCCAATTCTAAAAAATAGGCTTGGGTGGCCTCATAGTCCGCTTCGGGCACATCTTGAAAAACAATGGCGTTATCTTGGTCGGTAAATAAAAGTTGCTCTTTTCTGCCTTGGCTGCCAATGGCCATCCAAGAGAATTTAACGGGCGGTGGCGTTGGCATTTTTTTTAATGCAATTTCTATGGCACTTACCGTAACCGCATCATTAATTTTTGAAATGATTTTAACTATGTGCGACAGCGGTATGTTCTGTTCCAAATAACTCTTTAAAAGGGTATTGGCCTTTAGCCGGGTTTCCCTTAGTTTTCTGGTGCGTTTGGCACGTTTTATTTCCTTTAAAATAACCGCTGGGTTATTGCCCAAGCTTGCCAGAACATCGTGGTGGGTTAAAACCCCAACCAGTTTTGAGTTTACCGTACCATCTTTGGTAATGCACAAATGCCCTATATTGTGCTTTATCATTAGCAATTGGCCATCGGCAACCGTTAATCCTTTTTTGCTGGTAATAACCGGCGAACTCATAATATTTGTAACAGAAGTTTCAATAGGAAATTTGCCTGTTGCTATCTTGTTTTTGATGTCGCTGTTGGTAATAATGCCCAACGGATTTTTATTAGAGTCAATAACAATGATGCAGCCAATTTTATAGGTACTCATTTGTATAGCAGCCTCTTTTAATGTGGAATTTACCTCACAGGTAATGGGGTTTTTGGTATAGTTTGCCGTTTGAAAATAAACCATGTCCTGTGCCGTGTTTGGTAGGTAATCGACAAATATTTTTCCGGTTTCCTCGGCTGTATAGGGGTCGTAGGCATTGGTAGCAAAGGCCGTAATTAAAAATTTATAAACACTGGCGTTGTTTTGCGTAACCAATTGAAACGTGTCTATGGGTATGGCATATACTATGGACTCTTCGTTTGCCGTTGCCGTTAATTTGTATTTTTCCTTGGTAATTAGTGGCCTCACGCCAAAAATATCGCCTGCATCGCTTATGTTTACAATTTCCTGAACGTTGTTCGCATTGGTATGGAAGGAAGTAATAGCGCCATTTCTAACCATATAAAAATGCTCGTTGAAAGCATCGCCTTTTTTAAACAGGGTATCGCCTTTTTCTAAATAGATAATGGATACCTGTTTGGAAATAACCATCAAATCCTCATGCTTCAGAATATTGAAGGGCGGGTAATTTTTCAGAAAATCGTAAACACGTTCTGCAATGGAATTTTTCATTGGTCACATTCGTTGGTTGAAACTATACGCTTAAAAACAAGCCTTTAAGTTTTACAAATTTAATAGTTGTAATGGCTGTTTAATTACTGATTATTAAGTTGTTAAGGCGTTTTGACTAAAAACAAATGACTTATCAACCCAAAAATTGTATGCCATTTTAACCTTTGGTCTTTAAATGACGGGATTAATTGGTGCAATAAACTGTTACGATGGGTTTACAGCGTTAAATCAGTTTAAAATCCAACAACAATTCACCTTCAATGGAAGCTTGTATATGATCGCCTTTTACATTTAAACCGGCTCCTAAGGCAGGCGTTCCCGTAAAAATAAGATCGCCCGGTTCCAAGGTCATGTAGGTAGAAACAAAGGCAATAATTTCACTAAAATCATAAATCATAAACGCCGTATTGCCCACTTGCTTTTGTTCGCCGTTAATCAGCAAATCAAAATTGATATTGTTTAAATCGGAAAAATCGGTAACCGGCTTAAAGTCGGAAACAGGCGAAGCGCCATCAAAACCTTTTGCCAATGCCCATGGGCCTTTATTGGCTCTACTGGCGGCAAGCACATCTTTGGCGGTATAGTCGATGCCCACGGCAATCTCAGAGATGTATGAAGTGGCATCAGCAAGAGCAATGTTTTTTCCTTGTTTGCCAATTTTTGCAACCAGCTCCACTTCATAGGCCAGTTCTTTTGTGATTGAAGGAAAAACAACATCTTTATTGTTGGTAACCAAGGTGCTTTCTGCTTTTAAAAATATGGTTTGTTCGCCCGTTTTAAGAGTTTTTACTTCAGCTTTATCGCTAACGTAGTTTTTACCGATACCAATAATTTTCATAATGTGTGAAATGTTTAAAATTAAGTTGTAAATTTAGGAAATAAGCCTCGAAATATTAAGCTAAATTTAACTTCTTATTCATAAATTTTTGTGAAGTTTTGAGTATATTGATAAAATTAAATTAGAAGATTATGAAAAAAATAAACGCATACGCTGCCAGGGAAGCGGGAGCTACATTAGAAAAATTTCAATACGAACTACCCACCCTAGGCGACGAAGAAGTTGATATAAAAGTGCTGTATTGTGGGATTTGCCATTCCGATTTAAGCATGATCCATAACGATTGGGGCATGACCCAATACCCGTTGGTGCCCGGACATGAAATTGTGGGCGAAGTAACCGCTTTTGGCAATGCCGTAAAAGGCTTGAAAATAGGCGATAAAGTTGGTATGGGCTGGAACTCGGCTTCTTGCATGCACTGTAACCAATGTTTGGATGGAAAGCAACACTTGTGCTCTAGTTCTGAAGCTACCATTGTGGGTCGCCATGGCGGTTTTGCCGATGCGGTTAGAGGCCATTGGTCGTGGGTTATCCCCCTACCAAAAAACTTAAACATGGCTAAAGCAGGCCCCTTATTTTGTGGCGGCATTACCGTATTTAACCCCATAGTGCTTTCGGGCGTGCAACCTACTGATAAAGTGGGCGTTATAGGTGTTGGCGGTTTAGGGCACATGGCCATTAAATTTTTAAGGGCATGGGGCTGCGAAGTAACGGCATTCAGTTCTAACCCAAACAAAAAGGAAGAAATTTTGCAAATGGGAGCGCACCATGTGGTAAATTCCACAAAACCAGACGATTTACAAAGTATTGCTGGTACTTTAGATTTTATTTTGAACACCACCAATGTGACCTTAAACTGGAATGCCTATTTGGGCACTTTGGCGCCACAGGGCAAATTGCATACCGTTGGTGCCGTTTTGGAGCCCATGGCCATACCTGCGTTTAGTTTGATTATGGGTGAAAAATCGGTTGGCGGAAGCCCCATTGGAAGTATTGCATTAACCAAAAAAATGTTGGAATTTTGTGTACGGCACAACATTTATCCAACGGTGGAAGAATTCAAGATGGAAGATGTGAACAACGCACTAAAACACCTTGAAGATGGAAAAGCACGGTTTAGGGTGGTACTTAAAGCATGAGATTGTTTAACTTAATATATTATTTTTATCATGGCAAAATCACTAGATGCAAAGAAAAATGTAAAAAAAGAGCCGCTTTTAACGCCTAAAGAAAAAAAAGCAGCCAAACTCGCAAAAAAAGCAAAACGCGATTAAATGCTAAAAAAAGCATTATAAAACTTTAATAACCACTTTTATTAAGGTGGTTTTTTTTTTGAAAAACCACCTTGAAGCTATTTTATAAAATCCAAGTTTTTAGTTCTTAAATAGCTTCAACCAAATAACCAATAAAAAATAACTATCAACCAAGTGCCAGAAACCAAATTAAGAATAGTTATTTTTACACCGTCTTTCTATTGAAAACCAAAGTATGCAACACCTAAAAGCAACTTCAAAAAACCCAGATAAATCAAAAGTCACCATGGCGCAAGCCTTCAAAACCATAATTTGGCCACGGCGAAATTTGGTTTTTATTGGTTTGGGCTTGATAGTTATAAAAAGTGTATCCGGACTGATATTGCCATGGCAAAGTAAGGTTTTGCTTGACGAAGTAATTCCAAACAAAGATTACAGCCAACTTTACATACTCATTGCCATTGTTTTAGCCGCAATTTTGGTGCAGGCGGTCTCGTCGTTTTTGTTAACTCGCATTTTAAGCGTTCAAGCTCAATATTTAATTAGCGAATTGCGCGCACAGGTTCAAAAAAAGGTCTTGTCGTTGCCCATCAGTTTTTTCGACAACACCAAATCTGGTGCCTTGGTATCGCGCATCATGAACGATGTTGAAGGCGTGAGAAACCTTATTGGCACAGGTTTGGTACAGTTGGTAGGCGGCAGTTTTACGGCCATAGTATCGCTGGTCATTTTAATAAAAATAAATCCGTGGATGACCCTTTTTGTGTTTGTGCCGCTCTCCATATTTGGATACATCGCTTTAAGGGCGTTTAAATACATTCGACCCATTTTTAGAACACGAGGTAAAATAAATGCCGAAGTAACGGGCAGGTTAACCGAAACTTTAGCGGGCGTTCGGGTAGTAAAAGCCTTCAATGCCGAACAACAGGAGCAGGTTGTGTTTGAAAAAGGCGTTGATAAACTCTATCAAAACGTAAAAAAAAGTTTAACAGCAACGGCGTTTATGACGAGTGCCTCCACATTTTTAATCGGGGTTGCCACAACCGGTATCATGGGCATTGGTGGGTACTATATGATTAAGGGCGAAATGACCACGGGCGATTTTTTGTTCTTCACCCTCATCCTCGGTTTTATGATTGCACCCATTGTACAAATGAGCAATATTGGCAGCCAACTTACCGAAGCTTTGGCGGGATTGGATAGAACCGAAGAGCTTATGAATATGACTGCGGAAGAAGACAACCAGCAACGAACCATTGCATTGAAAGAACTGGAAGGTTCCATTGAATTTTCCGATGTATCGTTTTCCTATGAAGCCGGCAAAGAGGTTTTGCACAACATCAATTTTACAGCACCAGCAGGAACGGTAACAGCGTTGGTGGGTAGTTCAGGTTCGGGAAAATCAACCATAGCAGGTTTATCGGCTAGCTTTTTAACACCAAAATCTGGAAAAGTAACCATCGATAACCAGGATTTATCAAAAGTAAAACTAAGCACTTACCGCCAATATTTAGGCGTTGTTTTACAGGACGAGTTTTTATTTGAAGGCACTATTCGCGAAAACATCCTGTTTCCCAGGCCAAACGCTACCGAAACCGAATTGCAAAACGCTGTAAAAGCTGCCTATGTAAACGAATTTACCGAGCGGTTCGATGATGGTTTGGATACGCTAATAGGCGAACGCGGTGTGAAACTATCGGGCGGACAGCGGCAACGTTTAGCCATTGCACGGGCTATTTTGGCAAATCCGAAAATTATTATCTTGGATGAGGCGACTTCAAGTTTAGATACCGAAAGTGAAGCATTAATTCAAAAAAGTTTGTCTGAACTAATAAAAAACAGAACCACCATTGTTATAGCGCACCGCTTGAGCACCATTAAAAAAGCAGACCAAATTTTGGTTATAGAAGCTGGCAACATTGTAGAACGGGGCAACCATGAGCAATTGATTGCTTTACAAGGAAGGTATCACGATTTATATACCTATCAAGCAAAAATTTAAAAATAGATTGAACTCGCTATTTTTTTAAAATAAAAAGCAAAGCGAGTTCAATCTATAATTAACAAGCATCAACCATAAGGCAATAAATCAACCCCTACAATGCATTGTCCATAATATCCTGCACCACCTCGGGATTCAACAAGGTACTGGTATCGCCCAAATTACTGGTGTCCTTACAGGCTATTTTTCGTAAAATACGGCGCATTATTTTTCCGGAGCGTGTTTTTGGCAAACCTTGAGTAAATTGTATTTTATCAAGTTTTGCTATCGGCCCAATGTGCTCGGATATGATCTGGTTAATTTCGTTACGCAAATTATCATGAACACGCGTTTCACCAAAATCTTTTAAAATAACAAATCCGTACAAGGCGTTGCCCTTCACATCGTGCGGGAAGCCTACTATGGCACTTTCTGCCACTGCTGGATGTTCGTTAATGGCATCTTCAATAGGGGCGGTTCCTAAATTATGGCCGGAAACGATAATAACATCATCCACACGGCCTGTAATTCGGTAATAACCAACCTCATCGCGCAAGGCACCATCGCCCGTAAAATATTTATTTTCAAACGTTGAAAAATAGGTTTCCTTGTAACGCTGGTGGTTACCCCAAATGGTACGTGCTATACTTGGCCATGGGAATTTGATGCACAAACGCCCTTCTACCTGATTTCCTTTCAACTCGTCCCCTACTTCATCCATCAAGGCAGGCTGGATACCAATAAACGGCAAGGTGGCATAGGTAGGTTTTGTGGGCGTTACAAATGGAATGGGCGAAATCATGATACCGCCCGTTTCGGTTTGCCACCAGGTATCGATAATGGGGCTTTTCTTTTTCCCTATGTTATCGTTGTACCAATGCCATGCTTCCTCATTAATGGGTTCGCCTACCGAGCCTAAAACTTTTATGGAGCTTAAATCGTATTTTTCGATTAATTCGGTGCCCTGTTTTGCCAAGGCTCGAATGGCAGTTGGTGCTGTGTAAAATTGGGTTACTTTGTGTTTTTCAATAATTTGCCAAAAACGCCCGAAATCCGGATGGTGCGGTACGCCTTCAAACATAATGGTAGTGGCACCGTTTGCCAAAGGGCCATATATAATGTAACTATGCCCGGTAATCCAACCAATATCGGCGGTACACCAGTACACGTCGGTTTCTTTATATTGAAAAGCATTTTTAAAGGAATAGGCTGTATAAACCATGTAACCTGCCGTGGTATGCACCATGCCTTTTGGCATGCCCGTAGAACCCGAAGTGTATAAAATGAATAGTGGGTCTTCAGCATCCATAACTTCTGCTTTACAAACGGGCGAAGCTTCATCTAAAAGGGGTTGCAACCATTTATCGCGACCTGCTTTCATGTTGATTTTTGAATGGGTTCGTTTTGCAACTAAAACACTTTTAACCCCCGGACATTTTTCCAAAGCCTCGTCTATGATGCCTTTTAAATCGATGGATTTTGCGCCACGAAAGGAGCCATCAGAAGTAATTACCATTTTACAGTCGCTATCGTTAATTCTGGTTGCTACCGCTGTTGCGGAAAAACCAGCAAATACGACCGAATGGATGGCGCCAATGCGGGCACAGGCCAAAATAGAAATGGCCAATTCGGGAATCATGGGTACATAAATGCACACGCGATCGCCTTTTTTGATGCCTTCATTTTTAAGTACGTTTGCAAACCTGTTAACACGCTCGTGTAATTGGTTATAGGTGATGTGTTCGGCAGGTTCGTCGGGATTGTTGGGTTCGAACAAAATAGCGGTTTTGTCGCCACGGGTTACCAGATGCCTGTCGATGCAGTTTTCGGTAATGTTAAGTTTGGCCCCTTCAAACCATTTAATATCGGGTTTTGTAAAATCCCAGCTTAACACTTTATCCCATTTTTTGCGCCACATAAAATGTTCTTCGGCTACTTCTTCCCAAAAATTTTCTGGTTCGCGTATCGATTTTCTGTAAACTTGATAGTATTCCTCTAAATGTTTTATATGATAATTGCTCATTATTGTATGTTGTTTATTTGTGAGTCGTTTAGGTGTTAAATTGTTAATCAAAAATCGTAAATCGTAATTATTCAATGGTCGGAAGCTTCTCCTGCCCCACTTGGAATACGAATAAGTTCTACAATATCTTGAACCTCTTGGGGCGGTTGGGGCGTAAATTTCATAATAACTATGGAAACCAAAAAGTTAAGAAGCATGGCAATGGTGCCAAAACCTTCGGGCGAAATGCCAAACCACCACTCGTTTTTATCTGGAACGGCATCATCAAACCATCCTAACTTAAATTTAACCATGTACAATAACATGGCGATAATTCCAACCACCATGCCTGCAATGGCGCCTTCTTTATTCATTCGCTTATAAAAAATGCCCAAGATGATGGCCGGGAAAAAGGATGCCGCAGCCAACCCAAAAGCCAATGCCACTACGGCGGCGACAAACCCTGGTGGATTGATGCCAAAATAGCCCGCTACACAAACTGCAGCCACCGCCGATAAACGCGCAGCAATTAGCTCGCCTTTTTCGGATATTTTAGGGTTGATGATTTTTTTTATTAAATCGTGCGATACCGAGGATGAGATGACCAATAAGAGTCCCGCAGCGGTTGATAAAGCCGCGGCTAACCCACCGGCTGCCACCAAGGCAATAACCCAATCGGGCAATTTTGCAATTTCTGGGTTTGCCAATACCATAATGTCGTTGTCAACCACCAATTCGTTTTGGTCTTTGTTGGCAACGTATTGGATTCGACCGTCGTTGTTTTTATCAGTAAAGGTTATCAAGCCTGTTTTTTCCCATTTCTTGAACCATTCCGGAACGTTTGCATATTCTTTATTTGAAACCGTTTCAATTAAATTGGTTCTTGCAAAAACGGCAACCGCCGGTGCTGTGGTATATAAAATAACGATTAACAACAAGGCTAATCCGGCAGATTTTCGCGCATCTTTAACACGCTTCACCGTAAAAAACCGAACAATGACATGGGGTAACCCTGCCGTACCTACCATTAAAGCCAGTGTAATGGCAAACACATCCATCATCGATTTTGAGCCTTCGGTGTATTCGGCAAAACCAAGCTCAGTGCTTAAACCATCCAATTTGTCCAATAAATAGGTTCCAGAACCATCGGCCAACTGACTTCCAAAGCCCAGTTGCGGAATGGGATTTCCCGTCATTTGAATAGAAATAAAAATAGCCGGTACCATAAAGGCAAAAATCAACACACAATATTGCGCTACTTGCGTATAGGTAATGCCTTTCATACCGCCCAAAACGGCATAAAACAATACGATGAGCATACCTATAATAACACCTGTATTGATATCGACCTCCAAGAAACGGGAAAAAACAATGCCCACGCCACGCATTTGACCTGCCACATAGGTAAATGATATTAATAGCGCACAAAAAATGGCAACGAGTCGCGCTGTTTTTGAATAATAGCGATCGCCAATAAAATCGGGTACGGTAAACTTCCCGAACTTGCGCAAATACGGTGCCAGCAACAAGGCCAAGAGCACGTAACCTCCGGTCCAGCCCATTAGATAGACGGCGCCATCATACCCAGCGAACGATATTATACCCGCCATAGATATAAAGGAAGCGGCACTCATCCAATCGGCTGCTGTTGCCATACCATTTGCCAATGGCGAAACGCCACCACCTGCAACATAAAATTCCTTGGTGGAACTTGCCCGCGTCCAGATTGCGATTCCTATATACAAAGCAAAAGTGGCACCAACCAAAATGTAGGTCCAATTTTGAACGCCTAGGGCACTCACAAAAAACAGACTATTCATCATACCCATATTTTTTATCGAGCTTATTCATAAGGCGAACATATACAAAAATAAGTACCACAAACACATACATGGCACCTTGTTGTGCAAACCAAAAGCCTAATTTAAAGCCTCCTACTTTTATTCCGTTAAGGGTGTCCTTAAATAAAATTCCTGCGCCGTATGACACCAGAAACCATATAAACAACAGTATGAGCACATACTTGATGTTTTCTTTCCAATAGGCCTTTGCATTGTTTTTTGTCATTTTAAATTTAGTTTAGTGGTTGGTTGGTTTTTATTTATTTGGAATTGTAACGGATGTGAATTTCCAAAAAAATGTTTAATATATCAACAATTTGTTTATTATTATTGCTAAATATATCATTTTCGTACTATTTAGTTTAAATTTTTTAGAAGTATATTTACCGCATTAAATTTAGTTGTATTGCAAACTACTCGTTTATATTTTATTGATGCCGTAAGAGCCTTTGCTATTTTAATGATGCTGCAAGGGCACTTTATTGATACGCTTATAGACCCAATTTATAGGAATACCGATTATATTGCCTATAACGTATGGTCGTATTTTCGAGGCATAACGGCACCTACTTTCTTTACAATATCGGGTTTGGTTTTTACTTATTTGTTATTGCGTGCCAATGCCAAAGGCGAAGCCAGGAAACGTATTAAAAAAGGTATTTCCAGAGGATTGTTGCTTATTTTTATTGGTTATAGCTTGCGTGTTAATTTAGTAAGCTGGTTTACAGGGTATTTTAGTCCGTATTTTTTGGTTATAGATGTGTTGCAATGCATTGGCCTATCGCTTATTTTATTGGTGGGGCTGTATATGCTGTTTAAAAACCACAGTTATATTTTTTCTGTTGTACTATTTGTTATTGGTTGTGCCTGTTTTTTATCTGAGCCTTTATATAGAAATTTAGAGATAACCAATGTGCCACTTGTGTTGGCAAATTATATGACCAAAATGAACGGTTCTGTATTTACCATTTTACCGTGGTTTGGCTATTCGGCATTTGGGGCCTTTTTATCAACGGTATTTTTTAGGCATGCGCACCGTAGCCGTTTTAAACTGTTCACCATTATTACGTTTTTTGTGGTTGGGATTTTCCTTATTTTTTATTCAACCGATTTCCTTTTTTGGCTTCACCGAGTTACAAATATAGAATTGCTGTACAGAAGCGCCGATTTTAACTATTTATTTATTAGGATGGGCAACGTACTGGTGCTATTTGGTATGTTTTATACCTTCGAACGCTATTTAAAACAATCCATAATCTCAAGAATTGGCGAAAAAACGCTTTCCATGTACGTCATCCATTTTATCATTCTCTTTGGAAGTTTTACCGGCTACGGCTTAAAGCAATTCTACAACCAATCGTTAAACCCTACCGAATGTGTAGTGGGCGCCTTACTGTTTATTTTGGTGGTTTGCCTCATTTCCTTCCATTACGCCAAAACCAATACGTTTTTATACAGTATGGCAAGAAAGCTTACCAAACCTTTCAAAAAGCAAAAAATTCGGTAACGGCATTTTTTCTGGGCCTGTTTTCAACCCGTGTTCTTTTTTAGCGATTATCTAGCAAATAATGTACCTTTGGTACTATATAACTTGAATGGCCGCGGTTTATTCATTTTTATATATTAAAGTTGGCTGTAATTAAGACCAATCCGCAATTTGAAACTAAAACATGAGTAAAAGAGGAAGCAGAAATGCGATTAATTTTGCAGGAAAAAATTGGGGACACGGTCGAATTAAGTCATCGAAAGACAAACAAAAACGGAAAAAAAGTTTAATGGAAATTCAATTTTCTGAATTGTGTCAAAAATTTGATTTTGATACACAAAAAAATCCTCGGACTAATGCAAAACTTGAATCTGAATTTAATACTCATAAATCCAGAAAACGGAAAGAAATAATCAAAAAAGCGGATTTATATAAAAAATACTGCAAAGAGAATAATGTAGAATTTAATATTGTTGAGTTTCTGTTGGATAAGATTTATATCAAAAAGTTTTATTTAAAAACAAAAGCACCTGACAAAATAGAAAAGGAAAAAACAAAAACAAACGGAAATAGAATAGCTGACTTTTTAACTAACGAAATCATACTTAAATTAAAAAATCTGAATAAAAAATAACTACAGCCAACACAGTATATAAAAAATTGCTAGTTTTAGCTAAACCAAAGTTAGTTGCTTTGTTTGCTAGCTTCTGATTTTGCTACGGAAAACCCACACACGCAAAAACGCCACAGCTCATATACCAAACCGAATTTGAAATAAAATTAGTTTTTATTAGAAAACACAATAAATGAAAAAAATTATTTTGCTAATTCTGCTTTTGGCTTCATCAAAAGGTATCGGACAAAAATCGGAATTAAACATTTCAATTGACGAAAGAATTGAGACAATCTATTCAATAGCATTTTTAGATAATTATTTTTTAGTCAGCAATCACGATAACCTCTATAAATCAAAGTTGAGAAAAAATCTCGATGCCCTGAAAAACCATAAAGCAGTAATTTTATTTGACACGTTAACTAAAAACCACGGATTTAATTTTTATAAAGTTACAGACTGGGCGCTACAGTTCGATAAATTTCCTGAATTAAATAAAGTAAGAGAAGTAGCAAAACCTTATCCTTTCGCCGAAAGCAATGATATAATTGAAAATTTCAAAAAAGAGTTTATTTCTTTCAACCAAGATTCATTGTTTCAAGTATATTTAACTGAAATTAAACCATTAAATGAAAAAGTACTTAATCAAGTAAAAGCATCTAAATCTATTCAAGAGCTTCCAACCTATTTAGAAACATATTACGGAACTAAATTGGGTTCATATAATTTAATCCTTTCGCCTTTAGTTCATTCAGGAGGTTTCAATGCAGAATTCATAGAAAATGGAAAAAAACAAGTTTATGCCATAATTGGACCCAATGGAGAAATTGAACATATTCCGTATTTTGGTAAAGATTATATAGAAATGGATATGATTTTACACGAATTCGGACACTCGTTTGTAAATCCTTTATTGGAAAAATACGCTTCTGAAATAGAAAAACTTAAAGATAAATATTATACCCAAAACTTAATAAAAGCAGGAAATCAAGAAGGATATAGTGAATGGAAGTATGTTTTTAACGAACTTTTGTTAAGAGCAACAACAATAAAAATTACAGAGAAGCATTTTGGAGCAAAAAAAGCAAAAGAACTTTTAGACTATGAAATAGCCATTGGATTTTCATTGGTGGAAAATTTTGTGGAAATTTTAAAAACTTATGAAAAGAACAGAGAAAAATATCCAAACTTTAATAAGTTTTATCCCATTTTAATTGAACGAATGAAATAAAAGCCATTTCCCAACACCTTATTATAATCCAATGGCTGGTTTTAGCCACTTACAAAAACCCTAACGTTCTTTCTATCTGTGATATATTTGCTAACTTTAATGCTTAAAACACGCTACACACAACAAACAAAAAAATATGGATACAAATCTAGCAGTATTAATTGATGGCGATAACATCCCTTCGGCCCACGTTAAGGAAATGATGGAAGAAATAGCCAAATATGGCAACCCTACCATTAAACGGATTTATGGCGATTGGACCAAACCACACCTGTCAAAATGGAAAAACCTGTTGCTTGAAAATGCCATAACGCCCATTCAGCAATACGGATACACCACAGGAAAAAACGCAACCGATTCTGCCATGATCATTGATGCCATGGATATTCTGTACTCTAGTAAAGTAAACGGTTTTTGCCTCGTTTCCAGCGATAGCGATTTTACACGACTCGCCGTTCGATTGCGCGAAGCGGGCATGCAAGTTATTGGTATTGGCGAAAAGAAAACACCCAACCCCTTTATTGTGGCTTGTGATAAGTTTATTTATGTTGAAATTTTGAAGAACAAGGCCGACCGTCAAGATATTGATGTGGAAGCCGCCAAAGACAACGTGGACACCATTACCCAAAAAGACATTGAACTGATTGCCACTACCATTGCCGACGTATCCGACGATGATGGTTGGGCCTTTCTTGGCGACGTTGGCAGTTTGTTACAAAAAAAACAACCAAATTTCGATTCCAGAAACTTTGGTTTTGATAAGCTTACGCCTTTAATAAAATCCATAGACCGTTTTGAACTGGAACAGCGCGAAAACCCCAAAAGCCGCTATAAATTAATTTTTGTGCGTCTTAAAAAAACCGCTGCCCCCAAAAAAAAGCGACGCTAATGCTATTTATTAATCCATATATAATTTAAAATATATTTAAAAAAGCATATATATTTTATTATATGCAAAAAAGCATATATATTTGAATAACTCAAAAAAGCCAAACATGATAGCAATTATAACCGGGGATATTGTCAATTCCAGACAAATAGGTGCCAAACAATGGCTTCCAGAACTAAAAAAAGTACTGAACACCTATGGCGAAGAACCCAAACACTGGGAAATATACCGAGGCGATAGTTTTCAAATAGAAACAAAGCCACAGGATGCATTACAGGTTGCCATCCTAATAAAATCGGCTATAAAACAGTTTAAAACCTTAGATGCGCGACTTGCCATAGGCATTGGTGAAAAAACATACCAATCGGATAAAATAACCGAATCGAACGGAAGCGCATTTATGTATTCGGGCCATTCGTTTGAAAAGCTCAAAAAACAAACGCTCGCCATCAAAACCGCTTGGAACGACTTCGACAACACCCTTAATTTAATGTGCGACCTTGCTTCGCTAACCATGGATGCGTGGTCGCCAACCTCGGCACTCATTATTAAAACCGCATTGGAATGTGACCCAAACACCAACCAAGAGGCACTCGCAACCATGCTCAATAAAAAACAAAGCAACATTAGCACAAGTTTAAAACGGGGCGGATTTTACGAAATACAGAAACTACTTCATTACTACCAACACGAAATAGAAAAACTATGTTAACACTGGCCTTAAAATTTATAGTGGCGCACTTAATGGGCGATTTTTTATTTCAGCCCGATACATGGATTGCCCATAAAAAAAAGAAAAAACACGCATCAAAGTACCTGTATGCACATATTGCCATCCATACGGGGTTATTAATTTTGGCGCTTCAATTCAATTTTAGTTATTGGTTGGGCATGTTGCTCATCATCGGTTCGCATTATGGCATCGATGTGGCTAAGCTTCATTTAGAAAAAAAAGTGGAAGCCCGAATCTTGTTTTTTGCAGACCAACTATTGCATTTTGCGGTTATTTTTGGCGTGGTTCAATATTATCAACCGTTCCAAATTGATATGGCTCCAATATATACGGCCCAATCGCTATTGCTCATAACGGCACTTTTAATAACAACTTACGTGTCGTCTGTCATCATTAAAACGCTCATGTCCAAATGGAAATTAAAAGAAACTTCCAAAAACCAAGCTGGAAAGTACATAGGCATTTTAGAGCGATTGTTTATTTTCCTGTTCATCGTAATTAATTATTGGCAAGGCATTGGCTTTCTATTGGCCGCAAAATCGATATTCCGTTTTGGCGATTTAACAAAAAGTGAAGACAGAAACCTAACCGAATACATTTTAATAGGTACCCTTTTAAGTTTTGGCATAGCCATAGCAACGGCCATGGGCTATAACTATTTGGTGGATTTAGCCAACCATTTATAAACACCCTTTGAAATGCAGTTTTTTTTAAATTCATTTAAAAGAAACAATTGCATGTCGTTTCAAAAAAAAACAGCCATCTAAACATCATAAAAAGAAAAAAATCCAGTTATTTCTTTACGTTGGTATTTTATAAAATTTTCAACTTTATTTTCCGAAAAAAAAATAAAAAAAATAATTTACCGTATTTTTGGGAGTGAAACGCAAACGATTTCGAGAAAATTTTTCAACAATTTTTCTTTTTAAAACACTAAAAATCAATACTTTGTGAAATAAAAAAAGTTTTAATCAATAACACTGTTTAACTGATATTTGTCATATCCTTAAGCTTTTTGTTTCGTTAAATTTGTATAGAAAATAAATAAAAAGATTACTAATAAATATTTAAAAACAAATTACAATGAAGAATATCAAAATTATTCAGGAGTTACACGATTTGGGAATTACAGGTTATCATGAGGTGGCATACAACCCTTCATATCAAGAATTATTTGAATCTGAAATTTCACATAAAAGGAAAGGATTTGAAAAAGGAGCTCAAACATCAACAGGTGCCGTAGCCGTAAAAACCGGTGTTTTTACAGGACGTTCCCCTAAAGATAGATATATTGTAAAAGACGATATTACTAAAGACACCATCGACTGGAATTCAGTAAATATGGCAACCAGTAATGAAGTGTACCAAGAATTAAAAGGTTTGGTTTTAGAGCAACTTTCCTCTTCGCCTAAATTATATGTTGTAGATGCATTTTGCGGTACCAACGCCGATACCCGCCTAAAAGTACGCTTTGTTATGGAAGTGGCGTGGCAAGCACACTTTGTTACCAATATGTTTATCAGGCCATCCATTCACGAGCTAGAAAACTTTGGAGAACCAGACTTTGTAATTATGAATGGTTCAAAAACCGTAAACCCTAACTGGAAACAGCACGGATTAAATTCTGAAAACTTTGTGGTATTCAATTTAACCGAAAAAATACAAATTATTGGTGGTACTTGGTACGGTGGCGAAATGAAAAAAGGCATATTTGCCATGATGAACTTCTACTTACCATTAAAAGGCATTGCATCCATGCACTGTTCTGCAAACGTGGGTGAAAAAGGTGATGTTGCTGTGTTTTTCGGACTTTCAGGAACCGGAAAAACTACCTTATCGGCCGATCCAAAACGTTATTTAATTGGTGATGATGAGCACGGTTGGGACGATAATGGCGTATTTAACTTTGAAGGTGGTTGCTATGCCAAAGTAATTGATTTGAGCGAAAAGAACGAACCAGACATTTGGAGAGCCATTAAAAGGGATGCCTTACTAGAAAACGTGGTTGTTGACGAATATGGCGATGTAGATTACTATGACCATTCCATTACCGAAAACTCAAGGGTTTCTTACCCCATTTACCATATCAATAAAATTGTATTGCCCTCAAAAGCAGGACACGCCAGCAAAATCATCTATTTATCTGCCGATGCTTTTGGTGTGTTGCCTCCAGTGTCAATTTTAAACGAAGACCAAGCACAATACCATTTCTTATGCGGGTTTACATCAAAATTAGCCGGAACCGAAAGAGGCATTACCGAACCAACCCCATCGTTTTCTCCTGCCTTTGGTGAAGCGTTCTTAACATTAAGACCAACCATGTACTCATCTACATTGGTTGCCAAAATGAAAGAACACAACGCAAAAGCCTATTTAGTGAACACAGGCTGGAACGGTACCGGAAAACGAATTTCGTTAAAAGATACACGTGCCATTATTGATGCCATTTTAGACGGTTCTATTGATAAAGCCGAAACGGTTGATATTCCTTTCTTAAACCTAACGGCACCAAAAGCATTACCAACGGTAAGCAATATTTTAGACCCAAGAAACACCTACAAAGATGTTGCAGAATGGGAAACAAAAGCTAAAAAACTAGCGGCTCTTTACATTAAAAACTTCGAGCAATATTGCGATACCCCAGAAGGACTTGCTTTGGTTCCAGCTGGACCAACCTTAGAAGACAAAGCTGTAGAAGCCTAATTTTTTAAAGTTATAACAATTAAAACATCTGTTTGTAGGTCCAAGGAACTTACAGGCAGATGTTTTTTTATAATGAATAGTCGTATAATTTGAAAATTGTCGGGTTTACCAAACGCCCTCCATAGAAAAATTTTCGTGTGGAAATAAATTAGTTAACGATTAGGCCATCACTTGAAGCACTTTTGCCTAAAATTGAATTTGCACCTTTATAGAATTAACTATAAATTCCATTTGAAATTTTAATGCTTCAAATACGCCAATACATTCCGTTCGATGCGTTCCTGGATGTTTGAAACATCGCCTTTTACAAAAGTTTCGCCGGTGATGTTTTCGTAAAGTTCAATATAACGTTCGCTAACGGTTTCAATATAGTCGTCGCTCATAAACGGTACGGTTTGCCCTTTTAGGCCTTGGAAGTTATTGGCTATAAGCCATTGGCGCACAAATTCTTTGCTTAATTGTTTTTGGGGTTCGTTTTTGGCTTGACGGTCTTCATACCCATCGGCATAAAAATATCGTGAAGAATCGGGGGTGTGTATTTCATCAATCAATACAATGTTGCCTTCTTTTGTTTTCCCAAACTCGTATTTGGTATCCACTAAAATCAACCCACGTGATGCTGCAATTTCACTACCTCGTTTAAACAGTTTACGGGTATAATCTTCCAACACCACATAATCGGCTTCACTTACAATGCCTCGCCTTAAAATGTTTTCCCTAGAAATATCTTCATCATGGTTGCCCATTTCCGCTTTGGTTGCCGGCGTAATGATAGGTTCTGGAAACGCATCATTTTCTTTCATCCCTTCGGGCATCGCCACACCGCATAACTCACGTTTTCCTGCTTTATATTCGCGCGCCGCATGTCCAGACATATAGCCACGAATAACCATTTCCACCTTAAAGGGTTCGCACAAATGCCCTACGGCTACGTTTGGATCGGGGGTGGCGGTTAACCAATTGGGCACCAAATCTTGGGTGGCTGCCATCATTTTGGTGGCAATTTGGTTTAGTATTTGCCCTTTATACGGAATACCTTTTGGCATTACCACATCAAAAGCAGAAAGCCTATCGGTGGCAATCATGACCAATTGTTCGTCGTTTATGTTGTAAACTTCTCTTACTTTGCCTTTATAAACGCTTTTTTGACCAGGAAAATTGAAATTGGTGGTTGTGATTGTATTCATTAGAAGTAGCCCATTGTTAGTATTGCAAATGTAATTTGTTTAGTGATGCCAAACAATAACTAAATAAAAAAAGCGCACTAAAAGACTTGTTTACGCTGTATTGAAGAACGGAAGCAATCGTATGCGGCTTGCCAAAATACTTTTTTGACATACATCATACAGATTGCTTCCGTTACGCGCAGTGATTTGGCGAACAAATCAATGCATTGCTTATTTAATTAAACCTAATGTTATAGGTAACCCCCACGCCTACTGTTTGCAGATCAAAATCGTTATCAGCAAACGTGTTTTGATAGAAGGCATACAAATTCCAGTCTCGGTTGTGGTAACCTATTTGAGGGTTTACATATAAACCACCCTCGTTATTATCCACGTTTGTTAAAAAACCATAACCTAGGTCGGCACCAAAAAACAGCCCTTTTGGTGTAAAGTAATAGCGAACAAATGCCGCTGCGGGAATAACTCCAAAATCGTCAACACCATCTTTTCCAAAGAAGTGGCTATAACCAGAGGCGATACCAATACCAAAATTGGGGTTTACCAAATATTGCCCGCGTAAATCCAAACCTACATTAAAAGATGCAATATCGTTTGCATCGCCTACCGGTACTCCTGCAGTAATTCCTGCTTTTAACCAAGAATTGTCTGGTGTGATATCGATGTCCGTTTGTTGCGCGAACAATTGACTAAACCCGAATAATCCGGCAATTAAAATGACTTTTTTCATGTTGTTTCTTTTTTAAATGATTATGTTACAAATCTCAGTAATCTATCAAGAAAACGTTTTACATGATTTTCAATAAAATTTACAGAATTAAGGGAATGGGATTTGAGGGGATGTTGGGTTATTGGTTATTGGTTATTGAAAACCAAATAATACAACAACTCGATTCTTTAAAAACGACGCCATCCTAAATTTAATAAGGCACTGCACTAATAACTTAATGTCTCAATAACTCAATTTCTTTATTTCTAAACAACTGCATTACTATTCAATATTTTCAATGCTTTTATAGGCTTCAATAACCTTTTTCACCAAACGGTGACGAATTACGTCGTTATCATCTAAAAATATCATGCCTACGCCTTCTACGTTCTTCAATATCAACAATGCTTCTTTTAATCCGGAAATGGTTCGGCGTGGTAGATCTATTTGTCCCGGATCGCCCGTTAATAAAAACTTGGCATTTTTTCCCATACGGGTCAAAAACATTTTCATTTGGTTGTGCGTAGTATTCTGGCCTTCATCTAAAATTACAAAGGCATTATCCAAAGTGCGACCGCGCATAAAAGCCAATGGGGCAATTTGTATGGTACCATTTTCTATGTACATGGCCAATTTTTCGGCAGGGATCATATCGCGCAGGGCATCGTACAAAGGTTGCATGTAAGGGTCTAGTTTTTCTTTTAGATCGCCCGGTAAAAACCCCAGGTTCTCTCCTGCCTCAACCGCAGGTCGTGTTAAAATAATACGCTTAACTTCCTTGTTTTTAAGTGCTTGAACAGCCAAAGCTACCCCCGTATAGGTTTTTCCGGTGCCTGCTGGCCCAATGGCAAAAACCATGTCGTTTTTTCGCATGCTCTCTACCAATTTGCGTTGGTTGGCGGTTTGGGCCTTAATAAGCTTGCCCCCAACACCGTGCACCAAAACATCGCCACTGGAAGCGCTGGTGGCATAATCGTCGCTACTTTTACTGGTAAGTACGCGCTCGATCACGTTCTCGTCCAATTTATTGTATTTGGCAAAATGCTGAATGAGCATATTCATACGGCGGTTAAATTCCTCCAGTAATTCATCATCACCAAAAGCCTTGATTTTAGTGCCCCGAGCTACAATTTTAAGTTTGGGAAAGTATTTTTTTAAAAGTTCGATATTGGCGTTATGTGCTCCAAAAAAATCTTTTGGCGTCACTTCTTCAAGTTCTATGATTATTTCGTTCAATGGCGTGGGATAGGTTAAAATTTGTATTAGATTATTGCGAATAATCCGTTTTCAATTAAAATGATTTGTTAAATTTATGCTGCTATTTTAATGTGATAAATGGCTTTGATAAACCTACATTTTTCATGTTAAATATAAAAATGAAAACAAAAAATTTATGTAGGTTTGTTGCTCATCCGTTAAAACTCAAAAATAAACAAATTTGAGTGCACAACCTTAAAAACATATCAACAATTTGCCCATGGCGATTATTACACTAACTACCGATTTTGGTGAAAAAGATCACTTTGTAGGTGCTACTAAAGGGGCCATTTACTGTGAATTGCCAGATATTAGAATTGTTGATATCTCTCATTCCGTATCACCCTTCAACATTCTTGAAGCGGGCTATATCATTCAAAATGCCTATCGCAGTTTTCCCAAGGGCACGATTCATTTAATTGGTATCGATTCTGAAATTAACAAGGAAAACAAGCACATTGCCATAAAACTGGACGACCATTATTTTATTTGTGCCAATAATGGCATTTTAAGCATGATTTGTGCTGAAATTGTGCCCGAAAAAATTGTGGAAATCAATATTCACGATAAAATACACACCAGTTTTCCTGTGCTCGATATTTTTGTGAAAGTAGCTTGCCACATTGCTCGTGGCGGCACCCTTGATGTGGTAGGTAAAACCATTACGGAAATTAAGCCCATTAAAAACATCAAGCCTTTTGTAAACGACGACAAAACCCAAATTGTAGGGAGCGCGATTTATATTGATAACTACGGAAACGTGATTACCAACATAAAAAAATCTTTTTTTGAGACCATACAAAAAGGGCGTGCTTTTGAAATTTCGGCACGAAGCCACAAATTCAAGAAAATATACCATAAATATAGCGACATCGTGAATTTTGATATTCCTGAGGAAAAACGCCATGACGAAGGCAAAGGTCTTGTGGTTTTTAATTCGGGCGGTTTTTTGGAAATTGCCATTTATAAAAGCAACACCACCACAACGGGTGGCGCTTCAACTTTAATGGGGCTGGATTTGATGGATTCCGTTAGCGTAAATTTTAGCACCGAATCCATTTTGCCCAAAGAACTTGATGATTTTTAACCCGTACAACAAACTTCATAATTCCAAAATTAAAAAATAGTGCTTAACCCTGTAACATTGTGATAATTCTTAGTAATTTTGACCCTTGAAACCAAAAAACCTGAACCGTAAAACCATTAAGCACTTTCTACCTTTAACCTCTAACTTTTAACTTCCAAAACAACCCATGTTCGCCATTTTAAAAAAAGAAATAAACTCATTTTTTGCATCGCCCATAGGTTATTTGGTTATTGCCATTTTTTTGTTGCTCAATGGGTTGTTTTTATGGCTGTTCAAGGGCGAGTACAACATTTTGGATTACGGATTTGCCGATTTATCAGCCTTCTTTTTGCTGGCGCCCTGGATTTTAATGTTCCTCATTCCTGCGGTAACCATGCGCAGTTTTTCCGATGAAAAAAAACAAGGCACCTTGGAATTGCTGCTCACAAAACCCATTTCGCACACCAACCTTGTGTTGGGCAAATTTTTTGGTGCGTTTATATTAATTTTAATAGCGCTTTTTCCAACCTTATTATATGTGTTTACGGTTTATGCACTGGGCAATCCTGAGGGCTATTTAGATGTAGGCAGCACCTTGGGCTCCTATTTTGGATTGCTTTTTTTAATTGCATCGTACACCGCTATTGGTATTTTTACCTCAACACTTTCCGATAACCAAATCGTGGCTTTTATTAGCTCTGTTTTTATTTGTTTCTTATTTTATATTGGTTTTGAGGGTATTGCCGATTTTACATCGAATAATTTTATCGAACAATTGGGCATGAACGCACACTACAAAAGCATGAGCCGTGGTGTTCTGGATACACGCGACATCATCTATTTTTTAAGCGTTGCCAGCTTCTTCTTAATACTTACAAAACTTAACATTAACAACGAAAAAAAATGATTTTTACACCAGCATTCGTCATCATTTTAATAGTCCTTTTTATTCTGGTTTGGCTATTTACCAATACCATCGATAAGCGCAAGTGGTTGAGCTTTATCATAAGTTTGGCACTTACACCGGTTGTTTATTTTTTTGTGTTTTATCCATTGCTCAACATTTTTAGTAGCTACCACCACGAAAAGCATTTTGATGCCGAAGCATGGGCAGAAAAACCAGCCTATCGTTACGAGATGAGCAACGAAATAACCAATAAAAACCTGTTTTTAGGTAAAACGAAAAAAGAAGTAAAAGCCATTTTGGGCACCAGTGAATGGTATGGTTGGGACGATAGCATTAAGGCCAATTCGCCCGATAAATGGAATTACAATTTAGGCTACAAACCAGGGGCGTTCAACATGATGCAAGAGTGTTTGGAACTGGAATTTAAAAACAACACCGTAGCAAGCATCAAGCAATATCAATTAGAGACCAAATTTGAAGAAGCACCTTAAACATATCGGCATGTTGGCAATCGTTTTAATTGCCATAAACTATGTGAGCAGTTTTGTTTTTAAACGGTTTGATTTAACCGAAGACAAACGCTATACCTTAAGCGATGCCACCCTAAAAATTGTCAAAAATGTAGAGTCGCCCCTCATTGTGGATGTGTTTTTAAGCGGAGACGATTTTCCTTCAGAATTTAGGCGCCTTCAAAGCGAAACCAAACAATTACTCGAAGAATTTTCAGCAAAAAACAGCAACATCGTTTTCAATTTTATAAATCCTTTAGAAGACGATGCCACCCGCGACCGCAACATCCAACAGCTTACCCAACGGGGATTGACACCTATGCAATTAAGCGTGCAGGAAAGCGGAAAAGCATCGCAGGCCATTATTTTTCCGTGGGCCCTGGCCAGTTACAACAACGAAACCATTAGCATCCCATTAGTAAAAAACAAAATTGGGGCCTCGCAACAAGATTTGGTAACCAACTCGGTACAACATCTGGAATATGCCTTTGCCGACGGTTTTAGCAAATTAACAAACCCAAAAAGTAAAAAAATCGCCATTTTAAGAGGCAACAAGCAATTGCCCGATAAATATATGGCCGATTTTATTCGGAAAATTGGTGAATACTACCGCATTGCGCCTTACACGCTGGATAGTGTGGCAGTAAACCCGCAAAAAACTTTGGATGGTTTGGAGCAGTTCGATTTAATCATTTCAGCAAAACCAACCGAAGCATTTACCGAAACTGAAAAACTGGTATTGGACCAATACACCATGAACGGTGGTAAAAGCTTATGGCTTGTTGATGCCGTAGCCATGGAAAAGGACAGTTTGTACAACGATTTGGGCAAAAATTTTGCCATGCCCCGCGACTTAAACCTAACCGATTTCTTTTTTAAATATGGGGTTCGCATAAATCCAGATATTGTAAGTACACTTTACTCGGCGCCCATCACACTTGCCATGGGCGAAGGCAGCGAATCGCAATTCCAACACCTACGGTGGCCCTATTCCCCATTGGCCTCCACACTTAGCGACCACCCCATTGTTAACAATTTGAATTTGGTGAAATTTGATTTTGCCAATCAAATCGACACTTTAAAGAATAGCATCAAAAAAACCATTTTGCTAGAAAGTGCCCCATTAAGCAAGCTAGAAGGTACCCCTCGCGAAATTAGTTTGGAAGTGGTAACCCAGGAGCTGGACCCGGCAAGCTTCAACAAAGGCAACCAAAACTTGGCCGTTTTGTTGGAAGGCCAATTTCCTTCGGTATATAGTAACCGTGTGAAACCTTTCAAACTAAAAAAGGAAATTACCAAAAGCATCCCTACAAAAATGATTGTGATTGCCGATGGGGATGTTATTAAAAACGAGGTATATAGAAACTCTCCGCAAGAATTGGGTTTTGACAAATGGACCGGACAAACCTACGGCAACAAGGAATTTTTGCTAAATGCCGTAAATTATTTATTGGACGATAACGGACTTATAAACATCCGTTCAAAAAAGATAGCCGTTACCTTCTTGGATCAGGAAAAAATAGCGTCCGAAAAAACAAAATGGCAACTTATAAACATTTTACTGCCGCTTGTGCTATTGGCTATTTTTGGGGTACTTTTTAATTATTTTAGGAAGAAAAAATACACCAAACCGCAATAAAAAAGGCTATAAAAAGCAGCTATTCCATACCAATAAATGTTAATAAGTTTGTTTCCTATATTAATCTGTATGGAATATATTTGTAGGTAATAGAATTTTAAACTTAAACGACGCTTTATAAATGAAATTTATAGTATCAAGTACCTATTTGTTAAAACAATTACAGGTTTTAGGTGGTGTAATAAATAACTCAAATACCTTACCTATTTTAGATAATTTCTTATTTGAATTAGATCAATCGACGTTAACCGTTTCCGCAAGCGACCTAGAAACGACCATGTCATCGTCGCTGGAAGTAGAAAGCGTAAGCACAGGCAACATTGCCATACCCGCCCGATTGCTGTTAGATACTTTAAAAACTTTTCCAGAGCAACCCCTTACTTTTGTTGTTGCGGAAAACAACACCGTAGAGATAAGCTCCAACTATGGTAAATATGCACTGGCCTATGCCAACGGCAATGAATTCCCAAAAGCGGTTTCACTTGAAGACCCTAGCAAAACCGTTATTCTTGGCGACGTGCTGGCATCGGCCATAAGCAAAACCATTTTTGCTGCCGGAAACGATGATCTGCGCCCCGTAATGAGCGGTGTGTTTTTTCAGTTTTCAACCCAAGGCCTTACATTTGTGGCTACCGATGCGCATAAATTGGTGAAATATACCCGTGAGGACATTACCGCAAGTCAAGTAGCAGAATTTATCATGCCGAAAAAACCATTAAATTTGTTGAAAGGTATTTTAGCGGGCAGTGAAAATGAAGTGACCATTGAATACAACGACTCGAATGCCAAATTCACTTTTGATAATTCAGAGCTCATTTGTCGGTTGATTGATGGCAAATATCCAAATTACGAAGCGGTAATCCCTAAAGAAAATCCTAATAAATTAATGATCGATAGAACCCAGTTTTTAAACTCGGTACGTCGTGTAAGCATCTTTTCAAACAAGACCACCCATCAAATACGTTTGAAAATTGCGGGCGCAGAGCTTAATATTTCGGCGGAAGATATTGATTACAGCAACAAAGCCGAAGAACGTTTAACCTGCGATTACCAAGGCGACGATATGCAAATTGGTTTCAACTCGCGCTTTTTAACTGAAATGCTCAATAATTTAAGTTCGGACGATGTACAACTTGAAATGAGCATGCCCAATAGAGCCGGTATTTTAACACCTGTTGATGGCTTGGACGAAGGTGAACAGATAACGATGCTTGTGATGCCGGTGATGTTGAATTCTTGATAGAGGACAATCGGATTAAAGGTATTGGGTTGTTAAGTAATTTAGTTATTGGGTTATTGGGTTATTGGACTTTACCTTAATAACCCAGTAACTTAATAACTTTTTTTATGCCTTAAAAATTTTCAGTTCAAAACCATATAAGTGGCAATTCCTGCCAAATAACCCAAAAGCGCCAACAGGGATATTTTTTTAAGGTACCAAATAAAATCAATTTTAAAAATGCCCATTATGGCAACACCTGCTGCCGAACCTATAATTAAAATACTACCTCCCGTACCGGCACAATAGGCCAATAGTTCCCAAAAAGCATGATCTACATGATAGGTTTCCAAGGAATACATGCCCATAGCGCCCGCAACCATGGGCACATTGTCTATAACAGATGATAAGATGCCTATAAAGGTATTTACCACATAAATACTGTCAAAATTAGCATCTAAAGTCGTAGCGAGCTGCAACAAATGCCCACCCGATTGCAAAGCTGCAACCGCCATTAAAATACCAAGAAAAAACAGGATGCTTGGAGTATCGATACGCTGTAAAACCGTAATGATTGAAAGTGATTGTTTTTGGGGCTCCTCTTTTTTACGGTGCAATACCTCGGTAATAATCCACATTACGCTTAAACCAAAAAGAATGCCCATAAAAGGTGGCAAATGGGTGATACTCTTAAAAATGGGCACAAACAATAAGGCCCCAATGCCAACGCAAAACACCAGTGTTTTATCAAAGCTTGCAACCGCATGCCTGTCTTTGTTATGAACGTCCATAGAGGCTTGCGAAGCCGCAATATCACCTTTTAGCGTAACACTTAAAATGAGTAAGGGTACCGCTAAACAAACAATACTTGGCAATAAAACCTGCATGATGATGTTACTGGCGGTAATTTGTCCCCCAATCCACAACATGATGGTTGTAACATCGCCTATGGGCGACCAAGCACCCCCAGCATTTGCGGCAATAATTATGATACCCGCAAAAAGCCATAAATCTTTTTTATCGGTTATCATTTTTTTCAAAAGGGCCGACATCACGATAGCCGTGGTTAAGTTATCCAAGGCAGCCGACAGGAAAAACGTAATAAAACTGAGCACCCAAATAAGTTTAACGCGGTTGGTTATTCTAATTCTATCGGTTATGATAGAAAAACCTTCATGGGCATCAATAAGCTCCACAATCGTCATAGCACCAAGAAGGAAAAATAATATTTCAGAAATCTCACCAACATGCTGCAAAAGTGCTTCCGATATAAAACTTAACGATTCCGCATCGCCCGGTATTCCCGAAAACATAGTGCCTCTTCCTACAACGAGCAAGACCCAGCACAAAACGCCCGTTAAAAGTGCCGAGGCCGTTTTATTTATTTTAATTTGATGTTCTAGGGCAATGGCTAGGTAGCCGATGCTAAAAATGAGGATGATGGCTATATACATGGTATGGTTTGGTTATTTTTTTTAAAAAATCA
Source organism: Mariniflexile maritimum (assembly GCF_009746565.1). Lineage (GTDB taxonomy): Bacteria > Bacteroidota > Bacteroidia > Flavobacteriales > Flavobacteriaceae > Mariniflexile > Mariniflexile maritimum. The sequence continues at coordinate 62,092 of NZ_WRPN01000014.1, forward strand.
CCATAAATGTAAACTAAAAACCAATTACTTATTTTGTATTTATCGATTATTTATTGGTCGCAATAAAAAATATTTTTAAGCGCCTTTTGTGACAACAAAAAAGAAAAAATTATAATATCAGGATAAATACGTTACCTCTGTAATGGAATAATGTAAATACCGCACCGATTGTAAAAACGGACTAAATTAACACGAAATTTTAACGTAAAAGTAAATAAAGACGCAAGGTTTTAATGAAAGAAAACGGCTTTATTTATAGCTTCAAAATGACTTCAAAATAAAAAAAATATGCATTTCAACGATTTTTTATGCATTTTGCAGATGATTATTGAATTTTAATTCTATATTTACCCCAAGATTTATTTGAATAAAATAAAACAATTGCTAAAAATCTAACCTAACCTCTCATGAAAAAAATTACTTTATTAAGTGTATTCTTGTTTACGTTGCACTTGAGTTTCTCTCAAGAACTTTATAAAAAGGTTTTAATTTCCAATGTAACACCATCTTTAATTAAAACATTAGACCAAGAAGGGATTGATTTAAGCTGTGGTGCCGTATTTAAAGGTAATACGCTTGAAATTGAGCTTGAAGAACATTTACTACAAGATTTAAAAAATGCTGGTATCAATTACATGGTTTTAATAGATAATATGCAGGAGTTTTATAGTAAACGAGCTACCGAAGATTTGCCAAAAGCAACTTTAGAAATCCAGCAAATGAAATCTGCTGCAAAATCTAGAAAAAAATCCAAATCTGCTACTTTAAAAGACAAGTCTTATAGTATTAAGCAAGTACTGGTTGATAATATCGGTCAATATGAAGAATGTGATGAAATTGATTGGGAAATACCTTTAAATTGGAATTTAAACCCTAATCCTGCTCCTAATTCTTTTGGTGGCTGTTTAACTTATGATATGGTGCTTCAAGAATTAGATGATATGCGTGTCCAGTATCCTAATCTAATTTCAGCCAAAGTAAATGCATCTCCAACAAATCAACTAACAGCTGAAGGAAGAACGGTTTACATGGTTAGAATCTCAGACAATCCGGATATAGACGAAGTCAATGAACCTGAAACATTATACCAATCATTAATACATTCAAGGGAAGCTGCTACCGTTATGAACCAATTGTATTTCATGTGGTATATCCTTGAAAATTATGCGACAAATCCGAGCATTAGAAACCTGGTAAATAACCAAGAACTCTATTTTATACCCGTTTTCAATCCCGATGGTTTTGTTTATAACCAGACACAAGCTCCAAATGGAGGCGGTGGCCAACGAAAAAACAGGAATACAACCGCTGGAAGTTGTTCCACTTACATGTATGGCATCGATTTGAATAGAAATTCTGCATATTATTGGGGCAACGGGGGCTCTTCAACCGATCCATGCGATGATACTTATATGGGTACTGGGGCATTTTCGGAGAAAGAAACCCAAATTATGAGAGATTTTTGTTTACAGCATAACTTTAAAATAGCATTAAATCATCACTCATACAAAAATGCAGCCTTACATGCTTATGCGGGTGTTGTCCAGCCAAATTCTAGAGCTGACGAATATTCAAAATATAATCACGATATCACTTTCTTTAACAGGTTTGCCCATGGCCCCAGTACTCAAATCAGCTATATAAATAGTGGCAATATGAACGACTGGATGCAAGGGGGGCCAGCGGGCACAAGTTCAAACGGAACCCCAACTGGAACAGGCTCAGGTAAAAATACATTATCTTGGACACCAGAAAATGGTTTATCTTCTCAAGGAACAGGTGGCTCTTTCGGAGGTTTTTGGCCAGCACCATCCAATTATTTACCCATTGCTAAAAATGCCATGCGCATGAATTTTTTAGCGGCATATTATAGTGGTAAATATGCAAAACTGCATGATTTCACCCCAAGCAATATCACATCGCTATCTGGAAACTTAAAGTTCGCCATTGAAAACTTAGGGCAAACTGCCAGTGATTTTACATTAACAGTTACACCAATTTCCTCAAATATCTTATCCGTTGGTGCCGCTAGTACCCAATCTGGAATGGCTATTTTACAACAAAACAATGTAAATATTAGCTATACCCTAAGCCCTAGCACACAAGCAAACGATATTATAGAATATAAAGTAACCCTTAGAAACAATTATGCTTCCGATAACATTTTATACGAAGCTAATATTAGAAAACATTACAACCCGTCCCTTCTTTTTAACGACAATCCGGACGTTACAAATCTAACAAACTGGACAACTGCTGGAGGAACCTGGTACACGACCAATGCTGCTTACTCTGGAACAAAAGCGATAACATCAACCAATACAGCAACTTACGCAAATAATGAATCAAAAACCATAAGAAACACAAATCCGGTTAATTTAACGGGTATGCCTACGGCTTTAATTCAATATTATGCTAAATGGGATTTAGAACGTAGTTTTGATTATGTTCAAATAGAAGGTTCTACCAATGGAACTACCTGGACACCTTTATGTGGCAGACTCACCAAACCAGGAGCTCCAAATGCTAATAATACATATTCCAATAAAACCACAACATCAAATAATTTTCAACCAGATGGAGAACCATTATATGATGGCGACACACAGGGCAAATGGTATATGGAAGAAATAGTTATTGATGCTTCCACAAATTCATTTTTATTCAATCAACCAACCGTTTATTTTAGATTTGAATTCAAAACAGATAGCAACAATAGGGATGACGGTTATGTAAATATGGATTTCGAAGGTTTCTCTTTTGATGATTTTAAGGTTATAAACATTCAAATACCTTGCGTTACAACTATTCCTAGTAATATTCTAGCAGCTTCAATCACCCCAATTAGTGCAACAGTAAACTGGGACAATATTCCATCTGCGACTTACGATTTAAGATACAGAACCGTTGGAGCAACAACATGGACAACTATTACAGGTTTAACATCAGCTACCACAAATCTTAGTGGCTTAACAGCTTCAACCAACTATGAAGTACAAGTTAGAAGTAATTGTGGCATGAACAATTCTGCATATTCCGCCTCTTATAACTTTACAACAACTGCTGTAACTTATTGTACAGCCAATGGCAACAATACTTCCGATGAATACATCGGAAATGTCACTTTTGGAAGTATCAATAACACCTCTGGCGCTGGTACTGGTGGCTATACTAACTTCACTTCTATTTCAACCGATGTTACATTAAATTCATCATATCCAATTTCAATAACTAAAATATGGCCAGGAACTAAATATAATGAAGCTATTAGTGTATGGATAGATTATAATAAAGATGGTGACTTTTTAGATGCTGGTGAACAAATAGTGAATAGCTCCGCATCACAAACTACACCCATAACTGGAAATATTACTATCCCCAGTAGTGCATCGTTAGGATCTACTAGAATGAGGGTCGCTCTAAGATATAATACGCTACCTGCCTCATGTGGTTCATTTGATTATGGCGAAGTAGAAGATTATACAATAAATATATTACCAAGTTGCATCCAACCTGCTCCGCCAACTATTGCTTGCTATGAAACAGCAACCTTTGACACCAATACCTGTGCGTGGGTGGTAACCGGCACACAACCGGCGCAACCGGCCTTGGCTTGCTACGAATCCGCAACCTTTGACACCAATACCTGTGCTTGGGTGGTAACCGGCACGCAACCGGCACAACCAGCTTTGGCTTGTTACCAAACGGCGACCTTCAATACGGGAACTTGTTCTTGGGACGTAACCGGCACACAGCCTGCGCAACCTGCTTTGGCTTGCTACCAAACGGCGACGTTTGACACCAATACCTGTGCATGGGTCGTAACCGGCACACAGCCTGCGCAACCTGCCTTGGCTTGCTACCAAACGGCGACCTTCAATACGGGAACTTGTTCTTGGGACGTAACCGGAACGCAACCGGCACAACCTGCCTTGGCTTGCTACCAAACGGCTACCTTCAATACAGGAACTTGTTCTTGGGACGTAACCGGAACGCAACCGGCGCAACCAGCTTTGGCTTGTTACCAAACGGCGACCTTTGACACCAATACCTGTGCGTGGGTGGTAACCGGAACGCAACCAGCGCAACCAGCTTTGGCTTGTTATGAGTCCGCGACCTTTGACACCAATACCTGTGCGTGGGTGGTAACCGGAACACAGCCTGCACAACCTGCTTTGGCTTGTTACCAAACGGCAACGTTTGATACCAATACCTGTTCATGGGTTGTAACCGGAACGCAACCGGCGCAACCTGCTTTGGCTTGCTATGAATCCGCGACCTTTGACACCAATACCTGTGCATGGGTGGTAACCGGAACACAGCCTGCGCAACCTGCCTTGGCTTGTTACCAAACGGCGACCTTCAATACGGGAACTTGTTCTTGGGACGTAACCGGCACGCAACCGGCGCAACCTGCATTGGCTTGCTACCAAACGGCTACCTTCAATACAGGAACTTGTTCTTGGGACGTAACGGGAACACAACCGGCACAACCTGCCTTGGCTTGCTACGAATCCGCAACATTTGACTCCAATACCTGTGCGTGGGTGGTAACGGGAACGCAACCGGCACAACCAGCTTTGGCTTGTTATGAATCCGCGACCTTTGACACCAATACCTGTGCATGGGTCGTAACCGGCACGCAACCGGCGCAACCTGCCTTGGCTTGTTATGAGTCCGCGACCTTTGATACCAATACCTGTGCTTGGGTGGTAACCGGCACACAACCGGCGCAACCTGCTTTGGCTTGCTACCAAACGGCGACCTTCAATACGGGAACTTGTTCTTGGGACGTAACCGGCACACAGCCTGCACAACCTGCCTTGGCTTGTTACCAAACGGCAACGTTTGATACCAATACCTGTTCATGGGTTGTAACCGGAACGCAACCGGCGCAACCTGCCTTGGCTTGTTATGAATCCGCGACATTTGACACGAATACCTGTGCGTGGGTGGTAACCGGCACACAACCGGCACAACCAGCTTTGGCTTGTTATGAGTCCGCGACCTTTGACACCAATACCTGTGCGTGGGTGGTAACCGGAACACAGCCTGCACAACCTGCTTTGGCTTGTTACCAAACGGCAACGTTTGATACCAATACCTGTTCATGGGTTGTAACCGGAACGCAACCGGCGCAACCTGCTTTGGCTTGCTATGAATCCGCGACCTTTGACACCAATACCTGTTCATGGGTGGTAACCGGCACACAGCCTGCGCAACCTGTCTTGGCTTGTTATGAGTCAGCGACCTTTGACACGAATACCTGTGCATGGGTGGTAACCGGCACACAACCGGCACAACCAGCTTTGGCTTGTTATGAGTCCGCAACCTTTGACACGAATACCTGTGCGTGGGTGGTAACCGGCACACAGCCTGCGCAACCTGCCTTGGCTTGCTACCAAACGGCGACCTTCAATACGGGAACTTGTTCTTGGGACGTAACGGGAACACAACCTGCACAACCTGCATTGGCTTGCTACGAATCCGCAGCATTTGACACCAATACCTGTTCATGGGTGGTAACCGGCACGCAACCGGCGCAACCTGCTTTGGCTTGCTACGAATCCGCAACCTTCAATACGGGAACTTGTTCTTGGGACGTAACCGGCACACAACCTGCACAACCTGTCTTGGCTTGTTATGAGTCCGCAACCTTTGACACGAATACCTGTGCGTGGGTGGTAACGGGCACGCAACCGGCGCAACCGGCCTTGGCTTGCTACGAATCCGCAACCTTCAATACGGGAACTTGTTCTTGGGACGTAACCGGCACGCAACCGGCGCCACCTGCCTTGGCTTGTTATGAAACGGCGACCTTTGATACGAATACCTGTGCATGGGTGGTAACCGGAACGCAACCGGCGCAACCTGCTTTGGCTTGTTATGAGTCCGCGACCTTTGATACCAATACCTGTGCTTGGGTGGTAACCGGCACACAACCGGCGCAACCTGCCTTGGCTTGCTATGAGTCCGCGACCTTTGACACCAATACCTGTGCGTGGGTGGTAACCGGAACGCAACCGGCGCAACCTGCTCTGGCTTGCTACGAATCCGCGACCTTTGACACCAATACCTGTGCGTGGGTGGTAACCGGAACGCAGCCGGCGCAACCTGCCTTGGCTTGTTACCAAACGGCGACCTTCAATACGGGAACTTGTTCTTGGGACGTAATCGGCACACAACCGGCGCAACCTGCCTTGGCTTGCTATGAGTCCGCGACCTTTGACACCAATACCTGTTCATGGGTCGTAACCGGCACACAGCCTGTACAACCAGCTCTGGCTTGCTACGAATCCGCAACCTTTGACACCAATACCTGTGCTTGGGTCGTAACCGGCACACAACCGGCGCAACCGGCTACTGTTAACTGTTGGGACAACTTTATGTTCAATACTGGTACTTGTGCTTGGGAAAATACAGGAACGCCACAAGTATTCTATATAGATGCTGATGGCGATGGTTATGGCACTTCAGAGACAACCATACTAGATTGTAATGCACCTGTTGGTTATGCGATTAATAACAACGATTGTGATGACACCAATGCGAACATCAACCCAGGAATAACAGAAATACCTGGCAATGGAATCGATGATGATTGCAATCCTGCTACTTTAGACGGTTCGTTAGAAATAGAGGATGTTAATCTTGGAAATGTGTTAATTACGCCTAATCCATTTAACAATGCCATCCTTATTAAATTACCGTTAAAATTCAACAACAGTGCATTTCATATTAAAATATTCGACTTGAATGGAAGATTGGTGTTTGATAAAGCATATTCTAGCTTAAATGGAACCATTACTGTTTCCGACTTGAACAGACTAGAGCAAGCGCCTTATTTACTAAAAATCACTAGTACAAAAACAGGCACTTCTATTCTTAAAAGATTGGTTAAATATTAATTTAATGCCTCATTTATATACAAAGGGTTGCTTAATAAGCAGCCCTTTTATTATTTCATCCGGCATGTATATCTTGGAAACACCACATAAATCTAAAAAATCAAATTTTTTAAATTAATGATTATCAATATATTACAAAATACAATTGCATTTCATCGATTATATTTGCATTTCATAGAGTATTAACATACATTTGAGCCATATAATTAGTCCCAAACTAAAAAACTAACCTCTCATGAAAAAAATTACTTATATTTTTAATACCATTATATTTATATCATTTTTTTCAAATATAAAGGCTAATGCTCAATGTTCTTCTTACGGAAATACAAGTTATAATACTGGCGTAACATTTGTTTCTTTCAACACGATTAGCAATGCTGATATACCAAAAAATGTAGGTTATGAAAATTTTACTGGTATTTCAACAAACGTAACTCAGGGTAATAGTCATAACTTAACTGTAAGAGTTAATACAGATGGAAACTATACAATACATGCTTTTGCTTGGATTGACTGGAATCAAGATGGTGATTTTCTTGATTCTGGAGAATCTTATGATTTAGGTGATGTAAGAAATGTATCAGATGGTACCACTTCATTATGTCCTTTAACTATAACAATACCTTTAACTGCGGCAACTGGAACTACAAGAATGAGAGTTTCAGCAAAATATAATTCTAATCCATCTTCTTGTGAAACAAATTTTGATGGTGAAGTTGAGGACTATTCATTAAACATACTCGCTTTATCAGCACCTGAAATAAACATCCAAGGAAACTCAATAAACATTACAGATGGCGATTTAACTCCGACATTAACAGATTTTACAGATTTTGGAAATGTAGCAATTGCAACTAATTTCTCAAGAACTTTTACAATACAAAATTTAGGAACAGTCAACCTTAATCTAACTGCCGCTGCTCCACACATTGTAATATCAGGTGCAAATGCTGCTGATTTTAGTGTAACTACAATTCCTTCTACACCTATTGCAGCCTCTAGTAGTACAACATTTGTTATAAGGTTTGCTCCAACTACCCCAGGAATAAAAAATGCTACAATAACGATCGCTAATAATGACAGTAATGAAAACCCTTATGATTTTAGTATTAGTGGTACTGCTTATACACCTGCACCTGAGATAAACATTCAAGGAAATACAATTAATATAGCTGACGGCGATATAACACCAACAACCACAGACCACACCGATTTTGGAAATGTAGCCATAGCAAGTAATTTTTCAAGAACATTTACCATTCAAAATCTAGGAACCGCCAATTTGAATTTAACTGGAGCTTTACCCCGAATTGCCATATCAGGAGCCAATGCATCCGATTTTAGTGTAACCACCATCCCTTCAACTCCCATTACAGCTTCTGGTAGTACCACTTTTGTTATTAGGTTTGCCCCTACTACCATAGGTATAAAAAATGCTACACTAACTATTGCCAATGACGATAGTAATGAAAACCCTTATGATTTTAGCATTAGAGGGAATGCTGTTCCCCCATTTCCTGAGATTGAGATTACAGGAAATGCCCTAGTGATTGCTGATGGTGATGTAACTCCTACATTAATCGATAACTCGGATTTTGGAAACGTAAACGTAGTTGGAAGTACTATTTCTAAAACTTATATTATAAATAATGTGGGGACTGGTTCGTTAAATTTAACTGGTGCTTCCCCATACATTTCCATCTCTGGGCCCCATGCTTCAGATTTTACAGTGTCAGTAACCCCAACTACGCCAATAGCGGCAGGAGGACAAACAACATTTACAATTTCGTTCGACCCTAACGGAAGCGGATTAAGATCTGCAACAATCAGCATAGCAAACGATGATACTGATGAAAACCCCTACGATTTTAGTATTCAAGGTACAGGTGTAAACGGTCCGCCTCAATATACCGCTTATTATGAATCATTTGATGTTACTAATGGCGGATGGAGTCCTGTAACATCAACAAATGATACTTGGGTATGGACCAACACGTATCCAGCATCTGTAACCGATGAAATTGCTGAAGGTGGTTTTTGGAGAAACAATACTTATAATAATTATGTGAACAACACCGACATTGTTATAGAAAGTCCTGTATATAATTTTACAAATCTTAGAAATCTAAGGTTAAGTTTAGATGTTGAATACAACACTCAAAATAATAGTGACGGCATGCGAATTCTTTACTCCGTATCTGGAGGACCGTTTACTATTTTAGGTGCTAGTGGTTCTGGAACCAATTGGTATGATGACAATACAACGGCACTAGGAAGTGATGGCTGGAACGATGATAGCCATACTACAGCTACTACTTTCCCTGGTCCATATAGCCATTTTAAAAATGCAATACTGGATTTACCAGATGGTACATTTTCAAACCAAAGTAATGTTCGATTTAGAATCCAGTTTGCAACCGATGGTTCTACTACTGAGGTTGGTGTTGGATTCGACAATTTTAGAATTGAAGCAGATCCATTAACAACACTAAGTAATGCTTCCGTAGCGCCAGCAAATGTAAAAGGAAACCTGAGGCTTTGGTTAAAGGCTAATACCGGAATAGCGGTATCGGACGGGGCACGTCTTACAGGTTGGGAAGATCAAGCTTACGCCACCGTTTTGGATAAAGAAGATGCCACCGCTGCCAGCTACATAGCGCCAACATACAGGGATAACAACACCCGAAATATAAATTACAACCCAATTGCCGATTTTAACATTAGTAATACAGAATACATGAACGGTAAAGGTGGATTCTATTCACAAGATTATTTTGTGGTGGTTAAAAGTGATGATGTAGTAAGCAAATCAACTGGTACCACCACCCGCCAATTTCCATTTGGTGGACGTTCAGATAATGCCAACTTTCACGAAGACCCAACTGGAATAGCTTTTGGTAGTTCAACTGGTAGATATGTAGATGAAGTTGTGGCCCACAATTTAGGTGCTTATGCAAATAGTGGCTTTACACCGGGTGTTAATTCTTATGGTAGAGCCTATACATCCACCAGCGACAGTTATAATCATGTACTTATTATCAATGCGAAAGCTAATTTTGCAAGAACCGCCCAAGAAATTTATAAAAATGGTAAGCGCATTGATAATACAACAGGGACCACCGGAACAACGGGTACTGGTACTCCCTTAAACTATTATGAATTCAACAATTTGTCATTCTTAGTGGGTGCTGGTAGAAGTGGTTTTAATGGTAGATCAAGTTCTCAACTAAACGGAATGTTAGGTGAAGTCATTTCATACAATTCACCTAATTCAATTTTAGACAAACAAAAAATTCAAAGTTATTTAGGTATTAAATATGGCGTTACACTTCAAGCCGATGCGAGCTCATTAACCAATTACAGAGTGAATGATGTAAATTACATTGACTCCCAAGGAAATATAATATGGAACACAAGTTCAAATTCAAGCTATAATTACGATATTGCTGGTATTGGTCGTGATGATGCCTCACAGTTAAACCAAAAACAATCGAAAAGTCAGAACTTAGAAACAGATATTATAGGTCCAACGAGCGGTTTCTTAACCATGGGCTTAACCTCTGTTTATAATACCAACAAATTAAACATTGCAACCAATCCAACCAACTTTACCGATAGAGCATTTTTGTGCTGGGGCAATAATGGTGTGGATATTAATTTGGCTGCTGTATCGGTTGGAGTTGATATGAGCGCAGGAATCGCCGGCTTAACAACGCCTGTGTCGTTTGTTGCCATGCAACGTGTTTGGAAAGTGGTTGAAACTGGTGGCGATGTACCTTCCGTTCAAGTTAAAATACCACAAAGTTGCGTTAGAAATATTAATCCCCCAGGTAGTTATCTCATGTTTATTTCCAATAGCGGCGTTTTTGACCCCACCGCTGATTATCGCGTTATGACTTCCGATGGCAATGGCAATCTTGTAGCGAACTACGATTTTGATGGCGTGAAGTACATCACCTTTGGTTATGCGCCTCAGGTTATCGTGGAACGTTCCGTCTATTTTGATGGCGTTCAGGATTATATCGATATGGAAAACAACTTAAACCTGAACCCAGCCCAATTTACAATTTCCGCATGGATAAAAAGAGATACTGGAACTACAAATGCTTCCATTCTATCCAAAAGAAACGCCACTTATACCGAAGGGTATGATTTTAAACTAAATGCTACTGGCCGACTGGAATTTGTTGTAAATGGTGGTGCGGCATCGGTAACCTCTTCTGTTGTTATACCGGCAAATAAATGGCATGAAGTAGCCGTTATTTACACAGGCGGTATCGCAACCTTATATATCGATGGGGTACCAGATACATCGGCAGCACTCCCAGCACCTGTTGCTACAACACAATCATTTTACATAGCAGCAGCCGGAAAAAACACGCCAACTGCATTTTTTAAAGGAAATATAGATGAAGTAAGAATATGGAATAGGGCGCTTACCGTTAACCAATTACGGTACATTATGAACCAAGAACTTGTAGATAAAAATATCACAACAGGATTGAATCCGTTGCCTTTAATGAAGGGTTTTGTATTGCCTACCACCATCACCAAAAATGAACTAAACACCATTCCTTGGTCGGATTTGGCAGGTTATTACCCATTATCCGTTTACACTTACACCAACACCAACGATATGTCGGGCAATAACCGCCAAGGTGCATTAAGAAATTTAGATACGGTCGATTTTCAAACGGCACCACTCCCCTATGTTTCACAGGCAAATGGCGCATGGTCAACACCCGGTACATGGTTAAACAATACGGTACAAGAATTACCAAATGCCTTATCAATCTTGCCGAGTGCCACTCCCATTACTTGGAATATTGTTACTTTAAACAACAACATTACAATTGATGACTTTACTACTTTAGGAAGAGAACGTGCCGTACAAGGCTTGATACAAAATAGTGGCGATTTACAAGTGAACGGCAACACCGCCACCAAGACCGGAAACGGATTGACCGTAACCCATTACCTAAAACTAAATGGCACCATCGATTTGGAAGGCGAATCGCAATTAATCCAAACCGACAGGAGCGATCTTGATCCTGCTAGTACTGGCACGTTAGAACGCGACCAACAAGGTTATTCAAACACCTATTTATACAATTATTGGTCGTCGCCAGTAGCTCCTACAATTAATTCCAGCTATTCGGTACCGCAAGTAATAACCAATGTTGGGTTTTTAACTTCGGGGTTCAACGGCACAACAGCACCGGCCGTTGCCGATTACTGGATATGGAAGTATGCCAACAGACCGGGCGATACTTATTCCCAATGGCAGCATGCTAGAAGCACGGGCTCCATATTGCCCGCTGAAGGGTTTACCATGAAAGGCCCCGGCACTGTTACTCCCGATCAAAATTATATTTTTAACGGAAAACCAAACAATGGCACGTTTTCGTTAACCATTGGGGCTGGAAACGACTATTTGGTTGGAAACCCCTATTCATCGGCTATGGATGCTGACGAATTTATTAAAGACAACATAAGCAATCTGGAAACCAATGGAAGAAATACCAATGGAAACATTATTAACGGTGCCCTGTATTTCTGGGATCATTTTGCGGTAAATTCGCATAACTTGGGCGCTTATCAAGGAGGCTATGCCACTTACACCTTAATAGGTGGAACCAAAGCCATCTCAAACGATGCCCGAATTAATGCCTCAGGAGTTGCTGGTACTAAAATACCCGAAAGATATATCCCGGTGGCACAAGGTTTCTTTGTGTCGGCTATTTCTGATGGTGCTTTAACAGGGTTGTCGCAGCCCATTGCCGGTGGTACTATCCTGTTTAAAAACAGTCAGCGTATCTTTAAAAAGGAACAGACTACTGGAACCAACACAGGGTCTCTATTCTTTAAATCTGCAAAATCGAAGTCGAGCCAAATAGCTCAGGACGATGCCGATACACGACAAAAAATAAGACTGATGTTCGATTCGCCAAACGGTTACCACAGACAACTCTTGGTAGGCGTTGATGCAGCGACTTCCAATAATTTCGATATGGGCTATGATGCCCTCTTGAATGAAACCAACAATGAGGATATGTACTGGCACTTTAGCGATTCTAAGTTCATCATTCAAGCGGTCAATAATTTCAGCAGTGAACAGGTTTTACCTTTAGGCGTCACCATAAGCAAAGCAGGTTTGGCAACCATACGAATTGATAGTTTAGAAAATATAGAGGCCAATGCCAATATATTTGTGCATGATAAGCAGCTAAACACCTATCATAATTTAAAGGACGGCAACTATCAAGTGTATGTAACCCCCGGAACTTATACCGAGCGTTTTGAAATAACCTTCGCCAATGCCCAAGCATTAAATACAGAAGGGGCTGAAAACAGCGGTTTGCAAGCCTATTTTTCAAATGAAAAGGAAAGCATCATTGTTCATAACCCCCATGCGATGCAACTAAAATCTGTTGAAGTGTTGAATATTTTAGGGCAATCGGTCTTGAAATTTGAAAGCAACACTCACGACACGTACATTACGCACAAAACCAAAAATATGGCCACGGGCGCGTATATTATAAAACTGAATACAGCTACTGGAGTAATTTCCAAAAAAGTGTTGGTGCAAAAAAATTGATGTAACCCCCAAATCTACATCTATTTAAACCTAAGTTTTGGAAAGTCCTAAATTAATTTTTAGGACTTTCCTATTTCTGAGTCATTGTGAACAAAGTAAAGCAATCCATAAAGCATAGTCTTCATATAAAAAAGTTATTTGTAAACTAGCAGAACATGGCAATCAAAAAATACCTTGTTTATTTTAATGTATTAGATGGTTCTTTTACTTTAAATGCTGTAACATTCCATCAAACGACACTTTAAATTGCTCGCCCGAAACCATGTTTTTAAGTGTGAAGCTATTAGAACTAACTTCCTCCTCGCCTACCAAAACCACAAAGGGGATGGCACGTTTGTTGGCGTGGTTCATTTGTTTTTTCATTTTATCGGCATCGGGGTATAATTCGGAACGAATACCTGCCGAACGTAATTTTTTAATGGCTTTTAAACAGAACAAGGCTTCTTTTTCACCAAAATTAATAAACAAAACATCTATGTTTTTAGTTACCGTTTCCGGGAACAATCCTAATTCTTCAAGCACCAAATAAATACGGTCCAACCCGAAGCTGATGCCAACGCCACTCACATTTGGCAATCCGAAAATACCGGTTAAATCGTCGTAACGTCCGCCACCGCCAATAGAACCCATGGGTACGGTTTTAGGTGCAGCAACCTCAAAGATAGCTCCTGTATAATAATTTAAACCGCGCGCCAGGGTAACATCTAGCTGCAAGGTAGCAGTATTTAATCCCAATTCTGAAATGGCTTCATTGATAAACGCTACTTCTTCGATACCTTTTGTGCCTTCTTCGGAAGCAGACAAAATAGATTTCAAGCTTGCAATTTGCGATTCAAACGAACCGGACAACGTGAATAAGGGCTGTAATTTTGAAATGCCTTCTTCTGAAATGCCTTTGGAAAGCATTTCCTCCTTCACCTTAACCTCGCCAATTTTATCGAGTTTATCTAAAGCGACCGTAAAATCGATGAGCTTATCGGAAGCGCCAATAACTTCGGCAATGCCCGATAAAATTTTACGGTTATTTATTTTTATGGTAACACCTTCCAGTTTTAAAGCTGAAAAAACGCTGTCGTACAATTGGATAAACTCCACTTCTTGCCACAGCGATTTACTACCAACCACATCGGCATCGCACTGGTAAAACTCCCTAAAACGTCCTTTTTGTGGTCTGTCGGCGCGCCAAACCGGTTGTATTTGATACCTTTTAAACGGGAATTCTATCTCGTTTTGGTGTTGCACCACATAGCGTGCAAAAGGCACGGTGAGGTCGTAACGGAGGGCTTTTTCGGAAATATTTGAAGTGAGTTTTAAAGAATCCCTTTGTAAGTAGGCGTGCTCATCAACTTTTGCTAAATAATCCCCCGAATTCAAAATCTTAAAAATCAATCGGTCGCCTTCATCACCATATTTTCCCATGAGGGTTTCCGAGTTTTCAAAACTGGGGGTTTCAATGGGTTGAAATCCGAAGGTTTCAAAAGCATTTCTAATGGTATTGAAAATGTAGGTGCGCTTTGCTACCTGTTCTGGGTTAAAATCTCGGGTGCCTTTTGGGATGCTTGGTTTTTGGGCCATATTCAACTACCTGAAAAAATCAGATGTATTTTTAAATTATTGGATTTCCGCTTTCGCAGGAAAGGCAAAAATAATTAATGAAAACGTCATTGCGCGCTTTTTCATTAGAAAAAAAGCGTAGCAATTTGTTTTTATCGGTCTCGGCTCGTATGTTTACGGCAGGGTCGTTAATTGAATTTAAAAATAGTAAATTTCTGATTAATAATGCAAGTAAAAATAGAAGGGATAGAGAGGTCTCGGCTAGATACACAGGTTTATCGTGATATCGTTTCATAGAAATCCCACCCTTCTATAATTTTCTTGGAATCTGGACAGTAC
>NZ_WRPN01000015.1 GCF_009746565.1 Mariniflexile maritimum
GATGGTGATCGTGCCGTCGCCGTTGTCCACCACGCCATTGCTGAAGGTGATCGCGCCCAGGTCGGCCGCTACCGTCGTGCTGTTGGTTAAACTGAAGGGGATGGTCAAGGGGCTTGCCGGCGCGCCGCTCAGTGCCACGTCGTGCACCAGGCTCGTGCCCTCGGCCTCGGTCTCGGTGCTTACGCTCGCTACCGTGATCGAACATGCAAAATTATTTGCACTATCCAAAACCGCGGCAGTTGTTGCTTGTGGACTTCCTATATTATTTGGAACTCCATTTGCATCGACAGAGCCTTCATCTGCATCGGCTAAATTATTACTATTTGTTAAATCGGCGAAAACAAATGTTCCCGCACCTTCAATAGCATCAGGGCAACCATCATTATCACTATCAACATCAAATTGATTTATTATTCCATCCAAATCTGTGTCGTACCTATCGTCCACTCCATCAAAATTCGTATCAATAAAACCTAATGACTGAGGATCAATATAATTAGGGACTCCATCACTATCAGCATCTCCCAAAGGATCGGGCAAAGCGCCATATTCTACAGTATCTAATATTCCATCATTATCATCATCTAAATCTGTATTATCTGGATTATTGTCGCTATCTGAATCTTTTTGTACAACAATGGTAATATTAGCCGGATCAGAAGTAGATGGTCTGCTAATACCATCTATGACATAGGTATCATCTACCACATAAGGAATTGTTGCTAAGCCAAAGAAAGATGGGTTTGGCACGAATGTAACAACTCCCGTACTATTTACAGACCACACTCCATCTGCGGTTGTTAAGGTTGTTTGAATTCCCGCAGTACTTGGATCTAAATCAACGGTAGCTATATTAATGGCATCGTTAAAATCAACATCGTTAGAAACCACATTAATTGTAGCCGTATTATTTTGAGTAATTGTTGTTAGATTACTGTATGCGACTGGAACGGTATTTACTGCATTTGCGGTAATAGAGACTTGTATAGTTTCTATTCCAACACTTCCTGCAGCTGAAAACGAAACCGTTGCATTGTTACCTGGTAATATAATTACTGGGGCTGTGGTTGCGGTGGCAACAAATCTAAATCTTGTTACTCCCCATGCGTTTTGAGTAATTGGTGTAATAGTTTGAACAGGTAAATTATTTACTCGATACCTTAGGGCATCGGCATAGGTACCAGCATAATACCAGCCACTTCCTCCATTTTGGTTTGAACGCGCAGTTAAAGTGTAAATGACAACATCATAAGTTCTCCCAACTATTAAGCTAGTAATAGTTGTTGCGACTTGTTCCTCTGTACCGGCAGAACCTAAGTCTCTAACCGAGATCCATGATGTGTGGCTATTAGGTGGTAATGGCAATGTTCCTATTTGCCATGTTGCATTATAACCAAAAGTTGTACCAGCAGCACATCTTGTTGCGTTGGAAATATCTGGAGTTCCTAGCGGAATAGTCCAACCTGTAGGAGCACACGTATTACATACTGCAGATCCGTTTGTTGCTGGAATAATCTGCGAATAGCTCAGCGAAAAAAAAGTTAATAAAAAAATCGTTAAAAAAAACTTTAAAACTTTTTTTGAAAATGGTCTTATTTCTTTCATTAGTTATTTAGGAATAAAATTTTGAATACTGGAGTTAGGCTCTTCATATTCAAATTTGTAATTAATACTTAAATTTGGTCTAGAATAGTAACTTTCAACTTAATTTGTGGCAGTGAGCCTGGGTATGAACCTTGTGGCGTTAATGGGTAAATAAAATAAGCCGTACCATTGGCATTGGCACCACCTGTTCCATTACCGGGCGAAACCTGCTTTGTGCCATCGGCATACAAGCTATTTGAAAAAACAAAAAACAAAACAAGCAAAACCGGGATCGCTTTAAGAAAACCTGGATATGATTTTCTTTTAATCACATCCGTTGAAACCGAGTTTAAAAGAATTCTTGTTGAAGTTTTAGCAACCCTACTTATAAGAGCAAAAGTTGTAAACAAAAAAAGCGCTAAATAATTAATTAAATACTTAATCGAGAATCGAGTAGTTATTTTCATGTTTAATTGGGTAAAAGTTATTTTATATATTTTATAGTTTTTATGTAGTAATTATATTGTTTACTGAAAGGTTTCAGAAAAAACGTGGGTAAGTAAATAATATAGGGAAGCAACACCAAAGCAGACAAAGGCTTTGGCAAAAGAGAGGTACTATTTTCCATTTATTGTTGAGAGTTTGAATATAATAGCAATTCAAAAAATATTTTCGGGTTCAAAATTAAAAAAAACCAAAACCATGCAACTTAATTGCCATAATATCATCAATTTACAGACATTAGGCTTAAATGCTTAACACCAAAAACAATTAAGCATCGCAAAAATAACAATCGTATTCGATTACAAATGTGAATAAACTACGCATTTACTACTCAAGCCCATCAACATAATACAAACCATTGTTAAACTGATTTAAAGCTAAGACACTTAAGTAAATTAAAAGTCATATCTAAAAATCATTTTATACTATTTGTAACCAATAATAGTATCTTTGCACACTTATTTACAAGATTATTATGAGTTTTATTAAAGAAATAAATAGACGACGCACCTTTGGCATTATTTCACACCCTGACGCTGGTAAAACAACTCTTACAGAAAAACTACTATTGTTTGGCGGTGCCATTCAAGAAGCCGGAGCCGTAAAAAGCAATAAAATAAAAAAAGGGGCCACAAGCGACTTTATGGAAATTGAGCGCCAACGTGGTATTTCGGTTGCCACTTCGGTTTTAGCCTTTGAATATAACAATACTAAAATCAATATTCTTGATACACCTGGGCATAAAGATTTTGCCGAAGACACCTTTAGAACCCTTACCGCCGTTGATAGTGTGATAGTGGTGGTAGATGTGGCAAAAGGCGTTGAGGAACAAACTGAAAAACTTGTAGAGGTTTGCCGAATGCGCAACATCCCTATGATTGTTTTTATTAATAAAATGGATCGAGAAGGTAAGGATGCCTTTGATTTGTTAGATGAAATTGAACAAAAACTAGGATTAAAAGTAACACCTCTTAGCTTTCCAATTGGTATGGGTTACGACTTTAAGGGCATTTACAATATCTGGGAGAAGAATATTAATTTATTTAGCGGCGACAGCAGGAAAAACATTGAAGAAACCGTTGAAATATCCGATTTGGAATCGGAAGAACTAAATAAACTTATTGGTGATAAATCTGCAAAAACCTTGCGCGAAGAAATTGAATTGGTAGATGGCATTTATCCACAATTTGATAAACAAGCCTACTTAGATGGCCATTTACAACCCGTATTTTTTGGATCGGCGTTAAATAATTTTGGCGTTCGTGAACTGTTGGATTGCTTTATTGAAATAGCCCCAAAACCCCGACCCAAACAAAGTGAAGAACGGTTGGTTGAGCCTACGGAAACCAAATTTACGGGATTTGTCTTTAAAATACATGCCAATATGGATCCTAATCATCGCGACCGTTTGGCCTTTGTGAAAGTGGTATCGGGTACGTTTGAAAGAAATAAACCGTATTTACATGTTCGCCATGGCAAAAAACTAAAATTCTCAAGTCCGAATGCCTTTTTTGCCGAAAAGAAGGAAATTGTTGATATCTCATATCCCGGTGATATTGTGGGCTTGCACGATACCGGAAACTTTAAAATTGGCGACACCCTATCGGAAGGTGAAAACATTAATTATAAAGGCATCCCCAGTTTTTCGCCCGAACATTTTAGATATATCAATAATGCCGACCCATTAAAATCAAAACAATTATTTAAAGGCATCGACCAGTTAATGGACGAAGGTGTTGCACAACTATTTACTTTAGAACTTAATGGTAGAAAAGTTATTGGTACCGTGGGTGCGCTTCAATATGAAGTAATTCAATACCGTTTGGAACATGAATATGGCGCTAAGTGCACTTATGAAAACCTGAACGTTTATAAGGCCTGTTGGGTTGACCCTAAAAACTCAAAAACCAATGAGTACAAAGAGTTTGTTCGCGTTAAGCAACGCTATCTGGCAAAAGACAAGCAAAACCAACTGGTGTTTTTGGCCGATTCGGCATTTTCATTACAAATGACCCAGCAAACCTACCCCACTATAAAATTTCATTTTACTTCAGAGTTTTAAATCAAAAAATCCCGTTAAACATCTGATTAACGGGACTTTTTGATTTTTTTTATGCCTGACCCGTAGGCCCAAAATTTAATGGAATGGGTGGTTGCTCGTAGTCTTTAATCTCACCATGGGCGTTTTCAAAGCGTGCCACATTTTCGCCCAAAGCATGCAACAAGCGTTTGGCATGTTGTGGCGTTAAGATAATTCTGGACTTGACCTTGCTTTTAGGAACCCCGGGCATGATACTCACAAAATCTACTACAAATTCGGATACCGAGTGATTGATAATTGCTAAGTTGGAATAAATGCCATCGGCTACTTTTTCATCCAACTCAATATTGATTTGTCCTGATTTTGGGTTGTCGTTTTCTTCTGCCATGATAAAATAAATTAAATTTAAAAGCCTCCAAGTTTTTAATCAACTTGAAGGCTTTATTTTTATAAGATTCCTGCCTTCGCAGGAAAAAGTTAATTATAGTTCAATTCTTGTTTTACTTGCATCATTTGGTCAAACTCCTCTTTGGAACCCACAATAATATCAGCATATCTGCGCATTCCTGTTCCTGCTGGAATTCTGTGGCCAACAATAACATTTTCTTTCAAGCCTTCTAAATTATCAACTTTTCCAGCTACTGCCGCTTCGTTAAGTACTTTAGTGGTTTCCTGGAAGGAAGCCGCAGAAATAAACGATTTTGTTTGCAGGGACGCTCTGGTAATACCCTGTAAAATTGGGGTAGCCGTTGCTGGTTGTGCATCGCGGGCAGTTACTAGGTTTTTGTCCTCACGTCGTAAAATGGAATTTTCATCGCGTAATTGACGTGGCGTTACAATTTGACCAGGTTTTAAGGTTGACGAATCGCCGGCATCTTCAACAACTTTTAATCCAAAAATCGCATCGTTTTCCTGAATAAAATCATCTTTATGCACTAATTGGTCCTCTAGGAAAAGTGTATCGCCAGAATCGATAATCTGAACCTTGCGCATCATCTGCCTTACCACAACCTCAAAGTGTTTATCGTTAATTTTCACACCTTGCAAACGGTACACTTCCTGTACTTCGTTCACCAAATATTGCTGTACTGCCGATGGCCCTTTGATATTCAAGATATCGTCTGGAGTTATCGAACCGTCCGATAAAGGCATACCTGCTTTCACATAATCATTTTCTTGAACAAGAATTTGGTTTGAAAGCTTCACTAGGTATTTTTTAACTTCACCCAATTTAGATTCTACAACAATCTCACGGTTACCACGTTTTATTTTTCCGAAGGAAACAACACCATCAATCTCACTAACCACAGCGGGGTTTGATGGGTTACGCGCCTCGAACAACTCGGTTACACGTGGCAAACCACCTGTAATATCGCCCGCTTTGGCCGATTTACGCGGTATTTTCACCAAGATTTTGCCAACATTTATTTTCTCGCCATCATTAATCATCAAGTGAGATCCTACTGGTAGGTTGTATGAACGGATAATTTCACCTTTCCCATCTTCGATATGAAGGGTTGGGATTAGCTTTTTGTTTCTGGATTCTGAAATAACTTTCTCTTGGAAACCAGTTTGCTCATCAATCTCAACTTGGTAAGTAATACCTTGCTCAATGTTTTCGTATTTGATTTTTCCTGAAAATTCTGAAATAATAACACCGTTATATGGGTCCCAGGTACAAACAACATCGCCCCTATGCAATTCCTGTCCGTTCTTTATTAATAAATTAGAACCGTAAGGAATATTATTGGTGCTTAATGTAATGCCCGTTTTCTTATCGACCAGTTTCAGTTCAGAGGTACGTGAAATAACAATATCAATATCATTACCCTCGCCATCTTTACCTTTAACTGTTTTTAGGTCTTCAATTTCAGCTATACCATTAAATTTAACAACCAGTTTGTTTTCTTCGGAAATGTTACCAGCGATACCACCCACGTGGAAGGTACGCAAGGTTAACTGTGTTCCTGGTTCCCCAATAGATTGTGCTGCCACTACACCAACCGCTTCACCGCGCTGTACCATTTTACCGGTTGCTAGGTTGCGACCGTAGCATTTGGCACAAATACCTTGTGTTGCTTCGCAGGTTAATGCCGAACGTACTTCTAGGCTTTCAATGGGCGAGTTTTCAATGGCCTTTGCAATATCATCCTCAATCAATTGCCCTGAAGCTACCAATAATTTATCGGTTAAAGGATCATATACATCATTTAATGCCACACGACCCACAATTCTTTCTTCTAGGGTTTCAACAATTTCGTCATTTTTCTTTAACGGTTCCACTTCAACACCTCGTAAAGTGCCACAATCTTCTGTGTTAATGATCACGTCTTGTGAAACATCCACCAAACGACGGGTTAAGTAACCCGCATCAGCCGTTTTAAGAGCCGTATCGGCAAGTCCTTTACGCGCACCGTGGGTTGAGATGAAGTATTCCAAAATGGAAAGACCTTCCTTAAAGTTGGAAAGGATGGGGTTTTCGATAATCTCGCCACCTCCTGCATTCGACTTTTTAGGTTTCGCCATCAATCCGCGCATCCCGGTTAACTGACGGATTTGTTCTTTCGATCCACGAGCTCCAGAATCAAGCATCATAAACACCGAGTTGAACCCTTGTTGGTCTTCACGGATACGTTTCATGGACAATTCAGTCAATTCCGCATTGGTAGAAGTCCAGATATCAATAACTTGGTTGTAACGCTCGTTGTTGGTAATAAGCCCCATGTTATAGTTGCCCATAATACCATCTACAAACTTATTGGCTTTATCGATCATGCCTTGTTTTTCCGGCGGAATGATAATATCGCCCAAACTGAACGACAAGCCTCCTTGGAAGGCAAACTTAAATCCTAAATCCCTAATGGAATCAAGGAAATCGGCCGTTTCGGGCACCGATGTATATTTTAAAATATTACCAATAATATCCCTTAACGATTTTTTGGTAAGTACTTCATTAATAAATCCAGCTGCTTGTGGTACTTTTTGGTTGAAAAGCACACGGCCCACCGTTGTTTCAATAATGGTTGGGGCTAACTTACCATCGGCATTGATATCCAAGGTTCTCACTTTGATGCCCGCATTCAAATCTACTTTCTTCTCATTGAAAGCGATTTCAACTTCTTCGGGTGCATAAAAGGTTAACCCTTCCCCTTTAACAGGTGCTTCGGGCGTTGATTTGCGCAACTTGGTCATATAGTACAGACCAAGAACCATGTCTTGTGAAGGCACCGTAACTGGCGAACCATTTGCAGGATTTAAGATATTGTGTGATGCCAACATTAACAACTGACATTCTAAAATAGCTTCTGGCCCCAATGGTAAATGCACCGCCATTTGGTCGCCATCAAAATCCGCATTAAACGCTGTACACACCAATGGGTGTAATTGGATGGCTTTCCCCTCAATCAATTTTGGTTGGAAGGCTTGAATGCCCAAACGGTGTAAGGTTGGGGCGCGGTTTAGCAATACGGGATGTCCTTTAAGCACATTTTCCAAAATATCCCAAACCACGGGCTCTCTTTTATCTATAATTTTCTTAGCGGATTTTACGGTTTTTACGATACCTCTTTCAATTAGTTTCCTAATTACGAAAGGTTTGTAAAGTTCCGCAGCCATGTTTTTTGGCAATCCACATTCGTGCAATTTTAATTCTGGTCCTACAACAATTACCGAACGCGCCGAATAATCAACACGTTTTCCCAAAAGGTTTTGGCGGAAACGGCCTTGTTTACCTTTTAATGAATCGGATAATGATTTTAACGGACGGTTGGAATCGGTTTTAACGGCCGAAGATTTACGGGTGTTATCAAACAATGAATCAACCGACTCTTGAAGCATACGTTTTTCGTTACGCAAGATAACTTCCGGCGCTTTAATCTCAACCAAACGTTTTAAACGGTTGTTGCGGATGATTACCCTTCTATACAAATCGTTCAAATCGGAGGTTGCAAAACGGCCACCATCCAATGGTACCAACGGACGCAATTCCGGTGGGATGATGGGGATTACCTTCATGATCATCCATTCGGGGCGGTTTTCGCGGTTGTTGTTCGATTCGCGTAAAGATTCCACAACCTGCAAACGTTTTAACGCTTCGGTTTTACGCTGTTTAGAGGTTTCGGTGTTTGCTTTATGGCGCAATTCGTAGGACAAAGCCTCTAAATCAATTCTCGCCAACAAATCTATCAAACACTCCGCGCCCATTTTGGCCAGGAACTTGTTGGGGTCGTTATCATCCAGATATTGATTGTCCTGCGGAAGGGATTCCAGAATGTTCAAGTATTCTTCTTCCGTTAGGAAATCCAATTTTTCCAAGGGTTCGCCATCTTCATTTTTGGCATTGCCCGGTTGGATGACCACGTACCGTTCGTAATAAATTATCATATCCAATTTCTTGGACGGTAGGCCCAATAGGTAGCCTATTTTATTTGGCAACGAACGGAAATACCAGATGTGCGCAATGGGCACCACCAAGTTGATGTGGCCAACACGGTCGCGACGTACTTTCTTTTCGGTTACCTCAACGCCACAACGGTCGCAAACGATGCCTTTATAACGAATTCTTTTATATTTGCCACAGGCACATTCGTAATCCTTTACAGGACCAAAAATACGCTCGCAGAACAAACCATCCCTTTCAGGTTTGTGGGTTCGATAATTGATAGTTTCTGGCTTTAAAACTTCACCTCTTGATTCTGCTAAAATAGATTCTGGTGATGCCAAACCAATCGAGATTTTATTAAATCTTCTTACTGTATTCTTATCTTGTTTTCTTGCCATTTTTTATGGTGCTAACAAATTATAATTATATTTTTTTGATTGTACGGACAGCTCGCAAGCTGTCCCTGCAAAGAATAATCAATTATTCTTCCAACCTAATATCCAAACCTAAACCTTTTAATTCGTGCATTAATACATTGAAAGATTCTGGCAGTCCTGGGTCTGGCATGGGTTCGCCTTTTACAATAGCTTCGTAGGTTTTGGCCCTTCCAATAACATCATCCGATTTTACTGTTAAGATTTCACGCAGCGTGCTAGATGCGCCATAAGCCTCCAATGCCCAAACCTCCATCTCACCAAAACGCTGACCACCAAATTGTGCTTTACCACCTAATGGTTGTTGTGTAATTAATGAGTAAGGCCCAATGGAACGTGCGTGCATCTTATCATCCACCATGTGGCCTAATTTCAACATATAGATAACACCTACGGTTGCTGGTTGGTCGAAACGCTGTCCAGTGCCACCGTCATATAAATAGGTGTGTCCATATCTAGGGATGCCTGCTTCATCGGTTAGTTCATTAATTTGGTCGATGGTAGCGCCATCAAATATAGGTGTTGCAAACGTGCGTCCTAATTTTTGACCGGCCCAACCAAGAACGGTTTCGTAAATCTGTCCAATGTTCATACGCGATGGTACACCAAGTGGGTTCAATACAATATCCACAGGCGTTCCGTCTTCAAGGAAAGGCATATCTTCAGCTCTCACAATACGGGCAACGATACCTTTGTTACCGTGGCGGCCTGCCATTTTATCACCTACTTTAAGTTTACGTTTTTTAGCGATGTAAACTTTAGCAAGTTTGATGATGCCTGCTGGCAACTCATCACCCACAGAAATAGTGAACTTCTCACGGCGTAAAGCACCTTGTAAGTCGTTTTCCTTGATTTTGTAGTTGTGGATTAAATCGGCTACCAATTGATTGGTTTCATCATCGGTTGTCCATTTTCCAGATACTAAATGCGCATAATCATCAACAGCGTTTAACATTTTAAGCGTGAATTTTTTACCTTTTGGCAAAACTTCCTCACCCAAATCGTTATAGATACCTTGTGCCGTTTTTCCGTTTACGATGTTGAACAATTTTTCGATTAAAATTTCCTTTAAATCTTCAAATTTCCTATCGTAAATAGCTTCAAGGGCTACAATATCATCTTTATCTTGTGCTCTTTTGCGTTTGTCCTTTACGGCTCTTGAGAATAGTTTTTTCTCGATTACCACACCGTTTAGTGATGGCGACGCTTTTAAGGAAGCATCTTTCACATCACCCGCTTTATCACCAAAAATGGCGCGCAATAATTTTTCCTCGGGCGTGGGGTCGCTTTCACCTTTTGGCGTAATTTTTCCAATAAGGATATCGCCCGGTTTTACTTCCGCACCAATACGGATCATACCGTTTTCATCCAAATCTTTGGTTGCTTCTTCAGAAACGTTGGGAATATCATTTGTTAACTCTTCGTTACCTAATTTTGTATCCCTAACTTCCAATGAATATTCATCGATATGAATGGAGGTAAATATATCTTCACGTACCACTTTTTCGGAAATCACAATCGCATCCTCAAAGTTATACCCTTTCCAAGGCATGAAGGCTACTTTCATATTTCTACCTAAAGCAAGCTCACCTTTTTGGGTTGCATAACCTTCGCATAGCACTTGTCCCTTGGTTACTTTATCGCCTTTAACCACAATTGGTTTTAGGTTGATGGAAGTACCTTGGTTTGTTTTTCTGAATTTGATTAACTGGTAGGTTTTAACGTCGCTGTCAAAACTTACTTTAGCTTCATCTTCGGTACGATCGTATTTAATTTTAATTTCGTTGGCATCAACGTACAGCACTTCGCCGCTTCCTTCTGCATTAATCAATACACGCGAATCGGATGCTACCTGACGTTCCAAACCGGTGCCTACAATTGGTGCTTGTGGCAACAATAATGGAACCGCTTGACGCATCATGTTCGATCCCATCAACGCACGGTTTGCATCATCATGTTCCAAAAACGGAATTAAGGATGCCGAAATTGATGAGATTTGGTTTGGTGCCACATCGGTATAATGAAGATTAGATGGGTCTATTACCGGGAAGTCGCCTTCCATACGCGCAATAACCTTATCGTGCAAAATTTTACCATCACCATCTACCTTAACGGTTGCTTGGGCAATTAATTTACCTTCTTCTTCTTCGGCGCTCAAATAAACAGGTTGGTTTTTAATATCAACCACGCCATCAATTACGGGGCGGTAAGGTGTTTCAATAAAGCCCATGCCGTTCACTTTAGCAAATACCGAAAGTGAGGAAATCAAACCAATATTTGGTCCCTCAGGCGTTTCAATGGGACATAAACGACCGTAGTGTGTATAATGTACGTCGCGCACCTCGAAACCTGCCCGTTCACGAGATAGACCACCTGGCCCAAGTGCCGATAAACGACGTTTGTGGGTAATTTCAGCCAATGGATTTGTTTGATCCATGAACTGGGATAACTGGTTGGTACCGAAAAACGAGTTGATTACAGACGATAAGGTCTTGGCATTAATCAAATCGATTGGGGTAAACACCTCGTTATCGCGTACGTTCATACGCTCGCGAATGGTACGTGCCATACGTGCCAAACCAACACCAAATTGTTGTGATAATTGCTCGCCCACGGTACGCACACGACGGTTTGATAAGTGGTCGATGTCATCAATCTCAGCTTTTGAGTTGATAAGCTCGATTAAATATTTTATAATGGTGATGATATCTTCCTTGGTAAGCACTTGCTTTTCCATTTCAATATCAAGCCCCAGTTTTTTGTTCATTCGGTAACGCCCCACTTCGCCTAAAGAATAGCGTTGGTCACTGAAGAATAATTTATCAATGATGCCCCGTGCCGTTTCCTCATCGGGTGGCTCTGCATTACGCAATTGCCTGTATATATGTTCAACGGCCTCTTTTTCAGAGTTTGTTGGATCTTTTTGAAGTGTGTTGTGAATGATGGCATAGTCGCCTTGTTCTGCGCTTTCTTTATGCAAAAGAATCGCCTTCACATCAGCTTCAATAATTTCTTCTATGTTATCTTTGTCTAAAACGGTATCACGATCAAGAATAATTTCATTACGCTCGATGGACACAACTTCGCCTGTATCTTCGTCCACAAAATCCTCGTGCCAGGTGTTCAAAACACGCGCTGCTAATTTTCTGCCTTGGTATTTTTTTAATCCTGTTTTTGATACTTTTATTTCTTCAGCCAGATCGAAAATTTCCAGGATGTCTTTATCACGTTCAAAACCAATGGCTCGGAACAGCGTGGTTACCGGTAATTTTTTCTTACGGTCGATGTATGCATACATCACTTGGTTGATATCGGTAGCGAACTCAATCCAAGAGCCTTTAAAAGGAATGACCCTAGCGGAATATAATTTGGTGCCATTTGCATGGAACGATTGCCCAAAGAATACGCCTGGGGAACGGTGCAATTGGGAAACAACAACACGTTCTGCGCCATTGATTACAAAGGTACCACTGGGGGTCATGTAAGGAATGGTTCCTAAGTAAACGTCTTGAACAATGGTTTCAAAATCTTCGTGTTCAGGATCTGTACAATAGAGCTTTAACCTAGCCTTAAGCGGAACGCTGTATGTAAGGCCTCGTTCGATACACTCATCGATGGCGTATCGTGGAGGATCTATGAAATAATCTAAAAATTCTAAAACAAATTGATTGCGGGAATCGGTAATGGGAAAGTTCTCCATGAAGGTATTGTATAGCCCTTCATCGCCTCTTTCTTCAGACTTTGTTTCTAATTGGAAAAAATCCTGGAAGGATTTAATCTGAATATCCAAGAAATCGGGATATTCGGTTCTATTTACAATAGACGAGAAATTTAATCTTTCAGCTTGTGTTGATAACATCAATGGACGGAATTTTGATTAAAAAATAATAGTTGTGGCGTATGTAATGATTATATACGCAAAATGGTTTAGGTCTTGAAGTAACACTCCAGACCTAAACCTTTATGATTTTTGGTAGCTAAGCTTATTTAAGCTCAACCTCTGCTCCAGCTTCTTCTAAAGATGCTTTTAAAGCTTCTGCCTCGTCTTTAGATACTCCTTCTTTTACGTTACTTGGAGCTCCATCAACTAATTCTTTAGCTTCTTTTAAACCTAAACCAGTTAATTCTTTAACTAATTTAACAACACCTAATTTAGATGCACCAGCAGCTTTTAATACTACTGTAAACTCAGTTTGAGCCTCAGCAGCATCGTCGCCACCACCTGCAGCAGGACCAGCAGCAACTGCTACTGCAGCAGCAGCAGGCTCGATACCGTACTCTTCTTTTAATATTGTAGCTAACTCGTTTACTTCTTTTACTGTTAAGTTAACCAATTTTTCTGCGAAATCTTTTAAATCTGCCATTTTTCTATCGTTTTTAATAAATTTTTAATAATATAATTGTAATAAAGTGCGTACTATTTAATACTATCCTTCTTTTTCAGATAGTGTTTTTAAGATACCAGCTAATTTTCCACCGCTTGATTTAAGTGCCGAAACAACGTTTTTAGCAGGAGACTGAAGTAAACCAATAAGTTCACCCAATAGTTCATCCTTAGACTTGATATCGATTAACATGTCTATCTGGTTGTCGCCAATGTAAACACATTCTTCAATAAAGGCGCCTTTCAACAAAGGTTTTTCAGCTTTTTTGCGGAAGGTTTTAATTAACTTCGCCGGTACATTACCTACTTCAGAATACATTACTGATGTATTTCCTTTTAAGACCGATGGTAGATTTCCGAAATCTCTTTCAGAGGCTTCCATAGCTTTTTCAAGTAAGGTGTTTTTAACGACTGCTAATTTCACGTTTGCTTTAAAGCAAGCACGACGGAATTCTGAGGTTGTTAATGCATTTAATCCTGAAATGTCAGCTAAATATATATTAGCGTTATTGGCTAGTTCTGCAGTTAAGTCCTCAATTACTTGTGATTTTTCTTCTCTTGTCATAATAAAAGTATTTAACTAATTAACCAACTTTAGGATCAACGGCAACACTAGGGCTCATGGTACTGGAAAGGTAAATACTTTTCACGTACACGCCTTTAGCAGCAGTTGGCTTGAGTTTTATTAATGTATGAATTAACTCGTTTGCATTATCGGCAATTTTGTCGGCACTAAATGATACCTTACCAATTGCGGCATGCACGATACCGGTTTTATCAACTTTAAAGTCGATTTTACCTGCTTTAACTTCGGTTACAGCTTTAGCAATATCCATGGTTACGGTACCGGTTTTAGGGTTTGGCATTAAACCACGAGGGCCCAATATACGTCCTAAAGGGCCTAATTTACCCATAACGCTTGGCATGGTGATAATAACGTCAACATCTGTCCAACCGTTCTTGATTTTATCAAGATAGTCATCTAAACCAACGTAATCTGCACCCGCTTCTTTTGCTTCAGCTTCTTTATCGGGTGTAACCAATGCTAATACTTTCATGTCCTTACCAGTTCCGTGAGGCAATGAAACCACGCCTCTCACCATCTGGTTTGCTTTACGCGGATCAACTCCTAAACGTACAGCGATATCCACTGAGGCATCAAATTTTGTACTTGTAATGTCTTTTACCAATACCGATGCTTCGTCCAGAGAATAAATTCTCCCTTTTTCAATTTTTGCTAAAGCTTCTTTTTGCTTTTTTGTTAATCTTGCCATTTCTTAATGTCTTTAATAGATTACTTAGGTGCGTTTCCGGTTACGGTTATACCCATAGACCTTGCGGTACCAGCAATCATTCTCATAGCCGATTCGATGGTAAATGCGTTTAAATCTACCATTTTATCTTCTGCTATTGTTTTGATCTGTTCCCATGAAACTTTAGCTACTTTTTTTCTGTTCGGTTCTCCTGAACCACTTTTCAACTTGGCCGCTTCTAATAATTGTACTGCAGCTGGTGGTGTTTTGATTACAAAGTCGAATGACTTGTCTTTGTAAACGGTAATAACCACGGGTAATACCTTACCTGGCTTATCTTGTGTTCTAGCATTAAATTGCTTACAGAACTCCATGATGTTAACCCCAGCAGCACCTAAAGCGGGTCCAACCGGTGGCGACGGATTCGCAGCACCTCCCCGAACTTGTAACTTAACTACTTTACCAATTTCTTTTGCCATTTTTAATAATTTAGTTTGATATGATTCTTAAATGGAAGCTTAAGAATGTATCTTTTTTATAGAGTGTAACAATTATTATACTTTTTCGACTTGCATATAACTTAGTTCTAGTGGTGTTTTTCTTCCGAAAATCTTAACCATAACCTCAAGTTTACGCTTTTCTTCGTTTATTTTCTCGATGGTGCCATCAAACCCGTTAAAAGGCCCGTCGATAACCTTAACGGTTTCGCCTTTGGTAAACGGTATGGCTACGTTGGCGTTTTCGTCAACCGAAAGCTCATCAACCTTACCTAACATTCTGTTTACTTCCGATTGTCTTAACGGCACGGGGTCGCCTCCTTTGGTCTCACCCAAAAACCCAATAACGTTGGTTACCGAACGGATGATATGGGGAATTTCTCCAGATAAATTGGCTTGAATCATGATATATCCTGGAAAGAAAACCTTGTCTTTATGGATTTTTTTTCCGTTGCGTATTTGAACGACACGTTCGGTTGGAACCAATACTTGGTCAACATAATCTTGAAAACCCAATCGAGCGATCTCGTTCTCGATATAGGTTTTAATTTTATTCTCTTGACCGCTTACAGCCCTAACAACGTACCATTTTTTTTCACCTACTTCAGACATACACTTTTTTTTATCCGTTAGTTAATCCATTGAAAGTATAACGCTATCACTTTACTGAAAACGGTATCTACTCCCCAAATTGCTAAGGAAAATATAATTGAAAATACAGCTACTAAAACAGTTAAGCTTTGCGCTTCTGCCCAAGTTGGCCAGCTTACATTATTTTTAAGTTCGCCAAATGATTCTTTTACGTAATTTACAAATCCAGCCATTTATATGTTTTTTTCAATAAATTAAAAACCTCTGTCTATCAATTTTAAATTGATTTAAGTGAAATTTTTATTTTTTCTTGTTCATTTAAAAAGAAGTTCATTCAAAAAAAATAGACCTCTACTGTGCACGGGTTGCGAGACTCGAACTCACGACACCTGGTTTTGGAGACCAGTGCTCTACCAACTGAGCTAAACCCGTTTTTTAGGCTGCTCTACCTCCCGATAGCTATCGGGATGAGCTAAACCCGTTTATTAATTCTGAATTATTAATAAACCCCATAAACATAAATCAAGGTATCCACCAAATGGAGGACACCTTAACTTATATGTATGAAAAATTTAGTCTAAAATTTCAGTTACCTGACCAGCACCTACTGTACGACCACCTTCACGGATTGCAAAACGTAAACCTACGTTCATGGCAATTTTCTGGATTAGGTCAACAGTAATGGTTAAGTTGTCTCCTGGCATAACCATTTCAACACCATCAGGAAGCATGATATTTCCAGTTACGTCAGTTGTACGAACGTAGAACTGAGGACGGTAGTTGTTGTGGAATGGTGTGTGACGGCCACCTTCTTCTTTTTTCAAGATATAAACCTCAGCTTTAAATTTAGCGTGTGGCGTTACAGAACCTGGTTTAACGATAACCATCCCTCTTGAGATTTGAGTTTTATCAATACCTCTTAATAGGATACCTGCGTTATCTCCAGCTTCTCCTCTATCAAGGATTTGACGGAACATTTCGATACCTGTGATGGTTGACGTTAATTTTTCGGCACCCATACCAATTATTTCAACTGGGTCGCCAGTTTTTGCAATACCGGTTTCAATACGGCCAGTTGCTACGGTTCCACGACCAGTGATGGAGAATACGTCCTCAACCGGCATTAGGAAAGGTTTGTCAATTTCGCGTAATGGCTCTTCAATCCAAGTATCGCAAGCTTCCATTAATTGCATAACGGTCTCAACCCATTTAGCTTCACCGTTAAGGGCGCCTAAAGCTGAACCAGCAATTACTGGACCATTGTCGCCATCATATTCATAGAATGACAACAGATCCCTGATTTCCATTTCTACCAATTCCAATAGTTCCTCATCATCAACCATATCCACTTTGTTCATGAATACAACCATACGAGGAATACCTACTTGACGGCCTAAAAGGATGTGCTCACGAGTTTGTGGCATAGGGCCATCGGTAGCAGCAACCACCAAGATAGCGCCATCCATTTGAGCAGCACCGGTAACCATGTTCTTAACGTAATCCGCGTGACCTGGACAGTCAACGTGTGCGTAATGACGTTTTGCTGTTGCATATTCTACGTGAGAAGTATTGATTGTAATACCTCTTTCTTTTTCTTCTGGAGCGTTATCAATTTGATCAAATGATTTCGCTTCTGATAAACCTGCATCAGCTAATACTTTAGTAATAGCAGCAGTTAAAGTTGTTTTACCGTGATCTACGTGTCCAATTGTACCAATATTTAAGTGTGGTTTTGAACGATCGAAAGTTGCCTTTGCCATGTTTTTTTAGTAATTTAATCTTAGTTATATAATAATATTAGTGTATTCTTTATTTTGCACTACTTGAGCCAATGACGAGAATTGAACTCGTGACCTCTTCCTTACCAAGGAAACGCTCTACCCCTGAGCTACACCGGCGGTATATTTACGATTGCCGATATTTGTTTACGATTCAAAAAAAACCGTAATTCGTAATTCGCAAATCACAGAGCGGGAGACCGGGTTCGAACCGGCGACATTCAGCTTGGAAGGCTGACGCTCTACCAACTGAGCTACTCCCGCAATTTTTATTGAAATTCCACTAAGGAAATTCCAAATTCCATTTTTAATGAACGTTTTCAAACCTTAATTCAATTTCCTCTATATTGCATTTGGAATTTGAAGCTTGAGATTCCTGCCTTCGCTGAAATTTGTGGTGGGGAGAGCAGGATTCGAACCTGCGAAGACTAAGTCAGCAGATTTACAGTCTGCCCTCGTTGGCCGCTTGAGTATCTCCCCCAATTATCAAAATTTCAATATTTTAAATTCCAAATTCCAAAAAATCCAAAATTTAATTTTTAATGAACTTTCCCAAAACGCTTGATATTTTTGAGATTCCTGCTTTCGCAGGATTTGGAGCCGATAGAGGGACTCCCTTCGACTGCGCTCAGGATAAACTTTTCGTCCCTTTTCTAGTTTACTGCCTTATAGCATATCCCTAAAACCTGTGCGCTTCAATTATTTCATTTGGAGCCGATAGAGGGACTCGAACCCACGACCTGCTGATTACAAATCAGCTGCTCTAGCCAGCTGAGCTACATCGGCGTTTTTATACTTTTTGGGCATAAAAAAAAGCCCGCTATTTCTAACGGACTGCAAATGTAGAGATTTATTTTTTTATTCAAAACATTTTTTATAAATTTTATTATAAATGTGTCCTTAGTTTTTCTTTTCTCTTTTTTAGTTGTCGCTCTAATGAGGCTGCTGCCATATCTGCGCCTTCCTCAAAACTTTTACATTGTTTCTTCACTATAAAGCTATCTCCGGGTACGCTTACCCTAGCTTCAACTATTTTGTTCTCTTTGTTACTGGTGTTTTCTACTTTTAAAAATATGTCGGATTGAATGACCTTGTCATAAAACGTATCCAACTTATCCATTCGTTTTTGAATGAAGTTTATTAATTTTTTGTCTGCATTAAAATTGACTGATTGCGTGTTTACTTTCATCTTTTCTGATTTTGTTTTAATTGGTAAGATGTGCATCCATAGTATACTTTTCATTGCATGAAAAACACCAATGGCTATTTTAAACTTCTTACGTTTTGGTTAGACAATAAAATTCAATTCACTTTTTACTTCTGGGGTGCGCTTGTACGTGCACCTTTTTTAATTCGCTTATGCTATTATGTGTATAAACCTGTGTTGCTGCCAAACTTGAATGACCAAGAAGCTCTTTAACAGCATTTAGGTTGGCACCTTGATTGAGTAAATGGGTCGCAAAGGAATGTCTTAATATATGCGGACTTTTTTTTACCTTAGTAGATGCAAGACTAAAATAATCATTTATTATTCTGTAAACAAGCGTTTCATATATTTTAACGCCTTTTTGGGTTAGAAACAGATAATCGTTATCTAAAATTGTTTCAAGCGTATCGCGTTGCTTCAGGTATAGGCGCAGTGTTTTTATAACCGAATCCAGCAACGGAACCACACGTTCCTTGTTTCTTTTGCCCAACACCTTTAAGGTTTTTGTTTCTAAATCAATACTTAAAAGTTTCAATTCAACCAGTTCGATCCTTCGTATGCCCGTAGAGTAAAACAATTCAATCATTAACTTGTTTCGGGTGCCTTCAAAATCCTTTTCAAAAAAAAGCGCGTCTAAAACGGTAGCCACTTCCGGTTCGGAAAAAGGTATCTGTATTTTTTTACTGGTTTTTAAGGCTTTGTGCTTTGCCAACGGATTTGTTTCAATAGCCTTAATTTTCAGAAGAAACTTATAATAGGTATTTAAAGCCGATATTTTTCGGTTGATGCTCCTGTTCGATATGCCACCTTCAACCAAAATTACAATCCAGTTTCTTATTTGCGGATAATGAACAAGATTTATCGTATCTTGTTGATATTCTGAAGCGATAAACACCCTAAAATCCTCTAAGTCTTTTTGATAGGCATTTACGGTTAAAGCTGAATATTTTTTTTCGAGCAGTAAGTAATCTGTAAATGGTTTGAAGGGCATATATTAGGTTTAAAGTTTAAAGTTACAGGTTTAAAAACTATGTTGCAAGTATAAATGGATTTGTTGTTTTATTACCATTCAATTGCCTGAACAAGATATTGTTGCGATTGATGCATTTTAAAGCTGTAGATTATTTAGGCATATATAAAAATATTAAGTTTCAAATGAATATTATGATGCAAAAAAATGTACTTTTACCTACTTTTTAAAAAATTAAACGCTTAAATGAGTAAAAAGACCACCATTTACGACATTGCTAAAAAATTAGATATTACAGCAGCAACGGTTTCTAGGGCTTTAAACAACAATCCAAAAATAAGTGAAGCAACCCGAAAGCTGGTTTTAGAAACAGCTTCGAGCATGAACTATGAGCAAAACAAGCTAGCCCTAGCGCTAAAAAGTGGCAAAAGCAAAAATGTGGGCGTTATTGTTCCTAGAATTGACAGCAATTTTTTCGCTTCGATAATTCGGGGTATTGAAGATGAGCTTTCCCTTTATGGATACCATGTTATTATTTGCCAAACACACGAACTGAACGAAAAAGAAGCTGAAACCATTGATGCCCTTTTAAACGCGCAGGTTGATGGTATATTGATGTCGGTATCAAGATCCAGTAAAGATTCAAGCCATTACGAACGAATACTCAAAAAGAAAGTGCCCCTAATATTTTTTGATAGGCGACGCATTATGGAAGGTGTAAGTTCGGTTACCATAAACGACTTTGCAGGCGGCTATGCGGCCACAAAACATTTAATTGAGCAAGGTTGCAAGCGCATTGCACATTTTTCGGGCGAACAGTCTATTGAAATATTCAAAGAGCGCTTTTTAGGATACAAACAGGCCTTGCTTGATAATGGGATGGCATTGAACCAAGACTACATCATCCAAACGAAAAGTAATCTTGAAGAAGGTGAAAAAGCTATGGGAGCATTGCTTAAAATGAAGAATCCGCCAGATGCCCTATTTTCCTCAAGTGATTTTAGCGCTTTGGGTGCCATAGCGGCCATAAAATCAGCGGGTTTAAAGATTCCAGAAGAATTCAGGGTGGTTGGTTTTAGCAATGAGCCATTTACCAAGTTTATGGAACTTTCCATATCATCGGTAGATCAATCGCCACTTGAAATGGGAACCATGGCCGCAAAAGTTTTTTTAGAACAGACCAACAGCGGCGAACAATTTACTATGGATAAAAAAATAGTATTAGAACCCAAATTGCATATTAGGAAATCGTCATTAAAAAAGGCCCTGGCTTCTTAAGTTTTAAATTATATTTCCATAAAAAAAGCTGAATTTTTGTAATGAAACGAAAATTCAGCTTTTTTAATTAGGGTGATAACTTATAACGACACCCCTCTTTTCCAAGGGATAAAATCGTTTTGGTTCAATAATTTAGCTTTGGTCTGTATTCTACCGCTCGCAACTTCTATAATAAACGCTAGCATTTCTTCGGCCATCGCTTCAATTGTTTTTTCACCGCGTATAACGGCACCTGTTTCAATATCGATAATATCTGGCATTTTTTGAGCTAATTCAGTATTTGACGATACTTTAATAATAGGTGCAATGGGGTTTCCTGTTGGTGTTCCCAGACCCGTTGTAAACAAAACCACATTAGCGCCCGAACCCACCATGGCCGTCGTACTCTCAACATCATTGCCCGGTGTACATAATAGGTTAAGGCCCGGTTTGGTAACATACTCACCATAATCCAACACGTCCTGAACAGGCGATGTGCCCCCTTTTTTGGCAGCTCCGGCCGATTTCATGGCATCGGTAATCAACCCATCCTTTATATTTCCTGGCGATGGGTTCATATCAAAACCTGAACCGGCATCTACCACCGATTTTTCATAGGCTTTCATGAGTTTAAGGAACTTTGCCCCTTTTTCATCGTCAACACATCGGTTCACCAATTCCTGTTCAACACCACACAATTCAGGGAATTCCGATAAAATAGCAGTTCCGTTAAGTGCCGCCAACATATCTGAAACGGCGCCCAAAGTTGGGTTTGCAGAGATTCCAGAAAAACCGTCGGACCCGCCACATTCCAGACCTACCTTTAATTTTGATAGTGGTGCCGGTTCGCGCTTAACGTTATTGGCTTTTTTGATGGCCTCAAAAGACTCTTTTATGATGGCCGATAACATATCGTTAACGGTTCCCATTTTTTGTTGTTCAAAAATAAGGACTGGTTTTTTTATATTTGGATTTATGGCTTCCAAAGCCTGTTTAAAAATGTTTATCTGAAGGTTTTGGCACCCCAAACTTAATACGGTTGCACCGGCAACATTTGGGTTGTTAACATAACCTGCCAATAGTTTTGCCAAACTTTCGGAGTCTTGCCTGATGCCGCCACAACCCCCGGGATGCGTTATAAATTTTACATCGATATTATCAAAAACATCGGTGGAAGTACTAACATCGGCGGTTTCTTCACCTGTATTATTGACCAACGAACGAAGCAACATTTGGTGCGGATTAACCTTTTGCTTTAAGAGCTCCTTTTCAAAAACTTCCTTTAAGGTTTCAATGTTTCTGTTTTCACAAAACACCAACGGGAAAAAGAGCCACACATTTTCGGTGCCCACTTGCCCATCTTCCCTGTGATAGCCCATAAAGGTTTTATTTTTCCACTTTTCAACATCTGGGGCTTTCCATGTGAAGGATTCGGTCCTTCCAAAAACTTTCTCGCTTTGGTGCTTTACGTTTTCGGTGGTTAGTACGTCGCCTTTTTCAATAGTTCCGTTTGCAGAACCCACAAGCACACCGTACATGATGATTCTATCGCCCGATTCAAATTTCTGTAAAGCTATTTTGTGTTTCGATTTGGTATCGGAAAGTATGGATATGTTGTTTCCTTCGAAAGATACCACATCGCCTGCCTTTAAATTTACCAAAGCTACTGCCACATTATCTGATGCGTTTACTTTTATGAGTTTTTTCAGCATTTTAAAAATTGTAATTATTTGATATTAAACAGTTAAAAGGTTTTGCTGTAATTGGCATAACCCGCTTCAATACCGTTGACATCGATTTCCTTTAAGGCGAGCGCTACGGCTTGGGTTAAATTTTCTATTTTATTTAGGTCTTCACCCCAATAATCTTCAATACTTAAAGCGTTTTTGGCTATTTCAGAATAATCATTGGATTCCCAAATTTTTGCAAAGGTAGCTACAATTTCATCACTATCCTGTACGGGCAAGCTTTCATTGTTCCACGTTCCTTGATAAAAGCGAATCAATGCTGCGAAGGCAAAGGTTAAATTGGTAGGCAGTTTTTTATGGATTTTTACATATTCCAACAAACTGGGCAATACCCTAACGGTGAATTTTGAGATAGAGTTTAATGCGATACTAGACAGGTTGTGGATGATGAAGGGGTTTCTAAAACGGTCGAAAACCTCTTCTGCGAAACTGTTCAGTTCGTTCTTGTCCATTTCTAGGGTATCGATGATTTCGTTAAAAACGGCTTCGTTGATGAATTTCCCCGTAAAGGCATTATCAACCGTTTGTTTTACCGTTTTGTTTCCGTAAAGCAGTGAAAAGGGCACCATTGCTGTATGTGCGCCATTTAAAATACGCACTTTTCGGGTTCGGTACGGTTGCATGTTGGCTACAATTTTCACATCCAAATTGGTTTTATGGAAGGGTAATTTAGCCTTTAAATCGTTTCCGCCTTCAATAACCCATAGCAAGAATGCCTCGGCAGCAACAATTAAATTATCCTTATACTCAAGTTGCGCGTTGTAGGCTTCAATTTCATCTTTTGGATAGCCGGGAACAATTCTGTCCACCAATGTGCTGTGGAACGCGTTACTTTCCAACAACCATGTTTTGAAGGCGTCGCCTAAATTCCAATCGGAAACATATTTTAAAATAATATCCCGTAAAGTTTCGGAGTTATGGTTTATCAATTCGCAGGGAATGATGGTAAGACCTTTGGTTTTATCGGCATTAAAATGTTTAAAACGTTCGTACAAAAGCACGGTTAATTTAGCGGGAAACGAACTTGGCGGCTGCATTTGGGGCGTATCGGAGCCAACATAAGCAATTCCAGCTTCGGTAGTATTTGAAATAACAAACTCTAGTGAAGGTTCCTTTGCCAAACTTAAATAATCGTTGAAGTTAGCATACGGATCGACCGCTTTTACAACATTGGTAATCAATTCCATTTCTTGAATTTCCTTGCCTTTTTTCACACCTTTCATAAATAAGGTGTAAAGGCCGTCTTGGTCGTTCAGCATCTTAACCAAGCCTTTGTCTATGGGCTGCACAACGGCAATGCCGGCGTTAAAATTGGC
This sequence comes from Mariniflexile maritimum, assembly GCF_009746565.1. Taxonomy (GTDB): domain Bacteria; phylum Bacteroidota; class Bacteroidia; order Flavobacteriales; family Flavobacteriaceae; genus Mariniflexile; species Mariniflexile maritimum. The sequence goes on from NZ_WRPN01000015.1 coordinate 23,946, forward strand.
TGCTTTGTTTAGTTCCTGAAAAGCGTAGCCTATAAAAGCTCTTAAAAAATTGCCCTCTCCAAATTGCACAATTTTAATGGGCGCTTTGGTTTCTTGCTTTAAATTTGCCCTGTTTAAGCTTATTTTATTTTCTTGTATTACTGACATTTTAAATTCTGGTTATAATTAATACGGTTGCTATTTGGTTCTGTTTTGAAAAATACAATCAAAAAAAAATCATGCTCGATTTAAGTACTGTTATAATTGCATAGTAAAAACATACCTGATATTTAATTTACATCAAAACTACAACTTTGTAATCGATTACAAAAATAAATTTTATTAAATAATGATAAACAAACCGTTTTTTAAACCCAAAACGGGCCATAAGCATTTAAAGTGTGTAACCAATTTATTTAGGAAGGCTAAAAAATAAAATAGGGACATGCCCTAAAAAGCATGTCCCAATTCAATTTTAGGTTATTGTACGGTTATACTATTTGGTTAATAGTTTAACCGATTTTTGACCTTCGGAAGTTTTAACCGTTGCTATGTACAAACCAGATTGGAATGTGAAATCCATATCACTGTTTGTTTTGAACGATTTAACCAAAGCTCCTGTAATGCTGTAAATTTTTATATCGGTGCTCGATTTTACGTTTGATACATATACCCTGTTACCAATAGCATGTACATTTGTTGAAACTTTAGAAATAGCATCATTTACACCAGCTGTTGCTCTACCAATAGCATTTGAAGCATCAATAGTTGGTAAATTTACGTCGCCAAAATAGACTCTGTACCAACTTGGTTTGCCCACTAAATCATAATAAAAATACTCTCCTGCAACTGGAAGTGTTGCATGAATCTCATAAATATTGCTAGAATTTACATCGGAAGCCGAAGCGTTTAATACAAACGTTAATAAGGCACCTCCGGTTCTTTCCAAGTAATGCTCAATATTGCCGCCATTGGAAGCAATGTTTTCAGCCCTTGCAAGAATTGTAACTTTTTGGTTTGGAACCGTTGTAGTGATGGACAACGTTCTTTCTAAACCTTTCCCACCTGAGTTCACATAGATACGACCAGTAACGCCAACTGCAGCAAAATTGCCGCCAACGTTATCATCATAATCAACTATTGCTGGATTATTCGTTCTTAACCTATCAGAATTCACACTTTTATGCACAAATTTTACACCACCACCAAAATCATTTTCATAATAACCAACGCCATAGCTTGGTGCACTTGTGCCTAAAAGTGAAACCTGAGTGCCTGGAGATGCTCCTTGGTCGCATACCGCATTAATTGAAGTTGCCGTAGCCATATTGGTATAGGTGTAACCGCCACCATCTACTAATTGCTCGCCGCCAAAATCCCATACTTTAATTTGCGCTTGTGAAAGCGATGTGAAAAGTAAGATTGATAAAGTTAATAAAAGTAATTGTTTTTTCATTTTTAAATAGTTTTAGTTAATCCGATTTACAATATGTAATCGATTACCAAATATAAACAATTAATTTACATTGTCAAATTTTTTTTAAAATTTAACTTTTAAACTTCTGAAAACTTGGCTTTTTTTTAGAAGTTTATCAACAAAAAACCATAATAGTTACAAACATTTTAATAGCAAGAAAAAAAAAACCTCGAGTAGCTTTATTTTTAATTGATGCCATTTGAAAAAATAGAACGCATCTTTTTTGAACCTGTGCTGTTAGACAAAAAAAACTGGAACTGCAACTAATACGAATAGTAACCTGCAAGTCCAGTTTTAATTTAACTAGTAGTATTGATTTTTAAGTTTCTTTAGTTGATTTTTGCAGGCTTAATGCTATAAGAATAATTAAGGTTATTTGGAAATATCTTATAGGCATCGTGTGGTTGCGCTTGCCAACTATCATCGCCACCAACACCCATTTGTTTATAGTCGATATTGATACTTACCAAATCCCTAATGGGTACATCGATAGTGTGGCGTTGCTGTTTTTTAACACCTTCATCAAAATCGGAATTATACTGATGGTGTGCACTAAAGCTAAAATAGTTTGAACCTTTTTCAATTTCAATGCCATAACCAGATGCATTGGTAAAACTTACTTTTCGGTTATCCGTTCTATATCCATTCTCTTGAGGACGGATGTAAGGTACGTACAAATCCTTAACCATAGCTGAGTAATTGCCCACCAATGCCGACGTTTTTCTGTCTTGGTAATTTTCGTGGGGCCCTCTTCCATACCAATTTACTTGGTTATACTCATTTTTAATAACAACATTATTGCCAAACCTGGGCATAGGCGGCAAATTTTTGCTTAGGTTTTTAAGTTGGTTATTGATATACACCATACCATTTGGTTCCAAGATGTAACTTACTTCTACACTTCCATTAACCGAGGGCAAAAAATACTCGGATACAATTTTTAGGGATGGAACATCTTGCGGTTGTAAAAAATTATCCAGGGCCATTTCTTTGTTGTTCACAAGTACTTTAAATGATTTCAGTTCTTGGTTGATGCTGGCTTCTTTCCATACCTTCATCTTTTCAGGCATATTGAAACCGAAATCATTATCGGTTGTAGCCCTCCAAAAATTTGGTTTAATGCCTTCCAGTATCATGTTCCCTTTACCATAATCAAGAATGGCCAGTTGCCCGTTTTGCTTATCAAAACCAATTGTAACCATTTCATTTGAAACATTTAAAAAACCATCTACCTGTTTAACGGTAAACGCAGCTTCGGGTTTGTTCTGCAAAGCTTCGGGTTTATAAGTACCCATTTCAAATTGTTGATACGAAACCACGTGACCTTTTGGCAAAAGGGGTTGCTCGTTGCGCGTTCTGGCATAAATATTTATGGCATATTCGTTTTGGGTTGTATTTAGCTTTGGCAACGGCAAGGTTACAACAGTCGATTTTTGTGGCTCTAAACTTATAGGTTCCAGAGTGCCTTCAGCTTTTTTAATACCGTTTTCTTTAAGTTCCCAACTTAGTTCATAAGCATCTAAATTTGTGAAATCGTATTTATTGGTAATGGTGATTTTACCCGTTTGTGGGTTGACGGACTGAAACTTAATGTATTGATACACTTTTTTAAGTTCATTCAATTCCGGTTGTGGGGTTCTATCTGGATTTACCACGCCGTTTAAACAAAAATTACCATCGTTTTGAAGATGCGCCCCACCCAGATCGCCGCCATAGGCCCAGTAGGCTTCTCCTTGGTCGTTTTTGGTTAATATTCCTTGGTCAACCCAATCCCATACATAGCCACCTTGCATGATGTCGTATTTTTCAATAACATCCCAATAATCCTGAAAATTGCCCAAGCTGTTCCCCATGGCATGAGAATATTCGCATTGGATGAGCGGACGCTTTGGGTTGTTTTCGGCATACTCAATCATTTGATTGATGCGCCAGTACATGGGTACCTGAATATCGGTGTTTTCATAGTTTGTAGCTCCTTCGTACTGCACGGGTCGTGATGGGTCTTTTTCTTTTAACCAGGCATAGGTAGCATAAAAGTTGGCACCATTGCCGGCTTCATTCCCCAAAGACCAAGTGATGATGCATGTATGGTTTTTATCGCGTTCATACATACGTTCTGTACGGTCCAAATGCATGGCTTTCCATTCGGGCAAATATGCTGGGTGTATTTTTTTAGCTTCCTCATTGGCATCCAAACCTTGGTTGGTAGTGCCCATGCCATGCGTTTCAATGTTGGCTTCATCAATTACATAAAAACCAAATTCATCGCACATTCTATAAAAAAACGGGTTTTTTGGGTAATGGCTACACCTGATGGCGTTGATGTTGTTTTCCTTCATCAACCTTAAATCTTTCATAGTAAGCTCTTCGGAAATAACATGCCCGGTAACTTGGTCGTGGTCGTGCACATTAACCCCTTTAAACAAGACCGCCTTTCCGTTAATGAGTACCTGGTTGTTCTTAATTTCAACGGTTCTGAAACCAGTTTTTAAGCTTGTAAACCTGTTGCCGTCGGAAATCAACAAGGTATATAAATGAGGGGTTTCCGCATTCCAACTTTTAACATTCGCTATTGATTTTTGAAAGTTCAAATTTGAAATACCGGGTTTAAATGTTTCTTTTTTTGAAAAACTGAGTATTTCCTTACCCGCGTCCATGAGTTTAACAACAATGGTTTTGGTTTCTGGTTGATTGGTTGCATTTTTTATTTCCAAATCCAAATTAAGTAACCCATCGGTGTAATTATTGGTTAAACCGGATGAAATTTTAAGATCGTTAATACCAATTTGTTCTTGCGCATAGAGATAGACATCCCTTTCTATACCGCTTAAACGCCAAAAATCTTGGTCTTCAAGATAGCTGCCATCGCTCCATCTTAGTACTTGCACTGCCACCTCGTTTTTACCTAATTTTATGTATTTGGTTATATCAAATTCGGCGGGGGTTTTGCTGCCCTCGCTGTAACCTACCCTTTCGCCATTTACCCAAACGTACATTGCACCACTTACGCCTTCAAAATGAAGAAAAACAGTTTTGTTGTTCCAACTTTTATCAATTTCAAAACCACGTTTGTAGCTTCCCACATTATTTAGATCGTGCTGGATAAAAGGTGGGTTTTTGGGAAATGGGTAAATGATATTGGTATAAATGGGAATACCAAACCCTTCCATCTCCCAGTTGGATGGCACCTTAATTTTATCCCATCCCGCTGTACTAAAATCATTTTTATAAAACTCTGAAGGCCTTAACTGAGGGTTTTCAGCATAATAAAAATCCCAAGTACCGTTAAGCGATTTATAAAAAGGCGACTGTTGCCAACTGGCATGAAGCAATGCTTCCGCACGTGATGGGTAGGTATAAAAGGTGGCACGAGGCTTTTCTCTGTTTATTTGAAAAATCTCTGGGTTTTCCCATTCTGGGTTTTCCCATTTGGCCGATGTGTAAACCGGTTTTTCAACAACCGCCTGTTTGCAGGCCAACATTGTTAACGAAATTAAAAGAAGGAAGTACTTAGTCATGACTAAAAAATTTATTTACTATTTAAAACAATAAAAATTGTAATGGGGCATAAGGCACAAGCCGTTTTATTCTTGGTAAAAATCAATACACTTAAAATATGCTACTTTATGGCATTAATTTGCTAAGGTAATTTTTATGGTGTTTATTGACAAGCTTATTGCCGACAACTTAATGCTGTCCTGAGGCGTATCAAATACTTTAGAATCTAGTACCGCACCGTTATTTGTTTCGCTCGTAACAGTAACGGTATATCCGGTTATTTTTTTATTGCCGCTGGCACCTTTAACCGTTATTGAAATATCTTTTGACTTGGTATTATAATTTGAAAAATGCGCATAAACGGTATTTTCATTTTTTTTCCTGAATGCTATGAGTTCGGTTTTTGGGTCTTTATCAAGGGTAAAACCAATAACATGCGATAATGGCGGTTGTGCCGAAGTTAACGCTTTAAACGCATAATAATGTTTATAGGGCGTTGCTTGCAACGCCTTGTCCGGAATACTTAACAAGCCGCCTGGGTACACCTCGACATTGGGGTAATTGTTTTCAAAGTACCACCAAGAACTTACGCCATTATTAACCGCTGTGTTAAATAAATTTGATAACGACAAGGCAGCCTTAAGATCTCTACTGGCAAAAACGGCATCCAAATTTAAGGCATCGCCCTTTAAAGCATGTGTTTCAGATTGGTAAATGGGTTTGCCTTCGGCTTTTGCTACAATGGTTTTAAATAAATCTGGATTGCCCCCATTAATATATTGGTGCGTCGCAATAATATCAATGCTTTTCCACACATCGGGGTGGTTAGTTTTAAAATAGTCCATATACTCAATGCAGCCATTTGGTGAAATGGTACTAGGCCCCATAATTAATGGAACTTTCATGTTGAGTGTATTCTTTACAGGGTCGTTCAACATGGCTTTAAACTTTGGTACGGCATATTTAAAAACGCGGGCAGCACCTTCCATGGTATTACCGTTAAGCCCGTAATGTTGCTTTCTAAAGCCGGTATTCAAATCGGGCTCATTTACTACATTAAAAATTTCAACGGAAACGCCACGTTCGTAAAATCCTTTAAATAATTCAAAAAACCAGTTGGCCAACTTGTCGTATATCAGGGGGTCGTCCGTATTTAAGGCTTGAAATTTTTCGCCGTTCACCACAATTTCACGCATAACATCTTTGGGAAATTTTTGTCCTACCAGCGAAAATTCCAATTCGGGCCTATAAACTTTGGCTGCCTTTATATAATTGGCCCTTCTATCAAAATAAGCAGGATCGTCACTGGGGTAAATTTCAATGTAATCTTGAAAATACTTCATATTGGTGTCTTTAGCCAGTAATTGAATGGCCTGATCTTGCACTGCAGGACTGGTGCTGTAATGATTGTTCATATACAAACCAATGGACACACCACCACCTATAAATTGTTGTTTATAATCTTCTGCATTTAAAACAATATTTTGGGCTTTTGTGCTGGGTTCGGGCGTAGTTGGTGTATCTGATGCTGAATCATCCCCACTGCAACCCATAATAAGTAAGAAGGAGAAAAATAATAAACTCGTGCTGCGATTTCTTGTTTTCATAATTTATTTATTTAATTTGAAAAATAAGTTTTGCTATTTGTTAATCGTTTTGTTTTTGTTGAAAACTCCAACTATCTTCCCAGAACATGGGGATTATGGTGCCGTCTTCATTAAACTGTAACGGACTGCTCCAGTATTGATAGTCTTGCCCTTTGATATTATCAGAAGCAGACCCCCACAAATCGCCAACCCAAATAAATTGGTCGCCTTTTTCGGTTCGTAATTTGGTTACATAACTTTGCTGTGCGGGAATGATGGGTTTTGAAGGCGTATCTTTTCCTGTTATATAGAACACCGCATCTTTTGGATTTAGAGGAACATCGTTTTTGGAAAATGCAATTTCGTTCAGGTATAAATCAGAATTTGCATCATTCCCAACTGTTGGCACAATTTTAATGCGATGCGCTTTTATCTCATCAAAAGTTAAATTAATTTCCTGCAGTAAAGCCGTTTTATCAGTCGTTGTAGTTTTTAATGCTACAGGTTCCCAAGCATTAAAAGCCCATTTGTAAACTAAAAACGTAGGGGTTGCAATTTCAGGGTGCACCCGTGGGTTTTCAACATTCCCGCAATTTTCGGGTCGGTTTCCCGTAAACTGATAAACGGTTACTTTGTTGATTGATTTTGCTTCTTTAAATTGAACCTCAACCGCATTTATGGTGCCTTCGTTATTCTTTAAAACTTCATAAGTAGTGCCCCGTTTAATGCCATTATTTAATATGAAGGAAGGCGTTCCTGGATGCCTATTGATGTTGTTGGTAAAAGTATAACCACTTAATGGATTATTGGAAATATATACCCGAGCACCAGAACCATAATTACAAAAACAACAGGTATAATCGGTTAACAGATAGTACTTCCCATTTTTTTTGAACTGAGTACCAGCTTCCATGTGTTCTGCTATGATGCCGCCGTTTTCCATGGTTGAAGCGGTGTAGTTCTTGTTTAATTTTTCAACAGAAACTTGATGGTTTTGTATGGTGTTATAGCTTAAATAGCAGGTGTCATCATCATCAACAAATAATCCGAAATCGCCCAACCCAACATCCGAACGAAACATCTTCACATCGCTATTCACAATTTTAAACGGCCCTTCAGGATTTTCACTGGTGGCTACTCCAAACTGGCCGTTCCAAAGCTTGGGGTACCAATTATACCAGAGCACGTACAATTTTGTTTTTTTATTATAAACCACATGAGGCCGGTAATAAACACCTTCCGGCTGATTGGGCAGCAACAAGCCTTCTTTTTTCCAAACGTTTAAATCTTTGGAACTGTAACAAACATACTGGTTTTTTGTAGTAAAGCCGTTGGTATTGCCATAACTGGTGCCGTACCAATAATAGGTGTCGCCAAATTGAATGAGCCTGCCATCGTGCGCATCAACAATATGGCCATTGGTATCTAAACGGGGCGACACATTGTTTATGGTTATTTGTTGTGAAAACATAACAGTCACCGAACAAAGAAAACCAACAATCAATACCTGATATTTTTTGGATACAATTTTGTTTTTCATAGTATTTATTTTTGGGTTTTTATTATTTCCCTCCCACATAATTCGGGTTGGGTTCTGGAAATTTTGCATTCATTTTATGAAGCATGTTGTTCATTTTCAATTTCATTTCTTGAAGCTTTTCAAGGTTGGTTTCGGCAAGGTTGAATGTTTCGGCCATATCGTTTCGTACATTATAAAGTTCGTAACTATCGGTTTCATAAAAATGTAAAATCTTCCAATCACCTTCACGAAATGCCGATGCGGGTTTACCGTGTTGCGGACTGTAATGCGGTAAATGCCATAATAAACCCCTTTGCGCCAATGCTTTTCCATTAAAAACGGGCATTAAACTTAATCCATCGTTTGTTTTTCCTTGGGCACCAGTAACATCCACAAACGTGTTGAACAAATCTTGGGCAATAACGGGGGTTTCATTCACTTGGTTTGGCTTTATTTTACGTGGCCATTTAACAATAAAAGGCTCTCGAATACCGCCTTCATACAAATAGCCTTTTCCATCGCGAAGCACACCATTATCGGTAGGTGGTGTGTGTTTTGCAAATGCGGGCACCTCTTGAACGGACAATCCGCCATTATCTGAAGTGAAAACGACCAATGTGTTTTCCTCTAGCCCCAACGCTTTCAATGTTTTAATGATGCGTCCCACGTTTTGGTCAATCGATTCTACCATGGCAGCATAATGGATGTTTGGCATAATGGTTTCATCGTCATTCCCACGTTTTTTTCTATATTTTTCAACCAAAACATCCTTTCCCTCAATAGGAACGTGCGGTGAGTAGAAATTTAAGCTCAAAAAGAAAGGCCCGTTTTGTTGTTTAGTAATGAATTCGATGGCTTTATTGGTTAAAACATCGGTAAGATAATCGCCTTCCTTGGCATCATTTTGAATTTCCGGCTTTTCGCCCATAGGAAAAAACGGATAAAAGAAACTATTGGGCAACCCATTCCATGCGCCAGCAATATTCAAATCGTACCCTTGATGCTCGGGCGTAAATTTACCACCACCCAAATGCCATTTACCAATATGTGCCGAAATATAATTTTTTGTTTTAAGGACTTCCGGAATGGTAACAAACTCTAAATTTAACTGTTGGTTTACGGGTGGTGTTTGTAATTTTTGGTTAGGTCCCGCAGGTTGGTTGCCATGAATGTGCTCTGTAATATTAACGGCAATAGGATGTAAACCCGTAACCAAACTGGCTCTTGACGGACTACAAAGTGGTGCGGCAGCATACCCATCGGTAAAGCGGATGCCCTCTTTTGCCATTTGATCCAGATTTGGACTTTCTATGAATTGGTTACCGTAACAGCCCAAATCGAACCAACCCATATCATCGGCAACAATTAGAATAATGTTGGGCTGTGTGTGTTTTTCAAGATTTTGATTTGTAAGATTCTTACCGTTTTTACACCCAATGGTTATCAAACAATAAATTGCCAATAAAAAAATTGATTTTAAATTCATGTCTTTTAAATATGTGTTAATTACTTGTTTTAATACCCTTTATAAAATAATAACCATCCGTTAATTCTAGGGCATGAAAATTATTTGCCGTTAAATAATCTACATGTTTATTATTTACTAGAAGCGTATTGTAGCTTGATGGGATATATACCGTTGCTACCGTATTTGCAGGCACTTTTAATGCGATCTCATAATTATTGGTTGCATTAATATCTACTTCAATGGGTCCTTTAACAGATGGTACCGTAGCTTTAACGTGCTTTAAAAACCCTAAATTAGGTTTCACTTCAAAGGTGTTGTAAGCTGCGGAAGTTGGATAAACGCCAGCTACATATTGAGACAGCAGTGTAAGACCACCGCCACTCCATGCATGGTTGGTAGTGCCACCACCAAAACCTTCGACTCCTATGCCCCAACCTTCCCAAAGCGTTGAAAAATCGGGATGATTGACCATGGTAGAAAAACGCTCTTGCATCCGCTCTAAAGCATACTGGCTATAACCCATTTGGAATAAGGCTTCCAAAACATATTTTTCCATATAGGGACTGGCATGCTTCTCTTGTTGCAATACCTTGTAGATGGTCTCAAATTTAGTTGCATCTGCCAAACCAGAAACTACCGCCAACCCTTGCGAGCGGTCGTCTGTCTTTCCTTTGTATTCTGGTGAACGATAAGCGGTCCCGTTCCAAAATATTTTATTGAAATCTGCCTTAAACGTCTCCATTTTGGCTTTGGTTGCCGATGCTTTGTCTGCATAATTCAGCAACAAGGACATTCTATAAAAACTATCCAAGGCCATGTAATATTGGGTATTGAACAATAGTGGCATATCTTTGTTTTCGCCCCAATCGCCCCAAGTCCACCCCCCTTTTCGCAGTTCGAGAGTGCCATCAGCCTTTAATTGCCAAACGTTTAAATAGGCTTCTACCTTGCTATATATCTTTTCAATGGTTTCCTTATCGCCGGTATGCCAATAGTAGTTCCAGAAGCCGAAAGCACCAATACTTGAGAGCATTTGGGTGGGCAGTTCAGCATCCCAATTTCCTGCTGGTACTGGCGAAAAAATGGTGCCATCGGCACGTTGCCAATTCATAAGTTCGAGGATTCCTTTTTTTGTAAGTTCGTGTGAACTGGGCGATAGCGCATAAAATGCCTCACCACTTTCCAAAACCACATCGCCCCACCATTGGGCGCGTTCCCTATCGGGGCAATCCATATAGGTATCGCGCATGGTGATGTATAAGGTTCGCAACGATTTTTGCCATAGTAGGTTGTAAAAAGCTTCATTGCACTCAAAAAAACCTGAAAATTCGGTATTATAACCCGTCTCTCGGTATTTTAAATCCAGCACCTTCACGCCTTTGGGGATGGTATAATAAACTTCCTCCCCGTTCATCCAACCAAAACTTTCGTATTCTTGAATTCCAGATTTAGTGATGTATTCGGCACGCACGTTTGGCGGTCCGCCACCTCGATAATTGCTGGTGCGAATGTCTATAAGTTCCCCATTATTGGCTTCAACCTTTAGATAAGGTGTTATTTGAGCGTTGTAGGGCAATTTTAATTTTAAGGTGTCGCCTGTGGCATAAAAAGGGAATTTTGGAGCATTTTCATAAGCTTTTAAGCCAAAATCTTTCCATTGGGGGATATTTCTTTGCACCAAGGTATGCCACGGTGCTATAGGGGGGATTCCAAATTCTAAAGCATTGGGTTTTGAATCGTGATTAAAATTTAAACTGACAAAACTGAAATCGCCTTTTTGGGCATCAAATTTTATATTCGATTCCGGCAATCTGTAATTAGGAAAAGGGGGCTCTGTTTCGCCATAAGCGGGATGCAACCATGCTTTCCAGGTTTTATCGGAAAGGATGGTAACATTGTTTCCTTGGGCATCAAATATTAACCCTGCTTTTTTACTGCTTTTATGTGAAAAGCCTTCCTTACCGAAATACCACAGTAATATAGCTATAACATTTTTACCTTTTTTTAGGTGCTTCCCAATCTCTATGGTATCATAATAAGTATCTTGAGGCGTTGGCCCTCTTTTTAGGCCACCTTCAAAAACCACCATTTCGCCGTTTATCCAAAGCCAATATTTAGAATCGGCCGCAATTCTGGCGTACAAGGGTGCTTTGGGCAGGCTTTCAATAGATAGTTCCTTTCTAAAACCAATCCATGTGTTAACGGTATCAGTACCAACATCGGTGCCAATCCATTTTGCTTTCCAGGGGTAATTATTATCTAGTTTATTATTGTCCGCAAATTGAGTATTTGCGATAGCACCATGATTTTCACAGGAGGAAAAGCTAAAGAATAAAATGCAAATAAAATAGATAAATGGTTTCATATTAATGTTGTTAATCAGATTTACTTTTGTCAATTTTTAATAAATTTTTAAATATGTTAACCTTTTATATAATTAGGGTTAGGTATTGGGAATTTTGCGTTTAACTGCTTTAGCATTGATTGCATTTTTGTTTTGAGCTTATTTAATTTGTTGGTTTTTTTTTGCGCCAGATTGTGTGTTTCCGAGATGTCTCTTTTTAAATTGAATAACTCATAGTGATCATCTTCATAAGTGTAAACCAGTTTCCAATTCCCTTCACGGAATGCCGATGAAGGCTTGCTCCCTTGGTGGTTGTAATGCGGCAAGTGCCATAATACACCTCGTTTTTTAAGATGCTTACCCTCAAAAAGAGGAAGTAGGCTTACACCATCGGTAGTTTGTTCAAGGGCTGCTATATCCATAAAGGTATTATAAAAATCTTGCCCCATGACCACAGATGCATTTACAGCGCTTTTTTTAATTTTGGCAGGCCATTTAATAATCAATGGTTCCCGAATGCCTCCTTCATAAACAAACCCTTTACCTTCCCTTAGCGGCCCATTATTGGTGGGTGGCGTATGCTTAATAAACTCTGGAAGACTAGGAACGTGAAGCCCTCCATTATCGGATGTGAATAGGATAAGGGTGTTTTCAGACAAATTAAGTTCGTCCAATTTCTGCATGATGCGTCCCACGTTTTGGTCGATGGACTCAACCATGGCAGCATAATAAATATTGGGCATAATACTTTCATCGTCATTTCCGCGCTTCAATCTGTACTTTTCGATAAGTTCCTTTTTAGCTTCAATGGGAACGTGGGGAGCATAATAATTCAGACTTATAAAAAAAGTGCTGTCTTTTTGATTTTCAATATATTCTATAGCCTTAGACGTAAGCACATCGGTAAGATAATCACCTTCCTTTGAAATGGTTTGCAATTCTGGTTTTGAACCTTCTTCAAAGAAGGGATAAAAAAAGCTATTTGGCAATCCATTGTAGCCCCCTGCTATATTAACATCAAAACCGCGATGATGGGGGGCAAACTTACCACCACCCAAATGCCATTTGCCAAAGAATGCGGTCTTGTAATTTTTAGTCTTTAAAGCCTCTGCAATTGTTTTATGATGCAAATCCAACTGTTGTGATATTGGGGGAGTCATCAATTTTTCGGTTGGTTTGGGAGGTTGGTTGCCATGGATATGTTCGGTAATATTGGTGCGTATGGGATGCAAACCGGTTATTAAAGACGAACGGGATGCACTACAAAGCGGGGCCGACGCATAGGCATTGGTAAACCTAATGCCCTCGTTACCTAATTTGGTTAGGTTTGGCGACTCAATAAAACCATTTCCATAACTCTCTAAATCGTACCAGCCTAGATCATCTGCAACAATCATGATAATATTTGGTAAGGCGTTTTTGGTTTGATGCTGTTTTTGGCAAAACCCCTGTGATGACATTGCCAAAAAAACCAGAAATAATTTCAGCTTAGGGTTTAATAAATTATGGATAGAGATTTTCATTTATTTACTATTTTTTTATCAGTCTTAAATTATAGCTCCCAGAAGCAATCAAATACTTGTTAGGGTCTTGTTCACTTTGGATATGTTGTTTGTAATCGTTGGTGTTTTCCAATAAGTAGCCGTTGGGCAGGGTAAGTTGTGCCCTAGTGTTAACGGGTACATGAATATTGTACAAAGCTCCATCTGCTGTTTTTTTCCAATCACTTGCGATGGTTCCCAAAAGGGTGTTTTGAGAAGTTTTAACCCATTGAACATCCACTTCCAAACCTGGTTTTAATGTAATGATTGGTTCTTTTGTGAAATCTATCTTTACACCGCTAAGATGTTCAAACAACCAAAATCCGATATTCGTTGCAAAAGGATGATGATTGGTGCCATACCCTTTAGCATTTAGGTTTTCGCCCATAGTACTTCTTTCATCCTTTACAAAATGCATCCATCCGGGGCTTTCTTCTTGTGCCAATAAGCGGTACATTAGGTTTTTATAACCGTTTTCGGATAAAAATTGAATAAGGGGACGCACACCAATAAATCCAACCGATGTATGATAATTATTGGCTTCTATTGCTTCCAGAAGCCTTTCTTTTGCGCTAACTTGAAATTCAGTTGGAACCAACTTATAGTAAAGCGGTACCGATTGACCCGTTTGCGATTTTTTGTCGAACCAACCAGTTTCTTTATCAAGAAACCTTTCATTGAAAGATTTTTTAACTTCTTGTGCTAGATTAGAATAATACCGAGCATCCTCATGCTTGTTTAGCAAAGTAGCACATTGTGAGGTTATATCGCATAAATAATAAAGTCCTGCCGTTGAAGTAAGCGCGACCGAGGTTAACCCTGGGCCCCATCCGTTTTTATTATGCTCCAAATCCAGCCAATCACCTAAAGACCAATAAACAATATTGTTTTTAGCGGTTTTCAAAACAAAATTGGTATAATCTTTAATAGGTTTATAGGCGTTTTCAATAATAACGGTGTCTCCCGTACTTTCATAAAGTTCTTGGGCGACATAGGCGAGGGTTCCACCCCACCAAGGGTCGTCATATTGTATAATGGTATCTGTGTTTTTTTCGGTCTTTTCCAAAAAGCCCCATCCGTTTGTTGGTACAATGGGAGGTACATGTCCGTTATCTTCTTGAGATTCTATCAAATCTGAAAGATATTTTTTATAGGCATTAATCGCATCAAAATTGCACAGATACGATTCCATCGTGTTCATGCCCCCATCATAAGTCCATCCCATTTTCTCTCGAGTAGCCTCCTCTCCTGGCATGCCATGAACAGCATTAAGCAAGGTTCTTTTTATGGCACTATGAAGTTGATTTAATCGTTTATTGGAAGACTGAAAAGTGCTTGTTTCCTTTAAATCGGTATGGACGGATTTTGCCTCAATACTTTGTATGGCGTTAGTGGGAACACCTTCAATTTGAACATAACGAAAGCCATGATAGGTAAATCGTGGACTAAACATATCGGTTTCTGCTTTGCTTAAAATTAATTTTCCATGCTGAAACCTTCCAAAAGTATGGCTTGTACTATGTTTTAAATTAAGGGTGCCGTTTGAATTTAGCGCCTCATTGAAGTGAATATCAACAACCTTGCCCTCTGGTCCTTTAACAACAATATCGGCATAACCTGTTAGGTTTTCGCCAAAATCAAAAACAGTAATATTTTCTTTGGGGCTCCAAACACTATCTGGCAGTAAGGTTCTAACTTCTCGCATGGGTGGTATGTATTGAGCGCTTAGTTTCCCCACAGGCGCAGGTACTTCAATTGTACTTTGCCAAGTTGCATGGTTAAAATTAAGCGTATTCCACCCCGTAAAATCTATTCGTGCATCCACGGTTTCGCCCCCTCGTATGCTATTATAAACAATGGGGCCGTATGACCATTTCCACTCGGTATCTGTTACTATCGTTTCTTTAGCGCCACTTTCGTACTCCAATGCGATTTGGCACAAAAATTTTGGCGGTGTTTTCCAGTTTGCCTTTTCCATTTGGAAAAGATCGCGCTCTGAGTGATTGTAAAAACCATTGCCCAAAATGGCGGCTGCCATATTATCTTGGTTTGGGGTTAACAGAGCGGTTACATCATAGGCAAGGTATTTTACGTTTTTTTGATAATCGGTAAAAACCGGGTCTAAAACATGGTCGCCTACTTTTTTCCCATTTAAGTACAGCTCATAATAACCTAATCCGGTAACAAATGCCGTAGCATGTTTAATTTTTCCATGTACTTTGAAGGGCCTTCTTAAATAAACCGCAGCGGTGTCTTGCGCATTATAACCCCTTGATTTGTCGTATAGGGAAAAGGGCTCTCGTTTTGAACTGACTTCTTCATATTTATTAGAAATCCATTTAGCTTTCCAATCGTTTACGCCCATCAATCCGGTTTTCCAAAAAGCTATTTCACTATAAAGGGAAACAGCACCTTTTTCATCCCAGATTTTAACCTTCCAATAATAAAACGTGTTCGAGCTATTAGCATTTAAAGGCAATCTAATATTAAAGTTTTGATGGCTTTTAACTTTGCCAGTATCAAAAACATCGGCAACGTTTGCTTCTAAAAGTTCCTGGGAAGAAGCTATTAAAATTTGATAAGCCGATTGGTATTTTCCGTTTTCTTCAGAAAAAAGTTTCCAACCCATCAACGGACTTGTTTTATCAACACCTATGGGGTTACTAATGTACTCCACAGTTAATTCCTTAACTATTATGGAAGATTTAGAAACATTTGATGCTGCTGAACTAAAACCGATAATGAAGAGAAAGGCTATAAAAATGTAAACTCTATATGGTATCATTGTTATATCTTTAAGTTGATGTGGGTGAATGGTTAAGTTAAATTATAACTGCGCCAAATGTTATGAAACGCTTTAAAATTAAGCCCCAACAAAAGTAATTATGCGTAAAAAATGCGTAAAAGCATACGCGCCTTTAAAAAAAGGATACGTTGAAGATGGTTTTTATTTTAGCTTAAAGTCAGCTAATTTTTAATATTAAAATAAAGCCGCCCCCTTTTTTGAGACGGCTTTACAACAAACTAAACTAAAACAAACTATCTATTCCCAACCGGGGTTCTGTGCATAGCCATATTGATCCACTTGATTGAATGGAATGGCCAAAAGTGTTCTAATATTTTCATATTCCAAGCCATTGGTAAGGTGTGGTTTTAAAGCCCTTTCCTTAATACCATGTGCTTTCATTACCTGAACCGCTTCGCCACGTCTTACTAAATCGAACCAACGGTGGTTTTCAAAGGCCAATTCCAGCCTTCGTTCAATGGCTATTTTTTGTAGCGCTTCCACTTTATTGGCGGCAGTTACAGGTGCAACCAAACCTGTTCTGGGACGGATTTCGTTGTTGATGATGTTAATGCCCAATTGGTAATCATTGCCTTCAGCCAAACATTCGGCAAGCATCAATCGTGCATCGGCATAACGGAACATAGGGAAATTCACATTTTGTTGTCCAGGTGCCAATGGCGCATAATTGTACTTGTTAACATACGCTTGACCTCTATTATAGGCAATATTAACAGCGGCGCGCGCATCGCCAACTGGGTATAAGTCTATAATATCTTTAGTAGGTTGGTTTAAACCTGCCCTACTGTTTGCCGAGGTAAAAATAAGAATGTCCTTGCCACTGGTAAAGGGTACGAATTGACCAAGAAAATTGGAGGCCTGACCACTAGCATAATCAAACTGAATCTCGAAAACAGATTCTTTATGGTTTTTATTAGCAGGGTCGAACACTTGCTTATAATTGGAAAGTATTTGATAACCCAAACTTTCCATAGCGCGTAAATGCGGAATAGCTTCAGAATAACGCCCAATGGTCATTAAAATTTTTGCTTGTAACATTAAGGCCGCTCCTTTGGTAGCACGCCCTTTATCTGCTGCAGGCCATGCGGCGGGCAAATAGTCGATGGCCTTTTGGTTGTCCACTAAAATCGCCTCATAAACTTGATTTACGGGTATTCTTGAAGTGAACTCTTCACGGAAGGCATCATCAACACTAGAGGCCACAAGCTTGTGGAAAGGAATATCGCCAAAAGATCGCGCTAAATTTAGATAAAAATACGACCTGAAGAATAAGGCTTCACCGATTCTTGCATTTTTTAACGCATCATTATCAAACGTTACATTGTCGATATTATTAAGAACAAGATTACAGTCCAGCACACCGCCATACCAGCCACTCCAGTAACCGCTAATATTTCCATTATCGGAGTTCATGGTAAATTCGTCAATTTCTTCGGTTGAAGCACCACCTCTATCGGCATTGTTCCGTTGATACGATGTGTTATCAGACCTAAATTCACCAAAACGCCACTGGCCATTATTTAGGCTTCGGTTGGTATTGTATATAGCGTTTACCCCTTCAGTAATTTGCTTTTGACTTGTATAAAAAGACAAAGGCGTGTTACTATTAGAAGGTTTAATATCTAAAAACTCATCTGAATTACAACTTACTATGAAAATTGCAACGACTATTAACTTTATTTTATAAACTATTTTCATGATGTCAATTTTTTAAAAAGTTATATTTAAACCTAAAGTGAACGTAACCGAGTTAGGATAGCTACCCTCATTAACCCCTCGAACCAAATTATCGGTAGTTTTTTGAACCTCCGGACTTCCTAATTTATATTTAGAAAACAATATGGGGTTTTGTAAACTTCCGTATAAACGCATTGCAGAAATGGCGGCGTTTTTTAATTGTTTGCTATCAAAATTATAACCTAGGGTTATGTTTTTAATCCATAAATAATCTGCTGGCTTGATGTGGTACGAGTTTGGCGACCTCCAGAACCGTGTTGTGTTTTCCTTGGTAGTAGGAATGGTAATGGAGTTTAAAGGTGTTTCTTCCCTAGCCTTAATAATAGCGCCATTTGGCAGGTTGCCAGTAGCGGGTATGATAATATCGTTAGGTACCCCTGGGCGATAACGATCGGTCAATACATCTCTATCCACATTAAATTGTCCATCCAAATTGTGCATTTGCTGGCTTCTTTGGTCGTAGATATCAAACCCTAAGGCGCCGTTAACCAATACGCTTAAATCAAAGTTTTTGTATGCAAAATTATGGCGCATACCAAAGGTTACATCTGGGTTTGGATCTCCAAGGTCCACATATTCAGCTTGACTAAAGTCGATTTTTCCATCGCCGTTGCCATCAAAAATCTTTGGAGAACCTACCACAGCTTGTGGATATTTTGGTACGGATGGGTCGGCCAAATCTTCTGTTGAATAAAAGCCTAGAACTTTGAAACCTCTAAAAAGACCTACAGGATCGCCTACCCGTATTACGGCAAATTGGGTGCCGTTACCTGCATTACCAATAAACATTTCATCGTCGCCAGATAAATTTAATATTTTATTTTTGTTAAAACTGGCATTGGCATTAAAGCTGTATTTAAAATCATCAGATTTTATCAAATCCCTTGAGGTTAGGTTAAATTCCCAACCTGTGTTTTGGATACTTCCCACATTGTTTATAATGCTTCCCAAACCGGTTGCAGTGGGTATGGGGGTGTTGCCTAAAAAGCCGTCGGAAGTAATATCATAATAATCAATTTCTAACGAAAACTTATTGAATAAACCTATATCAACACCAAAATTGTACTCTTTACTTTCTTCCCAAGTTAAATTATTGTTGGGCAATGCAACCAAGGCATATCCAGCAGCTTGCGTACCACCAAAAATATAGCCTGTTCTATTAATGTTACCCTGCGACGCGAAGTTGCCTATGCCGGCATCATTACCTGTTATCCCATAACCACCTTCAATTTTTAAATCGCTAATGGTGTTTTTTAGTGGTTCCCAGAATTTTTCTTCGGAAACCCTCCAAGCTCCGGAAAGGGCATAAAAATCGCCCCAACGCGACTGTGCGCTAAATTTAGAAGAGGCATCCCTTCGGTAAGAACCAGAAAGGTAATATTTGGAATCGTAATTATAGGATCCTCTACCCAAATAGCTTATACGGTTTATTTCATCGAAGCCATAACCACCGGTAAAGTTATTGATGTTGTCTGGGTTGGAGTTACCAGAAGAAGGGAATATAAAATCTTCATCTATAAAATTGGAAGCATTGATATTCACGTTTTCAGCTTTTCTTCTTTCTAACGAAGCAACAAACGTTGCTTCAATGTTGTGTACATCATTAAGCGTATTGCTGTATGTAAGTTGGTTATCCAGGGTAAAATTAACCGAATTGCTTGCCCCTGCACTTGAAGAACTGTTTGGCCTTCCTGTAATATCTGGGGTTAAGCCATCTAAGGGCAAGAATTTAGGTGTATAGTCGAAGGTGTTTCTGTCAATATAATTTACATAGGCCGAGGTTTTATAGCTTATGTTCTTGATGGGGGTCAATTCAACAAACGCTGCTATGTTGAAGGTATTGGATTTACTTTGGTCTTTACGTTTTAAGATTCTGGCAAGAGGGTTTGCTGTCCAATACATACCCGAGCCATTTGGAATGGGATTTCCATTAAAATCTTGTCTGGACAATAGCCCAAAAGTTGAAGGTGTTAAATTTCCAAATTGGTCATATACTGGGGCTGTTGGGTCCGCCCAATAACTGGCGTTTACAGAATTATAGGCACTATACCCATTTGAATTAGGATCGGTGTTACCACTGTTATTGGTTACAAAACTGGGGGCAATGTTAACGCCTGCCCTTAACCAATCGTTAATGTCGGCTTCCACGTTGGCACGTAAGGTTAGCCTTTTAACATCGGTGCCTATTACAACACCCTCTTGTTCTCTGTAGCCTCCTGAAATGTTATAGATTACTTTATCGGAACCGCCACTTGCAGAAAGAAAATAATCGGTTGTTAACGACGTGCGTGTAATTTCGTCAAACCAATCAGTGCCTTTGGCCAATTTTGGGTCGTTTTTAGCTTGCGCAATAAAGTTTTGGATGCGTGTATAATGCGCCTGTTCTAAACCGCCCCAACCGTTATTAAAAATATATCGGTCTTCCAAACGTTCTTTTTGAAATGTTGCCATTTCTAAGGTTGTGTGGCCTATCAAAATCTTGTGTCCAGCCAAATGAAGAATAAACATTGGCGCTAAATTGGGTTTTTCCTTTTTTTCCTTGTTTTGTTTTAACAATAATAACCCCGTTTGAAGCCCTATTACCATAAATGGCCTTTGCTCCAGCGTCTTTAAGTACCGAAACACTTTCAATATCGGCAGGGTTGATGTTGTTTAACAAATAATTATCGCCACTATTGGATACACTGGTTAACGGAATACCATCCACCACATACAATGGCGCGTTGTTACCCAAGGAGCCGATACCTCTAATTAATATTTGTGGCCCACTGGATGGGTTTCCTGTTTGCCTAAATTGCATACCCGAAGTTTGTCCCACCAACACTTGGTCAACCGAGGTTACCGGTAAATCTTTAATATCTTCTGAGGTAAGTTGGGTAACCGAGCCAATAAGGTCTCGCTTGCTACTGGTACCATAACCAATTACCACTACTTCGTCTAGCTGCGCTACATCTTCAGAAAGCATGACGTTTATAACCGACTGGTTGTTAATGGCCACTTCTTTGGTTATAAAACCAATAAAAGAGAACACCAGTGTTTTGGCGTCATCGGGCACGGTGATGGTGTAATTTCCATCAAAATCGGACGAAGTTCCAATAGCTGTACCTTTTAAAACAATGGTAACGCCTGGTAAAGGCACCCCATTGGCATCTGAAACAACACCTTTAATATCGCGCTTTACAACTTCTTTTTCAGGTTTCTTCTCGGTTACCTTTGGAATAACGCTTACAGATATGCTGTTGTTTATCTGTTTAAATTCTAAAAGATTTTCTTTTGATAAAATTTCGAGCACCGATAAAAGTGAAATGTCCTTGTTGTTGAAAGAGACCCTATCGGTTTTATTACTCACAGACTTATCGTAAACAAAACTAAAAGGCGTTTGTTTTTCAATAATTTTAAATACCTCAATTACCGTTGCCTTTTGCAAAGAAATTGATACTTTTGTTTTCTCTAAAGATTGACCATAAAAAGTTGTTGCTAAAAGAGGGTTTGCTAGCAAAAAAACAAACGCATAAATGGACATTCTTGTGATCATTTTAATAATGGGAATTTTAAAAAATTTCATAAATAAATGTTTAATGGTTATTTAATTTAGTTCTGTTAAACGCTTGGGCAGTCTGTTGTTACTCGGCAAAAGTTTACTTACAGGCTGCTTTTTTATTTGGTAGTGGTTTATGTCATAATTTTTTATAGTGTTTAATTAGTTATTACAGTTTCCTTTTAAAAGAATTTCCCTTTCGGAAATAAACTTGTACGACACGTTTTTCTTCACAAATACGATGTGTTCCAATATGGTTTGTAACCGTTCGTTTTTGAATATTCCCGTAAAGGTGCAGTTCGATAAATTTTTGTTATCAAATGTTATGGTAACATTGTACCATTTTTCGAGTTTTTTTACAGCATCTCCCAATGCTTCGTTTTCAAACCTTAGCACACCATCTTTCCATTCCAAATATTTTTTAACATCTACTTTTTGGGTGGTAATCTGTTTGCTTTGTTTGTTGAAAACCACCTGTTCTGAAGGGATCAACAGGGCATTTTTCCCTTCGGCATTAATGGTTACTTT
Organism: Mariniflexile maritimum; assembly: GCF_009746565.1. GTDB lineage: Bacteria > Bacteroidota > Bacteroidia > Flavobacteriales > Flavobacteriaceae > Mariniflexile > Mariniflexile maritimum. The sequence goes on from NZ_WRPN01000015.1 coordinate 45,967, forward strand.
ACCCGTTGCGAGCGTTACTTTTATGTTTGTTTCGTCTTGGTAGGCTTCCACATTAAATGTTGTGCCCAAAACGGATGTTGTTAAGTTATTGGAAGTAATGATGAAAGGCTTATTTTTATCTTTTACAACATCAAAAAACGCTTCGCCTTCCAAGGTAACCGCCCTGAGCGTATCTGAGAACTTTTCGGGAAATGTTATTTTGCTTCCTGAATTCAATTTTACAACCGAGCCATCGGGAAGCGTAATACTTGCTTTTTGGCCCCAGCTTGTTTGCTTGGTACGGTAAGCTACGGTTGCCTTTTCGGTAGTGGCTTTATTAGTATGATACTGGTTTAGCCCTATGCCCATAGAGACCAATAGAATGATGGAAGCTGCAATTTTAAGCCAAATGAACTCTGTGGATTTTTTTTTGGTATTTTTATTTATGCTTTTGAAAAGTGCCTTTTTTAATTCATTTTTATCGTTTTCATTCTCAAAAGCCGTATTTTTAACCTTTAGTTCCGCAAACTGTTCAAGGTTTTCCAAATGCCTTAATTCCTCAGGGGTTGCAGTGCCATTAAGGTAGTTTTTAATTATGGTATCTATTTCTTTTCGTGTCATTTCCAATTGGCTTATAATATTATATAGCACGGAAAAGACATTGCACGTAAAAAAAATAAAAAATATTTAGAAAAAAAATGAAATAAGAAGCTGCTTATAGGAAGTTAAACAACAGAAAAAGAAGGATGGTATGCTTCTTTATTACTTTTAAAGCATTGGAAATATGTGTTTCAACCGTACGCTGCGATATATTTAGCTTGTCGGCTATTTCATTGTTTTTCAAGCCTTCAAAACGGCTCAATTGAAACACTTGCTTGCATTTTTTTGGCAATCCGTTTACTGTTGAAAAAATAATGGTTTCGGTATCTTTAAACTGGATATGCTCATCGGTTGTATTGACTGGAATTTGCGATTTGTAATTTTGCACAAATTCTTCAATAAGCTTATCCCTGTACTTTAATGTTCTAAATTGGTTATAAATTTTAAATCTTACGGCCCTAAACAAATATCCTTCAATATTTGTATTATCAATTTTTGTTCTGCGCTCCCAAACACTTATCCAAATTTCCTGAACCACATCCTTGGCTATATTTCTATCGCCTAAAATAGAAAACGCCTTAACATACATTTGCTCCCAAAACCTATCGTATAGCATGCTAAACGCCTTATGGTCTGCACGTTTTACACGTTCCATCAAAACCTCGCTAGATATGTTTAGAGCATCCTTCATGCAACAAACTTAGTTTTTTTTTATAAAATTAATAAAAATTTTAACTGCTATTGATTATTATGCAATCTATTAAATTTTTCAAACCTAGTAGTTGCACTTAATAACACCCTAAAAAAAACGGGGTCTAATGAAATAAAAATCAATCACTTCGTGAATGTTTCCAGAAATCATTTCAACTTTCAAAATGCCTTTTTCAGTTATCAACCAATGTTTTTACCCATCGTGCATTGGATAAAACCCTTATTAACAAGTACAGCAAACCGTTTGACATGGTATTTGTAAAAAAAAAGACCTTTTGAAAGTGCAAACCACATTTCAAAAGGTCTTTTTATACGATGGTAAATAGGCTAATGCTTATTTTCCGTTAAAAAACAGCATAACCCCTATAACAATAATAACCACTAAAATAGATACAGCAATATCTACCCAATTATAACTGTTTTTGTTGTTTATTTTTTCTTCTTCGGAAATCGTTCCAAACGTTAAGTTCAATACTTTTTCTTCTTGTGGAGCTTTAGACAATAAACTTACCACGATTGTTAATGCTATACAGAACAAAAAGAACCATGCGCCGAAAGTTAAGAAATTCATATCTCCTAATTTGAACAATACCCCGTTTACATTCAAAGAGCCTTTTACCAACTCTAAAACAATCCTGAAAGCAGCAACAATAAAGCCAACTATTAAGGTAATATAGGCACCTTGGGCATTGATGCGCTTATGGAATATACCTAATAAGAATACTGCTGTAATAGGCGGTGCAATATAGGACTGCACTTTTTGTAAATATTCATATAAAACTCCTGAAATATTTGCCATAATCGGAATCCAGATAATACCAATGATTACGACTATAACGGTAGCGATTTGACCTGTTTTTACCAATTTTTTTTCTGGGGTATTGGGCTTTAGTTTTTTATAAATATCAACCGTAAACAACGTTGAAACCGAGTTGAACACCGATGCTAATGAGCTCATTAAGGCGGCCAATAAACCTGCGGCTACCAAACCTCTTAATCCAGAAGGCAGTAAATTGCTCATTAAAACAGGAAATGCTTGATCGGGAGTATCATATTCCAACTCGCCACGCATTTTTAGGGTCAATGCAATTACGCCAGGTATCAAGAATAAAAATACCGGAAGTAGCTTTAATAAAGCTCCAAAAATAGTGCCTCTTCTTCCTTCTTTTATGTTCCTTGCGGTTAAGGTACGTTGCACTATGTATTGATCGGTACACCAATACCAAACCCCCACAATGGTACTCGTAATAAATAATGCTGGCCATGGAAAATCGGGGTCGGAAGCCGATCGCCACATATTCAGGTAGCTTGGTGTAACCGTTTCGGTCATACTTGCCCAACCGCCTACGTGCTGGATTCCAATTAAGGTTAGTGCCCCTGCTCCAACCACCAAAATGATGGCTTGGAGTGTTTCTGTATAAACAACGGCACGCATACCGCCTAAAACCGTATATAGCCCTGTAAGCAACACCGTAGCTATGGCACCGGTCCAGAAATCGATACCAAGTAATGCAGAAACCACAACACCACCGGCATAAATGGTTACCGAAATTTTAGTTAAAACATAGGCAATTATTGAAAATACGGAAAGTATCCATCGAGAACGCGCATCAAAACGTTTTTCTAAAAATTCAGGCATTGTAAACACCCCACTTCTGGCATAAAAGGGCAGGAACACCCAACCTAAGAGCAGTACAACCCAAGCCTGTATTTCATAAATAAGCATAGGCAATTTGTTTCCCGCACCAGCACCTGCTAAACCAACTACGTGCTCGGAACCGATATTTGAAGCGAAAATGGAAGCTCCTACTACAAACCATCCAACGTTTCTACCGGCTAAAAAATAATCTTCGGTGTTTGCCTGTTTTTTTCGTACTACCCAAATTACTATTCCTATTAATATTAGGAAATATAATCCGATTGATACCCAATCAAAAGTGTCTAGTGTTTTCATAGCTATTTTGTTGAAAATTTAAAGGAAGTTTTGGTTTTATAGGTTTCGCCCGGATTTAAAACCACCGACGGGAATTCTTTTTGGTTTGGGGAATCTGGATAATGCTGTGTTTCTAAACAAAAACCTGTTCTATATGCATACGTTCCACCTTGTTTGCTGGGTAAGGTGCCATCTAAAAAATTACCCGTGTATAATTGAATACCGGGCTCATCGGAGAAAACTTCCATAAATCTTCCGCTTGCTTTATCAAAAGCCGTTGCCGTTAAGCGGATTCCTTGATTTTGGTTGTTTAACACCCAACAATGGTCGTAACCCAATCCGTTTTTTAATTGGTCATTTTCAACATCAATGTCTTGCCCAATAGGTTTTGCCGTTCTGAAATCGAACGGTGTATTGGCTACTTCCTTTAATTCTCCTGTTGGAATTAAAGTTTTATCTACAGGAATGAATGCATCTGCATTGATCATGATTTCGTGATCCAGAATTGTTTTTGAAAAATCGCCCGAAAGGTTAAAATAGGAATGTTGGGTTAAGTTTACAATGGTTTTTTTATCGGTGGTAGATTCATAAAAAACTTCCAAAGCATTGTCTTCAGTCAAGGTATATGTTACAATGGTTTTTAAATTTCCGGGATAGCCCTCTTCCATATCTTTACTTAAATAAGATAATTTTAATGCGCCTTCATCATCCAAAACTTCGGCGCTCCAAACAACTTTATCAAAACCTTTTTCACCGCCGTGCAAATGGTTAGGGCCATTATTTGTTGCCAAGGTATATTCTGTTCCATCCAACGAAAATTTTCCTTTTGCAATTCTGTTGCCATACCTTCCTACTAAGGCCCCGAAATACGGACTGCTTTTTTCGTACTGTGCCAATGTGGGGTACCCCAAAACAACATCTTCAATTACGCCTGCTTTATTTGGCACTTTTAAGGAGGTAATAATTCCGCCATAAGTTATAATTTGTACCTCCATACCTTGTTGGTTCTTCAAGGTATAGCTATCAACTTGAACGCTGTCTGCGGTAACGCCAAAAGCTGCTTTTGAAATAGTTACCATTTTTTTTGATTGTGGCATTTCTTCTGAAGTGTTATCCCCTTTTTTTTCACCCTTACACTGAATATTAAAATAGGCAAAACTTAGTAAGGTCATACAATAGAAACTGCGTTTTAATACATTCATACCCGTTGGTTTTAGTTAGTTAATTACAAGCGATGCTGAAACATATTATAATAAGCTTCATTCGCATTGATTTTATCTTTAAAATCTCTTATTGACGTTTTATCATCAATTACAAGCAATTCAATACCAGCAATATCAGCAAAATCTTCCATAAATTCGGTAGTTATTGCTTGACTGTAAACGGTATGATGCGCACCGCCTGCCAAAATCCACGCGGTAGCTGCAACCTCTAAATTGGGTTTTGCATCCCAGAGCACTCTAGCTACGGGAAGTTTTGGCAAATTGGCCATGGGCTTAATGGCTTCCACTTCATTTACCAGCAATCGAAATCTGTTTCCAACATCTACCAATGAAACATTGATGGCCTTTCCAGAACCAACATTAAACACCAAACGTGCTGGGTCTTCTTTCCCGCCTATACCTAACGGATGGACTTCACAGGAAGGTTTTCCATCAGAAATGGATGGACATATTTCTAACATGTGGGAGCCCAGTACAAATGATTTTTCTGGAGTAAAGTGATAGGTGTAATCTTCCATAAAAGACGTACCACCTTCCAATCCATAGTTCATGACCTTTAACGCCCTTACCATGGCGGCCGTTTTCCAATCGCCCTCACCTCCAAAACCATAACCATCGGCCATTAAACGCTGTGTGGCAATGCCCGGTAATTGTTTTAGGTTTCCTAAATTCTCGAAAGTATCCGTAAATGCCTTAAAGCCTCCTTCCTCTAAAAAAGCCCTTAAACCAAGTTCAATTTTAGCAGCATCTACCAACGATTGTCTTTGCGCCCCCCCTTTTAATAAGGAAGGCGTTAAGCGATAGGAGGTTTCATACACCGCTAATAAATCGTTTAATTCCTTATCGGTAACCTTATGTAAGTGTTTTATAATATCTGAAGAATCGTAACCATTTACAGAGAATCCAAAACGAATTTGGGCTTCCACTTTATCGCCTTCGGTAACGGCAACTTCGCGCATATTGTCACCAATACGGGCTACTTTTAGGTTTTGAAGCTCGTCCCATCCTAAAACCACCCTTGACCAATTACCTATTTTTTTATGAACGTTTTCAGACTCCCAATGGCCAACTACTATTTTGCGTTTTATGCGCATTCTGGACATGATGAAGCCAAATTCCCTATCGCCATGGGCAGATTGGTTTAGGTTCATGAAGTCCATATCAATAGTTGCCCATGGAATTTCGGCATTGAATTGGGTGTGTAAATGGCAAATGGGCTTGTTTAAAATACTTAACCCACGAATCCACATTTTTGCTGGTGAAAACGTATGCATCCAGGTAATAATGCCGATACAATTTTTTTCGGCATTCGCTTCTTGGCAAACATTTGTAATTTCATCGGGCGTTTTAACGGTGGGCTTAAATACAATGCTTACAGGTATGTGTGATGATGCATTTAATCCTTTAACTATTTGTTGCGAATTTGATGCAACTTGCCTTAATGTTTCTTCCCCATATAAATGTTGGCTTCCGGTAACATACCAAATTTCCTTTTTAGCAATATCTATCATTTTAAAATGTGTTTTAAATTAATTATTGACCGTAATAGGAATTTTTTCCGTGTTTACGCTCGTAGTGTTTTTGTATTAACGACTCTTTTAATCGGGGTGCATTTGGATTAATTTGGCGCGTTAAATAAGCCATTTCCGCAATTACTTCCAGAACTTTGCTGTTATAGACCGCTTTGGCGGCATCCTTACCCCAGGTAAAGGGTCCGTGGTTACCAATTAATACCATTTCAACCTCTTGGTGCGACAGGCTCTTTTCTTGAAAACATTCAATAATTTGAATTCCTGTATTATGCTCGTAATTCCCTTTTATCAAGGCATCGGACATTGGTGGCGCACAGGGTATGTCAGCCGTTAAATGATCGGCATGGGTAGTGCCAAAAATTGGAATGTCCAATTGAGATTGTGCCCAAGAAACCGAATACTTGGCATGAGTGTGGGCTATTCCACCAATATCATCCCAGTTTTTGTATAAATAGGCATGTGTTTTGGTATCGGATGAAGGCCGTAAAGTTCCTTCAACAATATTATTGTCGAAATCTACAATCACCATATCCTCTGGTTTTAAATCTTCATAAGGAACGCCGCTTGGCTTGATGGCAAAAACCCCGTTTTTTCTATCAACGGCACTTACATTTCCAAAGGTATAGACTACCAATCCTAATGCGTTTAACTGCATGTTGGCCTGGTAACATTCGTTTTTTAAATCTTTATAAATTGTCATTTTAAATAGTTTTCATGGTGTAATCTTCCATAATCAAGGCCAGTTCACCATACTTTTTATATATTTTTTGATACTCTGGAACATTTACGGCAATTGGTTCGTACACATTTTCAAAAGGACTGCCCATAACATTCATGGCCTCAAAAGTATTTGGGTATGTTTTCGAGGCAACAGCTCCAAAAATGGCGGCTCCTAATGCACAAGCTTGTTGCGATTTTACTATTTTAATGGGCATGTTTAGAACATCGGCCATCATTTGCATAATGAAAGGCGATTTTTGGGCAATGCCCCCAATTGCAATAATACCTTTTATTGGAATGCCCTCGTTTATAAACCGATCTACAATTTTTTTGGCACCAAAACAAGAGGCTTCCACCAAGGCTCTAAATACTTTTGGCGATGTACTACCCAAATTAATGCCTGCAATAACGCCTTTTAAATTTTGGTTAGCATCGGGCGTTCTTCGTCCATTCATCCAATCCAAGGCCAATTCTCCTGATGCCCCAATAGGCTCTTTTGAAGCCGCTTCACTAAGCTGTGGGATTAAATTTTTTAATGCCTCCTCTATCACCTTTTCTTTTGTGGCATCATCTAAGATTTTTGTTGAACCAATTAACTCTTTAAGTGGCCATGCGAGCAAACGCTCGTACCAGGCATAAATATCACCAAAGGCCGATTGCCCTGCTTCCAGACCCAGCATATCGGGAATTACAGAACCGTTTACTTGTCCGCAAATGCCTTTAACTAAATGTTCGTCTTTATTATTTGGAGCGACCAAAATATCGCAGGTTGAAGTTCCCATGATTTTGGTTAAAAAGTAGGGTTGAATATTAACCCCTACTGCCCCCATGTGGGCATCAAAAGCACCCACGGCAACCACCACATTTGTAGATAAGCCCAGTTTTTTTGCCCATGCCTCGGATAGATTTCCTGCCGAAACATCGGAAGTAAAGGTTTCATCAAATAAGCGATTTTTTAATCCATCCAAAATGGGGTCTAAGGCTACAAAGAAATCGTTTGGCGGTAACCCACCAAATGATTCATGCCATAACGCTTTGTGGCCAGCGGCACATCGGCTTCGTTTCATTTGAGAAACATCGGATCCGCCCGTTAATAAAAAAGGCACCCAATCACAATGTTCAACCCAAGAGTAAGCATGGTTTAAAACATCTTTATCGGTTCTTGACACATGCAATATTTTTGACCAAAACCATTCTGACGAATAAATTCCGCCTTCAAATTGAGAATAATCTATGTCCCACTCTTTGCATAATTGATTAATTTCAGCTGCTTCTTTAATGCCCGTATGGTCTTTCCATAGCACAAACATGGCGTTTGGGTTTTCCTCAAAACCTTTTAATAAAGCCAATGGAGTTCCTGTTCTATCAACCGCTACCGGCGTTGACCCCGTGGTATCAACCCCAATGCCTACAATGGCATCAGCAACATTTTTAGATACCTGGGCCAATACTGCTTGAATAGTGTTTTCAATTCCTTCAATATAATCCAATGGATGCTGCCTGAATTGGTTTTTGGAAGGTTCACAATACCTTCCTTCCTTCCATCGTGCATAATAATGAACAGCGGTTGCCAATTCTTCACCCGTAGCGGTATTAACCAATAAAGCCCTTACCGAATCGGAACCAAAATCCATCCCTATTGCGTATTTTTCCATTTACTTTTGTACTGAATTTAATTTTAATAAATAATAAGTGTATAATTTACAATTGTAAACTAACGACAAAAAAATAACATGGACAAATTTTTTTATAAATAAATGTATATTTTACACTTATCTAACGAAAAAAATTGAACCTAAAAAAATTATCGATAAAAATTTAATACAAAAGGGTTATTTAACATGAAAACAGAAGTGGCATTGATAAGTTTGTTTGAAAATTAGGTTATGGATTAAAAAAAAAACTAAACATCGTGATGACCGATAGTTGAATTAAAAAGTTGAATTTCTGCGCGATTATCTTAATGTATCACACCCAGTTTTTTGCCCACTTTTGTAAAGGCCTCTATGGCCCTGTCCAAATGTGCTTTTGTGTGTGCCGCCGATAGCTGCACGCGTATCCTTGCCTTGTTTTCTGGAACAACCGGGTAGAAAAAACCTATAACATAGATGCCTTCCTTCAACAATTCATTGGCCATGGTCTGGGATAATTTTGCGTCATAGAGCATAACGGGTACAATCGCCGCCCCTTTTCCTACCAAATCGAAACCTGCGGCTTCCATTTGGCTTCTAAAATAATTGGTATTGGCCTCTAGCCTATCGCGTAAAGACGTATCATTTTCCAATATATCAAAAACCTTCAATGATGCCCCCACTATGGCGGGTGCCAAGGAATTTGAAAACAGGTAAGGCCGCGAACGCTGGCGCAGCATCGCTATGATCTCCTTTTTGCCCGTTGTGAAACCGCCCATGGCGCCACCCAGCGCTTTTCCCAGCGTACCGGTAACAATATCGACCCTACCCAGCACGTTCTTTAACTCAATAGTGCCTCGGCCCGTTTTTCCTATAAAACCTGATGCATGGCATTCATCTACCATTACCAAGGCATCATATCTATCGGCCAAATCACAGATTTTATCCAGTTCCGCAACCACGCCGTCCATTGAAAAAACGCCATCGGTAACAATGATTTTAAAACGATGATTCGCCTTGTTGGCCTGGATCAATTGGGCCTCCAGGTCCTGCATGTCATTGTTGGCATATCGGTAACGTGCCGCTTTGCACAAACGAACGCCATCGATGATGGATGCATGGTTTAAGGCATCTGAGATAATAGCGTCTTCATGCGAGAGCAAAGGCTCGAAAACACCGCCATTGGCATCGAAGGCCGCTGCATAAAGAATGGTGTCCTCGCAATGGAAAAAGGCGGCTATTTTTGCCTCCAATTGCTTATGGATGTCCTGGGTTCCGCAAATAAAACGAACGGACGACATGCCAAAACCGTGGGTATCCAACGTGTCCTTGGCTGCCCGAATGACCGCTTTGTTGTTTGATAGGCCCAAATAGTTGTTTGCACAGAAATTGATAACCTCCTGCCCCGTGGATATTTTTATTACAGCGTCCTGTGAAGATGTTATGATGCGCTCTTCTTTATAAAGGCCTGCTTCTTTAATGTTCTGTAATTCTGCCGCCAAATGTTCTTTGATGCTGCCGTACATAGTTGGAAATATTTTTGTTGGTTACTAAATTATAACATTCTTTTAATTTTTCAATTATAATTTAGGTTATCAATTTTAATAGGAGTTGCAACAAAGAGTTGGGAAGTTTGTGGCTATTGTTATATCCCAGGTTAAATCAGATTAGGAACAATTGTTCCTGATCCGGATTCATTTGAATCCAAATGAATCCAATAAAAATAAAAAACACTGATAATCATACGATTAACAGTGTTTTGATACTTCCTATTTCTAGGTTCGTCGGGGTGGCAGGCAGAACTCCCCTAACATATATTTTTAATATTCAAATAGTTACATATTAATTTACTCCTTGGTAACCGAATAGGTAACTTATTTGATAAGACCTTTTGTTCTATTTTGATACTAAGATAAGCCTTTTATAAAAGAAAAACTATTTTTAATAAAAATATGATGAATAGATAGAGTGGAGAGTTGAACAATCTTGAGTTTATAAAAGTGAGCATAACAAAATTACCACTAAACCTTTTATAAGTAAGGTCATGACATATTTTTAAGTGGTATAATAATTTCTGTTTTTCAAATCTAAGCACATTTCTAGGGTGAAATCGTTATGACAGAACTAACTTTTATGTTTTAAATAACTGTTTTACAGTATTTTACGTGTTTTTACTCAAAAGATTCACCGAATAGTACACTAAAGTCAAAAAGAGCTAAATAAAAGCAAACTGTATTTGTTTTTATTTTATAAATATATAATTTTTATTTTAAATAATAACTCTAATAAAAAGTTTTAGGATCAGTCGAAAAGTTCAACCTCTTCTAAAATTTTCAGTTTTACAGCCTTGGAAACCATATAGTGAGAATTATATCCTAAGGGGACGTTCAATTTCTTTTTAATTCTTGCGACATAAGTTGAAACGGTTTTTTCGTTTAAACCTAATTCTTTAGATATGGTTTTGTTTTTATACCCTTTTTGAATAAGTTTCAAAACAGCAAGTTCTCGTTTAGATAGTTTTTTTATTTCCATTTCAAACAACTTTTTTTATAATTTTTAGATTTCCAAAATTTAGAGCTTGCGCAATTTCTTTTCTATTATTATTTACCATCGGACTACAATTTAATTGGGATGGCAGAATGAAATTGAATTTCATAAACCACTGTATTTTAACGATTTAAGCATTGCTATTCAAGTATAACACACCGAATTGCACACCAAAATCAAAAAGAACTAATTAAAACAAAATTTAATTGTTTTTGGTTACATAAAGGTACATATTTCATTAAAACAAATGAAATTTTATCGACATAAGGATAAATATTGTTCAAATTATTTAATGCTATTTTCAAAAACAATTTCTGATATAATAAAAGTATTCTCATCAATTGGCTCTCTAGTATATTCATTAATATCGGATCCAGAACCAACTCTCCAAATGTCAATATCTCTAAATTTTATTGTCATTAACATTGAAATAAATGTAAATGGTTTTGGACCTAATGGAGCGATTATTATACTGTATTCCTCTCTAAGTAAATAATATAGTGATGTTAATTCACGCTCAAGAGATAACATATCATCTAATTGAAATGTTATTATCTTTTTTTTATCTGTTCTATCTAAAAGAGTTGAATTATTTTCCTCTATTTTTTTTACAAATTTATAATCTAATGCTGGTTTGGAATAAATTATATAATATTCTTTAGGATCTAAATGTTCAATGATACCTTCAGCCTTTCTTTGCTCATATCCAAGACAAACTATTAATGCCTTTGGTTTATCTGTTGGAACAATATATTTACCTGGTAAAGGAGCAATTTCTGTATTTGGTTTTGGTTCTAAGGGTTTAGTGAATTTTGATGGAGTATAAATAAAATATACTGTAATAGAATTAAAATCTAATTCTTTCTTTCTTAAATATAAAATAATAGTATAATACCATGACTTTGTCATGCAAGAATAATCAACTATAATACATAAATCCTTCTTTGAGTCAACACCTAGTTCTTGATCTAATATGGTAGATATTTCTTGATGATTTTGTAGTTTTATTTTTTCAATGCTACTATGGTCATGTTTCACCTTATATGAATCTTTATAAACAAATAAAATTGATTTAGAGATAGTATTATTTTTAATAATTTTATCATAAGCTGTGAATACTCTTTTTTCATGATTTCCTGCAAATAGAAATAGTGATATCTCTTTTTCAGAAATACTATTTATATCAATTTGTTTACCATATTTTATAACCATTTCTCTTAATTCTAGTTAAATAATGATATTTGACCTGCATCATCTAATAAAGTTAAACATTCGCTAAGCTTAGTTTTATTATAAACTCTTAAAGGGATGTTATACAAAATACAAAATATATAAGATAGCTTAAATCTTTTATTTCTAATTTCGAAATCAAAAGAATCATCATTAGAGTCTAATAAAATAAATGCGCCTTGAGCAACACCTTTCTCAATAAGTTCTACGATATTATCATGGATCTTATCATCTGAATTATCAACTAAAAAAGTGCTTTTTGGATCCATCAAAAAATTCTCTCCTAATATCTGATTTTCAAAGTACTTACCCACTCTTTCAATAATATCAATTATTGTAAAATTGCAATCTCCTACAGGAATATTGGCAATAACATTTTTATATCTTTTTGACACATTCAATAATTCATCAAACTGTTGTTTTTTATCAATATTGCCACCATTTGATTTAGAAATAATTGCACTAACAATTCCAATCAACCATCTTGGGTTACCATCACAGATTTTTGAAATCACCTCAATACCAGAAAAAAGATCTGTAGCTTTTTTTCTACTTCTATATTTAACTTTTTTTCTAACAATGTTTTCTTCGATGAAAAAATTCCTAAAATAAACTATTGGCTTGATCTTTCTATATAATACATCTTTTTGATTGTCATTAATTGGTATTGGATTTGCTATATCAACATCTTTATTTTCAAGAAAAGATTTAAAAGATTCATCTTTATTAATTAAACTGATCATTTCCTTATAAAAATCACTCCCTTCACTATAACTATCAGAAGTTTTATTATAAATATCATTAGAGCCAAATACTTTAACTAGATTTGAATTACTTGGAAGAAAAGACTTAATTATTTTTTTTGAGAATTCTTCATTATCTTTCGATATCCACATTTTTATGAGTTCGACATCATTTCCAGGAGTAGCTCCATAATCAGACAATAATGACTTTTCCAAAGCAGAAGGTAATATTGGACTAGCACTCAATTTATATAATAAGTATTGAGTTCTACTTCTAAGTGAAATAAACAGTTTCTGTTGCAGCCATATGGGTGCAAATTCTAATTCATCAAAACATAGAGCCCACTTCTTTTTTTCTTCTATTCCATAAATACGTTCAAATTTGGGAATAATTAATTCTAGTGATGTTTCGAAGGACAAATTATAGTAGTCAGGTACGTCTATTTTATCACCAGGAGCATAATTAAAAATCACTTGTTGAATAAATTGATTTACACTGTCTATTCTATCATTAAGTGCTTCTTTGACATATTTTAGTTTAGGAATAGTATTTGATAATTTCCATGCTTTAATTAAATGACTACATAGTTCAATTTCCTTTTTCTCATCTTTATTTTTTAATTCAATATTTATAATATTTAAAAATGAATCACAAAGAGATGTAAAAACATTACTACTAACGGCAAAATGTGAAACCATATCAGCAAAGGTTCCATAGGCTTCTAATTGACTACCGTATGTTAAGTTTTTCACATTCCAGTATATATCTGTAGATATATAAATTCCATAAAAGGGGATATTATTTCTAATATCTTCAGCTTTACTATCTGAATTCCATGCATGTAAGGCAGGAATTGTTAACATTTTCATTAGAGTAGTTTTACCACAACCACGAGCTCCTAAAATAATAGAATGATTATTCTTTACTAGCTTGTCAAAGCTTTCTGACCAAATAAATCTTTCAGCCACTTCTTTAGGTGCTAAATGTCTGGCATTATAACTTATAAGAAAATTATTAGTTTCCATCTATGGCTTTTGTATTACTTATTATTTCTGGAATTTGAGAAAGCTTTCCAGAAAGTATTAACCCCTCATCTTTCAATTTCAACTCTATATGTTTTGCTTCATTTGGTGTTAGATATTCAATATCCGGAATGGCTTTAACTACATCTGACCAATTTTTAACGGTCTCATTTCCAACTTCAGCTATAATTTTATCGACCACATCTTGCAAAATTCCATCAAATCCAAACCCCGTATATGAATCAAAACCCTCATCATCATTTACTATTTTCCAACCATTTTTTGGTATAAAAGTCCATGTGGTTATTCTTCCTTTTGATGGTTTTCCCTTAGTTTTAACTAAGTCTATCTTATGAAATGTATTTCTTCGACTAGTCCAGCCTAAATTTGAGATAGCTGAAAAACTACCTGATGACAGTATTGGTATTTTTGTTCCAGATGAATGAAAATTATGGTATCTCAATAATGGATCATGTTTATGTCCGTGTATAAACAAATCAAAATTATATTTACCTAAAACCTCCAAAAGTGCATCTCCATTGATAATTTTATCCTCTTCTCCTAATTTAAAACGAGAATGATCTATCGGATGATGATGTGCAAGTGCTATATTTATTTTATCATCATTATGTTTTACCAAATATTCATCTATGTAGTCTATTAGGTCCTCACCTACTTTACCACCTCCTGAAGCCTTCTTATTGTGATGATAATGAGAGCTGTTAATTACAAGAATTCTATAATCATCAGCTTCAATAAATACACACCCTTTTGACCAAAACTTATCACAGTCGTCATCGTCTTTTAAAGGAAACCCTTTTTTAATACCTTTTGCAATTTCCAAACTATAATTTGAAAATGTTTCATATGAATCAACATCATGATTTCCTAAAGTAGCTATAACTTCTTTGCCTTCTAATTCTTTATTGATTTCTAGAGTGAAATCCCAACCAGAAATAAAACCTTGTGCATCTGTTTTGTTCGTGAAATCTCCAGGACACAAAGTAAGATCAACTTTTATTTTCTCTTTTTTTATAATCTTTAAGATACTTTCTACTGGATGATTGTTTGGATCAGTTCTTAGCATATTAGAAGTTAAATATGTATCCTTAGAACTAGATTCACTGTAATGACAATGCATATCACTAATTATTGCAATACTTAATTTTTTTGAACTCATATTAAATTGTATTGCATATAATTAATTCATTATACATCCCTCTAGTCTTGTTACGACCTCCTACTTGGCTATATCTTGATTTAATAAATATTTTTCCCATTCCTTTATACAAATCAAGTATAGAATGATGGCTCGCATTTGTTAAAATAAAATATGCTCCCTTATTATTTATGGCTTGAATAAAATCCCTTAATCTTTCTTGGTCATCCCAGGAAAATAATTTTTGGTTATATTCAATAAACCCATTATTCTCATGTGCTATCGTATATGGTGGGTCTAAAAAAACCAAATCATCTTTTTTGATATTTTCTAAAGTTTCTTTAAAATCTATAGCTTTAATGGTAACATTTTGTAATGCTTTACTAACTAATCTTAAATTATCTTCAGAAACTATATCTACATTTTTTCTTTTACCATAAGGCACATTATATATTCCTTTACTATTAACTCTATAAATACCATTAAAAGAACATTTATTCAAATAAATAAACTTTGCTGCTTTTGTATGAGATTTATTAGTTCTAGCCTTTCTAATTCTATAGAATTCTTCTTCTGTATTTTTTAATAGCTTGAGAGTTTTAATTAATAGTTCAACGTTATCTCTTATTTCTATATATGTCTCAATTAAATCATTGTTAATATCATACAGATATGCTTCTCCATTTTTATCAATAGAAAAAAATACAGATCCGCCTCCTAAAAAGCATTCATGATAATTGTTAAAGTTGTTAGGGAGATATTTTGTAAGTCCGTCTTTTATAAGCCAGTTTTTAGATCCAGTCCATCTCAAAAAAGGCTTACATTTGGCTTTATATAAAATAGGTGTATTAATTTCTTTCATAATTATAACTGTCTCAAATATAATTATATTAATAATTCGAGAACTATATAATTTAATTATTCTATTGCTATATCGAAAAAATGGAGAATTTAAATATACAAAAGAAGAAGGAATTAAAATACATAATTTTGATTATAAATTTTCTTCTGCTTCAATTAAATTTAAAAGTAAAACATCTGTCAAATTAGCACCAATTTGAACTAAAATTCTATTTCGTTCATATTGTAATTCTCCTAGATCTATTTTTCTTCCATGGAACAAGTTATCTCTTATTTGTTTAATAATAGAGAATAAAGCTTTGAAATTAGTAGCGTTCCAATTCTCTGCGTGTACAATTTCTTCTTGATTATCTTCAATCTCTTCTTTTTCAAATAATTCAGATCGATATTTTAAAAAATAAGTGGCTCTAAGAATGTTTAGTGTTGGTTCAAAATTATTATTTGAAGCACCAACAGGCCTCATAATAGCTAATTCTTTTGCAATATTTTTAATTTCATTCATCTGCCAATAAAAATCACCATGATTATTGCAAAATAGTTGCGCACCATTATTTCTTCCAAATTTTCTTTTCCAATAAGATTCTAACCATTCATAGTTTTCATGAAATCTTCTTCTTATTTCTTTATTTTCTAAATCTTGATTTAATCTCTCGATAAAATCTCTTATTTCATATGAAACCATAGTAACTGCTTTAATTCTATGTAAAAGTAAACATTTTCATTCCACACATATTACGCTTCCCTTCTACGTCATCGCATAAAAAATATTCCAATAACATTGTACAAGAAACTTTTAAGAATAAATTTTTTCAAGAACCTGTAGTTACTAATTTCACTTTTAACCAAAGTTCAATTTGTAAGCTTCCCCAAAATTCGGCCATTTAAAAATAGAATTCGACAAGCGACGCAGGAGCGCGTTCAGTAAGAATTATTAAATTTAAATCCGAAAACTTATGAAGACAACCCATTTTACAGAA
>NZ_WRPN01000016.1 GCF_009746565.1 Mariniflexile maritimum
ACAAATAGAATCGATTTTTAGTGGTTCACTTTCATCCGCTGTAGGTGGTTCACTTTCACCCGCCGCACTATGCTCACTTTAATCCGCTGTGGGTGGTATACTATGCCCGTTTTTTGCAGAATATTCAGAATTTGAAGCTGAACGATTTTACAATTACTACACCAGCAATGGCTGGCTCATTGGTGGAAAAACCAAAATGATTGATTGGAATGCAGCAGCTCGTAATTGGATGTTAAACACTGCCAAATTCACTATAAATCTTCCTCAAAATAGTCAAGTAAAAGAACAACCAAAAGCAAAACACTTACAAGTTACAGAAGATAAAAACTATGCTGAACCACTATAAAAAATCAGGTTATGAGTACACAATACAACTATGCCGAAATTCTAGTGTGGTTAGAAAAGAAAGCCAAACAAGATTATGGTTCAAGTTTTCATTTCATTGATTCAGATATGGAAAACATTACAAAACTAATAGCGTATTTTTTAAAAGATGAGGTAACAGCAAATCAATTCGGATTAGACCTAACAAAAGGCATCTTACTTTCTGGACCGGTAGGCTCGGGTAAAACCTCATTAATGACAATAATGAAATACATAACCCAAAAAGAAAATAAATTCTTTATGAGAACATGTCGCGATATAAGTTTTGAATTCATAAAAGAAGGCTACGAAATCATACATCGATACAGCCGTGGTAGTTACTCTCAATCCGAATACAAAAATTATTGCTTTGACGATTTAGGAGTAGAAAGCAATTTAAAATATTATGGAAATGAATGCAATGTGATGGCAGAAATAATTCTCTCAAGATATGATCTATTCATCTCAAGAAAAGTTATAACACACATCACTACCAACCTATCAGCTTCAGAAATCGAAACGATGTACGGCAACCGAGTTCGCTCAAGATTACGAGCCATGTTAAACCTCATCGCATTCGATAAAACCACACAAGACAAACGCTAAATTAATATAATCCAACTGCTTTGCGAACATTGCGAAAATCTTTGTGCTCTTTGCGGTTAAATAAAACAAACTATGAGAAAAATAAACACCTTCTGGAACTGGTTCCAAGACAACAACCAAACCATAAAAAACTTCATCAACGAAACACCAAAATCGCAAAAACAAATCAGCCATTGGATAAAACACCGTTTAGGTTTCTATTGCAAAGAACTCGATTACATGATTATATTCCCCAAAAAGCCAACCGAAAAAACCGAACTAATCATTACGGCAAACGGAAATCCAGAATATTTTACACAGGTAACCGAATTAATAAAACACGCTCCAGTACTCAAACATTGGAAATTCACAGCATTCATTCAACCTACAGTACATATTGAAAAAATTATGGATGGTTTAGACGAGCCGTATGTATTTCAAGAAATAACTATAAAAACTAGCGAAATAAAATTTTTGCCACTAGCTTACGACGAAAAAACAAAAAAACTCAACATCATAGTGTATTTAAAAAACTACAACATCCATTGCGATACCAAAACTTGGAACCAAGCTATCTACATCATCATGCAAGATGTATTGGGAGAAAAATCATTATATCAGAATATTAACTTTGTGCAATTAGCATGTTTACCAACCAACACAGAGGAGTTGATTGAATTGTATGATTTACAGTTTTACATTGATACTATTAATAAAAATGATGTTTCGTAGTAAAATAATCAGGTTTATCCTGACAATGCTACTATAAAGAATAAATTTAAAACAAATGATACAACCTATAATTATATTTTGTATCATTGTAGTCAGGTTAATCCTGACAATAAGACTATGAAGCATAAATACATCTCAACACAGTCAAACGAACTTTTATCATACTTCAATGATAAAGGGAAAGTGTGTTTTGAGTCTAAAACAGCCTTAAAAGCGTTTCCTGATACCAAAGAAAGCACCGTTAGAGAATTATTAAGCGACATGACCAAAAGAGGCTTACTAATGCGAATAAAAGACGGTGTGTATTACATTATCCCTTACGAAGAAAATGCAGAAACCTTTATGCCCGATTGGCATATATTGGTAAAGTATTTAGTAAAAGATGCAAAGCATTACATAGGGTATTATTCTGCATTACAAATCCATAATCTAATAACACAACCATCTTTAAAAGAGCAAATTGTGGTGGCAAAACAAATCAGGCCTTCTGAAATAAAAATCAAAGACATCACTTTTCAATTTATCTATCATAACGAAAGTCACTTTTTTGGAGAAAAGAAAACATGGATTGATAATTTCAATAAAGTAAGCTGTTCTGATATTGAAAAGACAATAATAGATTGCCTTTTCAAACCCGATTACGCAGGAGGAATTGTAGAGGTAGCAAGAGCCATATACAGCACAAAAGAGAAATTAGATTATAAGAAGCTTTTAGAATACACCATAAAATTCGATTCTCAGGCAGTAGTAAAAAGATTAGGGTATATTTTAGAACTCTTTGAAATAGAAACAGAAATAATCCAAGAACTACAAAAACTAAAAACAGCATCTTATGTGGTTTTAGATACCGAATTACCTAAGACTGGTAAAAGAAATAGCCGTTGGAGTATTCAACAAAATTTAGATATAGAAACCATTAAATCAGCCATGTTCACATGATCAAACCGGGCGAAATACAAAAAAAAGCAAATCAAGTAGGAGTTCGCGACCAACAAATCGAGAAAGATTACATTTTATCTTGGATACTTTGGGGTGTAGCAAATCACGAACAACTTTCAAAAATAGTGGTATTCAAAGGAGGAACCGTATTAAAGAAAGTATATTTTGAAGACTATCGATTCTCAGAAGATTTAGATTTTACCCTATTGGAAAATGAAATTTCAAACGAACAAATTTTTGAATGGTTCAACGAAATATTTGATATAATTAAAGAAGAAGCAAACATACCTCTAAAAAAGATTGATGATGATGAACACGATGAGAACAAATTAAAAGAGGAGAAAGAAGACGGGCTAAACTTCTATATAGGTTATGTAGGTCCATTAGGTGGTTTTGGAAACAATAAAAAAGTGAAAGTAGATATTTCTAAGAGTGAAAAATTAGAATTTGAACCAGTAGTAAAAAATGCTATTGTGGATTATTCAGATTTAGAAGAATACACTTTATTATGCTATCCTCTAGAAGAATTACTAGTCGAAAAATTACGCTGCACCATGCAACGCACACAACCAAGAGACTACTATGACATTTGGTATTTAGTAGAAATAGAAAAAATGGAGGTAGAATATTTCACTAATGAGTTCCGGAACAAATGCACGAGTAAAGAATTAAAACCCGAAGATTTTCATGCCAAACTAGAACAAAAACTACCTCAATACAAAGCACGTTGGAAAAAATCAATGAACGACCAAATCAAAGATTTACCCGATTTTGAACAAGTGGAAAGAGAAGTGAACAGAAAGATTAAAAATTTTATGTCAGATAAATAAAATATAACCCAGAAGCTTTTTACCATTGGTATATGGCTTTACAATTAAACAAACATTAGATGGCATTAAGTTGGAACGAAATAAAAGACCGAGCAGTTAAATTTTCCAAAGAATGGAAAGACACTACCAATGAAGAAGCGGATGCGAAACCCTTTTTAGACGCTTTTTTTAATGTATTTGGGATCACTCGTAAAAAGATTGGAACCTTTGAACACCGAGTAAAGAAACTTTCGGATGCCGATGGGTAAGGCAAAGAGCTTGCCCAACGCACAAAACAAAAACACGTACGCTTCGCAACTCATGCCAGTAATTTTTTTCCCAAGCTTAGTTACATAATGTGGCATTATAGGGCAATAAAGAAAATTGTATTCCAAAAGAAAATGGTGCATTGCCCTATAATAACATTATGTAAAAAAGCCGCTCACCCCACGCTCAAGTGCCCCGCTCCAGCCACACATTTTTGGTAGCTTTCCTCGCACCACCATAGCTACCAAAAACACGTGGCTTCGCGGGTCACCCTTCGGGTTTTCATAAGAACGTTTCTACTCAAAAAGCAAATCATCACTTCGTAGGAAATTCATCAATTGTTTTTATCAGCTGTGTGTTTAAAGCGGTAGTGTTTGCTTTATCTTTTGAAGGTGCTTCCCATCTCCGAAACAACTGAACACTAAAATCTGAATACTGAACACTTTCAAGCACCCTCAAAAGATAAAATTGCCCAGAAAGAGTGTGGTTTTTTGATTTGTCAGAACATGAAGCAGTAATTGCTTTCCGGTTGCTGATGCTTTTAGAATTTCTAAGAAAATTATTCAAACTTCAAGCCTTTCTATTTAAAGAAAAGTGAAGCACCAGCACCCAAAAAAGCAATCAGAAAGTAAGTGCAAACAAATCAAAAAACCACACACTTGCTTTCGCTACTGCCAACGCACTCGGTAGTATTTGCATTGTTTTTTTGAGGTGCTTCCCAACTCCGAAACAACTGAACATTAATTTCTGCATACTGTACACTTCCAGGCACCCCAAAAAATCAAACAGAACAGCAAGAGTTTCAAATTTTGGTTCTGGATAAAAAGCATTTTAATCGATTTTAGTATTTTCATCCAGCCCCAAAATTTGAAACCCTTGCAAGACGACCCAACTCCGAAACAAAAAAATCCGAATTCAAAAGAAAATACCGCTCCGAAATCAAAAAAATAAAATAAAAAAAAAGAGAGCAAAGGTAAGTTCCGGGTTTACAAAAAATCAAGTTCAAGCCCTGCGGGTTTTTTAAAAAATCTCCACCACCCATGCGTTTTCAAAACAACTTTTCCATCAAACAATAAATCCCGACTTCCAAAGGACGAATTAGGGTGGTAGTATTTTTTAAAAAAAACTTGCTTTTTTGAAACCCTCCACTAGACGAATGGCTTTCTTTTTTTTCTTTTTTTCTTTTGAAATGAATATTCTTCGCTTCCAATTTAAAATAACATTTGGCGAAAAAAATTTAATGGGCGAAATGGAGCGAAGCGGAATTCACGAACACAAAAAAAACAAACTAAATCCGTGAGTAAACGTAGCGAAGCAATCCAGTATTTCAGATGAAAATAAGAGCAAAAGAGAAGCTAATATTTAAAATCGGAAGCCATGCTAAACTTTATTATTAAAACCCATCAGAAAGGAACGTTTTACCCACAACCACATCTATTTATTCTAAACAAAGGGTTAAATAGTGGAAAACCTCAAAAAGAACCATTTACAAACAGCTTTGTTATTATCTTTAAAAATGATGAAGATTTAGAAAATGTATATTTCATTGCTTATAGTCTATGGAAAACAAAGTTTTGGCATCAATATTTAGTAGGGTCAGTAATTCCATTTTTAAGGTTACCTGATTTCAAAAAAGAATTTTTCCCAAAATCTAAAGCATTAATGGCAGAACATGAAGAGCATGTAAAACACGTTGAAGTTTTGAAAATTTTAGAACAAAAAGAAAATCAATTTCATCAAAACATCAATCTAATTAACGATATGCGTAGGGTAATTTTATACCGCTATTGCAATAAATAAATAAAGCCTGGTCTTACGACTAGGCTTCATTTTATTTAACCCAAAGGTCACCACAACTAGGGCTAAACTTATTTTTTGTGCTTCCTGTTAAGGCTTTTAAGCAGTAACGAAATTGTAAAACTAACAATTGCTCCAACGGTAGCTAAGATAACCGTTTTGGCAATATCTTCAGATTGAATATTCGGAACAATACTTAAAAATGTGCCTCCAGCTGTACCCATTAAAGTATGGTTATTCGCTGTCATTCGTTGTGGTCAACTGACTTGCAGCTGTCAAAACTCCACCAGCTACTGCAACATATCCACCAATAGTAATAACAATTGTGGGCAAAGCAACTGGAGCAGCCAAAATAGTTCCACCAACAGCAGCCAAAGTCAAACCAACAGTTCGAAGCACTTTAAAAAACTTTGGTATAGGAGCTGAAACTCGATTCAATATCTTTTTCATGATTTATAATTTAGAAATAATTAATAATTCAACAACTTCTTGTCTGTCTAAGATTGTATAAACTAAAGTTTTAAGCTTCTCAAAAGCTTTTCTTGATAGTAAACCTAAACCTGGTCCAGAAAGCTTAGTAACGGGAGCGATACAACCATTTAATTCTTTCATAGCATTATTAGCAGGATGAAATAAAATCAAACTTCTATTTTCAACATCTACCACTTCTAAATGCCATCTAAATTTCTTACTATATCGCTTTCTAATAAAATATTTCCCTTCCGGAATACAGGAAACTCTCTTTCGGTTCATTCTCCAAGGCAATTCAATTGTATTACAAATTAATTTACCTTCGCATTCGAGTTTACCATTGGTTCCTTCAGGGAAATAAGTTCTAGTTAATAAAAGTACCATTAGTGAATACTGTCAACTGTGACTGAATAGTGATTAGACACCGCTATCAACTTTCGCAATTGATAATGGATTAAAAGCACCATTTTTCAACGGATACATTTGTCCATTTATCTCCTGATAGAACTCAACACCTAGAGCCAAAAACAAAGGTTTTGTACTAGCTGGTGTAACCGCATTCACTTGATTAATTGGAGCAGTAGCAGTTCCATCCCAAGGCAAAATTGCCGTTTCTGAGGTAGCAACTACATACGTTTCAGCTTCAAAATCAATTTCAGCTCCACCAGAAATGATTTTATAGTGAGTTGTTCCGCTTGGAGCAGCAATCATATTCGCAGGAATAAATGATGCCAAATCCACAGTAATTTCTCCAGCCACACGGTCAATAGTTGCCACAAACGGTGCAAACAAACTTGTTCCAAGTTTTCCACGAATATTAAATTCAAAACCAAATAACAATTCAGCTTCTCCATCAATCACGTTACGTAAACCACGTTCACTAACAGTGTCCGCCTGAATAACTTTAACCATCGCTTGTGTCAAACGACTAACCATTCTACCATCGGCAGAATTTAAAAGCAATGGTCTCAAAGCTGTTCTAAGCATTTTTCCTGCTTTACCAGCTCTACCAAACTCGGAACCATTCTCACGAGTTCTTTGAAACGCAGGGTCACTAGCAATTCTACTAGCGTCAATTCCACCTTTTTCTCTTGCTAAGTGACCATCTTGCGTTTTGTAAAAAGTAATATCTCCGATAGTACCTTTCAATTTAATTATGCCTTTCTGTCTAGCCATAACTTCAAAATTTTGTTAAACATTCATCTAAAATCTCCTTCATTCTATAAATCAGTTGCAACTATTTTTGAATGATTTAAAGCAAATTTGAAACAAGATTATATACAAGAAGAAATAACTGTCATTTTATGACACATATGTCCAAAATCGACACAAAAGGCATTACAACAAGTTCATTAATCGTTTCTGAACCAGTTCAAAGAATGATTAATTTTATGGCTTCAAATTTTTAATTCAGATAGGTTTTAGCTAACTCAAAGTCTAGTCAAAGGCATAGATAAAGTATGAAAATTGAAAAAAAGAGGTTGTGTATCTACCCAAAGGACATACAACGTATTACAGGAAAGAGTTATAGACAAAGTGCAAGATTATTGCAAAAGATAAGAAGTGACCTGAATAAGCTTGAAAATGAGTTTGTATCAGTTGAGGAGTTCTGTAATTACACTAGCTTAAAGATTGAACAAGTAGAACCTTTAATTATCGGATGAGGTTTTTAAAAAAAGTATCAATTATTAAACTTCATTCTACATATTTTTTACTTCAATAACCAGTTCAATAAATGAACAATAATTTTGATAATTGACTTTGTTTAATCATCTAATTTTCATAAATTTGTACTATAAGATTTCGAAAAATTTGCACGTTATTTATAGATGCAAAAGCGAGACCCTAGGAAATTAAAAGATATTAAAATCAACAATATCAATCGGTTAGAAATGGATGACAAATCCCTCTTTCTCCGCTAAAAACAAACCCTAACGATTGACAATCAATTAGTTAGGGTTTTTATTTTTGATATATCCCCACATAATCCCCACTTATTTTTATACTAAAAGCGCAAAAAAAAACCGCTACAAATTAATGTAACGGTCTTTTAACCATTTAATTAGGATCACTTTTAAGATGCCGTACCACTACCTAAATAAACGCTATTTGATACTCTTGAACCATCAGTTTCAATAAAAGCCATAAACAGCTCTACAGTGTCTCCAGCATAAGTTGATGGTATAATTACCGTTTCAGTTCCTACAGTCCTATCTGCGCCTTCTAATTGCGAAATAGATTCCTTTTTGCTCGGATTGTAAACTAACAACATTGCTTTATCGGTTGCATTAGCATTTCCTTCCGCAGAGTTATCGTCCCAATTGAATGTTACTTCTCCTGGTGTTGCTAAATCTGTACCAGGGTTTAATACTCCTGATAAATTCCCTCTACTTAATAAAGCAGTCGCAAAATCAACATTGAAATTTGGCTCTACTCCTGTTATAGCATTATTCAAAACATAAGACATTGCAGCATTAAATTGTGTTTGTTTAACTGCATAATTCTTATAACCTTTTTGAACAAAGGCTAAATTTGGTTGTAAATACTCTAAAGTAACTGTAAACTTGTTTCTTTGATTCACTTGTCCTACAGTTCTTGGATTAGCAACACTTGAAGGTTTAATTCTTAAATAATCAATACCTTTCCAACTACCACCAATAACGTTTCCTACTTTTCCGGATAATCCTCCTAAAATTCCTTGGGCTATTTTTCCCATAACATATAACATTTTTTAATTAATACTCATTCGGACTTGGTACGGACTTGATAAGGAGTTAAACCCTATCAATTTATATAGTAAATTACGTTAATCTTTGAGGGTTTAGGCTTTCAAATTCATTGAATACCCTCCTATGCTTTGTTTTTCCCTTTTTTTCTTCAATAGGTATAAGTATTAATCAAACCGTAAACCCTTCCTATTAATTTTTTAAGAAAAGAAAAAAGACAGCTGGATGTTATGGTAGCGTGGGTAATGCTGTCAAGGTTTTTGGAAAAAATACTACCTAAAGAAAATATTTTAATCAAAACTAAAATGTTGTGAGGTGGAGATTTTTTTCAAAACCCGTAGGGCTTGACCTTGATAGGATTGAGCGTGGGCTGTAGAAAGCTACCTATTTTTGCTATCTTTTTTATTTTATTCTTGTTGTTTGCTTATCGATTAATTCTAAAATTGCTTGCTTTTTAAAATAGACACGATTACCAAAACGAACTGGATTTAAAATACCATATTTTACCCATTGGTGTATAGTTACTAAACTAACCTTAAAATAATCTGCTGTTTCTTGACGTGTTAGTAGTACTTCATTTTTGGTTGCACCAATTTTTAGTAAATAATTTTCAATTTTTAACAAGAGTTTATCAGCTACTTTTTCTGCTAATTCATCTATTGTTACTTCTTGGATTTGAATTGTTTTTGTTATCATTTTTAATTGTTTTAAATGTTATCTAAATATATTATTCCGCAGGTAATCTAAAAGGCGCGAGCCGGCTGCGAGTTGAGCAAGGGTGTTGTGGTAAATAGCCCGTTGCATTTTTCTGCAAAAGGGCGTACCACAGCAACGGTTTACCGCAAGGGTGGCGGATTTTTTGATTCAAATATTGTATCAGAAGTATTTTTATTGGTAGTTCAGAATATTAAAGTTTAGGCAAGTGCAAGGAATGAAAGAGGTAATGTAAGGTTTGAAAATTGTTTTCATTTAAGGTTTGGCGTAATACGATTGTATTTGAGAGGTTGAGGGTTTTAAGGATTTGAGGAAAAAATAAAATTTGATTTATTGAAAGCCAAACCGTAATGTAAAAACTATATAGCGTTGGATGGAATTACCGACTGAATGAGTTGCTCTTGTGTGCTGCTTGCGAAATAGGATAATCCGCAGTATTAATTGAAGTACCAAATTTATTGAACTTTAAATTTTTTAATATTACCATTAAACATTCTTAAACTAACTGCGGTTATCTTATTTGCAAACTTGGGAACTTCAAAAAATATGACACCCGTAAACCCATACTTTTTAATCAAATTATAATAAAAATAATTGTGTATAAAAGATTCCATAAATATCATAATAAAACTAAAGTTAAGTGGGTTTTGCCCGAAGCGACCCGCAGGCTCGCATAACATTAAGTAGCGGTTGTACCCAATTAAAAAAACTCGCGTAGCGAAACCTTATTGGGTTTGGGTACAAAAGTAGCTACGGGTGAGGAAGGAGAGAATGTGTGAAATAAAACAAATAAATAGTACCAACGAGGACGTGTCGCCGCAGTGGTGCTATTTATGGTATATGCAAGCCCTTTGAATAGGATATATTATTGAATTGGAGAAAGCTTTCCTTTGTTAGTAATAACGTAAAATAAATAATTGGCTTGCAGATATGTTTTATGTAACTAAATGGAACGACTGACGAACACCTTATTACCTGCACAACATATTCTATTAGTTGGGGCTATTCTAATTGGGTTATAAATTACTATTCCCTTAAAACCTCATTTCCTAACAGGTAAAGGATAATTAAATAATAAATAATGTTGATTGGTATATTTAAGCTAGAACCATTTCAGAGGCTCTTTCTTTAAGTGTAAAAGCAACTGCTTTTTTGATTAAAGCATTTGTTCCTTGAAAAGTAGATTTTGCTTTTAAATCTTCAATGTTCCATGACAATAAAAGCTTACCGAAGCATTCATCTGCAAAAGAATGTGAGATAGAGTTAACTCCCTCAAAATTGAATATAACGAAATCATCGTTTCTTAAAGATTCTTCTATCTCTAAACGTAATTTACGCCCTAAAACTCTTGTTCCAAGACTATTATTTATATGTCCAAAATTGATTTGCATTGGTTTATTCGTCGCTAAATACGTGCCAAACTTACCAAAGTTCATCGATATTTCCTAATAAATTATCTTTAAACTCTTCAAAAGCATTGCGTTGTGTGCTGTCTGGGAATATTTTATCATAATTAACAGAGACATCTGTATTCACCCTTAAATATGTATATGCGCCTTGCCAACTACTTGATTTTTCAATCTTTTTCTCATTATCTATTTCTAATGAATGATTACCAGAATGAATTATTAATTTTCCGCCATTTTCTTTAACTAAAGTTGCTGTAGCCCATAGTCCAAAACCTTTACCCGTACTGTTTGTAACTCCTTTATCTATACAATGAAATACTGCTTGTTTTTCATCATAATGTTTATACTCGCTGTCAGGGTGTTCAGTCAGAGCTTTATGTATTCCTTGACCATTATCAGCGATTATCAATCTAATTTGATTTTTATTTGGGAAATACTGACAACAGATATAACCACTCCCATTGCTTAAAGTACCATCAGATTGCGAATGCCTAATAGAGTTGTCGATTACTTCCCAAAGGCAATAATCAAGAACAATAAGCATATCTTCATTGATAGCTCCTTTATCTACCAAAATTGACATTATTTCTTTATGAATTTCTATAGCATTAGAATCATCAAACCTTTTTATCTCTGTGAAACGCCCTGAAGCATTATGCCTTGAAAAATTCTCCTGATAATTAAAACCGATTTGCTGAAAGAAGTTAATTCTACTTGCATAATTTGCCTTGTCTGACCCTTCAACAAAACCTATAAAATGACCAGAAACTTTTATACCACGTTCTCTTAAATGATTTACAGTAGTGCTAATAAGTAATAAATGGTCTGCATATAGTAATGAATAGGTGTTTAAATTAATTTCAAAATGAACACTATCACCGCATTTAGCGTTAAATGTGTCAGTTAAACATTCTACAATCTGAAAATGACTTGTAATATTTCTAAAGTCAATTAATATTTTATATTGTGTCAAAACTATCTACTTCTTTAATTCCAAAAATCTGCTAATAACTCGGCTTGTTTTAACACTGTATCAGTTGCTAATTTTTGTTGGTCTGGCGGGTAACCGAATTTACGCAATGCTCTTTTTACCATCACCTTTAATTTAGCTTTAACACTTTCCTTAATTGTCCAATCTATAGTTGCATTTTGTCTTACCGTTTCTACTAAATAAATAGCTAACTCCCTTAATACCTCGTCACCTAAAAGTTGTTTAGCACTATCGTTATTTGAAACTGCATCGTAAAATGCTAATTCATATTCAGAAAGCCCTAAACTTTCTCCTCTTTTATCAGCATCCTTAATGTGATTTGCTAGTTCAATAAGTTCCTGAATGACTTCTGCCGCTGTTAAAACCTTGTTTTGATACTTCTTAATAGAGTTTTCTAACATATCCATTAAGGATTTGCTTTGCATTAAGTTAGTTTTACTTCTTACTTTTATTTCGTCATTCAATAACTTTTTTAAAGTTTCTAAAGCTATATTTTGATGTGTCATTCCTTTTATTTCCATCAAAAAATCTTCTGAAAGAATTGAAATGTCAGGTTTTTTAATTCCTGCTGCATCAAATACATCAACTACTTGTTCAGATATTAATGCTTTGTCAATTACTTGCCTTATTGCTGTTTCAATATCTTCATCAGTTCTACCTTCCCCTGTAATATCAAATTTTGATAAACGTGCTTTTACTGCTTGAAAAAATGACACCTCATCTTTAACGTCCATTGCTTGATCGTGAGGGACAGCAATAGCAAAAGCTTGAGACAATCCTGTTACTTCTTTAATAAAACGTTTTTTACCATCCTCCAAACTTAAAATATGTTCTTCGGCTGTTAAAATAATTTTTAATTTTGTTCTTGTGTCTGCAGTAAAATATTCTTCATAAAGCAAACCTTCATTCTTACCTAAATAAGGTACTGTAGGGTCTTCTACTAAATCCTGAAATTCTTTAGAATAACCTTGAACGGGCTTCTCTAAAAACATTTGTGAAACCACTTCTAATTTTTCAAGCATTAAAGTCACAGCTTGTTCTTGGGCTATAGTAGGGTCACCTTTACCACCGCTATCTGAATAAAAAGACAATGCTTTTTTAAGATCTGAAGCTATCCCTAAATAATCTACAACCAACCCTCCTGGTTTATCTTTATAAACCCTGTTAACCCTTGCGATAGCTTGCATTAGGTTATGACCTTTCATTGGCTTATCAATATAAAGTGTATGCATTGAAGGTGCGTCAAAACCTGTAAGCCACATATCACGAACAATTACTAATTTTAATTCATCTGTAGGGTCTTTCATTCGCTCCGCCAATGCCCTCCTTTGCTCTTTAGTTGTATGGTGAGTTGCCATTTTTGGCCCATCGGAAGATGCTGCCGTCATAATAACCTTAATAACTCCTTTATCTAAATCTTTATGATGCCAATCTGGTCTAATTTTAATGATTTCATCATATAAATCAGCAGCAATACGCCTTGACATACTTACAATCATACCCTTGCCTTCAAACACTTCTTGTCTTGCTGTAAAGTGGTTCACAATATCCTTGGCAATGTTAGTTACTCTATTTTTACTGCCTATAAGTGCCTCTAATTGTGTCCATTTTGCTTTTGCTTTTTGTGTGTCTGTTAAGTCTACTTCTGCTAAATCTTCATCTAATTCTTCTACTAATTTTTTACCTTCATCACTTAAATTTACTTTAGCTAATCTGCTTTCATAGAAGATACGGACTGTAGCTCCATCTTCAACCGCTTGGGCTATGTCGTAAATATCAACGTAGTTCCCAAAAACCGCAGGCGTATTTACGTCTGTGTTTTCAATAGGAGTCCCCGTAAATCCTAAATATGTTGCATTTGGTAAAGCATCACGCATATATTTCGCAAATCCGTAAACAATACGTTTTCCAATAATATTTCCTTTCTCATCTTTATCATCTACTGTTTTTGCTTTAAAACCATATTGGGTACGATGAGCTTCATCTGCTATTACTATAACATTTTTTCGTTCGGTTAATGTTTCATAAATATTTCCTTCATCAGGTTGAAACTTTTGAATGGTTGCGAACACAACACCACCTGAAGCTACTTTTAATAATTCCTTTAAATGCTGTCTATCATTCGCTTGAATAGGAGTTTGTCTTAATAATTGTTTTGAAGCAGCAAACGTATCAAACAATTGATCATCTAAATCATTTCTATCTGTAATTACTAAAACGGTAGGATTATTTAAAGCTTGAACTATTTTACCTGTATAGAAAACCATCGATAAAGATTTGCCTGACCCTTGTGTATGCCATACAACTCCACCTTTTCTATCTCCATTCTCTTTAGCAGCTTTCTCGGTACTCTCTACTGCCTTATTTACCGCATAATATTGATGATATGCTGCAACTTTTTTAACTGTATCAATTGTAGTTATTCCGGTTTTTAAATCTTCCTTTTTGGATTTTTCAAACACAATGAAATATCTAACGATATCTAATAAAGATTTTTTATTTAGTTGGCCTTTAATAAGTGTTTCTATTTGTGTATCTAAATGAGAGGCTTCGTTAACACCATCTGAAGTTTTCCAAGACATAAATCTTGTAAAACCAGCAGAAACCGAACCTGTTTTAGCCTCTAAACCGTCGGAAATTATACATAGACTATTATATGTAAATAGGCTTGGAATAGTAGCTTTATAAGTTTGTATTTGCTTAAATGCTGATTTAATAGTTGCATTCTCATCAATTGCATTTTTAAGCTCGATAACTACTAAAGGTAAACCGTTAATAAATAATATTATATCGGGTCTTTTGGTACTGTTTTCTTCAATGATGGTATATTGGTTAGTAACCAAAAACTCATTATTTTTCACATTGTCGAAATCTACTAACCAAACAATATCACCACGAGAAACTCCTTCTTTGCGGTAAGAAACTTTAATACCCTCTGTAAGTATTTTATGGAAGGCTTCGTTATTTGTTAATAAATCGGGAGAATTTATGCGCAATACCTGATTAAAAGCTTCTTCTTGTGCTTCTTTAGGGATTTTAGGGTTTAGTTGCTCAATAGCTGCTTTTAAGCGGTTATGCAAAACAATATCACTGTATGATTCTCTTTCTGGAAATTCGCCATCGTGTGCAATTTCAGGACCATATACATAATGATAACCTAATGCTTGTAACTCTTCAATTACTAACTGCTCTATATCGTCTTCAAATAATTTCGTCATCATATTAATTCGGGACCAAGCCTACTTTTAAATCTAACTTATCTTTAAATTCATCTGGTATATCTTCCCAACTTTCTGCTAAAATATCAACTAATTGGTTGCCATTAATTAAACCAATTCGAGGGAATCCATTTTCTACTGCTATATCCTTTGCCTTTTTCTGGTAATCTGCAGTGGTTATAAATGCACCTTGACCTCCTGATGGAATATTAGACCTTAAAGCCTTTACAACATTTGCAGAAATACGTGCTCCGAGTTTATATCTTTTAGCCTGAACAAATAGTTTAATTTTTGCCATATTGGCAACATTTAATTCGCCAGTTGCATCTACACCCCCATCACCAACTTTACCTTTATGTTCTGAACCTTCAAAACCTAAAGCATTCAAAATATGAGTAATTAGTATCTCAAATTCTTGATCATCTAATTCTAATATTTTATTCAGAATGGTTTTATAATAATCAAATTCTACTTTTTTGTCATATTCCGAAATTAATTCGGGATGTCCAATGGAAGTAAAAAAGTTTCTTTTGTGTTTAATGTAAAAAACTGTTAACGAAGAGCGAATTGTATTTTGAAAAGGTACCGAAAATTGGCTTCTTTGTATTGGGGTTTTGTGCCAATTTACTTTCTTACGGTGTGTAAATGGACAACCATCTGAATTGTCTGCATAAAAATATGCGTCTTTTTGAACGATACCGTAATAGATGAATTCTGTATTACTAGCGGGAACAATTACATAATCATCTTCTTTAATCTCCAATAAAAATCTTGCTATTTGCCCCACTTGTTGACCGATAACAACATTACTTGTATCTTTAGGATGTGATTTTTTATATAAAGGGTATAATTCATCACGTTTTTGGATTTTAGATAAATCGTATTCAGGCAACCAGCCTATTGCTATATAGCCACCTTCTAAAAAATGTTGGGAATACCTTCCAAAATCTGCTCTAACACAATATAATTCTACAGCCATATTATTTAAAAATTATTAAAAACTATTATTCCACTCTGGTAGGTTACCAAATGCACTATAAAACTCTTGGAGCATATTGGCTTCAACATATTTTGGTAAATCTAAAAACTCGTCGTTATGGGTTGCAAACCAATCTATACGGATTAAATCGCAGTTAGACTTTTTAAAATATTTTTCAAAAAATTGTGCTCTTGTATGTGAACTATTCATTTTGTTATTGATACGGTTACGCATCATTTGGCCCCTAAACTTTCCGTTTTGAAGCATTGTTCCAGATGCACCTATATATTTTAAAACATCATTATTTTTATTTATTTCATAAAATAAATAGATTCCGGGTTTATTGGGGATGCTTTTTGTTTCTGCTCTTAAATTATCTCCTTTACTTAAAAATACGGTTCCGGATTCTTTATATTTTTTTAATGCTTTAAAATTCATCTTTTACTTTTTTAGATTTATTTAAAATCGGCAAACGAGTAAAAATCGGCAATGCTAAATTGCCGAAATCGCTACCGATATTAAAAATCGGCAATGAAATCGAAAAATCGGCAATGCCGAATTGCCGAAAATCGCTTACAGAACTAAAAATCGGCAATGAAATTGGCAAAATCGGCAATGCCGAGTCGCTGAAAAAATCTGGAAATTGCCGAATTATTCTTTCCATATATATTCATTACCATCTTTGGTTGCTTTATCATTATCTAACAATGCTCTTAAATGATTACGTGCTTGCCGATCTTTAAGACCAGAAAGTTCTGCATACTGTTTAGTTGTTAATCGTTTATGTTCACGCAATAAACTAATGCCAGGCAATTCCGTTTTAACAATAGTTTGTTTATTAGGGTCTATTTCTCTGAACAAAGTTGTTTTTAAAGTGTTATTCTCTAACGTATAAACAGGTTTTGGTAAACCATAGTTTTGAAACTTACTTAACTCTTCCATACCAAAACCTCTTTCCTCAACAAATCCCATTTCAAAGAATATATGAGCAATTTTAGGATTACGACTAAATGATGGTGCTGTAAAATTATTAAGTTGTTCGAGAGTACAAATAGGTTTTCCTGGACTTGAAACTACTACTGACTCATCTGTGATATCAATCATAATTCTTGCTCCATCAATAGCATAATCTCTATGGACTATCGCGTTCATTATAACCTCATAAACGGCAGATGCAGAAGCTTCAACATTTTCGGTTCTGTTAAAGGATTTACGAGAAGAAAAACCTTTAGGAAAAACAACTTCTAAATACTCTTCAATAGCTTGAGGCAGCAAAATTAAAGCACCGTTAAAATCCTTTATGATTGGTTCTGCATTTGGTTTTCTAATAGTAAGCTTAATCCGTGCTTGGGGAAAGTGATCTTCCGGACTTTTTCCTAACATTAACAAACCTAAACCTGTTGGTCTTGCTGTTAGTGTTTCTTCATCAACCTTTATAAGCTTCATTCTATTTAGGTAAGCATTAAAACCATCTGTACCGTAACGGTATGGTAAGCCCATTCGATTAATCATTTCATTTTGTGCTTGTTCTGATAAATCGTCTAATTGAAACTCTAATAATTCATTTTCTATAGGGTTTAAAGCAGATTGTATCTCTTTCGTTTTTTCATCTTCTGCTCTTTTTGATGCCTCTTTAAAAAACTTGGCATTTTCCTTTGCTATTTGTTCCTCATATTTCTTGTCATAATAACCAACTTCTATTCCTGCATTTTCTAATAATCGTACACCATTTCCGGAAACTGTTGGGTCTGGATCATAATGTCCTATATACACTTTTTTAAGTCTGGCATTGATACATCGCTTATAACAACCTTTTTTAGGAATTTTTCTTTTTACACATGGTTCCAGTGTTGTGTATAATGTAAAACCAGATAAATCATCATTAGGGTATTTACGTTCCAACAATGTAAATTCTCCGTGATCTCCAGACCTTAACTCACCTCTATGCGCTTTGTCGAAATAGGCACCATCTTTATCTACCAATACCGCACCCACTTTAGGGTCTTCCTTGTCTTTATGTTCTGATATGGATTTTTTCATTTCTTCAATAGAAAGCTCCATATATTCTTGGTGTGTATATTTTTTACCTTTTATAAATTCTTTCATAATACCGGTATTAAGTCATAGCAACCCTAACCTCACCACTCATAAGCTTTGGCAGTAAAGTATCTCGCGTTTTTTCTAATGTTTTTATTTGTTTATTATTCGTTATGATTTTATCAATCATTGGTGCAAATGTTTCTCCCATTTTTTCCAACTCTGTAGGTGTTGGAATAGACACCATAGCATCATCTAAATCTCCACGTTTAATATGACCCATAGTTGTGGCGTGCGCTTTAGCTATAGAAATAAATACTGCTAAATGATATTTACACCATAAATAATAAAACCATTTTGGATAATCTTCTGATGTTACTTTAAATAAATGTTGGTTTAAGATACAATCGCCTCCATCCCAAATTTTAACTACCAATGATGCAGACCAAGAAAAAATGACATCACCATTTGATACTAAATATTTCTTATCCACATCGGTTGAAGCCCAATCTGAATTACCTGTAAAACCCTCTTTTAATTCTCTGATTTTTAGTACAGGTAATTTTTCTATTTCATTTTTAGGTGGATACTTTTGGCATGCTAAACCGTTTAAAAAAACGGCAATACTACTTAAAGATTCTTGCTCCCAATCTTCCTTTTCTTCTTCTATTAACCATTGCCTAAATAAATTTTTAGCCAAAGATTCCAAAGTTCTATTTTGACGATAAAGTAGGTCTATTTTATTATCAATATTACTTAAAACTTCTGCTATAGCTTCTTGTACTTTAGGATTTGGCAAGTCTATATCAATATCATTAATGACTGGAACAGTTAAGCTCGGTACTGCTGAACCAACATTTAATAAAGTGTAATCAATTAAGGTTAATTGATAAAATAAAAATTTAGGAATTACTATATCCTTATTTATTTTTGACCAAAACATTGTATCTACTGTCCAGAATGGTGTGTTTTGATACATAATATTGTTTAAAGAACCTTTTCGAGGGATTAATATTGATTCATCCTCATAAATAGGTTTGTTAACATATCTCATCAATCCACCACTCCCAAAACATGGAATACTACCTTCTTCAAGTTTTTTGTGATCTTTTCCATACTTAACTTCTATAATATTACCGAGTTTTTCAATGCGCCAATCTTCGCTTTTCTTTTCAAAAAAATCAATTCCAACTCTATTAATATGGTCTATAAGGTCTTGGTTTTCAATTTTATGAAAAATTGAAAGGTCAATTTTATAAGGTAAGAGTAAGGCGTCTAACTCGGTTTCAATAGTAAATTGTTGAGATAAGTTTAACTTTTCACCTACTAATGTAATATCTATATCAGAATTGGCTCTATAATTACCTTTAGCACGAGAACCGTAAAGTATAGCTTTTTCTATTGTCGAATGGTTTTTAAAAACCGTATTTATTTTTTGTATGTCTTCTTGTTCTAGTCCGTACATTATTCTTCTTCAAATATATCGCCTTGTTTTCCGCTTCTTAAAGTCTCCATTTTATCTCTAAAAGCTATAAAAACAGCATGATACTCGTTTATAATTTGATTGAAAATTTCGTTAGCTGTTTCTTCGTTGTATGTGTGCGATGTTTTGTTTCTACTTATAATCATATTCATCCAAACCTTACCATTAGCAATCAATTTTAGTTGAAAAGCCTCTCGAGTTGCATCACGTGATCCTCCTATAGTAGAGTTTCCTTGATACTCTGCGTAATCTTTCATTACATTCCATGCCAATTCGTGGGTGTATTCAAAGCGTTGAATTAAGCCTTCTTTAATAATGTCGTCTAAAAACTCATCATCATCAATATTTCCTTCTTCATCAATTTCATAATCGTTTACAATCTTTATTACGGCTTGATCTAATTTATCTAACGCTTTGATATAATTACTAAAGCGCTGTTCCCATCGTATATCTTCTTGTTTACTCATTGATTTTAATTTTAGCTAGGTTCTCGGTTATGCGTTTATTGAGTATGACTTCTTCTTTTAATTGTGCTTCAAATTCTGCTGTAAGACTTATGTAACGCTCTTTAAAATCGAAATCATCTTCCTCATCAGGTAAACCTACATAACGACCTGGAGTTAACACATAATCTAATTCTTTAACGCGCTCGATACTTTCTGATTTAGAAAAACCTGCGACGTCTTCATATTTTCCGTTGGGATTACGCCAATTATGGTACGTATCAGAAATAAGGTCGATATCATCTGGTGAAAATTCGCGTGTACGTCTGTTAATAAGGTGACCTAAATTACGCGCATCAATAAACAATATTTCGTTTTTACGGTTTCTGAATTTCCCATTGGTTCTGTTTTTACTCATAAACCATAAACAAGCTGGAATTTGAGTATTTAAAAAGAGTTTAGCGGGTAAGTTTACTATACAATCAACTAAACCTTCATCAATTAGGTTTTTACGAATAACATCTTCACCTGATGTTTTAGTAGTTAAAGACCCTTTAGACAAGACAAAACCCGCTTGCCCTGTTGGTGCTAAATGGTATAAGAAATGTTGAATCCAACCATAGTTTGCATTATTAATTGGTGGTACACCATATTGCCATCTACCGTCTTTTCTTAATAAGCTACCACTCCAATCGTCATCATTAAAAGGTGGGTTTGCTATAATATAATCAACTTTTATATCCTTGTGTTCGTCTTTTAAAAATGAACCTTCATTATTCCATTTGACTTGGGAGCTATCGATACCTCTAATAGCTAAATTCATTTTAGCCAATCGCCAGGTAGTTTGATTACTTTCTTGGCCATAAATAGAAATATCATTGATGTTTCCTTGATGTTCTACAACAAATTTTTCTGATTGTACAAACATGCCACCACTACCACAGCAAGGGTCCATAACACGACCTTTATATGGTTCTAACATTTTTACCAATAACTCAACAACACTTCTTGGAGTATAGAACTGACCGCCCTTTTTTCCTTCTGCTAACGCAAATTCTCCCAAAAAATACTCAAAGACGTGACCTAATACATCAGCACTTCGTTCTTTAATATCACCAAATGCAATATTTCCTATTTTGTCTACTAATGTTCCAAGATTGGTAGTATCTAAATTTTCTTTAGCATACACTTTTGGAAGCACTCCTTTTAATCGTGGATTCTCTTTTTCTATGGCATCCATAGCAGCGTCAATAAACTTACCAATTTCTGGATTTTTAGCATTGTCTAATAAATAACTCCATCTTGCTGTTGTAGGAACAAAAAACACGTTCTCTGCTTTATATTCATCTTTATCTTCAGGGTCTGCACCTGCATATTCACCTTCTCCTGCTTTTAATTTGTCATATAAATTAGTAAAAGCATCAGAAATGTATCGTAAAAAAATTAACCCTAATACGACGTGTTTATACTCTGCTGCATCAATGTTTTTTCTTAATTTATTAGCAGTAGCCCACAAGACTTTTTCTAAAGGTTCTTCTTTTTTTGTTTTTGTTTTAGCCATTTATAATAATTCTTTTATTTGGTGTCCAATAGTTCTTTGGGATCGACGTTTAATATTTTTGCTATTTCATACAGTACTTCAAGACTGGGTTGCGTACGGTTTTGCACGTAGCCATTAATGGTATTAAAACTTTTGCCAAGCTTATCTGCTAACCAAACCTGCTTAATACCTTTTGCTTCAAGGACTTCTTTAATACGATTCATAGGGAGTCATTTTGAATGTTAAATATAGTATTTACTTTACATTAATACACAGTTATACGTTATATTTTTATGCAAATAAATGAATTAAGGTTTTTAGGGAGACGAGGAAATAAGGATTCTTTTACCCGGTTTCCCTTATTCCCTCATTTTTTGTAGCTGTATTATTTATATACTGCCCTTGAATTTCTCGCGAAAGTAGATTGGATTTTACAAATTCTGTAATGTATGCTTCGGCAGTTTTGTTAGGTATATTTAAGTCTTGCCCAATAATAACATATTCGCGTGTTGTAAATTTATAAGGCAATTTGTTTAGAAATTGCTCTTTTCTGTTTTTATAAGTGACTGGAGAATCATCTTTAGGTAAACTTGAAAATACTTTACTGCTATGTTTAATTAAAACGGTCACCATTGCCAAAGCGTTATTAAAATCTTCAGCCATACATACTCTTGGATTAGATAAGTCGCCATCTTCAGTAATCCTCAATGCAGTAAAAATCATCATAAAGCGAAATGCTATTAAGCCCATACGCCTAACGGTTGCAATATATTCTTCGGATTGTACACTTAAATACAGATTTTGAATACTGGAAAAATATTGATGAAACTGCTCTTGTTGTTCTGTAGTTAATTCAATTTTTATTTCATCATTGCTTTTTAATACTGCATAGATGTCGAAAAATTGTTGTCCTAATTGTTTATAATATTCGCCTACTCCATTATTTGATTTATCTTCAAATACATTTTTCCATTTAGGAGATATGTTGAGATAATAAAATATAAATCTGCTAAAAAGACCATTTTCGGCATTAGGTGTTAACGCCAAAACTTGTTTTGGTGTGCCGGATAATACTGTAGATAAACAGGGGTTTTCCATATCTACATATTCTCTATCTGTTCTTCTATAATAGCTTATTGTTTCGTGATGAAAGGCTTTACGGAATCCATCGCTATAATTGCCGTAATCTGTTTTAAAAGCTTGTGATAAAGTATCTCCTTCGGTTTCAAAAATGATACCTCTTGCTTTACTGTCTGCTAATAGTTGAAATACGCCTGTTGTACTATTATTTGCAGGAATAAATAGCATTTTTTCTGGTGGCTTTTGAGGTTTTTCTAAATTCTCGTCTTTGTTCTTATTCTTGTTGTAAACTGCTAAATCACTTTCATAATTACTTTTCAATATTTTAGCTTCTTCACGTAATGCGATATGTACAGGGTAAATAATGCTTTTACACCATTTTAATTTTCCTTTACCTGCAGATGCAGGAGCTGTTACAAATAAGAATAAATTAGAATACACCTTGTCATTATCATATATACCATAAACTTTATGCAAGCAACTACTAATACACGTTAATGCACCTAATAATAGCATATCTTTTTCTTGATTGGTTGAACCGTAATACACTGCTTGTTTTAGAAATTCAGGAAGATTCTCATATATAGATTCTGGAAATGTTGGGAGCTTTTCGGTTTCTTTTTTATTCTGTTTGGTGTTATTATCATTATTTAATATTTCATTATTCTTTAGGTTTACTCCTGCTTGATTTGCGAAATAATAAAATGTTGACATCGTTACTCCTGAACCATTAGCCTTTAGGCAGCTTGTAAACTGTTTGTCACATTCTTTAGCATCATACTCTGTATGTTGTTTACTTATTCTATGAAAATACTCTCTACCGTTTTCGCCATATTCATCAGCAATCGCAAACCCTATATTTCTCCAATTTGCATAACCAGAGGTTATGTCAATTCCTTTAGCTTCAATTTCTAAAATGTATTTTTCAATATCCGAAGTATTCGTGTTTATAGGGATATGAGGGTTTGAGGAAACTATTTTTAAAGGTTTTTCTTTAATACTAACTTTATAGGTTTCTGCATCGCTATTGAAATAACATTCAGGATCATAAGACATAAAACATAATCTTGATATATCGCTTCCAGAGGTATCGATATCAATATTTAATGCTTGTTCATAATAACTTACTACTTGATTATAAGCTTCTTTATGTTGTTCTTTAGGTGTACTTACAGGAACTATAATTTTTATTCCATTACCACTTGGGCTTATAAAAGCTGCATACGTGTAAACTGCTAAATAAACGATTGGAATAATACGGGTTAATTCAGTTTTTGAAAGTTTGTCAATGTCAAGTATTACAAAACCGCTATATTCTGAAATAGTATCTGCTGTTCTTCCATTATTAAAAATTCCCGATGTGGTAAAACCTAAAAGGTGTTTTTTTAGTTCGTTGGCTTCGTGATTATTTCCGTTCTTTTTAAGCTTACGAATTGATTCTATATGATTTTTGTATTTACCTTCTTTTATATCTGTGATTATTTGCTGTAAAGGAGCATCTTCAACCTTATTAGTAAAATCTTTGAAAATTGAAACTTGTGGCATCTTGTTGTGTTTTAAAAGTGAGTGGATTATTTTGTGGTAGTTGGCTTGTAATTATTGTCTAATAACTTGTTGACGTCGCTTAATCGATAATAAATTTTATTATTAATCTGCGAATAGGCTATGACTTTATTATCTCTCCAATTTTGCGCTGTTTTATGACTTATTTTAAACAGTTGTAATAAATCAGCATTGTCAAGTAATATAAGTTCAGGGTCTTGTGGAATGCGCTTTTCAAGCGTATTTAAAAGCGTTTCAAAACGTTCTAATAACTTCTTCCATTCGTTAATCGTAGTGTCTTTAAATGATTTCATTATTGCTTATTTTTAGAATTAAAAATTGCAATTAATGCCTGGTCTATTTCATCCCTTTTATATCTGATTAAATTTCCTAATCGATACGGTTTGAGTACTCCTTTTTTATTCCAATCGGTAAGGGTAACTAAAGACACTTTTAGGATTGTTGCGACCTCCTGACGTGTGAGATATTCAGCAGGCTTAATGGGTTGGAAATTTTGAGCAATTACATTTAATTCTGCTCTTACATCATTGATGATGTCTTCTTTTAAT
This sequence comes from Mariniflexile maritimum, assembly GCF_009746565.1. Lineage (GTDB taxonomy): Bacteria > Bacteroidota > Bacteroidia > Flavobacteriales > Flavobacteriaceae > Mariniflexile > Mariniflexile maritimum. The sequence continues at coordinate 24,695 of NZ_WRPN01000016.1, forward strand.
TCGGAAGGTGTGATACCGAAAACTTGTGTGATTTTACTTTGTTCCATCGTGATACGTTTTTATGTTCGACGATGTAAAAGTAGATTAGAAGTGATTTGACAAACGTACCGGAAGGTACTCGAACGGTATTAGTTTACTCGTTTTTTATGTGGTATATCAAAACCTATTTCATCAAATTTTCTCTTTGTTTCTTGGGCTTTTTCAGTAGTAGTGTTTAAATATTTTGAGAGTGTGTTTTCTGTCGTATTTACATTAAAAACATTTAAAACTTGTTTAGCAAATTGCGTATAATTAATGTCTCCACTATCTCTTTTTGGAGCGTCTAAAAATTCAGAATCAGCCAACATTCCTATAATGTAACCTAAATGAGCAGGTTTTCCATCCCATTTAAGTTTTGAGGTTTCTGGAATAGCTATTTTTATTTCATTACTTATTGCTTCTTCTTTAATTCTTATAAGTTCTAAAATAAAGGCATTACCGATAGTAAATAATGCTACAGGCAAATAGCTTAAAACAAAACCTCTTTCACTTTCGTAGTATAAATCGAAAGATGAGAACACATTTTTATTTACATCGAAATATTTTCCGTTGTTGATCTCTTCCGAAAAAAGGTTAATTGCTGATTGTATGGAAAAGTCTTGACTGTTAAAATTAGTTTCAGAAAAGTATCTTGAATTTTTATCATAAATGTAAAAGTCATTTTTAATCACTTTTAGATTAACATTAACCGACTTTATAAGATTCTCAATAATACTATGAATTTCGCTTGAAGATTTATTAGCAATCTCAATGTAAACCTCGCTAATAGCCTTTTTATATTTCGCTTTTAATTTTAATAGTATTTCTGTTATTAATGTTGAAATATCATCTAACTCAATTTCATAATAAACCTTTTTGTTATAAAGTACTTCTGAATAATATTTGTTTTCGTAATCCTTTTGGATATATGGATTTTCTATGAGAAACTTTTCGTAATAATTATCAGATAAAGCTTCTAAAAATTTGGTAATTGCTTTCAAATTATAATCGTGTTAGCTAATTGTTTTTAAATGAGGAATATTAAAGTTATAACTGCTAAACTTCCTACTTGTTTCCTGCCCTTTTTCAGAATCTAAATTTAAGTATTTTGATAATGTACTTTCAGTTGTTTCTGTTTCAAAAGTTTCTTTTACTAATTTAGCTAATTGTGTGTAATTTATTTCGCCATCTTTTTTTAATGGTGTTTCTATATAACCTAAATTCGCCAGACTTGAAATTATAAACCCTAATTGAGAAGGCTTTCCAATCCATTTTAGTTTATTTGTTACTTCATCATTGCTTTTCATTACTTCTTCCTTATTGGTGTTTAATTTAGTGTAATACGTTTTTAAAAACTGAAGGACTTTTTTAACTTCTATATAAGTGGATAGGGCGGGCAAAGTGAACCACTTGCAGCGGATGAAAGTGAGCATAGCTAAGTAAGCGCTCAAAATCGATTCATTTGTGGTTAAATTTAGTATTTATTTTTCAATTTTTTACGCATG
>NZ_WRPN01000017.1 GCF_009746565.1 Mariniflexile maritimum
GCTTTACAAATAGAATCGATTTTTAGTGGTTCACTTTCATCCGCTGTAGGTGGTTCACTTTCACCCGCCGCACTATGCTCACTTTAATCCGCTGTGGGTGGTATACTATGCCCGTTTTTTGCAGAATAATTCAGGATCATGGACTGTTGATGGACAAGTGAGCTCATCGGAAACAGGAAGGGAACGTAATCACAATGGTGGATTTTTAACTGATTCCTATGGAGGTCTTGTTGGTGGTACTAGCAATTACACAGTTGCTTTTACTGGAGCCTATATTGGAACGGGAAACTTATGGACTTATAGGGTTTTTAGTATGAATAAATCTGATTTGACTAATTTCTATCCTGTTGATACTTACGTTTATGAATTAGCTCCCAGACATGCGTCAAATTTGAGACTAGATGTAGCAGGCGCTGTAGATTCCAATGGTATTAATGTCCAAGTTTATGAGACTAATAGTAATGATGCTCAAAAGTGGAAACTTAAAGAGGTTACAGGTGGGTATTTTGAATTAATTCCTCAATCGGGCATAACTAGAAGACTAGACGTTTATGGGGCTGGTACAAGTAATGGTACTAATGTACAAATTTGGGAAACTAATGGAAATTATGAACAACAATGGCGTATAATTGATAAAACTGGGGAGGAATTTGAATTATCCCCAAGACATGCTCAGGACAAACGTTTAGATGTTGCAGGAGCTGGAACAAGTAATGGTACTAATGTGCAGATTTATGAGAGTAATGAAAATCAAGCCCAGCAATGGGAATTTATATATATTAGCTCGAGTAAAATGGCTAACCAAAAAGACAAAGATACTGAGAAAAATGAATTTGAATTAATTACTGACATATCCAATAATTACATAGATTTAAGATATACACCTAAAAATAATGGGTCATTAAAAGTGGAAATTTTTGATTTAACAGGCCGGTTAATTTCGGAAAAAAGTTTAAATTATGTTACAACAGGAAACATAGCAACAATGCGTATTCCAACAAATAACTATTCTAAAGGAATTTACATTATAAACTTAGTTTCAGGGAATGACTTTTTACAAAAGAAAATCAAATTGTAAAATCATAATTAACCATATTGTATAAATATTGAATGAAAATAAAATATACGTGGTTCCTTTGTGTCCAATTATTAAACGCTAGAATGAATTTCGTGAATAAAGGTTATTTGGTGTTATTATTTTGATATCCAATGACCTTTTTTTTGAGATTCATTTTTTGGTTACTATCAATTCTAAAAATTGTTATTTACTAACTTATGTAATGTTTGAAATAAGCAAATCATATATTTTTAGGGTATATATAGTTGTGCATATATACATGATTTGGCAGATAAACTTTTTTATATATAAAAAATAAAAAATCAAATAATTTAATTACACCCAACGGGTTAAATTAATTAGAAATGAAATATATATACATATTAATAATTTTATTATCACCATCGATTAATAGTTATGCTCAAAATTTCCCAAAGTTGGAAGAAACATTCAGATTGAATCAACTTAAACCTCCAACAGGAAAAGTTCGAATGGTATTGGATACTGACACTTACAATGAAGTTGACGATCAATTTGCTTTGGCTTATGCATATTTATCTAATGAAAAGATTCAAATGGAAGCAGTTTACGCTGCTCCTTTTAAAAATTCTCGTGCAGAAAATGCAGGCATTGGTATGGAAAAAAGTTATAAAGAAATTTTAAGGTTGTTGAAAATACTTGGTAAATCTCCTGATGATTTTGCTTTCAGGGGCTCCGATAGGTATCTTGAAAACATTTCAAAACCTGTACGAAGTGATGCAGCTCTTGATTTGATAAAGAAGGCCATGGCTAGCAGTCCTAAAAACCCACTTTATGTAGTTCCAATAGGATGCATTACCAATATTGCCTCGGCAATTTTAATCGAGCCCAAAATCATTAAAAATATAGTAGTTGTTTGGCTTGGTGGCAACGGACTCAACTGGCCGGACCAAAAAGAATTTAACCTGAAACAGGATGTTTTATCAACACAGGTCGTTCTCAATTCAGGGGTTCCGTTTGTTATTATGCCCTGCCGTCCAGTAGTTTCACATTTTCAAACTACCATTCCGGAGTTGAAATATTATCTGAAAGGGAAAAATGAGCTTTCTAATTATTTATACAACATTGTTGTTGAATACAGCGGTGGGCGTGATGCATGGTCGAAAGTAATCTGGGATGTAACTGCCGTTGCCTGGCTTGTAAATCCTTCTTGGATTACAACTGACATTGTACACAGTCCTATCCTCACAGACCAAGTAACGTATAGTGTAGATCAAGGAAGGCATTTTATTCGAATAGCTAAGGATTTAAACCGTGATGGTATTTTCAAGGATTTGTTTGAAAAATTGGCAAAATAAAAACACTTTTAAATAGAGTTGAAAAGGATAATGTTTTTTGACAGTTTAAACAACAGGGAAGTCTTCATTATTCAATTCATTCAATTTGTTTTCCGTTCTTACGTTGGTTGATATATTTTTTTAAAATCAATCACAAGTTTAGGTCCTTTTCTGTACAAATAAGATAAGGTTTAATTCTTACTTTAATAATATTTATTGCTTAAATTCGTTGACATGAAGATATCTGACTTTGTGGCATCTATCAAAAATAAATCTAATTATCGACTAAATCAATCAAAGTATATTACCTATGAACAAAATGATTTAAAAATAGTTAACCTAGAATTAATCATCTGTTTTTTTTATTAACATATGTACAACTTCCATTCCACTTAAGGTTCTTCTTTTGCTGATTAAAATTCTTTAAAACTTAGTCTATTTTAGTGTAAACCTGAGTTTAAAATATAGAGCTTGAACAATAATTGAACTATATGACAAGGATCTTTGGTGTCCTTAAATCCAGTGATTAAAAAAACTTAAGGTAAAAAGTTATTTTAGATGAGATAGAGGCAAATTCAAGATCACATTTTTTAGTTTATTTTATTTACAGAACTTCTTAATTTCATTTCTGGTTTAAGAAGTACTTGGCTTATATCAATTTGTTGATTTTGAATTTTTGAATATATAAACTGCACAGCCATCTTACTTATATTACTTACTGGCTGAGCAATACAAGAAAGCGGTGTAGATAAATAATCGAGGTATGGATGATCATCAAATGTTATTAAAGATATATCTTTAGGTATTTGAATGTTTTCTTCTCTTAAAGCTTTTATGCACCCCATAGCAATAGTATTACTAAATGTGAATATGGCAGTAGGCTTGTTTTCTTTTTGAAGTATAAGTTTAGTTTCCAAATATCCATTTTCGAATGTGAAATTATTGCCACTAATTTCGTAGTTTTTTAATCCTGCTTTTTTCATTGCATCACAAAACCCATCAACCCTTAATCGGTTTGGAGTAGAACTTTGAGATCCTTGGATACATCTAATATGCTTATGTCCATTTTCAATCAAATAATTGGTTGCTCTAAAAGCTCCTTCGAAATTATCTGTTGAAACGTATGGAATGTCAAGATTTTCAAAATATCGATCAATACAAACTACGGGAATTCCTTTGTTCTCTAATTCTTTGATGTGGATCCATTGATCGCCACATGGCACAATTATTAGTCCTTCAATATTTCTAGCAGCTAACTGTTGAATTTCCTTTTTTTCTGTTTCCATATTTTCATTACTATCACTAATTATTACGATATAGTCTAATTTACGCAGTTCGATGTTTATTTCACTGGCTATATTTGCAAAAAAAGGATTATTAAGAGAAGGAATTATTAAGGCCAATGTTCCGCTTCTTCCTGATTTTAAGTTTGCAGCAAAGTGATTGGGAACATATTGTAATTTTTTAGCAGCTTCTATGACTTTTTGTTGAGATTTAATTCCAATTCTATATTGTTTAGCCTTTCCGTTAAGTACTCTTGATACAGTTGAGATTGAAAGTTCTGTCATTTTAGCAATGTCATTAATATTTGGTTTTTGCATAATATGGTAATTGAATAGCACAAACGATTGTACCTAGTAAGAACAAAAATTAATTGATTAATATAGATTATAAGCTTACTATATTAGCTTTATAATATGATTAAAATTCAAATATAAATAAATAAATCAACTATGATTCTATCATCATTCAAAAAAATATGCACAAACGTTTGTTCATAAAAATTTAATTTCCTATTTTTGTTTTCAAATTGAACTAAACTATGTATTTATGAAAAAAAAACAAAAAAGAGGGAGTTTGATTTCTCTTAGTATCAATGCCTCTCCTAAAAAAGTCTTTGTCCCTAAAAAAGCTTTAGGGATATTATATGGGGCTTTAGCGTTATGTTTGACTTTTGTTCCTATTAGTAATGCTTATGCTCAGCAAAATATCGTGGTTTCAGGGAAAGTAACTGATTCTTTTGATGAGCCTTTAATGGGAGTAACAGTTTTGCTAAAGGGAAGCAATAATGGGGTAGTAACGAACTTTGACGGTATGTATACTGTAAAAGGGGTTCCTAATAATGGGACTCTAGTATATACTTTTATAGGGATGAAGTCACAAGAAATTTCAATTGCCTCTAGAAACTCCATTGATGTTAAAATGGAAGAAGATATCATTGGTTTGGAAGAAACTGTAGTTATAGGTTATGGTTCAGTAAAGAAAAAGGATTTGCTTGGTGCTGTGTCGACGATAAAAGAAAAAGCTTTATCAGAACGCAAATCAGGTAATGTTATTGAATCGATGCAAGGGTTGACTACAGGCGTAAAGGTTACAACAAGTGGGCAGCCAGGTGCTAATGCTACAATTCGTATTCGGGGTCTAGGTAGTTTGACGAATAATAACCCATTGTTTATTATTGATGGTGCTTATGCTGGTGATGATTTAGGTGTTAATGTAGAAGATATTGAGTCTATTCAAGTGCTTAAAGATGCATCATCTGCTGCAATTTATGGATCTCGTGCTGCTAATGGAGTTGTTATTATTACAACTAAACAGGGTAAGGAAGGCAAAATGAAAGTGAAGTTTGATACTCAATTGACGTTGAACTGGTTGCCTCGTTATGATTTAATGGATGCAGAAACGTATAAAATTTATAATGATAGAGCCTATGATGAGGCTATACTTGCTGGAGTTAGTGGCGTAACTAAACGACAAAATCATTTTGATGGAAATACTGATTGGCAAGAGGAAATGTTGAGGTCAGGGGTGCTCAGAAATTACAATGTTTCTTTATCTGGAGGTTCTGAAAACGGGAAATTTTATACATCATTGAATAGGTTGGTTGATGAAGGTGCTTTATATAAAACAGGCTACGATAAATATGGTTTTCGTGTAAATACAAGTGGGAAAAAAGGAATTTTTTCATACGGTGAAAACTTTTATTATACTAAATCTGATAGTAAAATATTAAATGGTAACCCATGGGAAAATTTTATTCGTATACCACCAACAATCCCCGTGTATGACGAATCTAATCCTGGAGGGTATGGATATGGTAATGTTGATGGAGCAAATTCCTTTGGGTTGAATCCAATTGCAATGCAAGACTTATACCAAAGAAATAATGAAGAAGAGTATTTTACGGGTAATATTTACGGGCAAGTGTCACTATTTGATGATATGCTAGATGCCAAATTAAATTTTGCTTACCAAAGTTATATGGGGGTTACTAACTCTTTGAGAAAATCAGGTAGTTGGACTATGGGACAAGGAGATGATTCGGCATCTTTGGGATATAATAGTGCTAAGAATAGTGACATGTTAATAGAGCAAACTTTTAATTTTAAAAAGCAATTTGGCAAGCATGATCTGAAAGCTTTGGTTGGAGGGTCATATAACAAATTTCGTACGGATGGACGATGGATTACTAAACAAGATCCTTTGCTAAAAGGTGATGAATACATAACATCTCTTGATGCTGCTACTGGGGATGCCACAGCAGGAGGAAGTTATGGTGAGTCTGCATTGATTTCTTATTTCGGAAGAGTAAATTATTCTTACGCAGATAAATACTTGGCACAAGTAACTGCTCGTAGAGATGGGACTTCACGTCTCCCAGAAGATACCCGTTGGGAGAATTTTTATTCAGGTTCCATAGGCTGGAGGATTAGTGGTGAAGATTTCTTTGATTTGTCATTTATCAATGATTTTAAACTCCGTGGTAGTTATGGAACGCTTGGAAATAGTAGTATTGGGTTTTGGGACTATCAATCTGTAATAAATATTGCACCACGTGCTGTTTTTGGTAGTCCAGAATATCAGGCAACTGGTATGACTCAATCAAGATTGAGTAATAATGACCTTATTTGGGAGAAAAAAACTACTGCTAACCTTGGATTTGATCTTACGACTTTTAATAATCGCCTTAATTTATCTGCTGAATATTTTTATTCAAAAAGTGAAGATTTATTGGTCTACTTGCCTATTTTGATGAGTTCTGGAAATGAAGGGGGGGCACCTGCTGTGAATGCTGGAAGTTTAGAGAATAGGGGAATTGAAGTAGAACTTGGGTGGAGAAACCAAATAAAAGATTTTTCTTATACAGCTTCACTCAATGTATCCCATTTGAAAAATAAAGTAACTAATCTTGGGTATGGACAAACAGTTTTATTTACCGCATTAGCAAAAACTGAGATAGGAGAGCCCCTTGGCACATGGTATCTTTATAAAATGAATGGTATTTTCCAATCAGAAAGTGACGTAAATAATCATGTAAGTTCAAGTGGTCAAGTTATTCAGCCTAACGCTTTACCTGGTGATATTATCTATGACGATTATAATGATGATGGTATTATTTCTTCAGAAGATAGGCAAATAGCTGGGAGTCCATGGGCTGATTTTGAACTAGGGCTAAATCTAGGAGCTTCTTATAAAGGTATTGATTTAGGAATTAATGGTTATGGTAGATTTGGACAAGAGATTTGGAATGGTTCAGCTGCCTCTGCTTCTGATTTTGCTAATAATCAAAACAATTTCAATGGATTAAAGCCTTGGACGCAGGAGCATCCTGTTAATGATCGTCCGCGTATTGTATATGGAGACAGTAGAAATAGTAGAGGTGACCAAGATCGTTGGCTGGAAGATGGATCTTTCTTTCGTATAAGTCAAATCACTTTAGGTTACACATTTCCGAGTCTTCTATGTGAAAAGTTAGGTATGGAAAATATTCGTGCCTCCTTGACAGGGCAGAATCTTGTAACCTTTACAAAGTATTCAGGTTTGGATCCTGAATTTACTGATAATGGAATTTTCCAAATAGGTGCAGATTATAGTTCTTTCCCTAATCCTAGATCAGTTCAATTTGCAGTATCATTCACATTTTAAATTCAGATATTATGAAACAAATAAATAATTATATTTTATGCTTTATTGTAATTCTGTTCACGTCATCTTGTAACGAAGAGTTACTCGATTTAAAGAATGAGAATACATTGAGTACCGGTCTTTTTTGGCAAACAGAAGCAGATATTGATGCAGGTGTAGTTGCTGTTTATAACATGTTTTACCGCCAAGGAACATGGACAAGGAATATGTATACTCAAATAAGGGGTATGTCAGATGAAGCTGTGAGTTATGCTGGTTGGACAGAGCTTAATGAATACACCAAGTTTATTTTTACCAATTATAATTTTTATGAAACTAATGTTAAAATGTGGGAAGAACATTATGTAGCTATAAATAGGGCTAATCAAGTGTTGGACAACATAGATAATGTGACATTTAGCGATGAAGCTCACAAGAATGATTTAATAGGGCAAACAAAATTTTTACGAGCATTCTATTATTTTTATATGACTGCGCTTTGGGATAATGTCCCTCTAGTACTCCAGACATCCTCTGCTGCTGATCAACCTATGGGAAGCACTGCAGATGAGGTGCTTACTCAAATAGAGGAGGATCTGGAAGATGCAGTCTCTAAACTGCCTGCTACACGTAGTGATGATGAAACAGGCCGTCCAACAAAAGGGGCTGCATACGCACTGTTGGCAAAAGCATACGCACAACATCATAAATGGGAAGAAGCAAAAACAACTTTGGAATGGCTTGTTGATGGACCAGGCAGTGGCTATTATGATTTAGTGACTAATTGGGCTGACAATTTCAATAATAATACCGAGAATAATATTGAGTCTATTTTTGAAATACAATTTTCTCTTATGAACCGTGTTGGATTTGACCAAACAGATAATCATCTAGATCCAAATGCTCAGTTAGGGACACAAATTGAAATGAATCAAGCTCCTTCAGGTATTGGTTGGAATAATATTGAGGCAAGACGATGGTTGGTAGATTATTACAAACGAGAAAAAACTACCGACGGGAAAAACGATATTCGATTATTCTATTCATTTTGGTATGATGGAGCAGCATCTGATTTTCCAGACTACCCTAATCAATTAATTTATGGGGCTCCATGGAACAATAGTTGGGGAAATCGTGTTTTTATTAAAAAATATAGTACCGACGAACTCCCATTGTATTATTGGAACGATAATAACTTTCGATCACTACGCTATGCAGATATATTATTGCTATATGCTGAAGTGCTTAACGAAGTGAATGGGACTCCCACAGCTAAAGCTATTGAATTGGTAAATCGTGTACGCAATCGTGTTAAGTTACCTAATATTCAAAATAGTACTTATTATAATGGAAATCAGGTAACTACTAATCAGGATGCTTTTAGAGAGCATATAAAAGTTGAACGAAGTCTAGAGCTGGCAACGGAATGTGTTCGTTGGATTGATTTGAAACGTTGGGGAATTAATGATGCTGAAACACTGGATGAATTGAAAGAACGTGATAGTGATTTTAATAATTTTATTATAGGTAAATCAATCCGAATGCCAATTCCTCAAAGCGAAGTGGATAATAATCCTAATCTAGATCAAAATGAACAATACTAATTATAAATTTCTGAGTAATGAATAATATAAAATATTTAATAGCAACCATTGTAGTCCTCCTGACATCATGGGGATGTGATGATGGGGATTCTGATTATGTAATAGGTAGTAATTCAAATGAGTTTGCTATATTTCCAGTGTCAATTCCTGTAACTGAAGGTGGTGGAACTTATGAGCTAATGGTTACCGGTAATGAATCTTGGACTGCCGAATTAACTAATTCTAATAGTTCGGCCAATGATTGGGTTACTTTAAGTGAAACATCAGGAACAGGAACAAAAACTATTACTGTTACAGTAACACCAAGTACGTCTTTTGTAAAGTTAAGAGAGGTTTTAATAGAAGTACATTCAAGTGAAAAGGTTTTGAAGTCTAAGGTTTTACAGGAAACTTTAGTCCTTGGTGAAAATGAAGTACTTATAAACGGATTGGTTTGGTCTACAGTGAATGTTGATGCACCTGGTACATTTGCTTCTTCTCCCGAAGATAGGGGAATGTATTATCAGTTTAATAGAAAGATAGGCTACCCTAGTGGTCTTAATGGTGACCCAGCACCTACTAACTGGCCAGCTGGATATACAAATGATGGAACTGATTGGCTAGCAGAAAATGATCCTTCTCCCGAAGGGTGGCGTGTTCCTACAACTAATGAAATGGTAGCGTTATGGGAGATTGGAGCAACCTGGGTTAATCCAAGCCAAACGGGATTCAGTACTCCTGGAATGATTATTGGCGTGCCTCAATCTGTGGCATTACTTGCTAACAAAGATAATCTGAAACAATTAGGTTGCCTATTTTTGCCTCAAAGTGGATGGCGTAATGCAAGTGGAGTAGTTGACCGCGGATGGTTGGTTTCAGTTCGAAGTGGTAACAATTTATCTGAAACACATGGAGGTATGTCATTAGGGGATTCAGGAGGTTATCGAGATGTATGGGGCTGGGGTGATGGTCAAAAAGTACGTGCTGCATCGATACGTCCAGTAAAAAATATAGAAATAGAAGATTAGTTAAATATTTTAAATACATTTTTCTATAATCCTAGGTCTCTGAACGATAACAAGATTTATAAAATGCTGTAAAACAAAAAATAATGAATAATAAAAATATTTTTATATATTTCGTTTTGGTGATACTGTTTTTTGGATGCAAAAATAATGAGAGCATTAATAATAGTAATCTAAAGACGATTGTTCCACAGATCCAATATGAATTTGGAGGAGGTGCTGGGCTTTATAATTATGCACCAAGTGTGATTGAAGATAAATATAAAACTAGATATGCATTTGTTTGTCAAAATAAAAATCCATTTGAAATAATTGATTATGTATATCTTTTTAAAGGAATTCCAACTACAAATGGTTATAAATGGCAACCTGGAATCAGAATAGTGGATCCATCTGAAGAGGGTTGGGATCATATTCATATTTGTGACCCTGATGTAAGGGAGTTTACTACAAATTATAAAGGGGAGACATATAATTGGATAATGACCTATTTGGGAGTAGATCAATGGCACAACCATAATCAAATAGGTTTAGCTATGTCGAAAACGATTGAAGGTCCCTGGATTAAATATGACGGAAACCCTTTAATATCTTATGCCGATACAACTAAATGGGGTGTTGGGCAAAGTACGTCAATAGTATTAGACTCAACTTCAATAAGACTTTTTTATCATTCTACATTGAAACCTGGAAAGTCTTTTGTATTTCGTGATATCAAACTAGACAACCTTAATGATATTGTTTTAGGAGAAGAAAAATATATTCCTGGTATGAGTGCAAATAGTTACCCTGCTATGTCTGAAAATTATATTTTCATTGCGAGTGAAGAAAGAAAAGCAGACTATGAAAAAATTATTCCTACATGGGTGGGAAATTATTCAACTTTAAGATACATTAAGAGGAATGAAGATATTTCATTACCTGTTGAAGAATGGACAGAAATAGGTCATGTAGGGCCAGATCAATCGGGGTTTCCCAGAAACCATAATCCCGGAATTTTAACAGATAGCAAAGGATATATGCTAACAGAAGATGAAGTAATTATGTATTTTACTACAGCTGTTACTGGTGAAGATTGGTTATGGTCTTATGATTTATATTCAGCCCGTTTTGACTTAAAAAATTACTTTAATCATGAATAACGATATATGTTTAAAAAAAGTGTTGGTTAAAATGAAAGAGAAAATACAAATCTGTTTTATTTTCATAATACTAATATCAAGTATTTCTTATGGACAGTCTGTTAAGAAGAAGCCATTGATTGTGATAACAGATCTTTATCATCCTTATCAAGACCCCGGAGATAATTTAGATTTAATAAACGCCTTTGCTTTGCCTGATGTTGATTTAAAAGCAGTTATACTTGATATTACAGATTCATTTCGTAAAGAAATAGCTGATCATCCTACACTATGGAAAGATCCTCGAGGACCTAGAGAAGCTGGAATTATTCCTGTTGAGCAACTCAATTATATTTTTAATAGACAAGTGAAGTTTGGTATTGGTCCTATAAAAGGCATGAAAAATGAACAAGACAAAATGTTAGATACGCCTGGTTTTTTTCAGGGAGTAGAGTTGTTTTTAAATGTTCTTAAGAATGAACCTGAACCAATAGAAGTCTTGTCTTTTGGCTCAGCAAGAATTATAGCTGTTGCATATAACCGAAATCCAGAATTGGTAAAGGAAAAAGTAAAGAAAATTCATCTTAGCGGAGGTACGGCCTCACAAAACTATGAATTGGGCCTAGACAAGGGAGCTAATATGATACCTGGGGGAGAATGGAATGTTGCCTTGGATGTTTTTGCTTTTACGAGGGTTTTACGTTCAGATTTACCTATTGCATTATATCCGTGTGCTGGTAAAGATGGAGGTTTTGTTAAATCAACAAATAATACTTATTGGAAATTAAAAGATATGTCATTTGTTAAAGATATTGCTCCTCAATTACAATGTTATCTAGATTATTCATTTGGTAAAAAAAAGCAATATGATTTTTTGAGAGCTATGGATTTGGGGAAACCTTTCAGTGATAGTGTTCAAGTTCAGTTTGAAGAGTTTCATGTTTGGGAATCTTTAATCTGGATTGAGGCAACAGATAGGTGTTTAGTCAAAGGAGCGGAAAATAATTATAAGCTAATTAAGAAAAGTGAATTAAGTAAATCAGACATTATTTTAAAGAGCGGTTTGCGCAATTGTAAGATTTTAGAAATTAGAAACGATGGACGTTTTGTTTATGACTATACTGATGAACCTTCAAATTTTCAAATATATTATCGTGAAGACTGTCAGGAGAATGAAATTGCTTTGAACCAAGTTATTCCCGAATTATTTAAGACATATTTACCAAATGACAATTAAAGATTTTTAAACAACTATTGTAAAAATAAAATCTAAAGATAAGACAAAAAGCAAAAATAAATAATTTTTTTAAAAACGAATATGACTAAAATATATTTAGCGGTTTTAACCGTATTATTAATTAAAGGATGTCCTTCATTGAATACAGATAAAATAAAAAAAGAAGATATTAAAGAGTCGAAAATAAAAGTCCTTTTTGAAACAGATATGGGGAATGATGTTGATGATGCTTTAGCTTTGGATATGCTTTATAAATATGTTGATGAAGGAAAAATTGATTTATTGGGAATAATGAGTAATAAAGAAAGTCCATATTCATCCGAATATACAGATATAATGAATACATGGTATGGCTATCCCCAAATTCCTATTGGAATAATTCGTAATGGCCCAGATTGTGAAAATGATGCAACAAATTATGCAAAATCTGTGTCTCTTCTGCAAAATGAAAAAGGTGAACAACTTTTTAAGCGTTCATTAAAAAATCATAATCAATTGCCTGATGCCCATATCTTATATCGTAAAATTCTATCGGAACAACCCGATAATTCTGTAACAATTATTTCAGTGGGTTTTTCTACTAATCTTGCTCGTTTACTTGAAACCCCAGCCGATGATATATCTCGATTAACGGGAAAAGAATTAGTTGCTAAAAAAGTTGAATTATTGAGCACAATGGCTGGGTGCTTTAATAATGATGAGTTATTTGAGTATAATGTGGTTAAAGATATTTCTGCAGCAAAAAAAGTTTTCGCTGAATGGCCGACGCCATTAGTAACTTCTCCTTTTGAAGTTGGTATTGCTATTAAATATCCAGGAAGTAGTATAGAAAATGATTTCAGTTGGGCTTCGATTCATCCTATGGTAGAAGCCTATAAAAGTTATCTGGAAATGCCGTATGATCGTCCAACATGGGATTTAACGTCTGTATTATATGCAGTAGAAGGTGCTTCTTATTTCAACTTGTCTCTAGCTGGTAAGATAAATGTGACGGAAAAAGGAGCTACTAAATTCACTCCAGAATCAGAGGGAACCAGATATTATTTGACTGTAGATTCTATCCAAGGGAGTAATATCAAACAACATTTGATTGATTTGTTGACTAAGCAACCCATTCATTTCAATAAATAATTAGGTATTATGATAAAGTATCTATATGGAATATTGATATTTGCTCTAACGTTTTCCTGCTCGAATGATGGAGCAACAGATAAACAGACTTCTCTCGATCCTCCCAAACAGGAAATTCCAATCAAAACAATCACAAAACCAGAATTTGTTTTCGGGTTTGTAGGTCAAAACAGGTATTCATATGCCCCAAGCTCATTGGAACAAGAGGATGGAAGTGTTCATATGTTTTTTTGTGGTAATCCACAGAATGATGTTATGGTCGATAATATTTTTCATGTTAAAATCAACCCAGATGGCTCTAAAACTAAGGCTAAAAGTGTGGTGCAACCTGGGATATCTGAATCTTGGGATGATCATCACATTTGCGACCCTTCTGTTATTGAAGGTAGTTATTTATGGAACAATACTTCATTTAAATATGTCATGTTTTATCTTACTAATGCATACGGAGTATATTATAATGAAATTGGAGTGGCATTTAGCAATGATTTGGAAGCAGATAGTTGGATTAAATATCCAGACCAGATTGTTAGAAAAACGTGGGATCATGATGGAGATCAATTAATAGCTGGTGGTTGGAAGTCATGGGGAGTAGGACAACCATCTGTAGTGTCTTTAGATGGTAAAGGTAAATTACTTTTAACATATACAGTCGGAGATATTGGCGGTACGAGAATAGTATGGTCTGAAGTTGATTTTAGCAATATGGAAGATTATACAATAAGCCCCCCTAGTACCATTGTACAAACTGGATTAATGGCAATCGATAATAAGTCTAGAGACTATACTAGTAATTCAGAATTCGCTATTAATATAGAAGAAGATAAGATTTTAATGATTCGCCCAGTACAACCCATGCCAGATGATTATCCTTCTTATTTAAATAGTTCACTAGAGATAGACTTTATGAATCTTTCAGATTTCATAAATAATAGTAGTAGTTGGACACCAATATACAGGATTAGTCCAGATGATACGGGTTTTCCTAGGAATCATAATGCCACTTTGCTTAGAGATAACTTTGGATATATTAAAAATTGGGAAAAACCAACTTTCTACTATACAGTTAGCAAGGCAGCTCCCAATGTGCAACCTTCGGCCAGTAATCACGCTGAATGGACTTATCATATCTGGAGAGCACAAATAAATGAAAATCAATAATCAAAAAGTATTGAAAAATAAAAAATGAATTTATGGCTTCAAATAAAATTTTAGTTATCGGTAGTTCAAACACCGATTTAATTGCAAAAACAAAACGTATTCCAGCAGCGGGGGAAACAGTTGAGGGGAAACAGTACTTGCAGGCAATGGGAGGCAAAGGCGCAAATCAAGCATTGGCTGCACACAAACTGGGAGGAGATGTTAAATTTATTACAAGTTTGGGTAATGATACCAACGGAAAAAAAACACTTAAATATTATAAAAAGATAGGCTTAGATGTAGGCTCTTCACTGATTGTTAAAGACATTCCCTCTGGAACTGCAATGATTTGGGTGGATGATAATGGTGAAAATCGCATCATAATTAACCCAGGAGCCAACAAAGAACTTTCGTCAGAATACATGTTGAGTAAAAAAGAGGAAATCGTTAACTCAGACGTCGTGTTGTTACAAATGGAAATTCCTTATGATACAGTAAAAACTATATGCGAGATGGCTTCAGTTGCAGGAAAGAAAGTAATCCTTAATGTAGCTCCCGCCTATAAAATAGATTATGAAATCATACAAAATATAGATGTTTTGATTGTAAATGAAACTGAAGCAGAATTAATTTCGGGTAAAAAAATTAATATTGTTGGAGCAGAAGGAGTTATTAATTGTTTGTTAGAACTTGGTGTAAAATCTGTGGTATTGACACTTGGGAAGAACGGTTGTATAATGAAGGATAAAGACCGACGACAAATAATAGTTCCTGCTTTTGATGTAAAGGCCATTGATACAACAGCTGCAGGAGATACATTTTGCGGTGGATTGGTTGCTGAATTGAGCAGAGGACACGATTGGAAACGAGCATTGAATTTTGCTTCAGCTGCTTCTGCAATTTGTGTTACTCAAATGGGGGCTCAACCTTCTATTCCGTCTGAAGTAGAGGTGGAATACTTCTTGAAAGACTCTTGTAAGTATCAAAACTGATTCTCATTTAACCTAAAATTAACTTAAAATAGTTTAATTAATTCATCAATTTTAACCAAAATAAAAAATTAATATCATGTTTATAATAGATAATTATATTTTAGCTGTATTCCTTTGCATCATCACTATGTTTTGTTGGGGGTCATGGGCCAATACACAAAAATTAGCTTCGAAGAAATGGGGCTTCCCCCTTTTTTATTGGGATTACACCTTAGGTGTTATATTGCTGTCGCTAGTTTTCGGTTTAACCTTGGGAAGCAATGGAATTAGTGGGCAAGCTTTTCTTCCAAATCTAGGCAATGCATCAATAAATGCGATTTTTTATGCTTTTTTAGGAGGTGTTGTTTTTAATATTGCTAACTTATTATTAGTTGCTGCTATAGATATTGCAGGTATGGCAATTGCATTTCCAATCGGGATAGGGATTGCTTTGGTGTTAGGTGTAGTTGTTAATTATATAGCTTCACCTGTTGGAGACCCTATGTTTTTATTTATAGGGGTTGGTCTTGTGACTTTGGCAATTATAGTAGATGCTTTAGCTTATAAACGAATTTCAAAAGGAGCGGCAACAACAAAAGGAATCGCCATATCTTTAGCTGCCGGTATATTAATGGGCTTCTTTTATAGATTTGTGGCAGTATCTATGTCTCTTGATTTTTCAAACCCAACAGAAGGGCTTTTAACTCCCTATACAGCCGTATTTATATTTTCTATAGGGATATTTATTTCTAACTTTTTGTTTAATACTTTTTTTATGTATAAACCTATAAGTGGTGAGAAAGTAGCGTATAAAGATTATTTTAAATTAGGAACTCCAAAGCTTCATTTCATTGGAATTTTAGGAGGTGTTATTTGGTGTCTTGGTTTTATTTTAAATATGATAGCTGCAGGAGAAGCAGGTTTTGCTATTTCTTATGGATTGGGACAAGGTGCTACTATGGTAGCTGCCATTTGGGGTATATTTATATGGAAGGAGTTTAAAGATTCCCCTAAAGGAACCAATTACTTGATCGGTTTAATGTTTTTCTTATTTTTTGTAGGATTGTCATTAATAATTATGGCTAAAAACGTTTAGTAGTACACTTAATCAATAGTTTGTCAATAGTTTTTAAACCATAATATTAAATGGTTCAGAATTTTATTGGCCTATTTTAAAAATTATAAATTCAAATTAAACATTCATGAAATTTTTTATAGATACAGCTAATCTTGCACAAATTAAGGAAGCTCAAGCATTAGGAATATTAGACGGGGTAACAACAAACCCTTCATTGATGGCGAAAGAAGGAATTACAGGACAATCGAATATCTTTCAACATTACTTGGATATTTGTGAAGAGGTTGAGGGGGATGTCTCAGCCGAAGTCATTGCCACTGATTTTGAAGGAATGGTCGCTGAAGGTGAAAAATTAGCCTCCTTGCACCCTCGAATTGTCGTGAAATTACCAATGATTAAAAATGGTGTGAAAGCATGTAGCTATTTTTCTGCCAAAGGAATCAGAACCAATGTTACTTTGGTCTTTTCAGTTGGTCAGGCGTTGTTAGCTGCCAAATCAGGTGCTACTTATGTTTCTCCCTTCTTAGGTCGATTGGACGATATTTCTACAGATGGAATGCATTTAATCTCAGAAATTAGAAAAGTGTACGATAACTTCAATTTTGAAACTCAAATTCTATCTGCCTCTGTAAGAAATACAATGCACATCATTAATTGTGCAAAAATTGGTTCTGATGTCATAACAGGACCATTATCGGCTATTGAAGGATTACTAAACCATCCTCTAACAGATAATGGTTTAAAACAGTTTTTAAAAGATTATGCAAAAGGGAATAATTTACACAGTGAATTACAATGAAGAACATAGATTTACAAGCAGCAGATAACATTAGAGCATTAGCTGTTGCGATGGTAGAGAAAGCAAATTCAGGACATCCAGGAGGCCCCATGGGAGGTGCAGATTTCATGCACATATTATATTCTGAGTTCTTTAATTACGATCCAACAGATATGACTTGGCCATTTAGAGATCGCTTTTTTATGGATGCAGGACATTTATCTACCTTATTATATGCTCAATATTATCTTTTAGGTAATTATGGGAAAGATGATGTTGCTAATTTTAGACAATGGGGTTCTAAAACTCCAGGTCACCCAGAAGTTAATGTAGAAAGAGGCGTTGAAAACACCTCTGGCCCATTGGGTCAAGGTCATACTATGGGAATTGGAGCTGCCATAGGGGCTAAATTTTTGCAAGCAAGATTTGGTGATTGGATGAACCATAAAATCTATGGTTTTATTTCAGATGGAGGTGTGCAAGAAGAAATTTCCCAAGGAGCAGGCAGGATTGCTGGACATTTAGGATTGCACAATTTTATCATGTTTTATGATTCCAACGATATTCAGTTGTCAAGTTCTACAGACGAAGTAATTAGCGAAAATACCGCTATGAAATATGAAGCATGGGGTTGGATGGTGATTTCAATAGATGGACATAACCATGATGAAATTAGAAGGGCTTTAACAGAAGCAAATAACGAAAAAGAAAGGCCAACCCTAATCATTGGGAAAACCATTATGGGCAAAGGTTGTGTCACTGCCGATGGAAGTATTTATGAAGGACATTGCCAATTACACGGCCAGCCTATTGGACATTCAGGAGCAGATTATATTAAGACATTAGAAAACTTAGGTGCAAATCCAGAAAGACCGTTTGATATTTATGAGGATGTCAAAGCATTCTACAGAACATTACTTAAAGAAAAAACAATTAAAGCGGCGCAAAATAAAATGGCGATTATATCTTGGAGGCAAGACAATAAAACATTAGCAAATAAATTAGACCATTTTTTATCAGGTGATTTACCAGAATTGGATTTCGAATCCATCGAGCATAAACCAGGATTGGCATCAAGAGCAGCTTCTTCAAATGTATTGGGATATTTAGCAGGAAAAGTTGAAAACATGATTGTGTCTTCTGCCGATTTATCAAACAGTGATAAAACAGATGGTTTCTTAAAGAAAACATATGCACTCAAAAAGGGAGATTTCACGGGCTCGTTTTTACAAGCAGGTGTTGCCGAATTAACCATGGCTTGTATAGCTAATGGATTGGCGTTACATGGCGGTATCATCCCTGTAGTAGCAACATTCTTTGTGTTTTCAGATTATATGAAACCCGCAATAAGATTGAGTGCTATTCAAGAACTGCCTGTAAAATATGTGTGGACACATGATGCCTTTCGTGTAGGAGAAGATGGTCCAACACATCAACCAGTAGAGCAAGAAGCACAATTACGCTTATTGGAAAAATTAAAGAACCATAGTGGAAACCCTAGTTTCTTGGCCTTGCGTCCAGCAGATTCTGCAGAAACTACAGTAGCATGGAAAATGGCTTTAGAAAATAAAGACACACCAACTGGATTGATTCTTTCAAGACAAAACATTAAGGATATTCCAGCAATGGGCTCTTCAAGATATACAGAAGCATTAGCGTCAGAAAAAGGGGGTTATTTAGTAAAAGAAGTTAAAAATCCAGACGTTGTTTTAGTCGCTAACGGATCTGAAGTAGCAACTTTGGTTGATGCAGCAAAACTGCTTGAAGAAAGAGGAAATATTAAAGTTAGCATTGCCTCCATAATTTCAGAGGGCTTATTCAGATTGCAATCTAAAGATTATCAAGAAAGTGTCATTCCTAAAAATACACCATTATTTGGCTTAACAACAGGTTTGCCTGTAAATTTAGAAGGACTTGTTGGGGATAATGGAAAAGTATTTGGCTTAGAGCATTTTGGATGTTCAGCACCAGCGACCGTACT
Organism: Mariniflexile maritimum; assembly: GCF_009746565.1. Lineage (GTDB taxonomy): Bacteria > Bacteroidota > Bacteroidia > Flavobacteriales > Flavobacteriaceae > Mariniflexile > Mariniflexile maritimum. The sequence goes on from NZ_WRPN01000017.1 coordinate 19,324, forward strand.
TGATGAAAAGTTTGGTTTTACGGGAGAAAAAGTAAGTAAACAAGTATTAGAATATTTAAGGCAATATAAAAACTAAAAGAATGAAATTTTTTATAGATACAGCTAACCTTGATGATATTGCTGAAGCACAAGCTTTAGGGGTTTTGGAAGGTGTTACAACAAACCCTTCACTAATGGCAAAAGAAGGTATTATAGGAGCAGATAACATTATAGCGCATTACTGGAAAGGGCGGGCAAAGTGAGGCACTTACAGCGGATGAAAGTGAGCATAGCAATAATTATTAAGACCGTTGCAAGGGAAATTGTGTAAAATAATTAACAAAATATAATTTCAAACATTTGATTATAAGTATGTTAATATGTATTTTAGTATTATGAAAGCAGCAAAACACCTAACCTTGGCCGATAGTATTTGTGATACACGTTCACGAAAAATAAAAACGACATTTTTTAATCAAATGGACACTCTTTTGGACTGGAACACAATCAGCAGCCTTATAGATAAGCATTACATAAAAGGAAAAAGTGCCACAGGCGCACCCAGTTACGATGGTCTGCTATTATTTAAGATGTGTTTATTGCAGACTTGGTATGGGTTAAGTGACTATGAGGTAGAAGACCGCGTAAACGATAGTATTTCTTTTGGTTATTTTTGTGGTCTTAACATCGACCAAGTAGCACCGGACCACAGTACGCTGTCCCGTTTTCGAAGCCTGATGACAAAAGCAAAGGCCTACGGGCCACTGTTCAAAGAAATCAACAGGCAGTTGGAAGCCCATAAAATAATAGTGAAAATATGGACTTGCAATAAAAAAGTGGACAATTAGATAAGAGTCATGCAGCTACTTTTTGATTAAACATTTCTATTTTAAGTGGTTTACTTTCTCCGTTTTTTGCAGTCTATAAGCCTGAATTTCCATCTGATGCGGTTCAGAGATAACCGATAAAGGATTTTAAAAACATAAGTCTAAAACTTTATTTAGCGCCTAATTCTCCTTTATCGGTTGGTTGTAATTTACAATTATGGAGGGTTTTCCCGAGTAAAAGATAACAGATCATTTAAGGATCAAATATCTTAAAAGAAAGCTCTATGTAAATGACATTGCGAATCTAAGGGAATAGCAAGAGGGTAACACGCTGCGCGATGTTACTGGTTCATATTTCACTTAAAATCAGTTATTTATCAATTTTAAATAGTTTTATTTATTTCAGATTTGCGGCAAAACTTCTTGAAACCCCATTAAAATTGCATTTATTTGCGGCAAACTCCTAGATTTTGGTATGATTTAGTGAATATTGAACCGTTGTGGTGCTTGCCAAATACGTATTATTTGACTTTTACAGTAAAACCTTTCGAAAGCCCCATAAACAGGCAATAATTTACAGTAAAAAGTATGAGGCTAATTTGTATTGATTGGTATTGTTAGCTATTGGTGTTTCATAAGTTTTAAAAGGGCATCAATTCACTGTTTTTTAGTAAAAAAGCTTCGTAGCCCAGTAAAATCAAGGAAAAATTTAGTAAAAAAATGAAATAATCCTTTAAATTTCCCAAAAACATTGCATAGTATTAGCTCGATAGATGTTGGGGCTTTTAATCCGTAAAAAAATTAATATGCCAACATCTATTGGGAATATCCCAAATCTAATTCTTTCATCCCTGTTGCAACAAAGAATTATGGCTTCACCAATTTATAAAAATCAATTAGGCTCTTAAATATTAAATAAGAGAGCCCACGCGTTGTATATGCTGTCCACATTTAGTGAGCGTCATTACCGACCTCACCTTGCGGGTGTACAAGCACCCTCATGACCAAATCGGTCAATCTATAATAACTTCAATGCCCGCTTTCTCGGCCTTGTACTTTATTTTGGTCACCAGCTCATAATAGCTCCAGTTTCTCAATACAAACCCATCTTCTTTAGCTATCCCTATCTTGTCATCCTGATTTAACAGAACGAGAGTTCCAGCCTGATGTTTGGTGCAAAAATCGATGAGCCTCCTACTGTATACATGGATACGATGGGATACATAATTGCTTTCCGTTTTGCTGAACCTTTCCACTGCTTTGAGCTTGCGTTTGCGTCCTTTACCTGATCTGGAATGGGTAGCCCCAACCTGTGCCCTTTTACGGGCTGCCTGTATTGCTAACCTTCTGTATAGAAATTCTTCCTTAGTGCCTATGGGAAGCCTGTTTTTTCCAATTTTAACGACTAGGGGATATTCCAAGGACAGGGAAGCCTCTGCAACCACTTCTGGCTTGAGGATATGTTTTTCCTTTTCGATTTCAAATATCGGTAGCCAAAAGATCTTGCCATCCTTTAATTGAATACGGGAAGTACACAGCTTGGTCTTTCCTTTTATCACCTGTTCCAATAACATTCTTTTGTCAGTATGGTCATTTCCTAAATACGTCCGAAAGGGAACTTGGAACAAACGAAAGCAAAAGGCCTTTTTTTCTTCACAATAAGATAAACGACTCATCCCTTCTGGGCTAAATGGAAATGCCATATCCCTCCTGAAATTCTTTAGGGAACATTCACCTTTCCAGTATTTAGGGCTGTTTGTCCTAAAAGTAGTGATCAAGGTATTGTTCAAACAAGATAGTATATTGGTAGGGATCTCACCTTTAAAGCGATCCGATACCATACGATAGGTGGTATTTATACGGGAGCGTTGCAGGATGCCGTCCACATCTTTTTTTTCATCGGCAAGTTTATACTTTATCCCCTCTGACAGATAAAAGAACTCCCTGATCATTTCCTGTACATAGAGATGGGAAACGATAAGATTGGCAGCCCTAAAACATCGGTTCTGCCACTGGTAAAGCTTGTCCACGGCTTCCTTACGTTCCTCTTGGGTAGGTAGGTCGACCATTAGCTGGATCTTTCGGGTGAGCTTGAGTGTTGTCTTTCCCATATCAAGCGGATTCCAGTTGCTGTTCGTGCTTCTGCTGCATGAGTTTGTACGCTATCATAAATTCATGGTGCACTTCCTTTTGGGATAGATTAAGCTCTTTGGCAATAGAAGAAAAAGAAAGTTTTTGTTCACATCGTAGCTTTAAGACTTCTGCTTGCTCCTTGGTCATGACACCCTGAACCTTGATTCCAACAACGGGCTTTTGTTCAATTTCAAGCGTGTTTCCTTGATTAATGATCGTTCTGATGTCCTCAATAGCTTGTTTTATTTTGTTGCTGGTTTCTTTGATACCCTTTCCCATGACCTCGGCAATGGCCTTGTGTTGAAAGCCATATTTTAAACAGAGTTCAATTAGATGCCTCCGCTCGGCATTCAATAGGGGCAATACACTTTTGATTAGGTCGAAGGCTTTTTGTTCCGTTTCCTGATCTCGCAGCGTTTCCCCATCTTTTAGAGGATCATATCCTACCATATAGTCTTGGTAATTGTCATAACTCTCTAACGAATTGACTTTCCTAAGGAACTTGTTTCTAGGTCGGGTATAGTAGGAAATACATTCCCTTTTCATCACAAGCCTTAAAAAAAAGAAGATATGCTTAGGGGTTTCTATCCTGTCCCTATGAACCCATAATTTTAAGAAGGTGTCCTGAACCAAGGATTCTACGACAAAATGATCGTTGAGCATTTGCTTGCCCACCCAAAAGATATGTCTGCTGTAATTGGCATGGATATGCACCAAAGCGGAGGGGTCGCCATTTTTTAATAGTTCGAAATCATGCTGTGACATAAAATGCTTCATTTAAATAGGGGATAGGGAAACCCACCACCAAAATTAAACTGATTTTAGTAAAGCGAATTCTTATAGGATATTAAGGTGAAGTTAGCTTTGAGAAATGTTGAGAAGAATGCCCTTTTTCTACAAACAAAAAAGGCGTGGATACTCAACTTATCACATTGAGGTACTGGTATACCGTGCAACGATAAGAGAGTCCACGCCCCGGGTCGTGAACATCCTTGCTTATCATCTCGTTGCTAAAAATTACCAGTTTTCAATGTGAGATTCAAAGCGAATGCTCCTAATATTTTACTTTAAGAGGTTTCGCAAAAATATATAATACAGGGCTAATATAGAAATTATTATTTTGTATACCAAATGGCTTACCGAATTTGTTTAGAGATTTACAAAATTGCAGCATGGCTTCACTTTCCAAAGAAGATATAATTTTAGCTAATAAAATTGCAGATAGGATTAAAAACCTGCGTGTGCAGGCGTGTGGCGTGAAGCAAATGAATTTTGTCGAAAGATACAATGTTGAAAAACAAAACATTAGTCGTTGGGAAAGCCATATAAAAATTAATCAAAAAACAGGAATGCCTAAAGGAAGGGGAATAACAATTTATACGATCAAAAAATTCTGTGATTTAATAGGGATAACATTAGACGATTTTTTAATGACCCAATTTTTAAAAAGTAGATTCAGTAATTTATTTTAAATTTTAGCCTATCCAATTGGGCTGTCTATTTTGTTATTACCAGTTCATATACTTACTTTCTTCCTTGATTCAATATAATTCGTGAAAAACCTATCTATTGAGTAATCCGAAAATTGGCTTAAGAAAAAGAAGAACACGTTTTTAAAGTTATGGATTTAGAGGCTGAATTGAGTGGGGAGAATCCATCGCTTTAAAAATGAAACAACCCCGAGAATTCGGGTGCGTTAGTAATTCCAAAAGGCTTCGGGTCACTCTAGAATTTACAAGGTTGTAACAAATTCATTCAGTGTTTATAGGGTATTCCAATGGATTTGCTACAATTTCTGTTTTTATACAATTCCTTTAAGATTCAGACAGACCAATCTTTATGAGGTCTTGCAAGGCAAAATGAAACGTAGCGTCGTCTTGGCGCGCTACCCTCTTGCATTCCACCCCTTTAGTTTTACAGACACACTTTATTTAGGGATTATTTATATGATAGTAAGTTTCTGTAATTGTTAACTTTCTATCGTATCGGGGAATACTCCATATAATAATAAACTGTGACCAAACTGATTGGGGAGAATTGCATATTCCTTTTTCTAGCAGTTTTCCAATAAAGAAGGTTGTTTTTATATATTCATTTGTACTATAATGTACCTCGATATGTAAATTTGTAAGCTTCCCCAAAATTCGATCCATTCAAAAATAGAATTTTATTCATTTAATCGGTATTGAATTGGTGTTTTATTTTTAAGTGATTTGTGTGGTCTATTATAATTGTAATCGTGTATCCAT
>NZ_WRPN01000018.1 GCF_009746565.1 Mariniflexile maritimum
TGGATACACGATTACAATTATAATAGACCACACAAATCACTTAAAAATAAAACACCAATTCAATACCGATTAAATGAATAAAATTCTATTTTTGAATGGATCGAATTTTGGGGAAGCTTACATATTGACTACCTGTTTGGTTTGTTTTTTGTTGATTATATCAGTTTTAAAAACTTCTATCATATATAAATTTATAATTGTTTTTTAATTTTTAATTTGTCCTTTTTAATTTTCTGGTTTTGTTTTTAAGAAATACAATAAACCTAATTATTACGTTTTTTTTCATTCTATGAATCTCTCTTCGAAGTTGTGCATTTTCGATTTTTGCAAGCTGTAATTGATTTATCAAATAAACGCTTTGATTTTGATTTGTAACCAATTCATCAAAGTTGGTATAGATATAGTTTAATCGATTTTTTATAATTGTACCAACAGCATAAAAAGACAAATTTTCTTTAACAAACAGTTCAGCATTTACAGCTTTTTTTGTCCGTAAATCTGAGAATTCATAAGCATTCCTTAATTTTTCAACGGCATCACTAAGTAATGGGTTGGCCCATAATGTTTTAGAGCAAAAGTTTCTATCTGGATTTTCAATGTAACTAAGTTTATAATCAATGAGGAAACTATTGTTGTCATTCATAAATTCTGTATTGCCTGAATAATTCGTTGCTATAGTTGGTTTCCCCAAGTACATGGCTTCCGCTAGTGTTAACCCAAATCCTTCAGAATGGTGCATGGATACGTAAGCATCGCAAGTATTTATCAAGTGGTCAACACTGTTTTTGTCGAGTTCCAAATCATAAATTTTTATGTTTTTCGACGTACATTGTTCCAAACGTTGTTTTTGTTTTTTGTGTTGTTTTCCACCAACAGTTTTAATAACCAATTCTACATCATCGCTAGCGCCAAATGCGGTTTTAAAAGCCTCAATCAAGAAAAATGGATTTTTCCTTTCTGTAGAGCTGTGGAAACTAAACATAAACAGAAAGCTAAATTTCTTGCCATCAAAAAAATCGATTGTATTATTATTTTGAAGCGGATTGAGGTGTACTTCAACAGGGTGGGGGACTATTATTATGGGGTTTTTGTATGCTTTTTGGAATATATTTTTGCAATATTCAGAAGGCGTCCAAATTTCATTGAAAAGATCTAGGTTTTCGACCAATTCTGGAGCTATGTATTCTGATTCCCATACTAAGAAAAGAATCGAGTACTTATTTTTAAATAAATTGGGGTCAATAATGGCAATAAATGATTCAAGATCCTTTAAGGATAATTGAACTAAATTAACATCATAATTTAATGAATACTGATAGCTGGTGTTTTGTTTTACTTTTTCATAATTAATTAAATTAAGAGGAATATCTAATTTTTTTGCCGCATTTATATTTAATCTAACGGCTTCTCCTAAGCCAAACATACTTTCGGTATATCCAATAATATTAAGTCCTTGTATATGTATTTTCATTTGAGTTATTTATGCTAGTTGAAAAACTTCAAAAGATTGCAGTGAAACCAAGTTGTTATATGTTCCCTTCATTTTTAATAGCTCTTCATGAGTACCTTGCTCTACTATTCGTCCTTTTTTCATAACTACGATAAGATCTGCTTTTTGAATAGTCGAGAGCCGATGTGCTATAACTAATGAAGTACGGTTTTCCATCATGTTTTCAAGGGCATTTTGAACCAATTTTTCAGACTCAGTATCTAATGCCGAAGTAGCTTCATCCAAAATCATTATTGGAGGGTTTTTCATAACCGCTCTGGCTATGGCTATGCGCTGACGCTGACCTCCAGATAGTAAACTGCCACCATCACCCACGTTGTTTTGGTATTTGTTAGGGAATTCAGAAATAAAATTATGTGCATTTGCAACTTTGGCAGCTTCAGTAATTTTTCCCTCATTAGCATCGTTGATGCCTAAGGATATATTGTTTGCTATGGTATCATTAAATAAAATGGAATCTTGAGCAACAATGCCCATTTGTTCTCTCAAAGATTTTGTGGTTACATCTTTAATGTCTACACCATCAAAAGTGATGCTGCCTTCATTTACATCATAAAAACGTGTGATTAAATTGGCAATGGTAGACTTCCCACTTCCAGATTCTCCTACCAAAGCCACTATTTTTCCTTTGGGAATTGTAAGGTTAAAGTTTTTAAGTACATAGTCTTCTTTATACTTAAAAGACACATTGTTAAATTTTATTTCATGTTTGAATTCAGTAATTACTTTAGCGTTCGGTTTGTCTTTTAAAGGATTTTCGGCATCCAAAATAAAAGCCACCCTCTCATAAGCGGCATTTCCTCCTTGCAGGGCATGATTTGCTTTTGTAATGGCCTTCGCTGGTGTTAGGATTTGATACGCTAAACCCATGTATGCTATAAAAGCGCCACCACTTAGCGATTGGTCAATTAGGACTAAAGAGCCCCCATAAATAAGTAATATGGAAATGGCGAAAATACCTAAAAACTCACTAGCTGGGGCTGATAAGCTCATGACTTTGCCAATGGAATTGTTAAGGTTATTTATGTTTGTTGTAAAGTCATTGAACTTTTTAGAAAAAAAACTTTCTGATGTGAAGTTTTTTATAATTTTTATACCTCCAAGGGTTTCTTCTATGTTAGACAACAATTGTCCTTCTAATGAAAATATATCACCAGATTGACTTTTGATACCTTTGCTAAGTTTAGAAATTAAAAATCCAGAAACAGGAATAAAAAAGAATACAAAAACGGTTAATTTCCAACTTATGGCAATCATTGCTATTAATGTGAAAAGAATGGTTAAGGGTTCTCTAATCATCATCAAAATACTCATAAACGAAACTTTTATGGTGTTGATGTCCGAAGTCATTCTAGCAATAAGATCTCCTTTTCGTTCATTAGAAAAAAAGGCAACATTCAAGCTTATTACTTTATTATAAACATCCTGCCTTAAATCTTTTAAAATACCATTGTTTAAATAAGTCATGTATAAAATAGACAAATAACTAAACAGGTTTTTAAGCAAAAAGGTACTTAATACAAAGCCTACAATAGTGATTAGTGTAACTAAAGGCCCCTTGGAGGCGTTCATGCTAGTAATAAAGTAATTCAGATAGTCTTCAATGTAGTTTAAGTCAAAATCTTTATAGCTATTTAAAACAGGTTTTACCTTTATTTTTTTGCCTTCATCAAATAGTACTTTTATCATAGGTAAAAGAGAAAGCATGGATATTGAGGAAAAAAGGGCATAAAGTATGTTGAACAATATGCTTAATATTTGTTGTTTTTTGTAAGGTATAAGGTATTTAAGAAACCTTTTAAAGTTCTTCATTTAGTAGATAGGAATTAAATATAATGAGTGTTATTTTTCTAAAATGCTTTTATAAACATGTACATAATCTTTGGCAGCTTTTTCCCAAGTGAACTGTTGAGAACGATTTATGTAAGCAGATTCAAATGCATCTTTATTGCCTTCAAAGGTGTTCATGCCAGCTTCAAAAACATTTGCCATATCTTCTGCATCGAAATTATCCCAATAAAAGGAATGTTTGCCACCTATTTCTGGTAAAGATGTTTTATTGGAAAGGAATACAGGTTTACCAAATGTCATGGCTTCCAAAACAGGGAGTCCGAAGCCTTCACGCAAAGAAGGAAAAGCAAAAGCAAGACAGTTTTTGTAGTAATATATTTTATCTGATTCTGGAATATTGCCTAATAAAACAACCCTATTCTCTAAGTTATAACGTTGTATTTTTTCTTTTAGAAGTTCAGCATAGGCTGACCTTAATCCGCCAGCGATAACCAAAACGATGTCGCTTAAAAATCTTAACATTTCTATTAATGTATGAAAATTCTTTTTTTCAACTACTTGTCCAATTGAAAAAATAAACGGTTTGTTCGGGATGTATTTAGTGTGATTGATTTCTGTTTTTTCTGCTGTGTTATTGATAAAATTGTTGCCATTATATATTACATATTCCGGTATATCTGGAACATGAAAATGTGCGTGGGTGTTTTGTTTGGCAAATTCAGAAACATACACAATGGCAGAACTTCTTTTTATTTTGTTTTTGAGTTGATTGATCCTGAAATCTAAACGTTTACCAGATTCCTCTTCTAAAAAGTTTACATCATGAATGGTTAACAAATAAGGTACATTTTTAGAAGCTGGTTCTATTTTTGTGTTTTGGTTAACCGAATGCCACAAACTAAAATTTTGCCTCATTCTAAAAAGTGGGTACCTTGTTATTGGCATATATTTATTAAAAGAAATATTGCCATTTAGCTCGTCTTTTACGCTTTTATTGTTGCAATTAAGAATTACTTCATATTCACTTAGAAACTCAGTTTCTTTACTTAAGGCTTTAGCCAAATTAAAATTGAATTGTCCAAAACCACTATGCAGGTTTTTTATATTGTGTGTTTCTAAAAAAATATTTTTAGGTGGATATGGTGTTTTCATAAATAGATTTGTTAACTTTTTTATAAGAGGAAATTGAATAGCATTAATATTGGTTAGCAACCTTCGCATAAGGTGCCGTTTGTGGTAGTTTGGATAGATTGATAATTGAGTTTGGTTTTCTTATACTGATATTTTTATCAAGAAAATAATTAATCTTTTCTTTAAAAAGTGAAGGTTTGAATTTACTATATAGGTAAAGAGCATCATTTCTTAGTTTTTTTGTTGATTTTCCAGTAATAAGTAAAGGCTGATAATCTTTTAAGTGTACTGCTTCATGATATTTAATATATTTAAAAGTTTCCCACGTTTCCTTCTCTACCCAAGGAGAAAATATACTAAATGTTGGCACATTAAGCCCCTTAGCCATATTGATAGCACCTCCTTCATTCCCTAATAGCGCGTTGCAATGATACAAGATGCCTAAGAAATTACGCAACTGTGTGACATAAACATTAAATTTGATTTTCGATTTTGATGCGGATGAGCAAATATTGTATAACTCCTCTGCCTGTTTTAATTGCGACGGCATATAATTAAATAACAAGGTAAATTCTCCCTGAGATGTTATGTGCTCAATTATTTCAGCCATATACGTCAATGGGTATGTTTTGGCAGTAGTGCTTCCTAAAATATTGATCATAATAATAGGATTAGAAAAATTAATATTGTTTTTCTCTAAAAACGACCTTGCATTCAATATTTCATTATTTGTTAAATATATTTTTGGAGGATTCGCAATTTCTTTTATGTCACCAATTAGTGGTTTGAGTAATTTTAATCTATTCTCAACAGCTAGACCTAAATTGCAGTCTTCAGATTTTCTATATTTAAAGGTTTTGGTATATAGTGTTCTGGAGTACCATTTATCCATTGAAATTTTAATATTGGACATAGAAAACAAACTAACTAAAATACTCTCCAATTTGCCATAAGCATCTATAACAACATCATATTTTTCTTGGGTTATCCCTTCCAAAAATCTATAGAATAACCATTTACTATTCCGTAAATCTTCAGTAAAAAAAATGATGCTGTCTATGTATGGGTTATTAGTAACAACAGCTTCAGTATTTAAGTTTATTAAATAGTGGATATTAGCGGTTGGAATATTTTTTTTGATTTGTTCACAAAGCATCGTGCTTAAAAGAACATCACCAATCATTTTTTGTTGAATAATGAGGATTTTCATAGTTAAAGATATTTAAGGGCTTACATATTGCTTTTTGTAGATACTTTTTTTAAAATATGTTTTAATTAATACTAATCTTTTTTAATGATTTATAATATTTCAGGTATTTTTATATTCCAGAAGTATGCTGTTTAGATGAAAAAAAAGCAATTGGTTGCTTTAAAAAAATGTTAAATATTGTCCCAAAGATTTTTTATAACAAAACCCATGATTTTATTTTGGAAAAATCATGGGCTGGGTGAAATTAAAGATTGCTATTAACCTTCTTACACGGAATACTGGATATGAAAATGCTATTTCATTCGTTTTATAGTAATACCTCATTTTAACTTATTATTAGTTTTGAGTATTTGGTATAAGAACGGATTCGATAGAGTGGATTATACCATTCCTAGTTTTAATATCAAATATTAAAATTTTAATGTTTTCATTTCCTAAGCCGTCTTTAATAGTAATATTATCAGTTTGTTTGGTAAACACTAGATTATCTCCTTCTAAACTTTTTGCAGATTGTAAACCATCTGTTAATGATTTTTTAGAAATTGATTTCGTTGCGACTATATGATGTTTTAAAATTGGAATCAATGTGTTTTCATCGATGTCTTCAATTTTATCCCAATCATCATTTGTTTCTAATAATATATCTATGGCATTGTTATTTGGGGCAAAAATTGTAAAAGGGGCATCATCGGTTTCTAAACTTTTTAAACTGGATATAAAATCGTAATTGGGTGTAGCTGTTGTGAGGCCTTTATGGAAATTTGAGAACTGGGTATCAAGTTCTAAAAAGGTTGCGACTGTAGGTATTGCTATAATGTTATCAACCAAATGGATTATACCGTTGCTTGCTTCAACATCTACAACTTCATCATCTAGTTTTGTATTACCATTTATGCTTATTTCGTCATCAACTACTTCTATAAAAAGTGAGTAATCTGCTCGCGAATTCACATATTTTTTATCCATATCCAATAAATCTTCAGTAACCAGAACATTTGTGGGTATAATGTGATTTAAAATTATTTTTTTTAATTCCTCTTTAGGTACATCTTCTACTTTATCATAATCATTTTCCTGTAAGAAGTCTTTAAAAGCATCATCATTTGGAGCTAATACAGTATATTTTTTAGTCCCATGTAAGTCATCCAAAAAGTTAACTCGATCAAGCGCTTTTGTAAATAGTTTTACTTTGGTGCCATTTGATAATAGTACAGCAATGGTATTATTAAATGGTATAGGATCATTATCATTTACACATGAAGTTGTCAATACAAAAAAAGTAATTGATAGAATTAATGACTTAATTACAATTAATGGTGTTCTTGAATTTATCATTTTTATTAATTTTTCTTTTTTATAGCTTTTTTTCAGTTCAATAAATTGAACTTATTAGGGAGTAGTGGAAACGTTACAATCACCTGTACAGTCAATATTAACTAGACTACATGCATCCCTAACGGTAAAGTTTGTCTTGTCTATCATATCTTTTTTTAGGGTTTTAAAAGCTTCTTCTAGTTTAATTACCAAGGCGTCTATTTCTGTGCCTGAGTTTTCATCGCAATCGTTAGCCAACGCTTTTACATAAATTGTACTTAGCATTGGGTTGGAAAAGAAAAGGACACCATCCCAGATAATTTCATATTTAACATCACAATCTTTTGGTTTTAATATTTCTATGGTTAAAACATTTCCTTCGCGTTTTACCTTTGAAATTTTGGTTTCAACTTGACAAAAATTGTCTTGACCTCTTTTTAAGTCGGTGTCTTTATACTTTTCAGCATTTGCAAAAAAAGTATAAGGCCCTTCATTTACTTCATAATTATCTTTTATTTGCAGTTTATCTGTAACTTCATCTTTTGAGCTATCGCAATTAAACAGAATAATGCTTACTACTAGGGTAGGGATGAAGACGACCCATTTGATACTAAAATGATTTTTTTTGAATTTCATAATTTTCGATTTTTTAAGGTTTATATCTATACGTTAGATGTTTATTGAACGCTACAATGAAACTAGCTTATTTAGAAAAAAATAATTTTAGGGTTAAACCAGCCGAGTGTATTTTGTAGCCTTCGCTAGTTAGAGTGCTTAACGGATATTTATAAAAAGGTTGAATTTCATAGCGTACGTTATTTGACAAAAGAGATCTGTATCCAATGGATAGATTGATGGTACCTACAGGAGAAAACCGCACGTTATCATTTTTAGAAGTTTCTTTTGTAGTAGCAGACTCGGTTGTGGTATAGGTTTGAATAATGCCATCATTAAACTGGAAAACTTCTACTTCTCGAAAAATGGTTGAGGAACGCTCTGTATTTTCTTTAAATGTTACATAAGACGATATGCCTGCTTGTAGATAAATTTTATTATTGGCGAGATTGTATGCAAAATTTATAGGAATATCGATACTATGAAGGTTTGTTTCGTCACGGTTTGTTGTTTCCTTTATATCTGAATAGATACCCGGTGTTGTTCTGTCATTTGTAACACGTAATGTGTTGAATATGGTTCCTGTATTGAAATATACATTTGAATTATTAATGGGGACATTGATTTCTAACCCAGCACCAAAATTTGAGGAAGCTATAGATTGTGAGTTGTCTGCACCTGAGCCATAACTTGGTGATACCAATAAACCTATTTGTATATTGTTATTTAACACTTCAGGCTTCTCATTATCACGGTTGGTTTCAATGAATATGTCTAGATTGTTAGCCAACAGGTCTGGTTGATTTTTAGGCAACGTAATTTTTAATGAGGCTTTGGGCTGCATTTTAAATTCCTTTATTGGTTTTTTTATAAAAGCAATGGCTTCGGCATTTTTATTTGAGTTAATAAGTTGTATTTGTTCTTTTGAGTTTGTTGTTGCTACATGCGTTTTTTCATTTTCTTTTTTGAATAGTTTATGTTTAGTACCTGAATTTTTCAGCACAGAGTCACCATGTTTTTCAAAGGTATTGCTAGTAATAATGTAGTGGTTGTTTGTTTTTTTGGTATGATTCAGATTTAACTTATTCTTTAAATCGTTTTGAATAAGTATGGTATCATTCGGATTGTTTGTGACTGTTTTTGTTTCCTCATTATTGAATAGTTTTTTATTTGTTTTTTCTTCTGGATGGTTATTGTAAGGTGCTTTTAACCCCTCTTTAGTAATGATGTTTTTATCATTTTTATGGTCTGGAGCTTTTTTCAAAAAGGAAAAACCAATAGCAATTATTATGATTACTGATGCAGCAACTTCTCTAAAATACAAGAAGATTATTCGGCGTTTTTTCTCTTTCTTTTTCTCCAAAAATTTTTCCCAAGCACCCTCTTGGTAGGCTTCATTATGGTTAGGAAGCAGTTCTTTTATTTTCAGAACTATTTTTTTATCAATATGCTCGTTCATTTTCAATTAATTACAATATTTTACAACTACATCTCTCAATCTTTCTTTTGCACGTGTTAGGTAAGTTCTTGATGAGCTTTCAGCAATATTTAAAACTGCTGCTATTTCTTTGTGGTTATACCCTTCAAGCTCATACAGATTGAATACTACTTTTAGCATATCGGGTAATTGTGCTATCAGTTTATGGATGTCATCAACTGTTAATTTATCAATTGCTTCTATAGAAGGCAGTTCTCCATTAAGCTCATAAAGATCGAGGTGATGTGTGAATTTTTTATTCTTTCTTAAATGATCTATGGCTGTATTGATGGTTATTTTTCTTAACCATCCCTTGAATGGTTGGTTAATGTCAAAGGATTTTATGGAATCGAAAACTTTCATAAATGTATCGTCTACAATTTCTTGTGCAATTTCGCGATTAGAAGCATATGACAAGCTTATGGACATTATATATCCATAATACTTTTTATAAAGGAGTTCTTGATCTTTCCTTATTTTTTTTATACAACCAAAGATTATTTCTACATCTTCTTCCTTTTTACCGGTATTCAAACTTGTATAATGTTTATTGGTTTAGTTAAAAAATAATCTTTATATGCCTGTACGTAATGAAAGCTAAAAACGCTACAGTTATTTTTATATAGATGCCAAAATGAAGAAAAAGTATATGGAAATATTTAAAAAGAATAATTGTTTGGTTGTGAGAAGGGTAGTGCTACACTATGAGAAAAGGGTAAGCACTTACTAAATATTATCTTTTGGTTTAAGGCTTTTGTTAGAATTTTTTTGGGATTTATTATGTACTAAAGGCTCATCTAAAAGCGGACTTATGTGAAAACCAATATTACTAACTATTTTAACAATTAAATTATTGTCAATTTAGCTATTAGAGAGTTCCATATTAGTATCATCGCAATCCTCTAGTTCGAAGTTAGTTTTATACTTTGATAGGTTTTGTTGAAGTTTGTTAATGACTTCTTTGCTTGCTTCTATACAGTGATATTGGTTTTAAAATTTTCAACCATTTTATATATAGTAATTAAAGTTTGGTACAATTAAAAATTGGTTGATATTAAATAGAGGTTGTTAGAAATCAACCTCTATTTGTAATATTTCATAAGCGTAATTATTTGAGCATTTTTTTTACGGTGAAGGTTGAACTTCAGAGTTGATTTTCCAAATACTTCATTGTTATATTTTGATCTTTAATTTTTTGGACATTAGTTTTTTGAAGACCAACGGGTTTATATTTCATTTTTAGATTATATGATTGTCCGTAATAAAGCATAAAACTATGTTACAAGTCAGATCGAGCGCAGTCGAGACCTCATTTTGAAGTTGTTAAGTTTGATAATAGCTCGACTGCATTCGAGGAAACAGTAATTTATGAAAGATTAGGGACAATCAATAGATTATTGTTGATTTATTTTAATACTAATTAAAACGACTAATTATTGAAATGTGTAGTTTGTTTTTACAACTTCAGTAACTCTAAAATAACCAAAAGCATAATTTTCTGGTGTGGTCACATTGATGCAATTTCCTTTTATTTCGGCTGCAACCACAGAAAATGGATTGCCACCGTTATAATATTGATTTATCAACAAATTCATGAAATTATAATACTGCTCGGAAATACCATATAGATTAATATACACAATATCACCAGTTTGAAATGGTGTTTGGTTGTTGTCAGGGTTATCTAGTTTTTCATAGAAATCTAACATTTCATTTCCATTTGTAAATTCGTCGGGAAATGTATAAAAATAAGGGAACAAATCACCTGTTTCATGGTAGCGGGTCATATAGTTGTTGCCTTCGGTCGGTGGGTCATCAAAATAAATATTGACCTCTAAAAGCTCATCATCCAATCCGCCTTTAGTAGACTGACTTATTGATTTTATTGCTGGAACCGCAGTTAATGTTTCTACAGCGGTATAAGTTTCGTTATTGTAAATAACTTCTAACTGATATGTATCTCCAATAACTGGAACAAAACTGGTTGTGGTATAAGAGCCATTGTTCTGGTCGGAAAAAATAAATATGTCATTTGTTCTAGTATTAGAAACCTTTACAGATGCTCCGGTGACGTTTGTATTGGTGTCTATATTAAAATAAGGGGTTGAGGTTCTTAATTTAATAGTTTGGTTACTGCCTGTGGTTCCCTTTTCCCAATCTAAAGATGCTTCAATAACCAATCTTTTTTTTCCTGTTGGCACTTCTACTTCAATTATATCTTCACAAGCAAAAAGTAAAAAGCCAGTTAATAATATTACTGTTGATTTTATAAATAGTTTCATGTTTTTAAAATTTAAAATTATATGTTACTGATGGTATAATACCGAAAATTGAAAGTCTAGAAGCTTCATTAAGTCCGGTTTCGTTATTCTGCCTAAAAGCAATGGAGGCGGCATTTTGTCTATTATATATATTGTAAATACCAAACACCCATTCGCCTTTCCATTTTGTTTCAGTTTTTTTATTAGGGATATAGTTGGCCGAAATATCTAACCTATGATAACTTGGTAAACGGTTTTCATTTCTGTTGGAATAAACAGCAATTGATAAATCCTCATAGGTGTATTGACCATTTGGATACGTCACTGGACGTCCTGTTTGAAACACAAGATTGGAATTGAATGTCCATTTACTGTTCAGTTTATAACTTCCTGTAGCAGATATGTCGTGGGTTCTGTCTTGAGGCGTATTATACCAAAGGCCTTTATTAATACCGGGGCCACCAGCTTGCCCGCCCAAAGTTCGTTGTTCCGATTTCGATAAGGTGTAAGCTAACCAACCCGTAAAGGTTCCTTTGTTTTTTCTGAATAAAACTTCCAGTCCGTAGGCTCTGGCTTCACCATTTAAAATTTCGTTTTCAATATTGTTATTACCTATTAAATTGGCTCCATCTATATAATCGATACGATTGTTGATGGTCTTGTAATACGACTCTAATTCTAAGGAATAATTATTATCCGTAAAGTTTTTGTAATATCCTATAGCAAATTGATTGGAAATTTGCGGTTTAATGTAGGTTCCGCTTGGTGTCCAAACATCTAACGGGGTAACAGAAACAGTATTTGACAGTAAGTGTAAGTATTGAGCCGATTTTGTATAGCTTGCTTTAACGGATGACCTTGGGTTAAATTGATATGATAAACCTAAACGTGGTTCAAATGTATTGTAAGTTTTTATGCGTTCGGTTTTTTCATAAAAGGTTTCATCGGAGATTACTCCTTTTTCATAAATTCCTAGTTTGCTGTTATAAACTACTGGTTTGTTGTTTACATAGCTTGCTATATTTTGACCACCAAATCGAGAGAATTGGCTTTGTCTCAATCCGTATTGTAATGACAGTTTTTCGTTAATGTTATGTTCTGCATTTATATATAAGGCACATTCAATAGCTCTGTTTTGATCTAATTTTAAATAGTTAATAGAAGAGGTTTCGGATGTTGGACTTATTTCACCTGGATTTAAATTATAGCCAATGCCACTAGCACCAAAATCGAGTTGAATTTTATCGTTTAGGTAATACTTAAAATCATATTTTAAATTATAGTTTATAATGTTCGCTATCCAATCCATTTTAACAAAATCCAAAATAATTTGATAATCATATTTGCTATATATTAGTGATAGGTTTGAGAATAATTTATCATTAAAAATATGATTCCAACGAATGTTTCCAGTAGCGTTGCCATACGTGTTTTGAATAAAATTGGAAAGATTAAAAACATCCCTTCCAAAATAGCCTGAAAGGTAAATGCGGTTGTTTTTGTTCAATTCGTAATTTGTTTTGAGATTTAAATCGTAAAATGATAATTTATCGTCTTTAAAGTCTTCGGACGCTTTCATAAATAAATGAGCATAAGAAGATCTCCCTGCAACTAAAAAAGAGCCCTTATCTTTTAGAATAGGACCTTCTACGGCAAGCCTACTAGAAATTAGACCCATGCCGCCAGTTAAAACAAAATTTTTGCTGTTACCGTCTTTTTGCCTAACATCGAGAACAGAAGAAACACGACCCCCATATTTTGCAGGAATATCACCTTTGTAAAGCTTGATATCCTTAATGGCATCGGTGTTAAATACTGAGAAAAATCCAAAGAAATGCGATGTATTGTAAATAATAGCTTCATCCAATAAAACCAAATTTTGGTCTACTGCACCGCCTCTAACGTTAAAACCACTGGATCCCTCACCATTATTGGTAACTCCCGGTAACAGTTGTATGGATTTTAAAACATCTACTTCTCCCATAACCGCAGGCATTTGCTTTATTGTAGAAGCATTCAGTTTGGATACGCTCATTTCGGGTGTTTTTATAGATATTTGCTCAGTTTCTTCGGCTATAATAACGACCTCTTCTAAACTGGTGGATTGTTCTGTCAACTCAAAATTTAGAGTTTCATCTTTTTCTAAATAGATAGATTCAGAAAGTGTTTGATAACCGATATACGAAATTGTTAAAATGTATTGACCTTGTGGGGCTGTAATTGAGTAAAAGCCATACTCGTTGGTTACGGTTCCAATGGATGTTCCTTTTATAAACACGGTAGCTCCCAATAGGGTTTCCCCATTATTGGAATCCTTAATGGTTCCTCTTATACTATGTGTTTGTTGCGCTGACAGAATGAAACTTAACAGCAGATTTAGGCCTAAAAATAAATGCTTCATTTTTTGATTGTTTGATTTTATAAATGTGATTGAATAATAATTTGTGTCTGATTTTTTATGGTAATTAAATAGATCAAAGAACTCAGAATACTATCTGAATTAGTGGATTTAACTGTTAATATCAATTACAACATTGCCTTTTTTACGACCAGAATCGACATATTCATGGGCCTCTATTATTTCCTCTAAAGAAAATGTTTTATCAATATTGGCATGAAGTTGATTTGACTCAAAAAGAGTTTTTAGAAATGTTAATTGTGCTTTGGTTTCTTTGGCGTAGTCCAACCCCTTTACAGATATGTAGGTGCCATTTTCTCTTAAAATTTTTTTGCAGTCTTTTTTGGAGATTTTTCCAACGGCATCAAAAACGATATCGTAGGTGTTTGATGGCAATGTAAAATCCGCTTCAGTATATACTATTACATAGTTACTACCCAGCTTTCTGGCTAATTTTTCACCTTCATTACTGCAAACCGAAGTAACTTGGGCCTTGTAATATTTAGAAATTTCTATGGCAGCAGTTCCAACCGATCCTGTTGCGCCATAAATTAAAATATTTAAACCCGGCATTTTTGTAATAGCCGTTTTGTTTAAGAAATATAATGCGGTACTACCACCAAAAGACAATGCTGCAGCCTCTGCGAATGTCGCGTTCATTGGCTTTTTAATGAAAACATCATTTTTATTCAATACAATATACTCGGCATACGTACCAAATTTGAAACCAGTTATGCCAAATACAGTGTCTCCCGTTTTATATGTAGATACTTTTTTGCCTACTTTTTCTATAATTCCAGAAAATGTAATTCCTAAAACAGTATTTCTTGGTTTATTAAAACCTATTACTAAACGCATGAAAAATCTTAGAAGAAATCCATCAACTTTTAATCCTCTAACTCTAACATCTCCAGAGTTTACCGTTGTTGCCATTATTTTTATTAGAACCTCATTGTTGTTTGGTTTGGGTTTTGGTAAGTCTACTAATTTCAAGACATTAGGAGGGCCATATTTTTCACAAGTAATTGCTCTCATATTTTTATTTTATCATTTTTTGTGAATTTTTTATCTATTTATTGTTGAACATTAAGTTTTTGGTTGGCAAAAAATCTTTCTGCTCTTATGAGAGTTTAAGAGGTGCTAAAAGCAGGAGAAATAGTTTGGTTGTTAAATTTCACCACTTATAAATGGTTTTATTTTTTCCTTATTGGATACAGACAAACTATTGTAAAAATCAATCATCTTATTTCTTACATAATTTATTTTTACAACTCTCACGATGTTTTTGCTATTACTACTAGTACTGGCTCTAACCATGATGCCTAATAATTCTCCAGAATTATTAAACACACCACCGCCACTCATGCCTGCAACAGCTTTTGCTTGAACTATAAATTCTACATTTTCGTTGTATGGCACATTGCCCTCTTCATCACCTTCGTCTTTTAATATTTTTAAAACTGAAATTGCTTCAGAATCAGTTAGTATATTTCCCATTGTCACTGCCCCATTGGGGTATGCTTTATTATCCTGCGGATATCCGATAAGTATTGCCTTTGTCCCTGGTTCATGGTTACTCCATGTATTAACGGCTAGCGTTCTATTAGATGGGTCATACATATCTAGTTGGGAATTAATTTTGACTGTAGAAGGATATTGTGGGAATGCTTTCTGTTCTACTCTTTGATTATCAACCACCCCTAAATAAAAATCTTCTATTGGTAATATTGTGGTATTTGTTACCGAAGATGAAATTTCGAAATGCATAAGCGGAAAGTCGGCAATCAAGGTTTTACCTAATTCAATCACACCATTCTTTTGAGGAATTTGAGAGCCTTCAAAAATGCCTTTGTTTTCTTTGGTTATATCAAAAAACTCTGGGTTTCTTGTGCCCCAACCACTTATTCCGTAAACATGGTTTGCACTAATATAAAGACCTAAACTATAGTCATTTTTTCTGCTCCAAATAGTTTTGGAACCAGGTCCTATTTTGCCAACACTGCCTCTTACTTTGTTCAATAAGGCAATTAAATCTTGGTCATTACTAGCTAATGCTTGTTCTATTTTTAAAAGTTCTTTATCGCCATTAGGAATAATAGTCTTTGGAATATTATCGTCCTTCGAACATGAAGAATAAAAAGTAATGGCAAATAATGTTATCAAACATGTTTTTTTAATTTTCATTTTGCACTTTTTTTGATTTAACTAGTGTAATGTTTTTAGGTTTTTTTTCTTAAAAAAGGCTATCAGTATCCCTTAATTTTATTTTTACGGTTTCGCCATCATTTTTAATTTCAACAACTTTTGTTGCGAAAGCCCAGTCGTTTACATTGTAATGATAAATACGTTCAATAGGAGCAGAACCTATATACCCGCCGTATATATTATAAGTGTGGGTGTAGCCTTCTGTTCGCGTAGTGCTTTTGGTTCTAATAAAACTAAACTCTGAAATTAGGAAATAGCTCCCCGTCTTTAAATTAATAAATTCAAAATTTCCTTCATTATCTTTAACTTTAGTTCTAATAATACATTCAGAAGCACCTTCGGGAAAAGGAAGTGGTTCTTGATTTTTTTTTGCGGCCTTTTTGTTGTAATCAAACCAGTTTTTAAAAAAAGCGGTATAAGGTATTAATACGACTTCTGTACCTACCGGTGCTGGTTGTTTTTTATTAATGTTTATGATAGCAATCCCTTTAATTGGAGCTTGGTTGTCTTTGGCAAAGGCTTCTCCTTTTATTGTAGAATGTCCTTTTGCAATTAACTTTAAAGTTTCTTCTTTATTAAAAGTTTCATTTTGAGCATGTACAATATTCAAAATAAATAGGGGGATAATATAAATTAAATGTTTCATGGTATCAGTTATTAAAAGAATAGTCTTCTGAAAAAAAAATTATCGTCACTACTGTTGCATGGTGTTGTTAAAACAGCGATCAATAAATATTTTACTACCTATTTTAAAATTCCTTTTTCATAAATAGTTGGTCTTTAAAATTAATTTGGTGTTGTATTACCATGTTCTCCATAATATCTTGGCAAATAGAATGAGCCCTCGGTTACTGAAATAGTTTCGGTTAGTTGTGTTTCTTCCCAAAGGATACCTTGAAAAGTTCCTTTTACATAAGTGCTTGTAACTTCGGTTATTTGCAGCGTAAAATCTTTAATGTTATTGATATCAGCATCAATGTAACCTACCTTGTTGCTGTTGTGAAATTGAAAAAGCATGTTATGTGTAGCACTGCTGTAAGTGCCAACAGAAACATTGCTCAAGTTATCGATATCACAAGTGAAGAAAGGATAAACGTTTTGCAGATTATTTCTAGCATATAGATTTAGCGCAAAAATAGTTGGTCCACCCTGTAAGAGAGCTTGTGAGTAATTGTTAACCTCTATTAATTGGCCGTTAATTCTAGCTTTTATATAAAAATTAGTACTATTCCCATCGTCATCTGGAGAACTACTGCTACAAGCGTAAAAGCCAAGTATGATGAATAAAGCAAAAATTAGTTTTAAGGATTGTTTAAATTTTTTCATGATGCATTTATAATAATTGTAATTGTAGTTAAATTGATTTTTCTTCTTTTCAAGTGTTTTTATTGATATTTTTAATATCTGCCAGTAGTTTAGCTATGTGATTTTAGGTATGGTTTTTTAAAAAACCTTGAAATCTAGCCTGTGTCTGTATGATGCTAATTTTATAGTCTAAGTTATAATTCTACCCTTCAAAAAGCGGCTAGAAATTATAGCCAAAATGCAATCCTGGTTGGCCGTAGAAAAATCTTGACCATTTATCGTCAACACGTTGAAAGGAATCTGGCATTTTTGATTGATAGGGGCGATGAGTAATGGCTATTGAAGGTTGTATAAAAAACTGATCTTTGAAAAGTTTAATGTGATAACCAATGGAATACGTGTTAAAGATTTGAAAACCATTGTCGATCTTATTGCCATTTTCGTTTTTAAAAGTTTGAAAAGCTGGCATCATGTCTACTTGGGTAAAAAGACCATTCCATAAAAACCTGTAGTAAGCAAGTGAAACGCCGTATTCACGGATATAACCAGGAAACCCTTCGCCATCTGCTTCAAACGATTTTCCATAAGGAATACCAATGGGCCAGCCATATTTCCAAGTTTTAAATTCAAGCGAAATAACATCCTTTCCTGTTATGCGATACCCTAAGTTTAGATACACCATATTAGGTGGGTTGTTGTCTGGTACTAAATTGGCCAACATAAATAAGGTGCTGCCTACAAAATACTTATTATAAATACTATCTTGTTTGGTATATTGTGCTTGAAGTTTTATTGTACTTGCCAATATTAAGACAAAACCAATGAATAAACTTTTCTTTTGCATTTCTTTTTTTTAAGATATTGCAAAAGTATATTGGTGAAAAACTATTAATCGTTCACTTAAGTTAATTAATTTACTTTGTTTTTATTTTTCTCAACAATTCTAGCTCTTAATCTGCTTAAAGACTGAGGTTTTATCCCCAAATAGCTAGCTAATTGGTGCTGTGGCACACGTTGAATTAGGTCTGGTCTTTTCTGCATTAAATTTAAATATCGTTTTTCAGGAGAAGACATCTTAAACTCGTCAAAGTCTATTTGTTGTTTTGCTACAAGCTCTTCAGATAAAATCCTACAAAGAGTTTCAAATTTTGGAAATCTATCAAAACTTTCAGCTTCCATATCGGGGTTTGTGACTATTATAATAGTGTCTTCTACACAAGATATGTAATATTCAGAAGGTGTTTTGCTTATAACACAATGAGGCGTCAAGCCTTCCATTTCTGTATAGAAAGCGGTTGTTTTTTCTTCACCATTTATAATGTAATATATTCGTATACAACCTTTTAAAACAAAATAGCCTTCATTGGATTTTTGTCCTTCTTTTAAAAGGGTTGTATCCTTTTTAATTGTTTTAAAAATATCTAAAGAAGTGATAAAATTCTTTTCATCTTCTGTTAGCGAAACATATTTTGATATAAAGTCTAATAGTGAATTTTGCATTGTTTATTTTATTGTTCCAAATGTTTGATGACTTTCCTTCAAATGTAATTTTTTTTCTTAGATCAAATGGAGTTTTATAAAATAAATTGCGCAGGAAATTTCTATTAAACCCCTATAAATTTTAGATTTATAGGAGGTTTTAAGAGAACTGAGCTAAAGAACAACTCTTTTTTAGACTAATTTTGAAACAAAGTTCTCATTATATGGCACTCCCGATTTAGCAATTGTAAATGCATGTTTCAATAATTTATTGCACACAGCCAACATTGCAAGTTTTTTACTTTTTCCTTTGATTCACATTACGCACATATAAGTCCCTGCAAGCCTTGTTATATTGACAAGCCGTAAAACTGCTCAAGAACAATTGGTTTCTTAATATTTTGTTACCTATTTTACTTATCCGACTGAGCCCCCGAACACTACTGCCCGAGTGCCTAAAGGTTGGTGTAATACCTGCATAACAACACAAATTAGCCAAACAGCAAATAGCCTTTGACCAGTTTAAGACTTCTTCAACTGAACAATAGTATCTCAATATAAATGAAAAAAGACCTGACCTAATTCAACTTGTACCACAGCATCAATTAGCAAGTTACCTTGGTATAAAACCACAATCACTAAGCAGATTCAGGGCAAGGATTATTGGAAAAAAGCGTTAAGTAGTATTTATTAACTTAAGTGAACGAGTTGTATCCTTTCGCTATTCTAATTTTGCAGTATCATTTAATATCAATTAAAAAGCATATGCAAAATAAAATTTTATGGATAGGACTTGTCTTAATGTTTGTAAATGGTTTACAAGTAAACGCCCAGTATATTGAACAAGACAGTACTTACAAAAAATGGTTTGTAGGGAGCACTCTCTCTTTGCTAGGAAATTTTGACCAAACAAATAACCCTGAATATATACAATTGAATGTGGATTATCGAATAACACCTAAAGATTTAGTTTCAATTAGGTTTAAAGGTCAATTTATGCTTGGCCATTAGGATTTCCTTTCGAGTCTTCATCATTTACTGCACCTGGACAAGGTTAACCAGGACACGCTCGCATACTTGCACCCACGTTAGGATACCAACGTTTTTGTTAGCAAGGAGCTTATACATCTGTTTTAAGCACTGAATGCTTTTGAAAAATATTTTGACTTAAACAAAAACAGGATTGGAAACGGTTATACATTATATTTAGATTTTTATGCAGGTTATCAATTTAAGTTTTTTAAAAACCGATTCTTTTTGAACCTGCTATTGGAATTAGTACTTGGCCTATAAGAAGTAATGTTCCAGAATCTTTTAAAGCAGTAGAACTAAAATGGCCAAGATATTTTATTCAACCGGGTTTTGATTTTGGATTTAATTTTTAGCTATTTTAACTGACCTTTGTAAGTAAGATATAACACCAGCCACCATCAGCGAGTATAAGAAATAACTGGTCAGCGCTATATCAAAGGTCAGTACCATACTGAAAGTGAAGCGCTTTTAATCCGCTACTTCTCATACACGCAAAACGATAATAAATAGAAAACAATTTAACTTAAAAAAACAAATATGTCATTGAAAAATTACACATTAAAACCGTGACCAATATTTTGTAACAAATCAACAATCAATTCAACAAATTAATTATGAAACAATTAATCAAAAAAATATTGTACTTTCCAATTACCAAAATTATCGTAGGCATTGTAGTTCCCTTTTCACTATTCGTAGTGATTCAAAACTTTGTATTAAAACCACTTTTTTATAGCATCATTCAGGATAAAAGTATTGCTGCCCCAATTATTCACTGTGTTTCCATGGTAGTTTTACTATCTGCCTATTACTATTTATTCCGTTTTTATGATAAAAGAAAAATAACAGAGCTTTCCATAAAATATTTGCCAAAAGAAATGTTCGGTGGGTTTTTATTTGGCTTTCTTACAATTTCATTATCCACTTTCATTTTATACTTATTAGGGTTTTATCGGGTTATCAGTATTTCAACAACTGACTATTCCATAAAGTTTTTCACGGTATTAATGTTGGCCGCCTTGGTTGAAGACCTATTTCACCGAGGGTTAATAGTAAGGGTCTGTGAAAATTGGTTAGGTACTCACCTAACCCTCGTCATTGCAATGTTTGTAGAGCTTCAACACATTTTTAATCCCAATTCCGACCTGTTTAGTTTTTTCTTTTACTTGATCTGGGGATTTACTATGGCTATGATGTTTATATATACTAAAAGGATATGGTTGCCTTTTTTCTTTCATTTAGGCTGGAATTTTGCTCAGCCTTTTTATGGATCCAATCTCACAGGGACAAATGATACGGGCAGTATTATTCAATCTAAATTTACAGGTCCTGAATTATTAACAGGAGGAGCACTTGGAATTTGTAAGCTTCCCCAAAATTCGATCCATTCAAAAATAGAATTTTATTCATTTAATCGGTATTGAATTGGTGTTTTATTTTTAAGTGATTTGTGTGGTCTATTATAATTGTAATCGTGTAT
>NZ_WRPN01000019.1 GCF_009746565.1 Mariniflexile maritimum
ACCGTATAAAATTAATTGCTGGTTTTAGTCTATTTACGAAAGTCCTCGCGGACTTTCTATCTGTGATTTATTTGCTAACTTTAGTGCTTAAACCACGCAACTAATCTTACACAAACACGTTGGGCGTCATTTGAGAAAGACCTCGTAAATCATAAAATATGGGATTTAAAATCTATATAATAGCAATAACAAATGCGGCGAATGTAAATACAACAGATATTCCGAATAAAATCGGATTTGAAAATTTACAACCTGCAAACGAAATAAGTATTAGTGAAGCTCAATACGAAAACGGAATTTCTATTGGAAAATATGACGATACAATTTTCATTGTCAGTTCTGAATTAGTTTTTGAGTTTTATCATAAAAACCCATCTGACTTGGAAAAGAAACTAACGAATGAATTTCCTAACTCTGAAATTGCAATTTTGACCTTAAATCAAACAACTGACTTTTATGGTTATAATATTATTTCAAATGGAAAACGTCAACGAGTTAGGTATGGAGCTGACACGGAAATCAAAATTGATTTTGGAGAAAAACTTCCAGAGGAATTGGAAATCCCGAAAGACCCGCTTTTCGGACTTTATCTTGAAGAACTTAAAGAGTTTCAATCTTCAGACAAGGACTTTACCAAAAAGCAAATGAAAGCGGAAATAGAACAGGAAATTGGTGTACGAACTTTTTTCAAACTGACTTCAAGATATTTTGGAAAACCAATCGACGAAAAAGGAACTGATTATAATAAAATTAAAGTGACAAAATTTAAATAAAAACGAACGCCCAACACCGTGTAAAAAACATTGCTTATTTTAGTTAAGCCGTTTGGTCGTTGCCTGTTTGCTAGCTTCTGATTTTCCTTCGGAAAATCCTCGCACTCAAACACGCAACGTTCCTTACACATAAACGTTGTGTTTAATTTAAAAAATTACGTAAATTTTGAAATATTTATCATTTAAAGAAGCCAAAACAATATTGTATCTGATAATATCAGGAATGAGTTTCGTACTGATTTTGATTTGCATTGTCTTATTTAATCGAGAGAAATATTCTGACTTAGTATTATTACTCGTAGGTAGTAGTTCTTTAGTTTTATTCGTTTTAATTAAGCTAATTAAAATTCAAAAAATACATAATATTCAATTTGACCAAAATTATGTCTACATAGATTCTGACAAAAAAAAATTTAAAAAAGCGGACATAAAAAGTATTAAATACAGACTTTTGACCGCGAGTTATATTGATTTTAATAATAACGACAGATTTTATTTTCTAATAAACCAATCGGAATTTCTCACTCATAAACTGAAAAAAGAATTGATTTCCTGAATTGACTTAGAAGACAAAACAAACGTGAAAAAAATAAAAAACTAAACACAACACCGTGTTGTATTAATTAACTCTGTAAAGCCTTATATTCATTGATTTTGTAAAAGGTAAAACAAAAAAGGTACAACATAGGTACAACTTTTTGAACCTTATAATTAAGTGATTTGTAAGCATAAAAAAACCGCTTTTAAATTAATAAAAACGGTTTTCAATATGTATTTAAACTTAAATTTATTAAGCTGCCGTACCAGTGCCTAAATACACACTATTTGATACTGTCTTACCATCTTCAGATACAAATGCCATAAAAAGCTCTACAGTATCTCCTGCATAGGTGTTTGGTATTGTAATCGTTTGTGTTTGAATAGTTCTAACCGCACCATCAAGAATAGAAATTGATTCTTTCTTACTGGGGTTATAAACTAACACCATCGCTTTGTCTGTTACATTGGCATTACCTTCTGCCGAGTTATCATCCCAATCAAAAGTTACTTGACCAGGGGTTGTTAAATCGGTTGTTCCATTTAGAACACCTGATAAAGAACCCCTACTTAATAAAGCTAAAGAATAATCAATTGTGAAGTTAGGTGCGATACCGCCTACTGCGTTATTTAACACATAAGACATTGCGGCATTAAACTCTGTTTTTTTAACAGCAAAAGACTTATAACCGATTTTAACGAAATCGCTTGTAGCCTGTATATACTCCAATGTAATAGTGAATTTATTACGCTGATTCACTTGTCCCTCTGTTCGAGGATTCGCCACGCTTGATGGCTTAATTCTAATGTAGTCGATACCTTTCCAGCTACCTCCTATAATGTTACCTACCTTACCAGATAAGCCTCCTAAAATTCCTTGGGCTATTTTCCCCATAACATATACAAATTTAAATATTACTTATTCGGAGTTGGTACGGACTTGATTCGGGTTAAACAATACTTTTATTTTGACCTTTAAGCAAATATAAAATCTTCTGCAAGGATTTTGTCTTTATCCGTTGCGATTGCATTAGCATACCCCTTTTTACGCTGTATTTAAGTTATAAACAACTATAATTTAAAAAAAACGTACTTATTTATCAATTTAGCTATGGCAAAAGTGCAGAAAACACTGGGGTAAGCAATTTGTGGCGTGGTAGGTTAAATATTTCGCTGTTTTTTTTGAAAGAATGCCATCTATGAAAACATAATTTGAAGTTGAATTTTTATTGGCGTTCTTTTAAAAAAAATTGCAACCATAGGGGTTTGGGGAAATGGTAGATTTCCCCAATGATTAACAATCGTAGTGCGCTGGCAGTAGCGAAACAAGTGTATGATTTTTTATTTGCTTTATGGATTTATCTGATTGCTTTTAATGAAGGTTTGATGCTAAGATGTGTTTTAAAAGCTGAAATTTCTATTTGATGGATTTATTTTAATTGTAACTAAAACATCAAACCTTTTAAAAGTAATTTATCTAATAGTACTTGGCAAATGAAAAATTATACTCTTGTGGGCAATCTTGATTTTTGAGGATGCCTTGAGGTTAATTTAAAATTGTGATTTATAATTTAATGAATAAAGTTTATTAAAAATACGTTATAGCATCTTCAAAAAACAATGAAAATACTACCGCTTTTAGAATGTTTCTACTTTGACGAAAATAGTCTTTATAGTTCGGATTTGAGCGTGGGGTATGTCGGATATTTTACATAATACCAGTTATAACTATCGCCCGAAATAATAAAACGCCCGATAGGGCAACCAAAAAAGGGAAGTATTATAACTTGTATTATGTAACATAGCTTGGGGTTGTTTTTATGGCGCTGTATTTGTTTGAGCGTTGGCAATAGCTTATTGCTTTTTTTAGGTACGACGAAAAAGTAATGTGCTATTAGAGCGTTGGCTACAAATACTGTGACATAAAAACAACTGTGCGTTGGCGAGGGGAACAAAATAAAAGACAGAGGATTTTGAGGTACGAGAAAACTGGGTTTTATTTTGTGGGGAAATGTAACTTACCGAGCTAATTGAAGCTTTATTATTCTATATAATACTAGAACACTTCTAAATATTGTTAGCGTAATTAAGACTATTGGTACAATACATAAATAGACGAAAAATGTTTCGTCTATTTTACCTATAAACAATTTCAAAAAAGATAATACTAAAAATAGCAGCAAGTAAATAAAAACTGCCCAAGTAAAAACACCAACTATTCTACCGTAATGTTTACTTGAAAAAAGCAGCTCTATACCAGAAGAATTTTTGTTATCATTACCCTCACCAACATTTGATAAATTTGCATTAGCCTTTTGGGTAATATTATCTTTAAAAGTTACTATAATTGTTAAAGAAGCCAAAACAAAACCTGCTAACGAAATTGAAGTACCAATTAAATCAGAAAAAATAGAAGTTATTAAATCTTGACTAATTGAAATATTTAAAGGTACTTTATTCAATAAAAAAGTATATAGAACACATATTATAGTAGCAATAAATATATCCCACAGTAATGGACGCTTTATGTATATGTTCAAAATATTTTTCACTTTGATTATTTAAACTCTTTTGTTAATTCTTGATTCATTTTAAAAAGAATATCCATTGAAATAATTACTCTTGACTTTTCTTTTTTCTCTACGTTTATTTTTGACTTAACCCATATATTTAATAAATCAAAATCTTTTACACGATTAGCTGTTTTTTCATCTTCCGCTCTAACTTTTAAAGAAGAAAAAACATTCAATAAAGACTTATCTCTCCTAACTGAATCTATAATATTGAAAATCTTATTTTTAATTTTAGTTGTGTCTGACAATTGGCGATAGTCATAGTTTAATTGTAAAGTTACGTATTCTGCATCAGAAATACGCTCTGCGGTATCGAATGCATCAAAAAGCTCTGAATCAAACTCATTTATTCTTTTAACATCGTCTTTATGAACTTTTGCAATTACTGATGACACTCTATTAATTCTCTTCTTATAAGAGTCTAACTCATCTCTTACAAATGGTTGATACTCAATTTTAGACAATACATCTAAACGATATGAAATGCGTTCTATGCAATATATGAAATCAGAAATACGTGGACCAAATTGGTTAAATTCAAAAGAAAGAACTAAGGAATCATTTAAATATGATAATATAAAATGAGCTGTTTCAATAATACCTTCATCATCATCTGCTTCAATATCACGAATTTTATCATCTGATGTATTCATTAATTCAGGAAAACTATCCATTCTTATATTTAAAATCTTACCTGATATTCTCTTTTGATTTTCATTGAAACTCAAGCTGGTTACATACAAACGCTTTTCCTTATTAATAACAAACCTGTCTTTATCTTTTGTATTAGATAAACTGTTGATTTCAGAAAATATATCTATAAAATCTGATAATTTTTGACCATCATTAAAGAGTGGTACAATGTTAAAATAGTTGATTGTGCGGTTTACTTTTTTTATAGCCATTTTTTCTTTTCATTTACTTTAAATAGTATCTAAACCTAGTTCCTTTAAATACGAATTATGTTCTTCACGACTTGCTTTTATTCTTTCTTCAACCTCAACTATTTTAGTATTCACTTCTTTTAAGTTGATTACTGGTTCTGGTTTTGCTGTTGTAACATATCTTGAAATATTAAGGTTAAAATCGTTTTTTTCGATTTCTTCCATTGATACGCTACGTGCATATCTTTCTTCTATTTCTGGTCTGTTTTGATATGTGTCTACAATTCTCTTAATGTCTTTTTTTCGTAAATAGTTTTGACGTTTTTCTTTTGAAAAGTTGTCTTCATCACTTGCGTTTATAAACAAGACATCATCCTCTTTTTTACATTTTTTCAATACTAAAATACACACTGGAATACCTGTTGAAAAGAATAAATTTGAAGGTAAACCAATAACTGTATCTATATGACCATCTTTTAATAATTTGGTACGGATTCTTTGTTCTGCACCACCTCTAAATAAAACACCGTGAGGCAATATTATAGCCATTGTACCCTCATCACCTAGGTAATGAAAACCGTGTAATAGAAAAGCGAAATCTGCTGCCGATTTAGGTGCTAAACCATAGTTTTTAAAACGAAAGTCTTCAGCTGTGGTTTCACTTGGATCCCAACGCAAACTAAATGGTGGGTTTGCTACAATAGCATCGAACTCTACTTTTTTAGCTGGGTTCATTTCGTTTAAAATATCCCAATCATTTTTTAAAGTATCTCCGTGAAATATTTCAAATTCTGAATCCTTAACACCGTGCAAAAGCATATTCATACGGGCTAAGTTGTATGTTGTTATATTTTTTTCTTGGCCATATATTCTGCTGATAGTACCGCCACCTGGTTGATTCTCTATCTTATTCTTTACGTTTAATAGTAATGACCCTGAACCACAAGCAAAATCTAATACTTTATTGATTTTCTTCTTTTTACCTGCTTTTGGGTTTTGACTGTCTAAAGCTACTATTTCTGAAAGTACGGTAGATAATTCTTGGGGCGTATAAAATTCTCCCGCTTTTTTACCAGAACCTGCTGCAAACTGGCCTATTAAATACTCATAAGCATTACCTAAGCTATCGGTATCGGTATCAAAGCCTTCTATCCCTTCGGCAATTCTTTGAATGATGGTACATAGTTTTTTATTACGAGTTTCATAATTTTTACCAAGCTTTTCTGAATCTAAATTGATTTCAGAGAATAAGCCTTTAAACGAATTATCGAACGATTCGTTTTCAATGTATTTAAAACCTTTTTGTAAGGTAAACAGTAATTCACTATTCTGTGTTCTTGCTAACTCTGAAATACTTTGCCAAAGATAATTTGGCTCTATTACATAATGCACTTTTCTACGCATTTGCTTTTCAAAATCAACTATAGATTCTGGATTTTCTTGATACCAAACCGATAAGGGTGTACGTTTATCTACTGCATCTAGGTTTGGATAATCTGAACCTAATTCTTTTTTAACAGATGCTTCATAATTATCTGACAAATAGCGTAAAAAGAGAAATGATAGCATATAATCGCGAAAGTCATCCGCATTCATTGCACCTCTTAAACTATCTGCTATATTCCAAAGGGTTTTCCCTAGTTCGTCTTGTTTTTGTTTTGCTGTCATTTTTATGCGTGTAACACGAATTTATATTTTTTTTGTATAGCGTCAAATATTTCTATTATTAGCTTTTTATTATCTGGCACTGGCTCTCTAAGTTCATATCTAAACACTGATTTATGTGCCATAATATTTACTATTTGAGCTAGCTTTTCTGAGTCTGAAAAACCAATTTCTTTTAAAACGTGAGAAAAATTTCTAACCCCTAGAAAAGAACTTATATTTTCTAATATTTGCCTTAATAATGCAAAATGATACACAAATATTTGGTCACTGTCTTTAGCTTCTTTTATTACCCTTAATAATTCCAAATGATATAAAAACACTTCTTTTCTTGGGCCAACTAACTCAATAACGCCATTATTGTTTTTTAACTTATAAACATCAACTTGCTCTTGGTAACGTGATGCTTTTTCGCCTCTTGTTAACCAATCTGCCAATACAGAAAAGAAACCAACGTGATGTGTTGTAATTATTATTTTTCTTTTTTTGAAATGCTTATCTATCAAGTCAACAAGAGATGATATTGTAACAAAAATGTTATGGTCGTCCAAACTAGAAACAGGGTCGTCAATAAAAAAATGTGTTGATTGATTCTCATCTCCAGTCCAACCATCAACTTCAAATAAAGCTAAAAAGAAACACCAAACGAATACTTGCTCTTCGCCTCTTGAAATTTTAATTGGTATTTCTTTTTCTTCTTTTTTCTTTTTTGTTTTTTGTTCTACGCCTTCAGGTTGCTCTATAGCTTCTTCATCTTCTTTTTTGTTATAAAACCTAATACACTTGATACCATCATTTAATTCATCAAAATATTCAAACCTGTAATCAAATTTAGGTTGATATGACGCTAATTTATCTTGTAGGTTAATTTCATCTAATAAAGGGTGAAATTGATTAAGGCTACTTTTTTCAAGTTTTAGCTTTACGTCTGCACCATTATTATCTTCGTCGTTATCCCAATTAAATAAATCTTCACTATAGGCATTGTAATAAACCCCTGAATGATTGCCACCGTTATTTTTTTTAGTTACATCCTTATAAGCAACAGACAATCTTGTTTTACCTGTACCATTAAAGGCATAGATTAAATTTATATTTTTTTCTAACGCAACTAATTGTTGTGCAATATCACTTATGTTTTTTTCAAACTTTTTACTCATACCGCAACATTATTAACATTAGGAAATAATTGTTGCAATAAGCCTTTTTTGTGATTTTGTAAATTTTCTATTTTTAGTTTCTGTTCTTCTATTAATATACTTGCTGAAGTAAGTGTATTTGCAATCTTATCTTGTTCTTTTGGGTTTTTAGGCTTTAGAATTGGACAACTTAACACATCATCTTTTCTTAGGTTTGTTTGTTTTGCACCATCATCAAAACGTAAAAAGTATTTATTTCTATTGAGTTGATAAAAAAGAAAAACGTTGTTTATATCTGTTGTTGTTATTTTACAAATACGTTGATTAACTGTATATGTATCGTCCTTGTCGACACAAAAACACTTTGCTAATGCTTTACCGTTTGGTATATCACTTAGTACCATTAAAATATCTCCTATTTTAGTTTCTAAGTTTGCAGAATCACTGAATTTTACAACTTCTCCTTCTGTTGAAATGAATTTAGAATTAACAACTTTATATTTGCCATTTTTAGAAATTTCTTTTTCGTGTGCTTTCCCATTTTCATAATCTGCAACATCATTTAAAGTAGTTAGTGTCCAATCACCATCATTTTTAAATTCTGGGAAACGGAATTGTGGCTGCGTTTTACCTTGTTGCGGGAATAGTTGTTGTAATAAACCTTTTTTGTGGTCTTGTAATAGGTTTAGTTTTTCGGATTCTGTTTTTATGACTTCATCTAAAGATGATAAACAATTGGCTATTTTTTGTTGTTCTTTTAAGTTAGAAGGAACTGCAAATTCATATTTAATAAAATTTTTGGTATTTATTGAATTAATTGTTGCTCCTAAATCTGCTTTTACTTGAGTTTGATAGCTTTCTGTTTGAAATAATTGAAATGCAAAAGTTGGGTTATTTGACCTAAACATTGTCATAAAAGCACCGTGAGTAGATTTAGGCAAACCCTCAGTTAGGATTGCATTTTTACCTATTAATGACTTTGAACCATTTCTTACACAAATTAGTATATCATTGGGTGATGATATATTTGCTCCTTTTATATCTGGTCTAACAAAAACACAATCGTTTAAAACGATTTGACCATCCTGCACATTTGATGACCTTAAAACCAACAAACCATCTTCTTGAACATCTTTTGGACTATAAGTCAAGCCATTTATAATTGTACCTAATTTTGATAACCTTTTTATTTTCCACGCCCCATCATTAACAAATTCAGGAAAACGCAACTCAGGTAGTATTTGTTGTTCTTTATTCATAAGCGTTTAATCCTGCTATTTTATCATTTCTGTCGTTAGTTAGTTTTTTTAATAAAGGTAATAAGTCTTCCATAAGAGCTAATTCTTTAACTCTACGGTCTTTCCAACCCAATTCTAACGGTGCTAATAAATCGGTTAATTTTTCACCATCAAAAATCATACGGTTCATAATTTCTGCAATAAACCTTTTTAGGCTTTCCGTAGTAATACCGTGCTTTTCTGAAATGGTGCGTAGTTCTTTTTCAGCTTTTTCGTCTTTGTAATTTTGATAGCCTTCACGTATTTGTTTTTCGGTTAAACCGTTACCAACTTCAAGCGTATTTATGTACTCTATAATATCATCACGTTCATCAATTAAATTAGCACTAGAGCTTAATAGGTTTATTAATTGCCCACGTGTCATTTTATGTTTAGATGGTTTGTCTTGGGTATATTTAGCAATTAAACCAATAATGTAATCGTAATCTATAACCGCAGAAGAGAAAAGCACAAACTCAAAGTCCAATTGCTCCACTTCTGGTGGCACATCACCACCTTTATCTTGTTGTGCTTTTAAACGTTTTGCAGTATCTAAATACACCGATTTAAAGGAACGTAAATCGTCTATAGGCAATAACTCTTCAATAGTTTCTGTTTGTTGTTCTTCGAGGTCTGTATATTGGTCTAATTGTGTTTTTAGTCGTTGTACTTCTTTAAAAGTGTTTATGAACTCTGCTCGTGCTTCGTCTCCTTTTAAATTTGTAACTTCTGAAGGAGTACATTCTAAGCCTTTAGACTGCATAAACTCTTTTAAGTTATTTACTGCTTTTTGGTATTTATCGATGACTTTAGGTGCTGCATCTACCAACCATATTTCTTTAGGGTTGTCAACCTTTTCACCAGAGAATAATACCATTGCATTATCTACAGCTTCTTCTTGATGCCTAAAGTCTAAAATATTACCGTAAGGCTTGGTATTATTTATTACCCTGTTAGTACGAGAAAAGGCTTGTATTAAACCGTGGTATTTTAAGTTTTTATCTACGTATAGGGTGTTTAAATATTTAGAGTCGAAGCCTGTTAAAAGCATATCAACCACAATTAGTATATCAATTTTGTTTTTATGTGGATAGTCTTTGTTGCTATACTTTTGGTCTTTAATTCGCTGTTGTACGTCTTGATAATAACCATCAAACTCTGTAATGGTATGATTTGTACTATATTGTTGGTTGTAATCTGTAATGATTTTTATTAGAGCCTCTTTCTTTTTGTTAGGTTCTACCTCGTTATCTTTCTTTTCTTGTTCTAAATCTTCTTGTAATTGTTTAATATCCTTATTCCCCTCGGCAGGTGGCGAGAAAACACAAGCAATGTTTAGCGGTTTAAAATCGGGGTTAACTTCAGAAAACTCTCTTTGGTTTTGCTTGAAAAGATGATAATATTCAACAGCATCAGATATAGAAGATGTCGCTAAAAAGGCATTGAATCTTCTTGCATCAGTAGCTTTATCGTGTTTTTTTAAAATAGCATCTATTACAGCCATTTTATGACTTAAAGAATTAACATCTAGTTTGCTATCGGGTTTAAAATAATCGATATGAAAACGCAAAACATTTTCATCTTCAATAGCGTGTGTAATGGTGTATGAATGTAATTCTTGTTGAAAAACATCTGTAGTTGTTTTATAAGATGCTTCGTTACCTTCAATAGTTTTATAAGTAGCGTTATCTTCAAAAATTGGTGTGCCTGTAAAACCAAACAACTGGGCTTTTGGAAAAAATTCTTTTATAGCATCGTGATTGTCGCCAAATTGAGAACGATGACACTCATCGAAAATAAACACCACTCTTTTGTTCTTTAAAGGAGCTAACCTATCGTAGTAGGTTTCTTTGTTTTCTTCTCTTTGCTGTACGTTACGTTTACTATTTTGATTGAGTGCTAAACCTAATTTTTGAATAGTTGTTACTATTACTTTATCGGCATAATTTGTTGATAACATTCTTTTGACTAAAGCCTCCGTATTGGTGTTTTCTTCAACACTGCCTTCCTGAAATTTATTAAATTCCTCTCTTGTTTGTCTATCTAAATCTTTCCTGTCAACTACAAATAAACATTTTTCAATGTTTGAATTTTCTTTTAGTAATGTTGATGCTTTGAAAGATGTTAATGTTTTACCACTGCCTGTTGTATGCCATATATAACCATTGCCTCTGTTTTGGTCTATGCAATCTACAATAGCTTTAACAGCATAGATTTGATATGGCCGCATTATTAACATTTTTTGTTCACTAGCTACCAATACCATATAGCGACTAATCATTTGACCTAAAGTACACTTTGATAAAAACTTATCGGTAAAGTCGTCTAAATGACTAATTTTTTTATTGTCTTCACTTGCTAATTCGTAAACCGGCAAGAATTGTTCATCAGCATTAAAAGCAAAATGTTGATCGTTGTTGTTAGCAAAATAGTATGTTCTTGTTTTATTACTAACAATAAACAACTGCATAAAGCACATCAATGAATTAGTATAACCATTACCTGGGTCGTTTTTATACTCAACAATTTGTTGCATAGCACGATTAGGGCTTACGTGTAATGATTTTAACTCAACTTGAACAACAGGAACACCATTAATCATAAGAATAACATCATACCGATGGTTGCTGTACTCCGTATTAATTCTTAACTGATTAATAATTTCAAAATCATTTTTGCACCAGTCTTTAATATTTACTAGCGTATAGTGTAGGGGTGTACCATCTTCTCTTGAAAATGTATTGGTGTTTCTTAAATAATTAGAAGCTTTAAAAACATCAGGGTTAACAATTTCTTCTCTAAGTTTTTTAAATTCTGAATCTGTTAAGTTTACTCTATTTAATTTTTCAAACTTTTCTCTAAAGTTTTGCTCTAGAGCTTCTTTTGTTCTAATATCTTTTCTATAGATGTACTTTAAATCGGTTAACCTACTTATTAATTCATTTTCTATTTGTTGTTCTTTGGTCATTGATTATTGTCTATAATTTTAGAATGTTAAAAATATAAAGATTTATACTGTAAATAAGATTATTTCTACCAAAAAAATTATACAATTAATATGCATAAGTTTTTACCCTTGTTTTAGACTATACTACAAGTTTTAAAAATGCACTAATTGTTAATAGAAAAAATTACTTTTTCCTTTAACTTATTGGTAACTATTTTTTCTTGTGTTGTGTCTTGACATTTAGATAGTAATTTTAGATACTGACTACGTTCTTTTTTATACGTTTCTTTGTGGTGTTCTTTCATTGCTTTTGCTGTATCTGGATTCGTCATATAACTGTATAAACGTATATCTTTAGTCGTCCATTTAGAAAAATTAAGATTGGGTTTCTTTTTTATGGTATCATAAAAATTTAGAAACTCGTTTGCGAGTAATTGGTATTTAATAGGGTTTATTAAATCTTGAACGGTATAAATACCTATTGGGTTTGCACGTTGATTGTAATACCTGTAATTGCCTTGTAACTCAACACGCATTAATTTTTCTTGAAGTTTTACATTTGCAGTTTGTTTAACTTCAAAAGTCTTATTATAAACCTTAAATTTATTATTAGTCTGCCTTATTTCTGAACCATAAATGATATTGCGCTTTATCATAGGAATAGGTAATTTTCCTTTGTAATCTAACCACCTATTATACTCTTGTTCAGTATCGTGATTAATAACTACGCCTACATCTGCTCTTACAAGTTGGGTTTTATAAATATCGATAGGAAGTTTACTATTGAGTTTGTCAAGCGCAGTCAAAACCTGCGCAAAAGTAAAATCCTCATAATTGTTACCCATATAGAATTTTTGTAGTGAATTTTCAATATACATTTCACTACCATATAAACTAAGTTTAAGGTTTTCCAATTTAGTTGAATAGCCTTTTACATTGTTTTTACCACTCAATATAGGACACCACTCAAACCCTGCCCAATCAATATATTTTAGCTCTCCAGCTAAAAATACTTTTGGTAGACTATTTACAAACCCCCTGGAAATAACGGTATCGTACAAAGTAGCCATTGCATAAGCATAAGAACCACAAAAAGAAAAACGCCAATAACCGAAGTTATTAGCGAGTTTTTTTGAATGCCTTATTATAGTTCTTATTTAAAAGTGTTTGTACATCTGACATACGGTAATAAATTTTATTCCCAATTTGAGAGAATGATATTTTACCTTCATCACGCCACGATTGTGCAGTGCGTTTGCTTATATTCATAAGCTGTAAAAAGTCGGCATTGTCTAAAAATACATCTTCTGGATTTTTAGGTTTTTCTGTGATTGTTGATTTGATTTCGTCAATACGCCCTATAAGTTCTTGGTATTGGTCTTTGGATAAAATAATTGCTTCCATAAATACTGTTTTTAAGTGTTAAACATTTAATTATGGTGCAAATCTGCGTTATAGAGTAACGCCAAAACAGTTACATAGGGTTATATAACCCCACGCAAAACCTTTGCTATCATTGACTTTATTGTGAAAAAATTATTTTAATTTTTTAATTTCTGCTAACATAGTTCTTAGGTGTTTTTCCCAAAACTCGATTGCTTTACTATCTGATTGATTAAATAAAATTCTTAATTTGTTTTCGCTAATCCCTTTGTCAGGATCTGAGCTTTTAGTCTGGAAATTAGCAGATATAAAACGATGTAATTCAGCTTCTGACTTAACGTTAAAAACCGTAGGTTTTAAATCGTTAATCATTTTAAATAATAATGCAAGTTGCGGTACTGAAAGATTTACTTTTAGTTTATCACTTTTTTGGGAAATATTATTTTCTCCTACTTGTTCTTTATCGTGTTTAGCTAATTCTGATTTTATTATTCCTTGCATTTCATAGATTGAATAAAATTCAAAAGGAAAGAGTAATTTTTCTTTGTCTATGTATGTAATAAGTTCGCCTTTTTTATCTCCTAATACTCCGAGTGATGGAATTTTTTTAATGTAACCTAAACGTATCAAATCTTCTTCTGAATGCCCTCTTTTTCTTAAACTTTCTAACGCTTCTTCTACTTGTTCAAATGAATAATTACATTCATAATCATCTTTTTCTGAAAAAGCATAAATCTCAATATCTTTATATAAATACTGTAATGCTATTGGGTCGAGTTCTGTTTCTTTCTTAATGATTGTATATAACTCTAATTTAGTGTGGTCTTTTCGCCTTACTTCATCTAATATATTATAAAGCCTATTTGAATCGTCTGGCTCTTCAATATCTTGTGTAGGTTCTACATCTGCAAAAACTTCATCAATAAGTTCAGTCCTCATCTGTTGATACATTTCAGCTATTTTATTACGCTTTTCTTCAATGATATTTTCCGTAGCTGTTAAAAACTCTTTACTCGTTAAAAACTTTAATTCTTCTGGAATAGTCATTGTTTTAAAATTCTCTTGGTAAACACGAGCTGTTAATGAGTTAAAATCGTACCAATTCCGCTTCATAAAAACTTCAAAACGTTTATCTAATAATTCAAAAAGAAAGGTTTTTTGGGGATGTGTAAAACTCTCAAAAACCATATCTAATCTTACGTTAGGAAATACTTCATTTGGGTTAGATAATTTGATGCCTTTTCCATATTGAAAATCGTAATTACTTTCTATAATCCATAATATTGAAGGAAACAACCTATTTGCATAAGTTCTTGCTTTTTCCTTGATTTCCATTTTTTTACTTGGTTGTCCGTACATAGGCTAATTAATATATTTATCTACTGCTTTATCTAATTCACTACTTACTATTTTTGCATAAACTTGAGTTATACCAATATCTGTGTGGTCCATCAATTTTGAAACGTGTTCTATACGCATACCCTTATTTAATGCCCTGGTTGCAAATGTATGTCTACTAATATGAAATGTAAGAGAAAAAGGCAACTCTAAAAGTTTCCCCATTTTAGTTAAATACATACCACTTAATGCGATTGCTCTATAAACTACCTTTGCTCTATGTTCTCTATTTGTAAAATACTCCTTATCAATATTTGCAAAAGGAAATATTATATCTCCGCTTTTGCTTTCTTTAGTTTTATATTTCTCTAAAATCTCAATCGCTTTTTGCCCTATTCTTATACTGTGCTGTCTATTCGTTTTACGAATAACCTTAGTTATTTTTTGCTCTTTAGAATTGTAGTTTTCCCATTTTAACTCGATTACATCGCCAAACCTCAAACCACCAGAAAAGACTGAAAAAATGAACATATCTTTTATAATTTGTGCTTTAGCATTATCCGGTACTTCAAGATTCATAAACGCTTTAAATTGTTCTGCATTAAGGTAACGTTTAGTGCTTTTAGATTTCTTTACGTTAAACTTACTAAATGGAAAGTTATTTAAGGGTATTAAATCCTCTCTCTGCGCTTCTTTAAACATTAGACTAAGAATCTTCAAAGAAAAATTTATAGTTGTGTTATTGTTGCCTAAAGTGGTACTGCAATAACCTGCATAATCCTTTAATGTAGTTACCGTTATATCGTCAAACATTAAATCTCTATGACCTATAAAAGTTTCAAACTTTTTAAGGTAATTTTTGTAATTATTATATGTGGAAAGTGCAAGTGTGTGTTTTTGTTTTTCGCAACGGTTGTAAGAGTATTCAAAGAAATTTACCATTGGCTTGCCTTTTATGGCCTCTTTGAGTTTTCTTGCTGAAGTAGATTGGTTTTTTGTTTCTAAGTCTGCTATTTGACCTTGTGCATCTGCAACCTTTTGAGATATGAATTTATTAAGGCGAGCTGAATTACTATGATTTTTCTTTACAGATTGCTTTTCTTCATCCCATTCAGAAGGGGTGATTTTCAACCCTAAAGAAATGAATTTTGGTTTACGGTCTTTGATAAGCCTAAGATATAAAGGTGCGTTACCTGACTTATCTAACTTATTTTTTCTTAATACAATTTTAACTGATGCCATAATTAACCTTATTATTGCACTGTGCAAGCTGGTGCATTAGAATACTAAGGTACAACTTTTGGTACAACAAACAGCGCATTTAGTTGTATTTATTTGCACTTTGTTGCATTAATTATTAACAAAAAGTGTTTATTTATAGGTAATTAGAAGCATTGAAGATATATAGGGTACAACAAATAGACAACACCGTGTATAAAAAATTGCTAGTTTTATACTAAACCAATGTTAGTTGCTTTGCTTGCTTGCTTCTGATTTTCCTTCGGAAAATCCTCGCACACAAGCACGCAACTTTCCATACACATA
>NZ_WRPN01000002.1 GCF_009746565.1 Mariniflexile maritimum
GCTTTACAAATAGAATCGATTTTTAGTGGTTCACTTTCATCCGCTGTAGGTGGTTCACTTTCACCCGCCGCACTATGCTCACTTTAATCCGCTGTGGGTGGTATACTATGCCCGTTTTTTGCACATCAATAAATACAATCGTATTTGGTAATTTTGGAGGGTCATCCTTTCTAAGAGCTTTTAATTCAGTCAAGAAATAAGAAAAAGCAATTGCAGATTTCTCTCCTTCACTCAAATTAGTTGCAGGGTGACCACTTCTTTCAAGTGTGAACTTTTCGTTTCGTATTTCAATTTTTATATCATCTCGATGAAGAAAAATTTCTAAAATATCATTCAATTCCGTTTGGCCTTTTACACTGCTTTTTAGCTGAGCTTCAAGAGCTAATTTATCAATTTTATTTGTGGTGATTTTAGAATTGATGTTTGTTATTATTGATACTGCTTTGTTTTTATCAGATTCTTTTTTATTATAATTCTCAGCTTGTAAATATTCTGCGACATAATGGTTTAAAATTTTTGCTAATGCCTTTTTCTTATTCTCGTCAAATTCAGCTAACCAGTCATTATGAGCCTTTACAGCTTTTTTTATTTCCTTAAAATCTTCTTCAAAAGTTATTAATTCAATTTCGGTTGCAGGAATATTATTGAAATAATCGGAAGTTTTACGTTTTAAGTCCTTCCCTAACACTATCAGTTGAGTTTTATATTTTCTAACAGTTTTACTGTAATTATCTATTGCCTCTTGATAATCTTTCTGAAAACTTTTTCCAAAATTCCTTTTATCAGGAAATTTTATTTTTAATTTCTCTTTTTCGACATCTATTTCCTCATGTACGCTTGCAATAGTATCTTGTATTTCTTTGAGTTTTTTTGAATAGTATGAGTTTAAATCGCTAATCCTATTTTCGGGTAAATTTTTCGTGCAAAATTTGCATTCTGTTGAATTTTGGTGCAGTTTTATTCCTATTTGAACCCAATCGAATAATTCTTGGTCTCCGTCTAATTCTGGAAAGGGAATTGATTTTGGAGCAGTATCTTCTAAAACCCTTTTTACTTCGTTTGCAAGGCTTTCAAGGTTTTCTGTAAAACTATAATCTTCCTTTTGTGGTTCAAAATCTTTTGTTGCAACTACATCTACTTTTATTTTATCCCGTTCAGTATTGGATAGAGTGTATTTTGTCAAATCACTTTTTACCTTACTAGCAATTACCCTAAAATGGGAAATATTAAAGTCATCTCTTGTTAATTTACCATCTAAATAGTTTTCTCTTATGTTTTTTGCTTTGTCAGTAAACTTGCTTCCAGTTTTCTTGTCATATTTTCCAAATTCATCAACGATTTTCTGATAACGATTATCTCTGATGTTTTCTAACTGCTCTTTCTTTTTATCTAATGTCTTAATCTTTTTATCCAGTTCACCCGATGGGTCACCAAGATAAAATGATATCGGTTGAATGTCTGAATTTGGTACATCAAATGTAAAAATCCGTTTGATGTAGTTAGTATTGAATACTTTTACGTCATACGGGAAGTTTTCTAAATCATTGTGGGTATGGTTTGTAGGTGAATTATTTTTTTCTGTAGTAAAGTCAAATTCTGACCC
This sequence comes from Mariniflexile maritimum, assembly GCF_009746565.1. GTDB lineage: Bacteria > Bacteroidota > Bacteroidia > Flavobacteriales > Flavobacteriaceae > Mariniflexile > Mariniflexile maritimum. Next base: position 1,604 of record NZ_WRPN01000002.1, read on the forward strand.
TGTGAAATATTTGTTTTTATCCTTAAATTCTAAGTTTTGAAAAAGCTTTGAAAGGGTTGTTTTTCCTGAATAGTTCCAACCGTAAATGAGATTCTTTTTCTTGAAATTATCTATGCCATTCCAAGTGAAGTTTTGGAATATGCCAAAGTCTTTGAGTTTGTTGATTTTTGTAATCATTAACCTAAAGTTTCATTTAAAGTTGCTTTAATCATCAACTCAGCATCAATAGAGGATTTAGTTAAGGTCTCTCTTAATTTTTCGCATTTTTCCATAAGAAAAACCAACTCTTCTTGTTTAGCAAGAGAGGGAACTTTAACCTTTACTGTTTTGATTTTAGTAACTGATAGTGAAACATTAGCCATTCCTTTCATAAGTGGAACTAATAATTCGTCTTTATAGTTACTAAGGAAATAATAAAGGTATTTTGCTGAAAGCACCGTTTTGTCTTTTGGAACTGCTGCTGCCAAAATCGACCCTAATGCAAACTTACCTGTTTGAAAATGAATTCTTTTTAAAGATGCATGTCCGTGCCCACTGGATGAAACTAATGGAATACAAACTGCATCACAATCAAATTGATGCTCATTATGTGAACTTCTTTCTTCGGCTGTTACAACTAATGGATATTTCCCCTCTACAGCTTTTTGGATACCAGTAATACCTTTAACAACATTGCAAAGCTCTCCAATAGTTTTATATTCATATTCGCCAATATCCGTTAATGCTGATTGTATTTCGCTTATGTCAGATTGAATATTTGATAAATCATTAGTTAATTCATCTATTAATGTGCTTGAATCTTTACCATTATTTTCAGGCTTTGAATTAGGATTTTTTATATCCAAATCATAATCTCTCTCAACTATTTTTTCAATAGAAACTTTCCAAGCAGATTCATTTTCTTTTCTGTTATACCACCAATCTTTAATTGGTTGAAATTCTTCTAACTGCATTGGTTTAGTTTTGGAATAACTTTTAATTCCTTCTGGATAGGAGAGTTGATAATACCAAATTTCTTTAGTGGGGGAACCTTTCTCAAAGAACAAAAGGTTTGTTGCAACTGTTGCATAAGGTTTAAACACAGAGTTTGGTAAACGTATTATCGTATGCAAATTACAATCTTCTAATAATTTCTGTCTAATCCTTTGTTTTACACCTTCACCAGCTAAAGAACCGTCGGGCAACACAATTCCTGCTTTTCCACCTTGTTTTAGTAAGTGTATCATCAAGATTAAAAAGAGGTCAGCACTTTCTTTTGTCCTAAAATTCTGAGGAAAATTGTTTTCATTATTGTTTGCAACAATACCGCCAAAAGGTGGATTTGCCAAAATTGTATTTACTCGGTTTTTCTCTGTATAATTGCTCAATGGTTGTTCTAAACTATCACGAAATATAATATTTGGAACTTCTATGTCGTGCAAAATTAAGTTGGTTGTAGCTAACAAATAAGGTAATGGCTTGTATTCCCAACCAATTATATTTTCTGCAATGCTTTGCCGTTCTTCAACGCTGTTGGCCTGTTTTTTCAAGTGTTCGATTGCTGCCGTTAGATAGCCACCAGTACCACAAGAAGGGTCAAGAATTTTATCGCCCAATTGCGGATTTATAATTTCGGTAATAAACTGAGTAATTGCCCTAGGGGTATAAAACTCACCCGATTTACCCGCAGATTGAAGTTCCTTTAGAATGGTTTCGTAAAGTTCGCCAAATGCGTGTTTGTCTTTGGTTGTGTTAAAATCAATTTCATTGAGTTTATTCAGTACCTTGCGGATATTAGTTCCGCTTTTCATGTAGTTGTTATTGCCTTCAAAAACTTCACGAAGTATCAACGCTCGTTTGTACTTCACACCTTCCGATGGCACAAGCTGAATATCTTTTAATTGCTTGAAAAGTTTATTGTCAACAAAGCTTTGAAGTTCATCACCTGTAATTCCTTCATCATCGCCAGCCCATGCGTCCCAATGCAATTCGGCTGGTATCGGACTCACATAATTGTCGTCCATTAATTCAAGTTCCTTGTCTTTGTCGGAAAATATTTTGTAGAAAAGCATCCAACCCAACTGCTCAATGCGTTGAGCATCGCCATTCAGCCCAGTATCTGTCCACATTATTTTGCGGATGCTGTTCAATATTCCTTTTAAGTTTGCCATATATTATTCTAAAAAAAATCTTGGTTCAAATAATGTTTAAATGAGTTATTTGCTATTGATTCTTCCTGAGGGTAAATATACTCAGCATTTATTGGAAATCTTTTCCCTTTAGTTAGTTTTAAGGTTATATACTCATATAAAGACTTATGAATATTTAAGCAAGTAATTTTAGGTAGATAGTATGGGCTATCTTTAACTCGTTGATTTTGGCCTTGAAAAAAATATTCTAATGGCTTGTCTTCACTACCGTTAAAAATGAAAAGCCCTTTTTGATTAATTATATTCAAATTTTGTTGATTCCAAACTAAATTAAAAGAGGGTCTATTTTTCAAACTAAAGGCGAACCCATTTCTTTTATAGCCTGGGATTTGAGCCAGTTGGATTTGAGCTAAATTATTATAATTAAAATTTTCCAAATCATTTAATACCTGATCAGCGTTAACCTTTGGTGAATTTTCTAAAATATCATCAATTTGTGATAAACTAGATTGAATGTATTCAAGATAATTAATTAAGTCCCTCCATTTAGTATCAATAATATAAATAGAACAGTAATTGTCAATACTATTATCGGAATTTGAATATTTTAAACCGTCGGTTGCAAAAAACAATGCATTTTCAAAATTGTAAGTCCAATCCAATAATGGGGTCGGCGCACCATAATGCTGCAAAAAACTTAATACCGAAATATCAAAAGCTGGCTGTCCAAAAGCATTGAAAAATTTTTCAAGTAATCTATTCTGCCAATTTTTTGCATTATTTATTTCAAGACTTATAAAATCAATAAAACTATGACCAAGTTTTTGCAATTCAAGATTTAACCAATGCCTTTGAGCTGAATTATAGAGTTTATATTTAGCCTCAGTCATACCTCTAAAGACCAAACCGTATTTTGATTGTTCCTTTTTATAAGCTGCTAACAATTCATTAAGGTGTTCTTTTGAATCTACATTTATATGCTCAAAATAATTACTCTTTTGTTCAATACTATTATATATTTCAACTTTAGCCATTAAGCTCCTGATTTATATAATTCTTGCTCTAGTTCTTTTATTGCTTTCAAGTATTTTGCCTTACTTCCAAATTGTTTTATGATTTCCATTGGAGAACCAAAATCAGTTAAAGGTTTTACTTTTAGAATATCCATACTTTCAATATTGGTAACACCTTCGTCTGCATATTTATCAAGCAAACTTTCTAAAACCTTTCGGGCTTCTTTACCATATTTTGTAAAGTAATCACGTTTTTTCACATTGTTTGCTCGCTCTTTTCTTGTTAGCGGTGGTTGGTCAAAAGCAACATGGCAGATTAAATCGAACAAATCAACTTCGCGGTTTACGGCATCTCGCAACGCTTCAACCAAAACACCTTGTTCTTCCAACTCTTTTATAATTGATTCTTTTTTGTCGGAATTGTTCCATTTATTCAAAAAGTCATCAAGCGAAGCATATTTGCCTTTAATCAATTCTTTTGTGTGGTCTTTTAAGCTTGTAGTGATTGGTTTTCCGTCATTGTCGAAATACATTTCACGACTAATCAAAATAGAAACATCAACACCGTTTACATAAACCTTTTGTCTTGGCTCATTTATCCTGTCTGTAGATGTTTGCGGTTCAGGTTGTCGGATTTCAGGTTTGATTTGTATTTCTTCACCTGAAATTTCATCAACGATTAGAGAGGTATCATTTTCTTCTTCGTCAACAATATAGCTCAAATCGGTATCTTCGGCGACTGGTTTTATACGAATTGGGTCACCGTCAAAATCAGGGTCGGCAAACAGGTCTGTTACATTTCTAAAGTCGAGAATGGTAAAATACATTTTGCCAAATTCTTCATTGATTCGTGTGCCTCTACCCACGATCTGCTTAAACTTGGTCATGGATTTTATCTCGGCATCTAGCACAATAACTTTACATGTTTGAGCATCAACACCAGTAGTCATTAATTCCGATGTAGTTGCAATTACGGGAAAGCGTTCTTCAGGATTTATGAAATTGTCAAGTTCTCTTTTTCCTTCATCATTATCGCCCGTAATCTGCATGATATACTTGTAATTTTGAGCCACTAAGTCTGAATTAAGGTTTGAAAGAGCAGAACGCATTCGTTCAGCATGGTCAATGTCGGTGCAGAAAACAATGGTTTTTGCAAAACGGTCATAACCTTTCAAAAATTCAGTTAGCTTTCGTGCTACCGCTTGGGTGCGTTCTTCAATTACCAAGTTTCTGTCAAAGTCCTTTCGGTTATACACTCGGTCTTCAACCTCATTCCCATCTTTATCAGTTTTGCCTCTTTCTGGCCGCCATCCCTCAGCATCAACATTCAGATTTACTCTAACAACTCTGTAAGGAGCAAGGAAACCATCATCAATTCCTTGTTTAAGTGAATACGTATAAAGTGGTTCGCCAAAATATTCACTATTTGAAACTTCATTAGTTTCCTTTGGTGTAGCAGTCAAACCAATATGCGTTGCTTTCTTGAAATAGGTTAGTATCTCTCTCCAAGCACTGTCTTCTTTAGCACTTCCTCTATGGCACTCATCAATAACAATTAAATCAAAGAATTCAGGAGAAAATTGCTTGTATGCGTTCGCTTCTTCGTCAGCACCTGACAAACCTTGGTATAAAGCTAAATAGACCTCATAGCTTTTATCAATCATGCGGTGTTTTACAACCGTCATTTTATCCTTGAAATGTTTAAAGTCACCTCTTCGTGTTTGGTCAATTAGGGCGTTTCGGTCAGCTAAGAATAATATTCTTTTTTTCTTTCCACTTTTCCAAAGGCGGTGAATAATTTGAAAAGCTGTGTAAGTTTTTCCAGTACCAGTTGCCATAACAAGAAGAATTCTGTCTTGTCCTTTTGTAATAGCTTCGACTGTTCGATTTACCGCAATTTGTTGGTAGTATCTTGGGCTTCTTCCGCTTCCGTCAAAGTAGTAATCTTGAGCTACCACTCTTTCTGCTTCTAGTGTTTCAATTCCCTTGTATTTCTTATATTTCTGCCAAAGCTCTTCGGGGGTTGGGAAACTGTTAATATCTAATTCAGTTTCAATATTTCCATTGGTCGCTGTTCGGTCATGGAAAACAAAACCGTCTCCATTACTGCTAAATACACAAGGGATGTCGAGGATTCTAGCATAGTCTAAAGCTTGTTGAATACCTGCTCGAACAGAATGCTTATTGTCTTTTGCCTCAACAATAGCTATTGGAATATTTGGTTTGTAGTAAAGTATGTAGTCTGCCCTTTTTCTTGCGCCTCTGGCAGTGAGTTTTCCTCTTACGTAAATTTTACCATCCGTAAATGAAACTTCTTCAAGTAGTTGCGTTAATTTATCCCAACCTGATTTTTCAATCGCAGGAGTAATAAACTTGGTGCATATATCTCTTTCCGATAGTGTTTTCTTGTTCATAGAAACATTAAGCCAAATATGACATCAAATATGGTTAAATTAGTTTGAGTTACTTTTTATTTTGCTTGAAAAATTTAAATATACCAACTTTAAAATTGTGTAGGAAATAAAATATCATTTTAATAAAAAAATGCATATAAACTTTTAGTTACTTTGCTCGGTTTTTATTTTAAAAGCAATATGTTACGCACGCCAGTCTTCACTTAAACCACACGGATTTGAGCCTTGTTATGCTATCTGTTACAATTTTACCTAGAAATAGCCAAAATTCGCTTAGAGGCGTTCATATAGAAGAGGTCAAGAAGTTTATAACGTCTATGCAATAAAACATTTTTGAGGCTCTAAGAAGCAGTATTTTAATGTTGTTATAAAAAAGAAAACCCTGTAACAATAAAATCACAGGGCTTTCAGGTCTAAATGCAGAGTTCAAACATTATTTTCCCATAATTACAAAATAGTCTTTATCGGGAGTTACCACCAAATTACTGGATATTTTATATCCTTTTTTCAGTAAATTATTTACTTCTTCTTCAAAATCTTTTGCCTCATAACTTTTTACAATTTTGACTTTTTTAATGTCCATTTGATTAAATTTTATAGGTTAATACTTTATTGAAACTGAAAATCACTTTTGATAAATCACGGCTTAAACCGTGTTCACCTGTTTGCTGCTGCTGAATTAAAGAGTGGTCATCATAGAGGTATTTTCCAACGTGCGGCCACAAATCATCATATGTCAATCCAATCACTTTAGAAGCCTTAATAAAGTCTGTGACATCGTGCATTATTTGGACTTGGTCTTTGTGAAAAGCATAAATGCTGAACGGTTCTTTGCTTAAGGCTATTATAACCTTATTATCTTTGATGTTGAATAATTCTAAAATCCGATAGCTTATTTTCTTAGGAGCTTTTTCCAACGCACGTTTTAACTGTTGGTTGCTGTTCTGCCTTACTTCGGCATACTGAAAGAAACTATTGTTGTATTGGTACAATTCAATTATGCTGTCTTTAGTTCTTTCATGCATTTGTTCAAGTTCTTTTAACCTAGAGGTGTTTAGGTCTCTTAATTCTAAAAACTTCTCAAAAGTCAAATCCAATTCTTTAGCTGAAGCGGAATTGTCATATTCGTTTTTTTGATGTTTCATAAAGACGTCCATAAACCCGCCGTTGAGCAGGTCTTCTGATTTAATGTTTTTGACTTTTAATTTTTCCAACTCCTTTGATGCATTAATGTAAATGTTAGCTGCATTAGTGATTCTTTCAATTGTGGCGTTGTAGCCTTTTTGGTCGTAACCAATTTTTAAATTTCTGTTCATAATGTTTTTTGTTTTATCAAGCAGATTATTAAAAATGCTGCTTTAGTTAATTTTTTAATGAATGAGTATGTAGGGTAATTTTTAAAAACTTTTATATATATGTATATATGTGCATTTATTTTTATAATTACTCTACTTGCTCTACAAATAGGTTTAAAATCAGCATTTATGGTGGGTTAATTGTGTAGGGTAACTTGTAGAGTAATAAATGGGAAGCTCTACATATTCTACAATTTAGTGTAGAGCAAGTAGGGCAATTTTTAATTTTAATTTTGTTTTCCATTTTCTCTAAGTTTTAAGGTTTTTTAATTAAGGAAAATTTAGTAACACCTCCAGAAATTCTAGTTTCATATTTGTGACCTTTAAAGGCGGCATAAGTCTGTAGCCATTGACTAGTGATTTTGCTTCTTACGCTATTGTCATTTGAACTAATATCTAATTTGTTGGCAAGATCTTTAAGATTGTAATATTCTCTGCTAGAGGTGTATTCCTTTTCCATTAATTCAACAAACTTCTTAGAAGTGTTATTAATTAGGTTTTGTTTTCTGAGAGCGGGGTCATCGTAATTGGTTAATCCAAGTTTTAGGTACATTTGCAAACAGCTCATCATAAATTTGTCAAATGCTTTATAGTCGTTTTCGTCCCATTCTGTAAACAATAGCTTTTTGAATTCTTGTTGAGGTTTGTTGCTGGAATTGAAATAATTATTTAATAATAGAAGTTGTTTACGGTCTGAATAACTATCAGAATTTTGAGGTATGGTGTAGTTGGTAGTCATAGCTATTTTTGGACTGTCGGCATTATCAACTATGATTTTTTTCTGATGTTTACGTTCGATATTTAATGAATCTGTAATAGTGCTAAATAAGTCTTCAAATTCAAACTCTCTGCCTACATCTTGAATTACAAATAAATCGGTATCAGGCTCTATGCTTTGATAAACAAATTTGTCTCGCTTTAAGTCTAAATTCTTGCCATTGTACTCAATTACATTTATTAATTCACTAAGAGCTTTGATTATTATGCCTTTACCGCTACGTCCATGAGGGTCATTGGTAGCTTGAGATAAAACATCGCTTATTATAACAGCTTTAGCAATAGAAGGATTTTTGTATTTATGTAATAGGTAGCCTATAACAATAATAACATTCAAATAGTGTTCCTTTGAATTGGTTGTTAGTTTTAAGAATTTCTTGAATTGTGATTTTAATTTGCAGCTCCCATCAAAATGTCTATTAATAATTGCACTTTTAAAAATGTACCGCTTTTGTTTTTTGAATTCTTTATACGGAATTGCATATATTCCTTTTGGATTAACTCTAACAACAATATTTTCATAGAAGTAATGTGATATGCTTTTAGTATCTCTATATTTCTCTATCTCAAGTTCAGGTAAGCTGCCAATAAGAGCCTTTTTTGATATTAAAAACCTTTCTCCATTGACTAAAAACTCACTTGTAAGAACCTCTTTTTTTTGTGAGTTAACATACGTCAAACAGAAATTAAAAACATCTTGTGGACTATAAAAAACAACAATATTGAAAGTTGTTTTTATAGTAAAGGTTCCACCAAAAAAATTAAGGATAGAGAAGCCATTTGCAATAAGAAACTCTCTTAAAAGTGAAGGCTCTATTATAGGTCTTCCATTAGTTGGATGTGTTTTCCAAAAAATGTTTCCTTTAAATTTCTTATTTTTAGCTTGAACTTTTGATAAAATGCTTTGAGGGCTATGCTTTGATTTTTTTACCATAGCCCTTTATTTTTTTAGTTCAATAATTTGTTGCTCTATTTGTGAGCGTTTGTAGTAAACTCGTCCACCAATCTGAAATGCTGTTAATATTCCTTTGCGAGTCCAATTATGTATTGTACTCAAATCGACATTAAGCATTTTTGCCAATTCTTGGCGTTGAAGATAGGTGGTGGGTTCTTTAGGTTGAAATTCTTTTTTTAACTCGCTAAGTAAAGAGATTGTTACTCCTTTAATTACATCTTGAGTAATTTCTTTTTTTAATTGGTCTGGTGTTGAGCCAATGAATTGAATTTGTTCCATGCTTGCAACGTTTTAAATGTTATGCTGCAAATCACGGATTCATTTATGCTGTCAAAAAAGGGGTAAAAAGTGTGTTTTATGTGTTTTTTAAATCGTATTCAATTTAATTCTTTTTTTATCTCTTTAAATTTAGAGAAATGGTCATTTAACATTGGTAGGTGAGTGTTTTCGTAAGCATGTTTTTTATCAACATTTTTAATTTTAACATCATAACTTTTTTTAATGAAGGCTTTGTATTCTTCTGTAGTTAAAAAACGTTGCTTTTTGTAAATTGGGTCGTTGTATAAATTACTATTAAAAAAGTGCCATATATTCATAAAACGTGTTGCCGTTCCATGTGATTTTCCAAGAGCATAATTTTCAACTAAATACTTAAATAATTCAAACCCATTGCTGCTAAAGTGATTAGGGTTGTAATCAGAATGTTTGATGTTTTGACCATCCGTATTAGTATTTGTGCTTTTAGGGTTCAAGTAGATGTCGTTTAATTCTTTCTCAAAGACATTCCTAAGGCCAATAAGAGGGGTAATTTGTCTTTCTGCAAGTTCAGTTATTTGAAAATTGTTTTTTGCATCATGTAAAGCCTCGATAATTTCATTTATAAGGTTTTGTATAAAGTCTATTTTATCTTTGAAATCGGTATGCAGACTTAATTCCTGATTGAACCTTTGGGATAAAGAGTTATATAGGCCACTAAAGTATTTTGTGAAGTTTTTATTTTCTTTAACTTTCATTTTAGCCCAAGTTTTAGATAGCTGTTTTTCACTTTTTGAAAGTTTTTTGTCTTCTTTCTTCATTTAGTTGATTCTTTATTTATTAGTTGAAATGGTCAAAGGCTTGCTTAGCTTTTTCATAATCAGGTAGTACAATGTAGTTGAGGAATTCTTTTTCAGTACCATGCCCAGTAATGTATATTAGATAGGGTGTAGGTATTTTTCCATAGTTATTTGTAGCAAAAGTCCTTCTCCCAATATGACTGCTAACAAGTTCCCATTTAGGGAAATTTCCTGAAATATCTCTAAAATCATATTTAGTAGGTTTTTTCCCTTCTTCAGCTATACTTATTCTCTTTTTGCCCTCACACATTGTATTAATTTTAGCCTCTTTACAGACCTCCTTAATATAGTCGTTATATTTTTGGTCAGAAATTGGTTTAGGGAAATTGTTTTTAAGGGATTTCAATAACGTTTTTAATTCCTTTGAAACAGGAACATACATAGATTTGCCTGTTTTTATTTGGTCAAACTTGATAAACGTTTTTTTGTTCTCATCTGTAATTATCATTTCCTTTTTAAACCGCATAAAATCACTAATCCTCTGTCCCGTATATATGCTTATCAGAAGCCAATTTCTTGCGTTTTCTAAATAGCTGTGTTTTAACTCAACATTTTTTATTTTTTCAATCTCTTCTAATGTTAAGTATGTTTTTGGTGATTTTTCAGTTTTAATTTTCAAATCATTTAAGCTATCACTTATTTCAATACCTTTTTTGTTAGCATATCGACAAATGGTTTTAATGCGTTCTAACTCCTTGTTTTGAGTATTTACCGCATAGCTATACTTGTTAGAAAATTTAATGTAGTTAGTTTTAAAATCTTCATCAATGTCTTTTACCCTTAAGATTGTGTTGTATTCATTTTGAATCCTAATAATTTTATTTTTTGTTGTTGTGATGCGTTTTATTTGGCTTTCCTTGATTTCGTTATTGGTTTTTTTACTCTCAATGTAATATTCAATAAAATCAACCAAATAAATAGGTAGTTCAGTTTTCTTAGAGTTATTGTAGAAATCATTTACTATGTCTTTAAGCCACGCTTTTTGGTTTGGATTTGGGTTTTCTTGTTCAAACCGTTCAAGAATATAGTCTTCTAACGGAGCTAATTTTTTATTTACGCTTGCTATTTCATTTTTTTCATCGCCAGTTAAACCTTTCTTTTTTTTCCATGCTCCTTTTGAAATATGGATTTGGGTATTTGACTCAAATTGCTCTCTATTAGATTTTAGCTGCAAACGTACTTTCAATGCTGCTTTTTCCTTTGTAGAACGATATAGAAAATAAACTCTTGCCATAATTAGATTGTTGTTACAATTTCTGTACGCTAATTTATGATAATTGTACGTTAATTGTACGTAAAATTTCTTTTTATTTCAATTGCTTTAAATCTATTTCTATTTTGAAACCTATATATAGTCTGTTATTTAGGGGGTTTTCATTAATTTTTGGTAGAATGAAATTTAATTAAAATATATATTTGTGCTGTCCCCGCCCGCACAAAAACCGAAGAGCAATCTTCGGTTTTTTTTTGTTTAAAATTGGCCTTTAAAAAAAGTCAGGTACAACATAGGTACAACATTTTGCTATTCTAACGCTAATTTATTGACACTACTTTTTACAGACACCACAAACAACGCATGAAATAACCACCCCAAGACCTGGGATATATAGCCGATATATTTTTGGTTTTAATAATTATTTATATATATTTGTGTAATCGATTGCATTTCTGTAATTTTTGCTGGAGAAACCGTGGTAGTAAATAATTGAAAATATACAAGATTTGCATATTGAAGCATTGGCAGCCCTGTCTTTTTTCGTTACCTAAAAAAGAAGGTGAAATGGTCTTTTAACGTAATTACATTCGGAAATAAATGGTTCTGTTTCGTTGTTGGTATGAAAAGTATATAAATACGGCACCAAAAGTACTTAATCGGTGTGTTTAAGATGTATAAATAATAAGTTTGCATATATTGAAAAAAAATAAAAATCACATACAAATAACTTCTTAAAAATTAATTATGTCTATTAACTTATTCGATTTAACAGGTAAGGTTGCATTAGTAACAGGAGCGGTTCATGGACTGGGAATGTCCATGGCAAAAGGCTTAGGCAATGCAGGTGCCACCATTGTTGTAAATAATAATACCGCAGAGGCATTGGAAGAAGCGGTTGCTGAATACAAAGCATCTGGCTTAAATGCTTTTGGCTACGTGTTTGATGTTACCGATGAAAAAGCGGTAGCCGCATCCATAGCAAAAATAGAAGCTGAAGTGGGGCCCATAGATATTTTGGTAAACAACGCCGGCATAATAAAAAGAACCCCCATTGTTGATATGGAAGTAGCCGATTTTGAATTGGTCATTAAAATCGATTTGGTTGGGCCTTTCATAGTGTCGAAACATGTCGCAAAAAGCATGATTAAACGCGGCGGCGGAAAAATAATAAACATTTGCTCGATGATGAGCGAATTAGGAAGGGATTCCGTAAGCGCGTATGCAGCGGCAAAAGGCGGACTTAAAATGTTAACCCGCAGTATGGCTACCGAATGGGCAAAATTCAACATTCAAACCAACGGTATAGGTCCCGGCTATTTTGCAACTAGCCAAACAGCACCTATTCGGGTGGATGGCCATCCGTTTAACGAATTTATTATAAGCAGAACACCGGCAGGACGTTGGGGCAACCCAGACGATTTGCAAGGAGCAGCCATCTTTTTAAGCTCAAAAGCCAGCGATTTTGTAAATGGCCATATAGTGTATGTGGATGGCGGTATTTTGGCAACCATTGGCAAACCTTCAAACGAAAATTAATATTTCACACTAATAAAATGAGCACAAAATTTATTCACGACAACTTTTTACTAGAGAATAAATACGCTGAGGAATTGTACCATACCTATTCTAAACATCAGCCAATTATCGATTACCACAACCATTTACCGCCACAGCAAATTGCTGAAGACAAAACATTCGGCAATATTACCAATGTTTGGATAAATGGCGACCATTACAAGTGGCGCGCCATGCGCACTTTAGGAATCGATGAAGAATTTGTTACCGGAAAAGCTTCCGATAAGGACAAATTTTTAAACTGGGCAAAAACAGTGCCTTACACCATGCGCAACCCGCTGTACCACTGGACACACCTAGAATTGGCACGTTATTTTGATATTTACGATTTGCTAAATGAAAAATCGGCTGAGAAAGTTTGGGAAATCACCCAGGAAAAATTAAATTCCAGCGAGTATAGCTGTCGGGGTTTGCTTAAAAAAGTGAATGCGGAATTGGTTTGTACCACCGAAGACCCCATTGATACTTTACAATACCACCAACAACTCGCCAAAAGCGATTTTAACGTGAAGGTAAGTACCGCTTTTAGGCCCGATAAAGCCATCTTAATTTCCAATGATGGCTATAATGATTATATCGACACTCTAGGAAACGTAGCAGGAGTAAGCATCAATTCATTTGCCGATTTATGTGATGCCTTGAGAAAACGCATTGTGTTTTTTAACGAAAACGGCTGCAAACTTTGCGACCATGGCCTAGACCAAATATATTTTGAGCAATACACCGAAAATGAGGTCAATACCATCTTCAAAAAGAAACGCGAAAACAAAGCCATTAGCAACGAGGAAGCTTTAAAATTCCAAAGTGCTGTATTGGTGTTTTTATGTGAAACCTACCACGAGTTTGGATGGGTGCAACAATTCCATTTAGGAGCCTTAAGAAACAACAATGCCCGTATGCACCGTATTTTAGGCCCCGATACCGGTTGGGATTCCATTGGCGATTACCCGCAAGCACAAAAACTATCTGCTTTTTTAAATGCGCTGGATAGCAAGGATACATTAACCAAAACCATTATTTACAACTTAAATCCTGCCGACAATGAAGTGATGGCTACCATGATTGGTAACTTTAACGACGGAAGCGTAAAAGGAAAAGTACAATTTGGCTCTGGTTGGTGGTTTTTAGACCAAAAGGATGGCATGACCAAGCAATTGAACGCACTTTCAAACATGGGTTTAATTAGTTGTTTTGTTGGGATGTTAACCGATTCGAGAAGCTTTTTATCATTTCCAAGACACGAGTATTTCCGACGTATTTTATGCAATCTTTTAGGAGATGAAATAAAAAGAGGTGAGCTGCCAAACGACATGGAATGGATAGGCAACATGGTAGCCGATATAAGTTATAACAACGCCAAAAACTATTTTAAATTTTGAAACAATCCATTAATGGGTTAGCTTTGGGAGAAATCAAGTAAACACGCATAAACCAAATAAATATGAATAAAAATACAGCAACAAAACCAACAAAGTACAGATGGTACATTTGTGGACTTTTATTTATGGCCACCACCATAAATTACCTAGACAGGCAAGTGCTTTCTTTAACATGGAAAGATTTTATAGCTCCAGAATTTCATTGGACAAACAATGATTATGGAAACATAACAGCCTTGTTCTCAATTTTTTATGCTGTTTCTTTATTATTTGCAGGTCGTTTTGTAGATATTATGGATACTAAAAAAGGGTTTCTTTGGGCCATCGGTGTTTGGTCTGTTGGGGCTTGTTTGCATGCATTTGCTGGTATTGCAACTGCGGGCTATATCACCGGAGAGTGGTTTTTAGGTTTTGAAGGTTCAAAAGATATCATCAGCACCATTAACGATACAGGTTTAGTAATTTCTATAAGCGTTACGCTATTTATTTTTGCCCGTTTTGTGTTGGCTTTAGGTGAAGCCGGAAATTTTCCAGCGGCAATCAAAGCTACTGCAGAATATTTCCCAAAAAAAGACCGTGCTTTTTCTACAAGTATCTTTAATGCAGGCGCAACGGTTGGCGCCTTAGCTGCACCCATTTCAATTCCCTTTATTGCGAAAGCTTATGGGTGGGAAATGGCCTTTATCATTATAGGGGCCTTGGGTTTTGTATGGATGGGTTTTTGGATTTTTATGTATGAAAAACCAGAAAAACATTCAAAAGTAAATGCAGCAGAACTAGAATACATTCAGCAAGATATAATAGCAGATAGTAAAATTGAAGGCTATGTGCCAGAAACCACGAAAAAAGTTACTTTAATGGACTGCTTTAAGTACAAACAAACCTGGGCTTTTGCATTTGGTAAATTTATGACCGATGGCGTTTGGTGGTTTTTCTTATTCTGGACCCCCGCCTATTTAAGCTCGGTTTACGGCATGGATTCTACCGAAGCAGCGTTCCCATTATTTGTATTGTACATGATTACGCTACTCTCAATTATTGGCGGATGGTTGCCAACTTATTTTGTAGATAATAAAGGCATGAACCCCTATGAAGGCAGAATGAGAGCCATGTTAATTTTTGCGTTTTTCCCATTGTTGGCCTTAATCGCGCAGCCTTTAGGCCATTACACCTATTGGATTCCTGTAATCATTATTGGAATTGCTGGCGCGGCTCATCAAGCGTGGTCTGCAAATATTTTTACAACAGTGGGCGATATGTTTCCTAAAAAGGCAATTGCCACCGTTACGGGTATTGGAGGTTTGGCTGGAGGAGTAGGCTCTACCCTAATCAATAAAGGTTCTGGTGTTCTATTCGATTTTACTGAAACTACAAACATGGCCTTTATGGGGTTCAAAGGTATTGAAGCGGGATATTTTATTGTCTTTTCAATATGTGCCGTTTGTTACTTAATAGGTTGGGTGGTTATGAAAACCTTAGTTCCAAAATATAGACCCATTACAGATTTATAATTTAACGGTGTTCACAATCAAATAAACGAAGTACCTAAAACTTCAAATAAAAAACCCATCCTGAACATAAATCAGGATGGGTTTTTTGTGGTTTATGGGGTTATAAATTCATAGAATCTTAAAACTTCAACGTTAAGCCCAACAGTAGGTTTGTAGTTGCCTGCGGATAGTAATAAATATAGCCGCCACCATAATCGGCACCGTTCGACACATATTTTTCGTTAAAAATATTGTTTACCAGTCCGGAAAATACAACCGATTTAAAAATGGCCTTTGGTGATATTTCATAAACAACATTAAAGTCGTTTACAAAATAGCTTTTTAACATAGATTGCTTATTGTTGATATTGTTCAAAAACTGTTTGCCAACATATTTGCTCAAAAAGGAAAGCTGGAGGTTTTCCTGTGGCATAAATATTATAGTATTGCCTCCAACCACGTTGGGCGCAAATGCAATAGGCGTATTGGCAATGTCGCTGTTTGTAGCATTGATCGCTTTCACAAAATCGATGTTTTCATGGTCGCTTATGGCAATATTGGGTTGCACGCGCCATTTGTTTGAAATGAGAAGGGTTGCATCCATTTCCAGTCCTAATCGGTAGCTTTTACCGCTAGTGGCACGTATGGGGTTTCCAACGCCATCCAATTTGCCCGTTAATACCAATTGGTTTTTATAGAACATGTAGTATATGTTTGAGTTTAGGCTAAATTTATCCGATTGGTGGCGCCACCCCAATTCCACATCGTTAAGCTGCTCATGTTCGGTGATGCCCGCTTCAAAATCATCCCGATTGGGCTCTCTGTTGGCCCGTGCATACGAGGTGTAAAAACTATTGGCCTCATTTTTTCGATAAGTGATACCAAATTTTGGGTTGAAAAAATTAAAATGGGCATTGGTTACAAAAGCGTTTCTGTCCGAATTCAATCCATTGGTTTTATATCCTACAAAACGCCCCTGCAAATCAATAAATCCGGTTATGTTTTCAATCAGTTTAAAGGTTGCTTTTGAAAATATGCTAACATCGGTCTTATCGGCATCTCCTTCATAATAACGGTCGTTAATAGAAGCGTTTTCAGCAAACTGTCGCGCCCAAATAACTTCCCCAAAATGATTTCCAGAATAAGTATTATAGGATATTCCCGAAATAATTTCAAAAGCATTGTTTTTATAGGTTGCGTTGGCGTTTATTACATAAAAATGGTTGTCTAGCCAGCGTCTTCTAATGACATCGGTAATGGGTTTGTTGTCATCATTGGTGCCTGTTGCCACAACAATGCCGTTATAAAGGGCTATATCATCGGTATCGTTTTTATATTGTTCAAAATAACCGCGTCCCTTGGTGTAATTCAACCCAACAGTGGTGGACCATTGGTTGGTTAAGCGCTCGTTCCAATGCAGTTGGTAATGGTCTTGCCAATAATTATCCGTTTCATTTTTATAAGTGTAGGGGTTTTGGCGACGGTTTTCCTTTAGTTCATCTGCTGTTAAACCAGCCCAAGCTTGGTAGGTTTGTTCGTTGTTTCCAAAGGCCAATGCCTTAATTAAGGTTGTTCCATCTTTATAAACGCCTTGCAGGAAATAGGCTTTTAAATCGGTAAATGCACGGTCAATATACCCATCTGAATCAATTTTGGAGAAACGTCCGGATATTTCAAAATGGTCGTTTAACAGGCCCGTACTTAATTTGATGGTGTGCTTGCGTGTGTTGAAGCTTCCAAAGCTGTTCGAGATTTCACCGGTAGCGACTTCCGAAAAAGCATCGGTCAAAATGTTTAAACTGGCTCCAAAAGCGCCCGAACCATTGGTTGATGTGCCAACGCCTCGTTGCAGTTGCAAACTTTCGGTAGATGAGGCGAAATCGCCCAAATTCACCCAAAACGTGCCCTGACTTTCGGAATCGTTATAAGGAATTCCGTTAATGGTTACGTTAACGCGGGTAGCATCGGTACCACGTACCCGAATGCCGGTGTAGCCAACCCCTGCGCCTGCATCACTGGTTGTAACTACCGAGGGCAAGTGGTTAAGTAAAATGGGCAAATCTTGACCCAAATTGCGTTTTTCCAATTGCTTTTTGGTAATGTTTGAATAGGTTATGGGCGAATTGGCATTAACGCGAACGGCCTTTACCAGCACTTCGTCCAGCGTTTGTTCTGAAAACCCACGATAGTTGTCGCGATGGGATGTTGTAGAGTCTTGTTGTACTTGGTTTTCTTGCGCGTTGCTAAAATGGGATAGCGTTAAAAGCGCTAAAAATGCGACAGAATTTTTAATTTTGAAGCTCGAGATGGGTCGCTTAAAATTGAATTGCTTTTCAAAAAAATGAAAATTGTTTGGATTGCTGAAGAATCTTTTAAAGGTAGATTTCATTACGATTATGTTGTTTATAATCGAATAAAAAGAGGTAATTATTCTTCGTTGTTAATAATTGATTTTTTGTAATATGCTTTGGCAAGCTAAGCACGATTACCTAACACGCATGGTGTTTTGCATTTCCTAAACAGCATTACCTGTTCCAGGTTCAATGGGTATGATCTCAGCCCATTCGATTTTGGATTTTAGATTCCAGATTTTTTGAACAGCTAATTCGTTAATCGTAAATCTACCATCGTCAATCAAAAAAAGCACCCCTTTTTTGAGAACGTTACAAAGATATGGGAGATTTTTGATTTACGAATGGCAATTGGCCAATTTTTTATTTTTAATAGATTTCGGTTGAAAATTCTGTGAGCGTTTTTAAATCGTTTTCAACTTTAAATTTCCAAGGTAGCAATGCAGAATAATCTTCACCAAAGTTTGTTTCTGTTTCTAGATTGAAAATATCGGTATCGTGTTCGGCATAAATTTTATCGTAGATGCTTTTGGCGAATTTTTGCCATTTTTCATTGGTATCTATTTCAGATGCAGCAAATTCCTTTCTCATTTTCCTTGAATAAAACTCTAGCAAATCGAATTTTAACTGGTTGTATTCCAATAGGTATTTGTCTTTTTTTAAAGGTTGTACATAGGAACATGGCAACAAAAATATTGGGATAATAGAGACTTCACCTTTGCCGTTCAAGAATTTCACATCGTTAAATTGAACGTCAATATAACCACAAAAGAAAGACGATTTATCTACTTTTGGAACGCCTTTAAAGTTATCCCAGGTTAATTTATTATCGGTACTCCAAATAATATCTTCTTGAAACTCTGCAATGTTATCCATTTTATAGACTTCAAACTTAATTTGATGGCAGGTGGACCACGCGCTTGGTAATTTATGCGCTATTATTTTTACAGTATTTCCGCCTATGCTTCGCGCTTTGTTTTTTGCTAGGTTTTTTACCCGTTCGTAATCGCAATCTATACTAAAACCACCGTCCTTAATATCGAATTCCCCTAGTTTAACAGGGTTTTGGCTGCTATCAAGGTTTTTGTTTTCTTCAACAATAACTACGGTTTCCGTTTTTTTCAATGGCTGTAAACTTGTTACGGTATCGCCTTTAACCTTCATTTGTGTTGCGCAGTTAAAAAATAGGGCAACCATTAAGATGAAGCTAAGTTTGTGGTAATTTTTCATTTTGAATTCAAAAAAATTAATCTATTCCTTCGAGGATTTTTCACCAATAAATTAACAACTAAATTTCGATTTAAAAAAGTTAAAACAAGCTGTTTTTTCTTGTGAAATAGAATCTATTTTAGGGTGATATACTCCATAAAAACATCCCTTGGAATGTTTTCGGCCCCCAAACTTTCCAAATGGGTGGTGTAAACTTGGCAGTCTATAAGTTTGTAGTTTGTGTTTTGGATAAAAGTGATGAAGGCCAACTTACTGGCGTTGCTTTTTTTGGCAAACATGCTTTCGCCACAAAAAACGCCATTACCTACATCAACGCCGTAAAAGCCTCCAACCAGTTCGGTATCTTGCCAAACCTCAACGGAAGTTGCGTAGCCCAAATTGTGAAGGTTTGTATAGGCTTCAACCATGCTATGGGTTATCCATGTAGCGGCTTGCCCTTCACGTTTTACGTTTGAACATGCGTTAATAACCGCTTTAAAAGCTTGATTAACTGTAACAGTGTAATGTTTATTCCGTAGCACTTGTTTCATGCTTTTCGATACTTTCAACTTTTCTGGAAACAAGACAAAACGTGGGTTGGGCGACCACCATAAAATGGGTTCATCATCACAAAACCAAGGGAAGATACCTTGTTTATAGGCCTGTAACAAACGGGGCACCGATAAATCGCCACCAATAGCCAGCAAACCATCGGGCGTTGCTTGGTTAACGCTGGGGAAATTTATGTCTTCGGTTAGGAATTGCATTATAATAAATCAAAAAATCGATATTTTAATTGTTTTATAAAACAAGAACGGATTGCTTCAATCATGCTTCCTTCGCAATGGCTTAAAAAATAAAAAACCTCTTTGCTTTGGTAAACAGAGAGGTTGTTTTTTTAGTTCCTTCAACTGTGCGCAGGATGACGATATTGGTTGGTTAAAATGGCAGATCGTCGTGGTCGTCTTCGTTTAAATTACCCGCAGGTTCAAAAGCATCCATAGGTGGTACCGGTGGTAAATTACCTTCGGCGCTTGCCGCTTGTAATGCTTCTATGCGCCATCCTTGAATGGCGTTAAAATATTTGGTTTCGCCTTGTGGGTTTACCCATTCACGACCGCGTAAGTTGATGCTAACCTTTACTTGTTGCCCTACCTTATAGTTATTTAACAAATCGGTTTTATCTTGTACAAACTCAATTAAAATATGTTGCGGATATTGCTCTTCAGTAGTAACTACCAATTCGCGTTTTCTAAATCCGCCACTTCCCACTGTTTGGGTTTCGTTAATCATTTTAATTCTTCCTTGAACTTCCATGTTTTTGTTGTTTATTCTTATTATTAATCTTTAATTTTTATTGGTAAAATCCAAAACTTGAAATGGTCGCTGTCAAATTCAGGACAGCAATAGTTTCCAAGCACTTTCCACATCGCCAAAACTTAAATAATTGCGTGCCAATTTATGTTTTTCTCTATGGCTTGCCGTTTGTATGTTTGGGTAGCGTTCACTTATATTTTTAATGAATGTTTTCACCTCGTTTTTGCTTGGTAATTTTTCAATAGTTCCTAACAGGCCTAAATCGTTTCCTGTTAAAACCATGCTGTTTTTAATGTCGTCCGGAAAATTGGCTACGCCAATACCTAAGTTTGCTGCCGGTTTTGGTATTTCAAAAAACCCTTTTTTTGCACGACTGTAATAATTTCCACCTGCCCTGGCAACCAAATCCAGTTTTTCTTGGTTTATGCTACCATCGGTATTTAAAACCTCGTCGTCGATATGTATTTTAAGTACTTCGCAAATCACTAAGTTGCCCGCGCCCCCTTCCGTTCCTAAAGCAATAATGTCGGTTACTTTACATTCCAACTGTATGGGCGATTCTGCTACCCGAAACGGTTTCACCACTACCGATTTTAACATGGTTAGTCCCGATTTTTCAAATTCGTTAACCCCTTCCGGAAAATCGGCGCTACTTAACGATGTTTGATGCACCATGTCAAAATTCACCACATTAATAACCACCTCTTTGGTGGCTTTAATGTTTTTTAAGGTGTGTTTTTCCGCGTTGTTTTTTTCGCGTAGCACTGGCGAAAAAACCACTATGGGCGGGTTGGCGCTAAATACATTAAAAAAGCTAAACGGTGCCAGATTTACCTCCCCGTTAAATGAAATGGTACTCGCAAAAGCAATGGGCCGTGGTGCCACCGCACTTAACAAATAACTATGTAATTTACTGGTTGATAAGCTTTTTGGATCTAAAGACGGCATTGAACTTTTTTGGTTTCAACAAAACTAACATTTTTTTTATACATACTTTATAAATAGGGATGTTAGTTTTTTACGGCTGTAAATAAAATACTTATTGTACAAAAGTAACCAATATCAACAGCAAAAAAAATCAATTTATAAACAACTTGAACAATAATATTAACAGATTTGCATTATATTACATGTAATTTTAATGTACAATGGTTTTTACAAAATACGGTAACACGTTACGTTGGGTAATTATAGTGGCTTCTTTTGCTGTTGTGAGTTTAATTTTATGGAAAACTTACGAGTTTTTTCAGCATTTTAAAGAGGAAGAACGTACCAAAATGGAAAACTGGTCGTTTGCACAAACCGATTTTATAAATTCGGATACCAATGCCAATTTGGAGCTTACCCTAAAAATACTGAACAGTAACAAAACCACGCCCATGTTGGTTGTTAATGAAGAGGGCGCTTTGGTAAGTTATAACAATTTAGACGAAACCAAGATTTCTGATTCGGCCTATGTTAAAAAATTAATTTTAAAGTTTCAGGAAGAAAACAAGCCCATTCCCGTAAAATTGGGCGATAGTATTGTGAGCACCATTTACTATGGAAATTCCGAATTGCTCAACAAACTTAAATACTATCCTTTAGCCTTATTGCTTATCGTGTTTTTATTTGGTGCCGTTATTTTCTTCTTTTATAGAAGCAATAAAAACGCGACCCAAAATAAATTATGGTCGGGTATGGCAAAGGAAACGGCGCATCAAATAGGCACGCCCTTATCGTCCTTGATTGGTTGGACCGAAATTTTGAAATCAGAAAACATCAATCCCACATATATTGCTGAAATTGAAAAGGATATCGACAGGCTGCAAACCATTACCGAACGTTTCAGTAAAATAGGGTCTTTGCCAACTTTGGAAAAGACCGACATTGTAAAAGAAACCATCGATTCATTCGATTATTTAAAAGCCCGATCATCCAAGTTAATTGATTTTGAAATTGACAGTCCCGATGATGAAATTATGGTAAACCTTAACAAGCAATTGTATAGTTGGACCATTGAAAATTTAGTAAAAAACGCCATAGATGCCATGAAAGGCCGCGGAAAGCTTACCATAGCCATTTCACAATTGGAAGACGCTATTATGGTAAGTGTAACCGATACCGGGAAGGGCCTTTCAAAGAAGAACTTCAACAAAATATTCGAGCCCGGATTTACCACAAAAAAACGAGGCTGGGGCTTGGGCCTATCGCTTGCAAAACGGATTATTGAAGATTTCCACAATGGCAAAATAAAGGTTTTACATTCTGAAATAGGCAAAGGAACCACCTTTCAAATTACCCTAAAACGCGCTTGATGCATGACTGAAACCTTTGTTGCCATAAAAGAAGTTGGTTTAAACAACCATTGCCCTATATGTTACAACCAAGAAGGGCTAAGGCTAACCTTTAAACAAAAAACCGTTGAAAACAGGTTTTGTAAGGCCGTTACTTCTAAAATTGAGCACGAAATGGTATGCAAAAACTGTAATAACGTTATTTATCCCGTAAACTGGACCGATGATATGGAACGCGTTTTTGATTACCATAAAAAAGCGGTTACCCCGCGAAAAGCTTCAACACACTTAAAAAAAGCTTCTTGGATAGCATTAGCTTCAGTGGTTTTAATGGCTATTGGTATCATGGCCATTTTTATCTATATGAAATTATAACTGTGCCTTAATACTATGGGCAATCGATAGGAATTCTTCGGGCGATAATTTGGTTTTCTGAATAAAACGCGCATCTTCCATGGAATGTAGTGGAATTAAATGGACGTGCGCATGCGGTACTTCCAAACCAATAACGGTCATGCCAACGCGTTTGCACGGTATGGCCTTTTCAATGGCAATGGCTATGCGCCGTGAAAATTGCATGAGGCCCAAATAGGTGGTTTCGTCCAGATCGAAAATTTTATCTACTTCCTTTTTTGGGATGCAAAGCGTGTGCCCCATACTGTTTGGGTTTACATCTAAAAAAGCTAAAAAATCGTCGGTTTCGGCAATTTTATAACTTGGTATGTCGCCTTGAATGATTTTAGTGAAGATGGATGCCATGATTAAATAATTTTAGAATATTGGGTAAACAAAATAAACAACCTTTTTTTTATGTTGACCATGCTTAGAAACGAAGTTGCTTATAAATAATGTTTTGAGTCATTTCGAGGCAGGAAACAATCTGTAGGTTATTTGTAAGCAATAAAAAAAATGCTTCATACTTTGCAATAACGGTTCTATTATCTTGAAATCTCTATGATATCAAATTTCAATATGCCATTGGGCACTTGTATTTCGGCAACATCGCCCACCGATTTGCCCAATAAACCCTTACCAATAGGCGAGTTTACCGATATTTTGCCGGTGGCCAAATCGGCTTCACCATCGGCAACCAAGGTATAAACCATTTCCATGCCATTGGTTTGGTTTTTTATCTTCACTTTCGATAAAACCAATATCTTTGAATTATCCAACTGCGATTCATCAATAACGCGTGCGCCAGCTAAAGCCTCTTCCAGTTTAGAAATGCGCATCTCCAACATGCCCTGGGCTTCCTTGGCGGCATCATATTCGGCATTTTCGCTTAAATCGCCTTTATCCCTAGCTTCCGCAATGGCCCTCGACGCTTTTACGCGCTCAACATCCTTTAGTTGTTTAAGTTCATCCCTTAATTTTTTTAACCCCTCTGGTGTATAGTATGATACTTTACTCATAGCTTCATCGTTTTATTTAATAAAAGATGCTGAAACCCACTCCATCAATATCTTGTGTAGGAAATCAGCATATAAAAAAAATCCCGTTCACACGAGATTGAATAACAAAAGTACAAAATATTTGGTTACCTCGATAGGAATGTTTCAAAAACTAATTGGCGCTTTGGTTGAAAAAATTAAAGGTTAAAAGGAATTATGCCAACTATTTAACGGATTTTGCTTAATGTTGTATATTGAAAATTTGCATTGAAGTTATTATGAAGCCTTTTTTATATATTGCCTGTTTTGTTTTTTTGTTTACATGTAGCAATTCTACCGAAAACGAGAATTGTAAATATCTTTTAAGCGTAAGTTTTACCCGCAATATAAATTTAAGCTTGCCCGAATATAGCCAACTGCAATTTGCGGGCAATTCCATTTACATTCCTAACCTGGGCGGTAATAAAGGTGTGATTGTAGCCAATACCGGTGCCGATTTTTTAGCTTGGGATGCAACCGACCCAAACCATATACCAAGCGACTGCTCCCGATTGATAAATTCTAATTTGGAAGCCACTTGTGGTTGCGAGGACGGAAACACGTATAGCTTGGTTAACGGGTATGCTTTAAAAGGCAAGGTGCTTCCATGCGGGCTGAAAAATTACCGCGTTGAAAAAACAGGAAATATGCTTTATATTTCTAATTGATTTAAAGTAAGTTGTTGCCAACCCCAGAAAAATAAACCTTAAATTCACTATTTTTGCCAGCAATTTGATAGATAAACATGATTAGAAAAGTATTTCGGTTTTTATATAAATGCATGCTTTGGTTTTTTGCCATTTCCATAGGCTTGGTTATTTTGTACAAATGGATGCCTGTTCCCGTTACGCCATTAATGGTTATACGCACCGTGCAACAAACGGTTAATGGCGATGAAATTGTTTGGAAACACGATTGGGAACCAATAGACAATATTTCAAAGAACCTGCAACTAGCGGTTATTTGCAGCGAAGACCAAAATTTTTTAAACCATAGTGGTTTCGATATGAAAGCCATTGAAAAAGCCATTGAATACAATAAAAAAGGGAAACGCACACGAGGGGCAAGCACCATAAGCCAACAAACCGCCAAAAACGTGTTTTTGTGGCCCCATAGAAGTTGGCTGCGCAAAGGCTTGGAGGTTTATTTTACGTTTTTGATTGAATTAATTTGGTCCAAGGAGCGTATTATGGAAGTTTATTTAAACAGCGTTGAAATGGGCAAAGGGGTTTACGGTGCCGAAGCCGCGGCGCAATATTGGTTTAAAAAACCAGCCTCCAAATTAAGAAAACAAGAAGCGGCAGCCATTGCAGCGGTACTTCCCAACCCGTTAAGGTATCGGGCGCATCCTGCGACCAACTATATTCAGGGGCGAAAAAATTGGATATCACGCCAAATCAATTTTTTTGGGCCTTTAAACTACGATTAAAGGGCAAATTCCAAATAAACATTAGTTATTTTAAGGTATGCTTGAAGGTTTAAAAATTAAGGAAAACCTGTATTTGCAATGTGTTGCCTTTGTTGAAAACCGCTTTCAAACCATTCAAGATACCATCACTGAAATTCAAGAGTCCTTAACCTCTGAAACGAAAAGTAGCGCGGGCGATAAGCACGAAACCGGCAGGGCCATGTTGCAGTTAGAACGCGAAAAGGCAGGGAATCAGTTGGCCGAAATTCAAAAGATACGGGAACACTTGTCGAAAATAGTGCTTTCAACAAATTCGTCTGGCTTTGTTGGTTTGGGCAATATTGTATTCACCAATAAAACCAACTATTTTATTGGCATTAGCGCAGGTAAACTGGAAGTAGATGAGGTTGAGTTTTATGCTATTTCACCAAACACACCTGTTGGCCAATTATTAATGCGGAAAACCATAGGTGAATGTGTTAGTTTCAATAAACAATCCTTCATAATTGAAAATATAGTTTGAAAATAAGGAAATTGTTTTTTTGAACAGATACTAAATGAACCGGTTTTTTATTTCATTCAACTTCCTTAACAACATACACATACACCGGAAAATGGTCGCTAAAACCATCGGTAAACCCACTGTACGACCAACTTCTGAATGGATAGCCTTTAAACTGGCCGGTTTTTTGGGTTAAAAAGTTTTCGTTAAAAATACCCGCCTTATAAAACCGGAATGATGAATAATCTTTTTCCAACAGCGGTTTTGTTAGCAATATCTGGTCGAATAAGCTCCAAGCATCTCTATAGGCCGTAGTGCCTATACCGTCTTTAAAATAATTTTCGTACGGGTTGTAAATGCCTTTCAGTCCAACCTTTTCTTTGTTTCTTTCTGTGTTTAAAACTTTTTTAACGCTTTCGTTTGTGGGGTCGTCATTCAAATCGCCCATAATAAAAATTTTTGCATAGGGGTCAATAATCTGTAAGGAATCCACCAAGTGTTTGGTAAGTTTGGCGGCTGCCACGCGTTTGGGCCTGCTTCGTGCTTCGCCGCCGCTTCTGGATGGCCAATGGTTAACGATTAGGTGTATAAGGTCGCCATCCAATGCGCCACTAACCAGTAGTTGGTCGCGGGTATAAACGCGTTTTCTGGTTTGGTCGTCGTAAATTTTTAGTTCATGGCTACTTGTTGAGATGGGTGTAAATAGTTTTTTCTGGTACAACAGCGCCACATCAATTCCGCGGGCATCGGGCGAGTGGTAATGAATAATGCCATAATCTTTATCGCGCAACAAAGTATCGTTTACAACATCTTCCAAAACCTCTCTGTTTTCAACTTCCGAAACGCCAATAACGGCAGGTGCGTTGTTGGTGTCCTTTAAACCTATTTCAGAAATAACACGGGCCATATTCGCTACTTTCTTTTTATAGGCCGCGGCACGATTGGTATTAAGCTCCATAATGGGGCTGGCCTCATCAAATTTAGTAGGGTCGTTTATGGTATCAAACAGGTTCTCAAGGTTATAGAAAGCTATGGTGTGTATTTTAAAACGTTTTTTTTCTTGTGCACCTGTTAAGGTAACGTAGCATAAGAACAACCCCGCTAGCGCAATTTTCAATGTCTTCATTGTTGAAATATTATGTTAATGTTATTTTGATTACAAAATATAAATCAAAAGTAAATATTAATTATAAATAATGTAAATTTGTAATCATTAAATTCATAGTATTTAATGCTATTTAAACATATAACTTGATAATTAAGCATGAAAAAAAGATTACTTATTTCTTTATTCGGAATGTTTTCAATTTTTACGGCTTTCGCACAACAGACCATCATCAAAGGTAGTGTAAAAGATGCGATTTCCTTTGAACCTCTCCCAGAGGTTTTAGTAACTATTGAAGAAACAAAACAAACCGCTACTACAAACGCTAAAGGGGCTTTTGTATTTTCGGCGAATGTGCCTTTGGGCGAACAGGTTTTAAGGGTTTCAAAAGTGGGTTATGTTACCAAACGGTACCCCATTGTTGTTAACGAATCCAAAACGGTGAATATTACCGATATGACCTTGGAACTTGACACAGCAAGTTCCCAAGATTTATTTACCATCACACTTTCTGATGACGAGCTGAATGATGATACCAGTGGTTCGGATAATATTTCCGGATTGTTATCGTCGTCATTGGATGTCTTCCAGCGAACCGCTGCGTTCGAGTTTAGTTCCTCATTTTTTAGGGTGCGTGGACTCGATTCTGAAAACGGTTCGGTTTTGATTAACGGTATTGAAATGAACAAAATTTATGACGGGCGACCACAATGGAGCGACTGGGGCGGTTTAAACGACATGTTAAGAAACCAAGAGCTTACATCGGGTTTAACCCCATCGGCATATAATTTTGGAGGTGTTTTAGGAACTACCAACATGAATACCCGCGCTTCTTTATTCCGCGAGGGCGGACAAATAACCTATTCATCTTCCAACAGAAGCTACACCAATAGGGCAATGGTAAGTTACGCAACCGGCTTAATGAAAGATGGTTGGTCCATGGCATTTATGCTGTCCAGACGTTGGGGCAATGAAGGCTACCAAGATGCTACTTTTTATGATGCCAACTCCTTTTTCGCTTCTATTGAAAAGAAATTCGGCAAAAAACACAGTTTAAGCTTTACTTCTATTTACGCACCTAACCGTCGCGGGAAATCTTCACCCAACACCCAAGAGGTTTACGACTTAAAGGGTATAAAGTATAATGATTACTGGGGCTATCAAGATGGTAAAAAGCGCAATTCACGCATCAAGGAAATTGAAGAGCCCATTTTAATGCTTAACCATTTCTGGGATATTTCCAGCAAAACAACCTTAAACACCAATGTAGGCTACCAGTTTGGAAAAATAGGCAATAGCCGTTTAGATTATGGCGGAGGCGCCAACCCAAGTCCGACGTACTACCAAAAGTTGCCCAGTTACTTCGTTTCAGACCCCAATGGCCCTGACTATGCAGGTGCCTACCTAGCGGAACAGGAATTTTTGAACAACGGCCAAATAGATTGGAACCGAATTTACGATGCCAACATAACCAATAATGCTTCTGGGGTACCGGCCGCCTATGCCTTGTATGAAGATAGAAATGACGATAAACAACTTACGCTGAATTCTATTTTGAACACCGAAATCAATCAGCATATACAACTAAACGCAGCCATTGATTATAAAAACTTGAAGTCTGAAAACTTTGCAGAAATCATGGATGTTTTAGGATCCAATACGGGTATTTTAAATGTAGATTCGTTCGATAATTACCAATACAATACCCAAAACCCGAACAGCATTGTAGGTGTGGGCGATAAATACCGATACAATTATAACTTGTATGCCGATGTTATTTCGGGCTATGCACAAGGCCTGTTTAAGTTCAATAAAGTTGATTTTTATCTGTCGGGAAGCCTAACCAACACAAGTTACCAACGCGAAGGCCTTTGGGAACATAGCCGTTTCCCGGGCGATTTATCAAAAGGAAAAAGTAAAGAGCTAACCTTTACCGGATATGGTGCCAAGGCAGGATTTACCTATAAAATTACAGGAAAGCACCTGTTTGATGTGAATGCTGGCTACATAACAAAAGCACCATCCTTACGCAACACCTTTTCAAATTCGCGCGAAAACCAAAACATTGTACAGAACATTAGCGAAGAAAAAATAAGTGCAATGGATGCCAGTTATATTTTTCGTTCGCCCATAGTAAAAGCAAAATTAACCGGATATTACTCTAAAATTGAAGATGCCAATGAAGTTGGATTTTACTTTGCCGATGGATTAAGTGGCGAAGATATTGAAGGCAACGACACCTCGGCCTTTGTTCAAGAAGTGTTACAGGGCATCAACAAAAAGAATATAGGTGCCGAATTGGGCATTGAGGCACAGGTAACGCCAACCATCAAATTAAAAGGAGCCGCATCGGTTGGCCAATATACTTATGACAATAACCCCAATTTGTATTTAACCTCGGCAAGCTTTAACTCGCCCAGTGGTTCCATTTCTTATGGAGAAGCCAACTTAAAAAATTATAAAGTAGCCGGTGGCCCACAACGTGCTTATTCGGTTGGATTTGAGTACCGCGACCCCGATTATTGGTGGTTTGCCGCTACAACAAACTTCTTCACAAATACCTATTTGGATATTAATGCGCTAACACGAACCAAAAACTTTTATTTGGATGCCGACGGATTGCCCTTTAACGATTATGATGAAACCCTTGCGAGAACTCTTTTAAAACAAGAGAAATTTGACGATTATATGGTTGTCAACCTCGTGGGTGGAAAATCGTGGAAAGTGGGCGATAAATACATAGGCTTTATTGCCAGTATTGGAAACCTTTTGGACAAGGAATACAGAACAGGTGGTTTTGAACAGGGCAGAAACGCCAATTATCGCGAGTTAAGAGACGATAATGCAAACCCAACACGCGTATTTGGAAATAAATACTGGTACGGCCGTGGTGCTAATTACTTTGTGAACATGTACCTAAGATTTTAAAAAAAAAGAATTATGAAAAAAAATATATTATTTAAACCGATGAAAACAACAAAAACAATTATGTTGCTACTTGCTATGGTAGCCAGTTTTGCTTTTACCGCTTGTGTAGAAGATGACGATTATACCATACCCAGCAGTTTAGGAAACGAAGAAAATGCCAAATTACAAACATTATTGGGTAAAGCCAGTGAAGTAACCTTTGCCGAAGTAAAGGCCATGTACAAATCTGGCACATTTATAAAAGCCATTGAAACCGATATTTATGTAAAAGGCTATGTGTCGTCTTCCGATCAAACAGGTAATTTCTTTAAGGAATTTTATATTCAAGACAGTCCCACCAGTCCAACATCGGGCTTAAAAGTTATATTGAACAGGGTAGATACTTACAACCAATTCAATTTTGGGCGTGAAGTTTATATTAACTTAAAAGGCTTATTTATTGGTGAAGAACGCGTAGGCAATGGTGTTATTACTATTGGTGGTGGCACCGAAACAGACCAATACGGCACCACCGTAGTGAGTTTAAACGAAAACCAAATCAAGCTAAACGTTCTTAGGTCGGAAAACACCATGGAAATAACACCTTTAGTTGTTACCTTCTCGCAAATTACGCCTGCACATGTAGGGATTTTGGTAAGCGTTAATAACGTTGAATTTGCCGATGATTTGGCAGGGAAACGCTATTTCGACCCCATTCAAGTTTATGACACCCAAAGAATTTTGCAAGCATGCGGCGGTTTTAATTACACACAGTTTAAACTAGAAACCAGTTCGTTTGCCAGTTTTAAAGATGAATTATTGCCAACAGGAAATGGTACCGTTACCGCAGTGGTAAGCAAAACATTTGATGGGGCAAGCTTAATTTTGGCTTTAAACGGTACTAGCGATGTGAATTTAACAGGCACCCGATGCTCATTGCTCAATGTAAACGATTTTAACACCATCATTCAAGAAGATTTTCAAACGGCCACAAACAATACCAATCTCGATTTTGCCGGATGGACAAACTTTGCACAGGCCGGAACTTGGCTTTGGAGAGAAAAAGTATTTTCAGGAAACGGTTATGCCGAATTTAGCACCTTCAACTCAGGCAGTCCTTCAAACATTGCATGGTTAATTAGCCCGGGCATCAACATGAACGCCCAAACCAATGAGTACCTAAACTTTAAATCGGCCCAACACCATTTAGATTCGCCCAACAATAAATTAGAGGTATTTGTATCTACAAATTTTAACGGCTCCAACGTGTTGGCAGCCACTTGGGTTCCCATTACGGCTAGTTTAGCATCACAAAGCAATGCTTGGTATGAATTTGTCGATTCAGGCTTAATCAATCTGTCGTCTTACACAGGAACGCTTTATGTGGCGTTTAAGGTTACAGGTTCAGGAACCGATACTACACTTGATGGTGCCTACCAAATTGATGATTTTAAAATCATTGCATCAAAATAACGGCCTTTTTAAGCAGGCAGCTTACAATACCAAAAAAGCTATTCTAAATAATTAGGATAGCTTTTTTTTTGTTTTATAGACATATTTTTTACAGCATCAACATTTGTTATTAACGTCAAGGCCTTATTACCAACTGCCTTCCCAATTCGGCCAAAAAGGGAATACCAATGGTTTCGGTTTCATAAATACCGTCGTTAAAAATACCGTTCTTATTGGTGTGTATCGTTGCCGTAATGATGTATTCTTTATGGGTGTTTTTATTTTTTATATAGGCACAATCGGTTAAATAACCGTAAGCATACCCTACCTTATTGTAAATTTCAATGGTGTTGGGCATGGGCGATTTATCGTCGCCAAAAATTAAGAATTTCCCATAACTATCGTAATGATCGGCATCAAGATAACCTGCTTCTTTTGGGGAAATTTTCATCATAGCCATTAAAAATGCCCTATCGCTTTCTGTTAAATGAAACCGTTTTTTCTTGGGGTAATTTTCAGGAAACACCAATTGCTTCATGGTTTTGTGCAACGAGGTTATGGGCATGTAGTTTTTAAATGAAAAATCCATAGGTTCGCGAATTAATTGTCCGTCTTTTAAATACCCAGTTCCTTTCTTCAATTTTTCAATTGATAAGGGCTTTGAAGGTGTATTTATAATGGGTTTTGTTGAAACTTTAGTGCCATCGTTCAAGTAGAAAAATAAGGGTTTCGTAATAAGGTTATCCGAGTTGGGCGTTGACAAGCGATGCGTTATGCGGGCGTCTATGCCTTTGTTTTTAAGTCGGTTATTAATACCATCTTGCCCAAGGTATTCAAACAGTCTATTGTTGGATTCATTGTCGCTTACAGCAAATATTTTTCGTATTTCATTGGCAAAAGTGGTGTTTAATGAATCACCTTCAACAAAAAATGGCGTATCTCTGTTAAACTGGCCGTCTTCAGTTAACTTTTCCAACGCTAAAATGGCTGTTGGAAATTTCACGGTACTTGCCGGATAGAAATAGTTGCGGTGGTTCACCTGAAAGGCATAATCTTTAAAAACCACTTTGTTTTTAGGGCCTCGAAGTACTTCAGTAAACAAAATTTGGACTTCGTACTGTTCCAAATTGTCCATTACCGTTTTTATTTTTTGGTTGGAAGAAGCCAAGGCTTTTTTTAATGGATTTAGCTTTGATGGCGCGCAGGAAAAGCTAAGAATAAGTATAAATACCAGTTGAAATTTCATGTTTGGGTGTTTGGGTAAATATACAAAAATTACAATTTTGAAACATTAGAGTTTTAACCGCAAATGATTTGGAATTGTTAGTTCAATAAATTTCAAGTTCGTAGATGGAAACTTTAAAATTAAATGCACTATTTTTAGTAACGAGATTGCATGACCACGCGAAAGGATTCGTGCGGTAGCGGCGAATGTGTTGTTGTATAGTTTAATATAAAACAAAATAGTATTTTCATACATATTGATAATCAAACAATCTTATCTTTAGTCTGTAAAATCAATTCTATGAAAGATAAAATGCTTTTCCTATTAAGAAAAATTTATCGCCTTACAGATAAAATCGCTTTCTACCCAACACTTCTAGCTGTTTTGGGGTTGTTTTTTACCTATGTTCTTATTTATCTGGAAGAGAATGGAATTTCTAAATATCTTCTTGATACTTTTCCTTCATTAGTAATAAACAACACAGAAACGGCAAGAAGCCTTCTAACAACTTTTATCGCTGGGCTTATTTCCATTATGGTTTTTAGCTTTTCTATGGTGATGATATTGCTCAATCAAGCCTCCAGTAATTTTTCGCCAAGGTTATTGCCCGGTTTGATAAGCAACAGGAGGCACCAAGTAATTTTGGGTCTATACATTGCTTCCATACTTTATTGCACCTTCATTTTGGTTTATATAGAACCTAATGGAGACAAATACCAATTACCGGGTTTTGCAGTGCTTTTTGCTATTGTATTCATGGTTATCAGTCTTGCCGCCTTCATTTATTTTATTCATTCCATTTCTCAGGAAATTCAAATTAATAATATCATGGACAAGATTTTCAGTATTTCCAAACAGCGAATGTTGTATTTGATTGAGAACGAAAAGTACAATGAAGGCGACTTTCCCAACGCAAGTAATTGGAAAGCATACAAATCGAAACAGTCGGGATATTTACAAAATGTTTCAGTAGAAAACATTGCAAAAATAGCCAAAGATAAGGAGGTGAAAATTGATGTGGCTGCTGTAAAAGGTTTGTTTATATCAGAAAAAAGCACCCTTTTTAAATGCGACAAAGCACTGGACGCCGAAGTAATTGATAGCATAACCGAGCATTTTGATTTTTCTAAAAGTGAATTTGTTGATGATAACTATGTACTTGCCCTTAAACAAATTACTGAAGTAGCCGTTAAAGCCATGTCGCCAGGTATTAACGACCCCGGGACCGCTTTAAATGCCATAGATTATTTATCGCAATTGTTTGCCTTACGCATTCAAAAAAAGGATAAAAGCTTTATATATATTGATGATGTTGCCTACGTGAGTATGGCGACTGTTAATTTTAAAACATTGATTTTTCAGGTAATGGCAGAATTAAGAACTTACTGCAAACACGACGTAGTTATTGTAGAAAAGTTGTTAATAATGCTTCTTCATCTAAAAAAGATTGTGGATAAGGAACAGGTAAACTATCGGAATATTATTGATGAAGAAATAGCCAATTTAATTTTGGACGCTGAAGATGTTATTACTAACGAACGTGATTTAAACTATATTAAGTCTATGGCTTAGGTTAACATCAACAGGTAGTTAGAGGGGTAGAAATTTTAATTTCTTAAAACTTATATTGTTAAGTATGTAACACCTCAATGACGATTGCATCGGCATCTTTTTAAAAATAAAGCGCTGTAATGTGCTGTTGGCGTTTAAACAAAAAAAGCCTCACTAAACTAATAGCAAGGCTTTTTATAATCATTTAATTTGATTACCATCTTTATCGAAAAAGTGGTACTCTAAATACGTGTAAGCATCTCTTGGTAAAATTTTAACCCATTTTTTGTGTTCAAAAAACCATTTTGAACGTGTTGATGGAAAACCTTTTGTTAAAAAGGCCGCTATAAAAGGATGTGTGTTTAGGGTCAACTTTTTATAGTCTTTTTTAAATAGTGTTTCAAGGTCGTGGTTTATTTTTTGCACGATGCCTATGGGTGCTTCAACCTCAGAGCCGTTCATTATCTCATCAGGGTTTTCTTCCTGTGTTTTAATGTTCATTTCTGGGCGAACGCGCTGTCTGGTAATCTGTATCAAACCAAATTTACTTGGTGGCAATATTTTGTGTTTTGCTCGGTCGTCCTTCATTTCGTCGCGAAGGTGATTGAACAGTTTTTGCCTGTTTTCAGCATTGGTCATGTCTATAAAATCAACTACAATGATGCCTCCCATGTCGCGTAGTCGCAATTGGCGGGCCATTTCGGTAGCTGCTATTAAGTTCACTTCCAGTGCGGTATCCTCTTGGTTATTGGCCTTATTGGAGCGGTTGCCGCTGTTTACGTCTATAACGTGAAGGGCTTCGGTGTGCTCTATGATTAGATAGGCACCTTTAGCCATGGAAACGGTTTTACCAAAGGAGGTTTTAATTTGTCTTTCAATCCCGAATTTTTCAAAAATGGGAACGTTTGATTGATACAATTTTACTATTGATTCTTTATTGGGTGCAATTTCGTGCACATAATCTTTAATTTGAATGTAAAGCGCTTCATCATCTACATGTATGGCTGTAAAGGTGTCGTTAAAAATGTCTCGTAAAATTGACGAGGCCTTGTTCATTTCACCTAATACTTTACTTGGATGATGTGCTTTGTGTAGCTTTTTGCACATTGCGGTCCAGCGACCTAGCAAATTTTGCAAATCTTTATCTAATTCGGCTACTTTTTTGCCTTGTGCTACGGTGCGTACAATAATGCCAAACCCCGGTGGCGTAATGCTTTTTACCAATCGTTTTAGGCGGTCTTTTTCTTCTTTGTCCTCTATTTTTTGTGAAATGGAGATTCGGCTAGAAAAAGGCACTAAAACAATATATCTGCCGGCAATAGAAAGCTCGGAGCTTATTCTAGGGCCTTTGGTGGATATGGGTTCTTTTACTATTTGTACCAATAGCGATTGATTTGATTTTAAGACATCGGCAATTTTGCCGTCTTTATCAATATCTTTTTCAAATGGGAAATTTTTTAAAGTAAAATCTTTAAGTTTACCTGTGCTTACACTTTTCGTGAACTTTAAAAGCGAAGGTAGTTTTGGACCTAGATCATGATAGTGCAAAAATGCATCTTTTTCATAACCTACATTTACAAATGCAGCATTAAGCCCAGGAACAGGTTTTCGTATTTTGGCTATAAACACATCGCCAACCGAAAAATTGTTGCTATCTTCATCTTTCTGTAGTTCAATAAGTTTTCCATCTTTTAATAAGGCAAAATCAACGTGCTCGGAACTAGATCGAATGATCAATTCTTTATCCATTTAGTTAATTTTTATCCATACTTTTTAGTTGTGGAGTTGTAGAGTTGTAAAGGTGTTTAGTTGTAAAGGTGTTAAGCAAAAGCTTAAAAACCAACAAAAAACAACCAACAACCAACAACCAACAGCTTAACCGTACAGATGGATTATACAATATTTTTCACAGGATTTTTTAATATCCGTGGAGTTCAAAAAGCACTTTAAAAGTGTTAAAAATTTAATGAACTCATTTCAAAGAACGTTTTTGCTTTTAACCGAAAAAAGTAGTTTTTATAACTACTTTTTAGGGCTTATTTTTTCTTTTTGTGACGGTTAGCGCGTCTACGTTTTTTACGTTTGTGCGTCGCTACCTTATGTCTCTTGCGTTTTTTACCACTTGGCATAAATAGTGTCTTTTAAATTAATAATTTATTTGAATGTTTTATTTAACGTCCACATTTGTTTTAACGCCTTCAACAAAAACTTTTGCCGGCTTAAATGCAGGGATATTATGAGATGGTATTTTTATGGTAGTGTTCTTTGAAATGTTTCTACCTGTTTTTTCAGCTCTTGTTTTAATAATAAAGCTACCAAAACCTCTTAGGTACACATTATCACCACTTTCAAGGGAAGATTTTACTTCTTCCATAAATGTTTCAACAGTTGCTTGAACATCACCTTTTTCAATTCCTAATTTATCAGAAATTTTTGCTACTATATCAGCCTTCGTCATTTTAATATATTTTTTAAGTTACTATAAATTCTTAAAGGGATGCAAATATAGGAATTTAAAATTCAATATTTCAAACCTAATTCATTAAAATTTAAGATTATAAACGTTTATTTTTGTTTGCTGTATTTATTTAATAAATGAGATTCCCAAAAACAATAATCAACTGGTATTCAAACAACAAGCGCGAGCTCCCGTGGCGGCAAACTAAAGACCCTTATTTTATATGGCTTTCCGAAATTATTTTACAACAAACCCAAGTGGCTCAAGGCTTGCCCTATTACATGCGTTTTACCGAAACATTCCCCACGGTATTTCATTTGGCAAACGCCGATGAAAGCAGCGTTTTAAAGTTATGGCAAGGGTTAGGCTATTACTCTAGGGCGCGGAACTTGCATGCTACCGCAAAGGTTGTGGCGAACCAATTGCAAGGAAAATTTCCAAATACCTATAAAGATTTGTTGGCATTAAAAGGTGTGGGCGATTATACGGCAAGCGCCATCGCATCGATTTGTTTCGATGAGCCAACTGCGGTGGTTGATGGGAACGTGTACCGTGTATTGGCAAGGTATTTTGGTATTGCTACTCCTATAAACACCTCAAAAGGTTCCAAGGAATTTAAGGAATTGGCACAAAGCTTAATCGATAAAACCAATCCCGCAACCTTTAACCAAGCCATTATGGAGTTTGGCGCTACGCAATGTAAGCCCCAAAACCCCAATTGCGCCATCTGTCCTTTTAATGATAGCTGCATTGCATGGCATAAAAACAGCGTTGGGGCCTTGCCCGTAAAGCTAAAAGCAGCGAAAGCGAAAATAAAGCATTTTAATTTTTTGGTCTTCATTGGTTCTGATGGAAAAACCGTTTTAGAACAGCGCAAGGGCAAGGGCATCTGGCAAAACCTGTACCAATTTCCTTTAATTGAGACCAACGGAAACCTCTCGTTTGAAGCGTTTAAAGCTCTTGTTGAAACCCATCCGTTGGTAAAAAACAGTGTGTTTAAACTGTCTCTTTATAATGAAGAAGCCATCGTTCATAAATTATCGCACCAACATTTACATACCAAATTTTGGATTGTAAACATGAATGGTTCTTTGGAAAAAGGTATTTCAACAGAAAAAATACATCAATATCCCGTTCCCATTTTAATTGGCAATTTTATGGAGCAATTTAATTTTTGACGGGTTTCATGGTAGCAACCAAAAATTTTATTAATTTTAAAAAAACGGAGAGCAAGTCTTTAAAGTGCAAAGCAATTGAGTAATTTTGCTGTTCGATAAAAAAAACGATTATGTCTGGAACATTGAATAAAGTGATGCTCATTGGGCATTTGGGCGATGAGGTTAAAATGCATTATTTTGAGGGTGGTGGCTGCATAGGGCGGTTTCCTTTGGCAACAAACGAAACTTATACCAGCAAGCAAACTAACGAGCGCGTTACCAATACCGAATGGCATAATATTGTTGTTAGGAATAAAGCGGCCGAAATTTGCGAAAAATATTTAAGCAAAGGCGATAAAGTGTATATTGAAGGCCGATTGAAAACCCGTAAATGGCAAGATGACAGCGGTACTGAACGGTATTCAACCGAAATTTATTGCACCGATTTTACGTTTTTAAGCACTAAAAAAGAAAGCGAGGGCAATGCATCGAATGTTACAACGCCGCCAAAGCCTGCCGAAACTAAGGAACCAGACGCACCGCAGCCCATAGGCGATGAAGAAAACGATTTGCCATTTTAAAACCTCATTCTTAGAAACCATCATAACCCCGTATAACTAAAACAACATTATTTGGATCCTGGCCCCACGAGTTTTATAATTTTAATAATGGAAACTGATATTTCAACTTCCCTAGGTTATATATTATTGTTTGTTTTATTAGCGTGTTCGGCGCTTA
The DNA here is from genome assembly GCF_009746565.1 of Mariniflexile maritimum. Taxonomy (GTDB): domain Bacteria; phylum Bacteroidota; class Bacteroidia; order Flavobacteriales; family Flavobacteriaceae; genus Mariniflexile; species Mariniflexile maritimum. The sequence goes on from NZ_WRPN01000002.1 coordinate 40,108, forward strand.
TTTCTGGGGCCGAAGTTGCCCTATTTTCACTTTCCAGAACCGATATTGAGAATGGTTTGGAAGCCAAGTCCAAACGCATCCAAATTATTACGAGCCTGTTAGAACGCCCCAAAAAACTCCTGGCAACTATTTTGGTGGCAAATAATTTTATAAATGTTGGCATCGTTATTTTATTTGCTTATTTAAGCAGCGATTTGTTTACGGTTATTGCTTCACCCATACTAAAATTTCTGGTTGAAGTGGTTATTGTTACCTTTTTGATTTTGCTTTTTGGCGAAATCCTGCCAAAAATTTATGCCAGCCGAAACAATTTAAAATTTGCCACTTTTATGGCCTACCCGCTAAAGGCTTTAGATGTGCTTTTATCACCATTAAGTTTGCCCATGCGCAGTATTACCATTGCCATTCATAGCAGGTTGGGCAAGCAAAAATCCAATTTAAGTGTCGATCAGCTCTCACAGGCATTACAGCTTACAAGTGAAGAAGACACCACCCGCGAAGAACATAAAATATTGCAGGGAATCGTATCTTTTGGAAACACAGATACCAAACAGGTCATGCGCCCCCGCATTGATATTTTTGCCTTGAATATCGAGCAGAAATTTTCCGAGGTCATGCAGGAAATTGTAAAAAACGGTTACTCCCGAATCCCCATTTATAAAGACAATATTGATTCCATCCAAGGTATTTTATATGCTAAGGATTTACTGCCGTATTTAGAACGGAAACAGTTTGATTGGACCACCTTGATAAGGGAACCTTTTTTTGTGCCCGAAAACAAAAAACTAGACGATTTGATGCTTGAGTTCCAAGAGAAAAAAGTACACTTGGCAGTGGTGGTCGATGAGTATGGCGGTACATCGGGACTTATTTCCTTGGAAGACATCATCGAGGAAATTGTAGGCGATATAAGCGATGAGTTTGACGACGACGATTTAACCTATTCCAAATTAGACGATAACAATTATGTGTTTGAGGGCAAAACGGCGTTAAAGGATTTTTATAAAATCATTAAAATTGAAGACGACTCGGTTTTTGAAACCAGTAAAGGCGAAGCAGAGACCATTGCAGGCTTTGTGCTCGAAATATCAGGCAGTTTTCCAAAATTAAACAGTAAAATACATTTTAAAAATTACGTTTTTAAAATTGAGGCATTAGACAAAAAACGCATCAAATTGGTTAAGTTTACCATCACCTAAAAAACGGCCCATAAGATTTCAAAAAAACCAAAAACCCTTATGATTTTAAAACCAATTTCTATTAATAACATAAAAAGCTTCTTAATTTTGGGTTTCTTGATGCTTCAATCGTGCGGGCAAGATTACGTGCCAAAACCAAATGCATTTTTAAGGTTGGAATATCCAAAGGCACATTATAGAAGCATCAATTTAGAAACACCATTTTCTTTTGAAGTGAACGCATTGGCAACAAAAATCAAGGTGAAACAATTGGCGGCTCCCACCGAAAGTTTTGGCATCAACATCGAGTACCCAACACTAAAAGGCACCATTTTTTTAACTTATAAAGCCATTGCAAATGAAAAAAATTTGGTGGATTTTTTAACCGATGCCCAAAAATTTACTTTGGAACATACCATTAAAGCCGATGAAATTCCTGTGTTTCCTTATGAGAATAAAGCGCGAAAGGTGTACGGCATTTTTTCAGAAGTAAAAGGAAATGTGGCATCGCCAGCACAGTTTTATGTAACCGATAGCGTAAAGCATTTTTTAACCGGCTCGCTTTATTTTTACGCCAAACCAAACTACGATTCCATTTTACCAGCAGCAAATTACTTGCAAAAAGATATGGCACACATTATGGAAACCTTGCACTGGAAATAAATGAATACCTCTCTAAAAAATTATAAAAGCATTTTAAATATGCTTTTATAAAAAAAACCACTATCTTTTACAGGAGTAGTGGTTTTTTTTTTTTTTTGATTAGGTAGGCCTAAGCAACGTTGGGTGTTTTTATAAAGATTAACCGGTTTTGCCAATTAAAGCGCATAAAAAAAGCCGGACGTTTGTCCAGCTTTTTTTGCCCCAAATCTACCATGAACTTAACCTACTTATGTTATGGTACTACCAATTTATAGGTATTTTAGAAATTCTTATTATTTATTAGATGAACGGTATATTTTTTAGGTTTAAATGTAATTTTAGCAATGTTTAGTGCTTAAAATTAGGTATAGCGCAATTAATAGGCGCGCTCTTTATTGCCTTCGTAAAAATTAATAAATGCCCTATTTACAACACGGTTACCACCATCGGTTGGATAGTTTCCTGTAAAATACCAATCGCCTAAATGGTCGGGACAGGCTTTATGTAAATTTTCAACCGATTGGAAAATAATATTCACCTCAGCCTTAATGCTTTCATCGCTTAAAAGGCTGGCTATTTTTGCCGAGATCTGTTCATCTGTAAAGGGCTCGTAAATCTCTTTTACAAAGTTTTGCACGTGTTTGTCGTCCAAATCCGTTTGTTGTACACATTTATCATAAACCTCTTTTACAATATGGTATTTATTGGCGTCCTTTAATAACTCAAGTGCAGCCCTAAAAGCTACCAAACTTTCAAGATTTGCCATATCAATGCCGTAACAGTCGGGATAGCGAATTTGCGGTGCCGATGAAACCACTACTATTTTTTTAGGGTTTAAGCGATCTAGCATTTTTAAGATACTTTTTTTAAGGGTCGTGCCTCTTACAATGCTATCGTCTATAATTACCAAGTTATCGGTTGGTTTTATAACGCCATAGGTTACGTCGTACACGTGGGCAACTAGGTCGTCGCGACTACTGTCTTCGGTAATAAAGGTTCTTAGCTTTACGTCTTTAATGGCTATTTTTTCAACACGGATGCGCTCTGATAAGATTTCGGTTACCTTTTCTGCCGAAATGGAGCGTTGCCCCGTTAAAATAGCTGCGGTTTTCTTTTTGTTAAGTGCTGCTTCGGCCGTTTCTATCATGCCAAAAAAGGAAGTTTCCGCTGTATTTGGTATATATGAAAACACGGTGTTTTTGGTGTCATTATCAATGGCTTCCAAAACTTTTGGCATTAATAGTTTTCCTAGCATTTTCCGTTCTTGGTAAATTTCGGCATCGCTTCCGCGGGAAAAATAAACACGTTCAAACGAACAGGCTTTGCGCTCTAAGGGCTCTAATATTTTTTTGATGAGAACTTTGCCCGATTTTTTTGTGATGATGGCATGTCCGGGCTCTAATTCTTTCACATCTTCAAAAGCAACGTTGAAAACGGTTTGTATCACAGGACGTTCTGAAGCTATCACCACAATTTCTTCATCTTGGTAGTAATACGTGGGCCTAATACCTGCGGGGTCCCGTAAAACAAAGGCGTCGCCATGGCCAATAAGTCCTGCCATGGCATACCCACCATCCCAATTTTTTGCGGCTTTTCTTAAAATTTTGGCAACGTTTAAACGCTCTGCAATTAAGGGCGACGCTTCCATTTTACTGTAACCTTCTTTTTTTACGTCTTTATAAATTTTGCTCACAGCGTCGTCAAGGAAGTGCCCGATTTTTTCCATTACGGTAATGGTATCGGTATATTCTTTTGGATGTTGCCCTAAACGGATAAGGTTGGCAAATAGCTCTTTAACGTTTGTCATGTTAAAGTTTCCTGCCATGATAAGGTTTCGGTGCATCCAGTTGTTCTGTCTTAAAAAGGGATGGACACTCTCCACACTGTTTTTTCCGAAGGTGCCATAGCGCACATGCCCCAATAGTACTTCGCCAATGTAGGGTATGTGCTTTTTTTGAAGCGCAACATCGTCGGCATATTCAGGATGTGCCATGAGCTCGTTGTTTACGCGTTCGTTTATTTGGGCAAAAATATCCTGAATGGGTTGTTGGGCAATGGAGCGCACACGGCTAATGTAGCGTTCGCCCGGTTTGGTGTTTAGCTTAATACTTGCAAAACCCGCGCCGTCTTGCCCACGGTTGTGCTGTTTTTCCATCATTAAGTACATTTTATTAACACCATAAAATGCGCTTCCGTATTTTTCCTTATAAAATTCCAACGGTTTTAAAAGTCTGATTACCGCTATGCCACATTCGTGTTTTATTGCATCACTCATTTTAAAAAGATTTTGGCTTTACTGAATTAATTTTGTGTGAAATTGTTGAATTTATAAACCCTTGGTTTCACAGATATGCTAAATTTTTATTCAAATTAAAAACGCGCCCTGATTTGAGCGCGCTGGTTTATCCTAATTTTATTTCAAATTGTGTTAATTGCTTAAATTGTAACAAGCGTTTATGGATTTCTTCGTTTTTCAAGTGCTCCATGCGCAGTGTTCCAAATTTTTCAACACAAAATGATGCTAAAGTCGAGCCATAAATTACGGCGTTTTTCATGTTTTCAAAAGAAATATCGCCTGTTTTGGATAGGTAGCCCGCAAAACCGCCCGCAAAGGTGTCGCCGGCGCCCGTGGGATCGAAAACTTCTTCCAAAGGTAGCGCTGGGGCGTAAAACACATGTTCATTGTGAAATAACAGGGCACCATGCTCTCCTTTTTTGATGACTACATATTTTGGCCCCATGGCATGTATTTTTCTGGCAGCGACAACCAACGAGTATTCTCCGGTAAGTTGTCTGGCTTCTTCATCGTTTATGGTAATAACGTCAACGCGTTTCATAACTTGGTGCAGGTCTTCTAAGGCGCTATCCATCCAAAAATTCATGGTATCCAAAACAACTAATTTTGGTTTGTTCAGCATTTGGTCCAACACACTTAATTGGACGATGGGATGCAGGTTTCCTAACACCACAATGTTGGCATCGCGGTAATGTTTTGGAACAACGGGATTAAAATTGGCCAGGGTATTTAATTCCGTAACAAGGGTGTCGCGCGAATTCATGTCGTTATGATACTTACCGCTCCAGAAAAAAGTTTTACCATTTTTAACAATTTCAATGCCCGAAATGTCTATGTTTTTGCGAGATAGAAGGTCTAAATATTCTTGTGGAAAATCGCTTCCAACCACCGAAACAGCAGCAATATCGATATCAAAATGGGCAGCCGCTAAGCCAATGAATGTGGCAGCACCACCAAGAATTTTGTCGGTTTTCCCGAAAGGCGTTTCAATAGCATCAAACGCTACGGTGCCAACAATAACTAATTTGCTCATTAAAGGGTGTGTGATATTTTTGTGCAAATATAAGTTTTTTAGCCACTAATGCACGAATATTTTTTGGAATGTAAAACAATATGAAATTTTGTTTTTTAATGTATAAAATATGTATATTTATCGTAAATAATACGATATGGCATCAAATAAAAAACGCAAAGAAGTTATTTTAAATGAAGAAACGATAGCGATACTTCAAGAAAAGGCAAAAAGACAAGGAAGAAACCTGAAAAATTATATGGAGTTTGTTTTGTGTGAGGATGCAAATAGCTTTTTAGAAGAACCCAAAGCTTTAGAGATACGAAAAGCCTTACTTTTAAGTAGGACCCAAAGTGAAGCGGGATTGGTAAAAACCAATGAAAATGTTATTAATGCTGCAAAAAAGAGAGTAAATGCGCATAGTGTGGACAAAGCAAGCTGAAGATTCTTTTAGTGCAACTATAGATTATTTGTTGGAAACTTGGACGGTTAAAGAGTCCAAAAATTTTATCGACTTAACAGAAGCGATTACTGATAGAGTAGCATTAAATCCAAAATTATTTAAAGCTTCTGTTTTTGATAAAGAAAGTAGAGAAGCAGTTATTACGAAGCATACCAGTTTGTTTTACAGGATTTTAAATAATGATATTATTGAAATTGAATATTTTTGGAATAACAACAGAAATCCAAATATTAAGGGAAAAACGATAAAACAAAAATAAGATCACTTCCTTCCAAAATCGGCAGGAATTTCGCCCCATGCCTTGGTTTCCCATTTAACGATAATAGTCGTGTAAGTATTGGTTTTAAGCCAGTTTTCAGCTCTGTTAACCAACTCAAAAAGTGCTTTGTTTTTTTCGTTGGGAACTAATTTAGAGTTACAGGTCTTTTTTTTAACCCAACTCATGGCGGTTTTGCTATCGGTATATAAAATACGGTCGCTATTGTTTTTTTTAAGTAATGCCAACCCATGTACTATGGCCAAAAACTCGCCAATGTTGTTGGTGCCCTCTTCAAAAGGGCCCTGAATAAAAAGTTGCTTTTTGGTTTTGGTGTCCACGCCGCGGTATTCCATTTTTCCGGGGTTTCCGCTGGAAGCGGCATCAACCGCTATGGAATTTAGGTTAGGCTGCCCTATTTTTTTTAATTGTTCGGCTGATAAACTGGTTTTAAATTCGGTTTTCTTTCCAATATAATCAAAATAGTTGCCTTTTGAAGCTTCTTTGGCGGCATCAAAACTTTCAAACGCTTTGTATTGTGCACCTTCAAAATTGGTTATTTGTGCTTTACAGTCGTTCCAGGTTTCAAAAATGCCCGTTTTGTGGCCTTTCCAAACGGTATAGTATTTTTTCTTTTTTTTTGACACAGATTTCACGGATTTTTACAGATTATTGAAAATTTCTTAACTAATCTCTTACATATTTATCATTATGTGGATACCATTGAGTTGAAATAGCATAGGAATAGTTATCATGTTCGATTTCAAATTTCCAAGTCCATCTGTTTACATTTTGATTTCTTATTAGTTCCCTTTTTTCAACTTTAGAAAGATTCTTTGATGCTCTGATTAAAAGCGGAAAGTCAATATTAAATTGCTTTTTTGAGTAACTCTTGTCGCAATACTTCGACAGTTCTGATTCTGGTAGAAGCCTCAATTCATCAAAATTTTTTTGCTAAATTTCTTTGTTTGAAAATAATCTATTTTGGTTTTTTCGAGTTTCCATTTTCAGAATTTAAAATTCCTTCTACCACCTTCGGAAAATGTTCCATTTCCAGTTCATGTATTTTTGCGGCCACATCTTCAACACAATCATGGGCTTCAACCTCACATCTTGCTTGAAAAATAACGGTGCCTTCATCATAATGTTCATTAACATAATGAATGGTAATGCCCGTTTCAGTTTCTTTATTGGCAACAATGGCCTCGTGTACATGCATACCAAACATCCCTTGGCCACCATATTTTGGAAGTAGTGCCGGGTGCACATTTATAACCTTATTTGGGAATTCATTGAGAATAAATTCAGGAAATTTCCATAAAAAACCAGCCAAAACAATCAAATCGGGCTTGGAGGCCTTTAAAATATTGAGAACATCATTGGTTTTGCTAAATGCAATACGATTAAATGAAAGCGCACTTACGCCAAGTGCTTTACAACGATCTAAAACTTTGGCATGAGGATTGTTAGTTAACACTTGAACAACACACGCCTTATCGCTGTTTTGAAAAAATTTGATTAAATTCTCAGCATTCGTACCGCTTCCAGACGCAAAAATTACTATTCGTTTCATGTTAACTTCTATTTTTTTTAAGTTTTAGGGGCATTATCACGTTAAACAACCTATGTTTTCCAGATTTTTTCATTTTTTTTATCACATTACAACCAATAATGCGAACTTGTTCAGGCAAAAAAAAGAATAAATATTAACAAATTAATAGCTAAAATAAAATAGTTAAAACTTATTTACTAAATTACAATCACATTTTTGTAGTAAAGATGTGTTTTAAAAATAAAGTTTTTTATTTTTGCGACTTAATTAAAACCTTAAATTAAAAGATTATGTCAGACATTGCATCAAGAGTAAAAGCGATTATCGTGGACAAATTAGGAGTTGATGAGAACGAAGTTGTAACTGAAGCGAGCTTCACTAACGATTTAGGAGCAGACTCTTTAGACACTGTAGAATTAATAATGGAATTTGAAAAAGAATTCGATATCCAGATTCCAGACGATCAAGCTGAAAATATCGCAACAGTTGGTCAAGCTATCTCTTATATAGAAGCTGCAAAATAAGCAAAAACATTTTATGGAATTAAAGCGAGTTGTAGTCACAGGATTAGGGGCTTTAACACCTATTGGCAATACCAAGGATGATTTTTGGAACGGCTTAATAAGTGGTAAAAGCGGCGCTGCGCCTATAACCTATTTTGACACCGAAAAGTTTAAAACCAAATTTGCTTGCGAACTAAAAAACTTTGTGGCAACCGATTTTATCGATAGGAAACTGGCAAGCAGAATGGACCGGTTTACCCAATACGCCATGGTAGCGGCCGATGAAGCCATTGCCGATGCAAAGCTAGACCTTGGCGCCATTAATAAATTGCGGGCAGGTGTTATATGGGGAGCAGGTATTGGCGGTTTGGAAACATTTCAAGATGAAGTTTTAAACTTCGCCAAAGGAGATGGTTCGCCCAGGTTTAATCCGTTTTTTATTCCTAAAATGATTGCCGACATCGCGCCAGGTAACATTTCCATAAAATATGGATTTATGGGGCCTAATTACACAACGGTTTCTGCGTGCGCCTCATCTGCAAACGCCATGTTCGATGCTTTAAACGCCATTAGGCTGGGGCATTGTGATGTGGTAATAACTGGCGGAAGCGAAGCAGCGGTTACCATTGCTGGAATGGGTGGCTTCAATGCCATGCATGCCCTTTCAACCAGAAACGAAAGTCCAGAAACGGCCTCACGTCCATTTGACGCAACCAGAGATGGTTTTGTTCTTGGTGAAGGCGCTGGCGCACTCGTTTTGGAAGAATACGAACATGCCAAAGCGCGAGGTGCCAAAATTTATGCTGAGTTTGTTGGAGGCGGTCTGTCATCCGACGCTTACCACATGACGGCGCCACACCCTGATGGCATTGGCGTTATGGCCGTTATGAGAAATTGTTTAGAAAATGCAGGTTTAAAACCAGAAGATGTGGACCATATAAATACCCATGGCACATCAACACCGCTAGGTGACGTTGCAGAACTAAAAGCAATTTCAGAAGTATTTGGCAGTCATGCAAAGACCATAAATATTAATTCAACAAAATCAATGACCGGCCACTTATTAGGTGCTGCCGGTGCTATTGAAGCCATTTCTACCATTTTGGCCATGGAAAACGGCATCGTGCCTCCAACCATTAACCACACAACGGTAGATGAAAACATTGACCCAGAATTAAATTTAACCTTAAACAAGGCACAAAAACGCAACGTAAAAGTAGCAATGAGTAATACATTTGGATTTGGCGGACATAACGCTTGTGTATTATTCAAGAAATTAGACTAAATCCCGAATGAAGTACATTCGTAACATATTGAATTCCCGTTTTAAACGCAACGGGAATTTTTTTATGGCCCTAATCAAGATTCTGGAGTTCAAGCCCAAGGACGAAAAATTCTATAGAAAAGCCTTCACGCACCGTTCCATGAACATCAAGGACAGCAAAGGGAACGCCATTAATTACGAACGCTTGGAGTTTTTGGGCGATGCCATGTTAAGCGCCGTTATCGCATCGCATTTATATCGCGAAGTACCATCGGGCGATGAAGGCTACCTAACCAAAATGCGCTCTAAAGTAGTAAGCAGGGAACATTTGAACGAACTTGGAAAAGAACTCAACTTAATTGGCTTGGTTGAAAGTAAAATTCCGCCAGGTCAATTTGGCGACAATATCCACGGAAATTTGTTTGAGGCTTTAGTGGGCGCCATTTTTTTGGACCGAGGCTATAACTACTGTGAAAAATTTATCTACAATCGAATCATCATACCGTATGTTGATATTGAAACCCTAGAAGGCAAGGTTATCAGCTATAAGAGCCTTCTTATTGAATGGTGCCAAAAAGAAAAGAAAATATTTAGCTACCATGTTTACGAAGATACTGGCAATGATGATATTAGACACTTTTCGGTAAAACTATCCATAGACAATAAAGTAGTTGCAAAGGCAAGAGCAACCTCAAAGAAAAAAGCCGAAGAAAAAGCATCAAAACGCGCGTTTTTTGTGTTCCAGAACAAAATGTCGAAAATGATTTGATTTTTTTAAAATAAGCTGTTAACTACAACGTTTTAGTTGCTCTGTTCCTCAATATTCGTATTAGTTTTTTATTGATATGTTTTTTAAATACTATATTTACGGCATTTAAAATGAAACATGGCTGTTCACAAACTTATATTGGATGCTGATTTTGATGATGCCGATTACACGTTAATAGGCATCCATTGTAACATCGAAGATTACCGTTTGGCATATCTTTTGAACAAAAAACTGAACATCAGTCTCGCCAGAAAACGTTCCGATTTAGATGGCGGTAACGGAAAAACAGGCTTTTCAATTTTTGAATGGGAAGACGCAAAACGACTTATTACATGGAGTTTAGTGTCCAATACCTGCAAAAACGAAATCGTGCATCAAGGCAATCAAAAATCATTGTTCGATGCACAAGAAAAAATAATACAAACAACCTATCTAATACCAGAGTTCAAGGCTGTTAACTATTTTTTAAAGATAGAAAATGAATGTAGCGAAAGCAACGAAACATATATTTTAAATAAAATAGTGGAGATACCTCAAATAGCTACGGCCTTTGGTGTTGATAGTGATCAATTAAAATCAAAACACAATTTAATTTTTAGCTAATGCCAATAAGAAAAAAAACCAAAATAGTTGCCACGTTAGGACCCGCAACAAGCAATAAGGAAGTTTTAAAAGGAATGCTTGAAGAAGGAGCTAATGTTTTTAGAATAAACTTTTCACATGCCGATTATAACGATGTTGCCGAACGCATTAAAATGATACGTGAACTTAATGAAGAATTTGGCTATACCGCGGCAATTTTGGCAGATTTACAAGGGCCTAAACTTCGTGTGGGCGTTATGAAAGAAGAAGTTTTTGTAAACCCCGGCGATGAAATAACCTTTGTAACGGGCAAACGTTTTGAAGGCACCAAAGAGCGCGTTTACATGACTTATGATAGGTTTCCCCAAGATGCAAAACCCGGTGAGCGCATTCTTTTGGATGACGGAAAACTGATTTTTGAGGTCGTTTCAACCGATAAGAAAACAGAAGTTAAAGCACGTGTTATACAAGGTGGTCCTTTAAAATCTAAAAAAGGGGTTAATTTGCCCAATACCAACATTTCACAACCCGCCTTAACCGAAAAAGATATTGAAGATGCCATTTTTGCCATTGGGCAAGATGTGGACTGGATAGCGCTTTCCTTTGTGCGCCATGCCGAAGATTTAATGCAACTTCGCGATTTAATAGAAAAGCATAGCGACCACAAAATTCCCATTATTGCTAAAATTGAAAAACCCGAAGCGGTTGCCAATATCGATAAAATTGTGGCGCACTGCGATGGGATCATGGTGGCACGTGGCGATTTGGGTGTGGAAGTTCCTGCCGAGGAAGTGCCACTTATTCAAAAACAGTTGGTTTTACGTGCAAAAAAAGCTAGAATCCCTGTAATTATAGCCACCCAAATGATGGAAACCATGATTAATAGTTTAACACCAACCCGTGCCGAGGTTAACGACGTAGCCAACTCGGTAATGGACGGTGCCGATGCGGTGATGCTTTCAGGCGAAACATCGGTAGGTGAGTATCCTATTCAGGTAATTAGGCAAATGAGCAATATTTTAATAAGTGTGGAAAACTCCTCGTTAATAAAGGTGCCACAATTGCCTCCGCATATTCGTACAAACCGCTACATAACCAAATCTATTTGCTACCATGCGGCAAATATGGCCAATGAAATTAGCGCCAAGGCCATTTCAACATTAACCAACAGTGGTTATACCGCTTTTCAAATTTCGGCATGGAGACCGCTATGCCATATTTTGGTATTTACCTCAAACAAGCGCATCTTAACACGATTGAGCTTACTTTGGGGCGTACGCGCTTTTTACTATGATAAATTTGTAAGCACCGACGAAACGATTGAAGATGTGAATGCAATAGCCTGCAAAAAAGGATATTTGGAAGAAGGAGATATGCTCATTAGTTTAGCCGCTATGCCAATTCAAGATAAAGGAATGGTTAACACCCTTCGTGTAACCGAAATAACAAACTGCAAGATTTAGTTTTTTTGAATAAAATAAACAGGAATAATTTTGACTTTTTAAGGGTTGTTTTTGCTGCAACCGTAGCAATTGCCCATCTTATCGAATTAAGTGAAGTTTCTGTTTTTCAGCCCTATTTAAACTTATTTAATACCCGTTTAGCAATAGACGGGTTTTTTGTTATTAGTGGGTTTTTAATTGCTAAAAGTTATGAAAACAGTCAAAGTGTCAATGATTACATTTTTAGAAGAGTTAAAAGGATTGTACCGGCCTATTTTTTTGTAATTGTATTTTGCGCACTGCTTTTTTCGTTAATCTCAAGTTATTCCATTCAAAGTTATTTTTTTAGTGGTCAATTTTGGAGCTACTTGGCAGCCAATTTAACCTTCCAAAATTATTTACAGCCATGCCTACCCGGTGTGTTTCAAACCAATGCCATTTGTGCTGTAAACGGTGCTTTGTGGACCATTAAAATTGAAGAGGCTTTCTACCTTTTATTGCCTGTTTTTTATTGGTTGGTAAAAAACAAGAAAATAAATATTTTTGTTTTGAGCGGCATCGTTTATGTGGGCTCCGTTACTTATTTTAATTATTTCGTAGCCATTGACCACTACCGAATTGCCAAGCAATTGCCCGGTGCACTTGCCTTTTTTGTAGTTGGCATACTGTTTTATAAAAACTTTTCATATTTGCTTAAGCAAAAGCACTATGTTATTGTGCCTTGTTTGGTCTTGTTCTTTTTGGAACAGTACGTTTGGGGCACCCACTTTTTAAAGCCCATAACCTACGGTTTTATGGTATTTTATTTTGCCTATGGTTTTAGCTTTTTAAATAATTTTGGGAAGTATGGCGATTTTACATACGGCATTTATATTTACCATTTTCCATTAATTCAACTAGCGGTGTTTCTTGGGTTGTTTCATTCAAACAAACCATTTCTGGTGGGTGTGTTGGTGTTATTGACCACGCTTGTTTTGGCAGTTTTATCGTGGCATTTACTGGAATTACGCTTTTTGTCAAGAAACAGGAAGTTGAGGCAAAAAGAGTTGTTGCGTAATGGCTAATTTTTTTTACACGTGTTAAAACTCGAATTTTAACTGTACGCTCACCGTTTTTTGCTCTGCTGTTTTTTTGGTTTCAGTATTCAAATGCGATAACGAAATACCCAACAAACGAACCGAATTGCTCAACCGTTCCTGGTACAGCAACTCTTTGGAGGTTTCAAAAATCAAGGCTTTATCATTAATAAAATAGGGCAAGGTCTTGCTGCGTGTTTGAAGCGTAAAATCGCTATATTTTATTTTTAAGGTTACCGTTTTGCCTGAAACTTTACTTTTTATTAAACGGCGCGATACTTCATCGGCAATATGGTCTAATTTTTCAAGCATGAAGATTTCGCTTGACAGGTTTTCATTAAAAGTACGTTCGGCAGCCAAACTTTTCCGTATTCTATTGGGCTTCACTTCGCTGTTATGAATGCCTCGAACCACATAATAATAGTATCTGCCCGATTTTCCAAAATGTTCATCCAAATAATCGATGGATTTTTGTTTTAAATCGTTTCCTGTAAAAATGCCCAATTGGTACATTTTATCGGCAGTTACCTTTCCAACGCCATAAAATTTCCTAATATCCAGTTGTTCCAAAAAAGCAATAACATCTTCAGGATTTACGGTTTTTTGGCCATTGGGCTTATTATAATCGCTAGCAACTTTGGCCACAAATTTGTTAATGGAAATGCCCGCAGAGGCCGTTAGCCCAATTTCATTAAAAATACGTTCCCGAATTTCTTTTGCAATTAGCGATGCGCTTGGGTTGCCTTTTTTATTGTTTGTAACGTCCAGATAAGCTTCATCCAGCGAAAGCGGTTCTACCAAATCGGTGTAATCATAAAAAATTTTGCGTATTTTTTTTGAAATTTCGGTGTAACGTTCAAAATTAGGTCTGACAAAAATGAGCTGCGGGCATAATTTTATTGCCAAATTTCCAGACATGGCGCTTTTTACGCCAAATTTTCGTGCTTCATAACTGGCAGCGCTAATAACGCCACGTTTGCCATGGCCACCCACCGCAAGCGGTTTTCCTTTTAATTGGGGGTTATCCATTTGCTCGACAGACGCATAAAACGCATCCATATCAACATGAATGATTTTTCGAATTGGTAAATCGCTAAACATAGTGTAAATTTAGGCATTAAATGCCATATTTTTATGGGCAATTTAGTGTGTGGACCATTGAGATGAGTTGGTAGGGTCAATAAAATTTTGAATAGTTTCAAAAGCAAATAAGGCTGAATGATGTTTAAAATACTGACTACCTTTGGTTGTTGAAAGCATGGGGAATAACGCAAAACACCTTCTTTAAATACTGAAAAAAGATGAAACGTATTATATTTATTTTAATAGCAACTGTTGGGTTTATTGCTTGCAAAACGCACCGTGAACCCGTAAAAAAATCGATGAAGGACATGAAAGAAGCACTCAGTGCAAAAGGCTTCCAGACCTTCGATTATGTTGATGAAACAACAAAGGACACCATTTTAATGCAGCAATATTTTATGGCCTTTTTAAAAAGCGGCCCCACCCGTTCTCAAACAAAAAAAGAAGCGGATAGTCTTCAAACGTTACATTTAGCACATTTAACCAAGATGTACAAGTTAGGGTATGCCGATATTTCTGGTCCTTTTGGAGATAACGGCGATATTAGGGGCATAACCATTTACAATGTGCCTACACTTAAAATGGCCGATAGTTTGGCAAATGCCGACCCCATGGTTAAAGCAGGACGTTTGGTTATAGAAATACACCCGTGGTGGGCCGCTAAAGGATTTTCACTTAGATAATGCTCAAGATTTTAAAAATTGGTTATTGGATTGTAAATATTGCAATAATAACAAGGCTTTTGGCCATTCATTTTATTATAAAGGAACGTAGTTATACCGATTCGATAAACTTCTATAAATATCCTTTGCCCGTAATTATTGCGGTTATTTTAGGACTGTCCATTTTTCTTTACAAACGAAAATACAATGTGATATTGGCAGGTATTTTATTGGTTATTTGGCTTGGGCGAAGTTTTAAAATACATATTCCGGAAACGGTTGATGGCACCGATTTAGAAATCGTGTTCTGGAATGCATCGCGCGATAACGGCCTTGAAGGTGCCTTTAGTGAAAATGAAGGTATTCCTGATATTCTGGTTTTGGTAGAATCGAAACCTAACAACATTGAAAATTTTAAAGCGAAATACCCATCGTATTACCTTTATAAATCGCAACGGGAAATGTACGTGTTCTCTAAAACACCCCTTCATATTGAAAGTCAGCATACCTCCCCATACAATTCAACGGTCATACAGTTCCAAACACGCAACATTCATTTTTATGCCGTCGATGTTACCGGTAGTATGGATGTACCCCGTGAATGGGAACTGGGTTTTGTTAACAAGTTGCTTAGCACAAACCAAAGAGCCGTTATTTTGGGCGATTTCAATTTGCCATACGAATCCAAACACCTAAAGCGCCTAAAAACAAATTTTAACCATGCATTTAATAAAAAGGGGAATGGCTTTAGGGAAACATGGTTTTGGAACCTGCCATTGCTTTCGCTCGATCATATTTGGATATCAAAAGATTTAAAAATTCTTAAAACAAAAAAAATACACACTTTCAAATCAGATCATGCCATGCTTAAAACCTATATTCGGCCATGATGTGTTGTTTTCTGTCTTTCTTTCAGCCTCTAGCATATCGCAAAAACAATAATATGTGGAAACCAAGAACACTAAAAGAAATTTTATATTTTTGGAACAGTAATTGTAATTCACTGGTTTAAAAAAGAGTTGTTTATAAAAGCACATTACAATTCCCCAATAAAGAAATGAAAAAGATACTACTTATACTAACAACAATATGTGTGGCGCAACTAGCTTTTGCACAACAAGAATCGGCATTTGCCGAGGGCGAATGGATTAGGTTTAAAATGAGTTATAGCGGTTTTTTAAAAGCAGGCACCGCCACCCTTACGGTAAACGAAACAAAATTTAACGGTAAAGATGTGTACCATGTGGTAGGAAAAGGCTGGACATCGGGCATGATTAAATGGTTTTTTAAGGTGAAGGATCGCTATGAAAGCTATTTTGATAAGAAAGCATTGGTGCCCTATAAGTTTATCAGGAATATTGACGAAGGTGGCTACACGAAAGATATTGAGATTGATTTTAACCAAAGTGCAAACAAGGCTTTAGTAAACGATAAAAAAAACAATACCAAAAAAGAGTTTTCCACACCGGCAAACATCCAGGACATGGTTTCAACGTATTATTATTTGCGCAATACCATCGATATTAACAAACTTAAAGTGGGCGATGAGTTTAGAACCAATATGTTTTTTGATGAAGAGAGCTACGGGTTTAAACTGCAATATTTAGGCGAGGATGTTATTGATACCGATTTTGGCAAAGTTGAAGCCCTTAAATTTAGGCCCTATGTAATGGCAGGACGCGTATTTAAAGAAGAAGAAAGCCTAACGCTTTGGGTATCGAAAGACAAAAATAAAGTGCCTTTACGCTTGAAGGCCGATTTACGGATAGGCTCATTACGCGCCGATTTGGATGCTTTTAAAGGTTTGAAATACCCCTTTAAAATACAGGTTAACAATTAACTGGCAACCTCTTAGCCATCTGTAAAATTAATAACCTACCGGTTTCTTCAAACAAGGTTATTTGATTCAAAAAAGACAGAAAAACGCCTTATAGCGCGTTGGCCGCTGTCTATCCGTAGATTTCTTGTTAAAAACCGTTATAATTCGGCTAAAAAAAGCAACATATTAACAGTTTTTGAAGAAAGTTATAAATACGAATTCACTAAATTTGGAAAATTTTTAGCACAATTCCATTGGCCTTTACCGGGTTTAAACCAAACGAACGGGATTTTGCTTGCCAAAACACCAAATAATTACATAATAACCGGATTTAGTTGCCGATATAACAAAATATTGAATGGGTAAAATACATGCATCCAAAGCATTAAAAAAGAAGTTTAATTTCAAATTTATAGCTCGAAAAACAGTCATTAACGGCATACTAATAGCACTAATCGTGTCGGTTTTTGTAGGCTGCAAACAAAACGAACAACCCGTTGAAGAAGTAATAGTTGAAAAACCTGCCGATATTTATGAATTCGGTTTCAACCTAAGCAACTTTGTTGTAAAAAGGGATACGATAAGAAAAGGCGATAGCTTTGGTGCCATTTTAGAACGCTACAAACTAGACTATACAAAAATATTTTCCATTGCTGAAAAAGCGAAGGATACCTTTGATATACGAAATCTTCAAATAGGTAAACCCTATACGATGTTGTGCGCAAAAGATTCCTTGCAAACACCAAAAACCTTTATTTATCAGCCCAATCAAGAGGAGTATTTGGTTATCAGTTTTCACGACTCCATTCATGCCTACACCAGTAGGAAACCCATTAAATATGTTGAAAAAACAGTAACCGGCGTTATTAACAATAGCATTTCACAAACACTGGACCAAAAAGGGATAAGCCCCGTACTTACCAATATGCTTGCCGAACAAATATATGCGTGGACCCTTGATTTTACACGATTTCAAAAAGGGGATTCATTTAAGGTTATTTATACTGAAAAATATATTGACGATACCATTTATGGCGGCATCCAACATGTAAAAGCGGCTATATTTAACCATAAAAACACGCCCTATTATGCCTTTAGGTTTAAAACAGATTCCATAAAAAATACTTACGAATATTATAATGAGGCCGCTAAAGATTTACGTCGGGCGTTCCTAAAAGCACCCGTTCAGTTCAGTAGGATTTCATCGCGATACAACCTGAATAGGCGTATTGCCTATTATGGCTTCGCCCTTCGCCCGCACAAAGGCACCGATTTTGCCGCTCCCATAGGCACCCCCATTTTAGCAACTGCAAACGGTACGGTTACCGAATCGCGATACAAGGGCGGTAACGGCAATTATGTAAAAATAAGGCACAATGCCACCTACGAAACACAGTATTTGCACATGCAACGCCGCAAAGTAAACGTTGGCGATCACGTGAAACAAGGCGACGTTATTGGTTGGATAGGAATGACGGGCAACACAGGCGGCCCCCACGTATGCTACCGTTTCTGGAAAAACGGCAAACAAATTGACCCGTTAAAAGAAAAATTATCAAATTCCGAACCTATTGCAGAAGCCCTAAAACCAGCTTATTTAGCGTTTATTAAACCCCTTAAATTGCAATTGGACGGTCTGCCCATTTTTGATGAATCAAAGGAAAAAGAAGTAAAAAATACAATAAAACAAAAAAAATAAATCATGGCGTTACCAACCATCAACCCAACTACAACTTCCGCTTGGAAGAAACTTCAAGACCATTACAGCAAAATCAATACCGTACACATGAAAGATTGGTTTGCCAAGGATAAAGAACGTGCAAATAAATTCACCATAAAATGGGACGATTTTTATGTAGATTTCTCAAAAAATAGAATCACTGAAGACACCATATCCTATTTATTGGAGCTGGCCAAAGAAGTTAAGTTGAAAGAGGCCATTACAAGTCAGTTTTCGGGCGAGCAAATAAACCAAACCGAAGCACGTGCCGTTTTGCATACCGCGTTGCGAGCACCAAAAACGGCCAACTTTAAAGTAGATGGCGTTAACGTGATGCCCGAAATATATGCGGTTAAGCAAAAAATAGAGGCTTTTACAAACGATGTTGTAAATGGAAACCTAAAAGGCTTTACCGGAAAAACCTTTACCGATGTGGTCAATATTGGCATTGGTGGCTCCGATTTGGGCCCTGCCATGGTGGTAGATGCACTTCAATACTACAAAAACCAGTTAACCACCCATTTTGTTAGCAATGTGGACGGCGACCATGTAAACGAAGTTATTAAAAAACTAAATCCAGAAACAACACTTTTTGTTATTGTTTCAAAAACATTTACCACACAAGAAACCCTTTCCAATGCCAACACCTTAAAAGCATGGTTTTTAAAAACGGGCAACGACGCTGCCATTGCAAAACATTTTGTGGCGGTTTCAACCAATATAAAAAACGTAAAAGCATTTGGTATTGACGAAAACAACATTTTTCCCATGTGGGATTGGGTTGGTGGTCGATTTTCACTATGGAGCGCCGTTGGTTTAACCATCAGTTTAGCCATTGGTTACAAAAATTTTGACAGTTTACTGCAAGGTGCCAACAAAATGGACGAGCATTTTAAAAATGAAGATTTTAAAACCAACATCCCCGTAGTTTTAGCGTTGCTTACCGTTTGGTACAACAATTTTTTTGGGGCTGAAAGTGAAGCCATCATTCCATATTCCCAATACCTAAACCAGTTTGCAACCTATTTGCAACAGGGCATTATGGAAAGCAATGGTAAAAGTGTTGATAGAAACGGTAAATCCATTGATTATCAAACTGGTACCATTATTTGGGGCGAACCGGGTACCAATGCCCAACACGCCTTTTTTCAATTAATACACCAAGGCACCAAGCTTATTCCTGCCGATTTTATAGGTTTTGCTACTTCACTACATGGAAACCAAGACCATCAAGATAAATTGATGTCGAATTTTATGGCTCAAACCGAAGCTTTAATGAACGGTAAAACCGAAGCAGAGGTAAAGGCCGAAGGTGCTTCCGCAGAACTCCTGCCCTTTAAAATATTTCAGGGCAACAAGCCAACAAACACCATTTTTATCAATCAGCTCACACCCGAAAGTTTAGGAAAACTAATTGCCATGTACGAACATAAGATTTTTGTACAGGGTATTGTTTGGAACATTTTTAGTTACGACCAGTTTGGGGTTGAATTGGGCAAGCAATTAGCCAACAAAATTTTAAAGGAATTTAGCGAAGGTGCCTCTCAATTGCATGACAGCTCTACCTTAAACTTATTAAATTATTATAAGCGTTTTTAATAAAAACATTCATTATTCTTATAGATTTAATATTAAGGGTGCGAATAATTAAAATATTCGTACCTTTTATATTTATTAACAAATTGGTTATTTGTTAACATTTTCTTAATGCTTATTGTTTTATTCTCCGTATTTTTGCCACGACTAATTCAATTAATTTAATTAATCTAAAGTTTATGAAAAAATTTACACGATTATTATTGATGTCTGTAGCGATATTATTTACTACAGTTGTGTTGGCACAAACTACCATTAAAGGTAAAGTTATAGATGCCGAAATTAACGCACCGTTACCTGGAGCAAATATTGTTGAAAAAGGTACAACCAATGGTGTTTCTTCAGATTTTGATGGAAACTTTATCTTAACTACCCAAACGTCATCTGGACAAATAGTTATATCCTATGTGGGTTATGGGACTGTAACAATAACGTTTTCAAGTAGTAAGGATTTAGGAAAAATATCCTTAGCTTCTGACAATTCATTAGATGAAATTGTGGTTACTGGAACTGGGGTAATCGACTTAGCTGAAGACAGAAAAACACCTATCGCGGTTTCTACAATTAAAGCAAATCAAATTCAAGAAAAAGGGGGTAATTCTGATTTACCTGAAATTTTAAAATCGACTCCTTCGGTACAATCTGTACAAAAAGGTGGTTTTGGCGAAGGTCAAATGTTTTTACGTGGTTTTGATCAAACTAATACTGCATTCTTATTAAATGGACAACCAATTAATGGCGTAGAAGATGGTAAAATGTACTGGTCCAATTGGTCGGGTGTTTTAGATGTAGCTAAAGCGGTACAGGTGCAACGTGGCTTAGGATCCTCAAAACTCGCCATTTCTTCAGTGGGTGGCACCGTGAACATTGTAACAAAAACAATTGATAGAAAAGAAGGCGGTTTTGTGCAACAAATGATAGCGAATGATAATTACATAAAAACAACAGCTTCTTACTCAACTGGTTTAATGTCCAATGGTTTTGCATTTACCGCATTATTAGGACATTGGCAAGGTGAAGGTTATGCCGACCATACAGACGGACAAGGGCAAACCTATTTTTTGTCTTTTGGATATAAATCCAACGAAAAAAATATCTTTAACTTCATGGTAACTGGCGCTCCACAATGGCATGCCGCCTCAGGATATAATACCTTGAAAACCTATTTAGAAAAAGGTAGAAAATATAACTTTGCATATACAGGAGTAGATAGTCCTAATACTATTAGCGAAGGTTATTATCCAGCTGGAAGAAATGTTTACCATAAACCTGTAGTCAACCTAAGCTGGGATTTGACAATAAATGATAATTCTTCGTTATCCACAGTAGCATATGCTTCTTTAGGAAGGGGTGGTTTTGGTTCAACATTAGCTTCTAAAGGTGTGCCAACTTATGTAAGAGGTTCAAATAACAACCATAATTGGTACGGTTTAGTAACAAATTACAACAATCAATTAAACGAAAATTTAAGTTTTAATGCTGGAGCAGATGTGCGTTTGTACAACGGTATTCATTTTAGAAGTGTTAATGAATTTTTGTCGGTTGAATCAGTAAATGCTACGAGTGCTTACAATGGAGGCGCTTATACTGTAACTAAAACTTATGGCGGACTTAACCCTTGGGGTTTATTGTTCAATCCGAATAATGATCACGCACAACGCCTTCATACTTATTATGACTATGAGGAAAAAATTAATTACGTAGGAGCTTTTGGTCAACTGGAATATACTCAAGACCAATTCTCTGCATTTTTTCAAGGGTCTGCTTCAACACAGTCTCATTTCAGAACAGAATATGGAGAGGCTAAAGTTAAAGGGAAATCTGAAGATTCTGATAAAATAAACAATACTGGCTTTAACGTAAAAGCAGGTGCAGCGTATAATTTAAACGACAACAATGTTGTATTTGCAAATGCGGGTTATTATTCTCGTCAACCTTACCATAGCGATTTATTTATTAATGACCGTTCTTCCAACCAATTAAATCCATTTGTTGAAGGCAACCAAAAAATAACCGGTTTTGAGGCAGGATATAAATTTTTAGGCGACATAATATCGGCCAACCTTAACGTATATCATACTACGTGGGACAATAAAGTAGATTATAGCTCCAAAGATACAGATAAAGATGGTTTAGCAGATCAATTTACTAAAACAAGTCCTTTGAAACAAGTCCATATGGGTGCTGAATTAGAAGTGTTTACACGTCCTTTTGATGGATTTACTTTTAACGGCTTTGTGTCAGTAGGAGATTGGCAGTATAAAGGGAATATCACGACTAGAACTACCGATGATGCTGGTGCTGTAATTTCCGAAGGAGCCACATCATACATAGACGGTGTTAAAGTGGGTGAAGCAGCACAGTTTACAGCTGGCATTAGTGCTGATTACGAAATTCTCCCCCGATTAAAAATTGGGGCAAACTGGAATCAATACGATAACTTGTACGGTGCCGCTGCTTTTGGTTCTAATGAATTTAAAACAGAAAACAATCGAGGTTCAATTAAATTGCCATCATACGATACTGTAGATACTGGAATTTCATATAAAATGTTATTAGGTGAAAACGACCAAAATTCATTACAGATTCGCCTAAATGTAAACAACGTTTTTGACGAAGTTTATATTGAAAACTCAAGAGATAATATCCACGTTGATGCAGACGATGTGGCCTGGAAAGGCGTGAATGTCAATAATGGGGTTTGGTTTGGTTATGGCAGGACTTGGAACTTAAGTATGCGTTACAACTTCTAATTCTACCCAATTTTAAATAATTTTAAAACCGCTTCTAAAAAAGAAGCGGTTTTTTTATGTTTTTAATTATTAAATTTGCTTTTTAAATTTTAAAACCTATAAATCATGTATGAAACTGTAAAAAACCTGCACTCTTATTGGGCCTATTTGGTGCTTTTAATTTTAATTATCGCTGTTGTAAATGCCTTGTTAAAAGTGTTTGGCGATAAAGCGTATGAAGCTAAAGATTTTAGGATATCATTATTTACCCTAATTGTTTCGCACATACAATTGCTTATAGGGTTATTGCTTTATTTTGTGTCGCCCAGATTTGAGCTGTGGGGCGAAATGGGCGGTGAAGTTATGAAAAACGCCGTAGCACGCCTGTATTTGGTGGAGCATCCGTTGGTAAACATTATTGCCATTGCCTTTATTACCATTGGCTATTCAAAACATAAAAAGAAATTAACATCGAAAGCAAAACTAAAGCCCATTGCTATTTTCTATACACTCGCTTTGGTACTATTTTTATCCAGAATACCATGGAGCGCTTGGTTAGGTAATTAAAACAAATACCAGTATTCAAATTTTAACAAAAACCCCGTACGTTTAAAACACTACGGGGTTTTTTTGCTTAAGTAGGGCAGTACCCTAGTTTGGTTTTAAAGGTTTGCGCCTGCTATAAATCAGCCAACAATATTCACGATTTTTCCGGGAACAACAATCACTTTTTTTGGCAATTTGCCGGCCAATTGTTCTTGGGTTTTTTCGTGTGCCATTACTGCCTTTTCAATTTGCTGCACATTCAAGTCCATGGGCAACTCTAAAGTAAAACGCGTTTTTCCGTTGAAGGAAATGGGGTAAACCTTGCTACTCTCAACCAAATAACTGGCATCAAATTTTGGGAATGCTGCCGTTGAAATGGATGTTTGATGACCCAACATTTCCCATAATTCCTCGGCAATATGGGGCGCGTAGGGCGATAATAAAACCAGTAAAGGCTCTAAAATTTCTTTTGAAGTACATTTTTGGGCGGTTAACTCGTTAACGGCAATCATAAAGGTTGAAACCGAAGTATTGAACGAGAAATTTTCAATATCTTCCTCTACCTTTTTAATGGTTTTATGAAGTGTTTTTAAGGCTTCTTTTGAAGGTGCTTCATTAGTTACATTTAATCCATCTTCGCTAACATGCAGTTTCCATAATTTTTTAAGGAACCCATGCACGCCTGTAATACCCGCCGTATTCCAAGGTTTGTATTGCTCTAACGGGCCTAAAAACATTTCGTAAAGGCGTAAACTATCTGCACCATAATCAACACAAATTTGGTCGGGATTGACCACGTTGTATTTGGATTTGGACATTTTTTCGACTTCGCGTTTTACTTTAAAAGTTCCGTCTTCTTCAGTAATAAATTCAGCATTTTTATACTCTTCTCTCCAATTTTTGAACGCTTCAATATCTAATTCATCGGAGGCGTTTATGAAAGAGACGTCTGTATGAAAACCATGACCAAGATTAAACGAAATATCATATCCAATAGTTTCTTCTTTTGAGGAATAAAAATCTTCCGTTTTATCCGCTAACTTTTCTATCAACTTAAATATATCCTCTGTATTTTCATCTCTAATAAAAAACCGTAAACCACACTTATTTTCATTTTGTTTTATAAATTTTAGTCGGTCACTTGAAATAAATATTGGATTTATTTTACTTCCTTTTGCCAAAAATTCTTTTTCATTATTTTTTAGTAAACCAGGGACAACTTTCGTTACAAAAGCACTAGTCCCCAAAATCATGCCTTGGTTAATCAGTTTTTTAGCATATTCATCCACAGGCACCAAGCCTTTATCGAACAAGAATTTTTGCCAAAAACGCGAGTATAGCAAATGCCCTGTGGCATGCTCGCTGCCGCCAATGTATAAATCGACATCTTTCCAGTAATTTAAGGCTTCTTTGCTCGCAAATGCTTCGGTATTATCGGGGTCCATGTAGCGGTTAAAATACCACGAACTTCCTGCCCACCCTGGCATGGTGTTCAATTCTAATGGGTGAATGGTTTTATTGTCAATCAAGTCGTTGGAAACGACTTCATTTTTATTGGTGTCCCAAGCCCAAACGGTGGCATTGCCCAATGGTGGTTCGCCCGTTTGGGTTGGTAAATATTTTTCAACTTCCGGTAAACGAATGGGTAAATGTTTCGCATCAATCATCTGCGGCATACCATCAACATAATACACCGGAAATGGCTCGCCCCAATAACGCTGGCGACTAAAAACGGCATCGCGCAAACGGTAATTGGTTTTGCCTTGGCCTTGGCCTAATTTTTCAAGTTCGTTAATGACTTTTTTGGTCGCTTCTTTATAGTTTAATCCGTTAAGGAAATCGCTATTGGCAATCACAACATTGTCTTTTGAAGCGTAGGCTTCTTTTGAAATATCAACCCCTTCAAAAATATTGGGGATTGGGATATTAAAATGCTTTGCAAAATCGTAATCGCGTTGGTCGCCACAAGGAACGCTCATTACCGCACCGGTTCCGTAGCCCGCCAAAACATAATCGCCAATCCAAACCGGAATGGGCTGTTTTGTAAACGGATGTTCGGCATACGCCCCTGTAAACGCGCCCGAAATGGTTTTTACATCGGCCATTCTATCGCGTTCGCTACGTTTGGCGGTTGCTAAAATGTAAGCATCAACCTCGGCTTTTTGTGCTGGGGTGGTTATTTGTGGAATTAGTTCGTGCTCGGGGGCAAGCGTCATAAATGAAACGCCGAAGATGGTATCGGGTCTTGTTGTGAACACCTCAATCCCCCTAACCCCCGAAGGGGGAATTTGCTCACTCATTCGGAGCACATCCTTGACAGATTCTCTTTGTGATAATGCTTCTTGAATGGTTTTTAAAACACTATCTATATTTCCTAAAACCTCTTCATTTGAAAAACGAATGACTTTATAATCATCATTTTCAAGAATTTCAGTTCGCTTTGCATCTTCATCCAATTGATTTTCATGGATTTTGCCATCTACTTCAACAATCAATTTTTTATCTAAACAAACAAAATCAACAATATAATCACCAATTAAATGCTGTTGTCTAAATTTTGCTTCTAAGTTTTTATTCCTTAGCTGTTCCCACAGTACTGCTTCTGCCTGAGTTGGATTTGCACGCATTTCCTTAGCGCGTTCCAATAACAAATGCGAATTATTTCCACCAGTCATATACCCCGCACGAGTAAGCGAACCTGCTTTCTCTTCCCCTTTGGGGAAGGATAGGATGGGGAAAAATACCGATGCACCAACCGATTTTCCAATCCAGTTGCGTTGGCTTTCCTTTAGGGAATCGGTCCAATCGATTTTTTCCAACCCTTGAAGCAAACGTTCTGCATACGCCGAAATGCGCATGCTCCATTGGGTCATTTTTTTTCTTATTACGGGATGCCCACCACGTTCGGAAACACCATTTACAATTTCATCATTTGCCAATACCGTTCCCAATGCAGGGCACCAGTTTACTTCCGTTTCGGCTAAATACGTTAATCTATATTGCAATAAAATTTGTTGTTGTTTTACGGTATCAAACGCCTTCCATTCTTCCGAAGAAAACGATTCGATGTTATCATCGCACACCGCATTTACGTTTGAATTTCCTTCCGAAGCAAATATTTTTATCAATCCTGAAATATCTTCCGCTTTATCAACATCCTTGTTGTACCACGAATTGAACAGTTGAATGAAGATCCACTGGGTCCATTTGTAATAACTTGGGTCTGAAGTACGCACTTCCCGCGACCAATCGAATGAAAACCCAATTTGGTCCAACTGGCGCCGGTAGGTTTTAATGTTCTCTTCGGTGGTTAACGCTGGATGTTGCCCCGTTTGGATGGCATACTGTTCAGCCGGCAAACCAAAACTATCGTACCCCTGCGGATGCAATACGTTAAACCCTTTGTGGCGCTTGTAGCGTGCATAAATATCGGATGCGATGTACCCTAGTGGATGCCCCACGTGCAGGCCCGCACCACTTGGGTAGGGAAACATATCCAACACATAAAATTTAGGTTTATCTGATATGTTTTCAGCTTTAAATGTTTGGTTTTCAGCCCAATATTTTTGCCATTTGGCTTCGATTTCGTTGAAATTGTATGTCATCTATATTCAAATCAGTTTTGTCATTACGAAGACGCAGGTGGAAGGAATCTTTTTGTTATAAGCAGATTGCTTCAGGTTGTTAGCAATGACCAAAATTAAAGCGCAAATTTACACTTTAAATAGAGAACTGTAAAACGTTTACTTCTAATAAAATTGAATTGATTTGATATGAATACCAAATAGCAACCCATTACAATTTTGTTTTGTAATTTCGCCACTTAAAACACAACTTCGGTTTGATAAAAGACACAACCAAGGCCCATTTGGCACTATTAGGTGCCAACATTATTTACGGTGCCAATTATATTATTGCCAAAGGCATTATGCCCCATAAAATAGGGCCAACGGCCTTTGTTTTTTTTAGGCTTACAGGTTGTGCATTTCTTTTTTGGATGATTAAATGGTTGTTCGTTAAAGAAAAAGTTGCCAAAAAAGACTTTTTAATGCTTGCACTTTGCGGCTTGTTTGGGGGTGCCATTAACCAACTGCTGTTTTTTCATGGGATTAATTTAACATCGCCTATTGATGCTTCCATAATAAATACCACAGCTCCTTTAATTGTTTTGGTTTTTAGTTATCTTATTTTACAAGAACGTATTACGCTAAACAAATTATTGGGCATTACTTTGGGAGGTGTTGGCGCTATATTTTTAATACTTTATGGCAACAAAGCCGTAGGGACCAGCTCTTTTTTAGGCAATTTATTTGTACTTTTAAATGCATGTAGCTATGGGCTTTACCTTGTTTTGGCAAAAACCTTAATGAAAAAATACCATGCCATAACGGTTGCCAGTTGGGTGTTTTTATTTGGGTTTTTATACGTGTTTCCGTTTGGGATTTCAGAGTTTTTAAACACCAATTTTGAAGCATTTACATTAAATACCTACTTAACCATTGGTTACGTGGTGTTATTTACCACCTTTTTCGCCTATTTGTTTAATATTTACGCGCTTAACCATTTAGCACCTTCGGTAACAAGTAGTTATGTGTATTTGCAGCCTGTAGTTAGTTTTATTATTGTTAGTATTTTAGCGCACGTGTTTATGCAAGAAGCTTACGCACAAGATATTAATGCAGTAAAAATAGCAAGTTGTTTTCTTGTGGCAGCAGGTGTTTACATTATAAGTAAACAACAAACACAGTCTTAAAGCCGATACAATAAAAAACAATCTTAAAAGTTTAAACACTATAACCGAATACTTTATTATTTTTACAGCGTTAATCCACTATTATGAGCTCTTATTTTGAAAAAGTCCAAAAACGCCGATTAATTTCCTCCTATTTTTCGGTTGTTTTAAGTATTGCATTGGTATTGTTTTTATTAGGCTTGTTGGGCATGTTGGTATTAAATGCCAAAAAAGTGTCCGATCATTTTAAAGAACAGGTGGTTGTTACCATTTATTTGAAAGAAACGGCCAAGGAAGTCGAGATAAAGCAACTTGAAAAAAGTTTGGCAATGGCCGATTATGTAAAATCGATCGAATACGTTTCAAAAGAACAAGCTGCCGAATTTTTAAAAGAAGAAAACGGTGAGGATTTTATGGATTTTGTAGGTTATAACCCTTTGCAAAACTCTATCGACGTGCATTTAAAAGCCGATTTTGTAACTTCGGAACATCTTGAAAAAATCGCGGAAGAAGCAACCTCAAAAGATTTTGTTGATGAGGTAACCTACGATAACGATTTGGTAAACCTGATGAACGAAAACGTAAAGAAAATAAGTTTTTGGGTATTGGTCATCAGTGGTATTTTTACCTTAATTGCGGTTTTACTAATCAATAGTTCCATCCGTTTGGCGGTTTATTCCAAGCGTTTTACCATAAAAACCATGCAAATGGTGGGCGCAACCAAGCAATTTATCCGTCGGCCCTTTGTTTGGAAAAGTGTTCGGTTGGGCATTATTGGTGCGGCATTGGCGTTAATAGGCATGGGCATTGTACTTTACAATCTCAACAAAACCTTCCCAGAGTTGGAACTGTTAAGCAAACCCTTTTTAGTTGTGCTGCTTTTTGCCGTGGTATTTACTTTGGGCATCATCATCACTTGGATAAGCACGCACATTGCAACCCAACGTTTCTTGAATTTGAAAACGGATGATTTGTATTATTAATGCGCTGTTTAGGTATTAGGGTTTAAGTTTGTAATTCGTCTTTTCTAGTAATTCTTAAAAACAAATTACAGTTCCATTAACACACCAGTTCTAAATAAATCTGTTAATTTGCACTAAACTATTCTACGGAAATACATCATGGGAGAAAAAAAACAAAAAGAAGCCTCAAAAAGTGTTTTTATTTTTGGGAAGAAAAACTATAAATTCATGTTTATAGGATTGGCATGCATAGCCTTGGGTTTTATTTTAATGTCGGGCGGTGGCAGCGACAACCCCAACGTTTTTAACCCCGAAATATTTAGCTGGAGACGCATTAGGTTGGCACCTACCTTGGTATTGATTGGCTTCGCACTTCAAATTTATGCCATTTTATTAAACCCAAAACAATCAAATTCCGAAAACTAAATTACAAAGCGTTTTTGGCTTTTCTTAGTTGTAATTTGATATTTTTGCCCCATGGATACATTACAGGCTATTGTTTTAGCGATTATTGAAGGCATCACCGAGTTTTTACCGGTTTCTTCAACAGGGCACATGATTGTGGCATCCTCCTTTTTCGGGATTGCCCACGACGATTTCACAAAACTTTTCACCATTGTCATTCAATTAGGCACCATCATGTCGGTTATTGTGCTGTATTTCAAGCGATTTTTTCAAAGTCTCGATTTCTACTTCAAATTATTGGTTGCTTTTATTCCGGCGGTAATTTTAGGCTTATTGTTTAGCGATGCCATAGATGGTTTGTTGGAAAACCCCATTACCGTTGCCATTTCTTTAATTTTAGGCGGTTTTTTATTGTTGAAGGTGGACGACTGGTTTGGTAACGAAGAAGGCACCGAAATATCCTATTTAACCGCTTTAAAAATTGGTTTTTTTCAGTGTTTGGCCATGATTCCGGGCGTTTCAAGAAGTGGCGCCAGTATTGTTGGCGGCATGACGCAAAAATTGTCGCGCACCGTAGCGGCCGAATTTTCCTTTTTTCTGGCCATTCCAACCATGTTGGGCGCCACCGTAAAAAAGAGTTACGATTATTACAAAGCAGGTTTTGAATTGTCGCACGACCAAGTAAACCTTCTTATTATTGGCAATGTTGTGGGCTTTATTGTGGCGCTAATTGCTATCAAATCCTTCATAAATTATCTTAGCAAACACGGTTTCAAGCTATTTGGTTATTACCGCATTATTGCCGGAGCGGTTATTTTATGCATCCATTTCTTCATACAAAAACTAACCATTATTTAATGACTGTTCAAGATTATCAATCGGGGCAGGTCCTTTTAATTGACAAACCACTGCATTGGACCTCTTTTCAGGTAGTCAATAAAATGCGTTGGGAAATCAGGCAAGCCTTCAACCTAAAAAAAATTAAAGTGGGCCATGCCGGTACCTTAGACCCGCTTGCAACCGGTTTACTGATTATTTGTACGGGAAAAATGACCAAGGAAATTGATACGTTTCAAGCACAAATTAAAGAATACACAGGCACCATTGTTTTAGGAAGCACCACGCCTTCATTCGATTTGGAAACTGAAATTAACGAAAGCTTTCCAACAGGCCACATTACTGAAGCGTTGATAAAAGAAACAGCCAACCAGTTTACGGGTGAGATTATGCAATTTCCACCCGTGTTTTCAGCGATAAAAAAAGATGGGAAACGGCTTTACGAATTTGCAAGAGCTGGTGAAGCAGTTGAAATTTCGGCAAGAACGGTTACCATTGAAACCTTTGAAATAACGCATATTGATAACATGAAAATCGATTTTCGGGTGGTATGCAGCAAAGGCACCTACATCCGGTCGTTGGCCAACGATTTTGGCAAAGCACTGCAATCGGGCGCGCATTTATCGGCGTTAAGGCGTACCAAAATTGGCGATTTTGATGTAAAAGATGCCGTTTCAATTGAAACCTTTATTGAAAATATTTCTTCGGAATAATTGTTGCAAAAAAATACATTATTTATTAAAAAAGTTAATTTAATTAAAGAGACTGTTAACAGTATAATTTCTTAGCATAGTAAATGGATTAAAACAGAGGAAATTTGATGAAATTTTAATAGGAATAAAAATGGGTAAGCATAAACTTATGGATTTTCATCGTTTTTTAGATGAAGCTGGAGACACTACTTTTTATGGTAAAGGAAAGAAAAACAGTATTGGAACAAATGGTGTGTCAAATGTTTTCATTATTGGTATGATAAAAATAAAGGATCCATTGGATGAAGTTAGGAATAAAATAAATGCCCTTCAAGAGAAAATTATTAAAGACGAGTTTTATCATGTTCCTAGTGTGCTAAAAAAAATTAACAATACAGGCTATTATTTACACGCAACCGATGATTTACCTGAAGTAAGAAAAGAAATGTTTGACATAATTAAAACCATTAATTGTAGTTTTGAGGCAGTTGTAGGAAGAAAAAGTATTGAGCGTTATGAAACCAAACACAAAGGGAAAGAGGAATATTTTTATGCCGATTTACTATCACATTTACTTAAAAATAAACTTTCTAAACATAAAAAGTTAGTGCTGCACATTTCAGAAAGAGGGAAAAGTACTAAAAACCATAATCTGGAGTTAGCATTTTTAAAAGCTAAACAAAGGTTTGCTAATATAAATGGAAACAAAGAAATGAAAACGAATGTGGTTTTTAACGTCAATTATCCTACTAAAGACCCACTATTAAATTTAGCAGATTATTTCTGTTGGACAATCCAAAGGGTGTTTGAAAAAGGTGAAATCAGGTATTACAATTTTATTAAAGAACAGATAAAATTAGTTATAGACCTTTATGATAGTGAAAAGTATGGAAATTGGAAAAACTACTACGACAACAAAAAAAATCCCCTAACTGCTGATAATAAAATAAGCCCACTAAAACACTAATTTTAAAATTAATTTAAAATAACGACCTGGAGTCGACTTTCGTGTTTTGCAGACTTAGTGCAAATATACGAAAAATTTATCAATTCAAAATGTGGCAGTATATAAACTAATGTGATTTTCAGTAATAAACCAAATAAAAACTTTCTAAATGAAGCACATTTTTTTCTTTTTCAGCATTCTTTTTCTAGTATCACTTTATTCGTATTCCCAAAAAGAACAAGAAAAAACCCGGGGCCTTTTTTATAAAATATCGTTAGCTTCAACCTTGACCATCAATAAAGAATACACGCTGGACCAAGATGATGATACTGGCCCACTAATTAATCCTAGCGCACTGTTTGTAAATAATACCCTTGGCTACCAATTTGACAAGCGTACATCGGTAGGTTTTAATTTTGAATATGATTACCATTCACAACAAGGGCTTCATTTTGCACCTGCCTATGCAACTTTGCAGCATAATATGATAGTTGACGACACCAATTTGTTTGCCCGAGCAGGCTATGGAACGCTTTTAGGAATGGGAAAATCGTTTGAGAAGGGTACCATGTATAAACTAGGTATTGGCATTCAAGAAATATTTGAAAACAATAATTCACTGTTATTTGGTATCGATTTCAGCAGAAAACGTTTTGGCTACAAAACCCTTGAGGGCCTATCGAGCGTTTCCATTTTTCTGGAATTTATGTTTTTTTAATCTTTTTAGCTTATTTTGTCGTATATAACTGTACTTATTGACGTTAAATTTTATTTTGCACTTCACAAACCAACATAAAGCCTTGTTAATCACCTTTTTGATATCTGGAACGGTGGTGCTTTCCGTTTTTAATCTTAGCATTAAAAATCGTGAAGATGCCATTGCCGAAAGTTATTATGAATTGGAACCCGAAAAGGAACTTACTGAAGAAGAAGTAAAATTATTGCAAGCCTTGGAAAAAATAAACGCGAGCAAAGCCGAAACCAATAAGGCTTACAATGAAACCGAAAAAAACAACCGGTTTTCTGAAGCCTATCAAAAAATAGCACCCCCTGAAGACTATGTTCCAAAGGCGAATGAGGAAAATGAGGGTGACGATGAAAGCTCCTCGACCTTTTCGGAAAAAAAACCATTGAAACCCGCTATTGATAAAGACGAATTATCGGCCTTTAGTAAGGTAAATGATGTGTTAAAAAAGCAACAAAGTGAAGGCGCGAATACCAAGAGTACCGTAAGTTTTTCGTTAGTTGATAGAAAAAAAGTGTTTATTCCAATACCGGTTTACCTTTGCGAGGTAGATGGAAAAGTAGTTATAAATATTACGGTTAATGCCAACGGAAACGTAATTGATACTTATGTAAACAACTCATCGACCACCACCAATGATTGTTTAATAGCGCACGCTTTAGAGTATGCCAAAAGTTCGCAGTTTAGTGCCGATGCAACTAAAAAAACACAATTAGGGTCTATTACCTTCCACTTTATTGGCAAGCACTAGCTTCATATTCGCAAAGCATTTCGGTAAGGTTGTCAATTATATTTTGTCCCTTATCATTGTTATACCAATGTTGCAAATCTTCCTTAAATTCGGGCGTTAACGAGCCATACAAGGTTTTGTAGCGGTTCACAAATTGGGTGGCTTCACTAGGCCGTGGGCCAAACGTAGCAAGAACTGCCTTTGTTTCGCTTTCTAGCATGATCAATTTGGGCACCGAACGGCTTTCTGAAGTTAAAAACCTATCCATTAACTCTGGGTTTTCATCGCGAAGCACAATTTTTAAGTCAATCTGGTTGTTTAATTCTGCTATTTTATTCAATACGGGCAAAACATGGGCTGCATCGCCACACCAACTTTCAGTAATGACCAACCAAATAACATTTTGGCTAAAACCAATAATTTTTTTTTGCGCTGCCTTTGAAATTTTCAAGGTTTTGTCCCAACGCTTCATACGTTGGTCGTTCAGTTTCGTGTAATCAGCCAATTCCTGGGTTTTTTCATCGCCCGTGGTGGTGTTCTGTTCAGCCAATTGTTTTACCAATTCCCTATATGCTTGGTAAGTCATACTTTTCCCTAAACTATTGGTTATAATAGATTCCATGATGCTTTTTAAAAAAAATAATATTCAGGTACAAAATTAACTTCTTAGTGTTTTAATTATGATGATAATTGTCATACTTTTAAATTTGAAAAAATAAGTTATGGATAAAAAACAACGATGCGGTTGGTGCCAAGGCGATGCTTTGTATGAAGCCTACCACGACCAAGAATGGGGCGTACCCGTTTATAACGATGCTACACTTTTTGAGTTTTTACTCTTGGAAACATTTCAAGCAGGATTAAGCTGGATTACCATTTTGCGCAAACGCGAAAATTTTAGAGCCGCTTTTGATGAATTTGATTATGTGAAAATTTCTAAATACCAGCAAGACACCGTAGAAGCTCTTATGCAAAATGCTGGCATTATACGAAATAAACTAAAAATTAAGGCTGCCGTTACCAACGCCCAATTGTTTATGGACATCCAACAGGAATTTGGTAGTTTTAGCAACTATATTTGGGCTTTTGTTAGTGGTAAACCTATAAAAAACAGGGTTGAAAATTATAAGCAAGCCCCTGCAAATTCGGCCATTAGCGATGCCATAAGCAAAGATTTAAAAAAACGTGGCTTTAAATTTGTTGGCTCCACGGTTATCTATGCGCACATGCAAGCTACGGGAATGGTTAATGACCATGAAATAGGGTGTTTTAGGTATCATGAAGTTTGAAAGCAGCACTTTTATTCTATATCCGGTTTTTTTCTAGCGGCTTTTTTATCAGATTGGGTGCGTTTGCTTTTCAGGCGTTTTTTTATAATCGCTCTGGGTATTTTGGTTGGAATACGTTTTTTTGGCACTTTTAGCGCAGTTTCAATAAGCTCGAAAAAACGCTCGGTTACTAGTTCTTTATTTTTATGCTGACTTCTGCTTTCGTCGCATTGCAAGATTAACACGCCGTCTTTAGTCAATCTGTTTTGAAGTTTGTCCAGAAGGCGTTCTTTTAATTCCTCATTAAAAACCAGCGTTTCATTTACATTGAAAAGCAGCTCCACTTTCGAGGACACTTTATTAACATGTTGGCCACCAGCCCCCGAACTTCTAACGGCTTTAAAGGTTAACTCTTGCAATAAGGTTTCTTTATCGAACATCATTATGCTTGGTGTGCTGCTTTTAACAAATCGTTTACCGTTTTAACGGGGTTGAAGGTTGAAACAGGAATTTCAACAAAAATAGAATTCCAATGCGCCATACTGCCATTCCATAGCCCCGGAAGCTCTAACGCCTTTATTTCGACACCATTTTGAGATTTTATCGTTATAAAAGCCGCTTTAGGATCTACATATTGCGTTAAATCAAATTTTTCACCCTTATAATTTTTAACGCCACAAACCAAATCGGTTGGATTAAAATAATGGGCGTTTTTCGCAATAGCGTTTTGTTCTTCATTTTCAAAATCAATTTGGGCAAATTCCACAATTTGAAGCGAACAGTTTCCGTTGGTATCTTGTACCCAAAATGGCCCGCCACCGGGTTCTCCTTCATTTTTTACCATGCCACAAACGCGAATGGGTCGGTTTAGTTTCGCGTGCAAATACCTTCTTTTTTGTTTTATGGTGAAGTTTTCATAGGCATCTTCCAAATTAGCATGCAGCCTGTTGATAACAAATAATGCGATGTTATGGATTTCATCTTCCAAAATAGCAGCATCATCCAGTCGATGCAAATACTTAAAAGCCTGTGTTTGCAATTTTATGAGTACACCCGCAAGCATTTTTTTGTAATTGCACGCGAGTTTATTTTGTTCAAACACGACTATATTGTCTATGTTTTTTATGAAAATAATATCGGCGTGGAGCGCATTTAGGTTGTCAATTAATGCACCGTGGCCCGATGGACGAAATACCAAAAGGCCATCTTCATCGCGATACAACGCGTTGTTGGATGTTATGGCAATGTTATCGGTTGCTTTATTTTGGCACGAAAAAGACACGTTGAACGTTGTTTGTGTTGCCTTTTCAAGATACTGTTTAACGCGCTCGTATTCCTGCCTAAAAAGTTCCTTATGCATTTCCGAAACCGTAAAATGTAAGTGCGCCATGTTGTTGGAGGTGGCGTATAAGGTGGCTTCCATTAAATGTTCCTCAAAAGCGGTCGCCACATGGGTTTTGTATTTATGGAACGGTAGCAGCCCTTTTGGGTAAAAACCGTAATTCATTTGGTTCGAGCCTAACATGGTTTCTACTAATCCAACCAGTTGTTGGTCTTTGGGCAGCTTGTAGAAATTGGGATTTGATTGGGCCGTTTTAGTTCTAACGATTTCATAAAAAGGAAATTTTTCCAACCCATTTAAAAATACTGAAAGTTCTGTATTGCTTTCTGAATAGGCTGCGATAGGTTTACTGCCATCATAATCATTTAAAAACTGGAACAAAAATTGGAACATTCTTGTAGCGGCGCCCGATGCAGGCACAAACTTAATGATTTTCAGCGTATTACGTTCATTATCAAATAACTGCATTAAATCAACTTGCTGTTTTTCATCACATCTTAAAATGCCATTGCCTATGTGGGCCGCTTCAACGAGATGAGAATAAACCATACCCGATTGGATGGTTTCAATTTGAGCTTGAACCGTTTTAACCGATACGCCATGAGCTTGTATTTGCTGAATATCTTTTTCAGTAAACATTACTTTGGGGTTTTTAATAAATTATCAATATGCTTTACCGCTGTTTGCAAACGCTCCTTTATATTGCCTTTTAGCAACACATACGGCCGATTATTGACGATGAGCGCTTGTTCAAAAGCATTAAACATGGCTTCTCGTTCCTCTGGCTTATCGCGCAAATCATCAGCTTCCCAGGGGGTGTCAATATATGTTAAAAAATACAGATCGTAGGTGTTTTCAAGTGCATATTTTTCAAGAATGGGGTCGCAAGTGCCCAAATAGTATGCTTCAGAATACACTTTGGTTTCCAATAAATCGGTATCGCATATCAAAACCGTATCGGTTTTTTGCGCCAGTTTATTTTCAAGCTTCATTTGCCCTTTTGCTATGGGCAATAAATCGTGCGGTTCGCAGGTTTTGCGTTCGTTGTTCCATTTATTTTGAAGATATTCCCGTGCATATTCGGGCACCCAAACCGAACTGTAATAACGCGCCAATTGCTTGGAAAGGGTTGTTTTTCCTGTTGATTCCGGACCGAACAATACTACTTTTATGCAGTTTGCCGGTTGTTGTTTAAACTTTTCTTCCATGACCTGTATCCTTGAATGGCTAATATAGTAAAGATTACATACTGGAGCGACAAAATACCCAAGCCCCGGTAAGCATACAAAGGAATGGTGATGAGGTCGCCAATGATCCAGAGCGTCCAGTTTTCCAGCTTTTTAGTTGCCATGTACCACATAGCGGTAAAGAATATCCCGGAGGTTACCACATCAATATAATTGGGTATTTCCATGGCGTAACCAAAGCCTTTATACACCAAATAGGTAATTATTAGGGTTACTATGAACAAAAAAACACCTATTTGTTTTTCCTTTAAGGTGGTTCTAGTAATGGGCACAACGGGTTTGTTTTCTTTTTTCCGCGACCAGTTCCACCAACCATACACACTCATAATGGAATAGTACAAATTCATCATCATATCGCCAAAATACTGATTGACATACAGCAAATAAACCGTTATTACCGTACAGATAATACCTGTGGGATACACTAAAATATCCTCCTTTTTGGCATACCAAACACTTAAAATACCAAACACAAACGCGATGGCCTCCAAAACAATTTGAGAGGTGGGCGCGTTGTGGTAAGCTTTTAAAAAGAACTCAAAAATGGGGTTCATAGCTGCTTCTGTCGGTTTTAACGAGTTTCATGGTTAACACACAAATTTCCTGATTTTCAAACGATGTTTTTATTTGTTTGGTTAAAAATGGCATTAAAGCATCATAATCGCCAAAAATTTGGGTGCTTAACGGGTTTT
Organism: Mariniflexile maritimum; assembly: GCF_009746565.1. GTDB lineage: Bacteria > Bacteroidota > Bacteroidia > Flavobacteriales > Flavobacteriaceae > Mariniflexile > Mariniflexile maritimum. Next base: position 77,899 of record NZ_WRPN01000002.1, read on the forward strand.
CCAAAACGGTAAATTCCGAGTTTCGTAATGCCTTAATAAAATCGATAACGTGTTTTTCGTAATCGTTTTGCAATGGCGATAATGTGAGGTCTATGGATACTTTCATTTTTACTTTATAAATTATTCGTGTACTCGTGGCAATTTTCTTAATTCTTCAAAAAAAGCTTCATCTTTTTCAAAAGCAGTGCCTATAACAACCAAATCTGCGCCCGCCTTGTAAGCATCCTCCAACTGTTTTATGTTTTTAATGCCACCACCCACTATTAACGGAATTTGAAGCACTTGCTTTACCGACGAAATAATAGCGCTTGAAACAGCTTCCTTTGCACCGCTTCCCGCTTCCAAATACATGAGTTTCATCCCTAATAATTCGCCTGCTTTTGCAGTATCCACAATTTTTTGAATGTTTGTTCTGCACATTGGCTGTGTTTTCGTTACTCTTTCTACCGAGGTTTCTGTGCCATTTTCAATTAAAATATAACCTGTTGAAATGACCTCTAAACGGGTGTTGTTTATTTTTGAAACCGCTTTTACGTGCTTGCTAATTAAATAATCTGGGTTTCTTCCTGAAATTAAACTCAAAAACAGCATGCCATCGGCTTCGTTAGTGATTTGGGTAACATCGCCCGGGAACAAAATGATAGGGAGTTTGGTATGTTTCTTTATTTCTGAAACCAAATAACCCGTTACATTGGCTTCAACAGTACTACCGCCTACAAAAATATGGGTTGCAATGGAGGTTTCTACTTTTGCAATAAAATCGGTTACCTTTTCAATGGAAAATTTATCGGGGTCTATTAAAATAGCCAACATTTTTTCTTTCGCAGAAATGGATTTTAATAGTGCTTGGTATATAAATTTATTTTCTGTCACGTTTTTATTTTAAAATTCAATATCCCGAAAAAACCGTCCTCCGTCTTAGGTTTAATTTATTACATACGCACAGGTAAACCCTTCAAACTCTAAAAAATGGGCCCGATAGCGGTACTTTTTGGTTTCGTAATCTATCCAAGCTATGGTTTCATGGGTATTATCAGACATGGGTATTACCAAACAATGCTGCTTAAAGCTTAACCCCGGTGTTGCAAAAAGCTTATATAACGATTCTTTTACGCACCAAACAATGGTTAGTTTTTTAATAAAATCTGGGGCATTTTCATTTAAGTAATGGTACTCATAATCGATGAATTTATGAGCGATAACGCTAATTTTAGCGCGTTGCTTCTCAATATCGATGCCCACTATTAAATCGCTTATTATCACCGCTGAAAAACCAAAGGAATGGGTAATTGAAATCTGCTTGCCGTCGCTTAAATGGGGCTTGCCGTTTGCGTCATAAAACAAATCGGCATCTTCATATCCAAATGACTCCAATAAGCAGCGTACACTTAAAAAACCGCGTTGGTGCTGTTCGCTTTTCATGTTTAAAACACGTTCCAAACAGGCTGTTTTTAGCTTTACCATGGCAAATAACTCATCAAAAGACTCTGTAATCTTCCAGATTTTAACAGTAGTTTGTGAATTGGGAATAATGGTTTTATAAAGAGGCATTTAATATTCTAAAAGTTATTAGTTATCTTTGCGCAGCCTAAACTGATTATCGTTTTTTTTGATAAGCGAATTTAACTATTTAAGTTCTAATCACAAGGGTATATGATTTTAAAAACCTAAAAATAAAATTGATATGAGCACAAAAACAATTCCTTACGTGGCCAATAAAGTGAAAGATATGTCGCTTGCCGAGTGGGGAAGAAAAGAAATAGAATTGGCGGAAGCAGAAATGCCCGGACTTATGAGCTTACGTGAAGAATACGGTAATTCGCAACCCTTAAAAGGTGCTAGAATTGCAGGTTGTTTGCACATGACGATTCAAACTGCCGTTTTAATTGAGACTTTGCAAGCTTTAGGTGCTGAAGTAACGTGGAGCTCTTGCAACATTTTCTCTACACAAGATCAAGCTGCCGCTGCCATTGCCGCCGCAGGAACCTCGGTGTATGCATGGAAAGACATGACCGAAGAAGCCTTCGATTGGTGTATTGAACAAACCTTGTTTTTTGGCGAAGAGCGCAAACCCCTAAACATGATCCTTGATGATGGGGGCGATTTAACCAACATGGTATTAGACCGTTACCCCGAATTAATCCCCGGCATTAAAGGATTAAGTGAGGAAACCACCACCGGTGTCCACAGGTTGTACGAGCGCGTAAAAAACGGCACCTTGCCCATGCCCGCCATCAATGTAAACGACTCGGTAACCAAAAGCAAATTCGATAACAAATACGGCTGTAAAGAAAGTGCCGTTGATGCCATACGTCGTGCAACCGATATTATGCTAGCAGGAAAACGCGTAGTTGTTTGTGGTTATGGCGATGTGGGCAAAGGTACAGCAGCCTCATTTAAAGGGGCGGGCAGCATCGTAACCGTTACCGAAATAGACCCTATTTGTGCACTACAAGCGGCCATGGACGGTTTTGAAGTAAAAAAACTGGAAACCGTAGCAGCCACTGCCGATATTATTATTACCACCACAGGAAACAAGGATATTGTGCGCGCCGAACATTTTGAAGCCGTAAAAGACAAAACCATTATTTGCAATATTGGGCATTTTGACAACGAAATTGATATGGCTTGGTTAAACAAAAACTACGGGCACACCAAAAACACCATCAAACCTCAAGTCGATAAATACACCATAAAAGGCAAAGATATTATTATTCTAGCCGAAGGCCGTTTGGTAAACTTAGGTTGCGCCACCGGGCACCCCAGCTTTGTAATGAGCAACTCGTTTACAAACCAAACCTTGGCACAAATTGAACTATGGACCAATAGCGACGCTTACGAAAACAAGGTGTATATGTTGCCAAAACACCTCGACGAAAAAGTAGCCAAACTACATTTAGAAAAACTGGGCGTAGAACTTACCGAACTTCGTAAAGACCAAGCAAATTATATTGGCGTAGAAGTTCAAGGCCCCTTTAAACCAGAATATTACAGATATTAACCGTCATGGCAAGGAGTTTGCGACGAAGCAATCTTTTCCAATGAAACAAATACACAAATCCCAAGCAATAAGTTGTTTGGGATTTTTTTTCTTTTGGGCAATTGCTAAAGCACCGCGCTTTACATTCCTAGTTTTGCAAAACCATAAATGGCAGTTTTGCAAAAGCTATCCACTGCAATCGCTATTGCAACCACCAGCGAAGGTTTGTTTCCACGCCAATTTTCATTATATTCATACCAGTTTATGGATTATAACGAAGAAAAAATAAAAGTCCCCCGTTTCAACGAAGCCTCTGGTTTTTATACCACAAAAAAACGCTCGAAAATAATGAGCAAAATACGTGGTACAAATACCAAACCCGAAATTCTCTTTAGAAAAGCCCTTTGGAAAAAGGGCGTTCGGTACAGAATAAACAACAGCAAACTTCCCGGAAAACCCGATGTATCCATTCAAAAATACAAACTCGCCATTTTTATCGATGGCGAATTTTGGCACGGTTACAATTGGGACGAAAAAAAAGAAACGCTTAAAGCCAACCGCGACTTTTGGATACCTAAAATAGAGCGCAACATGCAACGCGACAAAGAGGTGAATTCCGAATTATCAAATTTAGATTTTACCGTTTTCAGGTTCTGGACACAAGAAATTAAAACCGATTTAAACCGCTGCATCAATGATGTTTTGGTTTATATCGATATGCAGGATACGAATTATTAAATTTCAAATTCCTATTTCTTCCCTTTGTTGCGCACCAATTTCATTTCATTTATCAAATGTTTGGCACCTGCATATTTATCAATAATAAACAATACATAGCGCACATCAACCATAATGTTTCGGCAAATTTCCGGATCATAGTACATATCGCTCATCGTGCCTTCCCACACTCTATCGAAGTTTAGGCCTACCAAGTTTCCGTACGCATCAATGGCAGGGCTTCCAGAGTTCCCGCCCGTTGTATGGTTGGTACCTATAAAGCAAACGGGCAGTTTTCCTGTGGCATCGGCATAGGGGCCGTAATCTTTTTTGGCATACAATTCCTGTAATTTCTGTGGTACATCAAACTCATAATCGCCCGGTACATATTTTTCCATAACACCATCCAAATACGTTATGGGCTCATAATAAACGGCATCTCTTGGTTCGTAGCCCTTCACTTTGCCATAGGTTACGCGCAAGGTACCATTGGCGTCAGGAAAATAACGCTGGTTGGGCAATACCATCATTAAGGCCTTCATGTATTGTTGCTCTAGCGCATTTATCTTCGGATTGATGTCCCTAAAAACTGGTTCAATGTTATTGTAAAAATCGTTTACAAAAACCTTGGCGTATTGATAGGCTGCATCGTTATTTAATTTTTCAAGCACTTCCTTGGAAGTGCCTTCCAAAAGTTTCTTGCCTGTTTCTAGGGTTTTAAAGGCTGTTTTTTCATAAATGGAAGCATCTATATTGGTGGTGTAAAAGGGCATGACCGCTAAATAAATACCCTTATCAACCTCCAAATTCATGTTTTTATATAGGCCATCCATCGCGCTTAACACATTGGTTCTAAGCCTTTCAAAATCTGCGTCGCTACTCATGGCGGCGTTTTCAACCTGTGTTAATCGGAACATTAATTGCATGAGCTCGCTAGTGCCCGTAAAGGCTTCTATAAACATGCGGCGTTTTACGGCGGTTTCTTCAATAGCATTGTATAACCGCTCCAGTTCGGGTAAAATATGCCCGTAGGTTTCCAGTAATTTTTTTGTTTCTAGGGCTTTGGTGAATTCAGACTCAAGGTCTTTTCGTTTAGCAATGGCGCCACTTTTTTTAATGCCAAGGTTTTCCCCAATCCATTTTTTCCAAGCATTGGCAATTCTAGCTTGTTTCGAAGCATATTGGATACGAATTTGATCGTCTGCCTTCATATTGGCATCAATAACTTTTAATGCAGCTTCCCGAATGGCGATGGTTTTAGGGTTTATTTTTTCTACCGTTTGGGCAATGGCAATGGCAGGTAAGTATTCATCGGTGGTTCCGGGAAAACCAAATACCATGGTAAAATCGTCTTCACTGATACCGTCTATGCCAATTGGCAAAAAGTGCTTTGGTTTAAAGGGCACATTATCCTTTGAGTATTTTGCAGGTTGGTTTTGTTTGTTGGCATAAATTCTGAATAACGAAAAATCGCCTGTATGTCTTGGCCACACCCAGTTATCGGTGTCGCTGCCAAATTTTCCAATGCTACTTGGTGGCGCACCTACCAACCGAATGTCGTCGTAGCGTTCGGTTACAAAAAGAAAGTACTGGTTGCCTTTGTAGAACGCCTTTATTTTTGTGCCTTGCCAGTCTTCTTTTTTGGTCTCTCTTTCGATTTTGGCACTGTTGCTTCCTATTTTGGATTGCTTTTCCCTGTCGGTCATCGTTTCGGTAACACCTTCTAAAACCTGTTGGGTTACATCTTCAATCCTTACAATAAATTCAACGTATAATCCATTATTTGGCAACTCATCGGCCAATGTCGAGGCCCAAAAACCATCTTTTAAATAATCGTTTTCCAATGAGGAATGTGATTGGATTTGTCCAAATCCGCAATGGTGATTGGTAAGCAACAAACCTTCGGGTGAAATAACTTCGGCAGTACAGCCGCCATTAAAATGCACAACGGCGTCCTTTAAACTAGAGGCGTTTACGCTATAAATATCTGCGGCGGTTAGTTTACTGCCCAAACTTTGCATGTCGTTTTCGTTCATGCCCTGTAATAGCGAAGGAATCCACATGCCGCCTTGTTGGGCCGACATTTGAATGGCTATAAAAAACACTAAAATTTTAAGAAATTTCATAAAAGATTGATCATTGGGTTCGTGAATCCCAAAGATAAAAACCTTAATTGTAAGTGCAGAATTTTTTAACGTATATATTAAAATTTCTTTGCAAAAAATGGATGTATTTTGCGCTTTTGTAGTGGCATGGGTTTTTGAAAACCTTTAAGAAGCTTCAATCAACCATATCCCTTTCAAAATACCACCATAAACTGGAGTCTATGGAGGCTTTTATCCTATTAATATCAACACTGTCTTTAATAAAAACGGTAAGGCTTTCATCGGCCCTGTTTTGTTCAATGGTTTCGTTAATTTCAATAGAATCGATTTCAGTAAAGTTTTGTAGGTGAATTTTAATTTGGTCATCCAAAGATTCATCACTTAAATAAATCTTAATGGTTTGCTGGTTTGGGGAATTTCTAATTTCAGATCTAAAAGGAGGTAGCATAACAACAAATTTAAGTGAAACAATACGCGAATATTAAATGCAATACCCTAAGTTAGCAAAATATTCCAACAATGGCAATAAAAAACCCTTCCTGTTTCCAGAAAGGGTTCTATTTTAATAATATTTATGTTTACTAACCTTCAAAAGGCACAACAGAAACATACGATTTATTATCTTTTTTCTTGGTAAATTTTACAACGCCATCTACATAAGCGTGTAATGTATGATCTTTAGAAGAATATACATTTTCACCTGGGTGGTGTGTATTTCCTCTTTGTCTTACGATAATGTTTCCAGCAATAGCAGCTTGACCGCCAAAAATCTTAACGCCTAAGCGTTTTGATTCCGATTCTCTACCATTCTTAGAACTACCTACTCCTTTTTTATGAGCCATTGTCTTAAGGTTTTATATTGTTAAACTTAAACGGTAGCTTATTCAGCTTTCCCGCCATTTAATTCGTCTTGCCATTTTGCCAACTCATCCCATTTGCCTTCAGCAGCCAATTTAGCTTGTGCTGGCCAGGTATCGGTTACGTGGTTTCCACGAACATCGGCAATAATTTCAGCAATTTTTTCTGGAGTTGATTTTGCCAATTCAGCAAAAGTTGTAATGCCTGCAGCCGCAAGGGTTTCAGCAATTTTAGGCCCTATGCCTTCAACTTTTTTCAAATCATCTGCTTTTCCTGTTGCTTTTGCAGCCGCTTTTGGTGCTTCAGCTTTTGGGGCTTCTTTTTTCTCTGCTTTTGCTGGAGCCGCTTTTTTAGCTTCCTCTTTCTCAACTTTGGCAGCTTTTTTTGCTCCCGAAGCAGCAATGCTTTCAATAACGATTTCAGTTAAAAATTGACGGTGGCCGTTTTTCTTGCGGTATCCTTTACGTCTTTTCTTTTTGAAAACGATCACTTTATCACCTTTAAGGTGCTTTAAGACTTTTGCTCCTACTTGAGCACCGTCTATAGCGGGGGCGCCTACGGTTATTGTATCTCCATCACCAATTAGAAGCACATTATCGAAAGCCACTTGCTTTCCTTCTTCTGTTTGTAAACGGTGTACAAAAACCTTTTGGTCTTTTACAACTTTAAATTGTTGCCCTGCTATCTCTACAATTGCGTACATAGCGTAACGTTTATTAATTAATTTTTTTGTTAAAAATAGCTTACCTGTATAAGGAAAGCGGGTGCAAATATACCGCTAATTAATTAATCTGCAAACGTTTTATTTGTTTTGGGCAATATTTTTACTGTTTTTAAAATATTGCATGGTAACCAAGGTTGCAATAACCGTTGTGGCCAGCCCCATAATAAAAACCACAAAGGCTACCATGCCAGCGTTGGCATCAAAACCACCTTTAATTGTTGCAAGCAATTCCGGTAAAAAAGCGGTATTGAACTCGGTGGCATACAGCAAGAAAAAAACCGTAAAAACCAAGGAGGCCACAAACCCAGTGATAACGCCTGTTTTAAAACCTTCGCCATACGAAAAGGTATCTGGGTTTTCAAGCTTGCTTAAACGCACGGTTTCAAATATTCCAAAAGCAGTAATAACGGCATTGAAAAAACTGAAAACAGGGTTGATGTGCTTGTGGAATAAAGCTAAAGTTAAAAAATAAGCGATTAAAACCGCACTTATTACAAGTCCGAACCTAATAGGGAGTGATACTTTTTTCATCTGATTGTATTTTGGTTTGGGTTGATTCGTGTTCTTAAATTTCGTAAAATTTTTGGTATAAAAATAATTTTGAAGCTTTTTTTAAGAAGATTGATTACAAACAGCTTCAAGAATTTAACAAAAAGCATACAGGTTTTTCTATATAAACATCGCTTATTTTGCTTATTTTTGACATTAAATAAATGACACAGCACCATGAATGTACCAAAAAACATTTTAATTGTTTCCTTAATGGCTCTTTTTGTAATGAATTGCAAAAATGACGCGAAACAGCCAGAAGTTAAAACGGTTGAAACTGCTACCGAAGCATCTGCAACCACAGACCCTAACGCTACTTATGCGAAAGCTGAATTTAAGATTGACGGAATGACCTGTGCCGTTGGATGTGCCGCTACCATTGAGAAAAAAATGGCGAAAATGGATGGCGTAAAATGGGCTAAAGTTGATTTTGATAAAAAATTGGCCATGGTTGAGTACGATATCGCTAAAGTATCGCCAACCAATTTGGTTGAAACCGTTGCCAAAGTGGGCGATGCCTACAAAGTAAGCGACATGAAAACGGTTGAAACGTTTTCTGAGCAATAAAGTTTACAACACCAAATAGTTTACAGAAAGCTCTAACTGTGGAAAACGGATAGGTTCGGTCGCAAACCTACTCTGGTAAGACGGTCTTGTTTTGCCAAAAAATAGCTTTGCCTATCATGTTAGATTCCGTAGCCAAAAATTCTGGGCAGCACCAACGGTGTGGAAGGGTTTTTAGTTTATTTGAAAAACCATTTTGATGCTCACCAAGGCTAAATATTATAAACCTTATCGAGTGGCACCTATTTATTATTACAACGAAAAACAGGTTTTTTAAGCGAGATAAATTTTTAAGAAACATAAAATAAAAAAAAAGGACAGCTTTTAAACTGTCCTTTTTCGCATCCTATAAGATGGTTTTTTAGCAGGAATTGGTTATCCTAAAGCAACACGTTTAAATCCTGAAATGGCAACATCGCCATAAGATTTCACATATTTAGCAACGCTTATTTTATCATCTTTAATAAAATTTTGGTCTAATAGGCATTGTTCTTGGTCTAAAGTTGTGTTATCGGAAATGAAACGCTCTATTTTACCGGGTAAAATTTTGTCCCAGATTTGTTCTGGTTTCCCTTCAGCTATTAATTGCGCCTTGGCTTCTTCTTCCGCTTTAGCCAATACTTCTGGTGTTAATTGTGCCATTGAAATGTATTGTGGAACATTTTTTAGGGTTTTACCTAAACGGGCAAATTCTTCGTTGTCTTTTTCAATTACTGCAATTCTAGCTTCCAGTTCAGAGGCTATAAAAGCGGCATCAAAATCTTTGTACGACAAAGTGGTGGCGCCCATTGAGGCCACTTGCATGGCAACATCTTTAGCCAATGTTTCGGCGTTTTTTACAGGTGCTGTAAGCCCTACCAAAGCGGCAATTTTATTAATGTGAACATAGCTTCCTACATAGGCTGCTTCTAATTTTTCAAAAGCAGTGATGTCCAGTTTTTCACCAATAACACCGGTTTGTTCAATTAGTTTTTCGGCAACGGTCATTCCGCCAAAATCGGCAGCCAAAAGTTCTTCCTTTGTATTGCAGTTAAACGCTAAATCGGCAAATTGGTTTGCTAAGGCAATAAAGTTTTCGTTTTTGCCAACAAAATCGGTTTCGCAACCTAAAACGATGGCAACACCTACGGTATTGTTTGCGTTCACTTTTGCGATGGCGGCACCTTCAGACGATTCGCGATCGGCCCTATTGGCTGCTACTTTTTGTCCTTTTTTTCGAAGTATGTCAATTGCTTTATCAAAATCGCCTTCAGCCTCAACCAAAGCTTTTTTACAATCCATCATGCCAGCACCGGTTGTTTGTCTTAACTTGTTAACCTCTGCGGCTGTAATTTTTACTGTAGAATCCATATATTATTTAATTTAAAAAAGTCGTTCACTATTCCTTAAAAGAAAATAATTAAACGACTTTATTTGTATTGTGAAATTGTTAATTATTCTTCCTCGTCGGTAACAACTAATTTAGAGGCACGTTTTTTTGTTGGTGCTACTACGTCATCGTCTTCTTCTAGGTCGGTGTCTTTATCGGCTTTTCTATCGGCTAGACCCGCAGCGATAGCTTCGGTAACATACGATAGCACTTTGTCGATTGATTTGGAAGCATCATCATTTGCTGGTATTACATAATCAACTTGACGTGGATCGGAGTTGGTATCAACCATTGCAAAAATGGGAATGTTTAATTTTTGTGCTTCTTTAATCGCAATGTGCTCACGTTTAATGTCCACTACAAATAAGGCGCCCGGTAAACGGGTCATGTCAACAATGGAGCCTAGGTTTTTTTCTAACTTGGCTCTTAAACGGTCCACTTGCAAACGCTCTTTTTTAGATAAGGTTTGAAATGTGCCATCTTTCTTCATTCTATCAATGGAGGCCATTTTTTTAACGGCTTTTCTAATAGTGATGAAGTTGGTTAACATACCACCTGGCCATCTTTCTGTAATGTAAGGCATGTTGATAACGCCTGCTTTTTCAGCAACGATATCTTTAGCTTGTTTTTTTGTTGCAACGAATAAAATTTTGCGACCAGAAGCTGCTATTTTAGCCAATGCAGCACCCGCTTCATCAATTTTTACCGCTGTTTTATAAAGGTTTATAATATGGATGCCGTTGCGCTCCATATAAACGTAAGGTGCCATGTTGGGGTCCCACTTACGTGTAAGGTGTCCGAAGTGTACACCTGCTTCAAGTAATTCTTTTACTTCTACTGCCATTTTGTAATAGTTTACGTTCTGTTGAATTAGCAATGTTCCATTGGGCTTTAAGCTATGGGCTTTAGGCTGTTGGCTTCATTTAGATGCTAAACTAAATCCTGTTTTTTACAACTAGGACAACAATAACTGAGTTAAATTTTTTTAAGCTGAAATTTTTCCAGCTTCTTTTGTTTTCGTTTTTGAATTTGTTTGAAGCATCTGATATACAGATACCGAAACAAGTTCCGTATTAACGTTTAGAGAACTGGAATTTCTTGCGCGCTTTTTTCTGACCGAATTTTTTGCGCTCTACCATTCTTGGGTCTCTGGTTAATAAGCCTTCTGGTTTAAGTGTCAATCTGTTTTCTGCATCTACTTCGCACATAGCACGAGAGATTGCCAAACGAACAGCTTCTGCTTGCCCAGTAATACCGCCACCTAGTACAGTTACCTTAATGTCAAAGTTACCTTCATTATTAGTCATAGCTAATGGTTGGTTTACTTTATATTGTAAAGTAGATGTAGTAAAGTAAGCGTTTAATTCCTTTTTGTTTACTGTGATGTTGCCGCTTCCTGGGCCAACAAATACACGAGCAACCGCCGTTTTTCTGCGGCCAATTTTGTGAATTACTTCCATTACTTGAATTCGTTTAAGTTAATTGTTTTTGGTTTTTGTGCAGCATGCGTGTGCTCTGAACCCACAACAACGTTTAAATTACGGAATAAATCGGCGCCTAATTTGTTTTTAGGCAACATTCCTTTTACTGATTTTTCTACTACGCGTGCCGGATCTTTTCCAAACAATTCGGTAGCAGTTAAACTTCTTTGACCACCTGGATACCCTGTGTGACGAATGTACGTTTTGTCGTTCCACTTGTTTCCGGTTAAGTTGATTTTTTCTGAGTTGATAACAATCACGTTATCACCGCAATCAACGTGTGGTGTGAAGCTAGGTTTGTGTTTGCCCCTTAAAAGTTTTGCAACTTTTGAAGCCAAACGACCCAAAGACTGTCCTTCAGCGTCCACTAAAACCCACTGCTTATCTGCGGTAGCTTTATTGGCTGAAATGGTTTTGTAGCTTAATGTGTCCACGTTATTAATTATTTTTATTAAACATTCCTCTCTCAAAAAGAGTTTGCAAATGTACGATAATCTGTTTGATTACCAAACGGTAAGGAATATATTTTATTTGTTAATTACTTTACTGAAAATTAGAGCTTTCATATTTTAAAGTAATTTATGCCTTTGCTATTAAAAGTTAGTTCTTTGACGATTATTTAAAATGAAGTCTCATCCATTCGAATGTTTTTTGGTAGGCTTCATCACGAACGGTTTTTTTTGATAAAAATAGATCGTGCATCCCATTTTCTATTTTAATATTCGTTACATCTCCTTTAATATGATGCGTGTATTTATGAATATGATGATGATTTAGTACAGCATCACCTTCTTTGAATTTTTCAGACCACTGATTTCCATAAACGGATTGGCTACTATGCATTACCAGTAGGGGTACTTTTAAAGTGATTCCTTTTTTTATAATTTTTTGTGCTTTATGTATGGCTCTAATAAAACCAAAATTTACATGTGTGATGTTGTTTGGTTTCCATATAAGTGAATAATTCCATTCTCCAAATTTATCTTTGTGTAAGCTATAGCCATAAAATTTTGATAGCCCACTTGCTATTGGTTTGTTTGGAAAGTACTTACCCAATATAGATAGTACTGGAATTCCTATGTTTCGTTTTAGTAACGATAGATTGAATTCATAAAACGGACTGTTGCAAATAACACCATTAAATAAAGGGCTGTTTTCGTGGTTTTTAGCATAGTTAGTTACAATAAGTCCGCCAGTAGAATGCCCCATTAAAATAGTTTGGTTGTTGTTTTCTGAACGCATTATTTGCAATGCAAGCGTTATTTCTTCATCGTATTCTAATAACGAACGCACATTGTTTAATTTTTGATGACTTAAGTGGGAGCGTCCATATTTTCGTAAATCCAACGCATAGAAATGATAGCCTTCAGCATTAAATTTTTTAGCCATTTCGTCTTGAAAAAAGTAATCGTTAAAGCCATGTATATAAAGCATGGCTTTTTTTGAAGGCATTTCAGAATGACGTCGTATTAAAGTGGAAATAACTGCTCCTTCATAATCGGGAGCATGAACGCGTGTTAACCGATTAAACCCATCACCTAAAACATCAGCAAAATAATCAGTATGGCTTGTATTTGTGCTTTTTTCTGTTTTCATGGCATCTCATTTTCTGTTGTATTCAAAAGTGCTATTTCCTCTTTATTAAACTTTACTATTTTAAATTGAAGCAATAAAACCATCAGTATAAAAGCGACAGCTATTATAAGAAGGAGCATACCAATTTCAGTTTTAACGGAAGAAATACCTCCATCGTAAAAAGCTATTTTTCTAAATCCACTTAAAAATTGGGTTAACGGAATATACTGTGCAAAACTTGTAATAACCGATGGCATTGCAAGCGTAGGCCATGTAAAACCACTAAGGATAAAAGCAGGTGTAGATATTACCATTAAAAATTCGGTGGCTTTTAATTGACTAGGAATAACTATAGAAAACAACATGCCAATACACATGGAAGCTGCTGTTAATAAAGTTACTAGAATAAGCATGGGAACATTGAATATAGCAGCATCTATTTTAAAATAAGGAATTAAATAGCCTACAATAAGCCACATAAACGGAAGCATTAATAAAAAAGGTGTTGCTTTAAGTGCTATATGATATAATGAAGATTTACTTTCTTTTATAAGTTCTTTAAAGTAACCGTCTTCAAAATCTCTAGCGAATACCAAAGCCATTGCTAAAAAAATAACCTGTTGCATGATGGCAGCAAGAAGCCCAGGTAACATAAATGTGACATAATTCCCTGTGGAATTGTAAAGTTTATTGAAGTTTATTTTAAAACTTTCAAACATAGCCAAGGCTTGCGAATCGCTTAGTCCTTGTTTTTTTAAACCTTCAGTTTCTATTCCCGCATTCAGCGTCATTAAAACAGCTTGTATTTGGTTGCTGGCGCTATTGGCATTTACGATGTTAGCCATATTTAAATCGATTTGAATTTCGGGATGTTTCTTCTGAAGAATATCTGCTTCGAAATTAGTAGGCAACGTAACGACCGCAACATATTGTTTTACAGGCATTTCTTTGATGATATTGCCTGCGGTGTAGCGCACATCGGTTATAAGGAGTACTTCATTATCTTCAAAAGCATCGATAATTTTATCGGAGGTAGGACTGTGATCCTGATCGATAATTACAATTGGCAAATCTAAAACCTTTGCCTGTTGGTAAACATAGCCAAATAGAATACCATAGCCAATAGGAGCTCCAAAAAAAATGGCGAGCAAAACAGTATTTGAAAAAATACGTTTAAACTCAAATTTAAGTAGTTTTAAAAATACTTTCATGGTTTTTATTTAATAAGCACTGTGGCGTTCATGTAAAAAGCTCTTTCTGAAACAGTTGCCGTAGGAACTACTTTTAATTCGTAAACAGCTTCTGTTAAATTGTACAGCGGTGCGGTGCTTGTAATATCAGCATAGCGTGCTAACTGTTTAACAGTGCTTATTTTAGCCTTTGTTTCTTGGTTCGTATAAGGATTAATAAGAATGATAGATTTGCCTATTTCAAAATCATATATTTTAGATTCTGGAATTGTAAAGCGAAAATACAAACTGCCTTTTTTATACCCATTAAATAAACTGTAACCGGGTGTAAGCAGTTCGCCTTCTTCAAGGCTAATAGTTTCAATAGTCATAGCGGCGGGAGCGATAACATATTGTTCGTTACTTGCGGAAATTACTTCTTCTTTGGCACCAACAGCTCTGTCTAATTGCCCTTTCGCTTGTACTATTTGTTCTGTTCGCGTGCCTTTTTTAACTTCGTCGCGTTTTGCTTTTAAAGCCGCTACTTGTGCTTTTGCCATTTGGAATTTCATTTTAACCTCATCAAATTGTTGTTGACTAATTAAAGAATCTTGATACATGGCTTGCAACCTCATGTACGATTCTTGTGCAAATTCTAACTGTGCTTCACCCGATTCTAATTGACTATTTATTTGACCAAGTTGTTCGATGGTAGCACCATTAAATGCCATGTTAAGTTGGCCTTGAGCCGAAGTAATGGCGCCTTCGGCTTGTATCATTTTAGCTGTAACTTCCGGAAGGTCGAGCAATGCTAAAGTGTCTCCTCTTTTTACGGTTGCACCTTCTTCAACATAAATTTTGGAAATTCTTCCTGCAAGTTTGCTGCTTACCGAAATAGTTTCAAATTTCACTTTTCCTCTGTAAGGTGTAATAGGTTCACTTTTTTTGCAAGAATTCAATGTGATAAGTGCAAGGGATAGTATAAATATGGTTTTGAATGATTTCATTTTTGTTGATTTTTTTTAGTTGTATTGATTAGAAAGCGTGCCGTTTGCATGAAGTAACTCTGTATAAGCATTACGTTGTTTGAAGAAGGATTCCTGTAACTTAAAATGCGCTTTTTCCACATCGGTTATGGCATCGAGCACATCTGTAATGGAAGCTAAATTGTTTTTGTATTGCTTGCTGACTATATTATAGGTGTCATCAGCAATTTCTATTTCTTTTAAAACTATTTTGATGTTTTGAAGCGAGGCTTCGTAAGTAAGTTTGGCCTTAACAATGCTTAGGGAAATCATGTCTTCGGCTTCTTTTAGTTGTTCGTTGTATTTTTCACTTTCCAAAAGCGATTTTTTACTTTTTAAGCGCGATTCGTTACCATCGAATATATGCCACTTGATGCCTACGCCAACATACCATTGTGGATCTAGTAATGAAAGATCATCTTCCACAAATTCATAATGTCCTTTTAAAGCAATTTTTGGAATGACATGATTTTTTTCCATTTTCGCTTTAAATAAGCTTGCGTTTTTAGCTTCTTCTAAGGCTTTTATTTCATTTCTTTTTTCGGTTTCCGATAACGAATTAAGCTCGAAAGATTCTAACTTAGGCATTAATATGCTTAATTGCTCGCGGCTTTCTCCAGTAAGTTTGTGTAATACTTCAATTAGCAAGGTTTTGTTATGTTCAAATTCTAGTTTTTTACTTGCTAATTGTTGTTGCGCTAATTCAATTTTTTTTCGACTTATAGGTGTTGTTAACCCATTTTCAATAGCTTTTTTTACATAATGCTCTTGTTCGTTTAAATAAGTTTCTGAAGTTGTTAGAACTTTTTTAGAAGCATAAACCAATGCAAGATTATTGTAAGTTTCAATAATTTTTAAAGCAACTTTGTCTTTTTCTGCCATGCCTAAATAGTTTAAAGACACTTCTTTATGTTTACTGGCTTTTATGGCGTTGTTGGCTTCAAATCCGCTAAACAATACCCAATCCACATCAACCGACGATTTTAATATGT
The DNA here is from genome assembly GCF_009746565.1 of Mariniflexile maritimum. Classification (GTDB taxonomy): domain Bacteria; phylum Bacteroidota; class Bacteroidia; order Flavobacteriales; family Flavobacteriaceae; genus Mariniflexile; species Mariniflexile maritimum. The sequence goes on from NZ_WRPN01000002.1 coordinate 94,007, forward strand.
TTTTATCCTGTAAATTTTTAATATCAGTTAGTAGCATATTCTCAGGAAATATCGCATTAAAAGGCAACCCTACGGCTTCTTTAACAAGCAATTTTTGGGTTGCTGTAAGTAGGTTTTGTGTATCATTATCAAAAGTAATGTCGTCATTCAATCTTGTGAAACTGCCGTTGAAAGTAAGTTTAGGCAAGAAAACGGATTTGGCTAATTTTTGATCAATTTTTGCCTGTTCAGCATCATCATTATTTATATTGATGCTGTGGCTTTTATTCAATCCTTTTTGGATAAGGTCTTTAAGAACAGGATCCAATTCTTGTGCCGAAGTTTTAAAAGGAAGCAAACCCGTTAAGGGTATCAATAAAGTAAAAAATAGCGATTTATAGCGTTGCATTACAATAGGTTTTAATTACAATGCAAAGTTCTATACTATATGCGATTTCTCTTTTGACCTAAATCAAAAAATAGCTTTCTAAGCTATTTAACTTATTCATTTTTTCTAATTCGGCTTAATGTTTCTTGCGTCATGCCCAAGTAAGAAGCAATATGGCCTAAGGAAACGCGGTAGGCAATATCTGGAAATTCCTTAAGCATATAATCGTATCGTTGTTTTGCCGTTTGAAATTGAATGGCATTTAGTTTGTGAACAACTTTTGCAAGCATTTCAATAGCTAATAACCTAGAAAGCTTTTCCATTTTGTGGTATTTAACTAAAAGTAAATCTAGTTTTTCTTTGGTAATGCTATAAATAATGGCGTTTTCCAAAATTTCTAAATAATAAACGCTTGGGGTTTGGCTAAAAAAACTATCTACACTAACCATAAAATTATCATCTTCAAAAAACCATTGGGTTACTTCTTTGCCGTTTTTTTTAAGATAAAAACTTCTTCCAATGCCTGCTTCTAAAAAATACAATTTATTACAAATTTGACCTTCCTTTATTAATATGCGATTTTTTTGAATGTGTTCTTTTTCAAAATGGTCGAGGATATCGTTTAGCTCGTCGTGCGTAAATGGTACTTGCTTAATTAAGTAATCAGTTATCATAAGGTGTTCTGTGAAACTTTTAAGTTGATTTTTTTAAAAACGGATATAACACTCAAAAGTATGCAATTCTAAGATACTAAAATTTTGAGAATTTTGTTGTTTCATAGAAAATAATGTCTTTATTAGAAGTTAAAATTGATTTACAATAAATTTTATTCGTGCTAATTAGTGGAATTTCTGGCTATACAAAGGAAGTCGGGGTTTAATGTATTTCCATTCTATTTTGATTAAAAATAAGTAATCAGCCCAAATTGTTTTTTGTAATTTCGCCATTGCAAATACACAATTAATATACATTGGGCTATTTCTTCATCCTTCAATTCTTTCAACTTAATATTTTACAATGGGTCGCATTTTGTTTTGCGGCGTTTTTGTTAGGATTGTCCAAATCGGGCATTAAAGGCATTGGCATCATCATAGTGGTGATATTGGCTTTTGTTTTTGGCGAAAAAACCTCAACGGGTATTTTGTTGCCCATGCTTATTTTTGCCGATATTTTTGCAGTGGTTTATTATAACAAACATGTACAATGGCATTTTATTAAAAAACTATTGCCCGCCATGGTTGTTGGCGTTTTGGTGGGTGTTTGGGTAGGCAACGATATTTCCGAAACACTTTTTAAACGTATCATGGCAATCATAATTATTGGTTCGGTAGTTATTATGTTTTATATGGAAAACCGCCGTACTGCAAGCGTACCAACCAATAAAGTGTTTTCAAATGGCACAGGGTTTCTTGCGGGGTTTACCACCATGATAGGTAATTTGGCAGGTCCTGTTTCCGATATTTATTTCTTGGCCATGCGATTGCCAAAAAATGAATTTATAGGAACTGCGGCTTGGTTGTTTTTCATTATAAATGTATTTAAACTGCCATTTCACATCTTTATTTGGAAAACCATAAGTTATGAAACATTGCTTTTAAATTCGGTATTAATACCCGTTGTAACGCTTGCGTTTTTCTTGGGCGCTTATTTGGTAAGGCTTATTTCAAATGTGAATTACAGACGTTTTGTGCTAATAGTGACGGCCCTTGGAGGGGTTATTATGTTGTTTAGATAAATGAAGTTTTTGTAAACCAATACATTTTTTTGCTACCTTTATATTTCTAACCAAAATTAAATTAGATATTTATGACAGAAGAAAACAATTTACAGGACGACCTAAAAGATAAAACAAAAGGGTTTACAGATGAAGCCAACGAAACGGCATCGGATTTTGCACAAAGTGCCAAACAAACTTTTGCCGCTGGCCCCGGCGAAAACAAAAAAGTGCTTGCGGGTATATTGGCCATTTTGCTTGGTGCATTGGGAGTGCATAAATTTATATTGGGCTATAACAAGGAAGGCATTATTTTGCTGTCCATTACCTTAATAGGCATTTTAACCACCTGCTTAGTAATTGGGGTGTTTATTTTATGGATTCCGGGTATTATCGGGCTAATAGAAGGTATTATTTATTTAACAAAGTCGGATGTCGAGTTTTACCAAACGTATCAAGTAGGAAAAAAACCTTGGTTTTAAAAGTTTGAAAGCTAGACATTGTTTCTAGCTTTTTTATGGCACTTGTTGATTGGCATATTGCGATTAAACAGAGATTGGATACCAATATCTGAAAGGTGGTATTTGTCTCGTTTTTTTAGATTCAACCATAAGAAAAAGTAGCCATCAAATAATCGTAAAGAAAAAGCTTACTACCCCTCGTTATTCTCCAAAAACTTACGCTCTAGTTCTGCTTGAAACTCTTCCATTACGGGGCGTACGGTGCTTTCGGGCAAATCGGCAATTCTAATGTACATCAAGCCATCAACCGAGTTATTGAATAAGGGGTCCACATTAAAAGCCACCAAGCGCGCATTTTGTTTTACATATTTTTTAAGGAGCACGGGAAGGCGTAATGCCCCGGGCTCTATTTCGTCGATAATCTTGTCGAATTTATTCAAATCGGCCTCGGTTTCATCAAACAGAAAATCTTTATCGGCATCCTTCAATTTCACCTTAAATTCTTTTTTGGGGTGCACATATTGCGCTATGTAGGGGTCGTAATAATGCGATTTCATAAACTCGATCATCAACGATTTTGAGAAATTTGAAAATTGGTTGCTAATGCTCACGCCGCCAATTAAAAATTTATGTTCGGGGTAACGCAGCGTGGTGTGTACAATGCCTTTCCATAGTAAAAACAGGGGCATGGGTTTTTGTTGGTATTCTTTAATGATGAAAGCACGCCCCATTTCGATGGATTGGCTCATCATTTTATAGAGTTCGGGTTCAAACCGAAACAAATCTTGCAGATAAAAGCCATTGATGCCGTAGCGTTCAAATATTTTTGAGCCCAGGCCCATACGGTACGCTCCTGCGATGAGATTGTTTTCGTTGTCCCATAGAAACATGTGGTGGTAGTAATTATCAAAGGCATCCAAATCAATGGCTTCGTTGGTGCCTTCGCCCACTTCCCGAAAGGTTATTTCGCGCAAACGCCCAATTTCGCGCAAAACATGGGGTATTTTTGAGGCTTGTGCCAAAAAAACTTCATAATTTTTACTTTGCAGCAACCGTGAATCGTCCTTTCGTAAGGCCTCAATTTCTTTGGTCATTAACTCGGTAGCTACGGGCGTTACAATATTTTTGGGTGGTTTTGGCGTTTTTAAGGTAGATTGGATGTTATCCAAAATCTTTGGCTTGTCTTCAAAAGCGTTCGATAGCATGTAGGTTTTTCGGCGTATAAATTCTGAAAACTCATCGAGTGCTGTATATTCCTTTTGGTCTTCCACGGAAATGGGCCTGCCAATGCGCACTTTAATGGTGCGCCGTTTTTGGGTTAAAAGCTCTGAAGGTAATTTGGCGGTTCTAAAGGTGTCGCTAATTTTTGAAAGCTTATAAAACAACCGACTGTTTTTTGCGTGGAAATAAATGGGCACAATAGGAACTTCGGCTTTTTTGATAAGCTTTATGGCGGCTTCTTCCCATGGCCTGTCCACCACCAGTTTGCCATCGCGGTAGGTGGAAACTTCGCCTGCTGGAAAAATACCCAGCGGATGCCCATCCCTTAAATGCAGAATGGCGTTTTTAAAACCGGAAATGCTCGATTTTACATCTTTTCGGTCTTCAAAAGGATTTACGGGCATAATGTACGGTTTTAGGGGCTCAATTCGGTTCAAAAGAAAATTGGCTATTATTTTAAAATCGTCGCGTTGTTCCAGCATCAATTTGAGCAGTAAAATACCATCAATACCACCCAGCGGATGGTTTGAAACCGTAATGTAGGCACCTTCCTTTGGCAAACGTTTTAAGTCTTCTTCAGGAATTTCAAACTTAATTTGAAAATCATCTAAAATAGCATCTAAAAAATGAAGGTTTTTTAGGTGCTTGTTGCGGTTGTATATTTTGTTTAGGGTCGATATTTTAAGCACTTTCATAAGCAACCAACCTATAAACGTGCCTAAAAAGCCGTATTTATCTACTTTTATTGCCTTGGCCACTTCTTTAGCCGAGACTAAGCCGGTATCTTGTTGTTTTGTCATGCCTGTAAATGTACTAAATTGTTTATTTACTTACTACTTGAACAGTTTCTTGTGTTAATTGTTTTAATAACACGGTTTTACCTTCCTCAATTTGGTCTATGGCAGCTTGGTTGTAGTGCCTTACGGTATAAAGCGAAACGTTTTCATGGCAGGTTACCTTAAATTTTGCTTTTAGGTGGTGCACTAACTTTTCGAGATTGTTATAAATATTATCGACACAAACCGAAAAGCTAATGGCCGAATTTTGAATAACGTCCACCTTCATTTTATACAAGTGCAATAAGTTGAAAATAGCGCTGATGTTTTCTTCAACAATGTATGAAAAATCGAGAGAAGATATTGAAATGAGCACTTGGTTTTTTTTAACGATGAAGCAGGGCACCATGGGGTCCAGGGTCAAGTTTTTGCCTATGCGCGTACCGGCGGCTTCGGGGTTTAAAAATGATTTGACATACAACGGGATTTCTTTTCCTTGAAGTGGCTGCAAGGTTTTTGGATGAATAACCGATGCGCCGTAAAATGCCAATTCGATGGCTTCGCGGTAGCTTATTTGGTTTAGTAATTGGGCGTTTTCAAAATAACGGGGGTCGGCATTTAAAATACCGGGCACGTCTTTCCAAATGGTAACACTTTCGGCATTTAGGCAATAAGCATAAATAGCGGCCGTGTAATCGCTTCCTTCCCTTCCCAACGTGGTGGTAAAATTGTTGGGGTCGCTGCCCAAAAAGCCTTGGGTAATATTTAAGATGGATTTATTGAAGTTTGCTGTAATTAAATGTTGTGTCGCTTCCCAATTTACGTTGGCACGACGGTAATAATTATCGGTTTTTATGTGTTCGCGAACATCCAACCAGTGGTTTTTTATTTCAATAAAATTCAAATAATGACTTATTATTACAGTTGAAACGAGTTCGCCATAGCCAATTACCTGATCGTAAACAAAGTTGTAATCGGGCGATTTATTGGTTTTTAAAAAAAGGCTTAACTCATCAAACAAGGTGCTTACTTTTTTGTAAACGGGGTGGGTTTCTTCCTCAAATAAATCGAGCAGAATCTCGTTATGGTATTTTTTTACGTCTTGGATGGCACTTTGCAATTCGGTCTTGTTCTCAAAATAGTTGTTGATAACAAGTTCGAGCGCATTGGTGGTTTTTCCCATGGCCGAAACTACTACAAGTGTGTTTTTATAGCCTACTTTTTGTAAAACCAAGGCCATATTTTTTACAGCTTTGGCATCTTTAACCGAGGCGCCACCAAATTTGAATACTTGCATGTTTTTGGTTATTCAGTTGTTTAGTTTTTGGTTTTTTGGGTTGTTTGTTGGGTAAAGACTTCATTCCTTTTATAGCTCAATAGCTAAATCACTTCTAAACCATTTAATTTAGAAACATAATTTTCAATGCCTTTTTCAGTTAAGTGAACAACGCGCCAATCTTCCATGATGTTGGCCCCTTTTTGTTTATAAAAATCAATGGCCGGTTTGTTCCAATCGAGTACTTCCCAGTTAATGCGTTTTACACCCAATTCATGGCCGTATTTAACAACTTCATCCAAAAGGGCGGTGCCTATGCCTGTGCCCCTGGCGGTTTCGTTAACGATTAAATCTTCTAAGTGCAGTATTTTCCCTTTCCATGTTGAATAGCGGTTAAAACCTAAGGCAATACCCTCAATTTTCGAATTTATTTCGGCAACATAACAAAAAAATGCCGGATGTTCGCCAAAACCGTCCTTTTCTAAATCTTCAAGGGTTACAATAACGGCATCGGGTTCCTTTTCAAAATGTGCCAATTGGTGTATTAACGCCAGCACTTGTGCCATATCTTCTTTTTTTGCCCTTCTAATTGTGAATTCCATACTCGTTTTTAAAATCTTTCAAAGATAGCTTAAAGTTGTTTATTTCAAAACGTATTCTGTACCGAAAACGTTGTAGTTCATCAAAAAATAATAGATATTTGTGCCATAAAAACCATTCCATGTCTCATAAAAACCAAACACTTGGCGAGTTTATCATCGATAATCAAACGGCTTTCAAGTATTCTTCGGGTGAATTGTCGAGTCTTTTAAACTCTATTCGATTGGCAGCCAAAATAGTAAACCACGAAGTTAATAAAGCGGGATTGGTCGATATTATTGGTGCTGCGGGCGATACGAATATCCAGGGTGAAGACCAACAGAAGCTTGATGTTTACGCAAATGAAAAATTTATACAAACACTTACCAAGCGAAATATTGTTTGCGGTATTGCCAGTGAAGAAGAAGATGATTTTATAACTATTAACAGCAACGATGAAAGCCACGGCAATAAATATGTTGTACTTATCGACCCGCTTGATGGTTCCTCAAATATTGATGTAAACGTATCGGTAGGCACCATTTTTTCGATTTACAGACGTGTTACACCTGTAGGAACACCCGTTAAATTGGAAGATTTTCTTCAAAAAGGCAGCAAGCAGGTAGCAGCAGGTTATATTGTTTACGGCACCTCTACCATGTTGGTTTATACCACGGGCGCTGGTGTTAATGGGTTTACGTTAAACCCTGCCATTGGGTCGTTTTACTTATCCCACCCCGATATGCGGTTTCCTGATGATGGCACTATTTATTCGGTAAACGAGGGCAACTATCTTCAATTTCCACAGGGCATCAAAAATTATATAAAATATTGCCAGAAAGAAGAAGGCGACCGACCCTACACCTCTAGGTATATTGGTTCGTTAGTATCTGATTTTCATAGAAATATGATTAAGGGCGGTATCTACATTTATCCGCAAAGTTCCAAAAACCCTAACGGAAAACTACGCTTGCTTTACGAATGTAACCCCATGGCCTTTTTGGCTGAACAAGCTGCCGGAAAGGCAAGCGACGGGTTTACCCGCATTATGGATATTCAACCTACCGAACTGCACCAACGCGTACCGTTTATTTGTGGCAGCAAAAATATGGTTGAAAAAGCCGAGGAATTTATGCGTGATGCACAATAAATGAATTAGAAATAAATGCGAACTGTTAAGTTCGCGTTTATTTTAGTCAATATCTTCAACGTTGTCCTTAATCCAACTAAGGCATTCATTGAACGATTCAAACAAATTTTCCTTCGGAATTAAATCTGGAATAATATCAATACGTTCCATCATTAATTTTGGTTGGTTGAGTAAGCCTACAAACAGTACCGTAATGTTGTCCTTTCTTAAATCTACCAGAACATCTTCCATAGCATACAACCCAGACTGGTCTATATAAGGCATTTTTTCTAAACGAATAACCACGGTAGAGGCTGTTTTAGGGATTTGTTTTGCCAGAACTTGAAAATCGCTGGTAGAACCAAAAAACAACGGGCCTTTAATATGTTTTATAAAAACTTCTTCTTTTAATTTTTCAGGGAAACCAATTTCATCCTTCCAGGCTTCTTCCTTTAAAGGTTTAACATCAGAACTAAGCGCCGTTAAATCGCCAATTTTTTTCATAAACATAAGCGACGCAATAATCAATCCTATTCCTACGGCATAAACCAAATTCCATAAACTGGAGAGCAGTAAAACTACCATCATAATAATAACCTCCGAACTCACTCTAAATGGTCCAATTTTGGCATCTCGTGGTAAACTTGGTATGGCTTTAAGTCCTTTATAATCCATAACACCAATTCCAACTGTTATTAATATTCCAGCTAATACGGCAGCAGGAATTCTTGATGCTACTGGCCCTAATGCCAATAAAATAAATAGTAGTATAATTCCAGCTATCATTCCCGAAAGCTTGGTTTTACCACCCGATTTTATATTAACAACCGTTCTAATAGTTGCTCCTGCTCCTGGTAATCCGCCAAAAATGGCTCCAATACTATTACCAATACCTTGCCCGATAAGTTCTTTATTTGGCTGGTGTTTGGTTTTAGTCATATTATCGGCAACAACACTCGTTAGTAAGGAATCTATCGCCCCCAAAAGTGCTAAGGTTAGTGACGTAAATATATAGGGGGATAAAGCAGCGAAACTAAAGCCGGTTATAATTTCTAGGTTGGGTATCGGTAACCCAGAAGGTATTTCTTCAATAGGCCTGTAGTCTAAACCAAAACCAACGGCAACTCCAGAAACAATTAATAAGGCCACCAGCGTACTTGGTATAGCGGTAGTGATGCGTTTAAACCCATAGATTATGAAAATGGTTGCAAGTGCCAAAATTAATTCCAACCAACTTATTTGTTGAAGGGCTTGCGGTAATACTTTTAAAGTTCCTAAAACTCCTGATGCATTATTTGAAGCAAGTGTTTTAGACTCTTTAAGGATGTCTTCTTGGGTTATTTTACTTGCTCTGTCAACCGTTTCGGTAAAATCTTCTAACACTAAAATATCTTCTCCAGCTTCTTCTTTTAAAATGTTTTTTAGTATAATGGCTTCGGCCTCAGGTTTAAAAGTTTCAACATAAGCTTTGTCTTCTTTAGGATAATAACCAATAGCAGGAAGTATTTGTGTTATTAAAATAATGACACCAATGGCGGTCATGAAACCAGAAACCACGGGGTAGGGTATGTACTTAATATATTTTCCAAAACCAACAAGTCCCAAACCAATTTGTAGTAAACCACCAAGTAAAAAAACAGTTAAAATAATTGGCAGTGCTTTATTTAAATCGCCGTCGTTTGCAGCCAGTATACCAGCTATTACCACCATACTTACAGCCGTCATTGGGGCCGTTGGGCCAGAGATTTGAGTGTTGGTTCCGCCAAATAACGCTGCAAAAAAGCTTAAAAATATGGCGCCATATAATCCGGCACTTGGTCCTAATCCAGAAGAAACTCCAAATGCAAGAGCTAATGGTAATGCTACAATTCCGGCGGTAATGCCACCAAATGCATCTCCTTTAATATTTGTAAATAAGTGCTTCATACAGTTTGATATTAGTTATTAAAACTCTCTAATTTAGTTATTTTAAGTCAGATACAAATCCAACACAAAAAAGGATTGGTTTCTTAATTGTAGTAGGCTATTAACTAAAAGTTTATAAATGTTATGATGTTAAATTGATCTCTGCCAGAAGTTTCAAAAAATTGGTTCATGTAACCAGCTTCTAGTTTTATGCTTTTGTTTAATAGATAACCAATGCCACCATAGAGTCTATTTCTATCAAAAATCGCGGTTTTTGTATTTAAAAATATTTCATTGTAAGCTGAAAAATAATAGTTGCTACTTTTGGAAATGGGAACATTTAAGCCCAAAAAATACCGAAAGCGCATTTTAAAATCGTCTTCCACAAAACGTTGTTCAAACCGATAGCGATGGTTTAGTTTTACGCTTCCTATAAATTGAGACGCCGTAAATTGCTGAAATATTCTATGCTCGTTAACACTTATCTTATCATCGGTTTCATCTATATAATTTTTAGATAAAATATAGCCATAACCCAGTAAAACATTGTTTTTTCCTTCGTTAAAAGTATAGCCTAAGCCAGTTCTTAAAAGCAATTGTTCTAAATCTCCAATGGCGTTATAATTTCTATATTGAACTTCGTTATGTAGATTCCATTTGGAGTTTATTTGTTTATTTCCAATATAAATTAACCAGTTGCCAAAATCACTTTTTTGACTAAAAGCAATAAAAGGTAGTGTTACTAATGCAAGTAACACTACGTTTTTAATGGTATTTTTTGTTTTGGTTAATTTCAAAACCTAGTGTTCAAAAAAATTAACTTCACCTGTATTGATGTCGTACATGGCCCCTACAATCAAGATCTCGCCATTTTTTTCCATCTCTGTAAGGATAGGACTTTCAGCGTGAATGCGGTCGATAGTTAACAGTACGTTTTTTTCTGCTACGTTATCTACAAAGTCCAGATTTTTGGAGTTTCTTAAACTGGCATCTTTAGGTTCTGTAACAGCGTTTACGGCCGGCGTTATTTTTTCAATAAGTTTTGTTAAATTACCCATTTTAGCACCGTCGCAAGCGCCTTTTACCGCTCCGCAACTGGTATGGCCTAAAACAACAATAAGTTTTGTGCCAGCCAGTTTGCAGGCAAACTCCATACTGCCTAATATATCTTCGTTAACAAAGTTTCCAGCGATGCGTACACTAAAAATATCACCCAAGCCTTGATCGAAAACCAATTCTGCCGATACTCTGGAATCTATACAGCTTAATATGGTAGCAAATGGAAATTGGCCATCGCTGGTATCATTAACCTGTTCTAATAAATTACGGTTTGCTTTTAAATTATTTTGAAATCTTTGATTTCCTTCTTTTAAAAATTGTAACGACTTTTGCGGCGTCATAGTAGCCTGTGTTTCTCTTGTGTGTGCTTTCATAATATTTTTACTTTTAAAATTTAATTAATTTTTTTATAAATCTGTAATGAGGTTATCGTATTATTTGATGCTGCGTTCCTGTTAATAAAACAGAGACATTAAGTTTATTTACCAAATCTTTAATACTAGAATTTAAAGGTTCTGTTTTTCTTGTTTGCTGTTTATCTCTATTTAAACATAACAAATTAACACGACTTTTTACCAGGTATTTAGAGATGTTATTTAAGGCATTATCGTTTGATTCAAACACATATTCTAAAGTATCTATTTCTGACAAACTACTTTTTGTTTCTTTTAAATCGGTTGAATTTTTAATTATTTTGAACGATTTAAGTGGTTTTTGAGCGTTTACGATTAAATTTTCGGCAAAATCTACGTTAAAAGCATTTTTAACGTTATTTAAAACGCCTAATGATAATGCGTCATTCGGTTCTAAGGCATTTTTGCTATCAGCTATCATTATAACTCCTTCAAATGTTTTTAAAATTACATCGGTAACACGATCTCCAATGATATTTAAGGTTTTGGATTTTCTTTTTCCTAAAACAATAATATCTGGTTTGTGCTCTTTAATGTACAATAGAATTTCATCTTTTACATTTCCGAATGAAAAAGAAGACTGAATGTTCAAGCCATATTCATTCGAAATAGGTTCGATAATGTCCTGTATTTGCTTTTCTGTTTTATGATACTCTTTGTTGATGGTTCTCATTGCTGAAAGTTGATTTTCTTTTGCTACGATGTCGGTAGGTTTTCGAACATAAAACATTTGAATATCACCATTGATCATTTTTGCCAAACTAACGGCACTTTTTAAAACCGTGCTCGTTGATTTTTTCATATCAGAAAGCACTAAAATTTTATATTTATTTTTTTTCATGATATTTAATTTTAACTTAAGCTTAATTCTGATTTTGGTCTTTCATTAAAGAATCTTATAAAACTTGCCGGATTTTCAATAATGCCTCGTTTTGAAACTAGCTTGATATCGATGTTTCTTTCGTTTGCTTTATATAGAAAATCTTCTAAGATTTCGATAACATCGTTGTCTAAATACCTGGTTTTTATCAGATTGATTTCTAAATAAGTATCTCGTGGTAAACTATCCAATTCTTTAAGAATGGCTCCTTTATTAAAAAAGGTAACTTCTTCAGCAAGGGTCATTTTTATTTTATGCTTCCCATTACTTTTATCTTCAATATGAAGAAAGTGAGAGTTTTGGTAGCTTTTTAATAAAATAACGACTATGCCTACCAAAAGCCCTAAACTGATGCCTACTAATAAATCTGTAAAGATGATACCAGCTACGGTTGCGAAAAATGGGACCCACTGTTTCCAGCCTAAATTGTACATTTTTTTGAATAAAGACGGTTTAGCTAGCTTATACCCTACCACCAACAAAATAGCCGCTAATACCGATAATGGAATCATGTTAAGCAAACGTGGAATTAATATCACAGAAACCAATAAGAGGAAGCCATGAACGATAGTTGATAATTTGCTTTTCCCTCCAGATTGTACATTTGCAGAACTTCTTACTATTACTTGTGTTATTGGTAAACCGCCAATTAAGCCAGAAACGATGTTTCCGGCACCTTGTGCAAATAGCTCTCTATTGGTAGGAGTAACGTTTTTTTCTGGATCCAGTTTATCTGAGGCCTCCACGCACAATAAAGTTTCTAAACTTGCCACTAACGCGAGGGTAAAAGCAACAACCCAAACCTCAGTATTGGTAATGGCAGCAAAATTTGGAAAACTGAATTGATTAAAAAAGGTGGTCGCGTCTTCAGGAATCGGTACACTCACCAAGTGTTTTGGTAAAATAGACAAACCAGTATTGCCATTTGTTACAAATACATAAATAATTCCTATTACAACAGCTACTAAAGGGCCTTGTATTACTTGAAAAATTTTCGCTTTTTTAGAAAGCACTACATCCCAAAACAGAATGATAGTTAATCCAATAGTGCCAATTAATAGTGGTCCTAAAGTAATGTTGTTAGTAATGTTTAATATGGCACTAAAAGTGTTTTCACCTGATGCTGCCATAAAGCTATCCGCTCCCGTTGGTTCGGCATCATAGCCAAAAAAATGTGGAATTTGTTTTAAAATAATGATGATTCCAATACCGGTAAGCATGCCTTTAATAACCGACGATGGAAAATAATAACCAATAACTCCAGCCTTAAGTATTCCAAATATAATTTGAATGATACCAGCTATTACTACCGCTACTAGAAAATTTTGATAACCGCCTAAAGCGCCAATGGCGGTTAGTACAATGGCGGCTAAACCTGCTGCTGGCCCGCTTACGCCCACTTTAGAGCCACTTAATCCTCCAACAACAATTCCTCCAACAATTCCAGCTATTACTCCTGAAAACAGTGGTGCTCCACTGGCAAGAGCGATTCCTAAACATAATGGCAAGGCAACAAAAAATACTACGATACTTGCAGGCAAGTCGTTTTTAATAGTTTTAAACATATTATAATAATTTTTTACCTCTTGAGTATAATCAAAAGGGGTTAAACGTGAAATTTATATTTTTCGAAAAATCTATAAAGCCGAAAATTATAATATGAAGTGTTCTGGGGGCGGGGATATTAAATTGAGATGCGGTTTAGGATAGGTTTTAAATCTATAATTAAAAAACTGAGAACCCTTTAAGTTAAAATGTGAAATATTATCGTTATTAATTAAAGAAAAAGGAGAAACTAAATTTTTCACTTTGCCATTTTCCTCTTCTTCTGTTATTGAATAAAATATAGAAGTATCAATAGAATCATCTAGTGCAACAATTACTGAAGGCGCGATAATAAGCGCCATAAATAGTGTTGTAAAAAATATTGCTATTGCCTTTTTATGCATCTATTTTTTTTAAAAAAGCCAAATATAAAAATTAAGGGCTCTTAAAAGTGTTAAATAAAGTTTAAATTAATTTAAAATGAAAACTCCTTTTTAGGCGCATAAAAAGGAGTTTTTCGGTTTTTGGTATTTTATAAAGCCACTAAATCACCCGTTTCATTTTTAGTAGGTAAATCAGATTTTCCCATTAAGAAAATATCCACTTGGCGTGCGGCCTCCCGACCTTCAGAAATGGCCCAAACAATTAACGATTGGCCCCTGCGCATATCACCTGCCGTAAAAATATTAGGGATGTTGGTTTGATATTTACCGTATGCTGCCTTATAGTTGGAACGTGCGTCTGTTTCAATGCCCAATTGGTCTGCAATGGTGCTTTCCGGCCCTGTAAATCCTAAAGCTAGTAAAGCCAAATCACACGGCCATGTTTTCTCGGTGCCTTCAATTTCTATTAATTGCGGACGTTCACCCAGTTCCATTTTCCACTCCACATTAACCGTTTTTAAGGCTATTAATTTGCCGTTGGCGTCTTTTATAAACTCTTTGGTATTGATTAACCAGTTTCTTTCAACACCTTCCTCGTGCGATGAGGATGTTTTTAACTGTAAAGGCCAAAAAGGCCAAGGTGTTGTTGGCGAACGGTATCCTGGGGGTTTTGGCATAATTTCAAAATTAACGACCGATTTTGCACCTTGGCGGTTTGATGTACCCACACAATCGGAACCGGTATCGCCACCACCAATAACTATCACGTGTTTATTGGTTGCCAAAACCTGATTTTCCACTTTTTGCCCAAACAATACTTTGGTTTGTTGGGTTAAGAAATCCATAGCTTGTACCACACCATCGGCATCGGCACCTGGTGTTGGTAACCCTCTTTTTAGGGTAGCGCCGCCGCATAATACCACGGCATCAAAATCTTTTAGTTGGTTGGCATCAAAGTTAACGCCCACATTCACATTGGTTTTAAATACGATGCCTTCAGCTTCTAAAATGGCAACTCTTCGGTCTATAATCCCTTTTTCCATTTTAAAATTCGGAATGCCATATCGCAGTAAGCCGCCAACTTTATCATCGCGTTCAAAAACGGTAACGGTATGTCCTGCCCTGTTTAATTGTTGGGCTGCCGCTAAACCTGCGGGCCCAGAACCAACAATGGCTATGGTTTTTCCGGTGCGCGTTTTTGGCGGTTGCGGTTTTATCCAACCTTCTTTAAACGCGCGTTCTACGATATTTTTTTCAATATTTTCTATTGAAACGGGGTCGGAAATTATACCCAATACACACGATTTTTCACAGGGTGCAGGGCATAAACGGCCTGTAAATTCAGGAAAATTATTTGTGGCATGTAATAACCAAGAAGCCTTTTGCCATTCGCCTTGGTGTACCATGTGGTTAAAATCGGGGATGAGGTTGCCAAGGGGGCAACCGCTATGGCAAAACGGAATACCGCAATCCATACAGCGGGAACCTTGTTCGGTTTTTTCTTTCTCGCTAAGTTCTATTGTAAATTCATTATAATGTTTAACACGCTCTTTTACGGGCATGTTGTTTTCATCGTGTCTTTCAATTTCTTTAAATCCTGTTATCTTTCCCATGACCTTATGCTATTGTTAATTCTTCTACCATTTGTTCTTCGGTCTCTAAACGTTTTAAGGCACGTTTGTATTCCGTAGGCATTACTTTTACGAAGTTTTTCAAGCTAGATTCCCAATTGGTTAATAATACCTTGCCTCTGTTACTATGGGTGTAACGTACATGGTTTTCAATTAGGGTCTTTAAATCGTTGGCATCTTCATTTAAAACGGGCTCAAATTCAATGGATTCCGTATTGCATAATCCGTTTGTGAATTTATTTTCGGGGTCGTAAACATACGCGATGCCGCCACTCATGCCTGCGGCGAAGTTTCTGCCTGTTTTACCAAGAACGACTACTTTTCCGCCTGTCATGTATTCACAACCATGGTCGCCAACACCTTCAACAACGGCAATGGCACCCGAGTTACGAACCGCAAAGCGTTCGCCAGCAATACCGTTTATGTAGGCTTGACCTTCAATGGCGCCGAACAAACAAACGTTGCCTACAATTATGTTCTCTTCGGCAACAAAAGTGGCTTTGGCGGGCTTTTTTACTATTAATTTTGCTCCCGATAAGCCTTTTCCTAAGTAATCATTCGTATTGCCTTCAAGCGTAAAGGTTAAGCCATTGGCTCCAAAAGCACCAAAACTTTGGCCCGCAGACCCTGTAAAGTTGATGTTTAAAGTGTCTTCAGGCAACCCAAGATGACCATATATTTTAGATATTTCGTTACTTACAATGGCACCAACGGTTCTATCGGTATTGTGTATTGGGTAGCTTAACGTCATCTTTTCTTTTCTGTACAACGCCCTGTGCGAATCCTTTAATATGTGAAAATCAAGCACATCGTTCAAGTGATGGTCTTGGGCTTCGGTATTTCTAAGGGGCATGGTTTTGTAGGCTTCGGGGCGGTGTAGGATAGCCGATAAATCCAACCCTTTTGCTTTGTAGTGCGATATGGCTTTGTTGGCGTTTATTTTATGCGTTTGTCCTACCATCTCCGCTAAGGTTCTAAAGCCCAATTGCGCCATGATACCTCTTAATTCTTCCGCAATATAGTAGAAGAAATTTATAACGTGCTCTGGTGTTCCCTTAAAGTTTTTACGCAATTCCTTGTCTTGGGTAGCGATACCAACCGGACAGGTATTTAAGTGGCATTTACGCATCATAATACAGCCCGAAGCAACCAATGGAGCGGTGGCAAAACCAAATTCTTCGGCACCTAATAAGGCAGCAATGGCTACGTCGCGCCCTGTTTTTAATTGCCCATCACATTCAACTATAATTCTGCTTCTTAAATTGTTTAAAACCAAGGTTTGCTGTGCTTCGGCTAAACCAAGTTCCCAAGGCAAACCTGCATGTTTTAAGGAGGTTAGCGGGGATGCTCCCGTACCGCCATCATAGCCTGCAATTAACACGACATCGGCTTTGGCTTTGGCTACACCAGCGGCAATAGTGCCTACGCCCACTTCAGAAACCAGTTTTACATTGATTCTGGCGTCGCGATTGGCATTTTTAAGGTCGAAAATTAATTGTGCCAAATCTTCAATAGAATAGATATCGTGATGCGGTGGCGGTGAAATCAATCCAACAAAAGGGGTTGAATTACGTGCCGCTGCAATCCATGGCAATACTTTTTCGCCCGGTAATTGCCCGCCTTCACCGGGTTTTGCGCCCTGTGCCATTTTAATTTGAATTTCCTTCGCATTGGTTAAATAATGTGAAGTAACACCAAACCTGCCGGATGCTACCTGCTTGATGGCCGAATTACGACTATCGCCATTTAAGTCGGGGTGGAAACGTTTTCGGTCTTCGCCACCTTCACCGGAATTCGATTTTCCGCCAATACGGTTCATGGCTATGGCTAGGTTTTCGTGCGCTTCCCTAGAAATGGAACCATACGACATGGCCCCTGTTTTGAAACGTTTTACAATTTCCGTCCAAGGTTCTACTTCATCCAACGGAATGGGGTTTAATTTATCAAATTCAAACAACCCACGGATGGTCATTAAATTTTCGGCCTGTTCGTTGACGGCTTTTGCATACACATCATAGCTAGCTTGGTCGCTTAACCTAACCGCTTGTTGTAATTTGGCAACCGTTGTTGGGTTAAACATGTGGCGTTCGCCATTGCGTCTCCATCGGTAATCGCCACCAATATTAAGGCCTAAACGTTTGTCTATTAAATTGTCAGGATACGCGTATTTGTAACGCTCGTTGATTTCTTTTTCTATTTCATACAAACCGATACCTTCAATACGTGATGTGGTGTAAGGGAAGTATTTTTCAACGAATTGAGAATTGAAACCTACTATTTCAAAAATTTGGGAACCTCGGTACGAATGAAGCGTTGAGATGCCTATTTTGTTCATAATTTTTAAGATACCAGAACCTATGGCTTTGTTGAAGTTGTTCACGGCCTTATCTTCATCAATACCGGTAATGAAGCCTTCCTTCACTTGCATTCTGATAATTTCGGTAACCATATAGGGGTTGATGGCACTTGCGCCATAACCAAATAAAGTAGCAAAATGATGCGGTTCGCGTGGTTCTGCCGATTCGATGATGATATCGAAATAGGAGCGTTTGCGCAAGCGGTTCATTTGATGGTTAACGTACGAGCAGGCTAAAAGTGCTGGCATGGGCGCAAACTCTTTATTAACGCCCCTATCGGACAAGATGATGATGTTCACACCGTTATCAATCGCTTTTGAGACTTGTACGATCAAATCTTCCAAGGCATCTTCCAAACCGTTGAGCCCTTGTGCTTTTGGGTATAGCATTTGAAAGGTTTCCGCTTTAAAGCTTTCAATGGTAATGGTTCTAATTTTTTCTAAATCGGCATTGGAAATAACGGGGTTTTGTATTCGCAGTTTTCTACACTGTCGTTCAGTGATGCTGAAAATATTACGGTCTTTTCCAAGATTTAGGCTGATATCGGTAACAATTTCCTCGCGAATACCATCCAAGGGCGGGTTGGTAACTTGGGCGAACAATTGTTTAAAGTAATTTGAAATTAATTGGGGCCTATCCGATAAAACCGCTAGGGGCGTATCGGTTCCCATAGAGCCCAAGGCTTCTTTTCCAGAAACCGCCATGGGCGTGATAACTTCTTGAATATCTTCAAACGTATAATTAAATAAACGTTGTCGTGTTTTGATGTCGATGGTTTCTATAGGGCAGGTTTCGTTGGTGTAAGGCACGTCCTTTAAATGCAAACGTGTTTGGTCAAGCCATTTTTTGTAAGGGCGTTCGCGAACAATTTTGTTTTTAATTTCTTCATCTTCAATAATGCGCCCTTCATTCATGTCCACCAAGAACATTTTTCCGGGTTCCAATCTGCCATGTCTTTCAACGTCTTCTGGCGCAAAATCTACCACGCCAATTTCAGAAGCCATGATTAATTTGCCGCTTTTTGTGATGGTATATCTGGAAGGTCTTAAGCCATTTCTGTCTAGTAAGGCACCAATATAATCGCCATCGGTAAAGGGCACCGATGCAGGCCCATCCCATGGTTCCATGATGCACCCGTTGTATTCGTAAAAGGCTTTACGTTCCTCGGACATGGTTTTGTGCTTTTCCCACGCTTCTGGAATCATCATCATCATAATTTCTGGAAGCGATCGATCGGTATGCGTTAAGAGCTCTACCACCATATCCATGGATGCAGAATCTGATTTTCCGGGTAAAATAATGGGGAACAGTTTTTCTATTTGTGGGCCAAAAACCTCACTTTTCATAATTTCCTCGCGTACGCGCATTCTGCTTACGTTACCGCGCAGGGTGTTTATTTCGCCGTTTTGGCACATGTATCGAAACGGTTGTGCCAGTTCCCAGGTAGGCATGGTGTTGGTAGAGAAACGCTGGTGCACCAAGGCCAAACGCGTTACAAGGTCGGGTTGTTGTAAATCGGTGTAGTAGGGGCCAATGTCCTCGGGCATGATGATGCCTTTGTAAATTAAGGTAGTTGTGGATAAACTGGGCACATAAAAATAATTGCTTTCGGAAACCTTCGATAACCGGATGGTATGTTCGGTTATTTTTCGGGCCATGTAGAGTTTTGACTTAAATACAGCTTCGGTAATGCTTTCGGTCTTGCCAATGAAAAGCTGTTCGATGGTTGGTTCCGAGGCTAAGGCAATTTCCCCCAATTGAGAGGAATCTACGGGTACTTTTCGCCATCCTAAAACAGCAAGTCCCTGTGCTTTTATTTCTTTTTCAAAAGTGTCCTTACAATATTGGTATTGATTGGGTGTTTTGGGCAAGAATACCATACCAACAGCATATTCCCGTTGGGCTGGAAGTGTAAAATTGCATACGCGTTTAAAATAATCGTGGGGGATATCAATTAACAAACCAGCGCCATCGCCCGTTTTTCCATCGGCACTTACACCGCCACGGTGCTCTAATTTCACCAGGATTTCAAGCGCATCGTGAATGATTTGATTTGTTTTCTCTCCTTTAAGATTACAAATAAAACCGGCACCACAATTTTCGTGTTCAAATTCAGGCGAATACATTCCTTGTTTCTTCAGCATAATCAACAAATATTGGTTTAAAAATTTGAGTTGGAACGCTAAGGTATAACCTAGTTTTTGAATAACAATAGGGCACAATTCATTATTTCGATTTTAGGAGCGAAGTCGCGCTTAAAATAATGATATATCAATAATAAACTCATTTTTTAATAAATACTTAATCGCTTTTAATTGAGAATAAATAAGGATTGCTGAATAAGAATCATCAAAAATTATATGAGGCAGAAATAGAGGCTGTATTGGAAAAAAAACGATTAATGAAGCAAATGCAATTTGTTAAATACTTAAAAAATGTAAAAATTAAATTTATACCCTTAAAAAAATAGGGTATAAAAATATATATATAATAAAAGTTATTCAATAACCCCTATTTTTTATGGGTATAAATATTTTTTAATATAGTTTTACAACATTCTTAAAGAACGTAACCAATAATTAATAACTTAAAATTTAAACATTATGAAAAGATTAATGACACTTTCAATGCTTTTTATAGCTACGGTTGCATTGGCCCAAGAAGAAGCCCCTGCAAAAAAAGTTTCTATAAGCGGAACGGTTGATGCTTATTACCAAACCAATATCACATCAACCGATAAAGCCATTTTTGGCGACGATGGCGATGCTTTCCAATCGTTTGGAACTTCGTTTGCCAACGAAACAGGTTTTGCTTTGGGCATGGCAAACCTAATTGCAAAATACGAAGGCGAGAAAACGGGCGTTGTAGCCGATGTTGCCTTTGGCCCCAGGGCCGATGCCGCCACTGGAGGTTTTAATTTAAACCAATTGTATGCCTATTGGAACGTATCCGAAAGTACCAAGTTAACCATGGGGCGTTTTAATACTTATTTAGGCTATGAGGTCATCTCACCTGCTGTTAACTTTAACTATAGTACTTCGTACTTGTTCTCAAGTGGCCCTTTTTCGCATGTTGGTTTGAAGGCCGATTTCTCGCTGTCTGAAGATTTCAGCCTGATGGTAGCGGCCATGAACGTAACCGATGAAAACAGCAACCTTACCGGAAAATATGCGTTGGGCGCTCAATTAGGTTATGCCGGACAGTTTTTGAACTTATATTATGACGACAAGGCCAAATTAGGTTTTGAAATCGATTATACCGGCGGCTTCGACCTCACCGATTCATTCTTCCTAGGCATCAATGGCGCTTATGCCGATAACGAAGGCAATGGGTTTTATGGTGTTGCTCTCTATCCGCAACTTGCTGCTTCCGATTCGTTCTCAGTAGGTTTGAGAGGTGAGTATTTCAGCCAGATGATTGATGGCGTTTCAGACGATCCAAATGTATTCGCCCTCACTTTAACAGGCAGCTATTCCATAGAAAATTTAATCATCAAACCAGAGATTAGGTTAGATTCAAATAGCGAAGATGTGTATTTCGATAACGATTTGGCACCAACAAAAAGTTTGGCAGCATTTACCTTGGCAGCCATTTATTCATTTTAAACCTTAAAGCAAACAACGATGAAAAAAATTGAAGCAATTATTAGAAAATCCAAGTTTGGTGTTGTGAAAAATGCACTGCACAGCGTGGGAGTAACCTTTTTCTCCTATTGGGATGTTACGGGCATTGGAAATGAAAAAGAAGGTCATGTATATCGTGGTATCTCGTACAGCACTAGCGATATTCAGCGAAGGTACTTGTCCATAGTGGTGAATGACGATTTTGAGGAAATCACCATTAAAACTCTATTAGATGCTGCCGCAACCGGCGAAGTTGGGGATGGCAAAATATTCGTGTCGGACATTCAGGAATGTTACAGAATACGAACAAAAGAAAAAGGCGGGGAAACCTTAAGATAAATTTTAAAACTTATACACATGGAAATATTAACAACCAATAACGTATGGATGATGATCTGTACAGCACTCGTCTTTTTTATGCACTTAGGGTTTTCGCTCTTAGAAATTGGCTTAACAAGACAAAAAAACACGATTAACATCTTATTTAAAAATGTATTTATAGTCTGTATCGGGCTTTTACTATATTGTTTAATTGGGTTTAACTTAATGTATCCCGGAGCCTTTAATGGTGTTTTAGGATTTTCAGGATTTGGGCTTACTTCACCCGTAACCCCAGAAGGGTTATTGGATTTAACCTATAATCAAGGTTATACCTATTGGACCGACTTCTTGTTTCAAGGGATGTTTGCCGCTACGGCCGCTACCATTGTATCGGGCGCCGTAGCCGAACGTGTTAAAATTGTACCCTTCATGATATTTACCATATTTTATGTTGGTTTGGTGTACCCCATTGCAGGCTCTTGGAAATGGGGCGGCGGGTTTTTACAAACCATGGAAACCCCGTTTTACGATTTTGCAGGTTCTACCTTGGTACATTCCGTAGGGGGTTGGGCAGCGGTGGTAGCCGTTTGGTTGTTGGGTCCGCGTATCGGGAAGTTTGTTGATGGCAAGCCCCAAGCAATCCCTGGGCATAATTTGCCTTTAGCCACAGCGGGCGTACTTATTTTATGGTTGGGATGGTTTGGGTTTAATGGTGGTTCGGTGCTTTCAGCTGATCCCGGATTAACTTCTTTAACGCTTGTTACTACCTGTTTGGCTGCTGCATCTGGTGGGGTTGTGGCCATGTTGGTTTCAACGGCGGTTTATAAAAACTTAGATTTAACCATGTTTTTAAACGGTATTCTTGGTGGCTTGGTAGCAATTACCGCCGGTGCCGACCAAATGAGTCCTACCGATGCCATTTTAATAGGTTCTATTGCCGGTGCCATTATTGTTTTGGCGGTGGCTTGTGTTGATAAAATAAAACTGGACGACCCCGTTGGAGCCATTGCGGTACATTTGGTTTGCGGTTTATGGGGTACCTTGGCGGTTGGTTTCTTTGGAAAATTGGCAGGTTTCGATCAAATTATAAGTCAGTTGATAGGTATCATCTGTTACGCGGTGATGTGTTTGGGGTCTTCTTTTATCATTCTTATTATATTGAAGAAAACCATGGGCCTACGCGTTTCAGAAATAGAGGAATTGGAAGGTTTGGATGGCCATGAGCACGGTATGGACGCCTATCCGGATTTTAGATTGAATGAGAATACCTAATCACGTTTCATTCATTTAAAAATATTAAAAAGGAGCTTCTTTATCGAGGCTCCTTTTAGTTTTTATTGTTCGGCACGAAAGATAGTTTTCGGTTGTTTAAAATCTTTTCTAAAACACGTTGGAGTTCGGTTTCTTTTTGTGTGCCTATTAAAAATTTCTTACCATCATTCAGTTCAATGGCCAACCCTTTATTGCCTTTTGTGTTATAAACAGTACCATATTTTGTCCAAAACCTTATGCCCCAACCACCAACAAAGCCATAATTCAGAATTTCAGCATATTTTACGTCCTGCCATTTCACTTGTTTTTTTACAAATAATGGAAAGAATTGGATTCTAATTTCATGTTGGTCGATTTCGGTTTTTAAATTCATCACCCAAAACAAAACGATTAAGGAAAAAACAAATGCGGAAAACAGGATAAGTCCAAGATCGCTCATGGGGTTATTACCAAAGGGTTCGCCCAAAATCAATTGTTTGTAGATGCCCATAACGGGAATAACGCTTAGGCCAGCCAAAAGGAGCCAAAGCCACCATTGGGTGAATGTTTGGGTTTCTTTAAATTCAATGTTCACTGAATCTATTATTTTACAGGGCGAATTGGTGCTTAAAATTACGCCGAATTCCTGCTGGCATTAATATTCCCAAACAATGAACGCGTTACAATTTTTTCAAAAATCTTGATTTCCTCTTCGTTTGAAACGGGGTCTTTTTCTAATTCTTGAATTTTTTTAAGGGCGTATTGCTGTATGGTAAGTAATGGTAGCACAATGGATTCCCTTACATCAATTGATGCTTTTCCCGAAGGTTCGTTTTCCATTAATTCCTTGTATCCCGTAAGTTTTAGCAATAAAGTTTTGGTTGTAATGTACTCGCTGTAAATAATGTTCCAAAACTCGCCAAACTCGGCATCTTTCGACATGTATTTGGTTAAGTCGAAAAACGATTTCGTTAAACTCATCATGCTGTTTTCCAATAGCGTTTTAAAGAATTTTGAATTTTTGTAAAGCGCCTCAACTTTATGGAACTCGCCGTTTTCCTCATATTTTTTTAATGCCGTACCAACGCCAAAAAACCCGGGAACGTTTTGCTTTAATTGGCTCCAGGAACCTACAAAAGGAATGGCACGTAAATCTGAAAAAACCAATTTATCTGAAGATCCTCGTTTTGATGGCCTACTGCCTATATTGGTTTTGGCATAATATTTTAAGGTGCTCATACGCTCTAAATACGGAATGAACATGGGGTGGCTTTTAAAATTTTTATATGCGGTGTAACTTGTTTCGGCCAAATCGATCATAACCTTGCGGTCTTCACCCAATAGTTCATGTTTTTTACTTGCCAAACGGTTGAACATGCCCGAACTTATTAATTGTTCGAGGTTGTATTGCGATGAGTCCAAAGTTCCAAAATTGGAGCTTATGGTTTGTCCTTGAATGGTTAATTGCACTTCTTTATCTTCAATTTTTGGGCCTAAGGATGCATAAAATTGATGCGTTTTTCCGCCACCACGTGCTGGTGGGCCACCACGACCATCAAAAAAGATAGCCGTAATATCGTATTTGCGCGACATTTCTGTAAGCAGTTCCTTGGCTTTATAGATACCCCAGTTTGCCATTAAATAACCGCCATCTTTGGTGCCATCGGAAAAACCGAGCATGATGGTTTGTTTTTTGCCTCGGTTTTTTAAATGGGCCATGTACGCTGGGTTTGTATAAAGTTGCTCCATTACTTTGGGCGCGTTTTCCAAATCGTCAATGGTTTCAAAAAGCGGCACTACATCAACGGTTAAATGGTCTTTAAACGCTACCATTTTCAGCATTGCAAACAATTGCATTACGTTTAAAGCGGTTTGGTTGTTGCTTATAATGTACCTGTTGGCACCACGCTCGCCGTTTGATTGTTGGATTTCCTTTATAACCTCGATGGATTTTAGGGTATTGTAAACCATTTCATCCTCAAATGCATTGATGTCAATGGTTTCGTTTTTTGCTTCCGATAAAATTTTAATTTGTTCCTCTTCAGTTAAATCGTTGTAATTTTTTGGGAAGGAACCGTGGCCTTTATCAATTAAATAATTTATAACGGTTGAAAAAACCGCGTTGTGTATGCGGCTATCTTGCCTAATGTCCAAGGTAGCGAAACTGTATCCAAAAATATGGATTCGGTTAATTAAGCTATTTATTTCTGTAACGTACAACGATTGGAATTCTTCAATAATAAGGTTGCGAATGCTCAATAGTTCGGTGAGCAGCTCTTTTGCCGTAATAGCTTCGGGATAATCCAAATTAATACTGTAGTTGTACAAGATAGTTTCAAGTCGGACCACGCGCTCTTCAACGCCCCTAAAGGTAAGTTTACGGCGCAGGTTTTTTAAATCGGCGTAATATTTTTTTAAGATGGCCTGTTTTAGTTTGCGTGCCACTTTTAGGGTGGTATCGGGTTTTACAAAGGGGTTGCCATCGCGGTCGCCACCGGGCCAAAAGCCAACATTTATTATTTCGTTGTGTTTTTTGCCATCATCGTAAATATTTTGTTGGATGTAATTGTAAATTTCGCCAAACGAGTGGTAAAAAACGTTTTCTAAGTACCAAATCAAACTTTTGGCTTCGTCGTAAGGCGTTGGTTTTTCATGTTTGAAAAACGGGGTTTTTCCCAATTGGGCGAACAGGTTGTTAATTTCCGAAAGGTTATTTTTCTTGATGGCCTCGGTTAAATCGGTAATAATGCCCAACACCGAGCCGGGGTAAAATTGCGTAGGGTGCGCGGTTAGCACAATACGCACCTTAAATTCTTCAAGATAGCTTTGCAGTTCTTTTAGGTTGTTGTTTGAAACGGCCGATTCTTTTAAGTTCCTCAGGGTTCCAATGCCTTCCATATTGTTTACTATGGGGAAAGCGGCATCTTCAACAGCGTCAAAAAGTACTACTTGTCTTTCAATATATTGAATAAAGCGAAACAGCAAATTTATTTGGCTTTCCTTGGTGCGACGGGCTTGGTATTTGTTAAAAAAAGTATCAACGATGGTTGTAGGATCGTCGCCATTGGCAAATCCTGTTTGACAGGTTTCATGGAATAATGGCAACAATGCCCCAGTTTTTGTAATGGCGTCAAAAGGCAAGGTCATAAATATACTGTTGTATATTTGGTATTTTGACAGTACGTTTTGCTTAAATCGTGTTAGTTTTGGCTCTACAGACATACAGATAGTTCTATTGAAATGAACCATAAAAGTAAGCAAGCTTTGATAAACGAAGGCCTTCTTGTTGAAATTTTATCGTTTTTTTTTAATTCATCAACCCAAATTGAGAAAAATTAAATAAAAACCATCGCTTGATAGGAATTTTTATGGCACAAAACTTTTAAAATTGGCATAAATTCGATTCCAGCGTAAGTGGTTTACGAACAAAACAGGTTTAAAATATGATATTTATCATATTTCGCGCAGTGTTTTAAAGATAATTTTGCGTTTTTGTTTTTATAAAAAAACACTTGCTAAAAACAAAAACCGTTAAGTTGCACTGCTCATGGTAAAGTACTTGTAAAGCACTGTTCTCAACTTATATAAAAATTTAAAAGATGAAAAAAATACATTCATTTCATATTCCTGTTATGGGCATTGGTTTTACAATCGATTCGCCCCTAAAAGTGGCTCAATATGGTATAGATTCTGTGATTTCTTTGGTAGATGATATTTTGCTGGAAAAATTAAGAAAGATGTACAGCGAAAAATTCGAGATGCCCTATACTGAAATTACCGATAAAATTGAAGATTTTAGGGCAAAACGCATCACATCGTACCTTAACTTGATAAGCGATTTGGTCGATAAAAAATTTGAAGCCTTAAAACATGGGGCTGCCGAAAAAGGCGAAGAGCTAAAAGCTTATATCAATATGCTGCCTTCAAGTTCGGCCATCAAAGAAGAGTTTAGCAAACTTTCTGAAAAAGGATTTACCATTGCCGAAATTAAAAACTGGATTGCCCAAAACCTAACCAAAGGCAGTATAGATGTAAACATCATGACGAAAGTTGATAAAGACAACTATATTAAAAACGAAAAATTACCTGTGGAATATAACGATGCCCACGCTGCTTTACGCGGTTTTGCAAACAGTAAACTGCAATCGTCGGTGGTGTTATCGGCAGGAATGAATCCGCGTTTGTATGCTTATATGAGTCAGTTCGACGATTTTTACCCTAATGAAACAGGCACCTTTAAAAAGAAAATCATTTTAAAAGTGAGCGATTATAGATCGGCGCTGATACAAGGTAAATTTTTAGCGAAAAAAGGCCTTTGGGTTTCTGAATACCGTATCGAATCTGGATTAAACTGTGGTGGTCATGCCTTTGCGACCGATGGGTATTTATTAGGCCCGGTGCTGGCAGAATTTAAAGAAAAGCGCGAAGAGCTAAGAAGCAGCATTGAAGCAATGGTGAACCAAGAATTACAAAATCAAGGGCGAACCGTTTCAAAAGAACCATTACAAATAAAAATTTCCGCACAAGGTGGGGTGGGCACATACGAAGAGCACGAATTTTTAATTAACGAATACGCGCTGGATTCCATTGGTTGGGGCACCCCGTTTTTATTGGTGCCCGAAGCTACCACCGTTGATGAAAAAACGATGGAAAAATTGATTTTGGCAGAAGAAAAAGATTTGTATTTAAGTGATATTTCACCATTGGGAGTGCCGTTTAACAACCTAAAAGACAATACCAAGGATCTAGAAAAAGTACGAAATATTGATAAAGGCAGGCCCGGTAGCTCGTGTCCTAAAAAGTTTGTGGCATTAAATAAAGAGTTTAAAGAGAAGGGATTGTGTACCGCATCACGGGAATACCAACATTTGAAAATAAAGGAACTCGATGCGCAAGAACTTTCAACAAAAGACTATGAGGCGCAATTCAATAAAATAACCGAAAAATCATGTACCTGCGTTGGTTTGGGCACATCGGCATTATTGGCCTATAATTTAGATACCAAAACGGAAGGCGAGGGCGTTTCCATTTGCCCAGGCCCTAACATGGCCTATTACTCAAAAATAATGAGCTTAAAGAATATGACCGATCATATTTACGGAAGGGATAACATGATAACACGAACCGATCGCCCCAATATATTCATTAAGGAACTTACCATTTATATCGATTATTTGAAAAATAAATTGGAAGAAGTTAAAGCGGCAATGACGACCAAGGAAGAGAAATACCTGCAAACCTTTACCGCCAACTTGAACGAAGGCATTTCATATTACAGGGCCTTGTTCCAAAACCTGAAAAATAATTTTCAAGAAATTAAGGATGAGGTAATAATGGCGTTGGATAACGGTGAAAAAACACTAAATCTAATAAGATTGGAAATTAAAAATGTAGCTTTAAAAAATTTAAAACAGTCTATTGCGGTATAATTTTTGGGGCGTTTTTTTTTTGAAATGACTTTTTGTTGTTTTTTAGTCGAAAATGATGAGAGCATAGTAGCCTAAAAACGTAGTTGAAGTTAAAATATAGACCCCACAGATTTTTAAAAACCTGTGGGGTCTTTTTTGTTATTTAAACGGGTTTTAGTTGATTGTTGAAAATTATTTTTCAACTTGTATTCCAAAAGATTAAGCTAATTATACCCGATTGCAATCGATTTTTATAAATATTCCCATTTCAATAACAATTTAATTAAGATATTTGTAAAAAGTACCATTTTGGTACAACTATTGTTTTTCATAATTAAAACAAATTAGATTTAATTCAAAAATGGACTTAGTAAAAGAAATAAAACGCTTAAAAAAGAAAAAGAACGCCGTAATTTTGGCGCACTACTATCAAGTACCAGAAATACAGGATATTGCCGATTTTGTAGGCGATAGTTTGCAATTATCGCAGAAGGCCGCCGAAACCGATGCCGATATTATTGTATTTGCAGGCGTTCATTTTATGGCCGAAACTGCCAAAATTTTAAATCCAGATAAAATAGTGGTGTTGCCCGATTTAAAGGCGGGTTGCTCGTTGGCCGATTCTTGTCCGCCAGAAGCCTTCGAAAAATTCACAAAAGCGCATCCAGACCATATCGTTATTACCTATGTAAACTGTTCGGCAGAAGTAAAAGCCTTGACCGATATTGTTTGCACCTCTTCAAACGCCGTAAAAATTGTTAATTCGGTACCAAAGGATGTCCCAATTATTTTTGCACCCGATAAAAACCTAGGTCGCTACGTGAGCAAGCAAACGGGTAGGGATCTATTGCTATGGGACGGAAGTTGCATTGTGCACGAAGCGTTTTCAATAGATAAACTCATCGCCTTACACAAAAAATATCCCGACCATAAAATTATTGCACACCCCGAATCGGAAGAACATATCCTGAATACCGCTTCATATATTGGTTCTACCTCTGGGATGATCAATTTTGTGAAAGCACATCCAAACGAAAAATTTATTGTTGCAACCGAAGCGGGCATCCTTCATAAAATGCAACAGGAAATGCCCGATACCGAGCTGCTTCCTGCACCAGCTGTTGAGGATAATACCTGCGCTTGTAGCGAATGTCATTTCATGAAAATGAACACGCTTCAAAAATTATACGATTGTTTATTGAACGAATCCCCTCAAATTGAAGTGCCAGAACATATACGCAAACGCGCCTTGGTGCCTATTGAACGCATGTTAGAACTTTCTAAATAAAAATGATTGAAACACATTATCTAGTCATTGGCTCCGGAATTGCCGGCTTAACCTTTTCGGTTAAAATAGCAGAAAAGTTTCCCGATAGAAAAGTTGTTATCGTTACAAAAGCCAGTGAAGACGAATCGAACACCAAATATGCACAAGGTGGCGTAGCGGTTGTTTTGAACAAAGAAAAGGACTCCTTTAAAAAACATATAAAGGACACCCTAATTGCGGGCGATGGCCTGTGCGATGAAGAGGTGGTAAAAATGGTGGTTGAAGAAGGCCCCGACCGACTTGAGGAACTATTAATTTGGGGCGCCAATTTTGATGTGAATGCCACTGGGGAATTCGACTTAGGAAAAGAAGGAGGCCACTCGGAGTATCGGGTGGTGCACCATAAGGACATTACAGGTTACGAAATTGAGCACGCTTTATTAAAACGGGTGCACCAATTAAAGAATATTTCAATTTTACCACACCATTTCGCCATCGATTTGGTAACAAACCATCATATTAAAGAAATTAAATCGGATAAAATATCCTGTTTTGGCGCGTATATTTTTAACCAAAAAACAGGCAATATTTTCACCATTAAAGCAAATGCTACGTTGTTGGCGTCGGGCGGTATTGGCTGTGTTTACGGGCATACCACTAACCCTGTTATTGCCACGGGCGACGGTATTGCGATGGCTTACAGGGCCAAAGCTGCCATAAAAGATATGGAGTTCGTGCAGTTTCACCCAACAGCTTTGTATGAAGCAAAAGGAGAATCGTCGTTCTTGATTTCCGAGGCCGTTAGGGGTTTCGGTGCCTATCTTCGCAATAAAACTGGTCATCGTTTTATGCTCGATTACGATGAACGTGCCGAATTGGCTTCCCGCGATATTGTGTCGCAAAGCATTGATAATGAATTGAAAAAATCGGGCGATTCGCATGTGTACCTTGATTGCACACATCTAGACATGAGTGCCTTTAAACACCATTTCCCGAATATTTACAATAAATGTTTAGAGCACCATATTAACATAGAAACCGACTGGATTCCGGTGGTTCCAGCGTCGCATTATCTATGTGGTGGCATAGTGGTCGATAAAAATGGCGAGACCACCATCGCCAATTTATTTGCCTGTGGTGAATGTACCAGAACTGGGTTGCACGGAGCCAACAGGTTAGCCTCAAATTCGTTATTGGAAGCTTTGGTGTATGCCCATAATATTTATAAATTCCATAGCGCGCACCATTATAAAGCAGCAAATGTGATAATTCCAGACTGGAACGATGAAGGAACAACTATTGCCAAAGAACATATATTAATCCAGCACAATTTAAAGCAATTGCAAGCTCTTATGCGCGATTATGTGGGCATTGTACGAAGCAATAAACGCTTAAAACGAGCCATTAACCATTTGGATTTAATTTATAATGAAGTTGAAGATTTATATAAGGAATCTAAAATAACAACTTCGCTTTGCGAACTGCGAAATATGATTAATGTGGCGCATTTAATCATCAAGCAATCTTTGGAACGTACTGAAAATAAAGGCGGATACTTTAATATTGATAATGTATAGAACAAAAAACGAGGTCCTTAATTTTAAGAACCTCGTTTAAATGTTTAGAAAACTTTTATCTTATTTCCCTAACAGCAACAGTTCACTGCAAACCACTTCGGTGATGTAGCGTTTGTTGCCGTCTTTATCGTCATAACTGCGCGATGTTAATTTCCCTTCAATTGCCACCTCTTTGCCTTTGGTTACATATTTTTCAATTATTTGGGCTGTTTTCCCCCAAGCCACTACGCTGTGCCATTGGGTGTCTGTAATTTTTTCGCCTTTCGCGTTGGTGTAGCTTTCGTTGGTGGCAATATTGAATTTTGCCAACGTTTTTCCAGATTCTAAATTAATGATTTCAGGATCGTTTCCTAGGTTACCAATCAACTGTACTTTGTTTCTAAGTGTGTTCATAATTTTAAATTTTTAATGTTAAACAGTTAATACTATCGAGTTCTTATGTTTCGACAAGGCAAAGATGCGACGGCGAAATACCTATAATCGGTTAGTAAATGTTTGTGTTCGTTTGTAAATATTTGTAGTCGTTTAAACCGCTTTAAACACACAATATAACTGAATTTTATTTTTAATTATTTTTTAAAAAAAATGTATCTTTATAAAAAAAGTATAACTTATGGCCAAAGTTTGTTTAGAATGTAATGAAAAAATTGTTGGAAGAAGCGATAAAAAATTTTGTAGCGATTATTGCCGAAATGCCTACAACAACACCATAAATAAAGACACTAAAAACCTGATTAGGAACATAAATAATAGGTTGCGGAAAAATTGGCGTATTTTAGAAACCTTAAACCCCGACCAAAAAACAAAAACCACGAGAACAAAGCTGGTTCAACATGGTTTTGATTTTAATTTTTTCACCAGTACCTATACCACCAAGGCAGGTACTGTGTATTATTTTGTGTACGATCAAGGTTATTTACCCTTGGAAGACGAATATTATGCGCTGGTAAAGCGTGAAAGCTAAACTTATTTCCAGGTATGCCCTTTAAGGGCGCGCGCCGCTTTTAAAATATCTTTTTGGCTTATTTGACCAACCAATTTACCGTTTTCAACAATAGGAAATCGGCGGTGTCTGGATTCCAAAAATTTATTTGCTGCATCAAAAATGTTCAGGTTGCCATCAATGGTATCAACGGTGGTGATCATGCATTTTCCAACGGTATTGTTTTCCATAGGTAGGTTGTGGTACCGGCTTTCACTAATTTGTTTGATGCAATCACCTTCAGATATAATACCTATCAATTCGTGTTTGTCGTTAACAACGGGGCCTCCAGAAATTCTGTGTTTTATTAAGGAATCTATTACTTTCTCAATAAGGTCTTCAGATTTGAAGGTTATCAGTTTTCTCGACATGTAATCGCTTACCTTAATAGGCACGTCATCTGTAAACTTTTGTTGCTTCTTTCTTGAGGCCAAAAAACTTTTAATTCCCATAATTTTAAATTTTAATAATTTTAAATGTACTTAAAAATTTTAATTATTCCTAAAATATGTAATTATTCATATTAAACAGTGTTGATTTAAGTATTATTGGTGCGCTGTATAAATAATTAGCATTCTTTTAAGAAATTAAATGCCTTTTTTTTATAGTTTTAACGCATTAAAATAAATTTACCAATGAAAAAATTAGTTGTACTAGGATTGTTGATTAGTAGTTACATGTTGCAGGCACAGAGCAACCCAGACTTGCTAAAACATTATGAAGCTTTTTATAAAGAAATGAAAACCCAGGGCGATATCGAGGGCATTATAAACGCCATGACCCATTTAAACGTTTTGTCGCCATCGGTAGCCAGAAAAGATACGTTGGCCTACATTTACATGAGCGATGGCAAATACACACAGGCACTAAACACTATAGGCTACGAGCGGTTGGTTGATGATTCGGATATTGCCATACAAGTGAAAGCCTTGTCGTTAAAATCGCTTAAAGAGCCTGAATTGGCCATACCGCAATTTGAGGAAATGTTTAAAAGAAACCCCAATGCCCTGATAGCTTATGAGCTTGCCGAACTTAACTTGCAAACGCAAAAGCTTGCTGAGGCCGATAAGAACATTGCCTATGGGTTGGCAAATGCCAAAGACGATATGAAAAAGGCCTATTACGAAACGCAAACACCTTATGAGGTTTCGTTAAAAACGGCTTTTATGTACCTAAATGCCCTTTCGGTTTACAACAAGGACAAAAAAGCGAATATTGATGCGGCTGTCGATATTTTGGATGCAGCCTTAAAAGCATCGCCCAACTTTAACCTAATAAATTTGACCAAAAACGAATTGTTAAGGCAAAAACAGGTCATGCAGGCGCAAGCAGCACAGCCTAAAAATTAGGTTTATAAACTAAAGCACCATTAAGTTGCAACCGCGAATATCGGAAGTATCAAACCTTCCTATAATCTCGAACGAGTTGTTTTGGTAAACACGCCCCAGATCTTGCGTAGCAATAAACGAACAGGAATTTATGTTGGCTAAATCAATCACATTGATACCGCCCGCTTTTCCTGTTGGCTGCAAAGTTAATGCATCTTCGGTATCACGAGTTACAATACGCATCCAATTAGGGCAATTAAAAATACCTTTGCCTTGGGAGTAGGCTTGACTTAACAATTCGGTCATGCCGTATTCGCTATGAATGGCATCTACGCCAAACCCTTGTTTTAAAATGGCGTGTAGTTCATCGCGAACCAGTTCTTTTCTGCGGCCTTTCATACCGCCAGTTTCCATAATGATGGTGTTTTTTAGTTGAAATTGATGTGCTTCAACCAAATCCAACAAGGCGAATGAAACACCTATAAGCAGTACTTTTTTTCCTTGGGAATCTACAGTAGTTAATCTGTCCTTTAATTCCGAAAGGTTATTCAAATAAAAACCGCTTTCTATGTGGTTCGATTGTTTTATAAAAGCATCAACCATATAAATTAAGGATGATCCGGAACGCTCTAAATACGAGGGCAACAAGGCTAAAACCACATAATCTTCAATGGCTCCATAAAAATGTTCAAATCCTTTTTTGAAGCTCTCTTCGTAAATTTCCAAATTAGTAACTAAATGTTTACTCGTGTTGCTACCCGTTGTTCCCGAGCTTGTAAAGGTAGTTTGTACAGATTCCTTGGAACTTAAAACCGAATGGCTTTTAAAAAATTGAATGGGCAAAAACGGAATGTCTTTTAGTGATTTCACATCGCTTGGGTGGATGTACAACAAATCGCAAAACGATCGATACACCCGGTTGTTTTCAAACTGAAACTTAAAAATTTGTATAGCCAAATTTTCAAATTCGGTTTCGGTTTGAATGTTAAAAATAGCGTTGGTATCCATCATCTGGCAAAAGTAAATAAAATAAAAAAGCGTTACCAAAAAGGCAACGCTTTAAAATTTATAAAGTAAAAAAAGCTTATTTAATGACTAGTTTTTTGGTGATGCTGGCATTGTCCTGCGCAACTTTAAGGATATAAACACCCGCATTTAATTTTGAGGTATTTAATCTGTTATTTTTTATGGTTTCTTTAATCACTTGTTTTCCTAAGATATCAAAAACAGAAACATCCATTTTCGCATTGTTTTTGCTGGAAATGTTTACATAACCTAAATTGGTTGGGTTAGGGTATATTTTAAAGTTGTTTGTTTCTAATGGATTGGTTGATAGTGTATTTGTAGTAACCTGTGCCCAAGATGTACCAATTCTTAATTCATCTATTTGAACGAATCCGGTTTCAGCAGCACTGTCCTGTCTTAAAAAGAAATTATTAATATTTGTTAAGTCGGTACCAGTATGGGAATCTGAAATAGTAGCAGTGGGTTCAGCAGCTCCAATAACTGGGTCAATCCATAAATCTACAATATCGTCGGATGTAGTGGTTTCATTAAATCTGTATGCAACAACGATTAAATGTGTTTGTCCGGTTGCAAAAGGACTCGAGGTAAGTGTGGTAGCAGTGCCTGTTGCAGTTCTTACCTCTATACCTAAATTATAGCTGGTATCATCAACTCTAACCCCCCATAGGGTTGCTCCTAAGTTGGTGGTACCTGCGCTAAACCCAGCAAAATAACCGCCATTTGTATCGGTAACACCGGCCATGGAACTGATATTCAACAAAAATGAATAGTATAGCGTTCCAGTAGAAGTATCGGTAATGGGTGAAAAAACATCCATTCCAGCACCGTCAAATTTAACCGAGTTACCACTAGAAGTTAATCCGGTGTATGTTAAATTTCCTGTTGCTGCCAATATATCATCTCCCGAATTTACATTGGTCCATTTTTGCTGGCTGCCTAAAGCACTGCCATTAGCGTAATCAAATCCTTCATAATAGGGTAATGAATTTATAGCTTTACACTCTGGAGCTATTAAAATTTTGCTCAAATTACAGCCTCCAGAAACAGTTAATTCAATATCTGTGCCTTCTGAAATGCCACTAATTATTATGTTGCCTGTTGCATTTGTTGAAGGGTTGTCTCCAGAAATTGTTCCAAAGTTAGATGATAAATTATATGTTTGCGTACCACCACCAGTGAAAGGTATTGTAGCGGTATAAGTATCTATGGCACTTGTTACTGCATCGCAAGCAGTAGAGCCAGAATCTAAAGCAAGGGGGCAAGCAGTTGCGTTAAACCAAGTAGGATATACTCTGTATGCATCAATAATAATATTCTGTGAAGGATCAAATTGTCTTAAAAAAATGCCCGAAATTGTTGCAGAACCAGAGCCCGAATTTGTAACTTCAGGAGTACCGGCAGCTAATTCAGTGGCGGGAATTCCGGAAGATTTAATCCACATACTTGTGCTTCCTGTTGCCGATACATCGTATTTCACTATTATTAAATAGGTAGTGTTTAAATCATAGTCGGTTGTTCCATAAACGGCAGTAGAAGTATTGGAAATACCAAAGTTAATCTTACCAGCAGTAGTTGATGGTTTGTAAAAGATTCTATTGCCAAAGGTTGTGCCAGTTGTAGTAAATCCAGTAAAATAACCTGTAGCTGCGGCAACTACCTTTACTAGAAAAGTAGAATATAGGGTTCCACTTGTTACTGGTGCTGCAAACGTTCTATTAACATCTTCACCTGTATTGTCTAATATAGCAGCATTACCTTCAACAGCAGCGGTAAATCCTGTTGTTCCAGAATATCCTGTGTATGTTAACCCGCTTGAAACACCCACATCAATGGCGTTTGTGCCCGCACCACTAAAAGCGTTCCAACCATTCGCATTTAATAATTGACTGTCTGGATAATTAAAATCGTCTGAAAACGTCTGCCCAATAGAAACAGCCGAAATCAAAAAAGTAAATAACAAAAAGTAAAGTTTTTTCATAATAAGTGAGATTAATTAATTTTATAACCCTAAAAATACTGATATTTTTAAAATAAAACTAAAAAAACAGCTCGAATGGCTGTTTTTTACTGTAATATAACATGTTGTTTACTTAACCACTAATTTTCGGGTTTCGCTCACATTGTTTTCGGTAACCTTTAAAATATAAACCCCTTTCCCTAAGTTGGAAATATTGAGTTCCTTGCCGGTCAATACGGTTGTATAAAGCTGCTTTCCTAAAACATCAAAAACCGCAATCTTCTTGGTTAAATTATCTTTAGATGAAATATAAACAAAAACTTTTCCGTTAGTAACAGGGTTTGGGTATATAGACAAGGCATCTATATTCTGTTCCATAACATTGCCGTTGGCGTTATTTTGACCAACCCCATGTTGGGTAGTAAAAAATGCCAAGGCAACCAATAAAATAAGAAAGTAGTTTTTGTTCATATAAAAATTACTATTAATGCAAAGGTAAATAAATACTACAAATTTGATGCCAAAAAACTGTTAAAGATGCTGCATTTCAACGAAAGTTTAAACCAACGTAACGCGAATGTTATCTTAACATTATTAATGGCTTAATTAGGGTGAATTTGTGTTATTAATTTTATCTTTACTTAATAAAAATAGATGAATTGTTTTTGTAATGAAAAATAAGGATATAAAAATATTATTGGTTGATGATGAGCCCGATATTTTAGAAATAGTTGGCTACAATTTATCAAACGAAGGCTACCAA
The DNA here is from genome assembly GCF_009746565.1 of Mariniflexile maritimum. Classification (GTDB taxonomy): domain Bacteria; phylum Bacteroidota; class Bacteroidia; order Flavobacteriales; family Flavobacteriaceae; genus Mariniflexile; species Mariniflexile maritimum. Next base: position 131,206 of record NZ_WRPN01000002.1, read on the forward strand.
GTAATGACTGCCGAAAACGGAAACAAAGCCGTTAAAAAAGCAAAAAAAGAATTGCCGCATCTTATTATCCTTGATGTGATGATGCCCGAAATGGACGGCATTGAAGCCTGCGAGCTCCTTAGGAAAAATCCCGATTTGCAAAACACACTCATCGTTTTTTTAACCGCACGCGGTGAAGATTATTCGCAAATGGCTGGTTTTGATGCGGGTGCCGACGATTATATTACGAAACCCATTAAACCAAAAATACTGGTAAGCAAGGTGAAGGCGCTGCTAAGGCGTTTTAAGGAAGACGATGTGGCCGATACCCTTAAAATAGGAAGTTTGGAAATAAACAGGGAAGCCTACAAAATAACCTCAAAAGGAAAAGAACTTGTTTTGCCCCGTAAAGAATTTGAATTATTATCTTTATTAGCTTCAAAACCCGGAAAAGTGTTTAAGCGCGAAGAAATTCTCGATACCGTGTGGGGCAACGAGGTTGTTGTAGGCGGCCGAACCATAGATGTGCACATTAGGAAATTGCGCGAAAAAATTGGGGATGAAAGCTTCAAAACCATCAAGGGCGTTGGCTATAAGTTTGTAGATTAATGCAGTTGCAATTTAGAAAATCGTATAAGTTTGCTGCCAAAACAGCATTGTACATCGCCATATTGTTAACGCTTATAACAAGTGTGTTTCTATATGCTTCCAATGCTATTTCTTACTGGTTTGCGCTGGTTTTTTTTATGGTTTCCTATGCCATTTCCTTTTTTGTTATCCAACATCGTGCAGAACGCTTTATCTACAAACGGGTTAAAAAAATATACGACGATTTAACCATTATGGAATCGGCCAACTATACCAAAGGCGCCATTACTACCGATATGCGTACCCTTACCGAAGAGATAGATAAATTTGCCCGAGACAAAAAAATTGAAATTGAAACGCTTAAAGTCAGGGAAGAGTACAGAAAGGAGTTTTTAGGCAACGTATCGCACGAATTAAAAACGCCACTCTTTACGGTACAGGGTTATATTTTAACGCTCTTGGACGGTGCCATGAACGACAAGCCCCTACTGGAAAAATACCTGGAACGTGCCAACAAGGCCGTAGAACGCCTTGGCTATATAGTTAAGGATTTGGATATGATTACCAAATTGGAAATGGGCGACTTGAGCTTAAATACCGAAGTGTTCGATATTATAGAATTGGTAAAAAACGTGTTCGACATGTTGGAGATGAAAGCTTCAAAAAAAAACATAACGCTTGCTTTTGATACCAAATATAAAACCCCCATACTTGTTAAGGCTGATAAAGAACGTGTGCAACAGGTGCTCATAAACCTTATGGTGAACTCCATAAAGTATGGAAGGGAAAAGGGCACTACTGAAATAAGCATAGAAAACCTTGTAAAAAACAAAGTAATCGTTCGCGTTACCGATAACGGTGAAGGTATAGAAAAAAAATACTTGGCACGTATATTTGAACGTTTTTACAGGGTTGATAAAAGCGGTTCCCGAAAAGAGGGCGGTTCGGGTTTAGGACTGGCCATTGTGAAGCATATTATTGAGGCCCACAACGAAAAAATATACGTTGAAAGTGAGTTTGGTGTGGGCAGCGAGTTTTCATTCACCCTCGAAAAGGCTAAATAAGTCCTTGAAATCTGTTTTAATGCCGGTGCATTTTAAGCCTTTAAAATCGTTTACTGCGGCCAATTTATCCAAGGTAAATTCGTCTTGTTGGCAACTGGGTATCAGTTCCAGTTCTGTAAATCGTTTTGCCAAATATTCTTGTTCAAATTGCCCGGGCGTGGGAATAAAAAAGGCTTTTTTGTTTAGTTTGGCCAAATCCATCAAGGTAGTATAGCCAGAGCGCGAAATTATTAAGGCACTTTCATTGATGGTTTTTTCCAAAAGGGCAGAAGTCATAAAATTATAAACTGTCATGGTGCCCATAACCTGAATAACCTGCTCTTTTTCAACAATGCCTTTTACCACTACTACTTTTCCGTTATAATCCTTAAAGGTGGCCAGTAACTTTTCTTCAAGTAAAGTACGCTGTGGTTCAGGGCCGGAAAGCAACACCAAAACATCGTGCACAATGCTTAAAGGCTTGCTTTCAAACCGGCTTAATGGCCCCATGTATTTTGTTGGAATATCAAAGGTATCGGCATGCCCCAATTTGCCGCTTAAATTCATGTCGCCTTCACAATCGGGTATCCAGCAAACATTAAATTTCTTTATAAATTCATCGTTAATTTTAGTGCTAAACCAGGTGGTGCTTCCGCTTAAAACATTCAATTGGTGGGTAATAATTACCGATGGCACTTTTTTATTATAAACGCCCAATCGGTTGTCAGAGATAATACCCGAAATAGCATTGTTTTCTATAATGGCTTTAATGGCTTTTCTTTCTGCTTTTATAATTTTTAAAATTCGTGGCGAGTCTTTTAGTAATTTCCATTTAAAAAACCGGCCATTTTTTGCATAAGTAACGTTGTACGAAGGCAACTCTATGGTCGATAAATTAGGGAACTCTTTTTTTAAAAGCAAAAGCGCATCACCATCGCTGGCAATAACAGGCAAAAACCCGTGCGCAAGCAAAGCGTTTATAATGGGGATGCAGCGGGTTGCATGCCCCAAACCCCAATTTAATGGTGCAACTAGAATTCTTTTTTTCTTCATGTACTTTGGGCGTGCCCACAAGGGTCGGGTTTTACGTTGTATCTTTTTTGTGAAAAAACAAAAAAGGATGCCACTTCAACCCCTCACGCAAATTTTAAGCAAATTCAAAGATAAGAATATAAACGCTCATTTTTTATTTCCTTAATTTTACCAAATAAAATAAAAAATAGTTAAAAGTAAGTGGGAAGTAAGAACAAACTTAGAAGATTTAAGGAAAACGAAACCTTTTCAAATGTATTTCAGCCAACACGCGATGATTTGGTTTTTGCCAACTATCCATTAAAGGGAAACTGGAACGCATCGGTTTTTAAGAACAATCATCCGTTGGTGCTGGAATTGGGCTGTGGCAAAGGCGAATATTCGGTGGCATTGGCAAAAAAATATCCCGATAAAAACTTTATAGGCATCGATATTAAGGGCGCGCGGTTTTGGCGTGGTGCAAAAACGGCCGTAGAAGAGCAGATACCCAATGTTGCCTTTTTGCGTACCCAAATTGAACTTATCGACCACGCATTTACCCAAAATGAAGTAGATGAAATTTGGATAACCTTCCCCGACCCGCAAATAAAATACAAGCGCACCAAACACCGAATGACGAATTCGGAATTTTTAAAGCGCTACAAAGCCATTCTAAAACCCGATGGCATTGTAAACCTAAAAACCGATAGCGAATTTATGCACGGTTACACACTTGGGCTACTGCATGGTGAAGGGCACGAAGTACTGTACGCCAACCATAATGTATATAAGCAAGAGGGCAGTCCTGAGGAGGTAACAAGCATCCAAACGTTTTATGAGTCGCAATATTTAGAAAAAAACAAACCAATTACTTATATTAGATTTAAAATTAAATAAACTTTGAACATAACCGTAATCTTTTTTTTAGGTTTAGTTGTAGCTTTAATTGGGGTTGTACCGCCAGGGCTGTTAAATATGACGGCGGCCAAAATAAGCTTAAAAGAAGGCCATGTTCGCGGGGTTATGTTTTCCATAGGCGTTTGTGTGATCGTTATAGCCCAAACCTACCTAGCGGCCATATTTGCTAGGTATTTAACCAAGCATGTCGAGGTGGTAGATGTGCTTCAGCGGGTAGCCTTCGTTATTTTTGTGCTTATTACCATCTATTTTTTGTTCATTGCAAAAAAAGTAACGAAAAACGTTAAAGAACCTTCTGTGCGAAGCAAAAAAAGCAGGTTTTTCCAAGGGATGTTTTTATCATCTTTAAACGTGTTCCCCATTCCTTACCAAGCATACATGACCATTACCTTGGCTTCTTTTGGGTGGTTGGATTTCGGACAGATAAATATCATATCCTATGTTGCGGGAGCCGCTATGGGCACCTTTGTCATGCTGTACGTGTATATATTCTTTTTTGATAAGATAAAGGATAAATCGATTAGTTCGCAAAAAAGCATGAACTACTTAATTGGTGGCATCACGGGCATTATTTCGATAATCACACTTATAAACATCATTAAGGAAATGTAGTTTATGAAACCAGAAGCGCACAGTTTTTTTGATAAAGTGTATGAAGTTGCAAAAAAAATCCCTTACGGAAGGGTAACCAGTTACGGGGCTATTGCAAATTATTTGGGTGCTGTACGAAGCGCCCGTATGGTTGGTTACGCCATGAACGGTTCGCATAATAAAGATGTGCCCGCGCATCGTGTGGTAAACAGAAAAGGCTTGCTTACCGGAAAGCATCATTTTGATGGCACTAATTTGATGCAGCAACTTTTGGAAAGTGAAGGCATTACGGTTATCAACAACCAAATTCAGGATTTTGAAAAAGTGTTTTGGGAACCTTCTAAGGAATTAGAAAGTACAAAATAGTAACCCTGTAATTTTATCGTATCTAGTTCCTAATTCATCAAAAATCTACAAATGCTTACAAATGTCAAACGATTAAAAGAACACTAAATTAACTGAAATCATTTCAACAAAAGCACTTTAAAATCTAAACAATTCAACGTATATTTGTAAGGAAGAATGATTCTTAATAATTAATATTTTACAGGAAACAGAAACAAGAATGTGTCTTGATTATCTAATCTCTTTTTTCTATTTTCTTTTATCTCTTAAAGCATGAAACTTAACAAGCAAGATATACTAAAAGCACTTGAAACCATTACGGTTGCTGGTGAAGGCAAAAACATGGTTGAAAGCGGCGCCGTAACCAACGTGATCACTTTTGGCGATGAGGTTATTGTCGATATTACCATTACCAACCCCAGTTTACAGGCAAAAAAACGTACCGAAGTCGATATTTTAAAAACCATCCATGAGTTGGTTTACGAAAAAGCGAAAATTACGGTAAATGTAAAAGTTGATGCGCCTGTAAAACCAAAAGCGAACGTTATAAAGGGCAGCCCCATCCCGGGGATACAAAATATTGTGGCCGTAGCTTCGGGCAAAGGAGGCGTAGGGAAATCGACCGTAACATCAAATTTGGCGGTAACCTTGGCAAAAATGGGCTTTAAAGTAGGTGTTTTGGATGCCGATATTTATGGGCCTTCCATCCCTATTATGTTTGATGTTGAAAACGAACGGCCATTAGCAATTAACATGGATGGAAAATCGAAAATGAAACCGGTTGAAAATTACGGGGTAAAGGTTTTGTCCATCGGATTTTTTACACAACCCGACCAAGCGGTTGTTTGGCGTGGGCCTATGGCGGCAAAAGCACTGAACCAAATGATATTTGATGCGCATTGGGGCGAACTCGATTTTATGTTGATTGATCTACCTCCGGGCACGGGCGATATCCATTTAAGCATCATGCAATCCTTACCTATTACAGGAGCCGTTATTGTTAGCACACCTCAAAATGTGGCACTGGCCGATGCTAAAAAGGGCGTTGCCATGTTTCAACAAGAAAGTATTGATGTGCCTGTGCTAGGTATTATAGAAAATATGGCATACTTTACACCTGCCGAACTGCCAAACAATAAATATTACATTTTTGGTAAAGAAGGCGCTAAAAATTTAGCAACCGATTTACAAGTGCCTTTTCTAGGCGAATTGCCTTTGGTACAAAGCATTCGGGAAGCAGGCGATTTAGGGCGTCCGGCAGCATTACAAATCGCCACCCCTTTAGAAAAAGCCTTTGAAACCTTAGCACAAAACGTAGTGCAGGAAGTGGTAAGGCGAAATGAAGATTTACCGCCCACCGAAGCGATTAAAATTACAACCATGGCTGGATGTGCCGCCGTAAAAAAGAAATAAATGACCTCAGAGGAAGTTAGATTAAATGTTGAAAAAGCGCTGGATGAAATTCGCCCCTTTCTGCAAAGTGATGGTGGCGATATTTCATTATTGTCCATTGAAGAAAATGATACCTTGGTAAAAGTGCAGTTGCAAGGTGCTTGCGTAGGGTGCAGCGTGAACCAAATGACGCTAAAATCGGGCGTGGAAATGACCATAAAAAAGTATGCGCCCCAAATAGAGCAGGTACTTAATATCCAGAACTAAAACTTTAAATTATTAGCTAAATGGTATGGCTAACGATTTGATTTATTTTTTGTTGGTAATGGATTTTACAATAATCAAATAACCTTTTGTTCCCGCAAAAGGGTGTCCAAACTATTGGCAACATCAAAACAGTGGCTTACTTTCGATACTTCATTGCAATATCTTAACTCGGTTCGGTGTATTTTACAGTCAAATTGTGTTAAGTCCACTTTTTTAAAGGCCTTATTTATTCTTACACATTCCTTATAAAGGCTTTCTATGGTCTTTAATTCGCTTGGTTCTATACCGTTTTTCAACAAATATCCCTTCAGATAATTCTCGATGGCAAATTGCGAGTTCTTGCATACCAAAAAAGATACAATATCCTCTTCAGGCTTGTACAGTTCCTGGTTTGCCTGATTTAGTTTCTGTGCTGCTTTTACTAATAATTTATTGGCTCTATCTTCCATGACAGCTTCATTTTTATTTGATTTTTAAGTTTTAAATTGAGGATTCCAAAACTAATTTGGAATCCCCAATTTGTTTTAATGGTTTTAAAAGAAGATTTTACATATCTCTGTAAAGTTCTAAACGTTCCCATTTAGAATGTACTTCGTCTTGAGCTTGATTTAGTAGTTCGGTACCCAATTCGGCATTTTCCTTAACAACTCTGGTAAAACGTGCTTCGTTGTACATAAAGTCGCTTAAAGGAATACTTGGTGCTTTAGAATCTAAACTAAATCGTTTCCCTTTTGGTTTAGAAGGATCGAACCTAAACAGTGGCCAATAGCCAGAATCGATGGCTTTTTCTTGTTGGGAAACGGCGTGTTTCAATTCATAACCGTGTTCCCCACAATGGGCATACGCAATAATTAATGAAGGCCCTGGGTAGGCTGCTGCTTCTTGAATGGCCTTTAAGGATTGCATGTCTTTGGCACCCATGGCAATTTGGGCAACATATACATTTCCATAAGAAATTGCCTGTAATGCCATGCTTTTCTTGCTGGTTTTTTTACCGCCAATGGTAAATTTAGCACTGGCCCCAAGAGGTGTCGATTTGGAGGCTTGTCCACCTGTGTTTGAATAAACTTCGGTATCCATTACCAAAATATTAATGTCTTCACCGGTCGATAAAACGTGGTCCACACCACCGTAGCCAATATCATAGGCCCAACCGTCGCCCCCAAATATCCAAACCGCTTTTTTGCGCAGATATTCGGTTAATTGGTTTAATTTAAGGGCATCTTCACTATTGATGATTTCCAGGGTTTTTTTAAGTTCCAAAATATCGGCATGTTTTTTTGCTTTTTCAGCTTCCGTTTCTTCCGGATTGTTTAAAATGGCCTCTACAATTTCACTGCCTACCAACAACTCTAACGATTTTAACAAATCTACCGCGATTTCTTGTTTCTTGGTAAGTGCCAATTTCATGCCCAGACCAAATTCGGCATTATCTTCAAACAGTGAATTTGCCCAAGCTGGCCCTCTACCAAATTCGTTGGTTTTGTAAGGCGTTGTTGGCAAGTTTCCACCATAAATTGAGGAACATCCTGTGGCATTGGCAATTAAGATACTGTCGCCGTACAATTGGGAAATCATTTTTATATAAGGTGTTTCGCCACATCCTGAACAAGCGCCAGAGAACTCAAACAACGGTTCAAGGAATTGCGAGCCTTTTAAGTTGGTGGTTTGCAATGCTGTTCTATCGTAATACGGTAAGGAAAGGAAGTGGTCCCAATTTACATTTTCTTGAGCATCAACCTCAATTTTTTTGTGCATGTTAATAGCTTTGAAGTTGTCTTTTTCTTTAGAAACCGCTGGACAAACTACCACGCACAAATCGCATCCTGTACAATCTTCGGGCGACACTTGTAAAACATACGATTCGTTTTCTTTTGAAAAAGGCCTGCCAATTGCTGGTACGCTTTTTAACGATGTTGGGAAACTAGCTAAATCTTCGTTATTGACAACTTTCGAGCGAATGGCTGCATGCGGACAAATAGCGACACATTTGTTGCATTGGGTACATAAATTTTCGTCGTCCCAAACCGGTATAAAATCGGCAATACCGCTTTTTTCGTATTGTGAGGTTCCGGTGGGGAAGGTGCCATCAACAGAAAACGCACTTACAGGAAGCTCATCGCCAAAGCCAGCTAAAATTTTCTCCAACACATCGGTAACAAAGCCATCTGGGGCATTTCTCATGGCCGATGCTAATTGTTTTTCGCTTGAGATTACTTTTGGATAATCAACTTGGAACAAATTTTCTAAGGCCTTATCAACCGCATTGAAGTTCATTTTCACCACGCGTTCCCCTTTGTGTGAATACGATTTTACAATGGCATCCTTAATTTTTTGGATGGCCTCTTCGCGTGGTAAAATTCCAGAAATGGCGAAGAAACAGGTTTGCAGTACGGTGTTGGCGCGCTTACCTAGTTTTGCGTCGTGGGCCACTTGGGTTGCATCGATTACATAAAACTTGATTTCCTTTTTAATGATGCCTTTTTGGATTTGAATGGGCAGTTTGTCCCAAATTTCATCCTTGGAATAAGGCGAGTTCAATAAGAAGGTGCCGCCGCGTTTTAAATCGGCAATCATATCGAATTTTTCAATAAAATTAAATTTATGACTGGCGATAAAATCTGCTTTATCAACCAAATAGGTTGAATGGATTGGGTTTGGACCAAAACGCAAATGCGAGATGGTTTGTGCGCCCGCTTTTTTTGAATCGTAAACAAAGTATCCTTGCACGTAATTATCGGTGGTTTCACCAATAATTTTGATGGAATTTTTGTTTGCGCCCACAGTTCCGTCTGATCCCAAACCATAAAACATACAGTTAATGGTAGTGGTTTTGGTTTCGAACGAAGGATCGTAGTATAAACTTGTAAAAGTGACATCATCATTAATGCCGATAGTGAAATGGTTTTTAGGTTTTTTGTTCAATAATTCGTCATAAATACCTTTAACCATGGCGGGTGTAAATTCTTTTGAAGATAAACCGTAACGACCTCCAACCACGGTTGGCATTTCCCTGTTGCTTTCAACAAGTGCGCTTACAATATCCAGGTAGAGTGGGTCGCCAATACTTCCGGGTTCTTTTGTTCTGTCCATAACCGCTATTTTGGTAACGGTTTTTGGTAGTGCATCAACAAAGGCAGCGATTGAAAATGGTTTGAACAAGCGAACAAAAATAGCGCCTACTTTTTCGCCATCGGCCAACATAACATCCAACGCTTCTTTTACGGGGCCTTCGGCAGAACCCATAATAATGATAACGCGTTCTGCTTCTGGGTGGCCTATATAATCAAACAAATTATATCTGCGGCCAGTTTGTTTATAGAACTCGTCCATGGTTTCTTGAACCATAGCCGGTACTTTTTGATAAAACGGATTACAGGCTTCTCTGGCTTGAAAGAATACATCTGGGTTTTGGGTAGTTCCTCTTACCACAGGATTATCAGGGTCTAAGGCCCTTTTTCTGTGTGCCATCACTTTATCCTCTGGCATCATTGCTTTAATGACACGGTCTGGAATACCATCGATTTTAGAAATTTCGTGCGAGGTTCTAAACCCATCGAAAATATTTAAAAATGGTACTCTTGTTTTTAAAGTTGCTACTTGCGAAATCAATGCAAAATCATGTGCTTCTTGTACCGAGCCACCAAATAACATGGAGAACCCTGTTTGGCGGCAGGCCATCACATCGGAGTGATCCCCAAAAATAGACAGGGCGTGCGTTGCAACCGTTCTTGCGGCCACGTGTATAACGCAGGGCAATAATTCGCCAGCTATTTTATACATATTAGGAATCATTAACAACAACCCCTGTGATGCCGTAAAAGTAGTAGTTAGCGCCCCGGCCTGTAAAGAACCATGAACAGCACCTGCAGCACCACCTTCACTTTGCATTTCAACAATTCGGGGAATGTTTTCCCAAATATTTTTTTTCCCTTTTGAACTAAAAAGTTCTGCATGCTCCCCCATTGGCGAAGAAGGCGTAATGGGGTAAATAGCACAAACCTCGTTGGTTTTGTGTGCTATTCGGGCCACGGCCTCATTGGCGTCGCAAATTAGTTTCTCAAATTCTTTTTCCATAATAAATATGTTAAATTATAATTCACGTATTAATAATTAGTGAATGTGAAATTATAAACAATCCCGCGCTTATTCTATGACTTTTGTTAGTTAATGAAATTAAATAAAGCGTTTTAACACTCGGTATTTTTTTGAAATGAAGTGGTAGCGCAGATGCAGGTTAATAATTGGGCAGACGCCCTAAAATGAAGCTAAGGGCAAGCCTACGGTGGCACTTGTTAATTTGTTTTGTTGAAACGTGGCAGATGCCTAATAAAAACAGTGTTTCAAAAACGAAGCTTCCCTTTTTGTTTATTGATGCGGATAAAAAAAGGAACTATCCGAATAGTTCTCAAATAGTTCCTTTTAAAAAAGTTGGTTAGTATTTTTTATTCACCATGCAACCACGCTTTCTTTTCAAGTAAAGCAGCCTCGGTTTCAATATGGTTTTCATCGATAATACAACAATCTACTGGACAAACCGAAGCGCATTGTGGCTCGTCGTGGAACCCTTTACATTCCGTACATTTATCGGGAACAATAAAATAAAATTCATCTGAAATGGGGTCGTTTTGCGCATCGGCATCCACTTCGCCACCGCTAGGGAGTTTCACGGTGCCGCTTAATGCAGTTTCATCGGCATAAGCCCACTCTTGTGCTGGTTCGTAAATTGCGTTATTTGGACACTCTGAAATGCAGGCATCACAGTTAATACATTCGTCTGTTATAATAATGGCCATAATCTTTATTTTTTATTTAGTGAAGTAAAAGTAATTTCCATTTTGGAAATTAAACATGACTTTTGTCACGTTTGCCCCATAAAATGAAAAAAGTTATGGAATTAGGCGCGATTCGGCAAAAGAAACCAGCACTATAAAACCAGTTTTTTCGATGTTCTATTCCACTAAAAAAAAGCTAAACCTCCTTTTCGGTAAATGGCATATTGGGATTGCAAATTTCTAAAATTAGCTGTTTTAATTCTATGGAAAAACTGTTTAGGGTTTCTGTGGTAATAAGACTCTCTTTTTTTGCGCCGTTGCCCGATTTGTCTTTTTTCGTAAACTTTAAAAAGCCGGCACTTAAATTTTTAAAAGAAACAATACCCGCTTCAACAGGCAGTTTTATTTGGCCCGAAGCGTGCATCATGTAGGCATAGGTAAGCACTTGAAAACTCTTGCTGTACTTGTTGTAGTTGGTTGTAATGTCTTCCCAATTTACAATTTCCACTAGGTTTTGGTCCACGCGCCCGGTTTTGTAATCGATAATGCGGGTTATGCCATTGTATGTGTCAACCCTATCGACCTTTCCAACCAAGGTTACCGGAAAGTTTAATTCTGGAATTTGAATATGTACTTTCAATTCTGCCTCAATATCCATTATTTTTATTTGGTTTCCGGCTTTTAAATCGGCTATTTCCAAATCTAAAAAATTGGATACATACCTTTTGGCGATTTCAAAAATGATGAGGTTTTTGCCTTTGGTAATATCGCCTTCTTTATATTCATTTTTAAAATGGGCGGTAACTTTGGTGTCAATTTCAGTTTTTAGTTTTTTAATGGTGTCAATGGTTAAATAAGTATTTTTTAGGGGTTTGTAAAAATCTTCTAGGGTGTTGTGCACCACGGTTCCTAAGGTATTGGCAGCAACGGTTTCCTCAATAATGTCATGTTCCTGGATTTTTAATACTTTTTGGTAATAAAAATCGATAGGGTTTCGAATGTAGGCTGTGAGCGATGATGGTGAAAATCCTTTTTCCGCAAGTTTAATAAGTTCGTTTTGAAGGTTTTCTGTTTTTTCAATACTAAGGGGCGTTGCCACTATGCCGGGTACTACAGGAACTACGATTTGATGGTTTATATGATGAAAATTTTCAATTTCAAGTTGGGTGATAAACCTGCTTTTTTCGCCACCCGTTAGCACATCGGCCTCGGTATTGTATAAAATATGCACTTGTTTTGCACGTTGTAGCAAATGGTAAAAGTGGTAAGTGTAAACAGCATCTTTTTCTTTGTAGGTTGGTAAATTGTTTTCTAGTTTCACATCAAAAGGGATGAATGAATTGTTGCTTTTCCCTGATGGCAAAATCCCTTCATTGACCGAAGCAATGATAACGGTTTCAAAGTCTAAAACCCGCGATTCCAACATGCCCATAATTTGCAGACCTTGCAACGGTTCGCCCTGAAAGTCGAGTGTTTCGCTGCTTAACAATTCTTTGTAAATACTATATAGGGTTGAAATATCCTTAATATGGCCATACTCGGAATTTAAACACGATAGCTCATTGAACAATTCGTTGAACCTAAAAAGATATTCTAAAGAAAGTAAATGGCTTGTTTTGTGTTCTATTAAACTATTTTTTATGGCGATGATTAAGTTGGTACAATTTTTTAATGCCGATGCAATGGATGTATCCCAATTTGAAAATAACAAGGAAATGGAATGCTGAGGCCTTTCAGCTATTTGGTTCAAACGCGCCACCGAAACAAATATGATGTTGTTGTTTTCTATGGTTTCAATAATTTTTGAAGCATAATCAACCCCATCAACAACCAAAAGAGGCCTGATAAATTGATGCGATACAATGTTTACCACATCTTTATAATAAAACGTATTTGTAGGGGTTTTGTGCAAATGGAACAAGGCTTCAAACAGCGACGCAAGCGGAATGGACTTTAAGGGAAACCCCATGGTAATATTTAAGGCATCGCATTTTTCTGGAAGCGAATTAAGTATGGGTATCAATAGGTTTTCATCGCCCAAAACAATGGCCGTATTCTGTAATGTTTGGTTTTGTTCTTGTAATTTTTTCAATAAGGAACCTATGTATTTTGCTTGCCCAATATTTTTAGGGATTCCGTAAATATTTATTTGTTTTTTTTCTGCTGAATAGTGGTTAGTTGTCCATTGAAACGGGTGATTTTTAAAATAGGGCCATGTAAACTTATGGTGTTTGGCAAATAGTGCGGCACCGTGGTTTTCGTTATTAAAAAAAATGGCATCAATATCCCAGTAAATGTTCGCTAAATTGCTTTGAAGCAGTTTTTGGATGATAATTTCCTCACAGGTATTTAAAGCGTTAAAGCCTAAAAAAACATGCTGTTTATGGGGGTTATTTTGAATATATGCTTCTAAATTTTCAACAGCTTCTCTATAAATCAAGCCTTGGTATCCTAGTTTTTTGCTTTTTAGCAATTTGGTAAAATGGGTGTAGTATTGCGGTAAGGTTTTCCAAAAAGCGAGGTATTTTTTAACAAATTCGGTTTGATTAATTTCGGCGGCCCAATGTTTTAAGTCCTGAATGTCGCTTAAATAATTAAATATATTTATTTGGGGGATGCGGTACCTGTCAATTTCATTAAAATCTTGAAGTAATATCTGTGCCCATTTTGAAAATACATCAAAGCTATCTGGCTCGCTGTTTTTGGTTACGAAGGTGTAAGTGTTGTAAAATTGAAAAAGCAGTTCGGTGTTTGAAACGGTTTTGAGCTCCGATAAATCTTCAACAAACTCTTCAATACTGATAATTTGGGGCGAAAACATGGTTACACCGCTTACGTTACTAAGTTGGTGTTTTAAAAAAAGGCCCGCACGTTTGCTGGGTAATACAAAGGTAAGTTCGGATAGATTTGCATGGTTGTTTTGCAAGTCTTTTAGAACATCAAAAATAAATGTAGCCATGGTATAAAAATAAAAAACGCTTCGGATTTCCGAAGCGTTTTAAACTTATTTATTTAAAATTAACCAGCTTAATTATTTAGCTAAGTTAATTTCAACACGTCTGTTGTTAGCTCTACCTTTGCTAGTGTTGTTGGTGTCTATTGGTTTAGACTCACCGTAACCCATTGAAGATAATCTGAAAGCATCAATACCATTATCAATTAAGTATTTTTTAACAGCATCAGCTCTAGCAGACGATAATTCTTGATTTAATTTATCGCTACCTACACTATCAGTATGGCCTTCAACTGTGAATTTAGAGTTAGGATACTCATTAAGAATTTTAATGATATCACCTAAAACAGTTGCAGATTGCTTTTTGATAGTTGATTTACCAGTATCAAATAAAATGGTTTTAGCATAAGCATTTAAAGATTTTTGAACCTCATCAGATACTTCTGGGCAACCATTGTTTGCAACAGTACCTTTTACAGAAGGACATTTATCGTCTTTGTCTAATACACCGTCACCATCGGTATCTGGCCAAGGACAACCTTTGTTTGCAGCAGGACCAGCAGTGTTAGGACATTTATCATCAGCATCAGTTACACCATCGCCGTCAGCATCTGGACAACCAGCTAAAGCTTTTAAACCAGCAACGGTTGGACATTTGTCATCTTTATCAGCAACACCGTCGCCGTCTGTATCAGGACATCCGTTTAGTTCAGCTAAACCAGCTTCGTTTGGACAAGAGTCTTTGCTATCTTCAATACCATCGCCATCTGTGTCAGGGCATCCGTTGAATGCAGCGATACCTTTCACGTCTGGACAAGCATCATCTTTGTCGAAAATGCCATCACCATCTGTATCAGTACCACCAAATTTGATAGAGATACCAGCAGTATGTTGGAAATGTGTATCTAAATAATCTTCAAACGCATGTTTGTAAGAAGTTTGTAATGTTAAACCAATGTTGTCGTTAAACCAAATGTTTAAACCTACTGTACCGTTTAAAGTACCAGCACCAATTTCATCAATCCAAGTGTAACCACCACCTACACCTAAATAAGGGTCGATAGTTGTTCCTTCTAAAAAGTTGTATTTAATGGTTCCATCAACACCGTAGTAAGATAAATCACCAACGCCTGTTGTTCCGTTCCAGTTATCAATTTTATTTAAAGAACCTGCTACTCCAAAAGAGAAACCGCTATTCAAATATTTAGACACGGAAATAGATGATAATGAAGGTAAGATGTTCCAGTGATCGCTCACGTTAAAGAAATCAGAAAAAATACCACCTACTTCATCTGTTGGGTAATTGTCAACCGCGTTTGTGGCAATAGTAATTTGCCATGGGTTGTTCTTGTCTTGCGCATTAGCGTTGCTATAACCAAGTACAAGCAACATAGCGAACAATAATCTGCTAAGATTTTTCATATTCAAAAGTTTAATTTTTAAGTGTTAATTGTAAACAAAAGTAAGTTGTTAAATTTTATTAACAAAGACAAATATATAAAAAAATTGAATATTTCGTTGTTTCATCAGTATTTCAGAATGATTTTACATAATTTCAGTAAAATTTTATATAATATCCATCAATTTATCAACTTACGTCGATGCTAGAAACGCATCATTCTCACATATTCTATTGTGTTAGCGCACTTTTTTACACGTATTCTCGTATTTTTTTTCGGGCTTTATACGAATTAGGAAGCCAAAAAACATAAAAACCTTCTTTCAAAAACTACGCGATGGGGATTGGGGTTGTTGGGCAATTGCCGTTTGGTCACCGTTCTTTTACCAAAACAGCTTCATTTATATACACAAGCATTTTTTTTGTAACGCGAATGTTCATATCCAAAAGCACATCTTGGTACGATTGAAGCTGTTGTTCATGGTTCCTGTCTTGCATACCCGTTTTATAGTCAATAATAACCGCTTCATTGTTGGTTACAAAAACCACTCTGTCGGGTCTTAAAATAAGGCCTTCTTTTGAAATGATGTCCCGTTCATTATAAACCGTTAGGTTTTCGTGGTAATACATGCAAAGCGCTGGGTGGGTAACAATTTGTGTAACTATTTCCGTTAGCTTTTTGGCTTGATCGGTAGTAATGATGGCGTTGGCCAGATAATCGGTTATTGCAAGTTCAACATCGTTTTTGGTGATTATTTTTGCCATGATATTATGGATGAGATTTCCTTTTTCAAGCGCTTCTTCTTTACTGGTATCCCATAGCATCGCCGATTTGGTAACCACCTTTATATTATGGCTTTCTTTTGAAGTGGAAATAAATTCTGTTTGAACCGTAGGTTCCGTGGAAGCTTTTTTTGGTGCATTGGGTCGTTTTTGGCTTCCGAAGGTGTAGGTGGTTTGCAAATCGTTCCACATCCCTAAGTGTTTAAGATAATTTATTAATAAACCTGAATATTTTTTGAAGGTTACGGTGCCATTTGAAGCCGTTTCGGTTGATGAAATGATGTAAAGCTGTTCAACGGCACGTGTGAGCACTACATATAATAGGTTGATATTGTCCAGTTCTTGTTCCGATTTGTGCGTGTTGAAAATTTCAAGGCCCGCAGCGCCAAAATGTTCAAAATCCTTATTAAAATCCAATAAAGTATGCGAAAACCCATTATATACCTCTTTATTTATAGGAAACCATTCCTTGGCCTCCATTTTTTTGTAGATGTCCAAATCGGCATACGGGAAAATAACCACCGGAAACTCCAAGCCTTTCGATTTGTGGATGGTCATTATTTGAACGGCATCTTGCCCAATGGGCGATACAATGCTTAAACTGTCTTTTTTCTTATCAAAATAATCTAAAAAACCGGCAATGTCCGAGCCTTTTTTTTGCGAAAAATCTAAAACAACATCTAAATAAAATTGCACGTAGGCATTCGATTTTTCAACCAAACAAAAACTTCTTACAATGGTTTCGGACAAATCAAATAAGGGCAATTGTAATAATTGATGCATATTTACCTGGATTCCAAACGCTTCAAAACTTTTAAATAGTTGCGGTGCTGTTAGGTTTATATGGCTGCTGAAAAAATCGTGCTTGTTTTCAACATTAAATTTTGAGGCCAAAAAACTTAAAACCGCTATTTTAATTTCATTGTTTTTTGGCTGAATTAACAACGCTAAAACCTGGGTTACAAACACCACTTCGGGTGCGTTGCAAAGAAGCAGGGTTTCAGAAGAAATAATAGGAATGTTGTTCTGGTTTAAGTAATTGGCAATGGCAACGCCTTCCTTTTTTTTGCGAACCAACACGCATATTTCTTGAAGCGAAATACCATTTTCTTTACATTGATGAATGGTATCGAGAACCGACTTGCAGAACGCGGCATCCCTATCGTCCTCTTTTTCTATATTCAAAAAGGATATTTCAACGTAGCCCTTTTCGGTTTTGCTAATGGTTTGAGGCGCATTTTCATAAAGGTTTTTGTAGGCATCTTTTCCAAAAACTTGGGAGGCGATAAAGTGAAAGAAGCCATTGTTAAAAGTTACAACTTCTTGAAAGCTTCTAAAGTTAGCTTCTAAATTTTCAACAGTGGCTTCCAAAGCGGGGAAAGGGCTCGATTTTTTGTTAAACAAATCGATAAACTGTTCGGCCTTACCACCGCGCCACCGGTAAATAGCTTGTTTTGCATCGCCTACTAGCATGCTGCTCCCGTTTTCAGAAGCAAGGGAATTATCCAACAAGGGTATTAAATTTTCCCATTGCATCTGTGATGTGTCTTGAAACTCATCAATAAAATAATGCTTGAATTTTTCGCCTAGGCGTTCGTATATAAAAGGCGTGGGCTGATTTTTTATTTGGTTGCTAATAATGCTGTTGAATTCTGAAATAAGCATTTTGTTTTGCTCCATTTTCAGGCTTTGCAATTCGTTGTTAATGGCGTTTAAAACCGAAAGTGGCGTGGTATTTTTGTAAATAGCTTTTAAAAGTTTAAGATGGAAAACGGCCTGCATGGTTAAGTTGAAAGCCGATGCTATTTGTGGTTGCAACTGTTCGATTGTTGCAGCAATTTGAGGCGATACGCGTTTTGGGTACAATGTGCTGTTTTCTAGGTCTTCTTGCCATTTGTTGCCAAAAGTGACCTCAAAATTTTTCTCGGCTAATTTATTGAAGTGTTTTGGTAAATAGCCTGAAGAAAAATCGTTGAACTCCAATTGGGCTTCTTTAAATAAGTTCAATATGTTTTGCGCGGTTTCAACAATATGGTTTTCCAGCGCCGCCATCTCTTTTTTTAGTTGGGTTTTTAGTGCTTTAAAATCGTTTAAGGTCTTATCCTTTAAGGTGTTAATGTATGGAATATCGTTTTCATTGGTAAGCAGTTTCGCGATTTTGTTAAAATCGAAAGCAACATCCCAACTCTTATCGTCGTCGGCTTTTTCAATAGCAAAATCTACCAATACTTTTGTTAAGGCAGCATCGGTTCCTGCTTTGGCTATTAGGCTGTCCACGGCTTCGGTTAATAAGGCGTCTTGGTCCAATTCCACTTCAAAATTTAAAGGCAAGCGCAAATCGTGGGCAAAGGTTCGTATTATTTTATGTGTAAAACCATCAATGGTAGAAATATCAAAGGCAGCATAATTATGTAAAATGGTGTTCAATAAAATGCCCGATTTCTTATGTGCTTCCTCAGGAGTTATGTTTAATTCGGCACAAATGGTTTCAAACATCGGGTCTTGTTGTACCAAAATAGCCTTATCGGAAAAACTTTTGAGCATCTTGATTATGCGCTCTTTCATTTCGGCCACTGCCTTATTGGTAAAGGTTATGGCCAGAATGCGCTTAAACTGTTCCGTATTGTTGGATTGAAGCAGAATTTTAAGGTAGGCCTTTACCAGCGTAAAGGTTTTTCCGCTACCAGCAGAAGCATTATAGATTGTAAAAGAGGGCGATTTAAGCATATAATTAAAAATTTCGCATACAAGATAAAAACTATTGATGGCTTGATAACTATTAATTATTTTTAATTGAGGGCATTTATGCGTAAATTTGAAAAACAAATAAATACTAATATATAAAAAACAAAGAATTATGGCTTTTGAATTACCGAAATTAGGATATGCTTATGATGCCTTAGAGCCTCATATCGACGCGCGCACCATGGAAATACATCATACAAAACACCACCAAGGTTATACCAATAATTTGAATACAGCTATAGAAGGAACCGATTTAGACGGAAAATCCATTGAAGCGATTCTTAAAAACCTGGACATGAACAACGCCGCTGTTAGAAATAATGGTGGAGGATTTTACAACCATTCCTTATTTTGGAACGTAATGAACCCTGAAGGGAAAGGACGGCTTTCGGGCGATTTAAAAGATGCTATTGAAGCGGCTTTTGGCTCGGTTGATGCTTTTAAAGAGGCGTTTAGTAAAGCAGCCGCCACACGTTTTGGCTCTGGTTGGGCTTGGTTGTGCGTGCACAAAGGCGGAAAGGTAGAAGTTTGCTCGTCGCCAAACCAAGATAACCCGTTAATGCCGGGAGTTGGTTGCGGTGGCACGCCCATTTTGGGTCTTGATGTATGGGAACATGCATATTACTTGCACTACCAAAACCGTCGTCCGGATTATATCAGCGCATTTTTTAATGTGATAAACTGGAACGAAGTTGAAAAACGCTATGCTGAAGCGAAATAATACGGTTTAGCTTTTTAATAACAAATCGTCCGGTTTTCCCTGGGCGATTTTTTTTTGGCAAATCCGAAAAGTTTTTTAAATGAAAAAGGTGAACTCTCGTTCACCTTTTTGCCCCAAATCTACCATAAACTTAACCTACTTATGTTATGGTGGAACAAATATATGTTGATTGAAAGCTTGTGAAAAATATTTTAGCCAAACGGCTTATATTTTGGCTTAAGCGGATTTTATGGATTAAAAGCGTGTGAAAACAATATTTTTTTGCACTTTAGTTAGCCTTATAAGACAAAACACAGCCATAGGATCCTATAAAATTTTCTTTCGGTATTTTAAAATAGATAGGAGCTTTAATGTGGGCTTATTCTATTTTTTCTAAATCTAAAATAACTTGAGCTATTTGGACTTTTAATCTTGGAATATCATTAATGGCAGTATCCCATACATTCCCTAGATCTACCCCAAAGTATTCGTGCGAAATAAAATTACGCATGCCCCTCATTTCATTCCATTGTATATCAGGATATTTAGATTTTAAAGCATTTGAAATATGATTTGAAGCTTCACCAATAATTTCAAAATTTCTAATCATGGCATCTTGCTCAATCCATTTACTTTCAAAATTGGATAATCTTTGAAGTATTACGGTTAATTTGATAATTTTATCTATGCAATCCTGAATATGGTTTAATCTAAACAAATCTTGGTTAATGGCCATAAATTATTTTTAAATCATTAAAAATATGAGGTTTAAGTTTAGGGTGCACATATTTTTCCGAAACTAAATCAACTTTTATTTTTAAGTTTTGCTCCAAATCATTCTTAATTTTAATTAATTTAAACAAGCCAATAGCCTCCTCAAAAGAATACAAAATATCAATATCACTTTCATCTGTATTATCACCACGAGAAAATGAGCCAAAAACGCCAATTTTACTTGGTTTAAATGGCTTTAAGGTGTTGATAATGATGTCTATTTGTTGTTGAGTAATCATAAAACAAATTTATGAAAATTTTAATTAGAATGTAGGTGCGGAAAGAATAAAACAAAAAATCCTAAAGCGTTCACTTTAGGATTTTTTTGGTGGGCAATGAGGGATTCGAACCCCCGACCCTCTCGGTGTAAACGAGATGCTCTGAACCAGCTGAGCTAATTGCCCTTTAATAGTGCTGATCACTATCGGGATGCAAATATAGGTTAGATTTTTAATCTGCAAAAACTTTTTCAATAAAAAATCAAATTATTTCGGCAACTACAAAGGTGCTGCCACCAATGAAAACAAAATCGTTAACCGAAGCGTTCTTTAAAGCACTTTTATAAGCTTCATTAACAGATGCATAGGCCTTTCCGTTCAATCCATAACCGTTTAAAACCTGTTTCAGTTCCTGTGCATCCATGCCGCGTGGGATATTAGGTTTGCAAAAATAATAGGTTGCTTTTTTGGGCAATATATCTATTATTGCCGTTAAATCCTTATCATTTACAACCCCAAAAACAATATGGAGCACTTCGAACACTTCGCTTGAAAGTTGCTTTATTACATAGTTTAACCCTTCTTTATTATGGCCCGTGTCGCAAACTACTTTGGGGTTTAGCTGCAAGGTTTGCCAACGCCCCATGAGGCCTGTGTTTTTTACAACATGTAATAAACCTTCTTTAAGGTTGTGCTTTGATATATTAAAACCTTTTTTTTGTAATTCCTTAACAGCTTGCTGCACCGTAACGATGTTTTTTGATTGGTATATTCCTACTAAATCGGATATATGGTTTTCTGTTTTTTGTTGGTCTGCAAACACAATTTTAGACTTGTTTTTTTTTGCTAAACCTTTAAAAACAGCCGTGGTTTCTTTTTGGGTTTCACCAATAACCACGGGAATATTCGGTTTTATAATGCCTCCTTTTTCAAAAGCAATTAGCTCTAAGGTATCTCCCAAAAACTGTGTATGGTCCAATCCTATATTCGTTATCACAGAAACTTCGGGCGTTATAATATTGGTTGAGTCAAACCGTCCGCCCATGCCAACCTCTATAACAGCGATATCAACTTGTTGCTTCGAGAAATAATCGAATGCCATGCCAACGGTCATTTCAAAAAAAGACAAGGAATTATTTTCAAAAAAAGGCTTATTTCGCTTTATAAAACCTGTTACGAATGGTTTGCCAACCACCTTGCCATTAATTTTTATCCGCTCTCTAAAATCTTTTAAATGCGGCGACGTATATAAGCCCACTTTGTAGCCAGCTTCCTGTAAAATAGAGGCGATCATGTGGCTTGTGGAGCCCTTTCCATTCGTGCCAGCGACATGAATGGATTTGAATTTTTTTTCGGGATGGTTTAGATGTTCGGCTAATTTTAAAGTATTTGATAAATCTTTCCGAAACGCCGATGCCCCTTGGCGTTGATACATGGGCAGTTGTGAAAACATCCAATTGAGGGTATCTTGGTACGTCATTTTTATTGCCCTAATTGGAAATTCACTTTTACAAATCCTATTTGTTTTGTAGGTGCATTTGGGTCTGGAGCCCATTTGTGCGATAATGCAATTTTCTTTGCGGGTTCTAATAAACATGCTGCGGTATTGGTGGTACCTTTTGCTCCAGGCTCAGCCTCAATAACGTTCCCGTTTCTGTTTACTACAATGCGTACGATAACCAAACCAGATTCGTTACAGTCTTGTTTAAGAGTGCTGTAAGTTGCTTTTCCTCTGCCGTTAAGTCCGTAACCAACCCCACCATTTCCAGAGCCACCAGAACCAAAATAACTGGGTGCATACGGGTCGCCATCCAGTTGCCCTTTGTCGCCCGCTTTGTTATCGTTGCCTTCACCGCCTTTTGCCGTACCATCCGATTTGCTAACGCCGCCAATTAAGGCATCCAGTTTTTTCTTTTTCTCAGCCAGTTCTCGCTGTTCCTTGGCGAGCCTATCGGCTTCTGCCTTGGCTTTGGCATCGGCAATGGCTTTTGCTTTGGTTTCGGCGGCTTTTTGTTTTTTTATGGCTATTTCTTCTGCATTTTCGGTCGTTAATACGTCTTCTTTACTTTCGGCTGCCTTGGCTGGTTCTGCTTTTGTGGGTTGTACTTCAGCAGGTTTGTTGATGTTTACAGGTTCCGATTTTATGGGTTTTAAGGGTTGTACATCGCCTTGGCCAAATTCAGTGGTGCCAAAATTTACCGCCACGCCAAATTCTTCTGGCGGATCCATATAGGTCTTGCCCATAACAAAAAGCAACATAACCAAAATAACAGTTATTAAGGCTGTTAGTTTGGCCGAATCTCTTTCATGTTTGGTTTCCAAATACTTCATGGCAAGTTGAGGGTTTTTATTTAAAACCGAATAAAATCGAGCTGGTTTCCGCGAAAGCGAGCTAATTGGGCTTTACTGCTAAAATGACTTTAAACTTATTTCGGTTGGCAATATCCATTACCTTTACGACGTTTTCAACAGGCACCGATTTTTCGGCCCTTAACACAATGGTTGGTTTGTCTTGGGTGGCTAGAGCTGCTAATAATTCATTTTCCAGAACACTTTCGCCCACGCGCTTTTGGTCGATATAATATGTTAAATCGGCTTTAATGCTAACAGCAATCGATTTCTTGTTCTCGGTTTTGCCGCTGGCTTTTGGGAGCAAAATATCTATGGCGTTTGTGGTGACCAAGGTTGATGCCAACATGAAAAAAATGAGCAACAGGAACACAATATCTGTCATGGAAGCCATACTGAATTCTGGCGTTATTTTATTTCTTCCTTTTAAGTTCATTTTTAGATAGGTTCATTTAAATGATCTAAAAACTCCAACGAGTTGGCTTCCATTTGATATACGACCTTATCGGTTTTTACCACCAAGTGGTTGTATGCCATATAGGCCACAATACCAACTATTAAACCTGCAACGGTAGTGGTCATGGCGGTATATAAACCATCGGCCAAAAGTTTTATATCAATTTGCCCACCAGAATTTGCTATTTCGAATATGGACAAAATCATCCCGATAACCGTACCAAGAAACCCAATCATGGGAGCCGCTCCAGAGATGGTTGCCAAAATGCTTACATTTTTTTCCAGACCATACACTTCCAACCTGCCGGCGTTTTCAATAGCGGTATTAATATCTGCCAACGGTTTTCCAATTCTTGAAATTCCTTTGCCTATTAACCGCGATACAGGCGTATTAACCTGGGCACAAAGTATTTGGGCAGCATCGGTTTTACCATGCGATACATGGTCTTTAATTTGATTCATGAAATTTGAATCTACTTTTGAAGCGGCCTTAATGGCAAACAATCGTTCAAAGTAAATATAAATGGCGCCTACCAGCATTAAAAACAGTACGGCAATAATAACTTGGCCTGCAACGCCACCACTGCTAATTAATTCAATGATAGATAGTGTTTTTTCAACGGGTTGCGCCTCAGTAAGCACCTCTGTGGCTTCTTGTGTTGTTTGTAATAATAAGATATTTAACATAAAATATATATTTCTTGAACTGTATAACGTTTCTTTTTTTATTAAAGTATATTAAAATAGGGTTCTTGTTACCATAAAGGCTGCCGACCCAACCAAGAAACCTATGGTTGCCAACCATGAAATCTTTTTTAGGTACCAGAAAAAATCGATTTTTTCCATACCCATCGCCACAACGCCCGCTGCCGAACCAATAATTAACATACTACCACCTGTTCCTGCAGAAAAAGCTATAAAATGCCAAAGTTCATTATCGGTTGCTTCGTGAAACATTCCTAAACTGGCGGCTACCAAGGGCACATTATCAATAACTGCAGAACCTAGGCCTAATAGCAGCACCACTAAATCGGATACACCTTCGCCCGCATGTATTTCTGTACCTAACATGGGCATAGTGGTTTGAAGCGATTCTGCAAAACCGAACAAGGTCCCCAACGATTCTAAAGCAGCTACGGCCATTAAAATACCTAAAAAGAACAAGATACTTGGCAATTCAATTTTTGATAGGGAATGGTGCACGGGGCTATGATGTGAACTTGTATGGCTTTGTTCAGATTCATTATAATCGGTCATACTAAATTTTGAGGAACTGTACATTTCGGCAAAAATGGCAACAACGCCAAGCGAAAGCATCATGCCAACATACGGCGGTAAGTGTGTTACCATTTTAAAAATAGGCACAAACACGATAGCGCCAAGACCGAGATAAAGCATGGTGCCGCTAAATTTTGATTTCTTTTTTTCCTCTATAACCTCAATTTCCAGATCTCCTTTAAAAATGGGCAAAAAGGAAGCGATGAAAGCAGGCACTGCCATACACAAGAACGAAGGCAAGAACAAGTAGCCCATTAAGTGGCCTGTGGTTACTTTATTTCCAATCCACAACATGGTTGTTGTAACATCGCCAATGGGTGAAAATGCACCACCGGCGTTGGCTGCAATAATGATCAAACCTGCATAATATAAACGAACATCCCTGTCTTTTACAATTTTTTGAAGGATGGAAATCAAAACGATGGTGGCAGTAAGGTTGTCTATAATGGCCGATAAAGAGAATGCCAAAATGGAGAAAATCCATAATATTTTTACTTTGTTTTTTGTTTTTACAAAGTCTTTTATGGTTGAAAACCCATCAAAATAATCAATAATCTCTACAATGGTCATAGCTCCCAAAAGAAACACCAATATTTCGGCCGTTTTACCCAAATGGTGCAGCAAGGTTTCTTCCATTAAGTGTAGTTTTTGCTCGGGTTGGAAATCTCCAAAACCTTCAATTAGGGCATGTTTTGAGGAGTCGAACCAATTTGGGAAGCTTTCTATGCCCAAGGCAATTAAGGCCCAACAAATGGCCATCATTATCAGTGCGGGTATAAGTTTGTCAACTTTTAGATTGTGTTCGAGCGTTATGGCCAAATAGCCCATTACAAATACTAAAATTACTGCTGCTTCCATAAATTATAATTAGGTAGGTTTCATGCGATTTTTAAGGATGTTTCGCTTTTATTGATTTGAATTGGTTTTTACTAATAAAGCAACAAATATAAAAAACTAAAAACTGCCAAAGTTGATTTTATGTTATTTTTTAAGACGGTCGAATTTTCAAGAACGATGGTTCTTAATTTGAAGGAAACGCTTTTTTAGGGAAATACCTTCGTTTTAAGATTTAGAACGCCCAAAAAATACTCGGTTTTATATTCAAAGTCGGTACCTGTTATTTGTTTAGGCTAACAAACCGCCATCTTTTTAACTGTTTTGTTATATATACAAACATTACATGGTTATAGGTTTCTTTATTTTATTGCACACAAAAACACCGTGCTATTGAAAATATATCATTTAAAAGCTATATTTTTGTATAATTCTTATCAAATCAACAATTAATTTAAATAATATGGATTTTAATCTTACCGAGGAGCATGTGATGATACGCGATGCCGCACGCGAATTTGCCCAAACCGAGTTACTACCGGGTGTTATAGAACGTGATGAAAAACAGCATTTTCCCGATAGTTTAGTTAAAAAGATGGGCGACCTGGGTTTTCTTGGGCTTATGGTGGCCCCAGAATACGGAGGCAGTGGTATGGATACCATTTCGTATGTGCTGGTTATGGAAGAATTATCAAAAATTGATGCTTCCGCTTCGGTAATCGTTTCTGTAAACAACTCGTTGGTTTGTTATGGTCTGGAAGCATTTGGTTCGGAAGCCCAAAAACAAAAATATTTAAGCAAATTGGCAACTGGTGAGTTTCTGGGCGCTTTTTGTTTAAGCGAACCCGAAGCCGGTAGCGATGCAACCTCCCAAAAAACCTCGGCCATTGATAAAGGCGACCATTACTTAATTAATGGCACCAAAAACTGGATTACCAACGGTGGTCGTGCCGATGTATATTTAGTAATTGCCCAAACCGATAGGCACAAAGGCTCACATGGCATCAACGCTTTTATTGTTGAAAAAGGCACGGAAGGATTCCACATTGGGCCGAAAGAAAATAAATTGGGCATCCGCGGAAGCGATACCCACACCTTGCAGTTTAATGATGTAAAAGTGCCCAAGGAAAACCGTATAGGTGAAGATGGTTCGGGGTTTCGGTTTGCCATGAGAACCCTTTCTGGTGGGCGTATAGGCATAGCTTCTCAAGCTTTGGGTATCGCCTCTGGAGCGTATGAACTGGCTTTAAAATACGCGAAAGAACGCAAAGCTTTTGGTACCGAAATTTGCAACCACCAAGCCATCGCCTTTAAATTGGCCGATATGTACACCAATATTGAAGCGGCGCGCCATTTGGTTATGAAGGCTGCCTGGGATAAAGACCAAGGAAACAATTATGATGTTTCTAGTGCCATGGCAAAATTGTACGCATCAAAAGTAGCGATGGAACATACCGTTGAAGCGGTTCAGATTCATGGTGGCAACGGTTTTGTAAAAGATTACCATGTAGAACGCTTGATGCGCGACGCCAAAATCACACAAATTTATGAAGGCACTTCCGAAATTCAAAAAATTGTGATTTCCAGGAATTTGATAAGAGGGTAATGTATCCCTAAATTCATAAAAAAGTACCTTAACTTCCCAATACATAAAACTGAGGTGGTGTTTCTAAGTAAATAGCACCTCGGTTTTGTTATGAAACGGCAAAGTTTCCGACTTTATTCAAAATAGATTTATATTTACTGAAAAACACATTTTATGCAAAAAACGTATTACGACCCCGCCGATTTAAAGAAATTTGGAAAAATATCCGACTGGAACGAAGCATTAGGTGCTAAATTTTTCGATTACTACGGAAAGGTTTTTGAAGCAGGCGCGCTTACCGAAAGAGAAAAATCGTTAATAGCTTTGGCGGTGGCACACACCATTCAATGTCCGTATTGCATTGATGCCTATACCGGCGATGGTTTGCAACGTGGCATTACCAAAGAAGAAATGATGGAGGCACTGCATGTGGCCGCGGCTATTCGTGGTGGCGCATCGTTGGTTCATGGTGTGCAAATGATGAACAAGGTAAATAAATTGGACATGTGAATTTGATTTATGGTTTTTGAATTACGAATTGCGATGGTTAAAGTCGTACTTCGTGCCTCGTAAATCGTACCTCATAAATCTAAAATAAAAGCATGATTACATCCCTACATAAACGCGAAAGCGAATTAGCAAATAGCAAACGACAATTAGAAATTTTATCAAACGGCATCTTCAAACAAGGCGAATTGCCCACCTTTAAACAGAAAATATCCGAAACGGGCCAATTTCCTTTAAGGGCAAAAAAATTAGAGATTTTACAAATAAATCTAGGTTACATGTGCAATCAGGTTTGCGAACATTGCCATGTAGATGCAGGTCCCGACCGTAAAGAGATTATGACCCCAGAAACCATGCTGCAATGTTTGGAGGTTATAAAAAGTACGGGGGCACATACGCTCGATTTAACGGGTGGCGCCCCCGAAATGAACCCAAATTTTCGTTGGTTTGTAGATGAAGCTTATAAAGCAGGCATCAAAGATTTTATTGTACGTTCCAATTTAACCATTTTGCAGACCAATAAAAAGTACCATGATTTACCAGGGTTTTTTAAAAAACACAATATCCATGTGGTAAGCTCGATGCCCCATTGGACCCGTGGAAAAACCGATAAGCAGCGTGGTGATGGCGTTTTCGACAAATCCATAAAAGCATTAAAAGAACTTAACGCCATAGGATACGGCATGCCAGATAGCCCATTGCGCTTGGATTTGGTTTACAATCCTTCGGGGGCGTTTTTACCCAGCAATCAAAAATCATTGGAAAAAGACTTTAAAAAAGCATTATTTGACGATTTTAACATTCATTTCCACCATTTATTCGCCATTACAAATTTACCCATTAGCAGGTTTTTGGATTATTTGATTGCTTCCGAAAACTATGAAGATTATATGTGTGCCTTGGTAGAAGCCTACAATCCTTCCGCAGTAAAAAACGTGATGTGCACCAATACCCTTTCGGTAAGTTGGGACGGTTTTCTGTACGATTGCGATTTCAACCAAATGTTGCAGCTGCCCGTTAATAGCAAGGTAAAGCACATTTCTGAATATAACGAACACTTACTGGAAGGCCGCACCATAGTAACCTCGCAACATTGCTATGGGTGTACCGCAGGTGCAGGCAGTAGTTGCCAAGGCACGCTTGCTTAAAAGGAATGGTTCCATGAAAAAAACAGCACTTTACATCGCACTTTTAATAACAACCGTTGGGTTTTCACAACAGTCGTTATCGCAGCTTTTAAAAAAGTACAACACCGGGGCCGTTCCCTATATTTCGGCTGAAGATTTATCACGGCTCGAAAACAACGTTGTTCTTTTAGATGCCAGAGAACCCAAGGAATATAAAGTGAGCCATTTAAAAAACGCGCTGCACGTAGGGTATGATGATTTTGATATCGCTTTGGTAAAAAAACAAGTTCCCAATAAAAAGCAAAAAATAATCGTGTATTGTTCATTGGGTGTTCGCTCGGAAGTTGTTGGCATGAAACTAAAAGCAGCCGGATATACCAATATACAAAACCTATACGGCGGAATTTTTGAATGGAAAAACCAAAACTTTAAGGTCTATGATGCTTCCGAAAAGGAAACGGAAAACATCCACGCTTACTCTAAAAGCTGGAGCAAATGGCTTTTAAAGGGCACAAAGGTTTATAATTAACACAACAAAACGAGGTATGTATGGGACTTTTTAATACCAAGGACACCAATGATGATAACGAGGCCGTTTTCGATTTTCATTTTCCAACTTCCAAAAAAGCCATAATTATTTTTGTGCGAAACCCCGAATTGGGCACCTGCAAAACCCGTTTGGCTAAAACCATAGGCAATGAGGCAGCCTTACATATTTATAAATTCCTGCTTCAGCACACGGCCACGGTTACGGCATCATTAAGTGCCGATAAATATGTGTTTTATTCGGAAAAAATAAAAAAAAACGACCTTTGGGATGATGCGGTGTTTATAAAAAAACTTCAAACCGGTGCCAATTTGGGCGTTCGAATGGAAAATGCTTTCATCGATCTTTTTCAGTTGGGATACCAGAAAGTCGTTATCATAGGCAGCGATTTACTGGATCTTGAACCCAATCACTTAAATCAGGCTTTCGATAAATTAAATGAGTACGATGTGGTTATCGGGCCCGCAAAAGATGGAGGTTATTACCTTTTGGGCCTATCAAAACCAACGGCCTGTTTGTTTCAAAACAAGCCCTGGAGCGAACCCCGTTTATTGGAAGTAACATTGAAGGAATTAAGCCAAAAAAACGTATCTTTCAGCCTGCTTGAGGTATTAAACGACCTTGATACTTTTGAAGATATAAAACACTATCCCCAACTTAAAAAATTCTACACTCAACATGATTAAAGAAATTGAAGAAACTGTAAGCTACCTGCAACATAAAGGATTTGAAAACCCCAAAATTGGCATCATTTTAGGTACAGGCCTCGAACAACTTGTTGAAGAAATAACCATACAGCACGAAGTAAGTTATAACCACATCCCAAATTTCCCAACGGCCACGGTTGAGTTCCACAAGGGAAAATTGATCTACGGCATTTTAGAAGGGAAAAAGGTTGTTGTAATGCAAGGGCGCTTTCACCTATACGAAGGGTACTCGTTGCAAGACGTTACCTACCCCGTTCGAATCATGGAAAAATTGGGCATCAAAACATTACTGGTATCCAATGCTGCCGGTGCCATAAACCTCAACTTTAAAAAAGGGGAACTCATGCTTATTGACGATCACATCAATTTGCAAGGAAGTTCGCCTCTGGCATTTAAAGGCGTTGAGTTTTTGGGCGAACGTTTTACCGATATGAGTGCGCCTTATGATGCCGAAATAAATTCAAAATTCAAAGCCATTGCAAAAAACCACCACATTACCTTGCACCAGGGCGTTTATGCCAGCGTAGTAGGCCCACAATTGGAAACCCGTGCAGAATACCGCATGCTAAAAACCATGGGTGCCGATGCAGTGGGCATGAGTACCGTACCGGAAATTATTGTGGCAAACCACCTAAAACTATGTGTGGCCGCTGTGTCTGTTTTAACTGATGAGTGCGACCCCAACCATTTAAAGCCCGTTGATATCAATGAAATTATTGCCATGGCAAAAAAAGCAGAACCCGATATGATTACGCTCTTTAAAGAATTAATAAAACTGTTGTAAAACTTGGAAAAATACATTGAAGTTATAAAAAAATCCTATTCTGGCTATTGGAACTACCTAAAGCACGAGCTAATCTCAATCAACCATTGGGATAATTTCTTTTATGGCCTAATCGTTATATCCTTCATTGTTTGGTTTTTGGAAATTATTTTTCCGTGGCGTAAGCAACAATCCATTTTCAGGAAAGATTTTTGGCTCGATACGTTCTATATGTTTTTTAATTTCTTTATATTGAATTTAATTGTGTTGATCGCCCTATCCAATACGGCTTCGGAACTATTTAAAGATGCTTTAAAAACTATTGGAATATCCTTTTCAAGCCTCCAATTATTTGATGTGGACGATTTACCAAAATGGCTGGGGCTGTTCGTTTTCTTCATCGTAACAGATTTTATACAATGGAACACCCACCGCTTATTGCACCGCATCCCTTTTTTATGGAATTTCCATAAGGTACACCATTCTGTAAAAGAAATGGGTTTTGCGGCCCACCTGCGCTACCATTGGATGGAACCCATAGTCTATAAATCGCTTTTGTACATACCCATAGCCGTTATTGGCGGTTTTGATGCGCAAGATGTGGCCATGGTGCACTTTTTCGCCTTAACCGTGGGCCATTTAAACCATGCCAACCTAGGTTGGGATTATGGCATTTTAAAATACGTGTTCAATAACCCAAAAATGCATATTTGGCATCATGTAAAAGAACTTCCCAAAAACAAGAAGTTTGGGATAAACTACGGATTGACCTTGAGTATCTGGGATTATATTTTTAAAACAAACCATGTTCCGTACAACGGAAGGGATATTGAACTGGGATTTGAAGGCGATGAAACCTTTCCAAGCGATTTTATAGCTCAAGAATTATATCCATGGAACAAGCATGGCTTCAATAAAAAAGCATGAAAAACTTCAAGCATAGTGCTATCTTCTTAGTAATTGCAGCGTGTTTGTGCACTGAAGGTGTTATTGCAACTGCTTTTGTAAAATGCGATGATAAAGCCGAAAAAGATACCGTTACAATAACTATTGATAACGTTGAAGCTTTTGGAGAAAAAAGCACTTTTAAAATAAGTATTTTGGAAGATAACATTCCAACCGAAGGGTTTAATCAAACAACGAAACGGGTTGTTGAAACGCACCAACTTTGGAACGAATTGCTGCAAAACCATGTTTCCAACAACGGGATTGTTAATTACAGGTCGTTTAAAACGGAGCACAAAAAATTGCGCGATTACATGTATGCTTTAAGTTTGTTTAAATCGAACGAAGGGTTTCAATCTATTTCAAGAGAAGAAACATTGGCCTTTTGGATAAACGCCTACAATGCCTTGACCATCGACTTGATTTTACGAAATTATCCCTTAAAAAGTATTAAGGATATTAAAGAGCCTTGGGGCCAACGTTTATGGAAATTAGGCGAAACTTGGTATGATTTGAATGAAATCGAACACCAAATTCTTCGTAAAATGGATGAACCACGTATTCATTTTGCCATTGTTTGCGCTTCGGTTTCTTGTCCTAAATTATTAAATGAGGCATATACCGCCAAAAACTTAGAGTTCCAACTTACAAAAGCCACTAAAGATTTTTTAAGTGAGAAGGAAAGGAATATAATTACGCCCAACGCCATTCAGATATCAAAAATATTTCAATGGTTTGCCAAAGATTTTAAACAAAACGGCGGTATCATTGATTTTATAAACCAATATACTGAAGTTAAGATTTTTAAAAACGCCAAAAAAAGTTATAAAGACTATAATTGGGATTTGAATGAGTAATATTTCCGTTATCATACCCATTCTTAATGAAGCGCAAACAATAGGGACTTTGCTCAACCATATTTTGGAAACTGCTTCAAACGACAACATTCTGGAAATTATTGTAGTGGACGGCGGAAGCACTGATGGTTCGATAAAAAGCGTTAAAACCTTTGCATCGCGGTATAACAAGTTGCAGCGTATCGAAACACCTTCGGATACACTAAAAGCGATTCAGATAAGGTGCATCCTTTCTGAAAAGGGAAGGGCCAAACAAATGAATTTTGGTGCCCAACATGCTCATGGAACCATTCTTTATTTTTTGCACGCCGATTCTTTTCCGCCTAAAAATTTTGATAAGTACATTTTGGAAGTAGTCGAAAAAGGCAGAGAAGCAGGTTGTTTTATCATGAAATTTGATAGCCAACATTGGTGGTTAACATTGGCTGGGTTTTTAACCAAATTAAACTGGAAAGCGTGCAGGGGTGGCGACCAAAGTTTGTTCATTACCAAAGCATTGTTCAACAAAATAGGGGGTTACAACGAGAGTTTTACTATTTACGAAGATAACGACTTAATAGCCAAATTATATAAAATCAAGCAATTTACGGTCATTCAAAGATGGCTTACCACTTCGGCCCGTCGTTACCAAATAAATGGTGTTTGGAAATTGCAATATCATTTCATGGTCATCCATATCAAGAAAAGTTTGGGCGCTTCCCCCAGTAGTTTAACGGCCTACTATAAAAAACACATCGTTTGACCGCCAAAACAGCTGCTGTTTTCACAACTTCTTTCAGAATATATTACAAGTGTAGCTTAACTAACTTTACTATTTTTTATCGATAAAAAAACCCTTAAACAATTGGTTTTAATTGTTTAAGGGCTAAAAGTACTCAAGGTGGGAATCGAACCCACACTCCGAAGAACCGGATTTTGAATCCGGCGCGTCTACCAATTCCGCCACTTGAGCTTGTTTCGGACAGCAAAAATATATATTTTTTCTATATTTTCAATAAAAATACTCAGTAATATACTTTTTAGGTTGAAATAAATGTATAAATTTGCACCTCGTTAAAACGAAGCGTATCCTTTTGTACTCTAAAACAACACGTTAACTATGCCAATTGTTATTACCGAAGCTAAAATTTTTGCATGCACGCAAAGCAAGGCACTTGGTGAAAGAATAGCCAAAGCTTTTGGTGCCGAATTGGGCAACGTTATTACCTCTACTTATAGCGATGGCGAATTTCAGCCTTCGTATGAAGAATCGATTAGGGGAACACGTATTTTTATTATCGGCTCCACAAATCCTGGGCCAGAAAACTTAATGGAAATGCTGTTGATGATTGATGCTGCAAAACGCGCCTCGGCAAGACATATTACCGCCGTTTTACCTTATTTTGGGTGGGCAAGACAAGACAGAAAAGATAAACCACGCGTACCTATTGCCGCAAAACTGGTAGCAAAAATGTTGGAAGCCGCAGGGGCAACCCGCATTATTACCATGGATTTGCACGCAGACCAAATTCAAGGGTTTTTTGAAAAACCAGTAGATCATTTATTTGCATCTACCATTTTCTTGCCTTACTTGCAAAACCTGAACTTGGATAACTTAACCATTGCATCGCCGGATATGGGAGGTTCAAAAAGGGCTTATGCTTATTCTAAAGCTTTGGAATGTGATGTGGTAATATGCTATAAGCAACGCGCAAAGGCCAACATCATTTCGCACATGGAATT
This sequence comes from Mariniflexile maritimum, assembly GCF_009746565.1. Lineage (GTDB taxonomy): Bacteria > Bacteroidota > Bacteroidia > Flavobacteriales > Flavobacteriaceae > Mariniflexile > Mariniflexile maritimum. The sequence goes on from NZ_WRPN01000002.1 coordinate 165,364, forward strand.
GATTGGCGATGTTACCGGAAAAAATGTGGTTTTGGTTGACGACATGGTTGATACTGCCGGTACTTTAACAAAAGCAGCCGACTTAATGATGGAGCGCGGAGCACTAAGCGTTAGGGCCATTTGTACCCACCCCATTTTGTCTGGCAATGCGTATGAAAATTTAAAAAAATCGAAATTAGAAGAACTTATCGTAACCGATTCCATACCCGTTAAACCATTAAGCGATAAAATAAAGGTGTTAACCTGCGCCAATTTATTTGCCGAGGTTATGGAAAAGGTTCATAATAACAAATCAATCAGTTCGCAATTTGTGATGTAAAAGCCCCCTTCCAGCATCGCCAAAAGGGTAGAAAAAAAAGGAATATTATTAATAATCAATAAATAAATTTTAAATGAAATCAATTACAATCAACGGATCTCAAAGAGAAAGCGTGGGCAAAAAAGCAACAAAAGCCTTGCGTAATGCTGGTCAGGTTCCTTGCGTATTATACGGAGGAGATAAGCCAGTTCATTTTTATGCAGAAGAACTTAGCTTCTCAAACCTAGTATATACACCAAATGCGCACACAGTTGTAATTGCGTTAAACACGGGTGAAAAGTACAGTGCCATTTTGCAAGACATCCAGTTTCATCCGGTAACCGATAAAATTTTACACGTAGATTTTTACCAACTGTTCGATGATAAAGAAATTACCATGGAAATCCCAATCAGTTTTATTGGAAACTCCCGTGGTGTTAAAAACGGTGGTGTATTGCGTAAAAACCGTCGTAGTTTGCGTGTTAAGGCATTACCTGCAAACCTGCCCGATTTTATTGAAGCCGATATCACGCCACTTAAAATTGGTAGCAAACTTTATATCACGGCATTGCAGAACGATGCCTACAGATTCATGCACCCAGACAACACGGTTGTGTGTCTCGTAAGACGTTCAAGAGCTTCGGTGGATGCATTTGATGAAGAAGAAGAAGAGGCAGCAGCAGAAGCAGCAGCAGCCGAGGAAGCAGCCGCTCAAGAATAAAACGCTTTTAAATTAAATATAGGAAGCATTCTGATTAATTCAGGATGCTTTTTTATTTTTACCAAAAAAAGACATACAAATGGTAAGGTTTTTAGAATTTTTGTTTAAAAGGAAAACTGCCGTACCAAATACCACCATGAAAAAGTACTTAATAGTTGGGTTGGGCAATATTGGCGAACAATATGCACAAACGCGCCACAATATAGGGTTTAAAATATTGGACTATTTTGCGGCACAAGAACATCTTACATTTGAAACCCAAAAATTGGGTGATGTGGCTACGTTTAAACTTAAAGGAAGAACCTTTGTATTCTTAAAACCAAGTACCTACATGAATTTAAGCGGAAAGGCCGTTGTTTATTGGTTAACAAAAGAAAACATCCCTTTAGAAAATATGCTCGTAATTACCGACGATTTGAATCTGCCATTTGGGAATATCCGCGTAAAGACCAAAGGAAGCGATGGCGGGCACAATGGACTAAAAGACATACAGGAAAAATTAAACACCACCTTATATAACCGTTTCCGGTTTGGTATAAGCGATGTGTTTAGTAAAGGGCAACAGGTTGATTACGTGTTGGGTAAATGGACTGCCGAAGAAAACGAAAAACTTAAAGAACGTTTAGATAAATCTGTGGAACTTATTAAATCGTTTGGTCTGGCAGGCATCAGCATGACCATGAATGCCTTTAACGGAAAATAGTAGGCCAATAACGGAATGTTATAGCAAAAACGCTCTCCATTTTTTAAAAGAAGGAGAGCGTTTTTTTTATTTTTCAAATGTATTATGAACCGCACATGATGCAATCGTCGCCTTCAGTAGCTTTTGCCTGGGCTATTAACGCTTTCATTTCATCGGCAGTCATGGGCTCTATTTCTTGTGTAGGTTGTTTGTTTGCAAATTTAGCGGCGTTTGCTTCCGCAATCTGTTTTTTTTGTTCCCGAACCACATTTTGATTGGTCGTTTCTAAGGCTTCGGCCACTGGTTCTTCCTTTTTGGTGGTTTGTAGGGTAAACTTAATGGCATCAACCGCACTTTTGGTTCGCAGGTAGTACATGCCCGTTTTCAGGCCACTTTTCCATGCATAAAAATGCATAGAGGTTAGTTTTGCCATGGTGGCACCTTCCAAGAACAGATTTAAAGATTGCGACTGGTCTATAAAATAACCACGTTGGCGCGACATATCAATAATATCTTTCATGCTTAGTTCCCAAACGGTTTTATAAAGTTCTTTGATATGTTGCGGAATGGCATCGATACCCTGTACAGATCCATTGGCGCGCATAATTTCCTGTTTTAAACCATCGTTCCATAAACCTAGTTCAACCAAATCTTCCAGCAAGTGCTTGTTCACGATAATAAACTCGCCTGATAAAACCCTGCGCGTATAAATATTGGAGGTGTAAGGTTCAAAACATTCGTTGTTACCTAAAATTTGAGAGGTTGAAGCGGTTGGCATAGGGGCTACCAAAAGCGAGTTGCGAACCCCGTGCATTAAAACTTGTTTGCGCAGTTTGTCCCATTCCCACATGCCACTTAGGTCGTCATCGTTTAAGCCCCAAAGGTTGTATTGAAATTCGCCTTTGCTTATAGGCGAGCCTTTATAACTTTGGTAGGGTCCATCGGCCTTTGCTTCTTCCATACTGGCAGTAACCGCCGCAAAATAAAGCGTTTCAAATATATCTTGATTTAACTTTTTGGCTTCATCGCTTGTAAATGGCAGGCGCAATTGAATAAACGTATCAGCCAAACCTTGAACGCCTAAACCTATGGGGCGATGGCGTAGGTTGGAGTTTTCGGCTTCTTTTACAGGATAATAATTTCTATCAATAACACGGTTTAAGTTTTTGGTCACGCGTTTTGTAATGCGGAAAAGCTCTTTATGGTCGAACTCGCCATTTTTCACGAACATGGGCAATGCGATGGAAGCCAGATTGCAAACAGCCACTTCATCGGGCGAGGTGTATTCTAAAATTTCGGTGCATAAATTTGACGATCGGATGGTGCCTAAATTTTGTTGGTTCGATTTGCGGTTTGCTGCATCTTTGTACAACATATAAGGCGTACCGGTTTCAATTTGCGATTCAACAATTTTCTCCCAAAGTTCGCGTGCCTTTATGGTTTTTCGGCCCTTGCCTTCGGTTTCATATTTAGTGTATAGGGCTTCAAAGGTTTCGCTGTGCACTTCGTCCAATCCGGGGCATTCGTTAGGGCACATCAACGTCCAGGTGCCATCGGTTTCAACGCGTTTCATAAATAAATCGGAAATCCACATGGCATAAAATAAATCGCGTGCACGCATTTCTTCCTTTCCGTGGTTTTTCTTCAAATCTAAAAACTCAAAAATATCGGCGTGCCATGTTTCAATATAAATGGCGAAGCTACCTTTACGTTTTCCGCCACCTTGATCCACATAGCGAGCGGTATCATTAAACACTTGTAGCATAGGCACAATACCGTTGCTGGTGCCATTGGTGCCGCCAATGTAGCTGCCCGTTGCCCGTATATTATGTATTGCCAAACCAATACCACCGGCAGATTGCGATATTTTTGCTGTTTGTTTTAAGGTGTCGTAAATACCGTCAATACTGTCTTCTTTCATGGTTAATAAAAAACAGGATGACATTTGCGGTTTTGGCGTGCCCGCATTAAAAAGTGTAGGCGTTGCGTGCGTGAAGTACTTTTTGGACATGAGCTCATAGGTTTCGATAACCGATTCCAAATCGTTTAAATGGATGCCAACAGCTACACGCATCAGCATGTGTTGCGGCCGTTCGGCAATGGCGCCATTTAGTTTTAAAAGGTAGGAGCGCTCGAGGGTTTTAAACCCAAAATAATCGTAACTAAAGTCGCGGTTGTAAATAATGGTAGAGTCTAGTACATCTTTATTTTTCATAATAACCTCATACACATCATCGGCTAGGAGCGGAGCATTTTTGCCTGTTCTTGGGTTGATATAGGTGTGTAAATCGTGCATGACCTCGCTAAACGATTTTTTGGTATTTTTATGAAGGTTAGATACCGAGATGCGTGCGGCCAAACGGGCATAGTCGGGGTGTGTAGTGGTCATGGTTGCAGCAATTTCAGCAGCTAAATTGTCAAGTTCGCTGGTTGTTACGCCATCGTACAAACCTTCAATAACGCGCATGGTTACTCGTAATGGATCGACCAATTCGTTTAATCCATAACATAATTTTCGTACCCTTGCGGTAATTTTGTCGAACATTACCTGTTCTTTTCTGCCGTCTCTTTTTACTACATACATACTTTTGAGCGTTTTTATTTCCTGATACGCCTTCAGAAAATGGGTTAATGAATTATTTTAAGTAGTTTATTTATTTTTAAACAGATACTTAGTTTGATATTTTGATGGTTTTTTTGCTGCCATGGACATTTTTTGAGTGCTTTTCACGAAAAACTTCTTTTTTACTGGTTGAATTCCCTGTTAAAAATCGGCATCAAAGGTAAATTTGTCCTTTTCTTCTTCTTTGTTTAGAACGCCTGCTTTTTGATATTCGGACACCCGTTTTTCAAAGAAATTGGTTTTTCCTTGAAGAGAGATCATGTCCATAAAATCGAACGGATTGGTGGTATTGTACGCTTTCTCGCAATTTAATTCAGTTAGCAATCTATCGGTTACAAACTCTAAATACTGCGCCATAAGTTTAGCGTTCATGCCAATTAAACTTGCCGGTAACGATTCTGTAATAAACTCACGTTCAATGTTTAAGGCCTCGACCAAAATTTCCCTAATTCTGGCTTTAGGTACTTTGTTTACCAAATGGTTGTTGTGCAAATGCACTGCAAAATCGGCATGTACGCCTTCATCGCGTGAAATTAACTCGTTGGAAAACGTTAATCCGGGCATCAACCCCCGTTTTTTCAACCAAAAAATCGAACAAAATGCACCTGAAAAGAAAATGCCCTCAACCGCGGCAAAGGCAATTAAGCGTTCTGCAAAACTGGGCGATTTTATCCATTTTAAAGCCCAATCGGCTTTTTTCTTGATAGCAGGAAAATTGTCGATGGCGTTGAACAGTAAATCTTTTTCCTTTTCGTCATTAACGTAAGTATCGATTAAAAGGGAATAGGTTTCACTGTGGATATTCTCCATCATGATTTGAAAGCCGTAAAAAAACTTGGCTTCGCTATATTGCACTTCATTTACAAAATTTTCGGCTAAATTTTCGTTCACGATGCCATCACTGGCTGCAAAAAAGGCCAAAATATGTTTGATGAAATAACGCTCGTCGTCATTCAATTTGTTTTTCCAGTCTGCTAGGTCTTGGTGTAAATCGATTTCTTCAGCAGTCCAAAAACTGGCCTCCGATTTTTTGTACCATTCCCAAATATCATGATGTTGGATGGGGAAAATAACAAAACGATCTTTGTTTTCTTGTAAAATGGGTTCGACTTGCTGAGACATTGAGGTGTTTTTTAAAATGAAGGTTAAACAAAAAAGTATCACTTAGTGAAGCAACAAAGATTCAAAAATGATGTTAGAAATGAAAGGTTTAGTTATAAACATTGTCGAGAAGTTTTTAACAATTATTAAAAACACTCAGTATGAGAAGTTTACAAAATGTTTAGGTTAAATAATTGAAAAACAGAAATATAACGTTTTAAGAAAAGAAAAAAGTTTACAGAAAAAATACAGTTTTTAACTATAAAACCCTTATTTTATACGAGGTTTAGAGCTTTTTTTTTCAATTAACAAGTTGTTTGCCACCTGTTCCAATTCGGTGTACCAAGCTTCGCCAAACTTTCTAATTAAGGCTTCCTTTACAAACTTATAAATAGGAACTTGCAGTTCTTTGCCCAATGCGCAAGCATCATCGCAAATTTCCCATTTATGGTAATTGACTGCTGAAAACTCGCTATAATCTTGCACGCGAATGGGATACAAATGGCAAGAAACGGGTTTTTTCCAAGAAATCTCACCTTGGTTGTAGGCTTCCTCAATGGCACAAAGCGCCACGTTGTTTTTATCGAAAATAACATAAGCGCAATCGGCACCATCAATTAGCGGCGTTTGCAATTCGCCTTCTTCAGAAGTTACAAAAACCCCTTGTGCTTCTATGGCCTTGATGCCTTTTTTGCGCAAAAACGGCTTAACTTTTGGATAAATGGCTTTCAAAATTTCCACTTCTTCGGTTTCCAAAGGCGCACCCGCATCGCCATCAATACAACAAGCGCCCTTGCAAGCGGAGAGGTTGCATAGAAAATCCTTTTTTATTATGTCTTCTGAAACGATGGTTTTGCCTAATTGAAACATATTTTAAGTGTGTAGGAGTTGACAAAAATAATGAAACTTTAGCGTTTAACCCCATACATATTAACTACAATGCCTACTTTTGTAGCGAAAGTGTAAAACGCAAACCTATGCAACTTAATTTAAGAGAAATATTTACGGCCTTTATGATATTGTTTGCCGTGGTTGACATTGTTGGCAATATTCCCATTGTAATAGATTTAAGGAAAAAAGTAGGCAACATAAACAGCAGGAAAGCGGCCATTATTTCTGGGGTTATCATGATTTCTTTTTTGTTTTTGGGCAAAAGCATTTTAACCCTTATTGGTATTGACGTTAACTCGTTTGCGGTGGCGGGGGCATTTATTTTGTTTTTTATTGCCTTAGAGATGATTTTAGGAATTACTCTTTACAAGCATGAAGAACACACCTCAAATACAGCTTCGGTGTTCCCATTGGCATTTCCGCTCATTGCAGGCCCCGGAAGTTTAACAACCTTACTTTCATTAAGGGCCGAATTTAAAACGGAAAACATTATAGTAGCCATTATATTAAACGTTATTGTTATTTTTATTGTTTTAAAAACATCGCGAACCATTGAACGTTTTTTGGGGCCAAATGGCATCAGCATAGTTAGAAAAGTATTTGGTGTGGTTTTATTGGCCATTGCCGTTAAGCTGTTTGCACATAATATAAAAGCCTTATTTGAAATTATATAAACCAAATTATCCATGAAAATTTTAACCATTATAATGAGCCTGCTCGCTTTGGCACTCATCATTTTCAACTTTACAAAGATAAATTTTGAAGCACCTTTTAAGGGCGAAAGCGCTGTTGCATTGATAACCATTTTAGCATCGCTTTGTGCGGTACTTATTTTGGCGATTTTAACCATATCAAAGCGAATTGAACAGAAAGTAAAAGAGCGTCGTTAATGTTTGATGCGTTAATAATAGGCGGTGGAGCAGCGGGTTTGCAATGCGCATTGGTTTTAGGATCTGCGGGAAATAAGCCGTTTGCCGCAAACAAGCGTATAGGTATTGTTGTTCATCAAAAAACATCGCATTTACAGACCGCACTATTTAACAATGTGCTAGGGTTGGAACCCGGAACTACGGGCACATCGATATTAAAAAAAGGAAAGCAACAATTAAAAGCCTTATATCCGCAGGTTGAACAGATTGAAAACGAAAAGGTTTTGAAACTTTCAAAACATGAAGGTGTTTTTAGTGTTGCAACCAATAAGCATGAGTACAATGCTGAAATAGTGGTTGTTGCTGTTGGCTATACCAACTTAATGACCATAAAAGGGTTGGAGCAGTATGTGGCGCCCCACCCCAGAGCCGAGCTTGAAAAAGACCGCATTTGGTTAAAGAACACCAATCATTTAGTTGAGAACAACCTGTATGTTGCTGGTTCGTTAGCGGGTTGGCGCAGCCAGTTTGCCGTATGTTCGGGTAGTGGCGCACAGGTGGCTACCGATATTTTAACACTTTGGAACAATGGAAAACATGTGAAGGTGCATGATAAGATTTGATTCTGTTTTGTCTTGCAAAGGTTTGAAGAAAAAAGGGGCTTTCAAATGTTCAGGGGGTTTTCAAGGAACCATGTAGAGATTTTTCAGGTGTTTCCGAAAACGGATACAGCTTTTAAAACTATTTCCTTTCACTCAACTTAATAACCTCTTCAATCATGATGTCGCTTTTGTTTAAAACCTCATCAAAGGAGCCGTTGCCGTAAAGTTGGTCTGCCAAAGTAGCTTTTATATATTCCTTTACTTCATCTTGGTAGGCTACAAAGGTTATTTTGGCTTCGGTTCTTAAATTCAAATAATCTTGGAAAGCGTACACCATATCTGTGGGAACTTCAAAAGAATCAATAAAATCTTGTCTGGCAATACCTTCATACATTTTTCTGTTTTTATCCAATGTTTCAAAAACAAAATTTCCAATATACCCATAGTTTTGCAAGAAAGTAAGCGTTTGGTTTTGCATGGCATCGTCAATAGGCACAAAAACATCGGGTATGATGCCGCCGCCGCCATATACAATTTTGCCTTTTGGGGTTTTGTATTTTAAAGAATCGGCCACTTTTATTTTATCTGGGTCCAATAACTCGCCGCTATCCAACCGTTCGAAATACTCGTCGTAATAATCCTTATTGCCTTTGCTGTAAGGGCGTTGTATGGAGCGTCCTGTGGGGGTGTAGTATCGTGAAACCGTTAAGCGAACGGCACTGCCGTCGCCCAAGTCCATTTCGCGTTGTACCAAGCCTTTGCCATACGACCTGCGACCAACAATGGTGCCTCTATCATTATCCTGTAACGCACCGGCAACAATTTCGCTCGCCGATGCGGAGTTTTCGTTTATAAGTACAAAAATGGTACCGCGTTCAAAATCGCCTTTGCTTGTGGCATAGTTTTTTTCGATACTGCCATGTTTGTTTTTGGTAAACAGGATGAGTTTGTCATCTTCTAAAAACTCATCTACAATTTGTTCGGCAATGCTTAAAAACCCACCAGGGTTATCGCGCAAATCGAGAACCATTTCGGTGGCACCAGCAGCCAGTAGTTTATCGAGCCCTTTTTTAAATTCTTTATAAGTGGTTTCGGCAAATCGGTTCACTTTTATATAGCCTAATTTATGGGTAAGCATGTAAGCCGCATCTACACTTTTAATAGGAATGTGTGAACGCTTTATGGTGAAATTAAGCAATTTTGGCTCGCCCTTTCTGAACACCTTTAGGCGCACCTTGCTATCTAAAGGGCCTTTTAGTTTTTTTACCAAATCGCCATCTTTAAATTTGTTTCCATAGAGGGTATCGCCATCGGCAATCAAAATTCGGTCGCCTCCCTTTATGCCTGCCTTGTCGCTAGGGCCATTTTCGATGGCTCTAATAACGGCAATAGAATCGCGATACGGATAAAAGCTTACGCCAATACCCACAAAATCGCCTTTCATGTTTTCGGCTACACTTTGCATTTCTTCCTTGGTAATGTAAACCGAATGTGGATCGAGGTTCTCCAAAATACCGTTTACCGTAACATCAACGATGCTATCGGTATTTACATTGTCAACATAGTCGTAATCAATATAGTCTATAAGTCTGTTGAGCTTGTCTTTTTTGCTGTTTTTGGAAAATAGTTTATCGGAAGAATCGCTAAAGTTTAATTTTCCGCCAATAAAAATGCCCGCTGCTACGGCAACGCCTATAATTAATGGCAAATATTTCTTTTTATATGGCATTATGCTTTTAAGTCTTCTATTAATTTTAATTCTATACCTGCTTTTTCAAGGAATTTTAATCCGGAATCGTCTTTGTAGGCTTCATGGTACACCACTTTTACGATACCGGCTTGATGGATTAACTTGCTACACTCCTTGCAAGGAGACATGGTTATATAAAGCGTTGCGCCTTTGCAGGATTGGGTTGATGCGGCGACTTTTAAAATGGCGTTGGCTTCGGCATGTAGCACGTACCATTTTGTGTAGCCTGCTTCGTCTTCACAAAAATTCTCAAACCCCGATGGCGTACCGTTATAGCCATCAGAAATAATCATGCGGTCCTTAACAATAAGCGCACCAACTTGCCGGCGTTTGCAGTAGGATAGTTTGCCCCATTCCTGGGCAATTCGTAAGTAGGCTTTGTCGTACTTAAGTTGTTTATGGTCTGGCATTTATTTTAATTATAATTTGGGTGTTACCCTCATTGGAAAACGTGCAAAATTAAAAAAAACTTTACAGTAATTCGTATTGGGCTTTTCGTTGCAATCTTTTGCTAAAAAGCAAAAGGGTTTTTACTTTAAATGTGTAACATTCACGAATTCCTTATTTTAAAAATAGTCATCAATGAGAAATCCTTAACGCAAACAATATAACGAATATACTGGGTTCGTATTTTAATTACAACGCAAGTTCGTTAAAGTTTTATGAAAGTTTGTGTAAATGGAACGGTTAATTTGGGTTTTTTAAAGAACACCCCTAAAGTCCCCTCAAGGGGACAACTTGATTGATGGGTTTTTGTGGGTAGTTTGGATTGAAAGGAATTGAAAAGATTGAGTTTGCCCATTTTAAAAAGCACACCCCTGAAGTCCCCTCAAGGGGACAACTTGATTGATGGGTTTTTGTGGGTAGTTTAGATTGTAAGGAATTGAAAAGGTTGAGTTTGCCCATTTTAAAAAGCACACCCCTGAAGTCCCCTCGAGGGGACAACTTGTTTGATGGGTTTTTGTGGGTAGTTTGGATTGAAAGGAATTGAAAAGGTTGAGTTTGCCCATTTTAAAAAGCACACCCCTAAAGTCCCCTCAAGGGGACAACTTGATTGATGGGTTTTTGTGGGTAGTTTAGATTGAAAGGAATTGAAAAGATTGAGTTTGCCCATTTTAAAAAGCACACCCCTGAAGTCCCCTCGAGGGGACAACTTGTTTGATGGGTTTTTGTGGGTAGTTTAGATTGAAAGGAATTGAAAAGGTTGAGTTTGCCCATTTTAAAAAGCACACCCCTGAAGTCCCCTCAAGGGGACAACTTGGTTGATAGGTTTTTGTGGGTAGTTTGAATGGAAAATAAGATAATTTCAACTAAATCACGTTAAAAACGGGCTATTCAATATCATAGGAATGACTAAGCCAACCACAATGGCAGATATTACCAATATCCAATCTCGTTTGTTAAACCTGAAAATGGTTTGCATGATATAGCCTAAAAGCAAAACGGCAAATACGATGATTATTTGGGCCAGTTCGATACCTACTGCAAATTCCAATAATAACATTAATTTACTGTCTGAGTCGCCCAACAGCATTTTAAACTCGCGCGCAAACCCTAGCCCGTGAATTAAGCCAAAGAACAAAGTGGATAAAAACAGAACCCCTATTTTTTCCTTTTGTGCGCCTTTGCCCGAAGTAAAAACATTAAAAAGTGCCACAATAAGGATGGTAATTGGTATTAGAAATTCTACCAGAGTCGCTTTTACGGTTACTACGCCATAAACCGCTAAAACAAGCGAAAGGCTGTGCCCTAGAGTAAACATGGTTACTAATAGCAACACGCGCTTCCAGTCTTTGAAAAGGTAAGGTACGGTTAAAACGATAAGAAACAACACATGGTCGTAGGCCTTAATATCAAGTACATGGTGGATGCCATATTGCACATTGAACCAAAAATTTTCAAGCATAATCATTCAATTTAGGGAAACCAAATATACAATTAATTAGAGTTTTCTGTGGGTTGGTTGTACTTTTTGTCGAGTTGCAAAAGCATTTCGTTTGTAATGGCCTCTAGGTTAAATTGGTGTTTCCATTTCCAATCTTGCCGTGCGTACGAATCGTTTATGTTTTTAGGCCAACTGTTGGCAATTTCCTGACGGTAATCGGGGGCATAGGTTATTTTAAAATCGGGCATCTGTGCTTTTATGGATTCTGCAATCTGTTTTGGTGTAAAACTTATGGCAGACAAATTGTAGGACGACCTGATTTTAACAGCATCCTTGGGTGCTTTCATAATATCAACCGTTGCTTTAATGGCATCGTCCATAAACATCATGGGGAGCTCGGTATCTTCAGCTAAAAAACATTCATAGTTACCATGGGTAATGGCTTTATGGTAAATTTCAACGGCATAATCGGTGGTGCCGCCACCTGGTAATGTTTTCCAACTTATAATGCCCGGGTAGCGCAAACTCCGCACATCAACACCATATTTTTTATTGTAGTATTCGCACCAGCGTTCGCCCACTTGTTTGGTAATGCCATATACCGTGGTAGGTTCCATAATGGTGTATTGAGGCGTAAATTCTTTAGGTGTTGTAGGCCCAAAAACGGCAATACTTGAAGGCCAGAATATTTTTTTTACAAATTTGGCTCGCCCTAAATTTAGTACATGAAAAAGCGATTCCACATTTAAGTCCCAAGCTTTCATGGGGTATTTTTCTCCAGTGGCACTTAACATAGCGGCCATGAGGTAGATGGTATCTATCTTATGTTTTTCAACACAACTTTTTATGCTTTCATAGTTTTGTGCATCTACTATTTCGAAAATACCGGCATTTACAATTTCTAAATTACTGTAGTTAATATCGCTTGCAATAACATTGGCATCACCATAAAGCGCTCTTAATTTGAATGTTAATTCGGAACCTATTTGACCACAGGCACCAATTATTAATATTTTTGACTTCATTAAAAAGCATTGTTTAAATAGTTTTCAAAAATAACAAGTTTTTATTGATAATAATATATTTTTTAAAATGAAATATTGTTAATTTGATGGTGTTCCTTCTGCTTAAAAAAGAACGGAAACTTATATATTTGTGTAAATAATTTTATATGGATTAGTTATGAAACTTAAATTTTTAGGGATTGTGTGGGTGCTGTTGTTTTTTGTTTCTTGTAAGAAAAAACAAGATGATGCCGCTTTGGTTGTTGAGAAGCCTGTTGAAAGTCAGGTAATTAAAGTAAAAGATGTTGCTAAAATTAAATACACCGATTATATTTTGGATTCGAGAGCCGAAGATTCCATTGTAAATTGGATGGCCTACAAGCAACTTGATGAGGTTGTAAATAATTTAAAAAAAGCAGATCTAAATTTTTTTAAGGCCAACGAAAAAAACGTTAAAGAGTTGGTTAGAAACTTGAAGCAAACAATTCCTGCGGAAATTAACAACAATGCCATTACAGCGCGCATTACAGCTTTGGAAACACAACTTTTAAAACTGGAAAGCCTTTACAATTTATCAACCACAACCAAACCGGAACTTCTTGAAAATATACGCGCCTTTTTGGTGGCCTTTTCAAACTTGAATTTACAAATGAACAAAAAGATTGAAGCCGACAATATCATTATCGAAAGGCCTTAAAAAACATAGCGTTAAGTTGTAAGTTTTAAAATTCACTTACGACCAATACAAAACTATGAAAAAGAAAGATTGATTTTTTTAGTTGGTTGGTTAGCAACAAGCCCGATTTTATAATCGGGCTTGTTTATTTTTACACCATGCGCAAAACGAAGTAATTTTTTTTACCGCGCTGCAATAAAATAAATTTATTGTTTATCAAGTCGTTATGGGTAAGCATGTAGCCTTCGCCAACTTTTTCTTTATTTACCGAAACGGCATTTTCCTTTAAAGCACGACGCGCTTCGCCATTCGATTTTAAAAATCCGCCTTTTTCGGCCAAAGCGGCAATGATGTCCAAGCCGTTTTCTAACTCGCTTTTATAGATTTCAGTAAGTGGTACACCATCAAAAACATCTAAAAAAGTTTGCTCATTCAGCTTTTTTAAATCGCTTCCTGTTGAATTTCCAAATAGGATTTCGCTTGCTTTTATAGCATTTTCCAACTCGTCGCTTGAATGGACCATGGTGGTAATTTCTTCTGCCAATCGTTTTTGTAAAGCTCGTAAATGGGGCGCTTCTTGATGTGTAGCTATTAGGTTCTCTATTTCGGTTTTCGATAAAAACGTGAATATTTTAATGTACTTTTCTGCATCAACATCACTGGTATTTAACCAATATTGATAAAATTTATAGGGTGATGTTCTGTTGGCATCCAACCAAATATTGCCACCTTCGGTTTTTCCAAATTTGGTGCCATCGGCTTTTGTAATTAACGGCCATGTTAGCGCAAAGCCTTTGCCGGCATCAACTCGTCGTATCAGTTCGGTTCCTGTTGTAATATTTCCCCATTGGTCGCTGCCTCCCATTTGCAAGGTGCATTGTTTGGTGCGGTACAGATGCAAAAAATCGTAACCTTGCACCAATTGATAGGTAAACTCGGTGAAGCTCATGCCCACTGCCGATTCGGACGATAACCGTTTTTTAACCGAATCTTTCGCCATCATATAATTAACGGTAATATGTTTGCCTACATCGCGAATAAATTCCAAGAACGTGAAATTTTTCATCCAATCGTAGTTGTTCACAATAATTGCGGCGTTTTCTGCATCACTGTCAAAATCCAAAAACCGCGATAACTGTTCTTTTATCGCGTTTTGATTATGTTTTAGCGTTTCTTCATTCAACAAATTGCGTTCTGCCGATTTTCCTGAAGGATCGCCAATCATACCTGTTGCACCACCAACCAGCGCTACCGGTTTATGTCCCGATAATTGAAAGTGCTTAAGCCCCATAACACCCACTAAATGACCAATATGCAGTGAGTCGGCCGTTGGGTCAATGCCAACATACGCCAACCGCATGGCCTCCATCAAGTGTTCTTCAACCCCCGGCATACTATCTTGTATCATCCCGCGCCAAGTCAATTCCTCAACAAAATTTTTCATCTTTTTTTTTGATTTTTTTAAAACTATGCAAAGATAAAAATAAAAACAAAGAAAAGCCCCCTAACCCCAACTAGGAACGGATGAAGCTCAAAAAAAAAAAAATGTCCAAAATATTAGAAGTTCCCCTTTTGGGTGTTAGGGGGCTTTTCACTATTTTCGTTGCATGATTTTAGTAACAGGAGGTACGGGTTTAGTGGGTGCGCATTTGCTTTTCAAGCTTGCCAGTGCGAATGAAGCCGTTAAAGCTATTTATAGAAGCGAACGCAAATTAGACTTGGTTAAAAATGTTTTTGCCACCTATACTGAAAACTATAAGGTACTTTTTGATGCTATTGAATGGGTTCAGGCCGATATTTTGGATATTCCGTCACTATCTGAAGCTTTTAAAAATGTTACCCACGTGTACCATTGTGCTGCTTTGGTGTCTTTTGAACCCAATAAGTACCATGAATTAAGAAAAACCAATATTGAAGGAACTGCCAATATTGTGAATTTTTGCATTGCCCATGGCATAAAAAAACTATGTTATGTAAGTTCCATAGCGACCTTAGGAAAACCACTTAACAGTACGTTTATTACAGAAGATGCCAATTGGGACCCGGAAAATGACAACAGCGTGTATGCCATTACAAAATATGGGGCCGAAATGGAAGTTTGGCGCGGCACACAAGAAGGATTGGATGCGGTAATTGTAAACCCTGGGGTTATTTTAGGGGCCGGTATCTGGAAATTTGGTTCAGGCAGTTTGTTTAAAAAAGCACATAAAGGCCTAAAATATTATACTTCGGGCACTATTGGATTGGTAGCCGTTGAAGATGTAGTAAACCTTATGGAAGCCTTAATGAAGGGCAGCATCGTAAACGAACGTTTTGTATTGGTGGCCGAAAATTGGCTCTACAAACGCTTTTTGCAAACCATGGCACAATCGGTTAATGCCAAAAAACCAGAAAAATTAGCTAGTCCCTTTTTGTTGGGCATTGCATGGAAATGGGATTGGTTAAGGCACAAGCTGTTGGGTAAACGCAGAAGGTTAACCAAAAGTATCAGCACGTCATTAACTACCGAAACGTTTTACAGTAGCGAAAAAATTAAAAGTGCCCTAAACTATAATTTTAAGGATATAAACGAAACTATTTATAAAGTGGGGAGTTTTTATCGGATGCAGGACTAATTAAAATGCCTTCCTCGGGGTTTAATGCCTTTTTAACCAAAACCGCTGCCAACGAATCTTTAGCCGTTACAGCATTTATGGAGTCTGTTTCCTTTTTTTTCTTTTTCTCTTCCTTTAGTTCTAATTCTTTTAAGGCTACTTTTAAACGCTCCAAACTATCGGTTACCTTGGTGTAAATTTCTTCGTAATCCTTAATTTTATGGGCATAGTACTTGTTGCTTTCTGCAAATTGCAAACTATCTATGCCATATTTTTCAAAAATGTAGCGGTTAATTTGCACGCCATGGCTCTCTAAAATGCTTTGGTTGGCGCTGGTTGCCGTTGCCAGTAATTTGGCATCAATTAAAATAGCGACCATGTTTTTTTTGGAAATGAGGTTTTTAGGCTTTTTAGGGCCGCCAAAACCACAGGATGCGACCAGAGCCATGATGCAGAAAAATGATACAAATTGTTTCAACATTATCTATTAAAAGTTAATCGTTTTGCAGCTTTTACATCGGTAAATTTTGAGTTTTGATATACCAGACTGCCATTTACAAAGGTATGGGTAATTCGTGACTTAAACGTGGTGCCTTCAAACGGCGACCAGCCACATTTGTATAAAATATTATCTTTGGTTACCGTCCATGGGTTGTTTAAATCCACCAAAACCAAATCGGCAAAATAGCCTTCCTTTATAAAGCCTCTTTTTTCTATTTCAAATAAAATAGCGGGGTTGTGGCACATTTTTTCAATAATTTTTTCAATGGAAATGACTCCTCTATGGTACATTTCCAACATGGCGGGTAAAGCATGTTGTACCAAGGGGCCACCCGAAGGCGCACTGGTATATAGGTTTTTCTTTTCCTCTAAGGTATGGGGTGCATGGTCCGTAGCAATCACATCAATTCTATCATCAAGCAATGCTTCCCATAATTGTAATCGGTCTTCTTCTGTTTTTACGGCAGGATTCCATTTAATCAATGTTCCTTTAGATTCATAATCCTTATCGGAAAACCATAAATGATGGATACAAACCTCGGCCGTAATTTTTTTGTCTTTTAAAGGGATTTTATTGCTGAAAAGGTTGGTTTCCTTTCCTGTTGAAAGATGGAACACATGCAAACGGGCACCTGTTTTTTGTGCGAGCTTGATGGCTCTGGACGATGATAGATAGCAGGCTTCCTCACTTCTTATAATTGGGTGGTAGCTTATGGGGATGGCATCGCCAAAGGTATCGAACTGTTGTTGAAAGTTTTTTTGAATGGTGGCCTCATCTTCACAATGAACGGAAATAAGCAACTTGGTATTTTTGAAGATGTTCTCTAAAACCATGGGGTCATCAACCAGCATGTTGCCTGTTGAAGAGCCTAAAAACAATTTCAACCCGGCCACGTTTTTAGCATCGACTTTTAAAATTTCATCCAAATTGTCGTTTGTGCCGCCAAACATAAACGAATAGTTTGCTGCCGAGGTTCGTGCGGCTATATCGAATTTTTCCTCCAACTTTTCAATGGTTGTTGTTTGCGGGTTGGTGTTGGGCATTTCAATAAACGACGTAATACCGCCCGCTATGGCTGCTTTCGATTCGGTTTCAATGGTTGCTTTTTGCGTTAGGCCAGGTTCTCTAAAATGTACTTGATCATCAATGGCACCGGGCAATAAATATTTTCCTTCTGCATCAATAACGTGCACATTGGATGATTTGGCGCTTATGGATTGGCTAATTTCTTTTATGTAATCGCCTTCAATTAATAGGTCGCCGTTAAAAATGCTGCCTTCGTTTACAATGTGGGCGTTTTTTATAAGTATGGTTTTCTGCTTCATATTCGGTCGCTACTTTTTAAATATACTGTTTATTTTCATTGAGATAACGCCAAAAATAGCTTCGGCAATAATGCCAGAGCTTAGTTTTGAGGTTCCCATGGTTCTATCGGTAAAAATAACGGGTACTTCAATAATCTTGAATTTTTTCAAATAGGTCTTAAATTTCATTTCAATTTGAAAGGCGTATCCAATAAATTTTATTTTATCTAGGTTTAATGTTTCTAAAACAATGCGTTTATAGCAAATAAAACCTGCTGTTGTATCGTGTATTTTCATGCCCGTAATGAAACGCACGTAGCGCGATGCAAAATACGAGATCAAAACCCTGCTCATGGGCCAGTTTACAACGTTTACTCCGGTTGCATAGCGCGAGCCAATAGCTAAATCGGCCCCTTCAACATGGCAAGCGTGGTGTAGTTTTACGAGGTCGTTTGGGTCGTGCGAGAAATCGGCATCCATTTCAAAAATATATTGGTAACTTCTTTGTAAGCACCATTTAAACCCGTGAATGTAGGCAGTGCCCAGTCCGGATTTTTCTTTTCTAACTTCCAGAAATAACCTATCGGGAAATTTTTTTTGAAGTTCCTTTACTTTCAGGGCCGTTAAATCGGGGGAATTGTCATCAACAATAAGCAGGTGCACTGCTTCCGATTTAGAAAACACCGCGTTAATTATGGCCTCGATATTCTCAATTTCATTGTAAGTTGGAATGATAACAACGGTATCGGTCATTCGTTAATTTTAAGGGAAACGTATTAATTCATGGCAAATGTACATTATTAGATGTTTATTTATTTTAAATATTCCTTAATAATTTAAGGCATCTAATTAAAATTTATAATAATTTTACGGGATGCTAAGGGAGGTTATATCAAATGATTTTTATACTATTATAATTGTTTTAGGGCTTGTTATTGTTGCTGTTGCAAAATTAACTTCACCAAAACGGTTCGATGATTTTGTTTCTGTTTTGGTAAATTCAAAGTACTTAAAAGTATATGCACGCGAGCAAAAATTTCTGGATAAGTTTGACGCGCTGTTGTTTGCCAATTTGGTAATTTCCATGTCGTTGTTCAGTTTTATCGTATATCGGTTTTTCATGAACACCAAAATTGTTCCTGTTGATATTATGGTGAAACTTTCGGTGGGTATCTGCCTGTTCATTTTAATAAAAGTGCTTATTGAACGCCTTATTGGAAGCCTTTTGGAGATAGACGACATTATCGACCAATATCTGTTCCAAAAAATAAGCTACAAAAACTATTTGGGTATTGTGCTTATCCCTATAAATACTTTTCTGCTGTTTAGTTTTAAGCCTTCATTGCCTTTTTTTTATGTAAGCGTTATTTTATTAATTATTGTAGTATTAATAGGATTATTTACCTCTTTCAAGGCACATCAAAGTTTTATAAAACATAATTTTTTTTATTTTATTTTGTATCTTTGCGCTTTAGAAATTGCACCCTACATTATTTTGTATAAGGTATTTATTTCTAAATAGAACGACTAACTACTTGTGTATATGAAAGTGAAAACCATTTTGGTATCCCAGCCTGAACCAAAAATTGAAAATTCGCCTTACTTCGATTTAATTGAAAAACAAAAAGTAAAAATTGATTTCAGACCTTTTATACACGTAGAAGGAGTACCAGCAAAGGAAATTAGACAACAAAAAGTTGATTTAAACCACTATACGGCCATAATTTTAACCAGTAGGAATGCCATTGACCATTATTTTAGGGTAGCCGAGGAAATGCGGTTTAAGGTGCCCGATACCATGAAATATTTCTGCCAGTCTGAAGCCGTTGCATTTTATCTGCAAAAGTACGTGGTATATAGAAAACGAAAAATTTATGTTGGAAAACGAACATTTTCCGAGCTTTCGCCCATCATAAAAAAATATAAGGACGAAAAGTTTTTAATGCCAAATACCGATAAGGTAAAAGATGAAGTGCCAAATACCCTTAATGCCTTAGGCGTTGATTGGAAACAGGCCATTTTTTACAGAACGGTTATTAGCGATCTCTCCGATTTGGCCGATGTTTTTTATGATATTTTAGTGTTTTTTAGCCCATCGGGCATTGAATCGCTTTTTCAAAATTTTCCAGGGTTTAAACAAAACGATACCCGAATAGCAGTATTTGGCGACACCACCATGAAAGCTGCTGAAGAAAGAGGCTTGCGCATTGATATCGCGGCTCCAACTCCAGAAACACCTTCTATGACAATGGCATTGGAGAAATATATTGAGAAAGCGAATAAGAATAAGTAAACTCCGCTTGTTTTTAAAGACTTACAGGAGGCATTATCTTATATGTATTTTGATTTTATTTTTAAAAAATTGAACAACAATACAACCCATGCCGAAATTAAAAGAAGGCCGCCAATAGGCGTTACAAAACCAATGGTTTTAAAGTTGAAGGTTGTTAGCGTATTGGTTGCCAACCCATAAATAGACCCCGAGAAAAGCAAAACCCCCAAGAGTGTTAGAAAATAAATCGCTTTTTTTGCTTTAGGCCTTACCGTTGCATTGGAGCCTACAAAAAACAAAAAAAAGGCGTGGTACATTTGGTATCTAACCCCAGTTTCAAAGCTTTGTTGAGCTTCAATAGGTATGAATGCTTTTAGGCCATGAGCGCCAAAAGCTCCCAGAATAATGCCCAATATCCCAAAAAGGGATGCGGTAATGAGTATGGTTTTGTTCATATAAAAAGCGGCTTACATCTAAATAATTGCAAAATTACTTAACAAATCCCATTATATGAAAAATTATTTGTTGGGGCACGTATTTAGTGCTGTTCTTATGTAAATTTCTACGCGTAATAAACATGTAGGTATTAAACCAAGGCTGTAAACCCTAAAAAAGCTAAAGACAGCAGTCCTGCCACCAACAGATTAATGGGCACGCCTTTCATCACTTTTGGCAGGTTGGCAAGTTCCAAGTGTTCCCGTATGCTTGCAAAAACAATCAATGCCAAGGCAAAACCAAGTGAGTTTGAAATGGCAAAAAATACGGCCTTTAACAAACTGCCATTTTCAAGTCCCAACGCTAAAATGGCAACCCCCAAAACGGCACAATTGGTTGTGATTAGCGGAAGAAAAACACCCAAGGCCTGATAAAGTGACGGACTCACTTTTTTAAGGATAATTTCCACCATCTGTACCAAAGCGGCGATGACCAAAATAAACGAAATGGTTCTTAAATAATCCAATCCTGCCGGAATTAAGACGTATTGATGAAGCAAATAGGTTACTGTTGTGGCAATCG
This sequence comes from Mariniflexile maritimum, assembly GCF_009746565.1. Taxonomy (GTDB): domain Bacteria; phylum Bacteroidota; class Bacteroidia; order Flavobacteriales; family Flavobacteriaceae; genus Mariniflexile; species Mariniflexile maritimum. The sequence continues at coordinate 186,155 of NZ_WRPN01000002.1, forward strand.
TCATCACAAATAATACGGCCCCAGACATGCCAACGGATGTGGAAACCTTATTGGAAACGCCCAAAAACGGACAAATGCCCAAGAATTGCGATAGTACAATGTTGTTTACAAATACGGCAGCTATGAGAATAATTACATAATCCATATCTTAAAGGGTTTTATTTGTTAGTTTGTTGAAAATAACGGATAAATAGGCCAAAGCAATAAATGCCCCCGGAGGCAAGATGAACAGTATAAAGGTGTTGGCGTTGTCTGATACAAATTTTAACCCGAACAAGCTGCCACTGCCCAAAATTTCGCGTACCGAGCCTAAAACGGTAAGTGCCAAGGTAAAACCAACACCCATACCTAAGGCATCAATGGCCGAAGAAAGCAGGTTGTTTTTGGAGGCAAAAGCTTCCGCACGACCTAATATGATGCAGTTTACAACAATCAGCGGGATGAAAATGCCTAATTGTTCATATAGAAAGGGCACGAAGGCTTCCAAAATCATTTCAACTACCGTTACAAACGATGCGATAATGATGATGAATGCCGGAATACGCACCTTTGCGGGAATCACGTTTTTTACCAGCGATACCGCCACGTTCGACATTAACAATACAAACGCCGTAGCAACACCCATGCCCAAGCCATTATAAGCCGATGAGGTAACCCCTAGCGTAGGGCACATACCCAAAAGCATTACAAATGTTGGGTTTTCTTTGATAATCCCTTTTAAGAAGTTTTGGGTTTGATTTAGTGGTTCTGCCATAATTCTTAATTTTTTAATCCGATTAATGAACCATTGTTTTTTATAAAGGCATCATAAGCCATTTGGGTAGCATCGCAAAATGCCCTGGTTGAAATGGTGGCGCCCGTTAAGGCATCTACATCGCCTCCATCTTTTTTCACCTTCAATTTATAAGTTGAAATATTGATGCCCTTGAATTGTTGTAAAAATTTAGCTTCGGTCATTTTGGTACCCAAGCCCGGGGTTTCTTTTTGTTCTAAAACCGCAATATTTTCAATTTCGCCCGAAGGTTTAAAACCTATCATAAGCTTTACCAAACCGCTAAAGCCTTTATCGGTGGTGCCAATTACGGCAGCGCCTACAAATTCATTTTTTAAATAGGCAGGGTAAATTTCTATACTATCGGCCACAGTTTCGGCTTTTGCAAGTTTCATGTCTGCCACGGGGTTGTTGTCAAACGTGGGCAATACTAATTTGAGGGCATTGACTTTTTTTTCCAGCTTCGCCTTTGCTTTGGGTGCGAGGGTTAAATCGTTTACAAACCCCAATGAAAATCCGGATATAACGGTAATTATCAAAAGTGATAACAACATTCCTAAAAAAGTGGATTCTTTCTTGCTCATAAGGATACGATTTTAGCTTTTATTTTAGCACCAAATCTGCGTGGTTTAAAATAGGTATTGATTAAGGGTACAAAGGCATTCATAATTAAGATGGCAAACGAAACGCCTTCTGGATACGCGCCAAATAGCCTGATAACAACGGTAATAACACCAATGCCAATGGCAAAAATAACCATGCCTTTTTTGGTCATGGGGCTGGTAACCAAATCGGTTGCCATAAAAAAGGCCCCTAAAATAGCACCACCCGATAAGATATGGATGAGGGGGCTGGCATAATGTTCGGGGTCGATAAACCAGAAAATGCCCGTCATAACTACCATGGTAGCCAATACGGTTACGGGAATGTGCCACGAAATCACTTTTCTGTACAGCAAATACAAACCTCCTAGTAGCAATGCCAATGCCGACATCTCGCCCAACGAACCACCCGTAAACCCAAAAAGCATCTGGGTAGTACTGGGTAATTGAGGGCTTATTTCCGTCATGGTTTTTCCAAAAAGCAAACCTTCTTTAATCAGGCCCAGCGAAGTGGCACCCGTAACGGCATCTACTACATTTGTGTTATTTACAATGGCGGTTGGCCACATCGTCATTTGTACGGGGAAGGACACCAATAAAAACACCCGACCTACCAGCGCCGGATTGAAAATATTAAAACCCAAGCCGCCAAAAGATAGTTTTGCAATACCAATGGCTACCAAACTGCCCACGATAACCATCCAAATAGGAAGGTTCGAGGGTAAATTGAACGCCAACAAAATACCCGTTAGCAACGCAGAACCATCGGTAATGGTAACGGCGGTTTTAAACAGGTATTTTTGGATGCCATATTCGAACAGCAAACAGGAAGCAATGGCTACGGAAGTTACAATAAAGGCGCTAGCCCCAAACACATAAACAGACACCAAAAAGGCAGGAATGAGTGCGATGACCACGTCGTACATGATTTTTTTTGAAGTTCTATCGGAGTGAACGTGTGGGGAAGCAGATACAATAATAGGTTGCTCGCTCATAATCAATTTTTAGCGGTATTTAATTTTTTAACAATTTGTTTTCCGAAGCGTATATAATCCAATAAGGGGCGGTGCGAAGGGCATACATAGCTGCAAGAACCACATTCAATACAGGTCATAATATCTTCTGCGGAAGCTCTTTCATAAAGTCCTTTTTCAGAAAGATTCATAAGAAGGTGCGGTTCTAGTCCCATGGGGCACACAAAAACACATTCACTACAACGGATGCAGTTTTTTGGTTCGCCTCTGCTGGCCTCATCATCGGCAATGACCAAAATGCCTGAAGTGCCTTTGGTAACCGGTACATCGGTGTTTTTTATGGCTTTTCCCATCATGGGACCACCGTTTACAATTTTGCGTGTGCCTTCGGGCAAACCGCCTACTTCATTCACCAAATCGGTTATGGGCGTTCCTATTTTTACCCAGTAATTGGCAGGATTTTCCAATTTTTTTCCGGTAACGGTAACTACGCGCTCGGTTAATGGCACGTTATGTTGAATGGCTTGGTAAATGGCAAAGATAGTACCCACATTGTGCACAATAACGCCCACATCCAATGGCAAGCCGTTTTTAGGAACTTCCCTGTTTAACAAAGCCCGTACCAATTGTTTTTCGCCACCTTGCGGATATTTAACCTGTAAGGCCGCCACTTTTATTTTTTGGTTGTTTTGGGTGAGTTTTTTAAAGATGTCTATCGCATCTTTTTTATTGTTTTCAATGCCTATAATAGCTTTATTGATGTTGAGCGCATGCATTAAAATTTCGACACCAACCATAATTTCTTCTGCTTTTTCAAGCATCAATCGGTGGTCGGCGGTTAAATATGGTTCACATTCCACGCCATTGATAATCAAATGGTCTAAAACGGTACCTTCCTTAACGTTCAATTTTACGTGTGCGGGAAAGGTAGCGCCACCCAAACCTACAATACCATAATCGTTTATTTTTTGAAGGATCGCTTTTGGTTCTAGGATAATATCCTTTACTAACGGATATTCAATTTCTTGGAAATTGGCCTCGTTTTTAACATCCGTTCTAATAACGATGCATTGTTTTTTATAGCCCGAAGTATCTATGATGAGGTCTAATTTGGTTACGGTTCCAGCAACGGGCGAATGGATGTTTGATGAAACAAACCCACCCGATTTGGCAATAACCTGTCCTATTTCAACAGCATCCTTCACGTTAACGATTATTTCTGCTGGAATACCAATATGTTGTGATATGGGAACATAGACAACCTTGGGCACCGCCATGCGTTTGATGCTTTTTGCTGAAGTTAATTTGTTTTCTGGAGGATGAACACCGCCCTTTGGGAATGTTTTAAGCATCGGTCTTTATTTTTTCAGGTTCAACAATGGCTTCAACCTTTTTTTCTTTTTTTGGAGGGAAATTGGTTTCAATAATAGAGTGTGTTGGGCATACTTCTACACATTTTCTGCAAAGTGTACAGAGAATGGGGTCTATATATGCCAAGTTATTTTCCATGGTAATGGCATCTTTTGGGCAAACATCATCACATTTCGAGCAGCCAATACAGGCCACATCGCAGGCTTTTTTTGCAATGCCCGCTTTATCCTGGTTTAGGCAGCCCACAAATATCTTTAAATCGCGTTTATGTTTGGGGCGCATCTCAATGATGTCGCGCGGGCACGCTTCTACGCAAGCACCGCACGAGGTACATTTATCGGAGATGATTACGGGCAAGCCTGTGGTTTCGTCCATGTACATAGCATCGAATTTGCACACCGCTACGCAATCGCCATCGCCCAAACAACCATATTGGCAATCGGTTTCGCCACTGTAAATCATGGCCGAAATAGCACAATTTCTGGGGCCTTGGTATTCGGTGGTCTTTGGTCGTACATCGCAACCACCTTGGCAGCGCAATACGGCAAGGGTTGGGTCTTTTTCGGCAACGGTTTTGCCCAATACCTCAGCAACCATTTTCATAACAGGATTGCCACCAACGGGGCAAAAAAGATCGGAGATATCGTCGGTCTTAACCAATTTTTCGGCAAATGCCCTACAGCCCGGAGAACCACAGCCTGCGCAGTTGGCCGCTGGTAAAATGGCTTCAACTTCACCTATTAAAGGATCTTCATAAACATAGAATTTTTTAGAAACCACATACAGCACAACCGCTGCAATGATGCCTAATGAAGCCAAAAGGAAAATACTATATAAAACAGAATCTGACATACATAATTAGGTTTTAATTATAGAAATTTTAAACGCACTTTTTAGTGTGTTTTTCAATAAATAAAGCGTTAAATAATACGGTATTAAAATAAAAAGCGATACCAGGCCAGCAAGCCATTCCTTTAAAAAAAGCGACGTTAGTACCAACGAGGCGAACATTAAAATAAAAGGGAACACATAGGCCCAAAACACCGCTTTTAAACCCAATGTTTTTTTAAGCACAACGGTTACCGTTTCATTCACGTTGAAGCTTTCGTTGGGATTTTGTATTTCAATGTCTTTGGTATTCGATTCTGAAATACCGCAACTTGCTTTGGCACGGCACGATTCGCAATGGATGTTTTGTTCCAAGGAAACAATAACGGAATCGCCTGTTATTTTAGAGATAACACCCGAATGGATGAACGTGTCTGTATTTGATGCTTCGGAATCCATGAATACTTATTATTAGCTATAATTCACCATGTGAAATTAGTATATCCGTTTTAGTAATTATATGACTTATGTTAGGAAATTAAATAATTATGAAAGCCTAAAAAACAGTTGTTGCGGGACTGGATGTGACAATTATCATATAACTCCTTAAAAAGAGATATTATATTTGGAAGTTAAACACTATTTTTAGTTCATTCAAACATATTCTGTCTATAAAAATTATAATGTGGTTATGATACAAACTAAGCGAACCCCAGAAGCGTTAGAAGCTGTTATTATTAGGTTTGTGGGCGATTCTGGCGATGGCATGCAGTTAACGGGTACCCAATTTTCAGATACGTCTGCCATGTTTGGGAACGATATTGCAACCTTCCCAAATTATCCATCAGAAATTAGGGCGCCCCAAGGCAGCCTGTACGGTGTTTCAGGTTTCCAAGTCCATATTGGCAGCGTGGAAATCAATACCCCGGGCGATGAGGTCGATTTATTGGTCGCCATGAATCCCGCGGCTTTGAAAACCAATTTGCATGCGCTAAAGCCCGGGCACACCATTATTGTTGATACCGATGCTTTTACCAAGAAAAATCTGGAAAAAGCGCAATATGAAATCAACCCCCTAGAAGATGGCAGTTTGGCCAATTACAGAATCATTCAAGTGGCCATGAGCTCGCTTACCAAAGAAGCCTTAAAAGGTATTGATGGTCTGGACAACAAGGATATTACCCGAACCAAAAATATGTTTGCGTTGGGCATGGTGTATTTTATGTACAACCGTACCACCGAGCATACCATTGCGTTTTTTAACAATAAATTTAAAGCAACACCCCATATTATTGAAGCTAATACCAAAGTGCTAAATGCGGGGTTTTACTTTGCGGAAACGCTGGAATTGATTCCTAATACCTATTCCATTTCACCTGCAAAAATGCCAGCGGGCACTTACCGTATTATTATGGGCAACAAAGCCACGGCATGGGGGTTTTTGGCTGCCGCCGAAAAAGCGGGACTGGAGTTGTTTTTGGGCTCCTATCCCATTACACCTGCTTCTGATATTTTGCACGAACTGGTAAAACAGCGCCATTTTGGGGTAAAATCGCTTCAGGCGGAAGATGAAATTGCAGGAATCACATCGGCAATTGGTGCCTCATTTGCGGGCAATTTGGCAATAACAACCACCTCAGGCCCTGGATTGGCATTAAAAGGGGAGGCCATTGGTTTGGCGATGATTATCGAAACACCTTTAGTAATAGTAAATGTGCAACGTGGAGGCCCATCAACAGGTTTGCCAACCAAAACAGAACAATCCGATTTATTGCAGGCCCTTTATGGCAGAAATGGGGAAAGCCCGGTTATTGTTATTGCAGCAAGTACCCCGGCCAATTGTTTCGATATGGCCTATATGGCAGCAAAACTAACCTTGGAACACATGACCCCCGTAATTTTATTAACCGATGGGTATATAGCCAATGGGTCGGCACCATGGAAAGTGAAATCGGTTCACGACCTGCCGGAAATTAAAACAACCCTTTTAAAACAAGCGGTTGATGGTTGGCATCCGTATGATCGCGATGCTGATACACTTGCCAGAAAATGGGTCGTTCCAGGCACAAAAGGGATGGAGCATCGGGTAGGTGGTTTGGAAAAAGACAAGGTTACCGGAAACGTTTCCTATGTGCCGGAAAACCATGAATTCATGACGAAGATAAGGGCCGAAAAAGTAAAGCGGGTCGAAAATTTCATTCCAGCATTAACCACTGAATTTGCCGCTAGTGGCGATTTACTGGTTGTAGGCTGGGGTGGCACTTATGGTTCGTTACATTCTGCAGTGAAGGAAATGAACCATTTGGGCTATAAAAATATTGGCTATGCACATTTTAATTATATCAATCCGTTGCCCAAAAACACGGAAACCGTATTGAAGCAATTCAAAAAAATTGTGGTTTGCGAATTAAACAACGGCCAATTTTCAAGCGTATTAAAAATGAACTTCAATGCATTAAACCTTTGTCAGTTTAATAAAATACAAGGTTTGCCATTTGGGAATTCAGAATTAATTGAAATGTTTAAAGCATTAGTAAACTGATTATGGAAGCAACATTAGAAAATAATTATACTTACAAGGATTTTGAGAGCAATCAAGAAGTAAGATGGTGCCCGGGCTGCGACGATTACGTTATTTTACGCGCCATGCAAAAGGCACTTCCAGAAATGGGCGTTAAAAAAGAAGATGTGGTTTTTATTTCGGGCATAGGCTGTTCGTCGCGCTTTCCCTATTACATGAACACCTACGGTATGCACAGCATTCATGGGCGCGCACCGGCCATAGCCACGGGAACCAAATTGGCAAACCCAAATTTAAGTGTTTGGGTTATAACGGGCGATGGCGACTCCATGGCCATTGGCGGTAATCATTTTATCCATGTGTTGCGCCGTAACATTAATTTGAATATTATTTTGTTCAACAATGAAATTTATGGGTTAACCAAAGGGCAGTTTTCCCCAACCTCTACTATTGGCCAAAAAACAAAATCTTCACCCTACGGAAATACACAACCGCCCTTTTCACCGGGTGAATTGGCCCTGGGCGCTCAAGCACGTTTTTTTGCAAGAATAGGCGGGAATACACCTAAAGAAATGACCCAATTATTTATTGAAGCCGAAAAATTTAAAGGCACCTCGTTAATTGAAGTGCTTCAAAACTGCGTGATATTTAACGATGGTTGCTATACAAAATACACCGATAAAGCCATTCGTGAAGACAAACAACTTTTTGTAGAGCACGGAAAACCCATGGTTTTTGGCAAGAACAGAGACAAAGGTTTGGTGTTGAACAAACTTAAATTGGAAGTAGTGACCATAGGCGAAAACGGCATCACCGAAGCCGATATTTTGGTACATGATGCCAAAGAGCAAGACCCAACGTTACACCAAATGTTGGTGCGGTTGGAATATCCGTTGGTTACGGGCATTATACGAAGCCATGAAGAACTAACCTTTGGCGAACGGGAATTGGCGGTAACCGCCCAGGTGCAAGCAACTTCAAAATACAAAAAAGTGGATGATCTGTTTTTCTCTGGTGATACCTATCAAATTAAAGAAGATGGGGTGCATTATGAGTAAGGTTCAGTTTTTAGAAATGGCCGGAAAACAATAATCACATACATTTAAGCCAGCGTGCCCATGTGGTGTAAAGGCAATTGTTAGCAGTAATACCTTAAACATTATATGAATTATATTAAATTTTCATCAATCAAATTAAAACACTTAATTGTTTCAATCTGTATTCTTATAAGCTTGAATTCGTGTGGCAAAAAAGATAAGGAAACTTATCATGAAGAAATTGATTACAGTGATTTTAATTACTACCAAATTATAAATTTAAAAAATAGAGATAGCTCAACTGATCAATTAATTGAACTTGAAATTTATGGGAGTACCAAAGAAAATAAGTTCTTGAATCAGGCAAAATGGTTTTTAAAAACAGACGTTGATATTGACTCTTTGAATAGCCATTTTTATAAACTTGAATTTAATGAATATAAGCCATTAAATTATAAGGGACACATTGATGTTGTTTACGAAAAAAAGAAGATAATCGAAGTTGAATTTAAGGCAATCACATCTAAAAATGATGGAAAAGAAGAGGTTTTATCTTTTAAATCAAACAACTCAAATAGGGTAAATTTTAAATTTCTTAATGTTGATTCACAAAATCCGATTAAAGGAGTTTTATGCATTAAGATTGAGACAGAATTTTTAGTTGAAGAAAGTAAAGAGTATTTAGTAGGGCATTATTTTGAATACATGCTTGTTGACACTAATAAATTAACAAACAATTCTTTTATAGATGAATATAAAAATAAATGATTTTCCTTTGGAAAATCCTTGCACTCAAACACGCAACTTTACTTATGCTTAAACGTTAGCCACACCACACCATAAAAAAACCATGCCATGCAACAAGGCGCATGGCATGGTTTTTTTATCTTTCACGATGCATACTTATTTAATGCAACGGTTGAAGGTGATTGTTTCTATTAGAATTTATAACTTAACCCAACGGTGTAATACGATTGTATTTTGTTATCCAAATCATCAAAATCTGTTGCAGTAGCCGGTGTTTGTGCCAAGGCATAGTTAAGCGCTTCTTGCTTGTTGTTCCTTAGGCCAAAATCGAAACCAACACCAATCATTTTCCACAACGTGTAGCTAAAGGAGTTGGTCCACGTCCAGTTTGAATAGTTGCTACTTTTATAACTTTGGAACATCGACATGTTGGTTTTAAAATTCACGGCACCAATTTGACGGGTATAATCGGCAACAATTTTAGCTCCTAACGATGATTCGAAAACGGTTTCGCCACTGCTAAATACAAAGTTGTAGTTTAAAGGGTGTACTACCACAATTAGATTTTCGATTGGTGTCCAAGTTGCTCCCACACCAAAATCTAAATAACCGGGGTCGTTAAAGTTATCCAGAAGTGTTGTTCTGTATTCCATTAATGCCGAAGCAGCTAATGTTTTAGTAATGTTTCTTCCGTATAATGATGAAATATTGAACACATCGGTTGTGGGTTTAAAGCTATCGTCATCAGCAGGATTGTCTTTGTCGTCCAGTTTCACCCAATTCAAGTTTGTTGATAGGGCATTTCTCCAAAAGAATTTCTCTTGAATTAAGTTGGCATATCCGTTAAAGGTAAAACCAATGTTGCCAGAAGCGTTGTTTGGTGCGCCCTGTGCATACCAATTGCTGAAATTCGATAAACTGCCTCCAATGGTTCCAAAGGCGCCTTTTCTCCAACCGGGTAAAGCATCAATCTGCTTTTGTATTGCTTTGGCTTCCGACTGCAAAGCATCGGCTGCGGCCTGTTTTTCGGCCTTTTGAGCTTCTAGCTCTTCTTTAGTTTGAGCGTTTAATGTTAAAATTCCAATAAAAAGCGTAAGTAGTAATAGCGTTTTTTTCATATTTTTTAGTTTTATAATTCGCACAAATATAAGTTAATTTGATAAAATAGTCCATAACATGGTTTAGACCCATTTTTATGTTTAGGTCACATGAACAAGCACGATATTATTTGTTTTTATAAAGAGGAACAGACGAGCACGCTTCACCATACATAAGCGATTTTGCAATGGGTTTTAATTTTGAAGCAAGCATGATATACGCATTTTGTGGCACTGGTTTTTTTGAGCAGCCTTTTATGATAAGTGGTTTATTGGCAAACTCCGACACATCTAAATTGGTTATAACTTCTTGATAAATAGAACTTTCTAAAGCGTCAAGATTACCTACAATTGTTTTTTTAGCGTAGGGCTCTAAGTGAATAGCGATAAGCATGAAGGCCCATCCTGGTATTATGGCATCGCTACTGCAGGTTAAGGCAACATAACAATCTTGGTATTGCGACCAATTGTATGAAGCCACTTGATCTCTAAACGCTTTTTCGCGCAGTACAAACCCTTCGTATAACCAATCTTTAATATCAAAAAGGATGCGGTTCCCTTTGGGATAATAATCCTCAAGATTGATGGTAACCAAGGCGCTGTTCGCTACGCGATTTACAATTTCGTCTTTCAAAAAATTTAAGTTGTTAGGTTGAACTTCGACTTTGCTCAGGCTGCCATTTGCAATAGTGTTTTTTTTAATGCAAACGACGATTGAATACCGTATGTTATTTACAACATTCCTAACTCCAACTTCGCCTCTTCACTCATTAAATCTTGTGTCCATGGTGGGTCGAACGTGATTTCAACCTCGGCTGATTTGACTTCGTTTAACGATTTTATTTTTTCTTCAACTTCCAAGGGCAAGGTTTCGGCTACGGGACAGTTTGGTGTTGTTAAGGTCATTAATATTTTTACGTCATAGTCTTCATTTACAAATACGTCGTAAATCAATCCTAATTCATAAATATCAACGGGAATTTCTGGGTCGTAAATCGTTTTTAGTACGTTTACTATTTTTTCGCCCAATTGGGCAGTATCTATTTTGTTGCTCATTTTTTCTAATGTTTGTTGTTAAGTTGCATGTTGTTAAGTTGTTTTTTCTGAACGACTCCACAACAAACGCCTTAACTATTTAAGTTGTGTTTGGTATGCAATGGCATACATTTTTAGTTGTTTAATCATGCTTACCAAGCCATTGGCCCGGGTGGGCGACAAGTGTTCTTTTAAACCTATTTTATCAATAAAGTCCATTTCGGCATTGATAATGTCCTTGGGGCTTTGGTTTGAAAACACGCGTATTAAAATAGCAATAATGCCTTTGGTAATGATGGCATCACTATCGGCGGTAAATTCTATTTTGTCGTTTTTCATTTCAGCATGTACCCAAACCTTACTTTGACAGCCTTTTATAATATTGTTGTCTGTTTTGTATTGCTCGTCAATTAGGGGCAAATCTTTCCCTAAATCAATCATATATTGGTAGCGTTCTTCCCAATCCTCAAACATGGAGAATTCGTCGATTAGCTCGTTTTGTATTTCTTCTATGGTCACTTTTATGGTTTTTAATGGTCTTATTACAAAAATACAACAAGAAATTAAGACAGCATCATTTTTGCTTTTTTTACACCTTCAATCAAACTGTCAATTTCTTCTTTGGTGTTGTAAAATGCAAAAGATGCGCGTACCGTTCCCGGAATTTTAAAATAATCCATAATGGGTTGGGCGCAATGGTGTCCGGTTCTAACCGCAATGCCCATTTTATCTAAAATAGTACCAACATCATACGGATGTATGCCCTCTAAATTAAACGAAACTACCGAAGTTTTATGTTTTGAAGTGCCATAAATTTTTAAACCTTCTATTTGCAATAGTTTTTTTGTGGCATACGCAAGCAGTTCATTTTCATAGGTCGCGATTGCTTCAAACCCAATACTGTTCATATAATCGATGGCTGCCCCAAAAGCGATGCCGCCACAAATGTTTGGTGTTCCTGCCTCAAATTTATGGGGCAAATCGGCATAAGTGGTTTTTTTAAAGGTTACTTCGGCAATCATTTCGCCACCGCCTTGGTAGGGCGGCAGTTTTTTAAGCCATTTTTCTTTGCCGTAAAGCATGCCTTCGCCTGTTGGGCCGCACATTTTGTGTGCTGAAGCGACATAAAAATCGACATCCAATGCCTGAACGTCGGGTTTAAGGTGTGGGCAGGATTGGGCGCCATCAATCAAAACAGCAGCACCCACCTGGTGTGCTTTTTCAATGATATATTCAATAGGGTTAACAGTTCCTAACGCATTTGAAACGTGATTTACAAAAACCAGTTTGGTGTTTTTTGAAAGTAGTGTATCAAATTCGGGCATTACCAATTCGCCTTCTTGGTTCATTGGGATGACTTTTAAAGTAGCACCGGTGCGTTCGCAAAGCATTTGCCAAGGCACAATGTTGCTATGGTGCTCTAAAGCTGAAACGATTATTTCATCTTCCTTTTTTAATAGGGATGCAAAGCCGTTTGCGACCAAATTAATGCCATGTGTTGTGCCCGAAGTGAATATAATTTCGTGCGCATGTTTTGCGTTGAAATGTTTTTGGATTTTTTGTCGCGCCGCTTCGTATTTATCGGTGGCTTCTTGACTTAAAGTATGCACGCCCCGGTGGATGTTGGCATTGTAGTTTGAATAATAATCTACTATAACATCGATAACCTGTTGTGGGGTTTGTGAGGTTGCGGCATTATCAAAATACACCAAAGGTTTGCCATTTACTTTTCGGGAAAGTATGGGGAAGTCTTTTCGGATGCTGTTTACGTTGAACATAGGGTTGTGTTTAGCCCCGATTGAGGCATTTGTTGGAGCTCCTTGAAAAGAGCGACTGCCGAAAGCGGGAATAGCTACAAAATAATAAATTACTACCTTTTATGATGCCGAAACAAGTACCGCACTAAAGGTCGAAGCCAATATTAACGCCTAATTTATTGGCTATAATTTTGGTAATGCGTTGTTTTATTTCGGGTATTTTAACCGAGTTGAGCACGTTGTTGCTAAAGGCGTACATTAAAAGGGCCTTGGCCTCTTTTTCGGGAATACCGCGCGAACGCATGTAGAACATGGCACTTTCGTCCAACTGGCCAATGGTACAACCGTGCGAGCATTTTACATCGTCGGCAAAAATTTCTAATTGCGGTTTGGTATTTATGCTGGCCTTGTCGCTAATTAAAATGTTATTGTTGGCTTGAAAAGCGTTTGTTTTTTGGGCTTCCTTTTCAACAATTATTTTCCCATTGAAAACCCCTGTGGCACTTTCATCAAAAATACCTTTGTAGTCTTGGTGGCTTTCGCAATTGGGCTCGATATGGTGAACGAGCGTGTTATGGTCCACATGTTGGTTATCGCCAATAATGGTGATGCCTTTTAAGGTGGAATCGATGCGTTGGCCTTCTTGAAAAAAGTTGAGGTTGTTGCGCACCAGTTTGCCGCCAAAAGCAAAGGTATGCACCGAGGCTACGCTTTCTTGCCGTTGTTTTATAAAGGTATTGTCAATTAAACTGGCGTTTAAACGGTCGTTTTGAATTTTGTAATAATCGACAATGGCGCGTTTATTGGTAAAAATTTCGGTAACACTATTGGTAAGCACCGGATTATCGGTTAAGCTTTGGTGGCGCTCGATGATCTGTACATGCGAGTTTTCATCAATCACAATTAAATTTCGGGGTTGCAACATGGTTGCTGTTTCATTTCCCGTTGAAAAATTAATGATTTGGATGGGTTTTTGGACCAGTTTGTTTTTTGGAATGTGGATGTAGGCACCTTCGCTTGAAAACGCGGTGTTTAATGAGGCCAAACTATCGTTGGTAGCCGCTTTGTTGAAATAATTTTCGATGATCAAGCGGTATTTTGGTTTTGTTAATGCCGACGACATTAGGCAAACATCGATACCATCGTGCGTGGTTTGCGAGAGGTGTGAGGCAAATTTACCGTCGATAAATACCACGTTGAAGGTATCGATATCGTGGATAAAATATTTTTTAACCTCGTTATAATCAACGTTATTTTCTTGGGTGGGAAACACACTGTAATCGTGTTTTAGAACACTATTTAAGGAGGTATATTTCCAAGCCTCTTCTTTTTTTGTTGGGAAGCCTTTTTCCTCAAACATTTTAATGGCTTCGTTTCTAACATTGTGAATAAAAGTGTCGGTATCCACTTGGTTTTCAAATGCTAAAAAGGATGATATGAGTTTTTCTTTTAAATCCATTTTATTCGGTTTTCAGTCGCAGTTTTTGGTTTTCAGTCGTGGTTTCAGCTTTTAGTTGCAGTTTTTAGTAAAATAATGGTAAATTTTTAGTAGTCAGTTTTTCGTAAACAACTGCCAACTGTTGCTGCTACTTAAAACTTGATTTCAAGCCTCAACTTCGTCCTTAATCCAGTCGTATCCTTTTTCCTCAAGTTCGTGGGCCAGTTCTTTAGGGCCAGATTTTACAATGCGGCCGTTATGCAGAACATGCACAAAATCGGGCACGATATAATCGAGCAAACGCTGGTAGTGGGTAATAACGATAACGGCATTGTCCTTATTTTTTAACTTGTTTACCCCATTGGCTACAATACGCAGCGCATCGATATCAAGACCTGAATCGGTTTCATCGAGAATGGCCAGTTGTGGCTCCAACATGGCCATTTGGAAAATTTCGTTGCGTTTTTTTTCACCGCCCGAAAAGCCCTCGTTTAAGGAACGCGACAAAAACTTTCTGTCAATTTCCAGCAATTCCGATTTTTCGCGGATGAGCTTTAACATGTCCTTTGCCGGCATTTCTTCCAAACCTTTTGCTTTGCGCGTTTCGTTGATTGCGGTTTTCATAAAGTTGGTAACCGAAACCCCGGGGATTTCAACAGGATATTGGAAAGACAAAAAGATGCCTTTGTGGGCACGTTCTTCGGCCGCTAGTTCATCAATGTTTTCGTTGTTAAACACGATGTGGCCTTGGGTAACCTCATAGTCTTCTTTTCCAGCAATTACCGAGGCAAGGGTGCTTTTTCCGGAACCGTTTGGCCCCATTATGGCATGTACTTCACCTGCTTTTACTTCTAGGTTTATGCCTCTTAAAATGGCCTTATCGTCAATACTGGCGTGTAAATTTTCAATTTTTAACATACTTAATTTTTAAAATTTCAATCTTAAAATTCCAAATTCCAAAAGCACTTTTTTAAGGGAATTTAGTATTTGAATTTTGGTATTTTTTATATTATCCTACCGAGCCTTCTAAGCTAATTTCCAAAAGTTTTTGGGCTTCTACGGCAAATTCCATGGGGAGTTTGTTAAGCACTTCCTTGCTAAAGCCGTTTACAATAAGCGCAATGGCCTTTTCGGTATCGATGCCCCGTTGGTTGCAATAAAATATTTGGTCCTCGCCAATTTTACTGGTGGTGGCTTCGTGCTCGATTTTAGCCGATTTATTTTTTGCTTCTATATAAGGAAAGGTGTGCGCACCACAATCATTTCCCATTAATAAACTATCGCACTGTGAAAAATTACGGGCGTTATCGGCATTCGGACTAATTTTCACCAAACCACGATAGCTGTTTTGCGATTTTCCTGCTGAAATGCCTTTTGAAATAATAGTTGATTTGGTATTTTTTCCCAAATGAATCATCTTTGTTCCCGTATCGGCTTGTTGGTAATTGTTAGTTACTGCAATAGAATAAAACTCTCCAACTGAATTATCACCTTTCAACACACATGATGGGTATTTCCAGGTTACGGCACTTCCTGTTTCCACCTGTGTCCATGAGATTTTAGCGTTTTTTTCGCACAATCCGCGTTTGGTTACAAAATTGTAAACGCCTCCTTTGCCTTCGGCGTTTCCGGGAAACCAGTTTTGAACGGTTGAGTATTTTATTTCAGCATCGTCCAGCGCAATTAATTCTACCACGGCTGCATGCAATTGGTTTTCGTCCCTACTTGGTGCGGTACAACCTTCAAGGTAGCTTACATAACTGCCTTCATCGGCAATAACCAAGGTTCTTTCGAACTGGCCGGTGCCACCTTGATTGATCCTAAAATAGGTTGACAATTCCATGGGGCAACGAACGCCTTTAGGGATGTAACAAAAGCTGCCATCGCTAAATACGGCCGAATTTAAAGCGGCATAGAAATTGTCTTTTTGTGGTACAACGGTGCCTATGTATTTTTTCACTAAGTCTGGATGTTCTCTCAAAGCTTCGGAAATGGAGCAAAAAATAATGCCTTTTTCTCCCAGCGCTTTTTTAAATGTTGTAGCAACCGAAACGGAATCGACCACCACATCCATAGCCACGCCCGATAGTGCTTTTTGTTCGTCTAATGAAATGCCCAGTTTGGTAAATGTAGCCAACAGTTCCGGGTCAACTTCATCCAAACTATTGTATTTGGGCTTGCTGTTGGGGGCCGAATAATAGGAAATGGCTTGAAAATCGGGTTTGGCATAATGCACATTGGCCCATTCGGGTTCGGTCATTTTCTCCCAGGCGCGAAACGCTTCCAGGCGCCATTCGGTCATCCATTCGGGCTCTTCTTTTTTAAGGGAAATAGCGCGAACAACCTCTTCGTTTAATCCTATTGGGAATGTATCGGAGGCTATATCGGTATAAAATCCGTATTGATATTCCTTGGTTTTTAGTTCTTCTCTTAAATCGTCTTCTGTGTATTTACTCATAATTTGCCCCTAAGTCCCCAAAAATATGGGAATTCCTATCAGGGGTAAATAGGTTTTTTTTGGTTATTTTAATGACAGCCTTTTTTCTTCCTTTGGTGATTACGAAGCTTTACAGCGAAAAACTTTCCCCGCAGCCACATGTACGATTTGCGTTTGGGTTTTTAAACACAAATCCGGTACCGTTCAATCCTCCAGAATATTCTAAAGTTGTGCCAACCAAATACAGGAAGCTTTTTTTGTCAACTATAATTCTCACTTCATTATCAATAAAAACCTTATCGCCATCTTGGTTTTCCTTGTCGAACTTTAAATCGTACGACAACCCCGAACAACCACCGCTTTTAACGCCTACCCGTACATAATCGGTCGCAGGGTTATAGCCATCTTCTTGCATAAGTTCGATAACTTTTTTCTTAGCTGTTTCAGATACTTTTATCATATTTAGCCCATTCAAACCTTCCAAGAGGGAAGGCACTCAAAACTGGGTACGTTTTGAATATTTGATTATTAATTTTTCTAACGTTTAATAACAAAGTACAATCAAATTTTAAACTGTTTTTATTAAGACAGTTTCTAAATAGGGTGCAAATATACAATATAAGTAACGTATTACCACATTACCTAACATTATATTAGCATATAGTTGACAAACATATAAATTATCACTCTTAATCAACTGACTTACTGAAATCTCTTTATTTTTTTCGCCTTTTTAAGCTTGTTTGCGGAATATCAACATTTTTAAATGTTAAATTCTGTTAAAAACTTTGCGACAATGTTAATAAGTTCACGGTGCATCCCTGTGAATTTTTTTTTAATTTAGCATTGCTATTAATTAAAAAAAATGGATATGGCTAGTAAATTACAAGTTAAGACAATTCGCCTCAATCCAAGTCTTTTAAAGACAATTGAAGAATTGTCAAAAAATGAAAATAGGACTTTCAATAATACTGTTGAAACTCTATTATTAAGAGCTACGGGTTCTTTGAAATAATACAAATATATTTTATATATTTGTTCCGTTCGAAATACAAAAGACGTTTACGTCAATTTAAAAGTTATGTGAGAAAACTAACTAATGCGCTCCGCAGATTGTTGCTATTAACAAAAATTTATTCTCACTAACAAAACAAAGCCTTGTTTTCCGCAAACAAGGCTTTTAGTTATCATATAGTTTGATAGCGCCCAATAATTTGGTCTGGACCTTAATTGCAAATATTGGGTTGTACCAAGTTCATTAAATTGATGTCAAATGTCAATATTTCGAACAAAAAACGGCAAAAGACAGATGTTGATATTCCGTAGATGGAAACTTGATAAAAGTGGAAATCGGGTTTATCCGAAGAAAGCAAAAGCGTTTGCAATCTGGTTAACACTGTAGCTTAGCGGCAGCTGTTTATAAGGAGGTTTTGTGGAGCCTCCTTTTTTTTATTAAGCTAATATATGTTTAACGATTTTAATATACAAAATATTTTGCATTATACCGTAATTTTTTATCAAATTATTACTTTTAGTCGATATATTATGATTATTCTTTCAAATAAAAGCTAAAAATAATTTTGCTTCCGACCGTTAGTAATCTGCCTTCCCTCAAAGAAAATAAATTTTTCAGTGTGTCAATTAACTTTAGAACTGATAAAAAATACGTTTGGTAACACCGTGTAAAAAAATTGCTACTTTAGGCTTGCACTAAGTTTGTTGCTCTGTTTGCCTGCTTCCGATTTCCCTATGGAAAATCGCCGCACACAAATATGCAACTTTCTTTATACATAAACGTTTTATAGGTTTTTCTTATCGTTTTAAAAAAGGGGTGTTTCATTATGTTTTTGTAATTTATTAGCAGATTTTATACATTTTTATTAGCGATAGGGTAGGCATTATTATAAATAGGCTTCTTATTTTTGTGGCATGATAGAAGACAAAAATCAACACCGCACCCAATTAAGCGATCTGGGTGAATTTGGACTTATAGACCATCTCACAAAGAATTTCAAGATACAGCACGCCTCAACTATAAAGGGTATAGGTGATGATGCTGCGGTTTTAGAGTTTAAAAACAACAAAATGGTGGTTACTACCGATTTGTTGGTTGAAGGCGTTCATTTCGATTTAAGTTATATGCCCTTAAAACATTTGGGCTACAAGGCTGTAGTTGTTAATCTGTCGGACGTGTATGCGATGAATGCAAAAGCAACCCAAATTACGGTATCGATTGCGGTATCCAACCGATTTCCTTTGGAAGCTCTTGAAGAATTGTATGCAGGAATTGAAACGGCTGCAAAAATTTACAATGTTGATGTGGTTGGTGGCGATACCACGTCTTCAAACACCGGTCTTTTAATTTCGGTTACCGCCATTGGCGAAGTGCAGCTGCCCGTTTATAGAAATGGTGCAAAAATTAACGACTTGTTGGTGGTTTCGGGCGATTTAGGGGGTGCTTTTATGGGCCTACAAGTGCTGGAACGTGAAAAAGAAGTGTATAAAGTAAACCCCAATAATCAACCAGATTTGGAGCCTTATACCTATATAATTGAGCGCCAATTAAAACCGGAAGCCAGAAAGGATATTGTTCAGTTGTTAAAAGATTTGGGCGTAACACCCACCGCTATGATTGATATTAGTGATGGGTTATCTTCGGAAATTATTCATTTATGTAAGCAAAGTGGTGTTGGTTGCGATTTGTATGAAGAGAAAATACCTTTGGATCCTCAGGTTATTTCAACCTGCGAAGAATTTAATATCGATAGTACAACCGTGGCCTTGAATGGCGGCGAGGATTATGAATTGTTATTCACCATAGCTCAAGAAGACTTTCCCAAGATTAAGGCCAACCCCAATTTTAGCGTGATAGGTTATATAAAAGAAGCCAGTGAGGGCATCCATTTAGTGACCAGGGGTAACACAAAAATCGCGATGAAGGCACAAGGGTGGAAAAACTTTGAGGCTTAAACCAAAAGAAGCTCGTTTTCTTTTTTAGGTTTGGGCTCTTTTTTTTGCAATATCTCACCTAGTTTGGAGACCCTAGAAAGCCGTTTGTAGTGAATGCGCTCTAGCACATCATTAATTTCCTTAAATTTTGGTGTAAGTTCAATGAGGCTGCCATTACCACTGGTGGTGAGCTGTTTTTTGCAGTTTTTGCACGAGTATTCTTTAACATGATAGGTAACATGCCGTGTAACAACGTACTCATGCCCAAATACCAGACAAGGGATGCTTTTCATTTAATGCTATTATTAGTTTGGTTAGGGACTATGAAGCTATGAAAAACATTTAAAAGTTATTAACAATTTATCAACAAATCGACGAAAGGGCTATTTTCTTC
This sequence comes from Mariniflexile maritimum, assembly GCF_009746565.1. Taxonomy (GTDB): domain Bacteria; phylum Bacteroidota; class Bacteroidia; order Flavobacteriales; family Flavobacteriaceae; genus Mariniflexile; species Mariniflexile maritimum. The sequence continues at coordinate 206,114 of NZ_WRPN01000002.1, forward strand.
TTTGAACGTTCTCTTCTGCTGTTGTAAACATGTTCTAAAATGGCATTAATTTCCTTGAATTTTGGCGTAAGCTCAATTAAATTGCCGTTACTATTGGTGGTTAATTGTTTTTTACAATGTTTGCAAGTGTATTCTTTTACATGGAAGGTAACTTTTTTACTAATTACATAATCGTGTCCAAAAAGATTGCAGTACATTTTAGGGATTAAGGTAGGTTTGTTAGTGGTTATTTTCATGATTTGAACATTTTAAAGAGACTAAATGTACAAAAAAAATGAAATAAAACGATAAAAAGCTAAATAAAATCGACAAAATGTTTTATTTGTAGTAAAAAATCGTTTTTATTTTCAATGTGGCTCATGTGGCCATCAGGAAATCCAACTATCTTAACATTGGTATTCCTTGTTTGGGCTATAAGGGAACTGTAATCGAGCGCGGGGTCTTTTTTGCTGATGATCATCATTTTTTTAAAGCCCGGGTTTTTAAGGATATGAACGTTGTTGGGTCTAATTTTCATGCCTTCAAGGGCGGCAATTATGCCTTGTAAGGGTGTTTTTAGGGCTTGTTCGGTTATTTCCTTGATTTTTTCCGCAAAAATAATACGGTTTTTGGGTCGGAATAAATTTTTAACCGCAATTCGAATAAAGGTTTTATAATTTTGTTTCACGGCCATAATGGCACGGTCGCGGTTTTGTTTTTTTTCGTCTGTATCCGGAAGTGCCGTAGAATTCATTAAACAAAGCCCATGTAAACGCTGTGGGTTTTTTTCCGCGAAAGCGAGCGCCACATAACCGCCCATCGAGTGACCAATAATTATAGATTGGGTAATATTTAAATGCTTAAGTACCGCTTCAACAGCTTCCGCCATCTGTTCCATGGTATGCAGGTAGCCTAGGCATCCTGTTTGGCCATGGCCTAATAAATCTATGCAAATAATTCTGTTTTTTTTAGTTAATTCAGGAAGGAAGGCATCCCACATGGTCGAGTTCTCTAAAAACCCATGCAGTAGCACAACAGGCTTTCCAACGCCATTATCGGTATAAAAAATGGGGATATTTTTAAACGTTACTGTCATTTTTTTTAAAAGTTACGCTGCAAATATAATGGTTTGTGAATTAAACCAGGGAAACACTATTGGTTTTACGAAATCGATAGCGTAACAATTATTACATTCCAATTAAAAGAATTGATGGACATTTGGGCATAAATTTCAATTAAAATGAAAAAAATCATCGTCATTGGAGGTTTGTCCGCAGGGCCTTCAGCAGCAGCAAAAGCACGACGCGAGCATGAACAGGCCCACATACTTTTGTTTGAAAAAGGGGCGCACGTTAGTTACGCTACCTGTGGCATGCCTTATGCGTTTTCGGGTGTTATCGAGAGCAGGGAACGCCTTATGGTCGTGAAACCGGAATTGCTTAAAACCCGCTTTAATATTGATGTGCGTTTAAACGAGGAAATAATAAAAATTGATACCAAAAATAAAATAGTGTTCTCCCACACGAATAGTTATGAGTACGACACCTTAATTTTCGCAACAGGAGCCAGCTCTATTGTGCCACCAATACACAATATTAAACTGGCGCATAATTGGTCCACTTGTCGTTCTATGGCCGATTTTGATAAAATAACACAAGAAGGATTAACGGCGGCCTCACGGCACATAACCATAATTGGAGCCGGATTAATAGGTGTTGAAGTTGCCGAAAACCTAAAGGAAGCGGGCAAAACCGTAACTTTAATTGAAGGTTCTTCGCATGTATTGAATATGTGGCAGAAAAAATTTGGGAATTTTGCCGAAAACATTTTAAAAGAAGAAGGCATCCACGTATTAACAGATACGTTGGTTACTAAATTTGACATAGATAGTAACGGAAAAATACAGAACGTAATCACCAAAGATGGTAAAACCATTCCAACCGATTTTGTCATACTAAGCGTTGGCATTAAACCAAATACCGATTTATTGCTCGCAGAAGGTGCAGAAGCCATTGAAAACGGCGCATTAAAAGTGAACCAATTTATGGAAACATCCATTAAAGATGTGTTTGCTGCTGGAGATAATGTGTCCATTAAAAATTTACAAACCAATGCATACGATTATTTTCCTTTAGGAACACACTCCAATAAGGCGGGTCGTGCTGCAGGGGCCAATGCTGTGGGTAGAAGCATTGCCTTTAAGGGCGCCTACAAAACAGCCATTGTAAAGGTGTTTAAGTACACGTTGGCAAGAACCGGTTTAAACGCAACCGCACTTACCCAAAAAAACATGCCATTTAAAACGGTTTTAACGGTTGCTGGTGCCACCCCGGGTTATTATCCAGGACAGAAGGATCTCATCACGGAGATTTATTATAATCCAGATACAGAGGAAATTTTAGGGGCCGAACTTTTTGGTGAAGTGGGCGTTGATAAGCGCATTGATGTTTTAAGTACCGCCATATATGCTAAATTGAAAATTACCGATTTGGCTCAATTGGATTTGGCCTATGCACCGCCATTTTCGCCTGCAAAAGATCCGGTTATTGTTTCAAGTTATGTTACAGAAAACATATTAAATGGTAGAACGGAACAAATGTCTGTTGAAGAACTGGAAACCTTCATGCGCACCCATTCCAAAGAAGATTATGTGTTGATAGATGCCAGAACGGTTGAAGAATATGAAAAAGGAACCATTCCCAACGCTGTAAATTTTCCGTTAGATGCTTTAAGAAACCACACGAAAACGATTAAACAACAGGGTAAAAAAGTAATTGTTTTTTGCCAAAAAGGATTGCGGGGGTATCTGGCCGAATTAATTTTAAGAAACAACGGTATGGCCAATGTAGCAAACGTAGCAGGCGGTTTCAAAATATGGCAGATGTATAGTAACCATATTGAAATGCCCCAACAAAAATTGCTTAAAAATCAAATTTAAAACAGGGCTTTATTTTAGAAACATTTCGAGGAAGTACTCCCATTTTCTTTTTGTTTAATATATAGCTTGCGAAATAGTTGGATTTTTAAAAGCGTTCAGTTTTACCGATTTTTTTGTGGTAAGGCTTCAAACAGAAAGTTTTTTTTGCTGAAAAATTCCAACACCCTTGGCAAGGTGTACTGCAGGTTTTTTGAGGCTTTTACGCTATCATGAAAAACAATAATGCTACCATTGGTTGCTTTTGATATAACATTATTAAAACAAGTTTCTTCGGATACATTTTTGTCCCAATCAAAAGACAATACATCCCACATGATGATTTTGTAGCCCAACGCCAAAAGTTTTTTTCCTTGTTTTGGGGTTATCTGTCCGTATGGTGGCCGGAATAAATTCTGAATTCTCAATTCTGAATTCTGAATTTGGGAATCGATTAGGCTTTCCGCTTTCGCGATGTTATCTACATAATCGTTTGCTTTTGTTTTCCAGCCTTTTATATGGTTGTGTGTGTGGTTTCCAATGCTGTGCCCATCTGCAATAATATTTTGAAATATTTCAGGGTGTTTTTCAATATTGTTGCCAATGCAAAAAAAAGTAGCTTTTGCATGATAGCTTTTTAGCATGTTTAAAACCCAATTTGTAATTTCAGGAGTTGGGCCATCATCAAAAGTTAGGTAGATGGATTTAGTATTGGTTGTGATGTCCCAAACATAGTTTGGGAACATCTTTTTTACAAACAACGGTGTTTTAATGGGCGTTAAGGGCATGCCTTACTCTGTAATTAAATTTTTGCTGCTGTCTTGGGCAGGTATGTCAATATCGGTTTTGGGTGCATTTTCATCTTCTTCCCCGTAAAAATGCTTAAAGAGCATCAGGTTTTTGTTGAATATGGCACCCTCAATTTCTGCAAACTTAGGGTCGTATTTGGTTAAAACATCAATTAAGCCCTTGTAACGTTGAATGTCGGTATAAATATCTTCAAACAGGCGTTCTTGGGTTTGTTTTTCCAAACCACCATAATAGGATAGGTTTTCTTGGTATTTTACGGCCACCTGTTTGTATAATTTCTGTGCTTTTTCTTTATTTCCTACTTCGTAATAGGCGCTAATATAAGGCTCTAACAGGGTATAGTACCCAAAATAGTCAACGGGCATGTTGGTCATGGCTATATCGGCTATTTTTTCGGCTTTATCTAGTTTTTTCTCGTTGATCAATTGCTCAATCAATCGGGCTAAATTACCTCGGTAGGTTATGGAATTTTTGCGAGTTTCGGGGTCGTGGTAAATGTCGCCGCCACTGTTTCCCCAATCCCATTTCTTTACTTTTTGGTACATAAGCTCACTATCAACACGTCCCATATCAAAGGGGTTTGCTCTGTCAACAGGTGTTTTTATGGGCACCAGTTTATAGCACATACCATCTAATTGAAGGTAGTCTTTCATCCAAATATAATCGTCATCGCCAAAGCTTCCCCCTGTAAAATAAATGGGGCGTTTCCAATCATTATTCGCAATAATATCCAACATTAACAACCTGTTTTTGTATAAAGCATTTCCTGTTATGTGTATATCAATGTAGGGAACAATTTTATCGGCGTCTTTAGCGGCAACAATGCCATATTTTAGCACGTTTTCTTTGTTTACAGGTATTCTTAAATTATCGGTTGGTAAATAACTTGCTGCTAAATCTTGGTTTCTAACTTGCGAAATATCTACACCTTTTTGTTGTAAAATGTATTTGTACTTGGTTTTAGGGTTGTTACTGGCAATAAAATCTAAAAATTGTTTTACGTTTAATGTATCCTTAATAACCGGTTCGATAACAATATAATCGTTCGTGCCATATTTGTACAAATCGTGCGTTAATTGTGATGGAATTGGTTCGCTTTCGTATGCTTGACGCTTCATCTGGTCAATATACCAATCGGTTTGGAATAAACTGGTATTTACTACACGCACATCGGTTCGATAGCCTTCAATTTCCTGTGCGTACCACAGCGCAAAGGTATCGTTATCACCAATGGTAAACAAAATGCCATCTTCAGCACAAGAATCCAAATACATTTTGGCCATTGCCCTGGCAGTGTATTTGTCTGATCGGTCGTGGTCATCCCAATTATTGGCAGCCAGATTTACCGGTACCAAAACCAAGCATAGCAGCGTCATGGCCGGGGCTAAAACTTTGGGCGACAGGTGTTTTTTTAAGGCTTCATAAAGTGCATACACACCAAACCCGATCCAAAGGGCAAACACGTAAAAAGACCCCACAACCGAGTAGTCGCGTTCTCGAGGCTCAAAAGGGCGCACGTTGGTGTAGAATTGAATGGCGATACCCGTAAACAGGAAAAATACCAGCATAGTCCAAAATAGTTTTTTGTCTTTGTTGAATAAGAAGAAGAAGCCTATTAAACCAAGGATGAATGGTAGTAAGAAATAGGTATTTCTTCCCTTATTGTTTTTAACATCGCTAGGTAAATTATCTTGTGATGCTCCTAAAAGTTTTTCGTCAAGGAATTTGATTCCTGTAATCCAGTTACCGTGGTTGTCGTAACGCCCTTGAATATCGTCTTGTCTCCCAGAGAAATTCCACATAAAATAGCGCCAATACATATAGCCTAATTGGTATTGGACCATATAGGTAATGTTTTGCCATAAACTAGGTTTTTCAACATCGATATAGCTTTTGTAACGCATTAAAAATTTATTGTAATCTTCATAATCAACATTGCCTTTGGCTACATCTTTTTGAAAATTATTGATAACGTTGCGCAACTCATTTTCCATTTGGTACTCCGGTTTTATTTTAAATTTCAGGAAACCAGAAAATGTCATGTAATTTTCGGCATGCTCGCTGCTCCACATTCTTGGTAGGATGGCAGCATGCTTTGAGTTGTAATTTTGTTTTGCATTCTTATAGTCGTTTACCACCACATATTTGCCTTTGGCTTCATCTTTTTCATATTTAGGCTTGTCATCAACATAGGGCTGGTTTTCATCTAAATAAGCATACTGGTCGGTAAACAACGGTCCATAAAACAAGTGCGTTTCTGGGTATTGCTCTAAATTGTAATAAGCTAAAAGCTCGCGGGCACTTGATGGGTTGTTTTCATTTATAACGGTTTGTGCATTGGCGCGTATGGGCAGCATCAACCATGTTGAAAACCCAATGATTATAAAAGTTACACATAAAATGCTCGTGTTAAGGTTTACATAGCCCTTTTTGTGGGTGTAATTTAAAGCGTAGTAAATAATGGCAACCAAAAGAAGACCTGCAATTATAGACCCAGAATTAAATGGTAAGCCCACTGAGTTTACGAAAAATATCTCGAAGGCACTGAAAATTTTAAGAATATTAGGTGCCAAAAGCTTAAAAATGAACAATAAAATAGCTACTGAAATAACATTGGCAATAATGAAATTTTTAACGGTAACCGTTTTATAGTTTTTAAAATAATAAATAAGCCCGATGGCAGGAATGGTCAATAAACCCATAAAATGTACCCCAAACGACAGACCAATAATAAAAGCAATTAAAATAAGCCAACGGTTGCCCCTAGGTTTGTGCATATCTTGTTCCCAACGCAATGCAAGCCAAAACAGCACAGACATAATTAAGGTTGCCATGGCATAAACCTCGGTTTCAACGGCATTAAACCAGAATGAATCGGTAAAGGTAAAGGCCAAACTACCAACCAAACCGCTGCCCAAAATAGCAATTGCTTTTGATTGCGAAATTTCATTTTTAAAGTGAACCAGTTTTTTTAATAGTAAGGTAATGGTCCAGAACATGAATAAAATAGTAAGCGCACTAGAAATGGCACTCATCATGTTAAGCATAAAGCCAATTTGTGAGGGTTCTAGCGCAAACATGGCAAAAAAGGCACCAAGCATTTGAAACAAGGGCGCCCCCGGAGGATGTCCAACCTGTAATTTTGCCGATGTTAAAATATACTCGCCGGCATCCCAAAAACTAACGGTTGGTTCTGCGGTAAGGGTATAGGTAATAAGCGCTATAAAAAAAGCAAACCACCCTAAAATGGTATTCCATTTTTTAAAATTGAAATTGGTCATATTGTTTATTGTAATTATAAAATCCAGAATTCAGAATCCAGAATCGTGAATTCTATAAACCCTTGGCGAATTTAACAATAAATATGGTATTCAAAATGTTTTTAAGTAAACGTTAAGTATTTGCGATTATTTTTTTAAAAAATGCTTGCGAAAATAAAACTTTGTACTAAATTTGCACCCTCAATTACACATTGGCTTATGGTGTAACTGGCAACACGTCTGGTTTTGGTCCAGAAGAGTCTAGGTTCGAGCCCTAGTAAGCCAACATCATCTCAAAAACCCAATTCTTTTAGAGTTGGGTTTTTTGTTTTTTGCGATAAAGCCCATGGGGCGCGAAGTTTATCCCGTTTTCCTGCGGGAAGCCCTAGTAAGCCAACCTCATCTCAAAACCCCATTTTTTTTTTGAGTTTTTTTGTTGAAGTTTCTTTTGTTGAAGTCTCCGATAACTATCAGTTTTTGGAATAAACTACTTCAGCTTCTACATTGCGTTTTTGCCAGAGAATCCTTTTTCAAATCTTAAAGGTCATCACAGGGCGTTTGGCGTGGTTTACCAAATCTTCGCTCACACTGCCATTAAAAAAATGCGAAATTCCTTGTCGGCCATGGGTACTCATGCCAATTAAGTCGGCTTTAATGGATTGAGCAAAATGCATGATGCCTTTTTCAATGGTAACTTCATTGTGGACATGAAGCGAATAATTTAAAAAGTTGAAGTTTTTTATAAAATCCTGCATTCTCGTTTGCGACTCGGAAGTAGTAATGAAATTTTGGGGCGTATTTACCATAAGCAAGTGCATTTTCGCCCCAAAAATAGTTGCAAAACCCAAGGCTTTCCCAAACGGTTTTTTGGCTTCATCCCTAAAATCGGAAGCAAACACAAAATGTTTCGGGTTAAATTGTGGGTGCTCTTTTTTTACCACCAATACGGGGGTTTCCGAGGTGCGCACCACTTTTTCGGTGTTGCTGCCAATAAGCATTTCCATTAAACCGTTTTCGCCGTTGGAACCCATAACTATTAAATCAATTTGTTCTTTTTTGCAAACATGGAAAACACTTTTAAATAGGTCTTGAAACTCTACTTTTTCATGTACCGTAAGGTTTTTTAAATAGTCCTTAGCTTTAAGTTCCTCAAATTGTTTATGGGCCAATTTCATAAAATAAACGGCTTCCGGCAAGTTATTGTAAGTAGTTAAGGGATCTACGGTGTGCAAAGGTATTTCAAGAACGTGCAGCAGGTAAATGTCGCAATGGTATTTTTTGGCCAATTGTGCGGCAACCTTTAAGGCGTTTTCAGCTTGTACGGAAAAGTCGGTTGGAACGAGTATTTTTTTCATAAACAGCAAACTAAGTTGATTCTAAATTTATGAAATATTACTTTAAAAATCAATAAAATATTATATATTTGCACCGTTGAAAGGCTAAAACAAAAGAAGAGGGGACGGGAAGTCCCCTCTTTTCATAAAAAAAATGTTTAAAAACACCGTAACAGATTTACTAGAAGCCGCCCTGAAGGAACGACCAGATTTGTTTTTAATTGATTTTTCAATTCAAGGCGATAATCATATTAATGTAGTGATTGATGGCGATAACGGGGTTTTGGTTGAAGATTGCATGTTTATAAGCAGGGCCATCGAGCATAACATAGATAGGGAAGAACACGATTTTTCCTTAGAAGTCATGTCGGCCGGGGCAACATCGCCCTTAGTAAACAAACGGCAGTATAAAAAAAATGTAGGTAGGGAGCTAACTTTAAAAACAACCTCAGGAAAACTAGAGGGAACACTTGCAAACGCTACCGAAACAAAGATAACATTAGAGTGGAACGTTAGAGAGCCTAAACCCGTAGGTAAAGGCAAAATAACCGTAAAAAAGCAGGCGGTAATCGCTTACGAAGATATTGTAGAAGCAAAAGTTATGATTAAATTTTAATTCAATAAGAGTTATGGAGAATATCGCGTTAATTGAATCTTTCTCGGAATTCAAAGACGATAAGCTAATTGACAGAGTAACGTTGATGGCCATTTTAGAAGATGTGTTTAGAAGTGCCCTAAAAAAAAAATATGGCGATGACGATAATTTCGATATCATTGTAAATCCCGATAAAGGCGATTTGGAAATATGGCGAAACAGGGTTGTTGTGGCCGATGGCGAGGTAGTGGAGCCCAATCAGGAAATTTCACTATCTGAAGCCCGTAAAATTGAACCCGATTTTGAGGTAGGCGAAGATGTATCGGAAGAAGTGAAATTGATCGATTTAGGCAGACGCGCCATTTTAGCATTGCGCCAAAACCTCATTTCTAAAATCCACGAACACGATAACACCATTATTTTCAAGCAATTCAAGGATTTAGTGGGCGAAATTTATACCGCCGAAGTACACCACATTCGCCACCGCGCTGTTATTTTATTGGATGATGAAGGCAATGAAATCGTCCTTCCCAAAGAAAAACAAATCCCTTCAGATTTTTTCAGAAAAGGCGATAATGTTCGCGGGGTTATTGATAGCGTCGAGCTAAAAGGCGCCAAACCAACCATCATCATGTCCAGAAGCTCCCCCGTATTTTTGGAAAAGCTTTTTGAACAAGAAATACCCGAGGTTTTCGATGGCTTGATTACCATTAAAAATGTGGTTAGAATACCAGGCGAAAAAGCCAAGGTAGCCGTAGATTCCTATGATGATAGGATTGACCCAGTAGGTGCTTGTGTGGGCATGAAAGGCTCCAGAATCCATGGCATTGTTCGCGAATTGGGCAACGAAAACATCGATGTCATCAATTACACCAACAATTTACAGCTCTACATAACCAGAGCTTTAAGTCCTGCACGCGTAACTTCAGTAAAAATCAACGAAGAAACCAAACGCGCCGAGGTTATTTTAAAGCCCGAGGAAGTAAGCAAAGCGATTGGCAGGGGCGGTCACAACATTCGATTGGCAGGCCAGTTAACAGGCTACGAAATTGATGTGTTTAGAGAAGGTGCCGAAGAAGATGTTGAATTGAGAGAGTTCTCCGATGAAATAGAAGGCTGGATCATTGAAGAGTTCAGTAAAGCAGGACTGGATACCGCAAAAAGCATTTTAGAACAGGATGTTGACGATTTGGTGAAACGAACCGATTTAGAAGAAGAAACAATTAGAGACGTTATTAGGATCCTTAGGGAAGAATTTGAAGAATAATAACATATATTTGAGTATTTTAAAGGCAATTTATGGCTGACACAATTAGATTAAATAAAGTATTACGCGAACTCAATATCTCTATTGACCGTGCCGTTGATTTTCTAGAATCAAAAGGCATCGAAATAGAGAAAAGTCCGAATACGAAAATTTCAGAAGAAGTACACGTAATCCTTTCAAACGAGTTTCAAACCGATGCCAGCAAAAAAGTAGCATCCAAAGAGGTTGGTGAAGCAAAATTAAAAGAGAAGGAAGTGTTGCGCGAGCAACGCGAGCGTGAGCTTGAAGAAAAACACAAAGAGGCAGCCAAAAAAGAAGAAATCATAAAAGCCTCCAAAACACTTGCAGGCCCCAAACAGGTTGGAAAAATCGATTTGGAGCCCAAAAAGACAATTGAAACTCCTGCTGTTCCAAAGCAAGCCGATAAAGAGGTGTCAACGCACATTGAAGAAGTTGTTCCAAAAACAGTTGAAACACCCCCAGTTAAGGAAGCTTCAGTAAAAGAAACGCCAGTTGATGTGCCACAGGTGGCCCAAACCGAAAAGAAGGCCGAAAACGTTAGGGTAGAAGAAAAAGAAGAACCTGTTAAGCCTAAAGAACAGCCTGTTTCCGAAAGCAAAAAGGAAAAGGTCGTTTCAAAAAGCGCGACCACCAATAACGATGGTGAAGCCATTGCCGAGGAACGCGTAAAAACCAAATACCAAAAACTCACCGGACCCAAAATAGCGGGCGATAAAATTGATTTGTCGCAATTCAATAAGCCCAAGAAAAAGAAAGAAGATAAAAAACCTGAAACCAAAAATGCCGATGCAGGTACCGCTGCTAATAAGAAAAAGCGCCGCCGTATCAGTAAGGTAGGAGGACCACAGCAAACTGGCGATACCACAGCAAACAAACCTGGTAATGATCGTTTTAAGGGTGGCAAACCAGGACAGGCCAGACGCCCCATTCTTAAAGAAGATCCTAGCGATGAAGACGTAAAAAAACAAGTACGCGAAACCCTAGAAAAACTTCAAGGAAAATCAACAAAAGGCAAAGGTGCCAAATATAGACGGGACAAAAGAGAGCATCATCGCGATCAAACCGAACGCCACCTAGAGCAGGAAGCAGCCGAAAGCAAAATCCTTAAAGTAACCGAGTTTGTTACGGCAAGCGAAGTGGCTACCATGATGGATGTACAGGTTACACAAATCATATCAGCATGTATGTCGTTAGGTATGATGGTAACGATGAACCAGCGATTAGATGCTGAAACCCTATCAATTGTTGCTGAGGAATTTGGATTTGAAGTAGAATTTGTAACCGCTGATATTGAAGATTCTATCGAGGTGTATGAAGATAGGGAAGAAGATTTATTGCCACGAGCACCCATTGTAACCGTGATGGGGCACGTAGATCATGGTAAAACATCGCTTTTGGATTACATCCGTAAAGAAAATGTGATTGCTGGCGAATCGGGAGGCATTACACAACATATCGGGGCCTACGGCGTTGAGTTGGATAACGGACAAAAAATCGCATTCTTAGATACACCGGGGCACGAAGCGTTTACCGCCATGCGTGCACGTGGCGCCCAAGTAACCGATATTGCTATTATCGTGGCCGCTGCCGATGATGATATCATGCCTCAAACAAAAGAGGCCATTGCCCATGCGCAAGCAGCAGGAGTGCCTATTGTTTTTGCCATCAATAAAATTGATAAACCTGCGGCGAATCCGGAAAAGATTAAAGAAGGATTGGCACAAATGAATTTATTGGTTGAAGATTGGGGCGGTAAAATACAATCGCACGATATTTCTGCAAAAGTAGGTACCGGCGTAAAAGAATTATTGGAAAAAGTGTTGCTTGAAGCCGAATTGCTAGAGCTGAAGGCAAACCCAAATAAACCAGCATTGGGCACCGTTGTAGAGGCCTTTTTAGATAAAGGTCGCGGCTTTGTATCTACAATTCTGGTTCAAGCAGGTACACTTCGCGTTGGCGATTATGTGTTGGCAGGCAAGAATAGTGGCAAAGTAAAGGCCATGCACGATGAGCGTGGAAATAGCGTTAAAGCTGCTGGACCCTCCACACCAGTCTCTATTTTAGGATTGGATGGCGCACCACAAGCGGGCGATAAGTTTAATGTGTTTGAAGATGAACGTGAAGCCAAACAAATTGCTTCAAAACGCGCACAATTACAACGCGAGCAATCGGTTAGGACTCAGCGCCATATCACTTTAGATGAAATTGGTCGTCGAATTGCATTGGGCGATTTCCAAGAATTGAACATCATACTTAAAGGCGACGTGGATGGTTCTGTGGAAGCGTTGACCGATTCGTTCCAGAAACTATCAACCGAAGAAATTCAAGTGAACATTTTACATAAGGGTGTTGGTGCCATAACCGAAAGCGATGTCTTGTTGGCATCGGCTTCCGATGCCATCATCATAGGGTTCAATGTGCGCCCAGTTGGAAATGCCCGAATGATTGCCGATAAGGAAGAAATCGATATCCGAACCTACTCTATTATTTATGATGCCATCAACGATCTTAAAGATGCTATGGAAGGCATGCTTTCTCCTGAATTTAAGGAAGAGATTTTAGGTACTGCTGAAATTAGGGAGATATTCAAAGTAACCAAAATTGGCAGTATTGCAGGTTGCATGGTTACCAGCGGAAAAATTGTGAAGAGTGCAGGTATTCGTTTAATTAGAGATGGGGTAGTGGTTTTTACAGGTGTACTGGCATCGCTAAAACGATTTAAAGATGATGCGAAAGAGGTTACTAAAGGGTTCGATTGTGGTATGCAAATTAAAAACTTCAACGACATAAAAGAAGGCGATATTATTGAAGCGTTCCATGAGGTAGAAGTTAAAAAGAAACTCAAGTAACAAATCGAAATAACATAAACAAATAAAAAAAGCGACCAGTAAGAAATTCACTGGTCGCTTTTTTTAGCCTAAAATAGTACACAACAGCCTTATTTTTTAGGCTTAAAAATAAAGGCCGCAGGAAATTTGGACTTAATTTGTTTCAAGGCCTTATCGGCTTCCAACCGTGTGTTAAAACTGCTGGACCAAATCTTGAAATTGGGCGTTTCAAATTGAATGGAAGCCTTCCAATCAGAAAAAGCGCTGTTGAACTCTCTTTGCGCAGATTCAGCACTTGAACGGTTATTTCCAGAATAAATTTGTATTTTGTATCTATCGGATTCCGTTCCATTTTTGTTCATTTCTTTCTTAATATCAAGCAAAGTGTTCAATTTTTTGTCTTGGTTAATGTTAATAGTTCCCTGTTGTGCATAACCAAAAGCTGTTGCCATTACAAAGCAAAAAACACTTAAAATGCTAGTTTTCAATTTCAATAGTTTCATTTTCAAATAAATTTATACAAATGTAAAAGTTATAAACTAAATTTAACACTATTTTATTATTTAGAATTCTTCTAAATTAATAATATCGACAATCTAAGGTTTCTCAAATCGACTTTAAATATTACTTTTGCTTGGTATTTTTATAACTGTGTTTTTTTATTTATAAAATGACAAAAGTCATACCAAAGTTTAGAAGTTAATTTAACCAACAATATGAGAAAGGTGATTCACCGTATATTAAGTAAGAACATTCTTGGTTTATGCTTAATTATTTTGTTAGCGTTCGCAACCTCTCTTTCTGCCCAAGGAGGAGATCCAGTAAAAGGAAAGTCATTGTTTAATGCCAATTGTGCCGCTTGTCATCAATTAGATAAAAAGATGACGGGTCCTGCCTTGCGTAATGTAGAGGAGAAAATTGTTGCCGAAGGCTTGGATAGGGCCTGGATTTATGAGTGGATCCGCAATAGTGCTGGTTTGATTAAATCGGGCGATGCTTATGCCAATAAAATTTATAATGAATTTGGTGGCGCTGCCATGTCCCCATTCCCACAATTGTCCAACGAGGATATTGATAACATATTAGCATATACGGCCGAGGTAAAAGAAGAGGCTCCCGCCGCCGCTGTTGCCTCAGGTGCAACCACCAATGCGCCAGCAGCAACAGGTGGTATTACCAATGAGCTAATTTTAGGTGCCCTAGCCATTTTATTTGTGTTATTGGCATTGGGCTTATTTGTGGTTAACAAAACCTTACGTCGTTTTGCCAATGCGCAAAATATCGAATTGCCCGAAGCTACCAAGCGTATGCCACTATGGCAAGCATTTGTTAAAAACCAGTTTTTAATGTTGGTGCTGGCTATTTTCCTATTGTTGGCAAGTGCTTATTTTGTGTATGGCTATATGATGCAAATTGGGGTAGATCAAGGGTATCAACCTGTGCAGCCAATACATTATTCGCACAAAATACATGCTGGCGATAATGGAATAGATTGTAAATACTGCCACTCTTCTGCTAGAACAAGTAAACATTCAGGCATTCCGTCGTTAAATGTTTGTATGAACTGCCACAAATCAATTTACGAAGTAGCGCCAGAAACCCAGGCAGAAGGTGCAGCCATTGGGGTTGATTATAACGCTGAAATAAAAAAATTATACAAAGCCGTAGGATGGGATGATACCGAACAAAAATATACAGGTGAATCCCAACCAGTAAAATGGGTGCGTATTCACAATTTGCCCGATTTTGTTTACTTTAACCACTCGCAGCACGTTACCGTAGCGGGTGTTGAGTGCCAAACCTGCCACGGGCCTATACAAGAAATGGAGGTTGTAAGCCAATTTGCGCCCTTAACAATGGGTTGGTGTATTGATTGTCACAGAACCACCGATGTTAAAATTCAGGACAATGCTTATTACACGAAAATCCACGAAGCTTTAGCCAAAAAATATAATAAAGAAAAGCTTACAGTTGCTGAAATGGGTGGCTTAGAATGTGGTAAATGTCATTATTAATAAAAAAAAGTTATGGTTTGCGAGTAACCAAGCAACTTATAACTAACAACTAATAACTATTTAATAAATATGTCATCAAACAAGAAATACTGGAAAAGTGTTGAAGAGCTAAACGAGACTAGTTCTATTGTTGAGACGCTAAAACAAAACGAGTTTGTTTCAGAGATCCCTACCGATGAATTTTTAGGTGATAAAGATACATTGGAGGCAACTTCTACAACACGTCGCGATTTCTTAAAATATATTGGGTTTAGTACAGCGGCAGCATCATTGGCTGCCTGCGAGGGTCCTGTGGTTAAATCCATTCCCTATGTAGTGCAACCCCAAGAAATAATTCCAGGTGTTGCCAATTACTATGCTACAACCATTGCCGATGGCTTTGATTTTGCAAGTATTTTGGTAAAGACACGAGAAGGGCGACCTATTAAAATAGAAAACAATGCATTAGCTGCAACCAATAGCGTAGCAAATGCCAGGGTAAATGCTTCGGTTCTTGGATTGTATGATAGTTTACGACTACAAAGCCCCAAAAAAGGAGGCAATTCTATTTCATGGACTGATTTCGATGCTGAAACCAATCAGAAGTTAACGAACTTAAAAGTTGCAGGTAAAGAAATTGTATTGCTAACACAAACCTATGCAAGCCCTTCAACAAGTAAGTTAATCTCAGAATTTAAAGAAAAATACGGTACGGTTCGTCATGTCGTTTACGATGCTGTTTCAGAATCGGCTGCATTGGATGCCTACCAAGCAAAATATGGTGAGCGTGCATTGGCAAATTACGATTTATCAAAGGCCTCAACCATTGTTTCCATAGGTGCCGATTTCTTGGGCGATTGGCAAGGTGGTGGTTTTGAGGTTGGTTATTCCAAAGGGCGCATTCCCCAAGAAGGAAAAATGTCGCGCCACATACAGTTTGAATCGAACCTATCGTTAACTGGTGCCAATGCCGATAAACGCGTGCCTTTAACGCCCAGTGAACAAAAAATAGCCTTGGCAAAATTATACAGCTATGTGGTTGGCGGTTCTGTTTCTGGAAGTTTACCAAACCAGGTTGAAGTTGCCGTTAAAAAAGCGGCAGCCCAATTAAAAAAGGCAGGTACCAATGGCGTGGTTCTTACCGGAATTCAAGATGTAAATGCACAAACCGTTGCTTTAGAAATAAATGAATTTTTAGTAAGTAATGCTTTTGATAAAGCCACTCCCATAAAAACAAGACAAGGTAGCGATGCCGATGTTGCAGCTTTGGTTGCTGATATGAAAGCGGGAAAAGTAGGCGCCATCATTATGAGCGGTGTCAATCCTGTTTACACGTTGCCCAATGCTTCCGAGTTTGTTGCAGGCTTGAAAAAAACCGAATTATCCATAACATTCTCCATGAAAATGGATGAAACTGCTTCAGAAGTGGAATATGTGGCCGCAGCGCCACATTATTTAGAATCTTGGGGCGATGTTGAAATTAAAAAAGGGCATTATGGTTTAACACAACCTACAATCCGCCCCTTGTTTAATACCCGACAGTTTCAAGAAGCGTTGTTAAAATGGACAGGGAACCCTGTTTCTTACCACGATTATATTAAAGAGGCTTGGGGAACAACTATTTTAGGAGGCAGTTCTTTTAACCAAGCATTGCACGATGGAGTTTTTGTTGGAAGTATTGCCACCGAAGTCATTTCAACTACCGATGCATCAACTTTAGCAGCCCCTTCAGGTTCGGCGGCCAGTGCTTTGGCGTCTTCAGCAAAAAAATCAGGTCTTGAATTAACCTTATATACCAAAGTCGGTATGGGCGATGGGCAACAGGCCAACAACCCATGGTTACAAGAATTTCCAGACCCCATTACCAGAACCTCTTGGGATAATTATTTAACCATTTCAAAAGCCGATGCCGATGCACTTGGTTTAATTAACAAGCACGTAGCAAATGGCGCATTAAACGGAAGCTATGCTAAAGTAACCGTTAACGGAAAATCGGTTACTGCACCGGTAATGATTCAACCAGGTCAAGCAAAAGGATCTGTGGGGTTGGCATTGGGCTACGGAAGAACAAAAGGATTAAAGGAGGAAATGCAAACGGGCGTTAATGCCTTTGCATTATATCAAGGCTTTAATACGGTGCAAAACGTAACCGTTGAAGCGGTTTCTGGTGAGCATGAATTTGCTTCGGTACAACTTCATAACACGTTAATGGGTCGTGGCGATATCATTAAAGAAACGACTTTAGAGATATTCAATACAAAAGATAAAAAATACTGGAACGAGGTCGCTATGGTGTCCTTAAACCACAAACCTACACCTGTATCATCACCAGAAGTAGATTTATGGGATTCCTTCGATCGTTCTATAGGGCATCATTTCAACTTATCAATCGATTTGAACGCCTGTACCGGCTGTGGTGCTTGTGTAATAGCTTGTCATGCTGAAAACAATGTGCCCGTAGTTGGCAAAAGCGAAGTACGCCGTAGCCGTGATATGCACTGGTTGCGTATTGATAGGTATTATTCATCGGAAGATTCTTTTGAAGGTGATGATAAGAAAAAAGATGATATTTCAGGTTTAGGAAGCTCGTTAAGCGAATTTGCTGAAATGGAACATGCATCGGCCAATCCACAAGTAGCCTTCCAACCTGTTATGTGTCAACATTGTAACCACGCGCCATGTGAAACTGTTTGTCCGGTTGCGGCAACATCGCACGGGCGTCAAGGCCAAAACCAAATGGCATACAACCGTTGTGTAGGGACACGTTATTGTGCCAACAACTGTCCATACAAAGTACGTCGTTTCAACTGGTTCCTGTACAATGGAAACGATGAGTTTGATTACCACATGAACGACGATTTAGGCCGAATGGTTTTAAACCCCGATGTGGTGGTGCGTTCTCGCGGTGTTATGGAGAAATGTTCGATGTGTATCCAAAAAACGCAAAAAACGATTCTTGACGCAAAACGCGATGGTCGTGAAATCAAGGATGGTGAGTTCCAAACAGCTTGTTCCGCAGCATGTGGTACGGGTGCCATGGTATTTGGAGACATTAACGATAAGGAAAGTAAAGTTGCAAAACTTAAACAAGATAACCGTATGTACCACTTGTTGGAACACGTAGGCATAAAACCGAATGTGATGTACCAAACAAAAGTGCGAAATACAACCGAAGCATAAATCTAATTAAAGAATCAATTATATAATTATGGCGTCTCATTACGAAGCACCTATTAGAAGACCTTTAGTTACAGGCGAAAAATCATATCACGATGTATCGGTAGATGTGGCACGACCTGTGGAAGGAAAAGCGAATAAACAATGGTGGATAGTATTTTCTATTGCACTAGCAGCTTTCCTTTGGGGGATAGGTTGTATCATTTATACAATATCCACGGGTATTGGAACCTGGGGTTTGAACAAAACCGTAGGTTGGGCCTGGGATATTACTAACTTTGTTTGGTGGGTAGGTATCGGGCATGCAGGAACACTTATTTCTGCTGTACTCTTGTTGTTCCGTCAAAAATGGCGTATGGCCATCAACCGTTCTGCGGAGGCAATGACCATTTTCTCGGTAGTTCAGGCAGGTTTATTCCCTATTATACACATGGGGCGCCCGTGGTTAGGATATTGGGTATTACCCATTCCAAACCAATTCGGTTCCTTATGGGTAAACTTTAACTCCCCATTGCTTTGGGACGTGTTTGCTATTTCTACTTATCTATCGGTATCATTAGTGTTTTGGTGGACAGGTTTGTTGCCCGATTTCGCCATGATTCGCGACAGGGCTGTAAAACCTTTCCAAAAGAAAATCTACTCTTTATTGAGCTTTGGCTGGTCTGGTCGTGCCAAAGATTGGCAACGTTTTGAAGAAGTATCTTTGGTACTTGCCGGTTTAGCAACCCCGTTGGTGCTTTCTGTTCATACAATTGTATCGTTTGACTTTGCTACATCGGTTATTCCCGGTTGGCATACCACCATATTCCCTCCTTACTTTGTTGCCGGAGCGGTATTCTCTGGTTTTGCCATGGTAAATACGCTGCTCATCATAATGCGTAAAGTTTGTAACCTTGAAGACTATATTACCGTTCAACACATTGAGTTAATGAACATCGTTATCATGATTACCGGTTCCATTGTAGGTGTTGCCTATATTACCGAGCTTTTTATCGCTTGGTATTCGGGTGTAGAATACGAACAATATGCTTTCTTAAACAGGGCAACAGGCCCTTATTGGTGGGCTTATTGGTCGATGATGACCTGTAACGTGTTTTCGCCACAGTTTATGTGGTTCAAGAAATTAAGAACAAGCATTATGTTTTCGTTCTTTATATCTATTGTTGTAAATATTGGGATGTGGTTTGAACGATTCGTAATTATCGTTACCTCATTGCATCGAGATTATTTGCCTTCATCTTGGACCATGTTCTCGCCAACATTTGTTGATATAGGAATTTTCATTGGAACCATTGGCTTCTTCTTTGTGTTGTTCCTATTGTATTCAAGAACATTCCCCGTAATTGCCCAAGCAGAGGTTAAAACCATTTTAAAATCTTCCGGAGAACGTTATAAAAGAATCCGTGAAGCTGGAGGTAGTTTAGTAGGAACAGGTGTCGATGCCAGAACGTCTAATTTTAAGATTACTCAGGAAACTACCGATGTAAAACCGCATCAAGATAAAGCTGAAAAGTTGGATAACCTATTGAAGGGTGTTGGTAAATTTGATCCCACCTTGCAAACGGCTGATGATTTAAAGGTAATTAGCGGCATTGGCCCTAAAATGGAAGAGGTACTTAACAGTATTGGTATTTTTACTTATGCGCAAGTAAGTAAAATGACAAAAAGAGAATACGACTTGTTGGATGATATTACAGGTTCTTTCCCAGGAAGGGCCGAACGTGATGATTGGTCTGGTCAAGCTAAAAAATTAATAAACTAGAATAGAGTCAATGGAAGCTTCAAAAGTTATTCACGCTATTTATACGGATGATGATGTATTAATGTCGGCAGTAAAAAAGGTTAAGGCAGAACGTTATCATATCGAAGAAATATACACACCGTTTCCGGTTCATGGGCTAGATAAGGCCATGGGTTTAGCGCCCACGCGTATCGCCATAGCATCGTTTATTTATGGTTTAATAGGTTTAACAGTATCCATAGTCATGATGAATTATATCATGATTGAAGATTGGCCTCAAGATATTGGTGGCAAACCAAGCTTTAGTTACCTAGAAAATATGCCAGCATTTGTGCCCATTATGTTCGAGTTAACCGTGTTTTTTGCAGCACATTTAATGGTAATAACTTTTTACTTGCGCAGTAAAATGTGGCCTTTTAAAAATGCTGAAAATCCAGATCCTAGAACAACCGATGACCATTTTTTAATGGAAATTGCAGTAAACGGAAATGAGAACGAACTGGAAAGCTTGCTTAAAGAAACAGGCGCAGTGGAAATTAATTTAATTAATAAAGCCCATTAATAATAGATATGAAAAGCTTAATTAAAATAGTAGTATTAGCAATTGGGTTAATGGCTGTGTCTTGTAAAAAAGATACTGCACCAAACTATCAGTTCATGCCAAATATGTACCAATCGGCAGGTTACGAAACCTATGGTGAAGCAGCCTTTAAAAATGGTGTTGAGGCTCAATTACCTGCTGAAGGCTCCATACCTAGAGGACATGTACCTTTTGATATAGCAAATTCAACCGAAGGGTACGAACTAGCAAAGGAAACCTTAAAAAGCCCCTTAGATTCTACCCAAGTCAATGCGCAAACTGGTAAAGCCCTTTACGATATCTATTGTGCTATTTGCCATGGCACTGCGGGCGACGGACAGGGTAACTTGGTAAAACGCGAAAAAATATTGGGTATTCCAAATTATGCCGATAGGGAAATTACCGAAGGCAGCATTTACCACACCATATATTATGGAAAAAATGCCATGGGTAGTTATGCAAACCAATTGCAAGAAGAAGAACGCTGGCAAGTCGTATCGTATGTGTTGCAATTAAGAGCCGATTTAGTTAAGTAAGATAGACCAGATTATTATAGATATGTACACATTTTCAAATAAATTAAAGACATTTTCTTTCATTCTAATGATATTAGGAGCATTGGGTGTTGGATATGGTTTTATGACGTCCCATAAATCTATAGATGAAGTTAAAACCATGCTTAATGAAGAAGCAGCGCATCATGGAGGTCATGCCGTTCAAACCACCCACGCTGTTGCCGATGCACATGCTGATCATTCAGATGAAGCCCACAACGCGAATGAGCATGCAGAACATGTACAGCACCAATTGTCAAACAGGCCATGGTCGGCACTTTATGTAGCGGCCTTTTTCTTTATGATGATAGCTTTGGGCGTTTTGGCATTTTACGCCATTCAAATTGCTTCCCAAGCTGGGTGGTCTCCAGTATTATTTAGAGTCATGGAAGGCATCACAGCCTATGTGTTGCCCGGTACTTTAATCGTTTTGGGTATAGCCGTTGCTTCAGGTACTATTGGGCATTATAATCTGTTTGTTTGGATGAACCCAGACCTTATAAACCCAGAAAGCGAACATTATGATAAATTGATTGCCGGAAAATCCAGTTTCTTAAACCTTCCTTGGTTTGCCATACGTGGGTTGATATTTATCGCTGGTTGGAGCCTGTACCGTCATTTTTCGCGTAAATTTTCTATTGCACAGGATACGGCAGAAGATACTAGCAATTTTAAAAAATCGTTCCGAATATCAGCAGCCTTTTTGGTTTTCTTTATCTACACCGAATCTATGATGTCTTGGGACTGGATCATGAGTGTGGACCCCCACTGGTTTTCAACATTGTTTGGGTGGTATGTATTCGCAACCATGTTTGTAAGCGGCATTACCGTAATAGCTTTGGTGGCCATTTACTTAAAATCAAGAAACTATTTAGAGTTTGTAAACGAAAACCATTTGCACGACGTTGCTAAATATATGTTTGCGTTCAGTATTTTTTGGACCTATTTATGGTTTTCACAATTTATGCTTATTTGGTATTCAAACATTCCAGAAGAGGTAACTTATTTCATCACCAGGTTCCAGGATTATAAATTATTGTTCCTAGGAATGGTGGTATTGAATTTCGTGTTTCCCATTTTAATGTTGATGAATGCCAATTATAAACGTATTCCTTGGTTTGTAATCATGACAGGATTGGTTATACTACTAGGGCATTATATTGATGTATTTATTATGATCATGCCCGCCACCGTAGGCGACCGTTGGTTTATTGGTATCCCAGAAATCAGCTCAGTACTACTTTTTGCTGGTCTGTTTATATTTATAGTATTTACCGCCCTAACAAAAGCGCCATTACTTGTAAAAGGTTATCCTTTTAGAAAAGAAAGTGAGCATTTCCATTATTAATTTAAGTTAAGACGAACAAAAACGATGACTGCTTTATTAACAATTATAGTTTTAGTATTTATTCTGATAGCCATTTGGCAAATGGTGAAGATTTTCGATTTGGCTCATGCCAAAAATGAAAACACCCAAGTTGCCACAGATAAGGATAATACCATGAATGGATATTTAATGATGGGCTTTTTAGCATTCATCTATGTAATTACCATCATATCCTTTGCAAAATGGGGCGACTTGCCTTTGTTATCAAATTCTGCATCCGAACACGGCCCTACCATCGATAATTTGATGATCGTTTCTCTAGTAATCATCTTCTTTGTACAAACCGTAACCCAATTTCTTTTGCACTATTTTGCCTTCAAATACAAAGGTGAAAAAGGAAAAAAAGCATTGTTCTTTGCCGATAACAATAAACTTGAAGCTATCTGGACAATCATTCCCGTTATCGTGCTGGCAGGTTTGATCATTTATGGATTGAACACTTGGATCAATATCATGGGAGTTGATGAGAGCGACGACCCTTTAATTGTTGAATTATATGCGCAACAGTTTAACTGGAAAGCCCGATATGGGGGTAACGATAATACCTTAGGTAAAGCCAATGTGCGTTTAATAGATATCGATAAAGCCAATATTTTAGGTTTGGATGAAGCCGATCCAAATGCCCAGGACGACATCATTACAACCGAACTGCATTTGCCCGTTGGAAAGCCAGTACTCTTTAAAATGCGTTCGCAAGATGTATTGCATTCAGCTTATATGCCCCACTTTAGAGCACAAATGAACTGTGTGCCCGGTATGATAACACAATTTGGTTTTACGCCAACAATTACTACTGCCGACATGAGGAAAACCCCTGAAATAGTTGACAAAGTTAATAATATCAATAAGATTAGATCTGAAAAGAGTAAAGAACTAACCGCAAAAGGGAGCGATGCTCTTGAGCCTTATGAATTTGATTATTTGCTTCTGTGCAATAAAATTTGTGGTAAATCTCATTATAACATGCAAATGAAAATAGTAGTGGAAACACAGGAAGAATATGATGCATGGATTAAAGAACAGAAAGATTTCAAAAATTCGCTAATTAACTAATTAAAAAGATAAAAACGATATAAGATTATGTCAGCACACGAAGATAATCACGCTCACGACGACCACGGACATCATCATAAAGAAACGTTTATAACTAAATATATATTTAGTCAAGACCATAAAATGATTGCCAAACAATACCTCATTACAGGTACGCTAATGGGTATTATTGGTGTTATCATGTCTATGATGTTCCGTATTCAAATCGCATGGCCAGAAGAGCCTAACGTTTTGTTTGAAGCATTGTTGGGCAAATGGGCACCAGACGGTGTCATGGATGCCGACATTTATTTGGCCTTGGTTACCATTCATGGTACCATTATGGTTTTTTTCGTTTTAACGGCAGGTCTAAGCGGTACGTTTAGCAACTTGTTAATTCCGTTGCAAATTGGTGCACGCGATATGGCCTCTGGCTTCTTGAATATGATATCTTATTGGTTGTTTTTCCTTTCAAGTATCATCATGGTTTCCTCATTATTTGTAGAGGCTGGACCAGCTGCTGCGGGATGGACCATATACCCACCCTTAAGTGCATTGCCTATGGCGCAAGGTGGTTCGGGTATGGGCATGACCTTGTGGTTAGTTTCTATGGCAATTTTTATTGCTTCATCGTTATTGGGCTCGTTAAATTATATTGTAACCGTTATCAATTTGCGCACTAAAGGCATGTCGATGACGCGTTTACCACTTACTATTTGGGCATTTTTCGTAACGGCCATCATCGGTGTGGTGTCATTTCCGGTGTTATTATCTGCTGCCTTATTATTAATTATGGATAGAAGTTTTGGAACTTCCTTCTTCTTATCCGATATTTTTATTCAAGGGGAAGTGTTACATTATCAAGGCGGTTCACCCGTTTTGTTCGAGCACCTGTTTTGGTTCTTAGGGCATCCTGAAGTGTATATTGTAATTTTGCCTGCCATGGGAATTGTTTCAGAGATTATGGCATCCAACTCGCGAAAACCAATTTTTGGGTACCGTGCCATGATTGCTTCCATATTGGCCATTGCCTTTTTATCAACCATCGTATGGGGGCATCACATGTTCGTGTCCGGAATGAATCCATTTTTAGGTTCGGTATTTACCTTTACAACCTTATTGATTGCCATTCCTTCCGCAGTGAAAGCATTTAACTGGATAACGACCCTATGGAAAGGTAATTTGCAAATGAATCCCGCCATGTTGTTTTCAATAGGATTTGTTTCAACGTTTATCACAGGAGGTTTAACGGGCATTATTTTAGGAGACAGTGCTTTGGATATAAACGTGCACGATACCTATTTTGTAATTGCCCACTTCCATTTAGTAATGGGTATTTCGGCTTTGTATGGTATGTTTGCGGGTATTTATCATTGGTATCCAAAAATGTTTGGCCGTATGTTGAATAAAAATTTAGGATACATCCATTTTTGGATAACCGCTGTATGTGCTTATGGCGTGTTTTTCCCTATGCATTTTATAGGTATGGCAGGTTTACCACGACGTTATTATACCAATACCAATTTCCCATTATTCGACGATTTAGCAAATGTGAATGTTGTAATCACCATATTTGCTCTTATTGGGGGTATTGTGCAAATAGTGTATTTGTACAATTTCTTCGGAAGCATTTTCTTCGGAAAAAAAGCAACCCAAAATCCTTGGCGCTCCAACACACTTGAATGGACTACCCCAGTGGAACATATTCACGGTAACTGGCCAGGTGATATTCCACATGTGTACCGATGGTCTTACGATTATAGCAAACCAGGGCACGATGAAGATTTTATCCCTCAAAACATCCCCTTAAAAGCAGGCGAAGAAGAGTTGCAGCATTAAAAAAATACATTGTTTTTATATAAAAACTCACCTAAATCAGGTGAGTTTTTCCGTTTAAATACATATTTTATCGCTGTAATGTAAAATATTTATAAAAATATCGTTGAAATACAAAAAAATCAGTTAAATTGCGCTAATAAATTTCTGTAAGATTAATTTTGTTAACGGTGTTAACGAATGAATGGTCGATTTTTATTTTGCTATTATAAACATGATTCAAATATATTTCAATGATGATTACAACTCATTTTTTTAGGAATGTCTTAAAAAAGGCAACCTATATCTTGGTTTTGTTTTGGGCCGCATTTTCCAGTTATGGGCAATGTCCCACAGTTTCAAACTCGAACCCACCACCCATTTGCAATGCCGCCGGTTTCACGTTTGCCAATCTAAATGCCTATGCTACCGATACTGGTGGCGGTATTGTTTGGTACACATCAAGTACTGGTGGAACGGCATTTAACCCAAGCCAATTAGTAAAAGAAGGTACCTACTATGCGGGTGATGCTTCAGGCACTTGTGGGCCAAGGACGCCCATTGTTATAGACTTTACCGTTAACCCTTCTGGAAAAAACTTGGATCGTATTTATTGTAGTAATGATAACGCTACAATTCAAACCTATATTGACGATGTTTTGCAAACAGGTATTCCATCGGGCGGTTTGGTTGAAGTTTATTATGATTTTAAATTAACCAACAATGCCAATGCCACTGATGCCATTCCAGGCGGTGCTTCAAATTATTACATCGTTTTTGTTGATGCGGGCGGTTGTAAGGGCCAATTTGAAATTGGACAAGTTGGGGTGTTTACGGCACCCATAAACCCCACACCTGCAAGCCCTCAAGAATTTTGTTCCACTTCAAGTCCCGTTGTTGGAAATTTAAACCAAGGAACTTCGGCAACAAATTTCAAGTGGTACGAAAATGTGGATGCCTTTGGTGAACCTATCCAACCTGCCTTATCCTTATTAACCCCACTCGAGAACGGAAAAACCTACTATATACAAATTGATAATATTTTTTGTGTTAGTAATGCCATTCCTGTTCTTGTAACAATTAACACACCCGTTAATGCAGGAACTCCTGCTACTTTAGACTACTGTTCTGATGGTTTGCCCACAGGCGATTTTAATTTATTTGACGAACTAGGAGGGATTAAAGACGCAACAGGCCTTTGGTCTGGACCAATAACAACTTTAAATGGACATTTGGGTACTGTTAATATTTCGAGTTTAACCACTCCAGGAACCTATGTTTTTACTTATACCGTGCCAAGCACGGGCATTTGTCCAGATGGTATCGCAACAGTAACCATACGCGTATTTCAAACGTTTAGTTCTGGAACAGCATTAAGTCCTGCATCGTTTTGCGAATCTACTGCACCTTCAGCATTTGACTTGTTTAGTCTATTACAAAACGAGGATCCAAACGGGCAATGGACACAGGGCAGCTCAAGTTCCGATCCCATTGTCCTAAGTCCCATAGATTTAACTGGTCTAGCTCCCGGAACTTATAATTTCACCTATACTCAAAATTTAGCGCCAAATCCGTGTCCGGAACAATCAACAACAGTTCAAGTGGTTATATTGCAAGATCCAAATGCAGGAACTGCTGTAAACCAAACCTTCTGCGAAAATGATTTGGCAGCCAATTCGCCCTTCAATCTATTCAATGCCTTGGATGGTTCGCAAGATAACAATAGTGGAACTTGGACAGATGCAGCAAATAATGTCATTTCAAGTTTACTTGATACTTCAACTTTAACCGTTGCAGGAAGTCCGTATATATTTAATTATACCATTGATAATGGCGCATGTTCTGATAAAGAGCCAATAAGCATAACCGTGTTGCCAGCACCAAAAGCGGGAACTCCCATTGCGGTATTTCCTCAATTTTGTGAGGCATCTGCACCGGCAGGATTTGATTTGTTCACCCTGTTAACCGGAGAAGACCAAACGGGTAGTTGGATTGATGATGATGCATCTGGAGCACTATCGGGCAATGTGGTCGATTTATCAGCGTTAGCACCTGCCACCTATCATTTTACTTATGATGTGGCTGCTATTGGTACTTGCGATGACGCCTTGGTAACCGTAACGGTAACAATTAACCCACTTCCAAAAACAGGCACACCAACGCCTGTTGTTCTATGTGAAAACGATTTGGTTTCCAATTCACCATTGGATTTGTTTGGGCAACTTTCTGGTGAAGATTCAGGAGGAACTTGGACCGACGATAACGCAACAGGTGCTTTAAGCGGAAGCGATGTGAATATAACCGCTTTAACCATTGGTTCGTATAATTTCACATATACTATAACCGATGCGAATGGTTGTTCAAATAGTTCAACTCTTGTAGTTACCATTGAAGATGCTCCCGAATCTGGAACAGCATCAGCACCATTAGAATTTTGTTTGGCGGCAATAACCCCAGGGCAAACCGTTAATTTATTTGATTTGTTAACAGGTGAAGACCAAACAGGCAGTTGGAACGATGATGATGCCTCTGGAGCCTTATCGGGAAATTTGGTAACTATTGATGGCCTTTCCGCAGGAACTTATAATTTTACCTATGACGTTACTGCTATTGGAAGTTGTGATGATGTATTGGTAACGGTAAGCATCCTAATAAACGATGCGCCTTCACCCGTAGCTAACCCCATTCAGGAGTTTTGCGATACCGCCACGGTTTCAAATTTAACGGCAACAGGCACCAACATACAATGGTATGAGGAAGCTTCCGGTGGAACAGCTTTATTGGGCAGCGTTTCATTGGTTGACGGCGAAACATACTTTACAACACAAATAGATGCCACAACAGGTTGCGAATCTTCCGTAAGAACCTTGGTAACGGCAGTTATTTATAAGTCGCCAAAATCAGGAAATCCAAATCCAATTACGGTTTGTAGTTCCAACAATGCTGTCGATTTGTTTACCGCTTTGGATGGTACGCAAGATAGTGGAGGTGTTTGGCAAGATACCGATGGAACGGGTGGCTTATTGGGCAATGTATTTGATGCTACAACAGTAACTCCAGGAACGTATCGATTTACTTACTTAGTTTCGGCTTCATCACCTTGTTTGGATGCGAGTACCATAACCTCCATTACCATAGAACCGCCTTTAAATGCGGGTGCAAATAATACCTTAACTGTTTGCAGCAATAGCGGAACGACCAACTTGTTTACTTTATTGGGCAGTGCAGATGCAGGGGGCACCTGGTTGCCAGCTTTGGCTAGTGGTACTGGTGTTTTCAATCCTCTGGTTGATGCTTCAGGGAAATATACCTATACCCTAACAAATGCATGCGGAACGGTAAGTAGCGAAGTAACTGTATCTGTTACCATAGCTCCAAATGCTGGTACAAATAATACAATAACTATCTGTGTTATTAATGGTCCCGTAGATTTATTCCCATTATTAGGAACGGGTGCACAAAGTGGTGGTACGTGGTTGCCAGCATTAACAAGCGGAACCAGTATTTTTGACCCCAAAACGGATGCGGCTGGAACTTACACTTATACGGTAGCGGCAACAGCACCCTGTTTTCCAGATGCAACGGCACAAATATCCGTAACGGTTAACGATTCGCCCCAAATTGTGGTATTAGATGATACTCCTTCTTTTTGTTTGGTCGATAATCCAACGGTTGCCAGTTTAGCAATGGCTATCCAACCCACGGGTACGGTTTCTTGGTATGCTGATGCGACGCTATTAACGCCAGTAAATGCATCGGACGCATTAATAAATGGGAAAGAGTATTTTGCGACCCAAACCACGGGTTCTAATTGCCAATCTTCACAAAGTATAAAAATAACTGCCACGGTTACCGATGCTTCCGTGCCTACACTTAAAGATGTTTCCTTGGAATATTGTATTAATGATGTTCCTAAAATTGAAGACTTGACCCAAAATATTGCTGAAAAAAATGCAACATCCAGTAATATTATCTGGTATGATGCCGCTACAAACGGAAATGTGATAAGCAGCACCACCGAACTTATAAATTTATCAACCTATTATGCCGCTTTAATTGATGTTGTTACAGGTTGTGAAAGTAGTGTGCGTTTAGCAGTTACACCCGATTTAACCAGTTGTGGCATTTTAAAAATACCAGATGGGTTTTCACCCAATGGCGATGGTGTTAACGACACGTTTGAAGTTAACAATTTAGATATTCTATATCCCAATTTTGAAATGGAAATATACAATCGCTACGGAAATATGGTTTATAAAGGCAACGCTTCAACCCCGCGTTTTAATGGGAAGTCAAACCAATCAAGAACTGTTGGTAGTGGCGACTTACCCGTTGGCGTTTATTTTTATATTTTCAATTTTAACGATGGTTCTACAAAACCAAAACAAGGGCGATTATACTTAAGCAGATAATTTATAGAATTCAAAATTAGAAAATCATGAAAAACTTAAATAGATATTATAAAATAGCCGCTTTAGTAAGTATCATGCTCATGTCGCTTCAAAGTATTGCACAACAAGACCCTCAATTTACCCAGTATATGTACAACATGAGCGTTATCAACCCAGCCTATGCCACTGCCAATGAGGCCGTTTTAAACCTTGGTGGTTTGTACAGAACGCAATGGGTTGGACTGGAAGGCGCACCAAAAACAGGCACTTTTTTTGCACATACGCCCATTAACCGGAATATTGAAGTGGGCATCTCCTTTACCAACGATAATATTGGTGATATTGTACAAGAAAATAACATTTATGCCGATTTTGCGTATGTATTGCCCATGGGTTTAGAAGGCAAATTATCATTAGGATTGAAAGCTGGTTTTACGCTTTTCGATACCAACTTTGATGGGTTAAATTTGCAATCGGGCAACGTATCTACCGATATTGCCTTCAACGAAAACATCAACAAAACATTTCCTAATTTGGGAATAGGTGCTTTTTACTTCACCGATACTTATTATATCGGTCTATCTGCACCAAACATGTTAAATACCAAGCATTTGGAAGTTGAAAATGGCATCCGAACCACGGGCGTTCAAAGCGTGCATTATTATTTAACGGGCGGATATGTGTTCAATATCAATCAAAACCTAAAATTGAAACCCGCTTTTATGGCAAAATCCGTAAGTGGTGCGCCTTTGGCTTTGGATATTACGGCCAATGTATTGATTAATGAAAAACTAGAAGCAGGTTTAGGCTATCGTTTGGATGATGCCATAAGTGGTTTGGTTGGATTTAGAATTTCGCCCGAATTAAAAATAGGCTACGCTTACGATTTTACAACCAATAACCTAGGAAGCTACAACTCGGGGTCGCACGAACTTTTTATTTTGTTTGATGTCGATTTATTCGGACTTAAAGGGGGTTACGACCGTTCACCTCGATTCTTCTAACGTTAAAAACGACTAAAGTTATGAAAAAACAAACCTACATACTTGCCAGCCTTTTATTAGTTAGTGGCATCGTACTTGCGCAAAAAAGTAATTTAAAGCGCGCCGATAAACTCTTCGAAATGCGCTCTTACATGCAGGCTGCCGACATTTATGAAACCAACGACCGTACGCAACATGTACTGCAAAATCTGGCCGATAGTTATTATTACAACGCCAACCTTCAAAAAGCGGTTAAAACCTACCGCGAGTTGTTTGTAAATTATGGCGATTCTATCGATATTGAATTTAATTTTAGGTATGCACAAGCCTTAAAAGGGGTTCAAGATTATAAAGAAGCCGATGCGCATTTAAGTAAATATTACAACCAGGAAATAAATACCCCAGCGTTCATAGCGGTAAATGAAAAAACAACGCCCCATACGTTTCAATTAGCACAATTAATCAATGAAACAGGTACAAGTAGCGATTTCGGTCTGGCGTTTTATGGTGAAGATAAAGTGGCTTTTGCTTCTACCAGAAACACGGAAAATCCATCGTATTCTTGGAATAATTTGCCTTATTTGGATTTATATTTCGCAACCCTAACCAACGATGGAAAACTGGAAAACATCACCCCATTTTCCAATGAAATAAATACCACTTCGCACGAAAGTAACGCAACGTTCAGCAGCGATGGAAAAACAATGTATTTCAACAGGACCAATGCTACACGAACCAAAACCGAAGATGAACGCATTGCGCAAATTCAAATTTTTAAGGCAGAATGGGTTGATGGCGCATGGGCAAACGTTACCAAACTACCCTTCAATTCCAATAGCTTTAGTTGCGAACATCCGTCTTTAAGTAAGGATGGCAAAACGCTCTATTTTGCCAGCGACATGCCCGGAACCATTGGCGGCTTTGATATTTACAAAGTGGCAGTTAACGAGGATGGCACCTACGGAACCCCCGAAAATTTAGGCCCTAAAATAAACACCAAGCACCGCGAGCAGTTTCCGTATATAAGCGATATAGACGTTTTGTATTTCGCTTCCGATGGCCATTTGGGTTATGGCGGACTGGATATTTTTAGAAGTAGTTTGGTTGATGGAAGTTTCGATACACCCGTAAATTTAGGAAGTTCGGTAAACAGTAATTTAGACGATTTTGCGTTCACCATTCGAGAAAAGGACAACAAGGGCTTTGTGTCTTCAAACCGAAGTGGTTTTGATAGGTTGTACAATTTTGCTCGCCAAGAAAATACGTTAACCAAATATTTGGTTTCAGGAATAGTGAACGATAAAAATAGCAAAGTGCCATTGTTGGGCGCGTTAGTTACCTTGTTCGATAGTAAAGGAAGTATAGTTCAAGATGTTATTGTGGGTGAAAAAGCCGATTACTCATTTAAAACAGAACCGAATAAAGTATATAAAATTAGGGCAGAACAAAAAGGCTACATCTCGCAAGAGTTTGAGTTTTACACGAGCGGAAAAGAAAAAATTCAGCAAAACATCAATTTTTCATTGGAAGCCTACAAAGATGTGGAAGCCCGCATCAAGGAAAACGAAAAAGGCGCGCTTCAAGTGGAATTGGATAAAATTTATTTCGATTTCAATAAATCTAAAATCCGTCCAGATGCCGCTACAACCTTAAATGTGTTGGTCGATTTAATGAACAAATACCCATTGATGCAAATTGAAGTGTCCGCACACACCGATGCCCGCGGAAACGACCGCTATAATTTAAACCTATCCAAACGTCGTGCCGCTGCAACTTTAGAATATTTGGTAAGCAAAGGCATCGACAGGAACCGATTAAAAAGCGAAGGTTATGGCGAAACACAACCGCTTAACCATTGCATAAAACCCGGTATGTGCGATCAAGCAGGCTACGAGGTTAACCGTCGTTGCGAATTTACAATTTTGAATTAACTAAATTCCACGAAAGCAGGAATCTCATAATTCATCATAAAAAAGACCTTTGTAGCGAATTAGTCATTGCAAAGGTCTTTTTCTTTATATTTGCGTGAACAACCTGCAAGGTTTTTTAAACCTTGTAGGTTTTTATCGGTTATTCGGTAAAGTAGCTATTTCAACAAATAATCAAAAGGATTTCTGCCTACGCAGGAACTAAATATGAACGAAAACCTAGACCCAACAAACGAACATTTTTCACCCGAGGAACTGGATGTTGAGAAAAAGTTAAGACCGCTGTCATTTAACGATTTTACGGGCCAAGACCAAGTGTTGGAAAACCTCCAGATTTTTGTTCAAGCTGCCAATTTACGAAAAGAAGCATTGGACCACACGTTATTTCATGGCCCCCCGGGACTTGGAAAAACAACGCTTGCCCATATTTTAGCAAACGAATTGAATGTGGGCATCAAAATAACATCGGGCCCTGTTTTGGATAAACCTGGCGATTTAGCGGGCTTGCTTACCAATTTAGACGAACGTGATGTGTTGTTTATTGATGAAATCCATCGCCTCAGTCCTATTGTCGAGGAATATTTGTATTCCGCCATGGAAGATTACAAAATAGACATCATGATCGAGTCTGGACCCAATGCCCGAACCGTTCAAATAAATCTAAATCCGTTTACATTGGTGGGCGCAACCACAAGGTCAGGTTTGTTAACTGCACCTATGCGGGCGCGATTTGGTATTCAAAGCAGGTTGCAATATTATAACACCGAGCTGCTTACAACCATAGTGCAACGAAGTGCTTCCATATTAAACGTTCCCATTTCCATGGAAGCTGCCGTAGAAATTGCAGGCAGAAGTCGGGGCACACCACGTATTGCCAATGCGTTGTTGCGTCGCGTACGCGATTTTGCACAAATAAAAGGCAACGGACGCATTGATATCAAAATAGCGAAATTCGCTTTGCAAGCCCTTAATGTCGATGCTTTTGGTTTGGATGAAATGGACAATAAAATTTTAACCACCATCATCGAAAAATTTAAAGGAGGCCCTGTGGGCATTTCAACCTTGGCAACCGCGGTTAGCGAAAGTGCCGAAACCATAGAGGAAGTTTACGAACCCTTTTTAATACAACAAGGGTTTATCATGCGAACTCCCCGTGGGCGTGAAGTTACCGAGTTGGCATACAGGCATTTGGGAAAAATAAAAACCAATATTCAAGGCGGGTTGTTTTAACCATTGCGTTGTTCTGAATTTATTTCAGGATTACTTAAAATGAATACCAAAGAAGTATATACAAACCAAATCAAAACCGAAGCCAAACGCCTCGGTTTTTTGTCTTGTGGCATTAGTAAGGCCCAGTTTTTAGAAGCAGAAGCCCCGCGTTTGGAAAATTATCTAAATAAAAATATGCATGGGCAAATGCAGTACATGGAAAACCATTTTGATAAACGTTTGGACCCCACAAAATTGGTTGAAGGTTCCAAATCGGTTATTTCTTTACTGCTCAATTATTTTCCGCAAGAAACTCAAAACCAAAACAGTTTTAAGCTATCAAAATATGCTTATGGCACCGATTATCATTTCATTGTAAAAGATAAGCTCAAAGTGCTTTTAAACTTTATTCAAACTGAAATTGGCGATGTAAATGGACGTGCCTTTGTAGATTCTGCGCCGGTTTTAGATAAAGCCTGGGCAGCAAAATCGGGTTTGGGATGGGTTGGCAAACACAGCAATTTATTAACCCAACAAGTCGGTTCATTTTATTTTATTGCAGAGCTAATTGTTGATTTAGAATTGGAATACGACACCATAACAACCAATCATTGTGGTACCTGTACAAAATGCATCGATGCCTGCCCAACGCAAGCCATCACAGAACCGTATGTGGTTGATGGCAGCAAATGCATTTCCTATTTTACCATTGAACTTAAAGAAAACATCCCCACAGAGTTTAAAGGAAAGTTTGAAGATTGGATGTTTGGCTGCGATATCTGTCAAGATGTATGCCCGTGGAACCGTTTTTCAAAACCGCATAACGAGCCTCTATTTAACCCGCATCCCGAATTGCTTTCCATGACAAAGAAAGATTGGCATGAAATTACCGAAGATGTTTTTAAAAAAATATTTAAGGATTCCGCCGTAAAACGCACCAAATTTTCTGGTTTAAAACGGAATATCAATTTTCTAAAAGATTAAGACTTTCATTAAAAAGAATGGCGTTTTCATTTCTAGGATTGTTATCTTTGTTCTACTTGTTAATTAATTATTTCCATGAGCCAAGACAATAAACGTAAGGAAGACAGCATGCGTAGAGAGGCGCTGTTGTATCATGCCAAACCTTTCCCCGGTAAAATAAAAGTAGTTCCCACCAAAAAATATTCAACCCAACGCGATTTATCGCTTGCCTATTCACCCGGTGTTGCTGCCCCTTGCTTAGAAATAGAAAAAGACAAAAACAACGTTTATAAATACACGGCTAAAGGAAATTTGGTCGCTGTAATATCCAACGGAACCGCTGTTTTAGGTTTGGGAAATATTGGTCCGGAAGCTTCAAAACCCGTGATGGAAGGCAAAGGACTTCTTTTCAAGATTTTTGCCGATATTGACGTGTTCGATATTGAAGTAGGAACTGAAAACATTGAAGAATTCATCGCTACCGTTAAAAATATAGCCCCCACTTTTGGAGGTATTAATTTGGAAGACATCAAAGCCCCCGAAGCTTTTGAAATTGAAAGACGCTTAAAAGAAGAGTTGGACATTCCCGTAATGCACGACGACCAACATGGTACCGCCATCATTTCTGCAGCAGCTTTAATCAATGCGGTTGAAATTGCAAAAAAGAAACTCGACCAAGTAAAAATTGTAATAAGTGGTGCCGGTGCTGCGGCCATTTCCTGCTCTCGTTTATACCAAGCCTTGGGCGCAAAACGCGAAAATATGGTCATGCTCGACAGCAAAGGGGTAATACGCGATGATAGGGAACACCTCACGTCTGAAAAAGCCGAATTTGCCACCCACAGAAAAATTGATACCCTTGATGAAGCCATGAAAGATGCCGATGTGTTCATTGGGCTTTCCATGGCAAACATAGTGTCTCCAGAAATGCTTTTGTCCATGGCAAAAACCCCCATCGTATTTGCTATGGCCAATCCAGACCCTGAAATTAAATACGATATTGCCATAGCCACCCGTAAAGATATAATCATGGCAACTGGCCGTAGCGACCATCCTAACCAGGTTAATAACGTACTCGGGTTTCCTTTTATATTTAGGGGTGCTTTGGATGTGCGCGCCACCAAAATTAACGAAGCCATGAAAATGGCAGCGGTTAAAGCCTTGGCGCGACTAGCAAAGGAGTCGGTGCCAGAACAAGTGAATATCGCTTATGGTGAAACCAAATTAACGTTTGGTAAGGATTACATCATCCCGAAACCGTTCGACCCCCGATTAATTGTAGAAATCCCACCGGCAGTAGCAAAAGCAGCCATGGAAAGTGGCGTCGCCAAAGACCCCATTACCGATTGGGAAAAATATAAGGATGAACTGCGCGAACGTTTGGGCTCCGATAATAAATTAATCCGACTGTTGTTTAATCGTGCAAAATTGAACCCAAAACGGGTTGTTTTTGCCGAAGCAGATCATTTAAGCGTTATCAAAGCGGCCCAAATTGTTTATGAAGAAGGCATTGCCATCCCTATTTTATTGGGAAGAACGGAAACCATAAAACAGTTGATGGCTGAAATTGAATTTGATGCCAATCTTCTTATTATCGACCCCAAAGAAAAAGAAGAAGACGAACGCAAGAACAAATATGCCAAAGGTTATTGGGAACAACGCAAACGTCGCGGGGTTACCTATTATTCGGCGCAGCGCTTAATGCGTGAACGCAACTATTTTGGGGCCATGATGGTTAACGAAGGCGATGCAGATGCGTTAATTTCAGGGTATTCCAGAAATTATCCTTCGGTGGTAAAACCCATGCTAGAACTTATTGGTATGGCAAAAGGCGCCCAACGCGTGGCAACTACCAATGTAATGATGACCAAGCGCGGGCCTATTTTCTTAAGTGATACGTCCATAAATATCAATCCTACTTCCAGAGAGCTTACCAAAATTGCCCACATGACCTCGCAAATCGTTAAGATGTTTGGCATGGATCCGGTTATGGCCATGATTTCCTACTCAAATTTCGGGTCGTCGTCCAATGAAAACGCCACAAAGGTTCGCGATGCCGTGGCCTATTTACATCGCCACTACCCCGATATGGTTGTTGATGGCGAGTTGCAAACCGATTTCGCGCTTAATGCCGATATGTTAAAAGAAAAATTCCCGTTTTCTAAACTAGTTGGAAAAAAGGTAAATGCCCTAATTTTCCCAAATTTAGATGCGGCAAACATCACCTATAAATTGTTGAAAGAATTAAACGAAGCCGTTTCCATTGGCCCAATTATGATGGGCATGCGAAAACCCGTGCACATTCTTCAATTGGGTGCCAATGTAGATGAAATTGTAAACATGACCGCCATTGCCGTCATCGATGCGCAACAAAAAGAGAAACAGGAACAGGAAAAGGGAAATGTTAAGTAATTCATTTGAAAATAAATTTATTACATTTGGTTGCTTAACAAATTGCTATAAATGATAACACATATTCAAGGGAAACTTATAGAAAAAAATCCAACCGATGTTGTTATTGATTGCAACGGCGTGGGCTATGTGCTCAATATCTCGTTGCATACCTATTCCCAAATTCCAGATGGCGAACATGTAAAGTTGTTTACGCACCTTCAAATCAAGGAAGATGCGCATACGCTTTACGGCTTTTCATCGTTAGCAGAGCGCAATATATTTAGGCTGTTAATTTCAGTAAGTGGCATAGGCGCCAGTATTGCCCGTACCATGCTTTCGTCGTTAACGCCAAAACAAGTAATTGAGGGCATCGCTTCAAACGATGTTGCCCTAATCCAAGGGATAAAAGGGATTGGCGCAAAAACCGCGCAACGGGTTATTATCGATTTAAAAGATAAAGTCCTAAAGATTTACGATATTGACGAAGTTTCCGTTTCTAAAGGCAATACCAATAAAGATGAAGCGTTATCTGCTTTAGAAGTGCTTGGTTTTGTTAGAAAACAGGCCGAACGTGTTGTTGATAAAATTGTGATGTCTCAACCAGATGCCAACGTAGAAACCATTATTAAACAAGCTTTAAAAAATTTATAATAGATTTTGAATATAACTAACCTTAATTTTTATAAATCCATTAAAAAATGTCATGCTCAGCGCAGTCGAAGCACATTTTTAGTTCTTGTATTTTTGTGTTCTGTTTCAGCATGGTCTCAGCAACCTACCGCTCAAGATTCGGTTAAAACAGGTTTTAATTTAGGAAGCATTAAAACCCCAAACCCCAATAGTATCGAGTCTAAATACACCTACGATGCTTTAACCAATCGTTATATATACACTGAAAAAATAGGCAGTTTCAATATCAATTACCCCGTTATTTTAACGCCCCAGGAATATTATGCTTTAGTTGCGAAAGAAAGTGTAAAGTCATATTACAAAGAAAAAATAGATGCATTTGATGGCAAAAAAGCAGGTGCCGATGATGCCCAGAAAAACCTGTTGCCAGAGTTTTATGTGAAATCTGATTTTTTTGAATCTATTTTTGGAGGTAATACCATTGAAGTTGTTCCGCAAGGGTCGGTTGAAATGGATTTAGGAATGTTATTTTCAAAACAAGACAACCCATCATTTTCACCACGTAACCGAAGTAACTTTACGTTCGATTTCGATCAGCGTATCAGCTTAAGTTTACTAGGAAAAGTAGGAACACGTTTGCAAGTAACAGCTAATTATGATACGCAATCAACCTTCGATTTTCAAAATTTAATAAAATTAGAGTACACGCCAACCGAAGACGATATCATCCAAAAAATAGAAGTAGGTAACGTAAGTATGCCACTTAATAGTTCGCTAATTACAGGAGCACAAAGTTTGTTTGGTGTAAAAACACAGTTGCAATTTGGCAAAACAACCGTTACAGGTGTGTTTTCTGAACAAAAATCTCAAGGTAATACGGTTATTGCTCAAGGTGGTGGAACATTAGAAGAGTTTGAATTATTTATTAGAGATTACGATGAAAACAGACACTTCTTCTTAGCGCAGTACTTTCGAGATACGTATGATAAAGCATTATCCACTTATCCGTATTTAAATAATGGCGGACTTCAAATTACTAGACTTGAGGTTTGGGTAACTAATAGAAGCAATAAAACCGATAATGTTAGAAATGTTATTGCATTACAAGATATTGGTGAATCTGTTTATGACCCATTAAATCCAACTGCAGATAAAATATTGTTGGATCCAAATTCAGCTGGATACACAGGATTTATAAATAAACCGAACTCGATACCTGATAATAGCAATAATGATTTTGACCCTACTAAAATAGGAACAACTTCTGCCTTAACAGTAGATATTAGAGATATATCAAAAGTGTCACAAGGTTTTGGAGATTTGCTTTCTCCCGTAGTAAAAGAGGGATCTGACTATTCAAAATTAGAAAATGCTCGAAAGTTAATTAGCGGACAAGAGTATGTTTTAAATTCGCAATTAGGATACATTTCTTTAAATCAACGCTTAAATAATGATGAAGTGTTAGCAGTAGCATTTCAATATACTTTGGGCGGACAAGTGTATCAAGTAGGTGAGTTTGCAAATGATGGAGTTGATGCTACCAACGTTACAACTAACGGATCAGGGCAAGTAACATCGGTTGTTAATAGTAATTTAGTGGTAAAAATGTTAAAGAGCAGCATTACCAATGTAAACCAGCCTGTTTGGGATTTGATGATGAAAAATATTTATGATACAGGTGCTTATAACTTAAGTTCTGAAGATTTTAAATTGAATATTTTTTACAACGAAGCGTCGCCTTTAAACTATATAAAACCTGTTGGTACTACCGCATTTCCAACACCAGGACCTAATGATGATGCTTTGCAGGAAACGCCCTTACTAAGGGTTTTCAATTTAGATAAGTTAAACTACAATAACGACCCACAATCAAAAGGCGATGGTTTTTTTGATTATGTTGAAGGCATTACGGTATTATCGCAAAGCGGAAAAATTATTTTCCCAAGTGCCGAACCTTTTGGGGAATACCTGTTCAACAAGTTATCATTAAACAACAGTGAAGATTACAACAGCAACAGCACCTACAACGACAACCAAAAAAAATACGTGTACGATGTGCTGTATAAAAGCACCAAAACAGCCGCTTTAGAAGCTGTTGAAAAAAATAAGTTCAAATTAAAAGGACGTTATAAGTCCAGCGGTGGCGATGGTATTCCTATTGGGTCGTTCAATGTGCCACGTGGCTCGGTAAAAGTAACTGCCGGTGGGCGCGTGTTGGTTGAAGGCATCGATTATACCGTAAACTATCAATTAGGTCGGGTTCAAATTTTAGACGAAGCTTTAAAAGCATCGAATACGCCCATAGAGGTTTCCACCGAAAATAATGCGGTATTCGGGCAGCAAACCAAGCGTTTTACGGGCATTAACGTAGAACATAAATTCAATGAAAATTTCGTATTGGGCGGTACACTTTTAAATTTGAATGAACGCCCCATCACCCAAAAAGCAAATTACGGTTCGGAGCCCATCAACAATACTATTTTTGGACTTAACGGAAACTTTGCCACCAAAGTCCCTTTTTTAACGCGTTTGGCAAATAAATTACCCAATATCGATACCGATGTAGAATCCAATCTATCCCTGCGTGGGGAGTTTGCCTATTTAGCACCGGGCGCACCAAAAGGCACCAACTTAAACGGGGAAGCAACCTCGTATGTCGATGATTTTGAAGGTTCGCAAAATGCCATCGATTTAAAGTCGCAACAATCGTGGTTTCTGTCTAGCAGACCGTTGGATTTAACTGCATCACCGGGCGACGATAACAATGGCATTCAAAATGGGTATGGCAGGGGCATGCTCAATTGGTACAGCATCGACCCCATTTTTTACAGTAGCCAACGGCCCAATGGTATTTCAGACAACGATTTGTCTAGTTTGTACACCAGTCGGGTGTTTATAAACGAACTGTTCCCCAACAGAGATTTGGTACAAGGGCAAAATTCGGTATTAAACACCTTAGATTTGGCTTTCTACCCCAACGAACGAGGGCCTTATAATTTTGATCCAGCGGCTTCAAACAACATCATCAGTAATCCGGCAACGTCTTG
The DNA here is from genome assembly GCF_009746565.1 of Mariniflexile maritimum. Taxonomy (GTDB): domain Bacteria; phylum Bacteroidota; class Bacteroidia; order Flavobacteriales; family Flavobacteriaceae; genus Mariniflexile; species Mariniflexile maritimum. Next base: position 246,947 of record NZ_WRPN01000002.1, read on the forward strand.
GGCGGGTATTACCAGACAATTAACCTCCACCGATTTTGAACAGCAAAACGTCGAGTACATTGAGTTTTGGTTGCAAGATCCTTTTCAGGAAAACCCATCAAATCCGGGTGGTAAATTGGTTTTCGATTTAGGAAACATTTCAGAGGATATTCTTAAAGATGGCCGGAAAATATACGAGAACGGTTTGCCTAAAGATGGTAATATCGATTTGTTGCCCGTTACAGCATGGGGTTCGGTAGTGCCACAAAACCAATCGCTAGTGTATGCGTTCGATACAAACGGTGAGGAACGTAAAAACCAAGATGTGGGTTATGATGGTTACAGTGATGCAGATGAAATTGCCGCTTTTGGTGCAAGTTTTGGAAGCGACCCTTCAAACGATAATTATACCTATTTTTTAAATGCCGATGGCGGTATTTTCGAGCGATACAAAAAATACAATGGCGTAGAAGGTAACACCCCGGATACCTTTTCAAATACCGATAGAGGTGCCAACACCCAACCCGATGTAGAGGATATTAACCGTGATAATACCATGAACACGATTGATAGCTATTATGAATATGAATTGGCTATTACAAGACAGAATTTACCAGAATCGAAAGCCGATTTTGATAACCTGCCGGCAAGCAACCCGTTAAAGGAATTTTTAGTCGATTATAAAGAACGTCCCCGCACACTTCCAAACGGACAATCGCCCAATGTACGCTGGTATTTATTGCGCATACCGGTTCAAGGCAGTCATGCAAAGGCGGTAGGCGGTATTACCGATTTGCGTTCGGTGCGCTTTACACGTGTGTTTTTAAAGGAATTTTCACAGCCCACCGTGTTCCGTTTTGGTACCTTGGATTTGGTGCGAAGCGAATGGAGACGCTATACCCAAGCCTTGGATAAAAACGACCCAACACCCACCGATCCGCAAACCGATTTTTCAGTAGGTGTTATTGGTACCTTAGAAAACGAGGGCAGTTACCAAAGACCACCGGGTATTGAGCCTGAAGAGCTATACAACAACAATACCGTGATTGAACAGAATGAACAATCGTTACAGGTAAATGTGTGCAATCTGGAAGTTGAAGATTCTAAGGCAGTTTATAAAAATATCAATATCGATATGCGCCAGTATAAACGTTTACGCATGTTTATGCACGCGGAAGCTGGTGAATCGGGGCCTTTGGCAAACGATAATTTGGTAGGATTTATTCGTATGGGTAACGACTTAACTGAAAATTACTATCAAATAGAAATTCCGTTACAGGTCTCAACAAATACAACCCGTGAAGGCCTGTGGCCTACCGATAACGAAATTAATTTGCCCATCGATTTATTGGGCAAAATCAAAGCCCAAGGTATTTCGGATATGACCTTGAACAACGAAGACCCCACGTTTTACGATGTGGTGGGTAATGAGCTGGTAACGGTATCCAATCCGTTTTCGGGCTATGTGGCTGGACAGCATCGTATTGGTATCAAAGGAAACCCCAATTTTGGCGACATTAGAACGCTTATGGTTGGCGTTAAAAATGCCACCAACAGAAACGACCTGTGTGCCGAAGTATGGTTCAACGAACTACGCTTATCCGATTTAGACAACGAAGGCGGTTGGGCAGCCGTGGTAAGCATGGATACCAATATGGCCGATTTTATGAATATTAGTGCCACCGGCAGACAAAGTACTTCTGGTTTTGGCACGATCGAACAAGGCCCAAGCCAGCGCAGTTTGGAGGATGTGAAACAGTACGACGTAGTTACCAACGTAAATGTGGGGCAGCTATTGCCAAAAAAATGGGGCATTCAGGTACCCTTTAATTATGGGCAAAGTGAAGAATTGATTACGCCAAAATACGACCAGTTCTATAAAGATTTAACCTTGGATTCCCGATTGGAAGCAGCCAATTCCAGTACAGAGCGTGAACAGATCAAGCAACAATCGGAAGATTACACGAAGCGCCAAAGCATCAATTTTATAGGCGTTCGTAAAACCCGTACCACCGATGCCAAACCGCGTTTTTACGATGTTGAAAACCTCACCTTAAACTACTCGTATAATAAGGTAGAGCACCGCGATTTTGAAATTGAGAACGCGGTTGATAAAATGCTGCGTGTGGGCGCTAATTACGCCTTCAATTTTAATCCTGTAAAATTTGAACCTTTCAAAAAGAACGATTCGTTGTTTACGGGCAACTACTGGAAAATCCTAAAAGATTTCAACCTTAATTTATTGCCCTCCAGTTTTACGCTTAATTCAAACATCAACAGGCAATTTAACCGTCAAAAATTTAGGGAAATCGATTTGGGTGGCCCTAATATTGGAATTGAGGAACTTTTCCGAAGAAATTACACCTTCGATTTTCAATACACCATCAATTACAACATTACCGAAGCCTTGAGCTTAAATTTCACGGCGGCCAACAATAATATTGTGCGCAATTATTTTAAGGACAACATCATTAACGGCGAGCAAGATGAAAAATTAGATGTTTGGGATGGCTTTTTCGATTTTGGCGACCCCAACCGCCAATCGCAGGATTTAGGCATTACCTACCAAGTGCCCATTAATAAAATCCCCACCTTTAGTTTTGTAAACGCCACCTATCAATACAGTGGTAATTTCCAATGGCAAAAAGGCTCCGATTTATATGGTGAGCTGGAATTGGATGGCAACACCTACGATTTAGGGAATACCATACAAAACGCCAACACCCACAATATCAATACAACTTTTGATATGAATAAGTTGTACAGGTATATTGGTTTGGTAAAAAAACCAATCGCGCGCGTACGGGCCCGAACCACACCAGGAACGCCACCAAACCCAGCGCAGAACAAAACCAACCAACCTCAAATTAAGAACCAGTCCACCACAAAATTATTAAATGCGGGTATCGATATTTTAACAAGTATTAAGCGTATTCAACTTAATTATTCTGAAAATAATGGTACGTTTTTACCGGGTTATTTACAAACCCCCGGTTTTATTGGAACCCTAAAACCTAGTGCCGGTTTCACCTTTGGTAGCCAAAGCGATATTCGATATTTGGCGGCACGACGCGGTTGGCTAACGGTTTTCCCAGAGTTTAACCAGCAATTCGCTACTACAAACACCAAGCAATTGGATGTGTCGGCAAGTTTAGAACCTGTTAGGGATTTAAAAATTGATTTGGTAGGCAGTAGAACCTATTATGAAAATTACACCGAAAACTTTAGGGTGAACGCTACGGGCAGCACGTATGAATACGAAGCGCTTACGCCCAATACGTTTGGGAATTTCAATATTTCAACGCTGTTGATTAAAACGGCATTCAACAAAAGTGATGAGAATTCATCGGATGCGTTTAACGATTTTAGGGCAAACCGATTAATAATTGCCCGACGCTTGGCGCAAAACAATGGGGCCGACGTTAATGATGTAGATGCTAATGGCTTTCCTAAAGGTTTTGGCAAAAACAGTCAAGCGGTATTGTTGCCGGCGTTTTTAGCGGCGTATTCGGGTCAGGATGCCAGTAAGGTTAAAACAACGGCGTTTCGCGATGTGCCCATTCCTAACTGGGATTTAAAATATACCGGTTTTATGAAATACGCTTGGTTTAAAAAGAATTTTAAACGTTTCTCGTTAACTCATGGATACCGCTCCACCTATACCATCAATCAGTTTCAATCGAATTTGGATTATGCATCGCCTAATTTCAGTTTAGATTATGATAGCCAACTTCCCGAAGTTAAGGACCAATCGGGGAACTATAAAAATGAAACCTTGTTCAGCAATATCAACTTAACCGAAATGTTCAGTCCGTTGGTGCGTATCGATTTCGAGATGCAGAATTCGGTTAAAATATTGGCTGAAATCCAGAAAGACCGCCTGATTTCGTTGAGTTTTGACAATAATTTAATGACCGAAGTACAAGGCAATGAATATATTGTGGGCTTGGGCTACAGGATCAAGGATTTGCGCATCAACTCCAATTTAGCAGGCCCAAGCAAGCGTATCGTGAGCGATTTGAATATGAAGGCCGATGTTTCCGTAAGGGAAAATAAAACCATCATAAGGTACCTAGACTTGGAAAACAACCAGGTAACTTCGGGACAAACCATTTGGGGACTGAAATATTCGGCCGATTATGCCTTCAGCAAAAACCTAACGGGCATCTTTTATTTCGATTATACGTTTTCAAAATATGCCATTTCTACGGCATTTCCGCAAACCACCATTCGCTCTGGGTTTACCATTCGATATAATTTTGGTAATTAATACCCAATCAGTTTGAATTTAGCAGGGGAATAAATACATTTGTTGGCAACAAACTTAAATAGATAAAATGAACATTCCATCAGAATTAAAATACACAAAAGACCACGAATGGATACGCTTGAACGGCGACATAGCAACCGTTGGCATTACCGATTTTGCACAAAGTGAATTGGGCGATATTGTTTACGTTGAAGTTGAAACCGTTGATGAAACCTTAGATGCTGAAGAAATTTTTGGAACCGTTGAGGCCGTAAAAACCGTATCCGATTTGTTTTTGCCACTATCAGGCGAGATTATCGAGTTCAATACCGCGCTGGAAGATGCACCGGAAAAAGTAAACACCGATCCGTATGGCGAAGGCTGGATGATCAAGATTAAATGCTCCGATCTTTCACAAGCCGATACTTTGTTAACGGCCGAAGCTTACAAAAAACTGATAGGTGCTTAACAAAAAAACGTTTTTGTTAAGCGTTAGCGTAATCTACACGGTTGGATTAACGGGTGTTTGTTTAATGAAGCTTAACAAAATGCCAGATGTGGGCGTTTCTTTTGGCGATAAAATATTTCATTTATTGGCATATTTGCTGCTCACTTTTTTATGGGTAAACACATTTTTTTTGCTCGTTAAAACAAAAAAAGACATCGTATTGCCATACATTGCGTTGTTTTGTGTTGTTTTTGGTATAGTTATTGAAGTATTACAAGGAACAATTACGGCATACAGATCGGCAGATGTGTTTGACGTTGTGGCAAATACAGCAGGCGTATTGCTGGCGGTACTAATTTTATCAGTTCAAAAAATAGTACACATTAAAAAATAAAAACGCTTGTTTATTTGGCAAATAAATAGTTATTTTAGCAATATTGAAAAACAATAAAATTATGGAACTTAAAAAAAATCCTAAAGCCAATGTTGGACGTAACAGTTCACTTTATTTCGCAATTGGTTTGGCGCTTATGTTATTTTTAACAAACTTCGCCATCAATTACAAAACATACGATAAATCGACGACCGATATAGGTGTTGTAAGTATGGATCAAGAATTGGAAGAAGAAATTCCAATTACAAACCAATTACAAACCCCACCGCCACCGCCACCGCCACCTGCTGCTCCCGAAGTGATCGAGATTGTAAAGGATGAGGTTGAAGTTGTGGAAACCGTTATACAGTCAACAGAATCCAATCAAGAACAAAAAATAGTAAAGGTTGAAGCCGTAAAAGTGGCCCCACAGGTTGAAGAAGATGTTGAGGTTCCTTTTGCCGTTATTGAAAACGTACCCGTGTTTCCTGGCTGCGAAAGCGGCAACAACGATGCTAAAAAGGCATGTATGTCGCAAAAAATACAGGATTTCGTTAATAAAAAATTCAATACAGAATTAGCAAGCGAATTGGGCTTATCAGGAAGGCAACGTATAAACGTTATCTTTAAAATAGACAAAACAGGCGCTGTAACGGGTATTCGTGCCAGAGCACCACACCCAGGTTTAGAAAAAGAAGCAGAACGTGTAATAAACATGCTTCCTAAAATGCAACCAGGTAAACAACGTGGCAAACCGGTAACCGTACCCTATTCATTACCAATAGTTTTTGTAGTTCAAGAATAAACAGGTTATTACTGTAACCAATACACATGACGTATAAAATCCCGTTACAAATTTTTGTAGCGGGATTTCTTTTTTGGTATGCTTATTGTGATTTTATCATAATATTAACATTTAAATTATAATTATTATGAGCATTCCAAAGAAAATCCACGAACCCATTCGGCAAAATGGCGAAATCGTGAAAAAATCGCAAAAGCATGATGCAAATTTACGAAAAAACTCAACGCTTTACTTTCAAGTAGGGCTCATTATCTGTTTGCTCGCTGCTTACGGCTTTTTAGAAATGAAGTTTGAAACAACAGTTCCTAAACTTGTAACGGTAACACCGCCCGATGATGATTTTGTAAATTACGTTCCAGAGTTTAAGCCCGAAGTAGCCGTAGTTGATAAGCCGGTTCGGGAAAAAAGAAGCGAACCTTCAACAAAGTTTGAGGAAGTGCCTAATGATACACCTGAGATTTTAAAGGAAGCACCATCAGAACCACAAGTTCAAGTGAAGGCAACAATGCATCCTAGCAACATGGTTTTAGTTAAAAAACCTGATGAATCTGAGCCTGTTTCTTTTGAAAAAATTGAACAAGTCCCTATTTTCCCGGGTTGCGAGAACAAAAAATCAAACGAAGAAAGGCGCCAATGCATGTCTGATAAAATAAACCAATTAATCCAGAAGAAATTTAATACCAATCTAGGAAGTGAATTGGGTTTGCATGGAAAACAAGTGATTCGTACCCAATTTAAAATAGATAAAACAGGGCAGGTTAACGATATTAAGGTAAGAAGCACGCATCCAGAACTGGAAGCTGAAGCCCAACGCGTTATCAAAACCATCCCAGAAATGACCCCGGGCAAACAACGTGATAAAAATGTAGGCGTTATTTACACCTTGCCCATTGTGTTTGAAGTGCAAGATTAATCAGCTAATAATTTAAACTGCCAAAAGCCGTTATCTGTTAAACGATAATGGCTTTTTTAATGCCGCATTATCAAAAATATAGTATCTTTCAGTCCAATATAAATTTTCAAAAAGCACAGATGAAACGTTTCGTTGTACTAGCCTTACTTTTAGTCCAATATCATTTATTTTCACAAAATAATGCGTTCCATGAAAAACCGCCCGTGTTTCCTGCTTGTGAAAATGTGGCTATTGATGCGTTGCAACACTGTTTTGATACCCATGTTTATCAACATATTTTCGACACCTTTCTTGTGCCAGAAAACGTTTTAAAGGAACATTATAAAGGCGACGTGGTGGTGATTTTTGAAGTGGACACAACCGGCCAATTTAAGGTCATATATGTAGAGGCCATGTATGAATCGTTAAAAACGGAAGTTAAGCGCGTGTTTTCAGCGTTTCCAAAAATAACCCCTGCAACCTACAATGGTAGAAATACCTATAAACAATATACGGTTTCAATAAAAATTCCATTAGTTAATCAAACTGAAATTGAGCAAAATGTAACTAAAGAAACGGCAATCCATACAATAGAACAACAGGCTAAAACAGAATTCGACATCATTAATAAATCAATTGAAGCTTTCGCGGATAAGGCGTTTTCAAGCCAGTTGAACATTCCGTTTACCCACAGCGATTATGCGCGTTTTGATAGGAATATGAATCTTGTGGGCACCAACAGCCACACGGCATCCAAACCTTTTGTATATAACGATGTAGCAAACTATTACGATTTTAAAGCCGAAAAGAACAAGCTAAAAAAAGAAACCACTACTTGGGCAGGGCGAAAGCTTTGGAACGAGCATTTGGTGCAATTGCAGAGTACCGATTATTGGTTTACCATCGACCCTGTTTTCGATTTGGAAGTGGGAACCGATGCCAACGCCGATTTCAATTCTACCTACAACAATACCCGTGGTTTTTTAGTGCAAGGTGGTTTGGGCAAGAACTTCAATTTTTATGCGTCGGTTTTTGAAAGTCAAGGGCGTTTTGCAGAATATGTAAACAATTATGCTGAAAGTTTAAAGGCTTTTGGTCCCGATCCGGCCATTGTTCCCGGGCGTGGTATTGCAAAACGATTTAAAAAAGATGGGTACGATTATCCCGTTTCCGAAGCTTATTTGTCGTATGCCCCGGCAAAGTTCATCAATATTCAATTTGGGCATGGCAAAAACTTTATTGGTGATGGCTACCGTTCGTTATTGTTAAGCGATGTGGCGAGTCCGCACCCCTTTTTAAAATTGAACACCACCTTCTGGAAACTAAAATACACCAATACGTGGATGTGGTTAAAAGATGTAAGAGATGATGTTGTGCAAGACAAAGCATTTTTGTCAAAATACATGGCCAACCATTACTTAAGTTGGAATGTTTCAAAAAAACTGAATATTGGTTTATTTGAATCGGTGGTGTGGGATAATAGCAACAACAGGGGTTTTGATGTGAACTATTTAAATCCTATCATTTTTTACCGAGCGATTGAGTTTGAAACTGGCCAAGGTGCCGGCAATGCCTTGTTGGGCGCTTCGGCAAAATACAAATTCAACGACCAGGTAAACATGTACGGTCAGTTTATTTTGGATGAATTTTCGCTGGGCGACATAAAAGGCGGCGACAAAAGTTGGAAAAACAAATATGGCTACCAGTTGGGGGTTAAATATTACAATGCGTTTAAAGTGGATAATCTGTTGTTACAATTTGAATACAATCGCATCCGACCTTACACCTATTCGCACAATACCATCGCGCTTAATTATGGGCACAACAACCAATCGATGGCGCATTTGTGGGGCGCTAACTTTAGCGAAGCCATCCTTATTGGGCGATACCATTTCAACCGTTGGTTTGCCGATGCAAAACTTATTTTTGGCGTACGCGGACTCGATTTTAACAACGGCACCGATAATTTTAGTTATGGCGGCGATGTTTATAGAAATTACAACGACCGCCCCTTCGATACAGGTGTGACAATTGGACAAGGCAATAAGACCAAAATCTTCAATGGTAATTTGCAAGCAGGATATCTCGTCAATCCTGCTTCCAATTTAAAAATCTTTACCGACATAACCGTTCGAAACTTCAACCCAGAAGCAGAAACCATCAACACCTTTAAAAGCAGTACGGTTTGGTTTAATTTCGGGATACGAACCGATTTGTTCAATTGGTATTTCGACAACTAAATGCCTGCAACAACAAAAAGCCTATAATTGGGTAAAAGAATTTGTTTAGAAGATTATTCAACAAAAACTTTCAATGTTTTTTTTTGATAAATTGGTTTAAAAATAACTTTGTATATTTACGCTAACTTATATTTAGAAATAATGGGAACCTTAGAATTAAGAGAGGAATTGCGTAAATATATAGAAACAGCCGATGGTAATTTTTTAAAAGCTTTGCATAAAACGGCCAAATCATATATTGAGCAAAGGCATTATGATAAAATGATTGCTGAAGGTGAAGAAGATATTAAGGCTAGACGCATTCACAGTCAAGCTGAAGTCAAAAAAATGATTGAAAGTTGGACAGAGAAAAAAAGCCAGTAGTATGGTCTTTAAGAGCAACCAAAGATTTAGAGAAAATCACAAGATTTTATATTGATCTTTATGGACACGATAAAGCACGAAAAATTGTATTAGACCTTCGAGAATGTACAGAAATACTTGAACGTGAAGATATAGACACCTCAGAGATTGGTACTATTGATGTCGCCTTTATACATTTGAAACAAAATTATCGCAAGCTATTACATCACCATTGCAAAATCACATATCGAGAAGGCAAAACAAAGTTTTATATTGTAAGGGTTTTCGATACGAGACAACACCCCAACAAGAACAAATGATGGCGTGGTAGTGTGCAACAATAAAAAACACCTCCCCAAAAAAAAACAAATGCACCCCTGCGTAAGAATAGCAGTGGAAAGGCCACAGCGCTCCCAATTGCGATAAGAAGCACGAGGACTTGCTACGGATAGCCCTTCCGATAATTATCCGAACTAAGGACGCACCCAAAAAACAACATCCCTTTTCCCAAAATAAATTTACCAGTTAAAAGCGTTGTTCAAAATGTTTTAAAAAGTATCTTTGCACTCGCAAACTAAAAACTAAAGCCTAGAACCGTTGAGCAACCCAAAAACGTCGTTAACAACCGTTTCGGTGATTTCAGATTTTAAGGAAATCACTAAAATGCGCCTGTCGTTAAGTGTGGTGTTCTCATCATTGGCGGGGTATTTGTTGGGCGTTGAAACCGTCGATTACAAAACCTTGATTTTATTGGCTTTTGGCGGTTATTTTATGGTGGGTGCTTCCAACGCGTTTAACCAAATTATTGAAAAAGACTTAGATGCGTTGATGAAACGAACCAAAAACCGGCCCATTCCTTCGGGGCGCATGTCGGTTAACACAGCTTTTGTTATTGCGACGCTTTTCACCATATTGGGCATCGCCATTTTGTATAGCATCAATAAGCAAACGGCCATGTTTGGCGCCATTTCCATTTTTTTATATACCTGCGCCTATACGCCTTTAAAAACCAAGACCCCTTTGGCGGTTTTTGTGGGGGCCATTCCTGGGGCCATTCCGTTTATGTTGGGTTGGGTAGCGGCGACCAATAATTTTGGCATAGAACCTGGTACCTTGTTTGCGTTGCAGTTTTTTTGGCAATTTCCGCATTTTTGGGCCATTGGATGGTTTTTGTACGATGATTATGAAAAAGCCGGGTTTTTCATGCTCCCCACAGGCAAACAAGATAAAGGTACCGCGGTGCAAACCATTATGTACACCATTTGGACGCTCTTGGTATCCATTATTCCGGTGTTTGGCTTTACAGGGTCGTTGCGGCTATCGATTGTGGCGGCAGTAATTGTTTTTGTTTTAGGGTTGGGTATGGTCTATTACGCTTTCCGATTGTTTAAGGAAATGACCGTAACGGCCGCAAGGCAACTAATGATAGCCAGTGTTTCGTACATAACGTTGGTACAAATTGTATATGTAATTGATAAATTTATAAGATAACCATGGATTTAACGCAGGGAACTTTTGAAGAAAAAAATAACCGGGCCAAAAAAATGATGCTTTGGTTTGGAATCATTTCACTGGTAATGTCCTTTGCCGGATGGACAAGTGCTTTTGTTGTAAGCAGCTCCCGACCCGATTGGTTGAAGGATTTTGTGCTGCCCAATGCGTTTATTATCAGTACCTTCGTTATTTTTTTAAGTAGCATCACGTTTATGTTGGCTAAAAAAGCCTTAAAAGCCAACCATCGAAAAGTTGTTGCATTATGGCTTATTGCAACCTTAATTCTAGGGTTGGTTTTCATTTACAACCAATTTTTAGGGTTTCAACAAATTATAGATCTAGGATATAACTTCACGGGGCCAACCAGCAATGTTACCATGTCGTACATCTATTTAATAGCGGTTGTGCACATTTTACACGTGGTGGTTGGGCTTATTTGCTTGTTGGTTGTAATTTATAATCATTTTAAACAGAAGTATGGGCCATCTAAAATGCTTGGTTTTGAACTTGCTGCCACTTTTTGGCATTTTATAGACATACTTTGGGTATATCTCTTTTTATTCTTATATTTCGTGGGATAGTTTTTATTATTTTTTCAAATGACAAATGTCATATTTTAAAATATTTTTACATTTCGTTTTTTTAAAATTAATGGATGTAAATTTCGTTAAATAGATAAATTGATTATTTTTGTCCCACTTAAAAAAAACAACCAATAAAATATGAGTACATCAGTTGTAAGCACTGGCACGGAAGGAAAAACTTGGGGAGGCGGTAACGAACCGTTACAAGCGAGTTACGGCAAGATGATGATGTGGTTTTTCATCGTTTCAGATGCCCTAACATTTTCCGGTTTTTTAGCGGCCTATGGTTTTTCGAGATTTAAGTTTATTGAAACATGGCCCATTGCCGATGAGGTGTTTACTCACGTACCCTTTTTGCACGGGCAGGAACACCCCATGATTTATGTGGCGTTTATGACGTTTGTGCTTATCATGTCGTCTGTTACCATGGTACTTGCCGTAGATGCAGGCCATCATTTAAACAAGGCAAAAGTAACGCTTTACATGTTTTTAACCATCATTGGTGGTTTAATATTCGTTGGATCGCAAGCTTGGGAATGGGCAACTTTTATAAAAGGCGATTATGGTGCGGTTCAAACAAAAGGCGGAAACATCATTCAATTTGTAAATGCTGAAGGCCATCGGGTGGCATTAAGGGATTTTGTGGTAGCTGCCCCAACCGAAAGGGAACAATTGGAAAGAAAAGACGGTTTTTGGTTTCAAAAGGAAGGATCCTTGCCAACTTATACCCTAAACGATGTCATTTCAGGCTTTGACGCGCATCCAGATATGCTCATCAGGACGCAAACCCTGAACGAGCACGGTCATAAAACGGTACTTTCAAGAGGGGAGTCGTTGCAAATGCTAAAAAATAACGGGAAGCACGTTGTAGAAGGTGCCAACCTGCATGAAAATGAATACGGTTCGCCATTGTTTGCCGATTTCTTTTTCTTCATCACAGGGTTTCACGGGTTTCACGTGTTAACGGGCGTTATTATCAACATTATCATTTTCTTCAACGTTATTCTAGGAACCTATGAAAAGCGCGGAAGCTATGAAATGGTTGAAAAAGTAGGACTTTATTGGCACTTTGTAGATTTGGTTTGGGTATTTGTATTTACCTTCTTCTACCTAGTTTAATTCATAAAAACATACATTTAATATGGCACACGCACATAAATTAGGAATTTTAAGAGGCTTGATTACCTTTAAGTCGGTTACCCACAAAATTTGGGGCGTATTAATTCTTTTAACCATAGTAACCACCGTTGAAGTTGTTTTGGGTATTTACAAACCCGAACCATTAAAAGCCCATTTTTTGGGGATGAAATTGCTTAACTGGATATTCATTATTTTAACCATTGTGAAGGCTTACTATATTACCTGGGACTTCATGCACATGCGCGATGAAGTAAAAGCCTTGCGACGCATGGTAGTTTGGACCACCGTATTCTTGATCATCTATTTGATTTTTATTTTGTTGCAAGAAGGTGGATACGTTTTTGATGTTTTTAAAAACGGTTATATAAAAACAGATTTTTAACTTAATATTTTAGTTAAATAGATATATAAAGGCGGTTATTAAACCGCCTTTTTTTATTTTTGCGCTATGTTTGGTTTGATAATAAAAAACAATCGTTTTAATGGACTATAAGAAGGTTGGCAGGTATTTTGTTTTGGCTATTTTGTTTTTTCTACCGGTAACCTTTTTGTTGCTTTTGTACCCGGCAACCCATAATTATAAACCCTTGGATATTGTTGGTGAATCGGTTTTGGATTTGGACGGTTTTACGTCCGATACGGGCGATAAAATAAGTCTAAAAGACCATATTACCGTGTTAGCTTTTTTCGGAAGCCAACCCTTGGATAACCTTACGCAAGCATCCAACCTAAAGGAATTGGTTTACGATAAGTTTAAAGGTTTTAAAAATTTTCAAATTGTTTTAGTGATGCCCAACGGCACGCAGGAAGCTGCGGAAACACTTAAAAAGGAAATCAACGCTTATGAAGATATGCGGTTTTGGCATATTGTTTTTAGCAAACCCGAGGCTATTAAAAATGTTTACAATAGTTTAAAAAATGAAATGCCTCTGGATGCAAATTTGGCAACAAACAATATAGTTATAATCGATAAAGATTTGAACCAACGAGGCCGACTGGACGACAGGAGCGATAATGAAAAGGCAAAAAACCGTCCGGTATATGGCTTAAATGCTTACGATTGTATTGAAGTAGCCGAAATTAAAAATAAAATGTGCGACGATGTGCGTATCCTGCTTACAGAATATAGGCAAAAACGAAAAGGCGAATTTAATTCGGAAATACGAAGAGCCAACGATTTAAAAGGGGTGAAACATGAATAAAAAAACAGTAAAATGAAAAAAACAAATTATTCATACATAGGCATCGCCTTCATTATTTTGGTGTTCGGTATTTATTTCGTTCCTAAAATTGTTGACAGAATCACAAATAACGACATGGTTAGAAACGATGGGGGCACACGATTGAGCATCAATAAAAACAAAAAGGAGTCCGATTTAGCGTTTATCGAAATTAATGGCGAGCGCAAAAAAGTGCCGGCTTTTTCGTTTACAAATCAAGATGGTAAAACCATAAGCAATAAAGATTATGAGGGAAAGGTATATGTTATTGAATTTTTCTTCACCACCTGCCCCACCATTTGCCCACGTATGAATGCAAACTTAATCCAAATTCAAAACACGTTTAAAGATTTTGACAACTTTGGTGTAGCCTCATTTACCATAAACCCTGATCATGATACTTCCGAGGTATTAAAAGCTTATGCCGAAAAGTATGGCGTAACCAATCCCAATTGGCATTTAATGACGGGCAACCAAACAGCTATTTACAAATTGGCCAACGAAGGTTTTAACCTCTACACCGCAAAAGATGATACCGTGGAAGGTGGTTTTGAACATTCGGGCAATTTTGCGTTAATTGATAAAAACGGGTTTTTACGCTCCAGAATCGTAAACGGAAATCCCATTATTTTTTATAACGGTATGATTTCAGAAGCCGAAAAAGCAGATGACGAAGGCATGCCAGAAGAAATTAGTATTTTAAAAGCAGACATAAAAAAATTACTTAACGAATAACTATTTTGTGCTTTAATTATGGATAACGGCAAACAAATATTGGATGATAAAAAATATAATAGAATTATAGTTATACTCTCTATTTTAATACCCGTTGTGGTTGCCATTTTGTTTGGTGTTAAAATACCAAACGTTGCGCCTTTATCTTTTTTGCCCCCTATTTATGCCACCATTAATGGTTTAACTGCCGTTATATTGGTTGTGGCACTTGTTGCCATCAAAAATAAAAAGATGGTACTCCACGAAAATTTAATGACAACGGCCATAGGCTGTTCGGTAGTGTTTTTGGTTATGTACGTTGCCTATCACATGACCAGCGATTCTACCAAATTTGGCGGTGAGGGCATTATAAAATATGTGTATTATTTTATTTTGCTCACACACATCCTGTTGTCTATAATCGTTATTCCATTTGTGTTGATCACTTATGTACGAGCCATTACCAACAATATCGAAAAGCATAAGAAAATAGCAAAAATCACGTTTCCCTTATGGCTATATGTTGCGGTGTCGGGAGTTATTGTTTATGTTTTGATTTCACCTTATTACGTTTAAAATGAAAAAACCAACCCTCTTTTTTTTCTTGTCTTTTCTCTTTTTTATTGAAAAAACAAACGCCCAGTGCGCGATGTGTCGAGCGGTTTTGGAAACGGCCGAAGGACAAACGGCTGCCGAAGGCATTAACGACGGGATTGTGTATTTAATGGCAGTACCTTACATACTAATTGCAGGGATTGGCTATTTCATTTATAAGAAATACAATACGTTAAAAAAGTAATAAAAACTTTTTTAAGCGCCGTATGTAACATTTCTTTGTATAGTTAGTCTTATTTATAACAAGGTTTCATTGCTTAACCATCCAATACATGTTAGAAATACATAATTTACACAAATCATATCCCATAGGCGAATCCAGTTTACATGTTTTAAAAGGCATCGATTTAAAGGTAGATCAAGGTGAAATGGTTGCCATTATGGGCTCGTCGGGCTCAGGGAAATCAACCTTATTGAATATCATAGGCATGTTGGACGAAGCAGATTCGGGCGAATACATCCTCGACGGGTTGCCCATTAAAAACCTTACCGAAAAAAAAGCCGCCGTTTACAGAAACAAGTTTTTAGGGTTTATTTTTCAATCTTTCAACCTTATAAATTACAAAAACGCCCTCGAAAATGTGGCGCTTCCGTTATATTATCAAGGCATGAAACGTAAAGAACGTAACGAACTGGCCATGTTTCACCTAGAAAAAGTAGGGTTGGCAAATTGGGCGCACCATTTGCCTAAAGAACTTTCGGGCGGTCAAAACCAACGTGTAGCCATCGCGAGGGCATTGGCGGCAAATCCAAAATTATTGTTGGCAGATGAGCCCACTGGTGCTTTGGATTCTAAAACTTCCCATGAAATCATGGAGTTTATCCAACAGTTAAACGATGAGGGAAAAACCATTTTAATGGTTACCCACGAAGAAGATATTGCCAACATGTGCAAACGTATTGTTAGGTTGCGCGACGGCGTTATCGTGGAAGACAAATTTGTAGAACAAGTAAGGTTAAAACAACAGTATGTTTGATTTAGACCTTTGGCGCGAGATAGTGCAGAGCATCAATAAAAACAGGACACGTAGTTTACTGTCTGGTTTTACTGTTGCATTCGCCATTTTGTTGTTTACCATTCTTTTTGGTATCGCAAACGGGTTGCAAAACACGTTTAAGGAAGCCTTTGGTACCGATGCAAACAATTCCATCGTTATTTTTTCGGGAAGAACTTCCAAAGCCAATAAAGGACTTCAAGCAGGGCGAAAAATCCAGTTTAAAAACGAAGACCGCCAGTTTATCTTGGATGAGTATGGCGATAAAGTACAATTCATCACTTCAAAAGTAAATAAAAGTGCCAGTGCTTCTTATAAAGGTGAAAAAGGCAATTACGAGTTACGTGGCGTTCATCCCGAATACATGTTTATTGAAAATAATGTTATCGATAAAGGGCGTTACATCAACCAGCAAGATATAGACAATAAAACCAAAGTTGTAGTTATTGGTAAGGTGGTTGAAGACGATTTGTTCTTTAAGGAAAATGCCATTGGCAAATACATAAACCTAAGCGGTATTCCCTATAAAATTGTGGGCGTTTTTACCGATGATGAAGGCGATAGTGAAGAAAGCGTTATTTACATGCCCATTTCTACAACCCAGTTTTTATACGGGAATAACGATTTTGTCGATTTAATCCACTTAACCTACAACCCCGAACTTAATAACGACCAAGCCCTATCTTTTGGAACCGATTTAACCAAAAGCTTAAAAGAACGGTTTTCGGTAGCGCAAAGCGACCAACGTGCCATTCGCCTTTTTAATATGGCCGAAGGCACCAAACAGGTTGAAATAATGACCATGAGTTTAACCTTCATCATCCTCATTATTGGCTTCGGAACCTTAATTGCAGGTATTGTGGGCGTTAGCAACATCATGATTTTTATCGTGAAAGAGCGTACTAAGGAAATAGGCATCCGAAAAGCATTAGGAGCATCGCCAAAATCGATCGTGTCCATCATTTTATTGGAATCCATCCTTATTACCGCTATTGCAGGTTATGTTGGACTGTTGGTGGGCGTTGGCGTTTTGGAACTTGTGGGCCCAAGCCTTAAGGAATATTTCATAAAAGACCCTGGTGTAAGTAACAGTTTGGTAATTGGCGCAACCATCACCTTAATTGTTGCCGGTGCCATTGCTGGTTATTTACCCGCAAAAAAAGCATCGCAAATTAAACCCATTGTAGCACTAAGAAACGACTAAACATGTTTAGATTTTTAATTGATAGAGATACGTGGCAAGAGGTTTTTGATAGCTTTAGTAAAAACAAACTAAGGTCTATTTTAACCATGGTAGGCGTTTGGTGGGGCATTTTATTATTAATTGGGTTACTGGGTTCTGCCAGAGGTTTGGAAAATTCGTTTAACCGATTGTTTGGCGATTTTGCAACTAACAGCGTATTTGTTTGGGGGCAAAGTACCAGCAAACCCTTTAAAGGTTTTCAAGAAGGCAAGCAAGTAAATTTAACGTTATCCGATGCCAAAAAAGTAGAGGAAAACGTGGTAGGCATCGAGTTTGTGCTTCCTAGAAGTCAGCAATCAACAAGCGTTACCAAAAATTTCCTTTCTGGAAACTTTCAAATGGCAGGCGATTATCCGTTGTTGGATAAACTTCAAAAGAAAAAACTCATCAGCGGTAGGTTCATCAACCAAAATGATATTGAAGGCAAGAAAAAAATAGCCATTATTTCCGAGGATACCTACAAGCAACTTTTTGAAAAAGATCACGATCCCATAGGGGAGTATATCGAAATTAACGGCATTAACTTTAAAGTGGTGGGTATGTTTGAAACTGGAAACATGAACATGGGGCCATCAACCGATATCCATATACCGTTTACAACCTTTCAGCAAATTTATAATAGAGGTGATAGAATAGGTTGGATGATGATTACGGGAAAACCCGAATACGACATCAAGCAAATTGAAGAAGACGCAAAGTTGTTGCTAAAAAACCTAAATAACATCCACCCTGATGATACGCAGGCGTTTGGTAGTTTCAATTTGGGCAAAGAATTTAAAAAGGTAACCGGTTTTTTAACGGGCATGCAATTTTTAACTTGGTTTGTGGGCATAGCCACCTTGATAGCAGGCGTTTTTGCCATTGGGAATATTTTATTGATAACCGTTAAGGAACGTACCAAAGAAATTGGCGTAAGGCGTGCTTTGGGTGCAACCCCTTTTGAAATTAAACGCCAAATCGTGGTTGAAGCGGTTTTTTTAACCCTGGTGGCTGGTGTTTTTGGAATTATTACCGGTGGCTGGATACTCATTGCATTAGACCACTTTTTTGGTCAAGGCCCTAGTGCAGCCATCGTAAACGCCTCGGTTTCAATAGCCGTCGTGTTTGTTGCATTGATAATATTAGTGGTTTTAGGTACTTTAATAGGCTTAATACCAGCCTTTAAAGCAACTAGCATCAAGCCCATAGAAGCATTAAGAGAAGAATAATAGCAAGAATAACCCAATGAACCTTCTGTAACTTAACCAATTTTAAATTGAAATCGCTTATAGAAGTAGTATTTGACAAATAATAACAATAAGAATAACCAAATGAACAAAACAGTCAAAATCAGTTTAGTAATAGTAGTCATTATACTATTGGCATTCGTGCTCAAGTATTTTAAGGATGCCAACTCAAAAGCAATTGAGGATTTTAAAGTAGAAGAACCATTTTACACCAACATCAATACCAAGGCAGTGGCTACGGGCAAATTAAACCCAGAGGAAGAGGTAGAACTAAAACCACAAATTTCGGGTATTGTTGATAAAATTTTGGTTGAAGAAGGCGACATCGTAAAAAAAGGCGATCTAATTGCTAAAATCCGGGTGGTGCCAAATGAACAAAGTTTAGTTGGTGCTGGTAGTAGAATTGCTTCAACTAAGTTGTCTTTTGAAAATGCAAAAGTATTGTATGAAAGAAATAAAATACTCTTTGAAAAAGGGGTGATTTCTAAACAGGATTTTGAAAATAGCGAGTTGGCATACCGTCAAGCAAAAGAAAATTTATCGCAAGCCCAAAATGATTATCAAATTATCAAACAAGGTTCCGTCTCTGGCGGTACTTCAGCAAATACCAACATTATTGCGCAAATTGCTGGTACTATTCTTGAAATTCCGGTACGCGAGGGCGACCAAGTAATTGAAAGCAACAACTTTAATGCTGGTACAACCATTGCTACCATTGCCGACATGAGCCACATGATTTTTGAAGGAAAAGTAGATGAAGCCGAAGTTGGAAAAATTAAAGAAGGCAAAGAAATAAAAATAATTCTTGGCGCAATTGCCGATAAAACCTTTCCCGCAACGTTAACCTTCGTAGCTCCAAAAGGCATCGAGGAGAATGGCGCGGTGCAGTTCACCATTAAAGCCAATGTAACGTTGGATGCTACAACCAATATTCGCGCAGGTTACAGTGCCAATGCAGAAATCGATTTAGAAAGTAAAAATAAGGTATTGGCAATTAAAGAAGCCCTTTTACAGTACAACCGTATTACCGAAAAACCCTTTGTTGAAATACTTGAAGGTGAAAATAAGTACAAAAAACAAGATGTTACCTTGGGCTTATCCGATGGTATCAATGTTGAAATTACCGAAGGCGTAAAAAAAGGCGATAAAATAAAAGTTTGGAACAAAGCTTCAAAAGATAACGAGGATGAAGACAAGAAATAATACATTAAAAATAAAGCATGGTCTTGTTGTTTTGGCCTTGGCATTAGGGATTTCATCCTTTTCCCAGGAAAAAAAATGGACGCTCCGCGAGTGTGTGGACTATGCTTTGGAACACAACATTTCAATTAAACAAACCGAAATGGATGCCTTAATTGCAGAAGAAAATATAACTTCGGCAAAATCCAATTTTATACCAACGGTTAGTGGTTCTGCATCTCAAGGGTTCAATTTTGGCTCGTTCATTGGTCAGGATGGAAGTAGAATTTCGCGCGATTCCAGAGGCAATAGTTTTGGGCTTAACACCGGGATAACCATTTTTAATGGGTTTGAAAACACCAATTTGTACAAACAGGCAAAATTAGGTTTAAAAAGCAGTCAATTGCAGTTGGATATATTAAAAGATAACATCTCACTTAATGTTGTGAACGCTTATTTGAATATTTTATTCAACAAGGAAAGCCTCAAATTGGCGGAAGAACAAATTGATATCAGCACAAAAAGTTTAGAACAAGTGCAAAGTTTGGTAGATGCAGGGGTACGCGCCAGGGCCGATTTGTTCGAATCGCAATCGCAATTGGCGGCCGACAAAGAGCGTTTGGTAAATGCACAAAACAGTGTCGATTTGTCTTTGCTTAATTTGTCACAATTACTTCAGGTACCTAAAGAAAATTTTGATGTTCAAACCATAGATATCGATTTAACCGATGCCGTATTACAGTATAACAGCACAAATACAATTCTGTCATACGCTTTGGAAAACAGGGCCGAAATAAAAAACGCCGAGTTAAACCTTGAGAACGCACAATTAAACATCAACATTGCCAAAAGTGCGTATTATCCAACCTTAACGTTTGGAGCTGGTTTGGCAACGTCTTTTCAACATATCCAAGGGCAAGACGATGTGATTCCTATTTATGATCTGTCAACAGGCACCATCATAGAGTTAAGGCCGAATGGTTTTGGCACACAATTAGAAAATAATTTAGGTTATAACTTTGGGTTTAGTTTAAGTGTGCCTATTTTTTCTGGCTTTAGGAATGATGCCAATGTGAATAGGGCAAAAATAAATAAGGAAAAATCGAGTTTGGCCTTAGAACAAGAAAAGCAAACCTTAACCACCAATATCGAGCAGGCATTTGCCGATGCCAAAGCGTCCTTAAAGCAATATGAAGCGTCGCAAACATCGGTTGATGCACAACAAGAGGCTTTCAAAAACGCCCAAGAGAAATACAATTTGGGTGTAAACACTTCTTTTGAGTTGGAACAGGTGAGAAATAGATTGATCAATGCGCAATCCTCTTATTTGAATGCCAAATACAATTTTGTTTTTAGAACCAAGGTTTTAGACTTTTACATGGGCAAATCTTTATTAAATTAAGCCTATTGAATGGACCCTTTTTTAAGGAGCTACCTTTAAGCTAGGGCGCGTTACATATTAAAAAAATGGACACACTCATACTAAACATCGAAACAGCAACCACCAATTGTTCGGTTGCGCTTTCGCGGAATGGAAAAACCATAATATTAAAGGAAGATTTCGATAAAAATTACTCCCATGCCGAACGCTTGCATGTGTATATTGATGCCGTTTTAAAGGAAGCGGGCGTTTCAAAAAAGGAGCTGCATGCTATTGCCATAAGCAAAGGGCCGGGGTCGTACACCGGTTTGCGTATTGGTGTCTCTGCAGCAAAAGGGCTTTGTTTCGCTTTGGATATTCCTTTAATTTCGGTGGCAACCCTTAAATCCTTGGCGCATCAAGTTACCGGTGCAAATGGCGTTATTGTGCCCATGCTCGATGCACGACGGTTAGAGGTTTATGCGGCTATTTTTGATGCTAAGCATGAACAAATCCATAAAACCGAAGCACAAATTTTAAATGAAAACGCTTTCGCCCATTATTTAAACCAAGGCAACGTCTATTTTATTGGCAATGGGGTTGAAAAAACAAAAACGCTCATCCAGCATCCCAACGCAATTTTTATAGAAGACAAATTGCCCTCGGCCAACAATATGGGAATGTTGGCTTTTCAAAAATATATTGAAAAAGATTTTGAGGATGTGGCGTATTTTGAGCCTTATTATTTAAAGGATTTTGTGGCTTTTAATAAAGTAGAAGTGTAGTCGATTGGTTTCCGAAAGGCAATAAACTATTTTGAAATAGTCATTTTTCTTTTTACCTCATTCCCAAATTCATCAACTACGGTAATGATGTGCGCGCCCTCTCTGGGCATCAGGGCCAGTTCATGGATGTCCTTGGTGCTACCCATAAAAGTTTCATCCAAATACCAAAATAGGGTGGCCTCGGGTTTGGAATGGGCTATTTTCAGTATCAAACCATTGGGCTTGCCGTCAAAATCCTTGGCCAAAAAAATGTGGTTGTCTTCCTCAGGATAAATAAATTCCATGGTAATGGCACTGTTTCCCAGGCAATCGCTCCTAAACTTGGGCAAGGGCTTGTAAAACGGATTTTTGGTTTTGTAGTAATAGGCCATTAAGGGCGGTAACACGAACCACGATTGGTTTCGGATTTGGCCCAAATCTTCGCAAGAGGCATTTACTTGATAGGTTTCGGTAGCATCTACATGCGCCATGATGTGAAATGGGCACGCTTTGGTTTTTAAGCCACTTAATTGTATGTATGTCATTTCTACGTCATCGCAGTTTTGGGAGGCGCGGTAGCCGCTTTTTTTGCAAATTTCTACTTCCTGCATTTCATCAAAAGGTTTTGAAAACCAATTGCTACGGGGCAATACCTCAAATACATCGAAAAGCAGGGGCGCTGCGGCTTGCACACCAACCAACCCTGGCCGGCCTTCGCCATCGGCATTGCCTACCCAAACGCCCACTACATAATCTTTGGTGGTGCCAATGGCCCAGGCATCGCGAAACCCAAAGCTGGTGCCCGTTTTCCAGGCAATTTGTTTGGAACCATCAAAAAACTCCCAGTTTTCATCGCCTTCGGGTCGGTTTACTTCTTTCATGCTTTCATAGGTTAAGTAAATGGAAGCGGCATCAAAAAGTGTTTTTTCATTCATTTTCTTGCCAAAATCAATTGTTTCGGAAGCAAAAAAAGTGGGTTCACAAAATTCATTTGAAAAATATTCGCTGGAACTTTCAGAAAAATGGTTTAAGGTTGAAGAGAGGGCTGCATAGTTTTTGCACAAATCCCACAAATTACTTTCGGCGCCCCCCAAAATAAGCGACAGGCCATAGTGGTTGGCATCGTATTTTAAATCCTTGAGGTGAAGCGCCTTTAGGTAATGGTGAAACCGATCCAGACCAAATTCCTGGAGCATCCTTACCGAAGGTACATTTAACGAACGCGACAAGGCCCTGCTTGCCGGCACCGCACCATCGTAGGTTTTGCTGTAATTTTCGGGGTTGTAGCTGCCAAATTGCGTGGGCACATCGGCTACCAAGGTGTTTGGTAAAATATCGCCTGCATCCAACATGGCGGTATAAAGAAATGGTTTTAAAATACTGCCCGTGCTTCGGGGCTTATCCATAATATCCACATCTTTTTCGTGGGCCTTGTCGGTTGGCGTGTTGCCCACATAAGCCAAAACTTTTCTGGTTTTTACATCCAAAACCAAAACGGCAGCGTTGTAAATGCCATTCTGACTGAGTTGGTTGTAATGGCTTTCCACGAGGGCATTGATGCTTTTTTGCAAATGAACATCAACAGAGGTGCGAACCCGTTTCCCGTTGTACAGTTTTGAAACTTTTTGAAGCAAATGGGGCGCGATTTGCGGCAGCGGATAGGGTTTTTCGGGTATGGGTTCGGCTATGGATAATTGATAGGTAAGTTTATCAATTGCTTTGTTTTGAAAGAGTTTCTTAAGAAGCAGGTTGCGCTTTTTAAGCAACTGTTCATGGTTTTTTCCGGGGTAAATAAGGCTTGGGGCATTGGGCAAAACCGCAAGTAAGGCACTTTCGGCCCAAGAAAGCTCGTGCGGGTTTCTGTTGAAATAACGCCAGGAGGCAGCATCCAAACCCACCACATTTCCCCCGAAAGGGGCATTGCTGCTGTAATAAGCTAGAATTTTGTTTTTTGAAGCACGGAATTCCAATCGGGTGGCCAATATTATTTCGATGGCTTTTTCAAAATAGCTGCGTTTTTGGTTTTTTCGTGATAAGCGAATCACTTGCTGTGTCAACGTGCTTCCGCCGCGTTTTACATTGCCGGATTTGAGATTGTCGCGCAATGCCTTAAAAATTGAAATGGGGTTGAAACCGGGATGAAATTTAAAATATTCATCTTCAAACTGAAGGATGCAGGTCTTGAATTTCTCTGGCACGGTGTCGTTTTGTGGAAACCGCCATTGGCCATCGCTGGCTATCTGTGCGCCCAAAAGTTCCTTGTTTTTGCTGGTAATTACAGTTGCCGTGGGATCCTTAAATAGTTGTTTTGGTAAACTAAAATAATAGGCCATAAAAATCAGCAAAATGATGACTGATTTAATTTTATGGGTTTTTATGTAGGTTATTATTTTGTTCACGAATAAAACTCATACTCACGTTCAACCTTGCAAATCCTCACGTTGTACCAAATGTACCAATCTTGTCGTCCTTTTTGTTGTGCCACCAAATGATCCGTTTGTTGCTTCCAATTTTTTATAGCTTCTAAACTTTCCCAATAGCTAACGGTAATACCCACTGCATTTCTGGCACTATTCATACCCAAAAAGCCCTTTTGTTGTTTTGCGAGGATTTCCATTTTTTCTGCCATATCGCTGTAACCCTCAATGTTTTCTTTTTGCGTTGAAGTGAAAATGACTGCGTAGTAAGGTATTAAGGTGTTTGTCATATTCTTTTTAACTAATCATTTAAATTGCTATATCCATTAAAATCAGTCAAATTCCAATGATATTTTTCAAAAAGGATGTTTTTTGATACAAACTCACCAAATGGAGATAAACGAATAACTGCTTTATCTTTTTCAACTAAACCACTATTATATAGGAAGTTTATTTCATTCTTGTCATTAAGGTTAAAATATCTTTTTTTATCGTAAGCTTGATTATATCCATTAATTAAGTTGAAAGCTCTATCCTTTGTTTTTTTAGTTAATATTTCATTTTTATATTGTTCTAAGAAATTATTTTTTTGATTTTCATAGTTTTTATTATTTAATATGGAAGTTTCTTCTGCTAAATATTTTGCTAAGAGTTTTAATTCTTCAATTATTGAATCCAATTCTTTTTTATTTTCAGTTATTTCACTAATTTGTTTATTTAAAATTTGAATCTCTTGATCTTTAAAGTTATTAATTTCATCATCGGTATTTTTCTTTTTGAGAGCTTTCTTTTTTCTGAATTTTTCAGAAGCTTTATATGCTTCATGTGTAATATAAGGAAACAACCAAATAAGGATAATTGTTATCAGAATAGGTACGATATAAATATTAAAAAAATCAAAAGGGCAGTCTGCGGATAAATAGTCAGATACAAATTCTAGTCTATTTTCATTTAACCTATTTTCACTAACAAAAAAAGTTACATATGTGATTTTCCAATTCCAAATCATCCAAGCTAAAAACAACTTTCCTAGAAAAGGGTTGCTTATTCTTTCTTTTAAAGCATCTTTAAAAGAGTTTTTAGTTTCCTCCATAAAATTATGTTTTCAATTTATAAGATTCCTGCTTCCGCAGGAATGTTGATTATCTTTCAACCGTAACCCATTGCCCTTTTGTGCGCACTAAAAAGTCGTTGTCGTACATCGCTTCGGCCTGTATTCCGGGCAAATAATAAGTACCTAAGTACGATGCGTTCAACATGACGTTAAAGGTTTTGGTGCTGCGGTTGCCCTTTTCTGCCAGATCAAAATAAAAATTCACACGGTCGTCGCGAATGTCGGTATAACGTGCTTGACTGATAACGCTATCGCCAAAATCGGTAAAACGCGTATTGACGATTTCCCAACCCGAAGGGAACACTTCCGTGAGGGCAAGGTTTTGGATGTAGGCGTTTTTAAGATTGCTCACGCTTACCGAAGCCACAAAATCCTGACCCTGTTGCAACTTGGAAACGTCTATTTTGTTGCCTTTCAAATCTTTATAGACTACCGAAACGCTTAGCCCGCGTTGTTCTGCCAACTCTTGCCCCAAAGGCAATTTGCCAGAGTTTAACACCCTAACATACACAAGATTGTCTTTATTGTTGGTGAAGGAAAGTGTGTTGTTGCCTTCCAGAATTTTCAAATGTCGTTGTGCAATGGCGCTTTTGGTGGCTATGGTTTCGGTTTTGCCGTTAAGGGTGTATGAAACGTTTAGCGCTTTGCCACCATTGGCCTTAACCATTTTTGCCATGGCCAACAAACTGTAGGCGGTGGTTTGCGTACTCATCCAATTATTGCCTGACAAATCCTTGGCGATGGTTTCGGCAAGCTCGCGCATTTTAGGGTTTTTGGTAAGCACCATGGTTTCCAGGGCCATGGCACGGTTTCTATCAACAGATCCATAAGTATAATAATTGTATTTTAATGGCTGAAAATTAATATTGGCAGTTCTTGAAATTTGGTTGCTCGCTTCTTTTTGGCCCGCCAAGGCATAGGCCGCTGCCAATCGCCATTTGGCTTCGTTGGAAAGTTCGGTAAACTCGCGCAGGCGGTTCATGGCTGCCAAGTCGGCATTTTCGGCAAGTGCCAAGGTATATAATCGGTAGGCTTGCGCCAAATCGGAATTATAGCTTCTATAACTGGGTTGCCAATCGCGCGCGGCCTGTTTTTGGTAGCGCAACCAATTGGTTTTAAAGGTTAGCGGCAACACAAAGCCTTTCTTTTCCGCTTCCAGCATAAAATGGCCTATGTAGCTGGTGGACCAATCATCGGCCGTGGTTTCGCCCATCCAATAGCTCATGCCGCCGTTAGGTTGCTGAAAATGTCCCAATCGGGAAATGCCATTTTTGATGTTGGATGTTATGTCCTGTTTTTTATCATACGTTAAATCAAAAATATCGTTGAGGTACAACTGCGGAAAAACGGCAGAGGTTGTTTGTTCGGCGCACCCATGCGGATATTGTATTAAATACTGCAAACGCCGTGAAAAATCCATAGGTGGCAATGTTGAAAATTCCAGTGTTGCTGCATTGGTGCCCGTTTCACCAAAGGTTGAAAAATTGAGTGTTTCGTTGGCATTGGCCGGAAGTGTTTTGTCCAACGACCTGGATGAAATCGGGTTGGGGTTCATAACGTCCAGTGCCACTTTGTACGTGGATCTTTCGCCGTTGCCCGTTGCCACCACTTCCACCGTACCGATGCCTTTTGCCTTGCTAACGTCCAGTTCAAAGTACGTCATTTGTTCATCGGGTCTTGCAAACGACAGGTTTTTTGTTTGTTCACGAACCACTGAAATACCTTTACTTAATTTTAAGCTGATGTTTACGTTTTTCACTTTGTTTTCCATGGCAAAAACGGTTACCGGAAGGGTTACTTTTTCACCGGGACTTAATTTCCGCGGCAGCGATGCCAATACCATGAGCGGTTTTTTAACTTCTACCGATTTGTCGGTACTTCCATACGCCTTGGTTGTATGGTTTCCAGCAACCACCATAGTGCGCACCGCACCAATATAATTGGGCAGCTTGATGTTGTGTTTTTTGGTTTCGCCCGCTTTTAAGTAAAATGGCCCCAAAAAGGTAACCACGGGTTTAAAACGATTGGCTTTTTTGTTTTTTCCAGCGGCGGCATTGCCATCGCCACCAATGGCAAACACTTGGTCGATGCTACCGGAATAGGCGCCAATAACATCATCAAAAACATCCCAGGTTTTTACGCCCAAGGCTTCCCGCGCATAAAAGGCATCCCAGGCATTGGGGGTTTTAAAACGCGTTAAATCCAGCAAACCTTCTTCCACGACGGCAATGGTGTAGGTCATGGCTTTTTTGTTTTTTTCTGAAACATACACCTCAAAGGCTTGTTCTGGCCGCAGGACATTGGGCATTTTAAGTTGTGGTTGCAGGATGGTGCTTGGGTCTTTTACCATCAACGGAATAACGCCGTACAAACGTATGGGCAAATCGTTGGCTGTGATGGCATGTGGCTGTAACAGGGAAATGTTGATGAATACATTGGGCGCCATTTCAGAAGTGATGGGAATTTCAACCGTGGTTTCGCCTTGTTTGGTTTTTACCCATTTGTAGCTCAATACTTCGGTACCGTTTTCAACACTTACCAAGGCCCTGCCTTCGCTGCCTGACTTGAACTTAATTTTGGCCGTTTCGCCAACATTATAGTTGTCTTTATCGGCTGAAAACACCAGCATTTTGGCGGCTTCCTTGTCGCCTGCAGGAGCGAACCAATTTTTATAAAAGTAAGCGGTTTGTCCCGTGGCATGGCCACTCACAGCGTCGGACACACGAATAAGGTAACGCCCGCGCTCGTTGTCGGGAATGTTCAATTTGAAGGATGCCTTGCCATTGGCGTCGGTATTGATTTTGGTATCGTAAAACGGTTTGTGGTAACTGCTCGATACATAACTCGATAGGTTGTCGTAGGATGCGTTCCACCACCAGCGCCATTCAATTTTATAGACTTTTACTTCTAAATTGTTGCGTTTTATGGGGTTTCCGTTGGCATCAACCACGGCCACATCAAAGGTTTGGTTTTCATCGGTAAAAAATGAGCCGTACTCATTGCCCTTGGGGGCACGCAACCCAACAAACGATTCGTAGGGCGCATATGGTTTGGTAAAGGCATCCATGGAGAAATCGCCGCCATTTTCAAAGGCGCGGACCAAAAACTGTACGTTCAGCATGCCCGGGGCATTTTTGCCAATTTCCAGTTTGTTGGTAATGCTTGCCTTACCATCCCCATCAACGGTACCTTCAAATACATTGATTTCTTCGGTATCGAATTGCTTGGTAGGATCGTCAAAAACATAGCCTTTAAAATTCTTAAAAGCGGTTGATGCACTACTGAATTTCGCCTTCACTTCCGCTTTTAGGTTTTTTCCGGGGGCACCATGTAGCCATTTCACCTCTAAGTTGCCTTTTAACGGCACTTTGCTGGTAAGTATTTCATTTTCAAAATCTACTTTTATTTTTAAACGATTGGGTTTTACGGTTTCAATTTTTAAATCTTTGTAAAAGGAAGCCCCACCAAGCGATACCTTGGCAACATAATTTCCTGTTTTGTCTTCGGCGGCCGTTGGCACCGTAAATTTGTAGAAGTTGTTTAAATGCTCGTTGGTTACGTTTTTATAGACCAATTTTCCGTTAGGGTCCTTTATTTCCATTTTTACCGGATGCCCTTTGGGTAACGGATTTGCAAAGTCGTTCAGCATGAAAGTAAGGTGCAAGGTATCACCTGGTCGCCATACCCCACGTTCACCATAAATGTAACCTTTGAGACCACGCTCCAACTTGTTTCCGGACACATCGAATTTACTTAACGATAAGGAGTTGCCGTCGCCAAATTTTATGTAGGTGCTATTTTTTCCTTTGGAAACAATGGCAAAAGCGGCGTTTTTGTTTAAATCCACCAGTACCAACCCTTCGTTATCGGTTACGGCACTTGCCAATTCCTGTTGCTGGAAATTGTAAAGCTTTACCGTAGCGCCCGCCTCCGGATTGGTGGTCAAGATATTGGTAACCGCAAAATAATAGGTGTTGTTGGCGCCCTGTTTGGCAATAACGCCCAAGTTGGATGCCAATAAATTTTGGCTCACTATTTTAGACTCGTTGTAATAGGCCTCGTGGCAAGGGTTGTTTTCCTCGCGCCAGTTGTAGCGGTAATTTTTGTAGCGATAGGTTAGGTTGTCCCAATAGGCTTCTTCGCGCAGTTCCTCATCTTCGGGGGTTGTGCTTTCGTTAAAATCGTCTTCATAATAGTCTTCATCATAATAGTCTTCTTCGTCATTTTCTGGGTTTGAAAGCACTGCGTTGTCATCACAGTTATATAAGGAATGGCTTTTATCAAAACTTACTTCCACACGGTAAATAGCACCGGCATCGGCCTTGAAAAATTTAGAAAGATCGATGCTGTACGCTTTCCATTTGCCGGTATTTTCTGCGGCCGACTGTAATGGGATGGTCTGTTTGGCAATGCGGCGGCCTACTTGCCGGATATTGTATGAATTGGTAGTGTTCAAATCGTTGTCCTGCAAAAATTGCAAGACGTTATTTTGGAAGATCTTGATGATGCGCACCTCAACAGCGCTCAAGTTCACCGCTTCAAAATTGAACTTGAGTTCCTGCGAATTGGGCAAAATGGTGCCGTTGGTAAGCAAGCGCACTTCGGGCTTTAAATCCTCAAACGCAATAAGTTCTGAAAACGGTTTTTTAAGTTTGATGCCATCGGTAGTGGTAATGCCCTGGAACACATCTACCTGAATGTTGCCCACCAATTTGGTATCGGGATATACTTTTAAAACATTGCCATCAACCACATATTTCGGGTTTTTCACACCTTGAAGCGTTACCAAGCCATCAAAATTTTGTTGCTTTTTTAGCGGGTCGGAAAAGTTAATCGACAAACATTGTTCTGGCGATTGGATGACTGTAACCTTCACGATGCTAAAGTTGTTAACCCCCGGAATCTTCACCTTATTTTCACCTTTGTTATCGGCCTTTATCGCATCGCCCTGCCATTTTACCAGCACTTCGCTATCTTCCATTTTACGCTGGATGCTATCAATTTTAAACTCGAAAACGCGGGCATGTGCACTCGCTTCATTAAATACAACAGAAAGTTTTTTGTTTGATTGGTAGGCTTCCACCAACTTTTTAGCGTCTGTAAGCGAAATCACATCTGCCGAACGCATCACCGCTTCTAAATACTGCCAATTTTTGCTGTACGATTGCAAATCGTTGGTAACGATACTGAAATTTGGCGTAATGGTTTTAAATTGAAACGTGTAAGTTTTAAAGGATTTTGGTACGTTTTTGTAAAGGTCGTTTAGTTTTACGCTTACCGTATATTCCGTAGAAGGTTCCAAGTGTTCGTCGGGCGTAAAAAGCAGCGCATGGCTGTTGGCAACAGTTAATTTTCCTTGCACATGCGGCGTGATGGTTAGAAGGTTTTCGGTAAGTTCCTTGCCCATTTCCCAACCGGCGACTTCTTTAGCTAAGCTAATTTCAATCGGGTCTGCAACCGAAACCAACCCACTCGTGGTATAGCTTATGTAGTCGCGAAACTTGAACAGATTATCGGTTTCAACTGCTTTCTTTTTACAGGAAACTACTAAAATAATGATGGTTAAAACCGTGAAAATTTTTTTGAACAGCATAGGCTTGAAGGTATAAGAAGGATGAATTAAAATAAAAGAAGCGTATGCTTTGTTCTTGTTAATAAAGTACATCCCTGTTTTTGGTTTTATGTGCTCATTTTCATAAAACTGTTATTTATGTAGCGTTTTTTGAAATGTAGCACTAAAACAAATTTAAACAAATATTAGTAACTTTAATCGATACTTAATGCTTGTGTTTGAAGTAATTTCACAACCGCGATGAGACCAAAAGCGTTTTAAACCTTTTTGCTAAGTTAAAGTCTAAAAGGACATGAGAGGTTAAAGAATGGAAATTTCAAAACAGTAAAAAATGATGGACCGGAAACATATTCAACATTTATATTGGCGCATTGGTTTTGGCATTGCGCCATCGCCATTAGCATTGCTTGCCAAAAAGAATAAAAAGCAAGTGGTTGATGCTCTTTTTAAGGCTTCGGAAACCGTAGAACCTTTAAAAATTGATACAACCGAATTGGAAACCCTGATGGCCGCCCCTTACGAAGATATGAAGGACAATATGAGGGATTTCCTAAAACTCAGCAAAGAAAAAACCAAAGAGCTCAATGCCGCGTGGATTGACAGGCTTGCCACCACCAACGCCCTGTTAAGGGAAAAAATGACCCTGTTTTGGGCCAACCATTTTGTTTGCGAAGACAATAATTTTATATACACGCAAAAATTCCATAATACCTTACGGGCGCACGCTTTGGGCAATTTTAAGGATTTTGTGATGGCCATTTCAAAAGAGGCGGCCATGACAAAATATTTGAACACCAAACAAAACAAAAAACAAAAACCCAACGAAAATTTTGCCCGCGAGCTTATGGAATTGTTCACCTTGGGCGTTGGCCATTATACTGAAACAGACATCAAGGAAAGTGCCCGAGCCTTTACCGGTTATGGCCATGATTTAAAAGGCGATTTTGTATTTAGGGAACGCCAACACGATGAAGGCAACAAGACCTTTTTTGGAAAAACAGGAAATTTTGATGGCGATGCCATTATTGGAATCATTTTGGAAAACCCACAATGTGCGCACTTTATTTGCGAAAAAATATACCGTTATTTTGTAAACGATACCCTTGATGAAGTCCGCGTAAACGAGATGGCCCAAGTGTTTTATGCCGATTATGATATCGAAAAACTGATGCGTTTTGTATTGCTTTCCGATTGGTTTTATGAGGAACAGAACCGGGGCAGCAAAATTAAGTCGCCCATAGAATTTTTGGTGGGCATAAAAACCATGGTTCCCGTTAGCTTCAACAATGCCAAACAGGAACTTTATCTCCAAAAATTATTGGGTCAAACCTTGCTCGACCCGCCAAACGTGGCCGGTTGGAAGGGTGGCAGGAGCTGGATAGATAGCAATACCATCGTACTGCGCCTAAAATTGCCATCGTTGTTGCTCAATAAGGGTTATATTTCAAAAGTTAAACAAGGCGATATTGATGCTGTTGCCGAGGCTTCCAAGGCAATCTTTCAAAAGCAATACGGAAAAAAATTCGCTACCACAGCGCATTGGGAAACTTTTAACGAGCACTATAAAAACGTGCCCATCCAGGACCTGAAAAGTTATGTGTTGGCTTGCGATATGCACAAACCTGCTAATGCCTATTTGGATGGATTGGAAAAAACATCCAAACAAGATTATTGTATTCAACTTATGTCGTTACCCGAATATCAAATGTGTTAATCATGGACAGAAGAGATTTTATAAAACATTCAGCCTTGGCGAGCAGCCTGTTTTTTGTTCCCAGTTTTGTAAAGGCGTTTGAACAGGTGGCCAGCGGTACTTTAGGGTACAAGCGTTTGGTAATCATACAGCTTTCCGGCGGCAACGATGGCCTTAACACCGTTATTCCTTTTCAGAACGATTTATACTACAAAGCACGCCCCGTTTTAGGAATCCAGAAAAACGAAAGCATTCCCCTAAACAACGAGGTAGGTTTGCACCCAAGTTTAGCGCCCTTAAAGCGCCTGTACGATGCGGGCCATTTGGCCATCATAAACAACGTGGGCTATCCAAACCCCAACAGGTCGCATTTTAGGTCGATGGATATTTGGCAAACGGCCACCGACGCCAATACCTATTCCCAAACCGGCTGGATTGGCAGGTATTTGGACCACTTTGGCAAACAGCCCTACAACGCTATTGAGATTGACGATAGTTTATCGTTGGCCATGAAAGGAGAAACCCTAAACGCCATTGCCACGCAAGATGCCAAGGCATTTTACAATTTGGCAAGAGAGCCTTTTTTTAAAAATATTACCAATCGTATGGGCGATGCCCATTTAAGCGACCATAATTTGGGCTACCTGTACAAAACCATGATTGAGGCCCAATCTTCAGCCAAATATATTTTTGAAACTACCAAAACCGTTTCCAGCACCAAAATCTATCCCAACGATGCATTTGCCAACCAATTAAAAACCATGGCGCAGTTTATCAATGCTGGATTGGAAACCAAGGTGTTTTATGGGTCGTTGGGCGGGTTCGATACGCACGTCAATCAGTTAGCTACTCAAAAACGTTTGTTGAAAACCTATGCCGAAGGAATTGAAGCCTTTGTTCAGGATTTGAAGGCTAACAACACGTTTAAGGATACGTTGATTTTGACTTTTTCAGAATTTGGGCGACGCGTTAACCAAAATGCCAGTATTGGTACCGACCATGGTACGGCAAACAATGTGTTTATTATTGGCAATCAACTAAAAAAACAAGGCCTGTACAATAATTTAAGCAATTTAACCGATTTAGATGAGAGCGGTGATATAAAATTTGAAATTGATTTTAGAACCATTTACGCCACGGTTTTAAACAAATGGTTGGAGGTAAATGATGCCAAAGTACTGGACAAAACCTTTAATCAATTGGATTTTATATAAAAAAAACCTTGCTCCAATGCCTAAACTATATAGGGAGAAGCAAGGTTGTATTAGAAAAGATTAATAGCATTGCAAATCTATGTCTTTTTTGGCACGAAATGAAGCAGTTATATTAATTTAAGATTAATTCTTTTCAACAAGGTTATCAACTGTATTTAACTTTTCTTAAAATGCGCATGGCTTCCTTATAGAGACGGTACAATTCTTCATTGTATTCCCTTAAGTAAGGCTTAGCTTCTTCCAGTTTATCAATGGCCTCATGGAATAGGTTAAGGTAGCAAATAAGGTAGGTAACCGGTAAATTTTTTAAATCCAATTCTTCGTTTTTGGTAAAAGTCTGTCCTTTTTTCAATTTTTCCAAAATGGCATTGGTGGTATTGTAAATGTGGTAAAGCGTTTTTTTGTCGAATTGTGGAGCCTCGAATAATAATTTTGTGTCGATGGAATAATTGGCATTATTTTCAAAACGAATGATGGTTTCTTCTAGTTGATAATATTTATTGGAGTTTTGGAAGCCTAAATTCACATATTCAATAATTTTAAAAGTGTCTTCATCAATAAAAATGGCAACTTCATCCAAAGCCGAAAAAAACAAACGCACCTGTTCGTTTATCAACTCAATATCGACCCGCGAATAAAAGGTTTCTTCCTTTACAACCTTTTTTTGTCCTGCCCAACACACTACAAAATACTCTTTAAAAACCTTGTATTTGGGGTTATAGTCTTTTCGGGTTTTCATAAAATCGAAAACGCCGTTTAAGGTGTGCTCAATATTGTTTTGCGAATTGTTTTCAATGGCCTCGACTATTTTGGAGTTAATATCCTTAATTTCAATATCGAACACTTTGGGCATGCTCATGCTGCCATCCCTAAAAAACACCGAGCCGCCATAATATTTCCAAATATTTTTACGCAAGGAGGTGATTTTTCCGGTAGGCCGAATGGTTACCAGCCCCACCACTTTATGGTCGGGCAAATGCGGAAACGGTATGTTTTCGTACTGAACAATGGGCGGGTTGGTTAAATAGGCATTGATGAGGTTCTGGATTTTGCTATCATCGAAAAAATCGACGCCCACAATGGCGTTGTCCACATCTTCAACGCCAATCACGATATAAGAATTGTTTTTGGGGTTGCTGTTTGAAAGCGCGCAGATATGCTTTAAAAACTTCGCCTTGCCTTCTTTAAAGGAAATATCAATTTTACGCTTTTTATCGTAAAAGCTATTCTCATCGTTATGCGATAAGAGGTTTTTTATGAGTAGGCGTTTGTTGATCATCTTTTTTATTCCCGCGAAGGCGGGAATCTCATGTTTTTAGTTTAAAATTCTATTGTGATTAAAAAATTGGTCAGATAATAAATACAGGGTTCTACTAACTAAAGCCAAAGCTTTACAGTTAGCACCCCCAATACATGGGTAATACTTATGCCCATAGTTCTTTCTTAACAATCGTTGAACTGGCCTGTGCCGTGGGAAACACCAGCAAATCGGCAATGTTCACATGGCTGGGGCGTGAAACCATAAAATAGATGATTTCGGCAATATCATCCGCCTGTAATGCCTTAAAGCCCTTGTAAACCGTGTTGGCTATGGCATCGCCCTTAAAGCGCACTTTTGAAAATTCGGTTTCAACCAACCCCGGGTTTACGGCACTTACTTTTATGCCATACGGATTCAAATCCATGCGCATCCCTTCGGTAATTGCCAAAACCGCGTGTTTGCTGGCGCAATATACATTGCCTTTTGGGTACACCTCTTTTCCTGCCGACGAGCCAATATTGATGATGTGCCCCGATTGGCGCTCGGTCATTTGTGGGATAATGGCTTTGCTTACATACAACAAGCCTTTTACATTTATATCCATCATCGCGTCCCAGTCGTCCAAACTGCCCGCGTTTATGGGGTCCAGTCCATGGGCGTTTCCGGCATTGTTAATTAAAATATCGATGGTTTTAAAGGCTTCCGGTAACGACGCAATGGCTTTAAAGGTTTCTTCTTTATCGCGCACATCAAAGTTCAGGATGTGTACATCGGTTAAATTTTCTAAAGCTTTTTGTATGGTGGTTAAACGCTCTAAACGTCTTCCACATAAAATTAAACGGATGCCGTGTTTTGCAAATTCGTAAGCTGTGGCATAGCCAATACCGCTAGTGGCACCAGTTATGAGGGCAGTTTTTGTCATTTTTTGTTTCGTTTTAAGGTTATTGGGTTAATGATTAATAAGTTTTGAAGGGGTTTCGGCTAAAAAACGTAAAAATCAATAACCAGCTATAAGTTACCGGTTTCAATTCAACCCTAAAAATACTCAAAACTTCGATTATTATCGAATAGCTTATGGTTTACTTACGGTTTTAACCTAACATTAACTGGAAGGCCCATTTTTTTTAACCAAACATTAACAAGGGTAAACGAAAAATTTTAACAATTTGCAGTGCTCAAATAACCTCACTATATTCGGGCTTTAAAATAAAATATTTATGATGGAAGATACAATTGATATTAAGACCATTAACGAGAAAATTGAAAGAGAAAGTGCTTTTGTTGATTTGCTGATGCTTGAAATGAACAAGGTCATTGTGGGTCAAAAACACATGGTTGAGCGTTTGCTTATTGGTTTGTTGGGTCAGGGGCATATTTTGCTTGAAGGGGTTCCCGGGCTCGCAAAAACATTGGCCATCAATACCTTGGCGCAAGCAGTTCACGGCAGTTTTAGCAGAATCCAGTTTACCCCCGATTTATTACCGGCCGATGTAACGGGTACCTTAATATATAACATGAAGGCCAACGATTTTTCCATAAAGAAAGGCCCTATTTTCGCCAATTTCGTTTTGGCCGACGAGATTAACCGAGCACCTGCAAAAGTGCAATCGGCATTACTTGAGGCGATGCAGGAAAAACAGGTAACCATAGGCGATGAAACCTTTGTTTTAGATAAGCCATTTTTGGTAATGGCCACCCAAAACCCTGTAGAGCAGGAGGGCACTTACCCATTGCCAGAAGCCCAGGTGGATCGTTTTATGCTGAAAACCGTTATCGATTATCCAAAAATAGCCGAAGAGCAACTTATTATGCGTGCCAACATGAAAGGTGCTTGGGATAAAGTAAACCCCGTGGTTTCGGTTGAGCAAATACTAAAAGCACAACAGGTGGTGCGCGAAGTGTATATGGACGAAAAAATTGAAAAATACATTCTCGATATTGTTTTCGCTACCCGCTACCCCGAAAAATACAAATTGGCAGATCTAAAACCTTTAATCTCTTTTGGGGCATCACCTCGTGGCAGTATCAATTTAGCTACGGCTGCCAAATGTTACGCCTTTATCAAGCGCCGTGGTTACGTGATACCGGAAGATGTACGCGCCATTGTTTACGACGTTTTAAGGCACAGAATTGGTATTACCTACGAAGCGGAAGCCGAAAATGTAACTTCAGTGGACATCATCAACAAAATCATCAATGAGATTGAAGTGCCTTAAAAAAGCCCATAACCCTGAAGAGGGAATTCGCACGCAATAAGTAGTGCCAAAAAGGGCTGAAAACAATATCATGTTTAACACTGTTTCAAATTAATATTTAACCGCAATCAATTCCCCCCTTTGGGGGTCAGGGGGTTATGGATACTAAAGAATTACTAAAAAAAGTACGGAAAATAGAGATCAAGACACGCCGTTTGTCCGATCACATATTTGGTGGCGAATACCATTCTACCTTTAAAGGGCGTGGAATGACCTTTAGCGAAGTGCGCCAGTACCAATTTGGTGATGATGTTAGAAATATCGATTGGAACGTTACCGCACGTTACAGCGAGCCCTATATAAAAGTGTTTGAAGAAGAACGCGAACTTACCATGATGCTTATGGTTGATGTTTCGGGGTCTGAACTTTTTGGTACCGAGCAACAATTCAAAAACGAAGTGGTTACCGAAATTGCTGCAACCTTGGCCTTTTCGGCAACCCAAAATAACGATAAAATAGGCTTGATTTTGTTTTCAGATAAAGTTGAATTGTACATTCCGCCAAAAAAAGGACGCTCTCACGTATTGCGCATCATCCGGGAATTGATAGAATTCAAACCAGAAAGCAAACAAACCAATTTATCGGAAGCTTTAAAATTCATGCAAAACGTTATGAAGAAAAAAGCCATCGTGTTTGTGCTATCCGATTTTATTTCAGACGATTACCAGCAAACCATGAAAATCGTTTCGGGTAAACACGATGTAACGGGCATTCGGGTGTATGATAAACGAGAGGAAGACATTCCCAATTTGGGGCTTGTTCAAATGGAAGATGAAGAAACCGGCGAACTCCAGTTGGTCAATACAGCCTCAAAAAAAGTACGGCTTAACTATGGTAAATTTTACCAAGAAAAGGTTAACTATTTTAAGGAGAGCTTCAATAAATCGGGTGCAGGCACCATTGATTGTAGGGTTGATGAAAGCTACGTTAAAAAAATGTTGGGCTATTTTAAAAGAAGAGGATAAAGGAATTATGAGTTACGAATTACGAATTATGAATATGAAAACGATGGTGTTCGGTCTTCGGTCTTCGGCCTTTTTTACGTTCGTCTTGGCACTTTCATCTTGGTTCTCGTTTTCACAAGTAAAAACCAGCATCGATTCTTCAAAAATCAAAATAGGACAGCAAATTACCTATAAAATTTCTGTTGAAACCAATGCTTCAGATTTTGTGGTTTTCCCCGAAGGGCCATCCTTCTCACCCTTAGAAGTTATAGAATCTTATCCTATTGATACGGTTAAGAATAAAGATAAATTCAACCTAATAAAGAAATACGGATTAACACAATTCGACTCTGGTAAATACACCATTCCACGACAAAAAATTAGTATCGGCGACAAAACGTTTTTCACCGATTCGTTGAAAGTAGAAGTTAAGAACGTCGTAATCGACACCACAAAACAAGGACTTTACGACATCAAACCCATTATTGAAGTTAAAAAACAAGGCAGTAATTGGTGGAAACATCTACTGTTGGCCCTTTTAATTATAGGTATTATCGGGTTTTTACTGTATTGGTTCATTTGGCGTAAAAAACCGCTTACCGAAGCAGAACAAATCGCTCTTTTGCCACCCTATGATAGAGCGAAATTGGCACTTAAAAAATTAGATGAAAGTGATTACCTAAAACAGGCCGAACTTAAAACATACTATTCCGAGTTAACGCTCATTATTCGAAAATATCTTAACGAAAAGGTTTACGACCATTCCTTGGAAAGTACCACCGACGAGCTCATCAACCGCTTGCGATTATTAAAAGAAGGCAATCAAGTTGATTTGAATCCAGAAACCATAAAAAACATTGAAAGCATTTTAAAACGAGCCGATTTGGTGAAATTCGCAAAGTCGGCACCCGATATCGCCCTTGCGGAATTCGATAGAAATACCATTGATATGGAAATCGACCATGTAAAGGAAGTGCTTCCTGAACCCGATGAAGAAGAAAAGCTGCTAGACGAAAAATACAGGGAAACTCTGGAACGCAA
Source organism: Mariniflexile maritimum (assembly GCF_009746565.1). Taxonomy (GTDB): domain Bacteria; phylum Bacteroidota; class Bacteroidia; order Flavobacteriales; family Flavobacteriaceae; genus Mariniflexile; species Mariniflexile maritimum. Next base: position 286,320 of record NZ_WRPN01000002.1, read on the forward strand.
GAAGAAACGCAAAAAAATCCTTATTACGGTTTTAATAAGCGTTTTTCTGTTATTGGTTACCCTGGTGGGCTTTTCCATAAAATACGGGTTTGCCTATGTAAAAGATACAATTATTGGCCACGGAAGTATCGAGCTTTTGGAAGGCGAATGGGTAAACAGTGCCTACGGAGTGCCGCCAGTATTTATTTCAACGCCCAAAGTTTTAAAGCGTATGGAAGCACCTTTGCCCGATGAGGTAAAACAACAGGTGGACATGACCTTATTTGGGTATGGCAGCTTAATCGATAATTTTAACGTGGTTGTAGCAACTTCCAAATACAAAAATATAGGTGAAGGAGGTATTGATTTAGAAAAAGCCATTGAAGGAAGTTTTAAAACCTGGGAAGCGCAAGGTGTTCAAAATATGGTGGTTAAGCACGAAAAGTTTGTAACACCCAATGGCGCAGAAGGATTGAAGGTATTTGGTACTGCCGATTTTCCATCGTTAGTCCCCAATAAAAAAGAAAAAGGCCATTATGTAATGCTGGCGTTTACCTCGGAAAACGTGCTACAACAACTGGTTTTGGCATGGCGTGAAAACGACCCCTATGCCGATACAATGGTGGAGCGCATTTTAAATTCAGTTGAACTTAAAAAAGCAGAAGAATAATGTTTGAAGGTTTTGAGTTTGTAAATAAACAATGGTTTTGGGCGCTTTTAGTACTGCCTTTAGCACTGATATGGTATTTTTTTAAGCACAAAAAACAAACCGCCGAACTAAAAATATCAAGTCTAAAGGGCTTTAAAGCCACCCCTTCTTTATTGCCAAAATTTAAACATGCACTATTTGTGTTGCGTTTATTGGCATTGGCGTTAATCATTACCGCATTGGCACGACCACAAACGGTTGATGTATCATTCAAAACAAAAACCACCAGGGGCATCGATATTGTTATGGCAATCGACGTTTCTGGAAGTATGTTGGCTAAAGATTTATCGCCCAATAGGTTAGAAGCCCTAAAAAATGTAGCTTCTGAGTTTATAATGGGCAGACCCAACGACCGCATTGGTTTGGTTGAATATGCAGGTGAAAGTTATACTAGAACGCCCGTTACCAGCGATAAAACCATCGTACTGCGTTCGTTAAGGGATATTAAATACAACACAACCATCCAAAGCGGAACAGCCATAGGCATGGGGTTGGCAACTGCCGTAAACCGACTTAAAGACAGTAAAGCCAAAAGCAAGGTTATTATATTGTTAACCGATGGCGTAAACAATACCGGTTTTATCGACCCTAAAATTGCCAGCGAATTGGCTGTTGAATATGGCATAAAAACATACACCATTGGTTTGGGCACTAACGGTACGGCACTATCGCCAGTGGCCATCGACCCCAGAACCGGACAGTTTCAATATGCCCGCGTTCCCGTAGAAATTGATGAAGCATTGCTTAAGGAAATAGCGAATGTTACCGGTGGAAAGTATTTTAGGGCCACCAATAATAAAAAGCTAGAAGAAATATACAGTGAAATCAATAAGCTTGAAAAAACCGATGTAGAGGAATTCAAATATTACAACCATCAAGAAAAGTTTCGCCCCTTGGTGATTCTTGCCTGTTTGTTGTTGTTTATTGAATTTCTATTGCGTTACACCGTTTTTAGAAGCTTTGTTTAGAAAAGATAGAAGACGGAAGATAGCCTAGTGAAGGTTACAATTGAATTGAGACTGAATATAAAATTCGTGAATTCGTGGCAAAACAACGCAACGAATCCACAACGAACAACAAACAACAATGTATCAATTAGATGAAAAAATATGGTTTTGGGTGTTGGCAATTATTCCCGTAATAATCCTATCCTTTTTGGTGCTTCAATTTTGGAAACACCGTACCCAACGCAAATTTGCCGATAAAGAGTTACTTAAAAAATTAAGTCCGAATGCCTCGGTCTTCAAATCGGTTTTAAAAATTACCATCTTAAGTTTAGCTTTTGCCAGTTTAGCTATTGCGCTGGTAAACCCTAAAATAGGCACGAAATTGGAAACCGTTAAGCGTGAGGGTGTCGATATTGTTTTTGCGGTCGATGTTTCTAAAAGTATGCTCGCCGAAGATATTGCCCCAAACCGTCTGGAAAAATCGAAACAACTGGTAACGCAAATCATCAATAATTTGGCAAGCGATCGTGTGGGCATCATCGCTTACGCAGGAAAAGCATTTCCGCAATTGCCCATTACCACCGATTATGCTTCGGCAAAAATGTTCCTGCAAAGCATGAATACCGATATGCTTTCTTCACAAGGAACGGCCATAAACGAAGCCATAAAATTGGCAACCACCTATTTTGATGACGAAGAGCAAACCAATAGAATTCTCATCATTATTTCCGATGGCGAAGACCACAGCGAGGAAGCCGCCGCAGTTGCCGAGGAAGCTAAAGAAGCAGGCATCCGTATTTTCACTATTGGCGTGGGCGATGTTCAAGGCGGCCCTATTCCAGAAAAACGCAACGGAATTGTTTTGAATTATAAAAAAGATAACCAAGGCGAAACGGTCATTACCAGGTTGGATGAGGAAACCCTGAAAAATATTGCGGCCCAAGCCAATGGAGTGTATATAAACGGAAAAAATACCAATGATGTGGTAAAAACCATCAAGGATATATTAAACGGCATGGACAAAAAAGAGTTTGAAACCAAGGAATATGCCGATTTTAAAGACCAGTTTCAATGGTTTTTGGCTCTGGCCCTTTTCTTTTTGCTGCTTGATATTTTCTTGTTGGAACGCAAAACGGCCTGGTTGAAAAAGTTGAACCTGTTTAATGAAAACCTTTAGAGTTACTTTTCTTTTGAAATGGAACTATTAGAAATCGTCAATCGCAAACCAAAATTATTTTATAAAACCTTTAACAATAAGCCTTTGCAAGGTTTCATATCTTTAACAGTTGATTAAAGCATACAAAAATGAAGTACATACTTGTTACACTTTTTACACTAATTGCAACAGTTTCTTTTTCACAGGAAAAGGATAAGGAAGCACAATTGTTGGCTCAAAAAAAAGCAAACAACTATGTGTATGAAGCAAATAGTTTAATGGGCAACGACGATTTTGTTTCGGCTGAAATGGCCTATCGAAAAGCCATTTCAGAGCAGGCCACTTCGGTTGCCGGTATTTACAATTTAGGAAATTCCTATATCAAAAAAGGCAGTTTTGATGAAGCACTGTACCGTTTGGATGAAGCGGCAAAAGCGGCGACTTCAAAAAGCGAAAAACATAAAGCATATCACAACATAGGCAATGTGCTTATGAAAAACAAAAAATGCAAGGAAGCGGTTGAAGCTTATAAAAACGCCCTAAGAAACGACCCAACCGATGATGAGACACGCTACAACCTAGGACTGGCAAAAATTTGTGCCGACCAACAAAAAGACGACAATAAGGACGATAAGAATAAAGACAATAAGGATAATAAAGACGATAAAAAAGACCAGGACAAAAAAGACGACAAAGGCAACGATAAGGATAAAAAAGACCAAGACCAAAAGGATAAAGGCGACCAAGACAAAAAAGAGGGCGACGATAAAAAAGACGATAAAGGAAAGCCCAAAGATGAAAAAGACAACAAAGGTAAGGAAGACGGTAAAGACAAACAGCAACAGCCACCAAAGCCACAACCCGGACAATTGTCGCCGCAACAGGTAAAAAACTTATTGGAAGCCATGAATAATGAAGAACAGAAAGTTCAAGAAAAAATGAATGCCGAAAAACAAAAAGGCGTTATAATAAAAACCGAAAAAGATTGGTAAATAAGTAAGCAGTCACAATTTTTAGTTTCATGGAGACTTTTATAGGCTTCTGGTTATTAATAGTAATTTTAAAAATGAGATTTAAAGGACATATATTTATTGCATTTTTCATATTTGTAACTAGCATGGTTTCTGCCCAAGTAAAGTTCGAGGCAAAAGTTAGCAAGCAAAAATTAGGCGTTAATGAACGTTTACGGGTCGATTTTGAGATGAATCAAGATGGCGATAATTTCAATCCGCCCGATTTTTCAAATTTCACGGTTGTTGGCGGCCCTAATCAGTCGGTCAGCAATTCGTGGATTAACGGCGTGCGAAGCTATAAGAAAACCTATAGTTATTTTTTGGCACCTAAAAACAGGGGCGAATTTACCATTGCACAGGCAACCATACATATTGATGGCGAAACTTACAAAACCTTGCCCATTAAAATTGAAGTAACGGCGGCCATAGAACTTCCCAAAGACCCGAACGACCCCGATTATGTGGCTTCGGAGGGCATCCATTTGGTTGCTGAAATTTCAAACACTAATCCGTATTTGAATGAAGCCGTTGTGGTTACTTATAAATTCTATTTTTCTTCCGATGTGAATGTTACCAACCTTAACGACATAGATACGCCAAAATACAACGATTTTTGGAGTCAGGATATTCCTATAAAACAGTTAAAAGTAGAAAGGGGAATGTACGATGGCAAGGAGTTTAATTATGTGGTTTACAGAAAAGCAGTTTTATACCCGCAAAAAACAGGAAAGTTAAACATGGAACCGCTTACGGTTGATGCCTCGGTACAAGTAGCAACCAACCGACGTGATTTTTTTGGAAGCCGCATCATGGCGCGTGCCAATAAAAGGGTATCGGCGGGCAACAGCACCATTACCGTTAAACCCCTGCCCGAACAAGGAAAACCGTTAGATTTTACTGGAGCTGTTGGCGATTTTTCGTTTAAGGTAACCACCACAAAAACACAGCTAAACGCATCCGAATCATTACAGGCAAAGGTAGAGGTACAAGGCAATGGCAACCTCAAGCTTTTTAAATTGCCAAAACTGTCGCTACCAAGTTCGCTCGAAGTGTATGAACCCGAGCATAGCGAAAACGTAAACACCAATCTTTCGGGCATGCAAGGAAGTATTTCCGATAGTTATACCATTGTACCGCAATATAAAGGGAAATACCCCATACCTAGTATCTCGTTTTCATATTTCGATATTAAAACAAAAACCTACAAACAGTTAAATTCCAATGAAATTGTTTTAGATGTTTTGGATGGCCCACTAAATTCGGGTGCTGCTAATCAAAATATTGCAAACAGGACCAAACAGCCCATTGTTTTAAGCAACAACCAATTTGCGTTTATTAAAACAAGCACCAATTTTTCCAGCACCAGCAGCTCTTACTTTTTTAAAACCCCGCTTTTTTGGAGTTTGTTGCTATTGCCGTTTTTAGCAATTCCATTCGCCATTGTTGTAAGGAACAAAAAAGCCAGTAGAGATGCTGATGTTTATGGAAACCGCATAAGGGAAGCCGATAGGTTGGCAAGAAAATATTTGAGCAATGCCAAAAAATCGCTTGGTAAAAAAGAAGCATTTTACATTGCTTTAGAAAAAGCCTTGCACAATTACCTAAAAGCCAAACTACATATTGAAACCAGCGATTTAAGTAAGGATAAAATCAATCAGCTTTTACTGGATAGACAGGTTGAAAGTACGGTAATCAAAGATTTTATAGGGATTATCGAAAACTGCGAGTTGGCTAGATACACCCCCATAGATCAGGTAACCATGCAAGAAGATTATGATAAAGCTGCCAAAACCATTTCATTAATTGATAAACAGGCACGATAACATGAAAAAGATATTCTACATAGTATTGTTCTTATTAAATTTAGGTGTATCTGCGCAAAACACGGCCATTTTTGAAAGGGCCAATAAATTTTACAATGAAGGCAAATATGCCGATGCCATAGCCCAATACCAAGCCATTCTAGCCACCAAGAACCATTCGGCCGAACTTTATTTTAATTTGGCCAACGCCTATTATAAGTTAAACCGCATCGCCCCAAGCATCTATTTTTATGAAAAAGCGTTGCAATTAAGCTCCAACGATACCGATATAACAAACAACCTAACCATGGCCAGAAACATGACCATTGATGCCATAGACGTGGTTCCCGAAGGTGGTTTCACCAAACTTATAAACAATGCCGCCAATACCCTAACTTTTGATGGATGGGCAAAACTATCCGTTGTGTTGGTATTTTGTTTTGTGACTTTATTTTTAATCTACTATTTTGCCTATGAAACCTTAAAAAAGCGTTTGGCGTTTATAAGTAGTTTAACGGCATTGTTTTTTATGGGGCTGTCGCTATTGTTTGCCTTTCATAAGTATAATTTAGATAAAAATGATCAACCGGCCATCGTTTTTTCAAAGGAAAGCAAGGTAAAAAGCGAGCCCAATTTTAGGAGCAACGAATCGTTTATACTACATGAAGGCACCAAGGTTCAAATTTTGGATACCGTTAACAATTGGAAAAAAATCAAGTTGCAAGATGGTAAAACAGGTTGGATTTCTTCAGAAGATATTAAAGCACTCTAAATTTTTATTTTATCTTTATACGATAAAAATCATGGTATGGATGTAGCGAAAGTTTTTGAAAACAATAAACAATGGATCAAAGAGAAACTAACCAATAATCCAAATTACTTTAATGAATTGGGCATAGGGCAAAACCCTGAATTGCTGTTTATTGGCTGTTCCGATAGTAGGGTAACGGCGGAAGAATTAATGGGTTTGGGTCCCGGTGAAGTTTTTGTACATAGAAACATAGCCAACATGGTAATTAGCATCGACTTGAATGTGATGTCGGTTGTAAATTATGCGGTGGACCATTTAAAAGTGAACCATGTGGTTGTATGCGGACATTATGAGTGTGGAGGCGTGAAGGCGGCGATGCAATCGGCCGATTTGGGGATATTAAACCCTTGGTTGCGAAACATTCGCGATGTTTATCGCATTCATAAAAACGAGCTCAATGCCATTTCAGACGAAAACAAAAAATACAACCGCTTGGTGGAGCTTAACGTACAGGAACAGTGCGTAAACCTTATTAAAACAGCAACGGTTCAAAAGGCTTCACGCGATCGCGGACTTATAGTGCACGGTTGGGTTTTTGATGTTAATACGGGTAAACTGGTGGATTTAAAAATTGACTTTGATAACATCCTAAAGAACATCATGGAGATTTACCATTTGGATTGATATACCGCAAAACTACTCCTTAAACCAACCCGAATATTTAATGTAATTGTTTGAAATACGGTCTATTTGCCCAGAAATTAGGTCTTCACTAATATCCTTCACCTTTTTTGCAGGCACTCCGGCATAAATACTGCCCGATTCTACCCTGGTTTTTTGGGTTACCACCGCACCCGCAGCAATAATACTGTTGCTTTCAATAACGCAATCGTCCATGATAATGCTGCCCATGCCTACTAATACGTTATCGTGAATGGTGCATCCGTGTACTATGGCGTTGTGCCCAATGGAAACATTATTGCCAATATTGGTGGGCGCGGTTTTGTAGGTAGCGTGTATAACGGCACCATCTTGAACGTTTACTTTATTGCCCATTTTAATATAGTTAACGTCGCCGCGAACTACGGCACTGAACCAAATACTACATTGGCTTCCCATTTGTACATCGCCCACAATGGTTGCGTTTTCGGCCACAAAACAATCCTCTGGAATTTGTGGATATTTCCCTTCTACTGGTTTTATTACTGGCATCTTAAATTTCTTTGGAAAAAGGAATCTGTTTATCAATATGAATGAATCCTTTTTTATGTTAACATTAAATGATTTTTTTAAAAATGTGGTTTCCGCTTCCGCAGGAATTTATTCAAAATACGATAAAAACTCCGATTTTCTTGAAGCTGAAACCATAATTTCCTTGCCGTTGCTCAACACCACGCTTCCGCCTTTACCTTTCACGTATTTTACAACTTCGTTCACGTTTACTAAATACGATTTGTGGACTCTTGCAAAATTACCGTCAATTAAAATAGCTTCAAAATATTTTAGCGTTTTACTTACTATTTTTTTCTTGTTGGTGTTTAAATAAATTTCGGTATAATTATCATCTGCCTTACAATATAAAATATCGGTGGTATTGATAACCTCGAAGCCATCTAGCTGCGGAATGGTTATTTTGCCATGTACGTTATTGGTTTTTGGTACCAATACACGGTTTTGTAAGGCGGTTTCCTTGGTTTTTATTTCGGTAATATAATCTACTGCTTTAATTAGCGCATCTATGGAAATGGGTTTCATCAAATAATACGATGCATGGGCATTAAGGGCATCCATGGCGTATTGGTTGTAGGCGGTTACAAATATGGTTTCAAAATTTATATCGCCAACTTTATCAAGTAAATCGAAGGCGTTTCCATAGGGCATTTCAACATCCAAAAAAACCAAATCCAACGCATTGTTGCGTATTAGCACCAAGGCTTCTTCAACGTTTGCCGCTTCACCCAAAATGGTTACGCTGGGGCAGTATTTTTTGAGGTAATTTTTAAGTATTTCCCTACTTGTTTCTTCGTCTTCAACAATAATGGCGGTTAGTTTCATTTTGGTATTGCTTGGTTTTTGTTGTTATTTTTTAAACATTATTTTTAATTGTCACTTCATCTGAATTTTGCATAAACGCGTCAATTATTATTGCTTCCACAGAAACTCTAACAGGTTCAAAAAGCGTAAATCACTAATCCTTCTTTAGCGTTACCACTACTTTTGTGCCCACATCATCTGCTTCTTTTTGAAAATCGGCAACATTTATGGTAACTTTATCTTTGTACATGGCATTTAAGATTGCGACCCGTTTGTTGATGTTGCCCATGCCTTTTGAATTTTGTTTTTGTTGATTTACGGTTTTTAAGGCTTTCGATTTTTCGCGTCCAATTCCATTATCGATGATGGTTATTTTGATTTCTTCGGAAGTGGTTTGTGTTATTGAAACCTCTAAAAATCCTTTCGTTTTTTTGTAACGCAACCCGTGCCAAACGGCATTTTCAATATACGGTTGCAACAACATGGGTGGAATTATAAAGTCGTTTATTTGGATGGTTTCATCAATGTGTATGGTATAGTCGAACTTATCCTGAAACCTAAAATGCTCTAATTTGGTGTATAGTTTTAGCAGTTCAATCTCTTTTTCAAGAGGGATAAAATCCTGTTCGCTATTTTCTAGAACGGCGCGCATCAATAATGAAAAATCGGTTAAATATTTGTTGGCAGTTCGTTCATCATTGGAAGCTATAAAGCTGTTTACTGAGTTTAGCGCATTAAATATAAAGTGCGGGTTCATTTGGCTTCGTAAACTTTTTAGCGCCAATAAATTATTAGCCAAACGCTGCTGTTTGATGTATTTAAACATTAAAAACGCTAAAACCAACAACAGCAAAACGCCGCCAATTAAGGAATAAATGATGAGTTTTTGCAGTTTTGCCTGTTCGATTGTGAGCTGATAGGTGCTTTGCGATAGCGCTCGATCGCTTTCTAAACTTAAAATACGGTTTTGTTTTGCAACAATATCTTTGCTAAACCGCGCCGCTTGTGCTATTTGTTGTTCTTTAATTACATACAGTTTGTCAACCAGCTCCACATAGCTTTGGTAGGCTAGAAGGGCTTTGTCAAAGTTGCCCGATTCGCGATATATTTCCGAGAGTTTTCGGGTGGCATCTTTTTGAACGATGAGGTCTTTCATGGCACCAGCTTCTTCAATACTCTTTTTTAGGTAGGGAATGGCGTTTTCATAATCCTTTTTTAAAGCGAAGGCATTGCCAATTTTGTAATTTTGTTTTTGGGCCGTTAAATCGCTGCTTAGGTCGATGGGTGCATTGTTTTTAATGGTCTTTAGGTCTTTTAATGCGTCTTTCCGAAGTTCAATTTCATTGGAATAATTGTTGATATTATTCTGGAAATCGGCAACCTTTATTTTTTCTTCCGCAGCGCGTTTTTTTGTTTGGCTGTTTGCAAGTTTTAAGGATTTGTTGAAATAACCTTCGGCTTTTTGTGTTTCCCCCTTTGCGTTATAAACCTGGGCAATTTTAGAATTCAAATCGGTTATTTTGGCTGAAATTTGATGTTTTTGTGCCACGTTTAACCCTTGTTGGTAGGCGTTAATGGACGCGTTATAAGCCTTTGTTGACAAATGCACATCGCCAAGGCCTTCATAAAGTGTTATTGATTGCCAATTTGAGAGCTCCTTTTTAGGGATACGGTTATAGGTTTGAACACTTTCCTGATAGTTTTTGTTCTCTTTATAAGCCGCGGCCAGTTTTAATTTTACGGTATTGGTTTCGTTGTTCTGTAAGCTTATCCGGTAGTTTGAAACCGCCAAATCAAACTGTTTCCAGAACATGTAAATATCTCCCAACACTTCATAAGCTTCGCTATTTTCTTTAGTTGAATTGCTTGCGCCCAATGCTTTTTCAATAAACTGGATACTTTTTTTGGCATCTTTTTTTAGGCTTGTTTCTGCCGAATCTAGCAACGATTTGAATAAAACAGGATTGGTTCTTGAATAGATTCTTTGTTTGGAATACGGTGTTTCCTCGCTGCTTGGTTGCACCTCCACCATAATTCGCTCGTTACTTTGTATGGTGTAATAAACTGTTTCAAAATCTTTGTGCTTTATGGTAAGTTCGTCGCCTTTTCGTGCTTCAATCCTAAAGTTTCCGCCATAATCGGTGGTGGTGTAAGAGCCTCCGTTAACCTCGATGTTTACATTGGGAATGGGGTTTTTGGTATCGCTTTCAACCACTGAACCGCGTACCGTAAATTGTGGCCCGCTATTGGGTTCTTGTGCCCACAAAACCGTTGCCCACAACGCGACACATAAAAACATGCCATATTTTATACCTAATTTCATCTATACTTTTAAGATAGATAAACTTACGCACTTTAGTTGATAAAATAAAATAGGGATTTTATAAAAAAACGTCAATTTTTGGTAAAAATACCATGTTCACGAATTTATATGCTGAAGTGGCTCATTTGGTTTACGCCGTTGCTCATTGTGGGTTTTAAATTAAAGAAGTTGGTTTATGCACTAGTTAAAAATTACATGATGCTACATAGGTTGGCCGAAAGTAAGCAAGTTATGGTCTGGGTCCAGTAATGCGAATTCCTTTTGGCCCCAAGGTTTGGTTTGTAACGTTCCGTTTGGATGAACCTCTATTTTATGGTCGGAAATTGATTGGTATAAGTTATCAATATCGTTGGTCCGTATATATACCTGTGCGTAATTTTCTTTTGGGTTGAGTTCTTTAAATTCAAAAAAATGAATCTCTACGGTGTCTTTTTTAACCATCAAATAGCCTTCATAATTGCCTATTTCTTCAAACCCCAACTGGGTTATGTAAAAGTGTTTGGTAGCCAGTTTATTTCGCATTGGCAACTTTGGGCATATTGTTGTGAGCATATACTTAACGTAAAATGTTATTCTATCGGAATATAAAAGTCAACAATCGCTTTGTTTTCAGGATGTTCCTTGAAATTGTTATGATATATTTCAAAAGGATTGCCATCTGCTTTTTTATAGCCATTTTCATTCATCCACACAAAAAGACCTGTCCACGATTTTTCAAAATCCTTTAGTTCCACTTCAAAATGGCCAACAATGTATTTGCCCTTTTCAATGGAAGTTAGCCCAATTTCACCACTTACCTCAATGGGTTTTTCTAGTAAAATGCACACACTCATCCGTACTTTGCCTGGTTCGGTTATTTTAAAGCTGTCGTGAAAAATCCTTGCCATTTTAGTATGGGGATTATCAAGTATGCCTTTTGGTTTCGCCCATTTAACAAGTTTTTCAAAAGCAATATCTAAGTCATTTACGCCCATGTGGGTAATGTAGGCAAGGTTTAATTGTGGGATGTCCTTAACTTCAATGGTTGCATTCATGTTAATCCAATTTTTATGATTGTTGATGTTGCAAATGTAGTTGTTAAATGTGGGCTGCATTTTACCATTCTTGCTTTCAACTTTACCAATCTTGCTATAATGGCCCGGACTTAATTTTTTAAATTCAGAAGGACTTACACCATATATTTTTTTGAAGGTTCGCGTGAATGAGGCATTGCTATTAAAACCGTAATTTAGGGCAAGCTCGGTAATGGAAACCTCTTTTTTATGGATGAGCAATGAAGCGGTTTTTTCAATCCGTTTACGGGTTATGTATGTATTGAGGGTTTCATTGGTGTAGGCTTTAAAAAGCCGGTGTAAGTGAAATGGCGAATAATATGCAATGGCCGCCAGTTTTTCAAGTGATAATTCAGTATTCAAATTATCGTCAATATACAACAAGATTTTGTTTATCTGTTTTATATAACTGGCATTCATTTCATTAGATGCATTATGGTTTGATGCATGGGCAATAGCGATGATTTTAAAACCACCACGGTTTAAATACTAATTAGTTATGTTCAATTTACCGCAGGGCAATTGCAATCGTAACGTTCGCGCTTGCAATTAAAATTATACCCTAAAGTAAGTTGATGAAAACCGCCATTTGTAAACACCACGGAATTTGATTGGTAAGTATAGTTGTAGGCAAACATAAACTCTTTGTAGTTAACCCCTAAAATGGGCGTAATTTGCTGTAATCGCTGACTGTTAATGCTGCCCGTTTGGGTATATTCTGCGCCATCAAAGCTGTTTCGGTAGGAGAGTCCGCCCCAAATTTTACCAAATTCAACGTTTTTATAAACTTTAGCGTTCAAATCAATGGAAGCCTCTTTGGTGCCATCTCTATACTGAAACATGACCGAGGGTTCATAGCTCCATTCACTGCCGTATTTGCCAAAAACATAGCCCGTTGAGATTAAATAGCGCCGTAAATTGCTTGTAATATTAATGTCTTTGTTAACGCCCGAATTTTTAAGCATGTTTTTTACGGTGGCATGTGCATAAAAGTTTAGGAAATGGTACGAAAACCCAAAATCGAGATTAAAATGGGTTTCATTCTGTACAATGCCATCAATAATTGGGTCGGGGCCATCAAACAGAAACGATGTTTCATCTAATTTATACTGTATAAAACCAGCACTTAACCCAAAGGAAAGCATATTCAAATCGGTTTCGCTTCTTGAAAACATCAGATGGTGCGCATAGGTAGCATAAGCGCCTGTTTGCGAGTGGTATCCGTTTTTGTCGGTAAACAAAATACCGCCTACCCCCGAAGCCGTTTCACCTATACGACCGTTAATGCTCAAGGTTAAAAGTTTCGGGGCATCTTCATGTCCAAACCATTGTTGGCGCGCCGTAAGTCTAACTTTCGAGCAATTGGCAGCTCCTGCCATAGAAGGGTGTATTAAATAATAATTATCGGTAAGATAATCGGTGTAAATGGGTAGGCCTTCCTGCGACCTTGCATGTTGGGCAAAAAAACCACCCAATACTACCATTAAAATATATTTTAGTTTCATAAACTCGTTATAGGCAGATTTCTACTTAAAAAACGTTTTATTTCTTAAAAAAGGGCGCTCGAAAATAGAACGTTTAAAGCTGTCTTTTCTTCTTTAAAAAAGGCAACAAAACTCAAATATATGGATAACTAAAGTTTTCTTTTAGTATTTTTGTGAAAAATTAGCTGAAATGAATACTTTCAAGGTTTCCGTGCAAGAAACAACCAATAATGCCATTGTTAAATTCGAGGTAAATGCGTTTATAACCAAGCACCAAAGTTTTGAGTTCAACAATATAGACGAAGCAAAACCATCGCCTTTGGCACAACAATTATTCTATTTGCCTTTTGTGAAAAAGGTGTATATATCAGGAAATTTTATTGCGGTTGAACGCTATAATATTTTGGAATGGAGCGATGTACAAGATGAGGTGGCGCAACAAATTGAAGATTATTTAAACGATGGTGGCATCGTGATAGAAGATACGGTGCAAGCTAAAAAAGTACCCGTTACGGTGTATGCTGAAAGTACGCCCAACCCTGCCGTTATGAAGTTTGTTGCCAACAAAAAAATAGTGACCACGCTTTTTGAGTTCACTTCCATTGATGAGGCAAAATTATCGCCTTTGGCAACCGAACTTTTTCATTTTCCGTTTGTAAAAAGCGTTTTTATCGATGAGAATTACGTGTCCATTACCAAGTACGATATTGCTGAATGGCAAGACATTACCAATCAACTTCGTGAATTCATTAGAAATTTCATAGAAAACGGCAAAGATGTTGTGTTGCCTGAAGCCGCCGAAAGTTTGAAAAAAACAAGCCCGCAAAAAGACACCTATTTTGAAACTTTGGATGATGTTTCAAAAGAAATCATCAACATTCTTGAAGAATATGTAAAACCTGCCGTGGCTAGCGATGGAGGCAACATTCAATTTATCTCGTATGATGCGGAAACCAAAAACGTAAGCGTCATGCTTCAAGGGGCTTGTAGTGGGTGCCCATCATCTACTTACACCCTAAAAAGCGGTATTGAAAACATGCTTAAGCAAATGCTTCCTGGAAAAGTGGCCATGGTTGAGGCCATAAATGGGTAATCTCAATTATTTTTCTTAACTTTAAGGATTCACTTAAAAAATTAAAATTATGTCAGTATTAAAAGTCATTGAAATTTTAGCGAACTCCGATAAAAGTTGGGAAGACGCCACAAGAAATGCCGTAAAACATGCAGCTAAAAGCGTGAAAAATATTCGTTCGGTTTACATAAAGGAACAAAGTGCAAGCGTAACCGATGGTAATGTAACCGAATTTAGAGTGAATGTAAAAATCACTTTTGAAGTTAATTAAGCACCTTAAAACCTAATAAAAACGAGCGTTCTAAATAGGGGCGCTTTTTTTGTAAATTTAAGTTTGGATAAAAATAAAGTAGTTTTGTGAATTTTAAAAGCGAACGGCATGACCCTGTTTTTAGTTGCCCTGGTTGCAGTTGAACATATTTATTTTTTAATATTGGAGATGTTTTTATGGACCACCCCTTATGGAATAAAAACCTTCGGGCTAAAGTCTAAAGCATTTGCTGAGGATACCAAAGTATTGGCGGCAAACCAAGGACTTTACAATGGGTTTATAGCTGCCGGTTTGTTGTATGCCATCATTCAAAAAGATATTGAATTGGCCGCTTTTTTTCTTATTTGTGTTATAATTGCAGGCACTTACGGGGCCTATTCAACACAGCGTATTAAGCTCTTTTTTATTCAGGCAGTTCCTGCTTTGATAGCTTTATTAAGTTGCTTCATTTAAAAAAATAACCGGCAATATTTTGAATTTTGAAAGTAAAATGGTATAATAGATTATAAAAAAAACAGTAAAAACGTATGAATTTGAAAGATATTGATACCCAAAAATGGTTGGAGCTGGCCATCGCTTACGGGTTAAAAATTTTGGCAGCCATTGTTGTATGGATTATCGGTTCTTGGATTATTAAAAAAATACTCAAGGCCACCAGGAAAATTATGACCAAAAGCAAGTATGAAGAAAGCCTTCAAAGTTTTTTAATTAATCTTATTAGTTGGGGCTTAAAAATAGTGTTGATTATTACCTTATTGGGCACTTTAGGGGTGCCAACTACCTCCTTTGCCGCCATTATTGCTGCTGCTGGTTTAGCCATTGGTTTGGCACTGCAGGGATCTTTGGGCAATTTTGCGGGCGGTGTACTGATCATGATTTTTAAACCTTTTAAAATAGGCGATCTTATTGAGGCCCAAGGTGAAACGGGGGTTGTTAAATCGATAGAAATTTTCACGACTAAATTAACAGGGCTTTCCAATAAAGAAATCATAATTCCCAACGGTGCCCTGTCCAATGGCAATATCATCAATTATACCACCGAGGGGGTACGACGGGTAGATTTGGTTTTTGGAGTTGGGTATGAATCGGATATCAAGAAAACAAAGGATGTGCTAATGGGTGTTTTAACTTCAAACCCTAAAATTTTAAGTGCGCCCGAACCTACCGTAAACGTATTGGCACTAGCCGATAGCTCTGTAAACTTTGCGGTAAGACCGTGGTGCAATGCGGCAGATTATTGGGCAGTTTACTTTGAGGTTACCGAAAATGTAAAACTGGCCTTAGATGCTGCCGGAATTGAAATACCATATCCACATCAAGTTGAAATTCAGAAGAAGGAGTAATATTTAACTTTGCTATTTCCTGAAAAGGTTGTTTTTTTTAAGGTTTTGTGAATTCAATCAATAACCATTTCAGGAATATTGCCTTCTATAATTAAGCTGCCTTCGGTAGCTTTTTTTATGGTTTCTACCGAAATGCCCGGGGCGCGCTCCAAAAGTTTAAAACCGTTTTTAGTAACTTCAATAACCGCCAAATTGGTCACTATTTTTTTAACACAGCCCACGCCGGTTAAAGGTAACGAGCAACGTTTTAATAATTTCGATTCGCCCGCTTTGTTGGTGTGCATCATGGCAACAATAATGTTTTCGGCACTCGACACCAAATCCATGGCACCGCCCATACCCTTTACCATCTGTTTCGGTATTTTCCAGTTGGCAATATCACCGTTTTCGGCAACTTCCATGGCACCTAAAATAGTTAAATCAACGTGTTTGCCCCGAATCATTGAAAAGCTCATGGCAGAATCAAAAAAACTTGCTCCCGGTAGTGTGGTAATAGTTTGCTTACCGGCGTTAATAATATCGGCATCTTCTTCCCCTTCAAAAGGAAAAGGCCCCATGCCCAATACACCATTTTCACTTTGAAACTCCACTTCAATATCATTGCGAACGTAGTTGGCAACCAATGTTGGTATGCCAATACCCAAGTTTACATAATACCCGTTTTTAACTTCTTTTGCAATGCGCTTTGCGATACCTATTTTGTCTAACATGTTCTAATTTGTTAATGTGTCAATTTGAAAATTAATCAATTATGGTTTTTGCTCGATACGATTATTTTAGAAATTATCAGAATAACGGATTTTAAATCTTTCAATAATTTTTCATCTGAATCTGGATACTGTTCAAACGATTTATATAGTCGCAAGCAGTATTCTAATTTATCGGTTTCTTTAGCTGAAATTTCAAATCTGTTGGCAGCTCTCATTTTTTTCAGAAAAAGCAACCTAATTCAAATGTCAATTTTACGATTAAATTATCCGAATCGATTTAATCTTCAAATGAGTTAATTATCGAATGAATTAATTGCTTTGTCGAACCGTTCGTTGTTCAATCCGTTTTTCATAGTTTTCCCCTTTAAAGATACGTTGTACAAAAATACCTGGAATGTGGATTTGATTGGGGTCTAAGCTTCCAAGAGGCACTAATTCTTCAACTTCGGCGACCGTTATTTTTGCTGCGCCACACATCACCGGATTAAAATTTCTGGCAGTTCCCTTAAAAATTAAATTGCCGGCTGCATCGCCTTTCCAAGCTTTCACAAAGGCAAAATCGGCTTTAAAGGCATGTTCCAAAACGTACATCTTGCCATCAAACTCCCGTGTTTCTTTTCCATCGGCAACTTCGGTGCCATAACCTGCGGGGGTGTAAATGGCGGGAAACCCTGCTTGGGCTGCACGACAGCGCTCTGCCAAGGTGCCTTGTGGAATAAGCTCCACATCCAGTTCGCCTGTGAGCATTTGGCGTTCAAACTCCTCGTTTTCACCTACATAGGAAGCAATCATTTTCTTGATTTGATGCTTTTGAAGCAACAGGCCCAAGCCAAAATCATCAACGCCGGCGTTGTTTGATATGCAGGTTAAACCCTTTATGCCCAGTTTCACTAAGTGGGCAATGGCATTTTCCGGGATGCCGCAAAGCCCGAAGCCACCCAACATAAAGGTCATGTTATCTTTAACGCCGTTTAGTGCTGCTTCTACATTTGCAACTGTTTTGTTAATCATGCTTATTTTGTTTTTTCTTTTTAAAAATACAAAATAAAAAAACCATTCTAAAAAGAATGGCTTGTCATTTTTATTTAAGGATTAAATTTAAAAAGTCAAATCGTCAGGAATATCAGAGCCTATGCCATCGGTGTAATTTCCAGAGCCTTTAGAGCAATCAACATTAATGGATAGTTGTGCTGGGGCATCAAAGTTTTGGGTAGAAACGTCCAAGGTTTTATCATTGTAGCAACTTTTCATAAAAAGGCCCCAAATGGGTAATGCCATAGAAGCGCCTTGGCCATAAAGTATAGACCTAAAGTGCACCGATCTGTCTTCGCCACCTACCCAAACACCGGTTGCCAAATTGGGTACCATGCCCATAAACCAACCGTCGCTTTGGTTTTGTGTGGTACCTGTTTTTCCGGCTATTGGATTTGTAAAACCGTAGGGGTAGCCCGTTATGATGTCTTTATAAAATTGATCGGGTGGTCCCGTTCTGCGCAATCGTGCCCCAGATCCAGACTCTACAACGCCTTGCAACAATTTTACGGTTACATAGGCCGGTTCGTCGCCTATCACATCGCGTGTTTCTGGCTTGAATTGGTACAGTACCGTGCCGTTTTTATCTTCAATGGTGGTTACCATAACGGGCTGTGTATAAACGCCCTTATTTGCAAATGCCGCATAAGCTGCAACCATTTCATAAACACTCAAATCGGCAGTTCCGAGGGCAATAGAAGGTACTTCTGGAATGTTTGATTCCACGCCCAGTTTTTTAACTAAATCTATAACGTTTTTTGGGCCTACTTTGTCCATTAATCGTGCGGTAATGGTGTTAACCGAGTTTGCTAGCGCATTTTTTAAGGTTCTGGTGCCACCATATTTGCCATCGGAGTTTTTTGGGCACCAATCTTGCAAATTGCCATATTTGTTGGCTTCAATACAAAATGGGGTGTCTGGAAATTCGTCGCAGGGCGAATAATGTAATTGGTCTATCGCCGCGGCATATACAAAGGGTTTAAAGGTTGAGCCTACTTGCCGTTTTCCTTGTTTAACCATATCGTATTGAAAATGTCTGTAATTAATACCGCCTACCCAAGCTTTAACGTGGCCAGTTTGGGGTTCCATAGCCATCATGCCCGTTCTTAAAAAGGTTTTGTAGTAGCGAATGGAGTCGATGGGCTTCATAATGGTATCGATTTCTGTCGCCTTCCCTTTTTTCCAGGCGAAAATGGCCATTTCGGTTGGTCTGTAAAAAGAGGCCTCTATTTCTTTATCCGATTTCCCCAAATCGTATTTCATTTTGCGCCAGCGCTCCGATTGTTTCATGGCGTTTTTTAATAAGGTTTTTATTTCGTCGGGCGTTAAATCCAAAAAAGGGGCCGTTTTGTTGCGTTCGGGTGTGTTTTGTTTAAAAAACTCTTTTTGCAGTTGCGCCATGTGTTGTTGCACAGCATTTTCGGCATAGAGCTGCATGCGCGAATCGATGGTGGTGTAAACCTTTAAGCCATCATTGTATAAATTGTATTTGGTGCCATCTGGTTTTGGGTTGTTTTTAATCCAATCTTTCATAAAACCATCTAAATACGTTCTAAAATAAGTGGCTATGCCTTCGCGGTGGGATTCTGGATTATAGTTTAAATCCAATGGTGTTTTTTGAAGTGAGTCTTTCACTTTTTCATTGATATAACCATATTTCTCCATCTGGGAAAGCACCACATTACGACGCTGACGCGTTAATTCCTCGCGCTTTCTAGGGTTGAACAACGATGAGTTTTTGAACATCCCAACCAACATGGCCGATTCCTTTAAATCTAGTTCTTTAGGTTCTTTGCCAAAATAGATGCGTGCGGCACTTCTTATGCCATCGGCATTGTTTAAAAAGTCGTAAATATTAAAGTATTGGGCAATAATTTCTTCTTTGGTATATTGGCGTTCTAAACGGGTGGCAATAATCCATTCTTTAATTTTTTGGGTCAACCTTCCCAGTTTGTTTCTAGAACCTTCCCCATGGAATAACTGTTTTGCCAGTTGTTGCGAAATGGTACTGGCGCCGCCGCCGCCGCCTAGTTTTACGATGGCACGAAGCGTTCCAAATGCATCGATACCGGAATGGTCGTGAAAACGGGCATCTTCAGTAGCCAATAGGGCATCAATTAAATGTTGGGGCAGTTCCTCATAACTTACGGGTGTTCTATTATCGTTCAAATAAAATTTTCCAAGTGTTTTTCCGTCGGAAGAAATGATTTCGGTGGCCAAATTTGATTTTAGGTTTTCCAGCTGTGTGTGGTCTGGCATCGTTCCGAAAAGGCCCCAAGAGGCCAACAAGAAAATGAGAATTACAAACAGAATACCTCCTGCGAACAGCATCCAAAACCTACGGATGTATTTTGAGAAGTCTTGGTTTGCCGATGGTTGTTTTTTTATTGCCATATAATAAGTGCCTAAAGTTTTAAGTGTATAAAGTGTTTTTAAGTTATAAGAGCTTAAAGTTAGGGGGTGTTTTTTGCTGGTTTTTCAATTCGGAAGCCTACATCGGTAATGCCTTCAAGTTCGGTAACGCCGTTTACTTTGCCGTTTTCGCGCATGGCTTGTTGAATGTTAACTTGGTAATCGCCTTTTTCCTTGAAAATGACCCCTTCTTTATACCAGAGTTTGTTTTCTTTAATATCCATTAAACCGGTGCCTAGAAATTTTCCTGATGGATCTGCCATTTTGTACTCTAAGGTATCGGTTAAGGTTTTGCCATGGGGAAACACCATTTCGACGATTAAAAACAGATTATTGTATTTGTATGCGTTGTTGTTGCGTAAATTCACAAATAAATTATAGGTGTTTGTAGAGTCTGGTGGCGTAATCTTGAAGCTGATAATGGAGTCTTTATGCCATTTTTCGGGCACCGCTTGGTAGCCATCGAATACCCTGTTGGGGTCGCATGAAGTTAGAACCAAAAAAAATATCAATAAAAATAACAACACATTATTTCGCATCATCTTTACGCTTTTGGGGTTTTTGGTTCTTGTTTTTGTTCCTGTTGTTCCGGTTCTTGTTATTTTTACGTTTTTTACTGGGTTTTGGACTATCGAAGCGCGTTAAACTATCTTGACCTACAACGTTTCCAAACGCTGTTTTAGTATCTTCAACAACTTCTATGGCATATTCTTCCAGGCTAACAATTTTTTCGTTCTTCTTGTTTAGGGCAATAATTTCGTTGGCTTGTACGGTGGTTATTTTGTGCCAATTGGCCCATTCGCCCTCGTATGCGTACCACAAATGGCCCTTGAAAATATCGGTTTTTTGGCAAACGGCCGTTCCTTTTTCGGTTTGTAGTTTTATTTCGGGTTTTGGGAAACTTTTAAGGGCATCCAAATAACTGTCCAGTTCATAGTTTAAACAGCATTTTAGTTTGCCGCATTGACCTGCCAATTTTTGTGGATTTAATGATAGCTGCTGGTAGCGCGCTGCCGAGGTGCTTACCGAACGAAAATCGGTTAGCCATGTTGAACAGCATAATTCGCGCCCACAGGAACCAATGCCACCAAGTCTGGATGCTTCTTGGCGAAAACCCACTTGTTTCATTTCAATTCGGGTCCTAAACTCGCGGGCAAATACTTTGATGAGTTCCCTGAAATCAACCCGTTCCTCGGCCGTATAGTAAAACGTTGCTTTACTGGCATCGCCTTGAAACTCGATATCGGAAATTTTCATGGCCAGTTTTAAATCGATGGCAAATTGGCGTGCCTTCACTTTCATGGGCTCTTCCTTATCGCGTGCATCCCGCCAGATATCGATGTCTTTTTGACTTGCTTTTCGGTATATTTTAAAAATCTCTTCGGGGGTTTCCGATATGTTTTTACGCTTCATTTGAACGCGTACCAATTCTCCCGTAAGGGTAACCATGCCAATATCGTGGCCCGATGGCGCTTGTGTTGCTACCACATCGCCAATGCTTAGCGTTAAGTTTTCGGAGTTTAAATAGTATTCCTTTCTACCGTTTTTAAAGCGGACTTCTACCCAATTAAACGGTTTTTCTCCGTTTGGAAGCGACATATTGGCCAGCCAATCGAACACCGTAAGTTTATTACAACTATCCGTTCCGCACGTGCCATTATTTTTACATCCTTTGGGTTGTCCGTCTTTTCCAGTTGAACAACTGTTACAAGCCATACATTTTATATATTGATTCCAACTAAAACCGAAGTTTTATTGGAAGGAGGTTCATAATTATTTGAAAACGTAAAGATAAGATTATTATGCTTACTTTAAAATAGAAGACGAATTATCATTTTTTTGATGAAAATGAATGGTTATACAGCACATTTTAAACCAACTTCACGCTAATTATTTTAACAGGACAGGCCTTGGAAGCATTTTCGCAAGCCTCTAAAATATCGTTTTCATTGGATTTTAAAGTAAAAAATCCTTTTTTATCCGTTGAATGAAGCAACACCGATTTGCCATCTTTTTTCGACATTTGAAACTGATTGGGCGCCAACTCCACACAATAATTGCACCCAATGCATTTGTTGCGCTGCAATGTGATAACCACCATTAAGCTTCTACTTTATTTTCAACAATTTTATACAATTTATCGGAAGGACGGATTCTGAAACCAAGCGGAATGGTTACCAAATCGCCTTTGGTGCCTTTTGATGATTTTTGGTCGTTTACCATCATGTCGCCCACTTCCAATTCTTTGGCGCCCGTTGTGGGGCCCGTTATTAAAATAGTGTCGCCCACCGCAATATCGAAGGCTTCAATTTTAAATTCGCCTATTTGTGGTTTCGGGAAAAAGTGCGTGCCTTTGCCAATATATACCTTTTTTTGGGTGGCGTGCGACCCCGAACCATTGCTCCATTCGCCCAATTTTTGCCCCAAATAATACCCGTTCCAAAACCCTCGGTTATACACTTTTTCAAGTTCTTGCATCCAAATAACCACCTGTTCTTTTTGGTAAGTTTCAGCATATAAGCTATCAATGGCCTCGCGATAGCATTTTATTACTTTGGCAACATACTCTGGTGCGCGCCCGCGGCCTTCAATTTTTAAAACCTTGATGCCGGCATCGGCCACTTGGTCCAGAATATCGATGGTGCACAAATCTTTGGGCGACATGATGTATTCGTTGTCAATCTCCATTTCAAAGCCGGTTTCCTGCTCTATAACCGTATATTTTTTGCGGCAATTTTGTTTGCAGGCACCACGGTTTGCCGATGAATTGTAGGCATGCAAGCTCATGTAGCATTTTCCAGAAACCGCCATACATAGGGCACCATGGCCGAAAATTTCAATTTCAATCAATTTTCCCGATGGGCCTTTTATCTGTTCCTTTTCAATAAGTTCGGTTATTTTCTTTACCTGTCGTAAACTTAACTCGCGGCTTAAAACCATCGTATCGGCAAACAAAGCGTAAAATTTAACGGTTTCAATGTTGGTAATATTTATTTGGGTAGAAATGTGCACTTCCATGCCCACTTCGCGTGCTGCCATGATAACGGCTTGGTCCATAGCGATAACGGCGGTAATATCGGCCTCTTTCGCTTTGTTTATCAGGGTTTTTACGATGGATAAATCGTGGTCGTAAATAATGGTGTTTAAGGTTAAATAAGTTCTTACGTTTTTGGCTTTGCAGCGTTTTGAGATTTCAGCTAAATCGCCTAAAGTGAAATTTATGGAGGCTCTTGCCCGCATGTTCAACTGCTCAACCCCAAAATAGATGGAATCTGCGCCATTATCCAAAGCGGCTTGCAGCGATTCAAAATTTCCTGCGGGTGCCATTAATTCAATTTTTTGCATAGGTTCGTTTTTATTGTTTCTTTTGAAAATGGTCGAAAATATTCCTTAAATCTTTTTGGTGGTTAAGATGGTGGGCACGTCCTTTTTTAAAGATGTCGTTGCTGTTGCCCTGGCCTTTTCTAAGTTCTTTTTGTGTTTCGTAGGGCAATCTGTTAATGTCCATACAGGTTGTGGAACAGCAGTTTTCCATGGTTTCCTTGCATTTAGGGCATTGGATGAACAACAAATGGCAGGCCTCGTTGGCGCAATTGGTGTGTATATCAAAAGGTTCGCCACATTGGTGGCATTGCGCAATAATATCGTCGCTTATTTTTTCCGCTCTGCGGTCGTCGAACACAAAATTTTTGCCCAAAAACTTATTTTCCAGCTGCTGTTCCTTTACTTGGCGGGTATATTCAATAATGCCACCTTCCAATTGATACACATTTTTAAAGCCTTTATGTTTGAAATAGGCACTGGCTTTTTCGCAACGGATACCGCCGGTACAGTACATCACCAAATTTTTATCTTCTTTGTGGTCTTTTAAATCGGCTTCAATAATATCCAACGATTCCCGAAAGGTGTCCACATCGGGCGTGATGGCGTTTTTAAAATGGCCTATTTCGCTTTCGTAATGGTTGCGCATATCCACCAAAACGGTGTTTTCGTCTTCTATAAAGGTGTTGAAATCTTCAGCTTTTAAGTGGATGCCCTTGTTGGTCACATCAAAAGTTGCGTCGTTTAAACCGTCGGCCACTATTTTATCGCGTACCTTTACTTTTAGCTTTAAGAACGATTTATTGTCGTGCTCTATGGCAACATTCAAACGGATGTCCTTTAAAAAATCAATGCTATCAAGATGGTTTTTGAATTCGTTGAAGCGGTCGGCAGGAACTGATAATTGTGCGTTTATACCTTCGTGGGCAACGTAAATACGGCCCAAAACATCCAGTGTGTCCCAGGTTAAAAACAAATGGTCGCGTAAAAGTTGCGGATTGCCAATGTTGGCATATTGGTAAAAAGAAAGTGTTAACCGACTTTTTCCTGCGTGGTCGATTAATGCGGCCCTTTCTTTCGCGCTTAATTTATTGTACAGTTGCATGCTATACCAATGTTTTAAGGTTAAAGAAGCCCATCATAACCTTCCCAAAAGGAAGGGAAAATGAAACTAAAGCGCAAAAGTACAATTTTTTAGAAATCTTTTAGAAACGAATGTTACTAATTAGCATGAATTAATGGGTCTTAATATATGAAAACCCTGTCAAGAAAAAATAAAACTAACATTTTATAACAAAAAAAGCACCTATTAAATTTAATAAGTGCTTTCCAAGAATAGTTTGAGTTAGTCTGCTTTAAAGCCGATTTAATTTTTTTCATAGCAAAAATTTTCCCAACTCTATTTCATAGATGCAGAATGTTGAAAAAGGTTGCGTTATAAAATTGTAAGATGACAAAACTTATAGTATTTTAGCATCCATTACTTCAGAAAAAATAAATAAAGATGAGCAGCGAAAAAGAAGCAAAGTTAAAAGCATTAAAACTTACGTTAGATAAATTAGATAAAGCCTATGGCAAAGGAACGGTGATGAAAATGAGCGACCAAGCAGTGGTTGATGTGGATGCCATTTCATCGGGTTCGTTAGGTTTGGACATCGCTTTAGGTGTTGGCGGCTACCCGCGCGGACGGGTAATTGAAATTTACGGGCCAGAATCATCGGGAAAAACAACACTGACTTTGCACGCCATAGCAGAAGCCCAAAAAGCAGGAGGGATTGCGGCATTTATTGATGCAGAACATGCCTTTGATAGGTTTTATGCTGAAAAGTTAGGGGTCGATTTGGAAAATTTAATCATCTCACAACCCGATAATGGGGAGCAAGCCCTAGAAATTGCCGATAATTTAATACGCTCGGGCGCCATTGATATTGTGGTGATAGATTCGGTAGCGGCACTAACTCCAAAAAGCGAGATTGAAGGTGAAATGGGCGACTCTAAAATGGGGCTCCATGCCCGTTTAATGTCGCAGGCCTTACGAAAATTAACCGCTTCCATTAGCAAAACCAATTGCACAGTTATTTTCATCAACCAATTACGGGAAAAAATTGGTGTTATGTTTGGCAACCCAGAAACAACAACTGGCGGTAATGCCTTAAAATTTTATGCATCCATTCGCTTGGACATTCGTCGTTCTACCCAAATAAAAGAAACCGATGGCAGCGTTTCGGGTAACAAAACCCGCGTAAAAGTGGTTAAAAATAAGGTGGCGCCACCATTTAAAACCGCCGAATTTGATATTATGTACGGAGAAGGCATTAGTAAAGTAGGCGAGATTTTAGATATTGCCGTTGAAAACGAGATCATTAAAAAAAGCGGTTCTTGGTTTAGCTATGAAGAAACCAAGCTAGGGCAAGGGCGCGACGCCGTAAAAGCACTTATTAAAGACAACCCAGAACTTATGGACGAACTGGAGGTCAAGGTCAGGAAAGTTGCCAAGGCAGCCTCTGCTGGCGAATAAACAAAAAAATCCCGATAAGCTCGGGATTTTTTTGTTTATACACGCAACCTTTCAAATAAAAATGCATCTAACAATAAAAACAAATCAAAAAAAGTGAAGAGATGAAAAAGTTATTTGCCCTAAGTTTAATGCTAATTTTTATGTCCTCGTGCAGTCTTAACGATGATAACGAGGCAAATTACAACTTTGAGATATTGCCAGTTGCAAGTGTGGATATTCCCAGTGAATTCACATTAGGGGAAACATACCCCATAACGGTTACCTATTTAAAACCTACATCGTGCCACGTTTTCAAAGAATTTTATTATTCAAAAAACCTAAACGAACGCACGGTGGCACCTATCACATTGGTATATCAAAATGATAATTGCCAAACTTTGGAAAATACCACGGAAGAGGCTACCTTTAACTTTATTGTTACCAGCAACGGATCGTACGTTTTTAAGTTTTGGCAAGGTGAAGACGAAGCTGGTGAAGACCAATATTTAATAATAGAGGTGCCGGTAGTAGAATAAGTTTAGGTATTAATTAATACGTGTTTAATTTGAGTTTAGAGCAACTCATAGAAAATTGTAAAAACAATGATACTAAAGCACAAAGTGAATTGTACAAACTCTTTTCGAGTAAACTATTTGCGGTGTGCTTAAAGTATTCGCGTAATTATGCCGAAGCTGAAGATAATTTGCAAGACGCGTTTTTAACCATTTTCAAAAAAATGGAGCAGTATAAAAATAAGGGATCTTTTGAAGGTTGGCTAAAACGCATTACCATAAATACGGTGATGCAGCAATACAGAAGCGAAAAGGTTTTTGATATGGTTAACGAAACCGTGGTTGATGAAGTTGAAATAGAAATGGACGATGAAGACCTGTCCATGGATTATTTGTTGAAAATTATTCAAGAATTGCCTGATAGGTACCGTTTGGTTTTCAATATGTACGTGCTAGATGGCTATTCGCACAAAGACATAGCAGATATGCTAAACATCCATATTGGGACTTCAAAATCAAACCTAGCGCGCGCCAGGTTCATTTTGAAACAAACTATTGAAGATTACAAAACAACACAACGTTTACAGTCATTATAGATGAATGATAAAAAACATATAGACAGGTTATTCCAAGAGCGTTTTAAAGATTTTGAAGCGACCCCCAACGATGCTGTTTGGAAAAATATTGAAGCGGTACTTAACCAAGAAAACAAAAAACGCCGCATCATCCCCATTTGGTGGCGCTATGCAGGTGTGGCCGCAGCCTTGTTGCTTTTTTTAACCTTGGGCGGTTTGTACATTAAAAACTCCCCAAACCCTCCAACAAATAAGGTGGTAAATACCGACCAAGAAGGGCAAACCCGAAGCTCAAACCCAACAAATGCCGTTAAAGTTGCGGTTGAGGAAGATGCTGTTATGAAAAAAAATAAGGAAGAAGGTTTTGAAAATAAGCAAGAACAAGTACTCCCAAATGCCGTAGAAGCTTCAAACGAACCAGCAATGGCCAATAACCCCGCAACCGCTCCTAAAAACGTAAACAAGCTTAATTGGAAGGAAGCTTCAACCCAAAAATCGAATAAATCCTCGAATGGTATAGGCGGAAATACAAACACGGTCGCTTCCCATTCCGAAGAAACATCGAAAGATAACAATTTGAACAATACCGCGAACAACAAGGTTGCCTCAACATCTGAAACCAAAAAAGAAGCGCTTCAAACCGGGGAAACCTTAATAGCTTCTGAAAAGGCTAAAGAACTTATCAACAACGCCTCAAAAGAAAACACAACGATTGCCAATTCGGAAGAAAAAGATAAGAACGCCCTTACTATTGAAGAAGCCCTAGCCCTTGCAAACGATAAAGTTGAAAAGGAAAAAAGCATAAACAAGTGGCGTATCGCCCCCAATGCGGCGCCTGTTTATTTTAGCAGTTTGGGCGAAGGTTCCTCCATCGACCCGCAATTTAACAGTAATTCCAAAACTGGCGAGGTAAACATGAGCTATGGGGTAAGTGCCAGTTATGCGGTAAACGCTAAACTAAAGGTGCGATCGGGCATTAACAAAGTCAATTTGGGCTATAACACAAACAATGTGGTGGTGTATCAATCGGTTGGCGTAAGTTCCAGCAAGCGCACTTTGAAAAATTTAGATGCCCGTCCTAGCAGTAGTGCCAACACTTCCATTATTAGTGGCGAAAGTTTAAACGGTAAATCGGAGCTGTTGGCCACGACCAGCACCTCTATCAATCAAGCTCTGGGCTATATTGAAGTGCCTTTAGAGCTGCAATACGCCCTTGTAAACAAAAAATTGGGCATTAACCTAATTGGCGGTTTTAGTTCGTTTTTTTTAAGTGATAATAAAATATATTCTGAAGCCGAGGGTGGTGGAAAAACCTTTTTGGGTGAAGCAAACAATATAAATAACGTAAGTTATAGCGCCAATTTTGGTGTTGGGTTTAATTACCAAGTCTCTAAAAAAATAGACTTGAATGTAGAACCCATGTTTAAATATCAAATAAATACGTTTAGCAATACATCTGGCGATTTTTCACCCTATTTTATAGGTGTTTATACGGGATTCGCCATTAAATTCTAGGTTTTTGGTTAGATCTAGATGTTGGTTTTCAGTAAGCTCGAAAATCAATATCACTGGAAAACTGCTCTCCCCAGAGCAGTTTTTTTTATGATTTTTTTTAGAATTTAAAATTGATAGAGAGCAAAACGAATCGTTCAATTAAATTATGTTCAAAAATGGAAGTTGAAAAATCATTACTATTAATATTCTTATAAACTTTCTTATTAAGTAGATTATTGGCTTTAAATTGATATTCTACTTTATTGCTTTTGGGTTTATAAAAAATAAAGGTGTCTAAAAACAAGTCTCCAGATATACTTGATTTTAAATCTGGTTTAAAATATTGACTATTTACAGTAAATTGAAAATCATCTTTAATATATTTTATAGAAAAATCATTTTGAAAAGTTGTAACAGTATTAGAATCACTCAAAGCTGTTTCAAACTTATTAATATTAAATAATAACTTATTGTTAAAATTCATGGCTTTTTTAAAGCCTGTTCTCATATCTAATTGTCCAAAAAATGTTTTACTTGTATTATCCCTCAAACCAGAGTTATTAACCATATTTTGGTATTCTTGAATAGCATAAGAACTATTTATATTAAATGTAGATTTTAATACATGTACATACTTTTCAATATCTAAGCCAAAATTCAAGCTTTTATTTTTTGTTACATCTACTATTGAAGTATAAAAATCTGTATTTTCATTAACATTTAATTTATTTATATAACCATATTTTTTAAAACCATATCTAGTATATAAATTAAACTGGAAAAGATTGTAAAAATCATTGATTCTATAGCCAAAATTAATTGAGCTATTATTAAATGCATTAAAATTGAAACTATTATTTAATAACGTCCTATTATTAATAAACAGTAATCCTGAATATGTTTTTGATATATTAGGTATTTGATTAGATATATTATAACTTGAATACAAGTAAGATGTTTTATTCAAATAATAGTTAATTGAAAATGTTGGATTAAATAATAAAGTGTTTTCTTGAGATGCGTAATCTAAATTAAAATCATTAATTGTAACATTCAATAGTTCGTTTTTTAAACTTGAAGAAAATTGCCATTTATTTATGTTATATTTATAATTAACATTAAAATAAATTTTTGATAGTTTATAATAAACATTGTTTGATAAAAATTGATTTTCTATTGTTATGCCGTTAAGATTAGAATCCATGAAATTTTCATCATAATGATATCCCAAAGCCAATGTGTATTCTGTTTTTTTAATCTTTGATAAATATTTAGTTTCTAAATTAATTACGCTCTTTTTTAAATCAATATTTTGATTAAAACTTTCTAGATTAGTAAAAACATTTATATTTTGAGGTACATTATTGGTAGATACGTTAGATAAAAATTGAAAAACTTGGGTATTATTGAATTTATATGTGTACTCTGCTTTATTGCTAAAAAATAAATCTTCACTTTTCGATAAATTTTCAAATGCAATTCCGTTATTAAAGCCATTTGAAACACTAGTAATGTTCTGAAAATCTATTTTCCCAATAGCAGTGAATAAAGACTTTTTATTGATTTTATATATAAACTCATAATCGAAAGTGTTTATGAAAGGGTTTTTAACAAAATTTTCTTGAGTATTTATAGAAATATTATTTTCAAAAGTATAATCTGTATCATTAGTTTCGCTTCTTTTTAATTGATCCTTAAATAGACCATAGTTAAATCTTAGAGAAAGTTTGTTATTGAATTTATACAGCGCATTAAAACTTGCAAAATAGTTGCTGTTTATTAAGGTTCTGTTTTCTGCTAAGACAGAATTAAACGTGTTTTTATTAATTAAATTTGTGCTTCGTTGATTGGCTTCGTTAATCTTTGCTATGTCTAAAGAATTTGACGAAAAATTGTAAGGACTTAGGTTTTCGCCAATATTATTATAGCTTAAAGTAGAGAATCCTTTTAATTTTTTTGACACCGAAATTGCATTAGCTCTTAAATACTTTTTGTCCTTTAAGCCTGCTCCAATTTCTATGTCTCCAGAAATATCGGACATTCCTTTTTTCAATACTAAATTAATAGCAACATCTTGAGACGTTTTTACTCCTTTCAACAAATAATTCGGATCATAATCTTCTATAGCTTGAACGCTTTCTACTATGTCAGAATCTATATTTTTAGTGCCAATAGTATAGTTATCGTTAAAAACATTATCACCATCTAATAACAGTGTAGTAACTTGTTTTCCTTTAAATTTTATAGTGCCATTATCGCTTATGGTAATTCCTGGCAGCTTTTTTAATAAATCTTCAACCACCCGTTCACTTCCGTTTTTAAATTGAATAATATCATACTCTGTAGTATCTTTCTTTATCTTTATTGGTGTTTTTTTGGAAGCTACATAAACTTCTTCTAATCTCGTTAAACGCTCATCTAATTCGAAATCTAAAGTGTAAGCTGCTACATTTGAATCTGAAACATCAATCTCTTTAATAGTTGGTAAATAACTAATAATTGATGTTTCTATAATTAATTTTTTGTGCTTACTTGGCAAATCAACAGTATAAAACCCATCATTGTTTGCTATTGAATAAGCAATTATATTATTATCAATAGATTTTACCAAAACACTACAAAATGGTATAGGTTCTGAATTACTTGAAGATTTTATGAAACCTTGTAAATAAATTTGAGAATTACCATAAATAGATGTAAAAAAAAATAAAACCATACCAATTGGTATGGATTTATTTTTTTTTAGTAAGTATGTATGAGTTAGTTTCAATCAATATAAGTTTCTATTCCTTCTTTAGGTATTCTCCTAGTTGATCCTCCTGGGCCTCTATAATATAAGAATTCATTGAACTTTTCCTTGTAAAGAACTAAAAAATCATCCCAAGAGATAGCCTTTTGAATGTTTGTTTGAAATGGGTTTTCTATGTTAGAATCAGCATTTTTAATTTGCAATTTATTAGCTGTAAGTTTAAAAACATCATCAACTGAATAAACCTCCAGTATTAACCCAGGCAAACCGTAAAATTTCCAAGGGCCTGTTTGATAAGGAATCTCGATGGCAAAAAAAGCTTCATAATTTCTTCCTCTATAATGCGTTGTAGCCTTTTGGCATTTGTATCCTATAACATCTTTAAATTCTGTTTTGACTTCCCAGTTAAAAATATTCATAGAATCCTTAACTAGAAACGGCTTCATCTCTACAAGTTCAATACTATAAATACTTCTTTCTTCAAAATCTTTGAAAATGAAATCGTTATTTTTGGGCTTTATAGATAAAATTACTCCTTTCTCTGAATCTTCTTCTTCTTTAAAATTTTCATTTCCTAATAAATATGTCTCATACAAAGAGCCATATTGATTTGCCGATAAAGAAGAGTTAACTACGAATGCACTTGGAAGACCTTTCATATGAATTGAATAAGTATAATTTACAAACAAAATATTGTTTGAAATTCCTTTTTCTTGAGCAAGTAAACCAAGAGGTAAAAAAAGAAGTAATTTTATTTTTTTCTGCATTTTTAAATTTTTAATCAAATATTGAAGGCTCTTCCTCTCCTGGATTAGCTCGTTCTCCTAAAAATTCTTCTAAAGAGTAAAACACAGCTAATTGCTGACTTTTAATATAAGCATCAGCATCGCCTCTTGCCAAAGCACATGCTATTGCTAGCCCTGAATAAGTTGCACTATAATAAGTAAAACTAGTTCTATAAACCCCATTATAAGTTACAGTTGCAGTACAAGAATACATTGCTACAGCAGAGACCCCATAATCATTATTTTCATAAAGGTAAAAATTAGTATTTGAATAGTCAACGCCATTAGTAGCAAATGAAATAGAACTGATCGTTAAAACGAATAAAATCAAAATTTTCTTCATAATTTTTAAAGTTTGATCCTAAAAATTAATTTTAGGATAGTTAGTAAACAAGTTGTTTAAGAAGTCTAAAAATTAAGAAGTCGTTTAAAGAAGTCTTTTACTCTTGTAATTATTAAGGAAAATAAAAAAACTAGCGCTAGCTACGTTGCAACATGTTTTGCTAAATACTCATTTATAGGAGACTTCTTAATTAACCTAAGAATTTTGTAAGTAACAATCCAAATGTAAAAAAAAAAAAATCGTCATTTGCAACTTTTTTTTTGCATTTTTAAGTTATTTGATGTTTTATTAAAAATATTGCTGTGGGTATCCCGTAAAAATTAAAAAACCGAATTGTTTTCTAGGGATTTTATACGCTAAACTTTTCTAGTTGTCCCAAAATAACACTTCTTGCTTCTTCATTTAAAGTCTTTGTGTCGGCAACTTTTAAATGTTCGGTTTCTAAAAACTTATGGATTTTTACGCGCATACGCCCAGGGCCACCACTAAAAAAAGTATAGGATAGCCGTTTTTTGTTATCGGCAAACGTTATGGGCACAATAGGGATGTGGTGGTTAATGGCGAGCCTAAAAGCACCATCCTTAAATTCGTCCAATATTATATGTTCTTCGGGCACGCCGCCTTCAGGGAAAATACAAATGCTAACACCGGTTTTCAATCGTTTTTGTGCTCTTAAAAAAACGGCCTTTCGGCTTTTTTCCGAGCTTCTATCAACCAAAATACAGGTGCGTTTATAGAAAAACCCAAATAAGGGAATGTTGGCAAGCTCTTTTTTTCCAACAAACACAAACGGGTTTTTAACGCTCACCAGCATCAGCATAATATCTGCCATCGAGGTATGGTTGGCTATAAACAGATAGCTTTTGTTTTTTTCGGGCGTTTGCTTTCGCTTAATTTGCCAATTAAAGCCCATGCCAATTAATATGAATTTTGCCCAAATACGTGCAATTTTAAAAAAGAAAGGATACCACGATTCTTTTGAAATTGAAATTAAAAGTATGGGGAACAGGATAAGTATGGGCAATGCTACAAGTATGTAGAACCAAATGCGGTACAAAATCCAGAAAATATATTTAAAAAGTTTCATCAAGTTCAAAAATACATAATTGTATTGAGCAATTCTATTAAAAAAATTACCTTTGCTCGCAGAAAGCATATAGTTTAATTTTAATGAAATTCCCGCTTTGGCGAGAATGAAAAAGATGGCAAGAATACTTACAGGCATACAAAGTACGGGAACACCACATTTAGGCAATATTTTAGGGGCGCTTATACCAGCAATTGAAATGGCGAACAACCCCAAAAACGATTCGTTTTTATTTATTGCGAATTTGCACACCTTAACCCAAATTAAAGATGCTGCGATACTACGGCAAAACACGTATTCGGTGGCAGCTACCTGGTTGGCTTTTGGATTGGATATTGAAAAAACGGTGTTTTATAGACAAAGTGATGTGCCACAGGTTACAGAACTGTCGTGGTATTTAAGCTGCTTTTTTCCGTATCAACGCCTAACGTTGGCGCACAGTTTTAAGGATAAAGCCGATAGGTTGGAAGATGTAAACGCCGGTTTATTTAACTACCCCATGTTAATGGCTGCCGATATTTTACTGTACGATGCTGAAATTGTACCCGTTGGAAAAGACCAATTGCAACACATTGAAATGACCCGTGATGTGGCGGCACGTTTTCATGCAAAAATGGGCGATGTTTTTGTGTTGCCCGATGGAAGAATTGAAGAACACATCATGCTTATTCCGGGAACGGATGGCGAAAAAATGAGCAAAAGTCGCGATAATACCATCAATATTTTTTTGGATGATAAAAAGTTGCGCAAGCAAATATTGGGCATTCAAACGGATAGCACACCCCTTGAAGCCCCAAAAGACTGGAGTACGTGCAACTGTTTTGCTATTTATAATTTATTAGCAAGCGATGAACAAATTAAAACCATGAAAGCCCATTATGAAAACGGTAATTATGGTTACGGACATGCCAAACAAGCCTTATTTGAGCTAATAGTTGATAAATTTGCGGTACAGCGCGAGCGCTACCACTATTACATGAACAACCTAGAAGAAGTTGAAAAGGCACTTGCTTTGGGTGCCGAAAAAGCGAGATTGGTGGCAGATGCTGTTTTAAAGCGCGTTCGAGAGAAGGTTGGGTATTAATTCCTGCAAAAGCTGGGATCTTGTATTCAAATCTTAAATCAAAAAATGAAATAATGCGATTTACAAATAATCGTCCATTTCGTAAGATTCCTGCTTTCGCAGAAATTTTTCAAATAACCTCAAACAGTTTCCCCGGCAACGGGCGTACAACGCCTTTTAGTTCCATATTCAATAACGCGCTGGCAACCTTAAAAATGGGCATGTTACATTCAATGGCAATAACGTCCAGCAGTTGTTTATCCTTTTCTTTTAGATAGTTGAAAATTAGCTTTTCGGTCGCGTCCAATTCCACAAATAATTGTTTTTGAATGGTTGGTTTGTTTTCATCTTCCAGTTTCCAGTTCAAAATATAAGGTACATCTAAAGGCGTGGTAAGCATGTGGGCATTTTGGTGTTTTATTAAATTGTTGCAGCCTGTGCTTTGTAAATCGGTGGTTCTTCCAGGTACAGCAAACACATCGCGGTTGTAGGAGTTGGCAATATCGGCCGTAACCAAGCTGCCACCTTTTTCGGCCGATTCTATTACAATGGTCGCTTCACTTAAACCGGCAATGATGCGATTGCGTTTTAAAAAATTGTTTCTGTCAAAAGTATCGGTACTCCAAAAATCGGTAAAAAAGCCACCGTTTTTTTCCATGGGAACCATGTATTTTTTGTGCACCGCCGGGTATATTTGATTGAGCCCGTGCGCCAAACAACCAATGGTTTGTAAATGGTGTTTCATAGCCGCTTTATGGGCCGTAATATCGGTGCCGTAAGCAAACCCTGAAACAATAACAGGGTTATAAATGGCTAGTTTTTCAACTAAATCTTCGCAAAACGCCATGCCATTGGTTGTGATTTTTCTAGTGCCAACAATGCTAATAATGTGCCGTTGTTTTAAATTAATGGTTCCAGATTGGAATAATAGCATGGGGCCATCAATGCAGTGCTTTAATTTTTCGGGATAATGGCTTTCTTCAAAATATAAAACCTCAATGTTGTTTTCCTTAATAAAAACAAGCTCTTTTTCGGCTTCTTTTATATGGTGCGGTTTAAACAGTTCGCCCAAGATTACGCTGCCAATACCATCGATTTTTTGCAGGTTTTGCCGTTTTTCTTTTAAAACCGCTTCCGCAGAACCGCAATGGTTAATGAGTCGTTTTGCCGTAATGTCGCCAATATTGGGCACATGTTGTAGGGCAAGGGTGTAAAGCAAATCGGTTTGGTTCATTTTATGCCATTGATTTTGAAGCTGCAAGAAAAGAATTTTTAAACTGTTAATAAATACTTCGGCATAAATTTTATCTAAAAGCAAAAAATTTTAACTTTGTTTTTATGCAATTAGAAACCTACATAAGCGATTTACTCTATAGATATGAGTGTGTTACCATACCAGGGTTTGGTGCGTTTTTAACACAAAAAGCCTCTGCGTCGATTGATGCGGCCACACATACCTTTTATCCACCCAAAAAAACCGTGTCGTTTAACGAGCAAATTCAAAAAAACGATGGGCTGTTGGCACATTATATTGCCGATATTGAGAAAATTCCGTTTGAGGTTGCCAATGAGAAAATTGCAAATCGGGTTAAGTTGCTGAAATCAAATTTAACGCAAGGTGAAACCGTTAGTTTTAAAAATATTGGTGAAATTATTTTTAACAGTGAAGGCAAGATTATATTTGAACCAACATATCATTTAAACTATTTGACCAATGCGTTTGGCTTGTCGCAATTTGTGTCGCCTTCCGTTTCTCGCGAGGTTTACAAACAAGAAGTGGAAGCTATTGAAAAGGTAATACCGCTTACCATAACCCCAGAAAAGCGCAAAGCATCCCCTTATTTTAAATATGCTGCGGTGGCTTTAATAGCCTTGGCTTTGGGCGCATTGGTGCCCTCAAAATACTATCTTGACCAAATTGAGCAACACAACCAAATTGCCCAAGAAGTGGCCACCCAAAAGCTTGACAGTAAAATACAGCAAGCCACTTTTAATTTGAACCCATTGCCCGCTATTACGCTAAACGTTGCCAAACAATCTGGTAATTACCATGTGGTTGCTGGTGCTTTTAGGGTAGAAGATAACTGCGCGCAAATTTTAAGCGACTTGAAAGCCCAAGGTTTTAACGCAAGAAGCATAGGCGTTAACAAATACGGATTGCACGAAGTGGTTTACGGTAGCTACGAAACTGCCGAAGAAGCCTTAAAAGTGTTGCGCAACGTTAGAAACAATCATAACGAAGATGCGTGGTTGTTGGTTAAGGACTTGGATTTGGTTAACTAAACAGCCGTATTTCTTCCTATTAGATGAGTTTAAACGGTAACACTAGAATATTTTACTGCAATTTGTTCGTGATGGATTTTTAATGTTGTAGTTTTTTTGGTTTTATACGTTCAAAATAAAACCAAATTGTGCCTATTAGCAAAACTTGTACTACAACAGAAAATATAGAGCCTTCAAAACCAAAATCGCCCCCATTAATCATGTTTTTCTCTGTTGTTTTAAACTCGATTAAAGAGTAAAAATCTTGACCGCTCACATTAAACCCAAATAAGGTTTGAAACAAATTCCAGCTAAAATGTAAGGCGATGGGAAACCATAGGTTTTTGGTATAAATATAAGAAGCCCCTAAAACGATACCCGCTAAAAATAAATTTAAAAAGCTAAACCAGTCCATATTGGGGTTGGCGCCATGGGCGATCGCAAATACAAGTGAGGTGAGCAATAGCGCCCAATAGCTATTAAAGGACGCCATAAAATTGCGCAGTATATAGCCCCTAAAAAGCACTTCTTCGGTAATGGCCACAAAGATGTATATTAATATGGAGAATAGAAGTTCCTTAAAGCTGAGGGTTATGCCCAAAAACTTCACTTGATTGATGGCTAACAGGATAAGCAAGCCTAAGCCCATAATGATAAACCCAAATAGGAGGCCCAAATAAATATGCTTGAACCTGTTTTTTATTTGGAAGCCAAGGTTGATGAATTTTTCTTTATCGATAAACACCATAAAAAACCAAAGCAAGACAATTGTGCCCGTAAAATTAAAAAAAGTTATTATCAGATGCTGTGCCGTGGTTTTTTCGGCCTCCAGGGATTTTAAATCGACACTCGCCATGAGAAACCCTGTAAATTGAAATATCCCAACAAAAACAAAATAGGGAATAATTAATAGTAAGATGCGTTGCCAGCCTTTCATATTTTTTTGTTTACTATAAATTTATTTGCATTTGGAATTAGTATAAAAGACTATTATTCCTTCAAATATCGAGAATATAAAATTGTTTGTAAACCTTTTTTTTTGTAAAAAACGTTTTTTCTGTAATTTTTTAAATTTATTACTGCGGATTTCCCGTTAAATCGCTGTGGTTCTTTAATAGGAAGGGTCTTTTTAACCTTAGCAGTCGTGTTGTAAATTAAAAATCCGCTTACCTTTACAACATATTTAATTTTTTTATGATGCAAGCGAAAACACCCGAACAATCGAAAACAATCCTTACCGATATGGTTTTACCCGGTGAAACCAACCCATTGAACAATCTTTTTGGGGGCGAACTGTTGGCGCGCATGGATAGGGCCGCTAGTATTGCTGCACGTCGCCATAGCAGGCACATTGTAGTAACCGCTTCGGTAAACCATGTGGCTTTTAGTAAAGCGGTACCTTTAGGAAGCGTGGTAACGGTTGAGGCCAAGGTATCGCGGGCTTTTAATACCTCGATGGAGGTGTTTATTGATGTTTGGATTGAAGACCGCATTTCGGGCGCACGTACCAAGGCCAATGAAGGTATTTATACATTTGTAGCCGTTGATGATGTTGGCAAGCCCGTAATAGTGCCTGAAATTTTGCCCGAAACCGAAC
Organism: Mariniflexile maritimum; assembly: GCF_009746565.1. Lineage (GTDB taxonomy): Bacteria > Bacteroidota > Bacteroidia > Flavobacteriales > Flavobacteriaceae > Mariniflexile > Mariniflexile maritimum. The sequence goes on from NZ_WRPN01000002.1 coordinate 324,695, forward strand.
TGGAAAAACAACGTTTTGAAGCCGCTTTACGACGCAAACAACTCAGTTTATTGTTGTCTGGGAAAATGAAGCCCCATGAAGCAACTGAGTTAAAAGCGTTTTTTATGTAGTTTTGGTTTTGTTCTAATCTGTACTAAAATAAGAAACCGCCCAAAGCAATTGCTTCAAACGGTTTCTAAACTAAATAACCAACCAAAATTTTATAAAACCCTTGTGCTTGTTCTTGGGTTTTCTACTTTATCTTTTCTTTGTTTACGCAACTTTTCGGTTGTTGCGGTTTTTTCTTTTGTATTTGCGGTTTTTAAATATTGTATGTAACCCCTTCCTGTAAATTCATATACGGTTTTTGATGCGGGGTGGTACAATTCTATCTTCTTGTCATTTATAACGCTCAATTCAAAGTGTTCATTGTTGAAGAAATCATAATCTAATGTTAAAGTTTTAAGTTTTAAGTTTCCAGTAATGTTTCCAACGCCATAAACACCTGTATAATCCCAATATAAATTGTTAACGTTTTTACCGGTTGCATCTTGCGAACTCCTAAATTCCGAGTCGTTTCCGCCCGATAAAAACTGTAAATAGTTTTCGTTGTCAAAATCGTTCAGCGCGCCAAAATCGCTGGTATAGGTTTTTTCCCAAGCATTGTATTCTTGCAAGAAATAGTGAATGTTATCGTAAAACACGAAATCGTAATCGAAATTATTCCGTTGATAGCCTTCTAAAAAGTACGAGGTATCGTTGTTTGGGTTGTAAAGTTCTATGGTATTTGAATTGATTTGGTAAATGTCGAAGGTTTCAAAACCATCAACCAGATGAAAAACATCCAATATCATATCGTAGGCATCATAATTTCCAATTTTAATGCCCAATCCATTGCCGGTATTGCCCAAACCTACAATATTGTTGTTTGCATACACACTACCGTTTTTAAACGACATGGTAAAGGCCTTTTGCAAAAACGGGGTTGTGCCGTAACCTTCGGTTTTATTAATGTCAACATACCAAATTTCGTATGAATTCAGCAATTGGTTCAACGATATGGTGGGTTCGTCATCAAATTGGTTTACTTCAGTGTAGCACGAAGTGAATAAGGTTGCGGTTAGCGCAACAGCTAAAAGTAATTTTATAGTTTTCATAATCAAACATTTTTAGGGTTATAGGTTAAGGTTTTCAAAACACGTGCCACGTTTTTTTTGGTAGCGGTTTTCAATCGCATTCTCAGTTTTCGGGTTTTGGTTTTCGGGTTTAAAGTAGCTGTCGTTGGTTTGTATTCGTTGTTCTTTTTACTAATGGTCTTACTTTTCTATAAATTATGTATTTTTGAACAATAAACAATCACACTATTTATGGACAAAACTTTAAGATACGCGGTTTTTGGAGCGGGAAGTTGGGCTACGGCCATTGTTAAGATGCTATGCGAAAATGTGGATGAAGTGGGTTGGTACATGCGAAGTGTGTATGCTAAAGAGCATTTGTTGAAAGAACACCATAACCCGAATTATTTGAGTTCAGTTGAATTTCATATTGAGCAATTAAAATTGAGTAACGATATAAATGAAATTGCAGAGTATGCCGATGTGTTGATTTTCGTTATTCCTTCGGCGTTTATCTATTCGGAATTACAAAAAATGACCGTCGATATTTCCAAGAAAACAATCGTTTCGGCCGTAAAAGGGATCATTCCCGAAACCGGTTTGTTGGTGGGCGAACATTTTCATGAAGCGTATAACATTCCGTATAAAAACATTGCGGTTATTGCGGGCCCGTGCCATTCGGAAGAAGTGGCTTTAGAGCGCTTGTCGTACTTAACCATTTCATGTTCAGATGCTGAAAAAGCGCAAACCATAGCCGATGCATTAACGAGCGATTATATAAAAACAAAAATTAGCGACGATGTTATTGGCGTGGAATATGCCGTTATGTTGAAGAATATTTACGCCATTGCCGCCGGTATAGCACATGGTTTGGGCTATGGCGATAATTTCCAGAGCGTACTGATGAGCAACTCCATTCGCGAAATGAAACGTTTCATTAAAAAGATGCACAAAATGAAACGAAACATCAATAATTCGGCGTATCTGGGCGATTTGTTGGTAACGGGCTACTCGGTATTTTCAAGAAACCGCATGTTTGGAAACATGATTGGTAAGGGCTACACCGTAAAAAGCGCACAAATGGAGATGAGCATGGTTGCCGAAGGCTATTACGCCACCAAAAGTGCCCATTTATTGAACGAAAAAAATAAAAAGAAAACACGTTTGCCCATTATAAACGCCGTTTACGAGATTCTATACGAAGGCAAGGACCCCAAACAAACCTTTAAAAAACTGACTGAGAAGTTGGATTAATTTTTTTTATTATTCTTGCAATGTTTGTAAACTATTTCATTTTTTTGATACATGAAAAAACTTTACACTCTAATTTGTTTTGCTGCGCTTTTTTTTTACCACAACAGCATTAAATGCTCAAATTACATTAACCAGTAGTACAAATACACCTGCAATTGGAGATTCTTACAGCTATGTTTCTATTCCTAATTATACATTTAATGTAAGTCAAAGTGGTGCAAACCAAACATGGGATTTTTCTACTGCTTCTGGCACAACAGAGAAAACCAATGTTATTAACTTACTAAATTCCTCTGAACCAGCTACTTTTCCGTCAGCTAATTTTGTGTTTTATTCACTCGGAACAAATGCAGAAAGTTATCTTTCAAGTTCAAATTCTGATGTTTCAATTGAAGGTAATTATCTGGCAGGCACCTTAAGAGCCGTTTACTCCGACAAACAAGAATATCTTAAATTTCCAATTACCTATAATGATGTATTTAACGAAACATTTTCAGGAATAGTAGAGAATATTGCTGCGTCTCAAACATATGATAGGTCTGGAACAATCGAAATTACTGCTGATGGTTATGGCAATTTAATTTTACCTTATGCAACTATAAATAATGTTTTAAGAATAAAAACTGTCATTAAAAGCACCGATATTTTTTATGGGTTTCACACTACCCGAAACTACAACAATCTCACATTATTGGTATAATACCTTAAATAAGTTTGCTTTAGCCAATACATCTGAGGTGTATTATACTGGGTCTTTAATTTCCTCACAAGCTTATTATTTGGTTGAATCAGATTTAGCTTTAGGAACTAGAAATTTCGCTTTAGTTGATAATAATGTTAGTGTTTATCCAAATCCTTCAAAAGGCATTGTTTACATTAAAAATGATTCTTACAATAACTTAAATATCGATATATTAGATATAACTGGGGCTTTGATTAAATCTGTAAGAATCAAAAGTGGACAAAACCGTATTGATGTATCTGATTTACAATCTGGTATTTATTTATTAAAATACTTAAATAAATCTCAAATTCATACTAAAAAACTTGTTGTTAAATAATTAAGAAGATTGATTATTACTTCACCAAAACACCACGCGCTTCCATTAAAGGGATGTTTTGCAACGCCTTTAAATTAATCGTGTTTTTTCTGAACAAATACGTTTTATCAAACATCGTGTTTCCTTCAAAAAAAGATACTTTAAACGTGTTGTTCAATGCAAACAGGGCTTCTTGCATCAACTCGATTTTGGCATAGCTTTTCTTAGGAAGCATATCTATTTTTTTACGGAATGTTGAGGTTATTTTTTCTTCGGAAAAACCACTTGTTACAATCAAGACCATTTCTAGATCCACGTTCTTATCGTTGATGATGTAGGCGTTCCAATCGTGGGTTTTGTAAATATCGTTGTATTCATTTACGATAGCAATGTAAACATCTGCAACTTTAGGGATTTCAATATCTTTCTTCATCTAATAAAAAAGTAAGTAAATGAGTTTATTTCATTATTTCCAGCCGCCACCAAGCGCTTCGTATAAATTGACCACCGTTAGCAATTGCTGTAATTTGCTGTCTATCACGTTCAATTCGGCGTTTAAGGCACTTTGTCGGGCGGTTAATAAATCCAAATAATTGGCATAACCGTTTTTAAGCAATTCTTCCGAGTTGCTTTCGGCATTGCGCAACGCTTCAACTTCATTTTGTCGGTATTCAAACTTTTGGGTTTCGGCATGGTAAGCAAACAAGGCATTCGATACTTCGTTACCTGCTACTAAAAGCGATTTTTTAAACCTTAATAAAGCTTGCTCTTGTTGTGCTTTGCTAACTTCGTATTGCGTTTTAATTTTTCGTTGGTTGAAAACAGGCTGTGTTAAGCCACCAACCAAATTGGCAAATAGCGAATTGGCATCAAATAAATTATCAAAATCCAGACTTTGAAATCCGCTGGAAGCCGTTAATTTTAACGATGGATAAAATTGACTTCTGGCAACATTGGTTAGCTCAAAGGATTGTATCAAACCGTACTCGGCAGCAATTACATCAGGACGGTTGCTTAATAACATTGCAGGTACGCCTAATTTTAAATTGGTTTCAATGCTTTGCATATCAATGGCGCTTCTCTCAAAATGCTGCGGTGCTTTTCCTAATAAAATACTTAGGGCATTTTCGGTTCTAAAAATGGCGGTTTCTAAATCTACCTGCAACGATTTTGCATTGTTGTACTGCGCAATGTTTTGATCGACTGCTACTTGTGTAACTTGACCGGCATCTTTTAAAGCTTTAATGGTTTCCACACTGGTTTCGCGCGTTGCAATGGTTTGTTTGGTAATGGCCAATTGTGCATCTAAGGCCAGCAGTTGGTAGTAGGTAGCCGCAATACTGGAAACCAATTGCGTTTTTACGGCTTGGTGCGCTGCCACACTTTGCAAATAACCGGCTTGATATGCCCGTTTGTTGCTGCGCATTTTTCCCCAAATATCGGCTTCCCATGATAATGTGCCCGATAATTCAAACTGGTCGATATGGTCGGTACCAAGGCTGCTTAAAATAGCACCTTGTTGTCCGTTTCCGGAAATGTAGGAACGGTTTACAGTGGCATTGCCATTTAAGGTAGGGAAATAGCCGGCTTTTCCTTGCTTTAAATAGGCCTCCGCCGAAAGTATTTGCTGAATGGCGATTCGGATATCCATGTTGTTTTGGAGGCCTTCATCAATATACTGGTTTAAATAAGCATCGGTAAATAAGGTTTTCCACGATACATCGGCCATGGATACGCTATCGGTTGGCAACTCATCGGTTCTGAACAAATTTTGGGTTTCAATCAGTTCGGGTTGTTTGTAATCTTTGGCAACAAAGCAACTTTGTAGGGTAATGGCTGAAATAGTCAACATTACCATATATTTATGTTTTAGAATTGCAATCATAAACGTGTGTCTTTTTTAATTTCTAATGTTTGTTGGGGTGTTCCCGATATTTTTTCTTGCAACCATTGAAAGAAGATGAACAAGATTGGGATGACAAAAACCCCCAAAACGGTACCTATCAATAAGCCACCCACGGCACCTGTACCAATAGAGCGGTTGCCCTGTGCGCCAACACCATTTGCCAAAACCAACGGCATTAAACCAAGAATAAAGGCGAATGATGTCATTAAAATTGGGCGTAAACGCGCTTCGGCACCATTGACGGCTGCATCCAAAAGCGATTCCCCTTTACGTCGTCGTTGCAACGCAAATTCCACGATTAAAATGGCGTTTTTGGCCAAGAGCCCGAGTAGCATGATCAATGCAATTTGAAAATAGATATTGTTTTGCAATCCAGTTAGTTGCGTAACAAAATAAGCTCCAAACACACCCAAAGGAAGGGAAAGAAGTACCGAGAATGGAATTAAATAACTTTCGTATTGTGCCGCTAGTAAAAAATAAACAAATACCAACGACAATATAAAAATGGTTGTGGTTTGGTTGCCTGCATTTACTTCCTCGCGTGTAAGGCCGGAATAGGCGGTTGAATAATTGGCGGGTAGGGTTTTTGCCACTTCGTTTACCGCTTTAATGGCGTCGCCAGAACTATATCCTGGTTTTATGGCGGCGTTTAGGGTAACGGAATTAAAGAGGTTAAAACGTGTTACCGACTGTGGCCCATACACTTTTTTTAAGTTAACAAAAGCCGTAATGGGGGTCATTTCACCCGAACCAGTGCGCACATAAAGCTTGTCCAAATCGCTTTCCTCGGCACGATCTTCAGGTAAAGCCTGCACATAAACACGGTACTGTTTGCCAAATCTAGAAAAATCGGCAGCAAAAATACTTCCTATATAACCTTGTAGGGTGGAGAAAATATCGCTGATTGGCACGCCCAATTCTTTTGCCAATTCGGCATTGAGCTCGATTTCATATTGCGGATATTTTGTGTTGAAGGACGATTGAGCATATAAAATTTCGGGGCGTTGCGATAGTTTCCCAATAAATTCCTGGGTTACATTATCGAGTTCGGTAAAACTTCCGCCAGAGCGATCTAACAAGTTAACTTCAACACCTGCCGAATTTCCAAAACCTGGAATACTCGGTGGTGCAAAAAAGATAATATTGGCTTCTGGTATCTGTGCTGCGGCACCAAACATTTGCGCAGTGATGTTCTGTACCGATAGTGCATCATCCTTTCGGTCCTTCCAATCATCCAATCTAATAAAACCTAGTCCGAAGTTGCTTCCGGCACCTCCTAAAAAGCTGCGCCCATCAATAAGCGAACCACCTTTTACACCCGGGATTTGAATTAATTTCTTATATAAATCTGCATTCACTTGATGCGTTCTATCTATGGATGAGCCTGCAGGAAGTTCAACATTAACGAACACGATGCCTCTATCCTCATCAGGAACAAAGCCTGTTTTTAATACCGACGAAGACCACCAAATGGCAACAACAGCCACTACAAGCACCAAGGCGGTAATCCATTTGTTGCGGTACAAGAAGTGAACGGACTTGCCGTATTTTTTTACCGAAGCGTTAAATCCACGGTTAAAACCATTAAAAAACCGACCCAAGAAGCCTTTCTTTTTGCTGCTCTGTTTCTCGTCATGTCCTTTTAAAAACAGGGCACAAAGCGCCGGACTTAACGTTAGGGCGTTGACTGCCGAAATAATAATGGCCACAATAAGCGTTACCCCAAATTGTTCGTAAAACACACCGGTAGGCCCTTTAATAAACGTAACCGGAATAAAAACGGCCGACATCACCAAAGTAATGGAAACGATGGCGCCCGAAATATCGTGCATGGCATCAAAAGTCGCTTTCTTTGGATCGTGCTCGCCTTGATCAATCTTGGCATGAACCGCTTCAACCACCACAATGGCATCATCAACCACAATTCCGATGGCCAAAACCAACGCGAACAGGGTTAATAAGTTGATGGAATAACCAAACAGGTTCAAGAAGAAAAAAGTACCAATAATAGACACCGGAACCGCTATGGCGGGAATTAAGGTCGATCTAAAATCCTGTAAAAAGATGAATACGACCAAAAATACCAGTAAAAACGCTTCGGCCAGGGTGCTTACTACCTTTTCAATGGAAGCGTTCAAGAAATTGTTGGTATTGTAAGGCACAAAAATCTCAACACCTTTTGGCAATTCAGTTTCTATACTTTTTAGTTTTTTTTCAATTTCAACAATAATGTCCCGAGCATTGGAGCCCTTTGTTTGAAAAATGCCCAAGTTTACCGCTGGTTTTCCATTGGTAATAGAGCCTCCCGAATAAGATTGTGCTCCCAGTTCAATATCGGCCACATCGGCCAATTTTAAAAATTGCCCATTGCCCAAGGCCTTAATGATGATGTTGCTGTATTGCGCCTCGGTTTTAAAACGCCCGCCGTACTTGATAACATAGCTAAAAGCTTCACCATCATTTTCACCAAATGATCCTGCCGCAGCTTCCAAACTTTGTTCGCGTAACGCCGCAGTAACATCGGTAGGGATAAGGCCATAGGCAGCCATTTTTTCGGGTCGCAGCCAAATGCGCATGGCGTAATCTTTCGAGCCAAATACACTAACATCGCCCACGCCATTTACCCTTTGCAATTCTGGGATTACGTTTATTTTTAGGTAATTCTGAATAAAAGTATCATCATAATCGGGGTTGTCGCTGTAAAACGACATAAACATTAAAGCACTTGTTTGTTGTTTTGAAGTGGTAACGCCCGTTTGAAGAACCGCTTGTGGTAATCTGGAATTGGCACGAGTTACACGGTTTTGTACGTTTACTGCAGCAATGTCTGGATCCACATCTTGGTCGAAATACACCGTAATGGTTGCAGTTCCTGTATTGGAGGCGCTGGAGGTAATGTAGGTCATGCCTTCAACACCGTTGATTTGCTCTTCAATGGGGATGATCACACTTTCTAAAATGGTTTCAGCATTCGCACCCGGATAGGTGGCGTTTACCGAAATGGTTGGCGGTGCAATATCAGGATACTGCGTAATGGATAATGAGGTAAGGCCAAGGATACCCAAAATAACGATGATGATGGAGATAACCGTTGAAAGTACAGGCCGTTCTATAAATGTTTTTAACATGGGTTTGTTTCTTGGTGGTTTATCTGAATACTCTTTCTATTGGTTTCGCAATGCTATCAAAAGTAACTTCCATAGGTTTTATGGGGGTGTCGCCTCTTAATTTGGCAACGCCTTTTGCAACAATTTTATCGCCAGGTTTAAGGCCTTCAGAAACCACAAAAAGGTTGTCAACATCGGCTAAAACATTAATGCGTGATGCCACTGCCATATTGTTTTCAGTTAGTTTGTAAACATACGTGCTGCCCTGTTGTTCGTAGGTAGCTTCCTTAGGTACCACAACCGCATCTTTATATGTTTTTGGAATTTTTATCTTGCCGCTATTGCCGTTGGTAAGCAATCTGTTGGCATTATCAAAAACGGCGCGAAATGATATGGAACCCGTATTAACATTCACTTGCGAGTTGATGGTTTCGATAGTGCCTTCCGCATCGTAATCTGTTCCATTTGCCAAGACCAATGTAACTTTTGGCAAGTTTTTTATTTTGGATGGCACATCCTTTCCTTCAGAATTTTGGATAAAATCGAGATAATCACTTTCATTCATGGAAAAATAGGCGTACACGTTGCTAATATCTGAAACTGTTGTTAAAGGCTCGGGATTTGAAGGACTTACAAGCGTTCCTTTTCGTAATCTAATGGCGCCCACATAGCCATCAACAGGGCTTTTAATCGTGCCGTAATCAATGTTGGCACCAATACTGTTATAAGCGCTTTTGGCTTGTTGTAGCTTTGCTTTGGCAGTTTCCAATTGCACGTTGCTAATAATGTTTTTTTCAACCAAAGGCTTTAATTTTTCCACTTCAACCTGGGCTGCATTCACGGTTGCTTTGGCAGCGGCAGCATCTTGGGAAAGCGATTGGGTTTCTAGCTTAAATAAGGTTTGCCCTTTTTTTACCTGTTGACCTTCATCAACCAAAACAGCGGTAATGTAGCCCGAAATTTTAGCACGCACCTCGCTATTGTTTACCCCTTCAATACGTGTTGGATAACTGGTAAAGCCCGTAACGGTTTTTTGCGGAACGGTAGTTACTTGAAAAGGCATGGGGCCTTGTGGTGCTTGTTGTTTCTGGTCGTTATTGCCACAACTAACATAAAGTGTGATGCTTGCAAATACAGCTATTAACGGGGTTTTAATTGTTTTCATTGATTGGGATTTAGTATTTTTTTTCTATTATTTTTGATCTTAAATTGGCTACCGATTGGGTAACTTCCTCTAAAAATTTTATATAGCTATCGTGAAAATCAAGCTCTAATTTTGGTTCTTCTGGTGAAGCTTTACTGTTGAATTTTTCCTTATAATCTTTAATTTCAAGATGAAGTTCCTTTTGTGCAATCCATGAGGCCATCATGGTATCGATGCTTTGCAAAATGCTATCTTGATTGATGGTATAATACTTTTTTCGATCGCCCGGTTTAGTGAAATAAACAATACGGTTTAAATCGGCCAAATGGTTTAAATGAGTAGAAATGGTGCTTTTGCTGGCACACAAAACACGTACTAAATCTTCAAAAGTAGTACCTTTTTTCCCTGTGAGAACGATATACGACAAGATGCGCGCCGCTAGGGGCGCCAATTGCTCTTTTTGTTCCATAAAAACGCCCAGTCGCTCAACCAAGGCTTGTTTTTCGTTACAAATTTCGGTGGTCATAAGTACAAATTTCGGGCAAAGATAATATTGGTTCGGAACAAACCGAACTAATCGAAGTTAAATATAAGTTAAAAAAAAAGCCAATGATTTCATTGGCTTCATTTGTTCAGGATGTTTTTATTGGCTCTTGTATGCTAAAGTGTTTTTGCAAAAGTTTAAAGGATATTGTTTAAATCCTGTCTTCCAACAATTACCATTATTTCAACAACGCCATCAGTAATTTTGTAATAAATAGTGTCGGAGCCACAAACACAGCGTCTGTATCCTTCTTTTATGAAAGAAACAGATGGGAATGAATAAGGACTTTGTGCGATGATGTCAAAATATTTAAAAAAGGAATCGAAATATACATCGGCTTGCGTCATTCCAAATTTTTCGACCCCGTAGCGATGAATGCGTATCAAATCGTTTTTGGCTTCGTTGCTTAGTTTGTATTTAGCCATTAAGCAAAGCCTTAGATTGTGCTAAAATTTGGTCCTTGCTGTCGTTGGTAAATCCATTGTTTTCTGCTTTCTCTATTTTGGCCCTAATCCAGTCTATTTCAATTTGTTTGTTTCGCGCTTGTCTTATTAAGTCATTAATAAGTTCACTTTTGCTTGAATATTCTTGGTTTTCAACCTGTGTTTTTAACCACTCATCATTTGGTTTTGTAAATGAAATGCTTTGTCGTGCCATTTGATTCGATTTTGGTGCTAATTTACACCAAAACTGAATTGTTTGCAAGTTTTTATGTTGTTTAATGTGGTATGTTTAGAGGTTAAAAGCTACATTAAGCGAATATTAAGTGAGTATGAAAGTTTTAGGATTTTTGATAGTTGACGAGCATTAAGCCATTATTTTCAAAAGAAGTTCCCAGTAGTGCTTTATTACCATTACAAATACAGACAAACGTTTTTTTGCTTCAATTTTGATTTTGAAGAAGTATAAAGCTGATATTCAAAAACCCGAATTTTTAAGTTGATAGTTTATGTTCATTCTTATTAATGGAAACTATTTTGCTTGCTAAATTTTCACAAAGCACTCTTAAACTGCTCCAGAAACCGTACATCATTTTCGCTTAGTAAACGGATGTCGTTTATTTGGTGCAACAACATGGCAATGCGGTCGATGCCCACACCAAAGGCAAACCCGGAATAAACCTTAGAATCTATTTTGCAGTTTTCCAAAACATTAGGGTCCACCATGCCGCAACCGCCAATTTCAAGCCAACCGGTACCTTTGGTAATGCGGTAATCCGATTCGGTTTCCAAGCCCCAATACACATCAATTTCCGCACTGGGTTCGGTAAACGGGAAGTAGGAGGGGCGCAACCGTATTTTGCTTTTCCCAAACATTTGTGTGGTAAAATATTGTAGGGTTTGTTTTAAATCGGCAAAACTCACGTTCTTGTCAATATACAAACCTTCTACTTGATGGAAAAAACAGTGCGAACGTGCTGAAATGGCTTCATTTCTATACACTCTGCCCGGGGAAATGGTGCGAATGGGCGGTTGGTTGGTTTCCATATAGCGTACCTGCACCGAACTGGTGTGGGTGCGCAACAGCATATCGGGGTTTGTTTGTATAAAAAAGGTATCCTGCATATCGCGCGCAGGGTGGTATTCTGGCAGGTTCAAGGCTGTAAAGTTGTGCCAATCATCTTCTATTTCGGGGCCTTCGCTTACGTTAAAACCTATGTTTGAAAAAATAGTGATAATTTGATTTTTTACTATGGAAATGGGATGGCGCGCCCCTATTTGAACAGGGTTTCCCGGGCGCGACAAATCGCCATAAATGCCCTTAACTTCCTCCTTGCTTTCCAGTTCCTGTTTTAAGGCCATTACTTTGTCTTCGGCCGTTTTTTTAAGGGTATTTATTACTTGGCCAAATTCCTTTTTTTGGTCGTTGGCTACGTTTTTAAATTCGGCAAAAAACTGGTTTAACAAGCCTTTTTTTCCTAAAAATTTAATTCTGAAAGCTTCCACCTCGTCTTTGGTATGTGCTTTAAAGGCTTCGGCCTCAGCTATCAGTTCTTTTATTTTATCTATCATGGGTTCATTAAAAAATGATGGCAAATTTACTGTTTTTTACGATAACTGCGCTAGGGATTGCAGTGAAAATCCTTTTGTTTTTTATTCCTAAAAAAACTAGCTCTCAACTTTGATTGTATGTTCTTGCCTTTGTAGGAATGACAAAAAACAAAAGATTCAAGCCTTTTTTCGAGCAAGAAAAACTACAAGCCCGACCCGGTTCCTAAACTTGTTTCAGGATAAAGCTAACACCCAAAAACTAATTTATATACTCTGTTTCTAAAAAATAATTTACAATGGCCTCTTTCATTAAAACGCTTTGTTCGCCTGCCTTTAAATGGGGCAGGGTTTCTAGGGTTTTGTAATGTGGCCAACCTTCCTCATCAACAAAATCGAGCGCATAGTAACCGTAGGGCGTTAACAATTTACAAATGGCAATATGCATTAAATCAAGTTTTTGGTCTTTTTTAAAAGCCCTGTCCAATTGCCCAAGTTCTTGCACGCCTATTAAATAGATAATGGCATCGAGGTCCAAGGTGTCGCCATCGGCAAATTGATTTGAAAGTTTGGATACTACCAGTTCCCAGCGTTTTTTTAATTGTTCGTCTCTAGACATGTTAAAAGTGAAAAGTTAGAAGTTAGAAGTTAGAAGTTAGAGGTTAGAGGTTAGAAGGTAAGGGTTTCAAGTTCAAATTTCTAAAGTTCGTTAATCGTTAATCGTTAATCGTTAATCAAAAATCCTTCGGCTTCAAAGTTACTAAATAGCGCCATTAGTTTCAGGAAAGTTGCTTTAAAAAGCGTGCAAATTAAGTATATTTACGCAAACTGTTTTTTATGAATGCTTTGGATATTGTTTTATTGGCCTTTTTGGTGCTAGGAATGGTAAGAGGTTTTTGGCGCGGTTTATTTGTTGAAGTGGCCTCTTTAATTGCCTTGGTTGTCGGGGTATATGGCGCGTTTCACTTTAGTGGTTTTACTGCCGAATTTTTAAGGGAAAAAGTTGAATGGAGCGAAAACACCATAAATATTGCCGCTTTTTTTGGTACGTTGTTATTGGTTGTATTGGCGATTTCGTTGGCAGGAAAGGCATTAACAAAAATTGCCGATTTTGCGGCTTTGGGACTGTTCAATAAATTATTTGGGGCGTTTTTTGGCGGATTGAAAGTGGCCGTGGTTTTAAGTGCCGTACTTTTTGTTTTTGAAAAAATGCATCGCCCCATACCGTTTACTACGGAAGAAGATAAAGCCGATTCGCAGCTATACCAACCCATTAAATCTATTATTCCATTGATTTACCCCAGTTTAATCGTGAATGGAAAGCCTATTGGCGAAGATGCGGAAACAACCAAAACACCAGAAGAATAAACGGTAATTTTCTTTTGAAACTGGGACGGTTTGAGGGTTTGTTTGCACATATTTCAACTAAAATCCACAGGGGGTCCTTTTTAGTTTAAAAGAAGCAGCTAAAGATACAAATCAATTAATCCTTCGGGGGTTTTAACAACGATGGTTTTGTTTTGTTTATCAACTTTTACGATAAACTCATCGTTCATCGGGATTAAAATTTGCTTGCCTTCGTGCTCAACCTCAAATAATGCTTGTGCTGTGGTATCGTTTATACCAACAATGTGGCCTACTTTTCCAAAGTTTACATCTTCGATGGCAAACCCGATAACCTCGTGAAAATAGAATTTATTGCCTTCAAGTTTTGGTAAAAACTCCAAGGGCAAATATACGTCGCTTTTTAATAAAGCATCCGCATCGGCCTCATTGGTAACATCTTCAAATTGCACACGCAGCAAATCCGATTTGTGTAATTGCGAACTTTCAATAAAAAAGGGAATTAGCGAATTACGGACTTCAATAAAAACGGCATCCAAATCTTCATACAGCTCAGGTTGGTCGGTGTCCAATTTTATTAAAAGTTCCCCTTTAAAACTATATTTTGTAACTATTTTACCTAAGTAAAAACAATCTTCCTTTTTCATGACAAATTTTATTTGTCATCCTGAACTGGGTTCAGGATCTCATTAATTAAATTTTTGGGATGCTGAAATAAATTCAGCATCATGCAAAACCATTTTGCATAAAAAACTCCGATAGCGCTATCGGAGTTTAAAAGTATAAAAAAATATTTTTTATTCTTCTGTTTTGGCCTCTGGAGCTTCCTCAACCGCAGCTTCCGGAGCTTCTTCAGCAGTAGCTTCAGCAGTTTCTACTTCTTCAGCAACAGGAACAGCGGCAGCAATGCGCGCTTCGTTAGCTACTTTTTCAGCTTCTAGTGCTTTTGCTTTGGCATCGGCTTGCGCTTTTGCCAAACCTTCGGTTTTTGCGCCAACTTTACCTGCTTTTTCTTCTAACCAAGCATTGAATTTTGCTTCAGCTTGTTCTTCGGTTAAAGCACCTTTTCTAACGCCACCGGCAAGATGGTTTTTTAGCAAAGCTCCTTTGTAGGATAGAATAGCTTTAGCGGTGTCGGTTGGTTGTGCACCGTTTTGTAACCATTGTACAGCGCCATCAACGTTCAAATCGATAGTGGCTGGGTTGGTGTTTGGGTTGTAAATGCCTAATTTTTCAAGATATTTACCATCTCTTTTTGATCGTACATCGGCTGCAACAATCCAGTAAAAAGGTTTCCCTTTTTTACCATGTCTTTGTAATCTAATTTTTACTGGCATAATAATTAATTAATTGAGGTTCTCGACCTCGGTTATTAATGAGGGCGCAAAGATAATTAATAATTAACAATTAACAATTAATAATTGCGCTTTTCTTAAAACAATAAACAAACGGGCGTAGGGACTTTTACTTCGTGTAAAAATGATAGTTTTCCGGTAGGCATGTCTATACTGAAAACCGATATGTTTTGGCTCTTTTGGTTGGCTACCAACAGAAACTTTCCAGTAGGGTCCAAGGTAAAGTTTCTAGGCCAATCGCCATGAACGGGCATGGTTTGGATTTTTTCAATCGTGCCGTTATATTTGTTTCTCTTAAAAACAGCGATGGTATTTTCGCCCCGGTTCGAGCCATACAGATAAAGCTCGTTTTTTGATAAATGAATATCGGCACAGGCATTTTCGCCTTTGTAATTTTCATCTAAGGTACTATCGTCATCAATTTGTTCAAAACCTGCATCCGTTCTTTTTACCGAAACCACGGAATTGCCATATTCATTAATCACATAGAAGAATTGGCCGTTTTTGGTGAAAGTAAAATGCCTTGGGCCAGGGTTTTGGGTTGTGCTGAAAATAGAAGGTGTTGCAAGCGCGTACTGGTTGTTTTTTAAGGTGTAATGATATACAACATTCATGCCCAAATCGGCTATAAATAAATCGTCTTTAAAAAACTGGGCAGAGTGGGCATGCGCTTTTCTTTCGGGGGTATCATAATTAAAAACTTGCGATGCTTCCTGCAATGTTCCGTCTCTGGCAATACTGTAAATGGCGGCACTTCCACCCCGGTAGTTGGACACAACGGCTTTGGTGTCTTGTTTGTTTATAGCAATATGGCAAGGGCCGGTGCCATTGCTGCTTACTTTGTTTAGAAATTTTAACAGTCCATTTTCCTGGATTTTATATGCCGAAACACTGCCACCAAGACTTTCGCTTACGGCATACATGTACTTTCTATTAGGTGAATAGGCTATAAATGACGGGTTTTCGGTTGCCATTGCCAATTGCAGTTCGCTAAGCGCCCCGGTTTTTGTGTTAAATTGAAACTTATAGATGCCTTCGCTGGTGCCATCAGTATAAGTGCCAACGTATAGAGGGATGTTTTGGGCGTGGTTTGTTAAAAAAGTTAAAGTTAGACTTAAAAATAACAGGGTCGTTTTCATGGGTTAAAATTTATGTGATTTCAAAAATAAACTTTTTCATAATACAACACCTTTAAAACGGAGTACTCATTTTATCTGGTTTTCACAATCAATCCATTTTGATGTTTTTTTGTTAAAAACTCTTGATAACTTCCTGTTAAGAAAGCGCTATTTCTGTGTAATTTTATAAGCTATAAATTTCTCCCGAAGAGAAAACAAAGCGCGCTTTTATGTACTTAATTTTCGATACCGAAACTACCGGATTACCAAAACGTTGGGATGCACCCATTACCGATACCGATAATTGGCCAAGGTGTATCCAAATGGCATGGCAACTGCACGATGCGTTGGGAAATTGTATCGAACATCAAGATTATTTGGTGCAGCCCGATGGGTTTAACATTCCGTATGATGCCGAAAAAATACATGGCATTTCCACGGAATTGGCCCAAGAACAAGGCGTTCCGCTAACTACGGTTTTGGAAAAGTTCAACGAGGCCTTAAGTAAAACCAAATTTATTGTTGGGCAAAACCTCAAGTTCGATTTAAACATAATGGGGGCCGAATTTGTACGTGCTGCCATTGCCAACCCGTTGCAAGAACTGCCCGTTTTAGATACCTGTACCGAACAAACCGCCAGTTTATGCCAAATTCCGGGAGGGCGTTATGGTAAATTCAAATTGCCAACGCTTACCGAGTTGCACGATTATTTATTTAACGTACCTTTTGATGAGGCACACAACGCCACGGCCGATGTGGAGGCAACAACCCGTTGTTTTTTGGAGCTCATTCGTTTGGAGCAATTCACCAAAGAAGAACTGGACGTTCAACCCGATTATTTCCAAAAGTTTAAAGAGGCAAACCCTAAACAAATTCAGCTTTTAGGCTTAAAGCACATCAACTTAAAACAGGAAAGCGCCAAAATTCGCGAGCGGCTTAAAAAAGTTGATACGAAAACCATTTCAAACCAAGAAATTAAACAAAACGTATCCAATTTAAAGGAAGTCGATTTTGTACATCTGCATAACCATTCCCAATTTTCGGTATTGCAATCTACCATCAGTGTTGCCGATTTGGTCGCCGCTGCCGCCGAACATAACATGCCCGCCGTAGCCCTAACCGACCATGCGAACATGATGGGCGCCTTTCACTTTGTAAAGGCAGTGAGCAATCATAATAAAAACGCCAAGGCAAAAAATGAGGCAGCCACGGCAAAAGGCGAAAAGCCAACGGTTAATGAAATAAAACCTATTATTGGTTGTGAATTTTTTGTTTGTGAAGACCATACGGATAAAAACAGAAAGGACAATGGATACCAAATTGTGCTATTGGCAAAAAACAAAAAAGGCTACCATAATTTGGCAAAATTATCGTCCATTGCCTTTGTTGATGGGTTTTATTACTTGCCCCGAATCGATAAAAATTTAATTCAAAAATACAAGAACGATTTAATTGTTCTTACCGGAAACCTTTATGGTGAAGTGCCCAGCAAGGTGCTAAATGTAGGTGAAAACCAAGCCGAAGAAGCCTTGATTTGGTGGAAGGAACAGTTTGGCGATGATTTGTATGTTGAAATAATGCGCCACAACCAAGAGGATGAAAACCGTGTAAACCCTGTGTTGATAGCTCTTGCCAAAAAGCACGACGTGAAACTGGTAGCCACCAACAACACCTATTATAGAAAAAAAGCCGATGCCAATGCCCACGATATTTTATTGTGTGTGAAAGATGGCGAAAAACAAGCAACGCCCATAGGTCGTGGGCGCGGTTACCGCTACGGATTGCCCAATCAGGAATATTATTTTAAGTCGGCCGAAGAAATGAAACAGCTTTTTAACGACGTTCCAGAGGCAATAAGTAACATTCAAAACGTGGTCGATAAAGTGGAAGCCTACGAATTGGCGCGCGAAGTATTGCTTCCTGCTTTTAATATCCCTGATGAATTTAAAAATCCTGAAGATTTGATGGATGGCGGTAAACGGGGTGAAAACGCCTATTTGCGCCACTTAACTTACCAAGGTGCCAAAAAACGTTATGGCGACGATTTTTCAGAGGAAATAAAAGAACGTTTGGATTTTGAACTGGAAGTAATTCAAAATACGGGGTATCCGGGTTACTTCTTAATTGTTGAAGATTTCATCCGCGAAGCCCGAAATATGGACGTATCGGTAGGTCCCGGTCGTGGTTCGGCGGCAGGTTCGGTGGTGGCATATTGCCTATGGATTACCAATATCGACCCACTTAAGTACGATTTGCTTTTTGAGCGTTTTTTAAACCCCGACCGTATCAGCATGCCCGATATCGATATCGATTTTGATGATGAAGGCCGTAGTAAGGTTATGGATTACGTTATCAAAAAATACGGTAGCAATCAAGTAGCACAAATTATAACCTATGGTACGATGGCTGCAAAATCGTCCATTCGCGATACCGCTCGGGTGTTGGATTTACCGCTTTTTGATGCTGATAGGATTGCGAAACTAATTCCTACCATGTCCAAACTGAATAAGATTTTCGGTTTAACTGAAAAAGAATTGGGCAGCAAGTTCCGTGCGGAAGATTTGGAAAGAGTCAACCAACTTTTAAACATTTCCGAAGGCGACGATTTAGAGGCCGAAACCGTAAACCTAGCACGTATTTTGGAAGGTTCGGTGCGCAACACGGGCATTCATGCCTGTGGGGTCATCATCACGCCCGATGATATTACCAACTTCGTGCCCGTAGCAACCGCCAAGGATTCCGATTTGTACGTTACCCAATTCGACAACTCGGTGGTAGAGGAAGCGGGCCTGTTAAAAATGGATTTCTTAGGCTTAAAAACCTTAACCCTCATAAAGGATACCGTTAAAATTGTTAAGGCCCGACACGGTATTTTGTTGGACCCCGATACCTTTCCGCTCGACGACGAAAAAACTTATGAACTCTTCCAAAAAGGCGAAACCGTTGGGGTGTTCCAATACGAGTCGCCCGGGATGCAGAAGCATCTTAAAGATTTAAAACCCACTGTTTTTGAAGATTTAATCGCCATGAACGCGCTGTACCGCCCTGGGCCCATGGAATACATCCCTAGTTTTGTTCGCAGAAAACATGGCGACGAACCTATCGAGTACGATTTGGATGCCATGGAAGAATATTTAAAGGAAACCTATGGTATTACCGTATATCAAGAGCAGGTAATGTTGCTCTCCCAAAAGCTTGCAGGATTTACAAAAGGTGAAGCGGATATGTTGCGAAAAGCCATGGGTAAAAAACAAATTGCGGTACTCGATAAAATGAAGCCCAAGTTTGTAGAGCAGGCAAGTGCCAATGGGCACGATGCCAAAACTCTCGAAAAAGTTTGGAAAGATTGGGAAGCCTTTGCCAGTTACGCCTTCAATAAATCGCACTCTACCTGTTACGCGTGGATAGCTTACCAAACGGCGTATTTAAAAGCACATTATCCTGCGGAATACATGGCTGCGGTACTGTCCAATAACATGAACGATATCAAGCAGGTTACCTTTTTTATGGAAGAATGTAAACGCATGAAATTGGATGTATTAGGGCCTGACGTTAACGAGTCTTTTTACAAGTTTTCGGTAAACAAAAACAATGCCGTACGCTTTGGCATGGGCGCCATTAAAGGGGTAGGCCATGGTGCTGTGGTTACTATTGTGGACAGCCGAAAAAAAGACGGCCCTTTTAAATCTATTTTCGATTTTGCAAAACGCATCGATTTACGCGCTGCCAACAAAAAAGCCTTCGAAAATTTAGCTTTGGCGGGTGGTTTTGATGGTTTTAAGGAAACCCACCGCGCCCAATATTTCCACGATGATGGCGATGGTATTACCTTTCTGGAAAAAGCCATTCGCTACGGCAGCAAACACCAAGAAAACGAAAATTCGGCACAGGTAAGCTTGTTTGGCGATGCCAGCACCGTGCAAATTGCCGAACCCCAAGTACCACCCTGCGAAGAGTGGGGCACCATGGAAAAATTGGCACGCGAAAAAGAAGTTGTTGGTATTTACATTTCAGGACATCCGTTGGATGATTTTAAAATAGAAATGAACACCTTTTGCAATGCCAGTTTAGCTTCGTTTAAAAATTTAGAAACCTTTTTAAACCGCGAACTTACTTTTGGTGGCGTGGTTACCGATGTGCAGCACCGTGTGAGCAAACAAGGTAAAGGTTGGGCATTGTTTACCGTTGAAGATTATAACGATAGTTTCGAGTTTCGCATTTTTGGTGAAGAATACCTAAAATTTAGGCATTTTTTAATGAAAAACAATTTTGTTTTTGTTAAAACCCTCATCCGTGAAGGTTGGATAAACAAAGAAACGGGCAAAAAAAGTGAACCCCGATTGCAGTTCAACAGTTTTCAATTATTGCACGATGTGATGGAGAATTATGCTAAAAAGCTATCCATACAAATTGATATTGATGATTTAAAAGCAGAAAAAATCATTCAACTTAAAGAACTTTTGCAGATGCATCCCGGTTCGCAGGCACTTAATTTTGTGGTGTATGATAACAAAGAGCAGTTAAAACTGAACATGCCCAGTAGAAAACAAAAAGTGAAAGTATCGCAGGAGTTGCTTAATGAGTTACTGCTTCAAGATATGAAGTTTAAATTGAATTGATTTCAAAATAAACCGTATTTTGAAATGCGTTACCTAATAAGTTCGTTGGCTTTGTCGTACACCAAATGCGATTCCCAACCACGGTATAAAAAATACTCGGTAAATTTCTTCTTTTTTTTCAAAACGTTGGGTTCTTTAATAGAAAGTGCCTTTTTTTCGGCTAAATCATTAAAAACGCCGATATACTCCGCGTCCGAAATATCTGCAAGTGCCTGATTTATATTAACTTTGCTTACGTCCTTTTGCTTGAGTTCAAAAGTTAATCGGCGTCGGCCCCAAGCCTTAAATTTAAACTTACCCCTTACAAATGCTTTGGCAAAGCGTGCTTCGTTTAGAAAGTTATGCTGAATAAGATGCACCACAATCACATCGATGGCCTCGGGTATCATGTGCATGCTTTGTAGCTTTTGTACAACTTCTTTATGGCAACGTTCTTGGTACGCACAATAATGCTCCAATTTTTTGGTGGCTTCTTGTACGGTATATGTTTTTTTTGGTGGCAGCATGCTCCAAAAATAGCAATAGGAAACTAATAATTGATTAAAAATTTAATAAAACCAAATCTTAAATTTTAAACTTAACACCATGAAAAAAATTACTTCTTTAAAAACGCTCTCACTTTTAATTAGCCTTTTTTGTGCTGTTGGTTTTGGGTATGGTCAAACTACACTTGTTGCAGGAGATATTGCTATTACGGGTTTTAATTCTGGTGCTCCAAGTCAGTTAACATTTGTTCTGTTAAAAGATGTTACTAATACTACACAAATTAAGTTTACTGATAATGGCTGGAATTTAACTACTGGTTTAAGAACTACTGAAGGAACATTAACATGGCAAGCAACGTCTGATTTACCATGCGGAACAGAAATATTTTTAGAGCGTGTAACAAACGCAAACCTAACAGCTTCGTATGGAACTGTAAGTGCGGCAGGTGGTTTTGCACTAAATACGGTTAGTGACCAAATTTTAGCTTATCAAGGCGCGTCTTCCTCTCCAAATTTTATAAATTCAATTCATTATGGGTCAGCTGGTTGGTCTGATGCAATTGACTCAGCTACAACAGCAATACCTCCTGGTCTTACAAATGGAATAAATGCTGTGTATTTTGCAAACAATTCTAATGGGAATTATAATTGTACTGTTACTACAAATCAAGTTTTAACCTTAGCAGCAGTATCAGCTGCTACTAATTGGAATATTAGCACTACCCGATACTCAACTTTAGGCGGTTGTACCTATACTTGTGTTCCATGTCCAACTACAACAACTTGGAATGGCACAACTTGGAGTGCGGGAACACCAGACATCAATAAAAATGCCATTATTGCAGCAAATTACAATACAACCACCAATAGCAGTTTTAGCGCATGCAGTTTAACCGTAAATGCAGGTTTTAATTTAAGGGTTACAAATGGCCATTATGTTGAGGTTGAGAATGATGTTGTGGTAAATGGAAATATAATAGTTGATAACCATGGTGCTTTCAAGCAAAACAGTAATACTTCTACATATACACATGGTTTAGGTGGAACGTCGGTTGTTAGGAAAGAAACATCCATATTGAATAACTGGTATGATTATACCTATTGGTGTTCTCCTATTTCTGGTTTAACTATTGGTACAAGCCCATTAACGGACTCTACCATGCGCCATTGGTTTGATGCTTCCAAATATGAAGATATTTTGGCGGAAACTGGTAATTCAGGAGTTTTTAGCACAGGTCACGATGATATTGATGATAATGGTGATGACTGGACATTTGCTTATGATAGTTTCCCTATGAATCCAGGTGTTGGTTTTGCAGCTACACATTCACAAACAGGATATTCTGGGGCGCGACAATATACTTATGAGTTTTATGGAATTTTTAACAATGGTCCATTGTCAGCAAGTATTTTCTATAATGGCGCAAATGGAGATAAAGACTGGAATTTAATCGGCAATCCATACCCTTGTGCATTAGATTTCAATGCTTTTTACGCTGCCAATTCTGGAGTTGTTGAAGGAGCAGCTTATTTATGGTCGCATCGAACTGCAATCGATCCAAATGCTAGTGGCAATGAAGCATTTAATTTTTCTCAAAACGATTATGCTATTATTACAGCAGGTAGCGGAAGTATTAATTCTGATAATGGAGATGGTATAGTGCCAAATGATTATATTCCTTCTGGGCAAGGTTTTTTTATCTCTGGTTTAGCTATTGGTGTAGTGAATTTTGATAATTCGATGCGGATGGCTGATGCCACAAGCAACAATCAATTTTTTAAAAGCACAAATAACAAAAGTAAATCTAATGATGTAGCGAATAAAATTTGGGTTAATTTAACTTCAGACAATGGAGTATTCAATCAAGTTCTAGTTGCTTATGTAGATGGTGCAACCAACGATAATGATGGTATGGCCTATGACGCTACCAGAATGTTGTCAAGTGGTGCTTCGTCTATTATATATACCTTGATTGGTGATGACAATACTAATAAATTCGCCATCCAAGGGAAAGCAGTTAACAGTTTAGGCCCTGATGAAACAATCAAGTTAGGCTTTTACACGTCAATATCTTCCGCAACACTTTATAAATTTTCATTGGCACACATTCAAGGCGACTTTTTAAACAACCACGCCATTTTCCTAAAAGACCATCTGCTTAACAAGGTACATTGTTTAAGTACTTCCGATTATAGCTTTACTTCGGAAGTAGGCGAGTTTAACAACCGTTTTGAAATTGCTTTTAGCAACCAAGCCTTATCAGTTGAAGATGTGCTTTTAAACAAAAACGCCCTTACTATTGTACAGCTTGAAAACGATGAAGTTCAGTTTACTGCTACAAACAACCTAAACATAAAAAACGTTGCTATTTTCGATTTGTTAGGAAGGCAGTTGTACCAATTTACAGGAAACAGCAACCAAGAAACCTATAAGCTTTCAAACTTGCACAACAGTGTTTTTGTGGCAAAAGTAACCTTGTCCAATGGCGGTGTTATCACTAAAAAAGCGTTTAAAAAATAAGGTCATGGCGAGGTACGGTTTCCGTCATGGCAAGTAACGAAGCCATCTGTTTATTGTTTCTAAATTTGAACTCCTATTAGTGAGATTACCTCGTTGTAGCTTCTCGCATGGGGATTGTTTCGACTTTAATTAAACACCTGGTTTAATATTTGCAGCGATTTGGGCGGTTTAAAACTTCCCAAATGCAACTCAAAATACAACAGCAGCATGTTTAAAAACGATTGCCGTTGCTTGGAGTTTATTTTTACTGCGGAAAGAGCATCGAACGGGGTTTCCAACAATTGTTTTAGAAGTGTTAAGTTGTGGCCCGAAATGGTATAATCGCCGTGCAAATTGTTTTCAAATTTACCTTCACTTAAATTAAAATAAGGCAAATGCATAGCACCAGTATCGGGGTAAAAACCCAAATATTTGGATAGATTGAGCATAAAAAGCAGGTGGAAGTTTGAAAAATCGGTTTGCTCGTCTAGCCACAACAAGGTGGTTTCCAAATAACTAAAAAGGGTCTTGTTGGGTTCTTCTTCCTTTAAGGTGCTTGCCAACACTTCCGATAGAAACATAACGATGGCGCTTTTTAAAACTTGACTGTGTAAACTGGCGTAGTGATGGTTCATTTTGGTATCGCTCACACTTTGCAACGACCGGTTTTCTTTGTAAACAATGGTTAACTGTACGAGGGAAAGCGGTTGAAAATAGGCCGCTTTTGTAGGCGACTTTTTGTTTTTTAAAATACCCCGTAACAAGAAACTAACGATGCCTAATTGTTGGGTATAGCACTTTACAATTAAATCGTTGTCGTTGTATTTAAGTTTTGAAAGTACAAGGGCATTTGTAGTAATAAGCATTATCTAACCACCATTATTTTTAAAACGTTTGTTTCGAAGGTATCCAAATCGGAGAGCATTACTAAATAAACTCCCGAAGCGACTTGGTTATTGGCGAGGTTTTTTCCGTTCCAATAGGCTGTGCCACCATCAATTTCCAGATTGTAGCCATTGTAACGTGGGTTGGTTCTGGATTGGGCCTCGGCAACCAAATTGCCTTCAATATCGGTTATTTTAATATTGACGTTTTCTGAAATGTTCTTTATTTTAATCTTTTCGTCTGTCATATTAAAATTGGGGCGTACGGGGTTGGGGTAGGCAAATGCTTTATCTAAGGTATCAAACGTGCCTGAACTTCCAGAACGGAAGGATACCAACCCTTTTGTAGTGGCAATATATACGATGCCGTTGGTACCATCGATAGAAATATCGGTGATGGTGTTTGATGGCAATGGTGCATTGTCTTTTGTGAAATGATAAATGGTTTTTTGTCCGTCGGGCGACAAATAGAACACGCCCGAATCGGCAGTTCCAATCCATTTATTATTGGAGCCATCAACTTCAATGGCCGTGATGAACTGTTGGAACAGCAATTCTTTGGCGATGCCATCTTCCAAAATAACAATTTCATCAACTTCCGCATTGGCATCTTCAAAAAAGTTGGAGGTATTGTATAAAACGCGTATGCCCCTAAAAGTACCTATCCAGAGTTGGTTGCGTTTATCCAGCGCTAGGGAA
The DNA here is from genome assembly GCF_009746565.1 of Mariniflexile maritimum. Lineage (GTDB taxonomy): Bacteria > Bacteroidota > Bacteroidia > Flavobacteriales > Flavobacteriaceae > Mariniflexile > Mariniflexile maritimum. The sequence goes on from NZ_WRPN01000002.1 coordinate 349,776, forward strand.
CGCACATATTTGGCGGGCATATTTTCTTCTTCCTTGTCCAGTTTTTTTAATAACGGTTTGTTGCCATTTTCCTTAAAACCAATGAGGCCCTGTTCATAGCTGCCTATCCATTTGGTGCCATCGGGCGCTATTACCAGATCGCCAAACCCTAAGTTTCGATCTTGGAAAAGACCGGTAAAACTATAGGACGTCCAGCTATTGTTGGAAGGGTTGAAAGATTTTAAGGGTTTATCAATTAAACTTGTTATAGACCATAACAAACCGTTGGCATCAAAGGCCGTTGAACCTACCCGCACGTCGATATAATTGGGGTCGGTGGGAAGGATCAAAGATTCGAGACCACTATTTTTTTCATTGTACAATAGGGTAGGGACTTCATTGTTAACTTCCAATAGGCCACTAAAAAAGGAACTGATAAACACTTGATTGGCATTGGCAGGATTAACGGTTATGGTGTTTAGGCATTTGGCATCAAGAACGTCGCTATAAGGCGTGTTAAGCCATTGGTCGTTTTTTAAATGGCTAAATCCGCGGCTATTTAAAGGATACGGATTGTAAAACGAGTTGTATTCGCCAAAAGTAACCCAAACACCGTTGGGTTGAGCATTGATAGAAAACGGCGCGTTCAATAGGGGGCCGCTAGGGTGTATTTCCTCAAAGGTATTTGGCGACGAACGAGGGGTTTTTAAAATTCCAAAATCGGTTGTGCCAATATAAATAAAATTAGCATCGGTGGTTGCCGAAGTGTATTGTGTAGGGAATTCTGGACTTATAGATGCTTGTGAAATAAGGTTAAAATTGGCATCATACACATAAACGGTATTAGCTAAGGTAACTATTAAAGTATCGTTGCTCGATTTAATTTGTTTCGGCAAACTGGGGTAGGCAACTAGCTCTGTTAGATTATCGGAAACTATACCATACAAACGTTGGTTATAATTTACGGTATATAAACGAGTGCCAACAGTTTCAATAGCTTTAAAATCGCCATTTGCTATAACCTGCCAATTTTGGTAATCTATTAAATTGGGGCTAGAAACCTGGGCTTTTCTCAATCCGTTTCCGCCGGTACATGCAGCATAAATAGCATCGCCAAATATAGCGGTTTGGTTTACGGGTATTTGGGAGCCGCCATTGCCAATAAAATAGGTGTCGCCAAATTCCAATCGTTCTAGGTTAAAAACCGATATGCCATAATTTGTGGCAACAAAGAGTTGCTTGCCATAAGCATTAAAATGGTTTATCCTTTTGTTTGAGGGCGGAATGGTTGGTTTTTCAACAATATCAACCACCGTTAGCACTTTGTCGTCATCATCAAAAGCTATTTCAATAAGCCCATTTTCGTAGCCAATAACCAAAAGCGCGTAGGTTTCGCTGTAATAAATGGTTGATATGGTTTCGCCCGATAAACCGTTAATAGTGGTAAGTTCGCTTAATTGGTTTGTTTGGGTATCATAACTAAAAATTGCATTTTCGGAGGCAGCATATATTTTAGTGGTGCCTTTTACCACCTCTTTAATATTGTAGTATGAAAAATAGCCTTTCCAAAGCGCAGAGAAATCTTGTGCATCAATTAAAAGAGGCGCAAGGCATAAAATAAGGACAACGAATTTTTTATACATTCTAGTTTGTTGAGTTTCCAAATATATTTATAACTAACGACAAAAGGTTAAAATTATTTAGAATATGGTTTAAAGTAAATCAAAATTTTCTTTTATGTTGCAAGCAATTCAATTAGATTTGCCTTCGATAGCATCTTTTAAAATTTAGTTGCATTATCCTAAAAGCATTTAGAATCTTTTGATACACATTCCAGAACGCTTCCGCGGAAAGTATAAATTGTTCCTTGTGATATTGGTTGCCCATGGGCTTTTTTTTGCCATCAAACTATCGCTTGGCAACTTTTTTTTCATTGAAGATTCCTTTGAATATTATCGTTTGGCCGAAAACATAAAGCATGGCGTTGGGTTTTATTCGGGCGATATTCATGCAAACATCCAATTTGAAGATTATACCAAACGGCCTCCGCTATATAGTATTTTTATCCTTGTTTTTTCATTCTTGCTACATTCAAAAATTGCGGTGCTTTTTGTACAAAATGTGCTTTCCATTGCCAGTATTTTTATGTGTTTGCGTTTATTTGAAGCATATTACAAACCCATTAGCCAAAAAATATTACTGGCTTTTTTGTTCACATCCTTGAGTCAATTTGTGTATTCAAACTATTTGATGAGTGAAATTTTGTTACAGTTTCTAATAGTACTTTTGTGCTACTTGTTCCATGCGATTGTTACAGAAAAAAAATGGCTGTATCTTGTTTGTTTTCAGTTGGTTATAATTTTGCTGTTTTTAACCAAGCCTGTTTTTTATTTGTTTTTGGTTCCTAATTTGGTTTTATCCGTATGGTTTACAAAACACATCAAAAACGCTTATCTTTACGCTTTTTTACCAATAATTGCCTGTGTTTTGTATATGAACTGGAATTATCAAAGAACAGGTAGCTTCGAGTTTTCGAGCATTCAAAACATCAACCTAAAGAACTATAATTTGTATTATTTTAATGTGAATAAGTATGGTGAAGCTTATGCCCAGGAGGTAAATTCTAAAATATCAGCAATTGCCAACGCCAAAAACACCTACGCGGAGCAGCAAAAAGCTATTAAGGAACAATCGATAAGTTATCTAAAAAAAGATGGGTTAGAATATGCTTTTATGCACCTAAAGGGAAGTTTAAGGATATTTTTTGATCCGGGCAGATTCGATATCCATAATTTTTTTGAGTTAAAGAATACTGGTGAAATGGGTTTTTTGAATCAACTGAATAAAAACGGTATCGGTGGCACTTTAAATTATTTCAAAAATCAACCGTTGTTGGTTATTGTGCTTATACCCATTTTACTGTTGTTTAATGTTTTTAAGTTTATTGGGTTCGTGCTATTTTGGGTTCGGCATTACAAAACGGCACCAGCCCTATATTGGTTTATGTTGCTCATAATACTTTATATTGTTGGTTTAACAGGCCCCATAGGAGCTGCAAGGTTTTTAGTGCCTATCTTGCCAATGTATCTTTTATTTGCAACCTCAGGTTTATCAAAATCATACAGATGAAAAAAGTTATTGTTATTGGAGCAGGCCCAGCAGGACTTGCTTGTGCGTACCAACTTAGTAAACAAGGGGTTATGGTTACTGTTTTTGAAGCTAGTGATGCCGTAGGCGGTATGGCAAAAAGTTTTGATTTATGGGGCCAAAGAGTCGATTTGGGTCCTCACCGTTTTTTTTCGAACCAGAAAGAAATAAATGGGTTTTTCAAGGAACTAATACAGGACGACTTTACTCTGGTCAATAGGCAAACGCGCATATTCTATAATGGCAAATATTTTCAATACCCTTTAAAATTTAGTAATGTGTTGCGAAACTTGTCGTTGGTAACCATATTTCAAATTCTATGGGATTATGCCATACAAACCATAAAACCAATTAAAAACCCAAAAAATCTGGAGGAATGGATAAGTAACCGTTTCGGAAAAAAACTATATACCATTTTTTTTAAACATTACAGCGAAAAACTTTGGGGCGTAAAATGTACACAAATAGATGCCGATTGGGCAGCCCAACGCATAAAAACCTTATCGTTGACCCAAGCGGTAATTTCCGCTATTTTTAATAATAAGGGCAATAAGCACAAAACCTTGGTCGATCAATTTGCCTATCCAAAAAATGGTTCAGGAACTTTATACGAACGTGCTGCAAAAGCTATTGAAACCAACCACGGAAACGTACAATTAAACACACCAATTAAAAATGTTTTGGTTGATTCCAATGATAAGGTTTACGGCGTTGCCCTAACCGATGGATCTGTTGTAGAAGCAGATTATGTGGTTTCAACCATGCCGTTAACCCATTTGGTAAAAGGTTTTAATGAAGTGCCCAAGCAAGTAGAAGTAGCTATTCAATCCCTTTTCTTCAGAAATACCATTTTGGTGTATTTTGAGATAGAAGAAAAAGATTTATTTGAGGATAATTGGCTTTACATACATTCGCCAAACGTGAAATTAGGCCGAATTACAAATTTTAGAAATTGGTGCCCTTCATTGAATAAAGGAAAAAACGCAACCATACTGGCTTTAGAATATTGGTGCTTTGAAGCCGACCCCATCTGGTCGCAAAATGAAGATGACATTATTGATTTGGCTAAAGCCGAACTTTTAAGTATCAACCTCACGCCTAAAAAAACAACCATCATCAACGCTAAAATTGTTAAAGTGCCCAAATGCTATCCTGTGTACGAAACCGGGTATCAAGAAAAATTAGATGTTATCATAAACTACTTAAAAAGGTATGAAAATTTAATGCCCATTGGCAGGTATGGATCGTTTAAATACAACAATCAAGACCACTCTATTTATATGGGACTTATGGCAGCAGAAAAAATTGTAAGTAACAACCCAATAGATTTGTGGGCCATAAATACAGATGATGCGTATCAAGAAAAAGGGGTGGTAAAAGATGTTTTGGCCCCTTAATTTCTATCCATATACGGTCTCGGTTGCGCGCGTTAACACTTAACGTAGCGGTAAACACCAAACTGAAAATTGGCGACAATTTTCAAAAGTAGGCAATTATTTATGGTCATTGTTTTAAGAGGTGTTTTTCTCATTCACTTGCTTAGTTTCAAAATCCGAAATGCACCTTGGATTACCAATAGAAAGACGATTGTTCCGATAATCAAATCAGGTTTATTTGAATTCAAATAATTTACAAAAATTCCTGCAATTATTACTCCTAGATTTATAATCACGTCATTCGAGGTGAAAATCATACTTGCTTTGATATGTGCATCTTCTTTGCTTTTCGACTTTTGCAGAATGTAAAGACAAATTCCGTTTGCGATAAGTGCAAAAACCGAAACGATAATCATTGTTGAAAAATCGGGAAGTTTTTCGGCTCCAAAAAATCTTCTTAAAACTTCTATAAATCCAATAATTGCAAGTGTTATTTGAAAATATCCAGCAAGTTTGGCAATCCGCTTTTTCTTAATCAACGTTCCGCCAACCGCAATCAAGCTAATTCCGTAAACAAAACTGTCCGCAAGCATATCCAAACTATCGGCAACAAGTCCCATAGATTTTGAGATAATGCCTGTTGTCATTTCGATTAGGAAAAAGGCAAAATTTATGACAAGTACAGACCAAAGTAGCTTTTTTTGGTTTGCGTTTTCATTAAATTCCGTTTGGTCGGTCTGTTCCGTTGAGATTTTCTTTCCGCCTAAATTCAGTTCGATTATGGACTTTTCGATTTGGTCAATTTCTCCGCTGTGAAAAACGGTCAATTTTCGGTTAGGAATATCAAAGTCCAGATTCGCAATGCTCGAAATTCCGTCCAATTTCATTCGGATAAGATTTTCCTCAGAAGGACAGTCCATTTTGGTAATTTCAAATATTGTCTTTTTCACTCGGTTTGTTGGTTTTCCAGCATTACTTACAAAAACCTCTTAAAATACCTTAAAAGCTTTTTTTAATATGTTTTCCATTAAAAATTTAAACCACCCCTTGGGCTAACATGGCATCGGCCACCTTAACAAACCCAGCAATGTTGGCGCCTTTCACATAATCAATGTATCCTTCTTCCGTTTTTCCGTATTGGGTACACGCATCGTGAATGTTGCACATAATGTCTTTAAGTTTTAAATCCACTTCCTCTCGGGTCCAACTAAGGCGTAATGAATTTTGGGTCATTTCTAATCCAGAAGTGGCAACACCGCCCGCGTTGGAAGCCTTACCGGGAGCGTACAATATTTTTGCTTTTTGAAACACACGTACAGCACCGAGCGTTGAGGGCATGTTGGCACCTTCGCTTACACAAAAACAGCCATTGTTTAAAAGTGTTTTGGCATCGTTTTCGTCAAGTTCGTTTTGTGTGGCACATGGCATGGCAATATCACATTTTACTTCCCATGGTGTTTTGCCTTCAACGTATTTAGCATGAGGGTAAGTGTTTAGATATTCTTTTATTCTCGCCCGTTTTTCATTTTTTAATGCCATGATGTAAGTTAGCTTTTCGGTATCGATACCTTCAGCGTCATGAATGTAACCAGACGAATCGGACATGGTTAGTACTTTTGCGCCTAATTGAATGCATTTTTCTGCTGCATATTGCGCTACGTTTCCAGATCCTGAAATAACTATGTTTTTTCCCGTAAAGTTGTCGCCTTTGGTCTCAAGCATTTTTTGGGTAAAATAAACGGTTCCGTAACCAGTGGCTTCTGGCCGAATTAGTGAACCACCATAAGTCAGCCCCTTTCCTGTTAAAATGCCGGTAAACTCATTTCGTAGTTTTTTGTACATTCCAAAAAGGAAACCTATTTCACGTGCACCCACGCCTATATCACCTGCGGGCACATCGGTATTGGGGCCAATATGTCTAAATAGCTCGCTCATAAAGGCTTGGCAAAAACGCATAATCTCACCATCGCTCTTTCCTTTTGGGTCAAAATCACTTCCACCTTTTCCGCCACCCATGGGCAAAGTTGTTAAGCTGTTTTTAAATACTTGCTCAAATGCCAAAAACTTTAAAATACTCATGTTTACGGTAGGGTGAAAGCGTAAACCGCCTTTGTAAGGGCCAATGGCCGAATTCATTTGGATTCTATAACCTCTATTTATCTGTATTTCTCCAGCATCATCAACCCAACATACCCGAAATGTTATGGCACGTTCAGGTTCAACCATTCGCAATAACAAATTTTTTCCGTGGTAGGTCTTGTTCGAAACAATAAAGGGAATTAGGGTTTCTGCTACTTCCTCAACAGCTTGCAAAAACTCAGGTTCGTTAGCATTGCGTTCTTTAACCAGATCTAAAAAAGTTTCAACATTACTTTTCATTTGTTTAGTATTTATTTAAGATTGACAGAACATCTTACTAAACAATATTCCTTACTTAATAGTCTTTTAAAGATGCTCAATTGATTTATTTTTGTTTTTTGATTAAGCGCTGACGCGTGATTAAAAATTAAAATAGACCACAATAAGTTTTAATAAACCAATCTTAAGAATGCATTAAAAAAATGGGCTATAAAATTTTCCAATACAAATATACGTTATCTATAAAAATAACCGTATTTTTTTTATGTTTCACTCTCAATAATTCGATTATGGTTGGCCTAGGTTTTTAAATGTTTGTTTGTTTGCCTAGTTTTTATATATTTGTTAATATTAATGCCTCAAAATACAGTGTTATATTATGCTAAACTATAAACGGTTAGCTTCGGTTTTTTGCCTTTTCGTTTTCTATCAAACGGCATTCTCTCAATTAGGCTTTTCACATGAAATAGGCATTGTTGCTGGCCCCGTTCAATTTAGATCCGATTTTGGTAGCAGCAATGAATTTGAAACCAACTTTAAAAATTCCGGAATTGGCATTGGTATTGTTCACTATATAAATTTTTCGTACCGAGCAGATTGTAACTGCTATACTACCGATACTTACTTTAACGACCACTTTAAGATACGAAACGAAGTTTCATGGAACAAAACAAACCTGGACCACCATGGGTTTTGGGTACAACCCGATAAGGTAAGCGTTCAGGCAGACCAACTGAGAGGGCATCATGGTGTTGCCGAAAATTTTGATATTGGTACACAGTTAGAGTATTTCCCCATGAGCATCCGTTCTTTTCAAGCCTTTGGCCATCGGGTCGCGCCTTATGCAAGTCTTGGGGTGCATTATACCTCTTTTAACCCCAAAGCGAGCACAACTTTTAACAATCCGGATCCAAGTGCCTATGGCGATGTTTTTAACCGCACCAACATTTATTCGTACTGGTTCGATAATTTTCCTGTGGGCAGTGGTACCTATCCTATTAATGTCGATGGCGGAAGCACATGGTCCACGGTTGCCAGTGTAGGGATGCGTTACAAACTTGACAAGTTATCCGATTTATTGGTCGATTTTAGAGGGCAATATTTTTTTAACGATTGGGTTGATGGCCTGAACCACAACTGGCGAAATTACGATAAGAATAACGACTGGCTGCTCTGGCTTAATGTTGGGTATATTTACTATTTGGATTAAAGAAATTAGTATTAAAGCATCTTTTTTGTGCCATATTGTAAAAAGCAATATGTACCTTTAAGGAAGGTAAATATCTAACCCATGCTTTTTAAAAAACACCTAGTTGTTGTTCTGTGTCTTCTTTTTTATTCCTGCAACCAGGAATTAAAAACAACATTTTCTGAAGTTGAAATTACTACCGAAACCAATACGTTGGTAACGGTTAATATTCCTAAAGCCTTCGGAAATCCAACGATTTCAAACAACATCAATTTCGAGATTAATAAACAAGTAATCAATGCTTTGCAGGTTGGTGAGCCAAATAGCGCAACATTGTCATCCGTAGAAGAAAGCATCCATGCATTTAATAATGAATACCAAACATTCAGCAAGGAATATCCTGAGGTTTCCATGCCCTGGGAAGCCCAAATTGATGGCGAATTACTGTTTCAATCGGATGAAATAATAAGTGTTTCTATTACCTCGTACCTGAATACGGGAGGTGCTCATGGCAATACCGTGATTGTGTTTTTAAATTTTGATGCGCAAACGGGAAAACGTATCAAAAATGCCGATTTAATAACAGATGAAGCAGGTTTTAAAAAGTTGGCAGCCTCGTATTTTGAAAGGAATCTTACGGCCGATTCGGTTCTTTTTAAGTCCGATGGTTTCCAATTGCCCGAAAATATGGGTTATGTAGATGAGGGCATCCATTTACTCTATAACACCTATGAAATAGCTCCTTACACCACGGGCGTCATCGAGTTTACCATTCCTTTTAAAGAGGCGGGTTCCTTTCTAGCTTTTAATGGCTCGTAATAGTGCCATGACATAGCCCAAATGCATCCCTTCATGGAACAGGATGAATTGAAACGCTTCGTCAATATTGGTTAAGGTGTTTCCGGTGGTTGAAACGGTGTAGGTTTCGTAATTTTTAAACAATCCGTTTTTATAATCCTCAGTGGTTTTTTCAATAGTAGAAAAAAGTAATGCTTTGAGTTTGTTAACTTCAGCCTGTGTTGCATTTTTTTCGGGTTTGCTCCCTTTTTTGTAGGCCTCAACAAGCGTATTGTCTATCATCATTGGTAAACCGGATAATTTATAGGCCAAAAGCTGTTGGGTTACAACAATATGGCCAATATTCCAAATTATATTGTTGTTGAAACCTTGGGGTATTTTATTCAAATCTTCCAAAGAAGTGGTTTCTAAATACTTGCTAAAAAATCGACGGGTGTTTGGCAGTACTGCTAGTGTAAAATGCATGTGATTATTTTTTTGTAAAAATAGTTAAATGGTTAAAATTACTTTATTTTGTTCAAAAAGATAAATAACATGAAAAAAGTCTATTATTTAAAAACGTGTAGCACCTGTATCAGGATTTTGAAAGAATTGAATTTACCTTCTGGGTTTGAGCTGCAGGATATAAAAACTGAGGCCATTACCGTGAAGCAATTGGAAGCGATGCATGCACTTGCGGGCAGTTATGAGGCACTTTTTAGTAAACGCTCTAATCTGTACAAAGCCATGGGGCTAAAAGACCAAAAACTTGAAGAGCGCGATTATAAACATTATATTTTGGAACATTATACGTTTTTAAGCAGGCCGGTTATAATTTTGGATGAAGCTATTTTTATTGGAAACTCGAAAGCGGTCGTGGAAGCTGCCAAAGAAGCTATTGCAAAAATAAAATGATGTGACTCCACCAAGATTCGAACTTGGATCTAAAGTTTAGGAAACTTTTGTTCTATCCCTTGAACTATGGAGCCAAAAAGCATGGGATGAATGCTTCAGGCCCCAAATATAATAGGTTTTATAAAATTAGCAGCCATGTTGGCACTTAAAAAATGCGTTAATTATTGTTATTTTTTAATTTGTATGGTACTCTTTTTTTATGAGAATGGACGTTTTTTTGTTAATTAGAATAATTTCTTGTAGTAGTCATCGGCCATTCTGTGGCTTGTAAATGCAGGAATAACATCGTCCATGGCCTTGAACACAATATTCTGCCAAGTATCCGGGCGGTCATAATACGTTGGAATTACTTTGTTTTCTAAAATATCAAATAAATTGTTTGTGTCTATTTTATCTTGTTCCCATGTTGGTAAGTTATGGTCTAGGGCAGGTAAAACAAAACAGTTTTTGGTGTCTTTTTCAAATTCTGGAATCCAACCATCATTAGTCGAAACGTTTACCGAACCGTTCATTGCGGCCGTCATGCCACTGGTTCCGGAAGCTTCTCTTGTAATGCGTGGTGTATTTAACCAAACATCCGAACCACATTTCAGCTTTTTGGAGAGCTCAATTTCATAACCAATCAATACAGCAAGATTTGGCTTGTTTTTAGACTGGTGAATTAAATGGTTAAATAGGTCGATGGCCCCATAATCAAACGGATAGGGTTTTCCTGCCCAAATAATTTGAACGGGATATGTTTCATTGGTAATTAATTGCATAAAGCGATTAAAATCATGCAATAGTAAATCGGCTCTTTTGTAGCCAGCAAAACGGCGCGCCCATACAAAGGTCAACACCTTTGGGTCAAACTTCTTTCCGGTTTGCTCAAAAACCTCCTTAAACAAATCGTTTTTCAAATCTGTTTTCCTTTTTTTGTAGGTATGGACGTTTTTGGCTATCCATGCGTTATTAATGACATCATCTTGCCAGAATTTTTGATTTTGGGCGTTTGTAATCGGGATAATTTCGCATATTCCAGGATAGTCTTTCCACATAGCGTTGGCTACTTTGGCATGAAGCTTTGAAACCCCATTTGCTTTTTTGGCCATTCGCAATGCGGAAACGGTGTAATTGATCATGCCGCCATTAACCATTTCATTTTCAAGTTCTTCATCAGAAAGTGTTCTGCCAAAAAAACCACATCTGTTTAGGTGGCGTGCTTCCCGTTCTTCATTCCCAGCTATTTCGGGGGTGTGGGTTGTAAACACCATCTGGTTTTTTGTTATGCCTCGATCTCTTAAATAATAAAATGCAGGTAAAGCATGGCCTTCATTTAAGTGGTAGGTATCTGCTCCGCCCAAGGCTTCCACAACCTTGGCTCCACCTATTCCCAATACAATGCTTTGGGAAACACGAGTAACCGGGTTGTTGTCGTATAGATGATTAGTGATGGTTCTGGACAAATGGTCGTTGCCGTCAACGTCCGTACTCAAAAAATACATTGGAACGGTTCCAAAAACCTCGGGCTTTAAAACATAGGCCCTTACTTTTACATGTGGGTTGTCGTGAAGTTTAATTTGCACTTCAATTCCTGTATCTTCCAAAAAATCAAAGTGCTTTATGTTGAAATCGGTTTTCAAGGTTTGGTCTTCATTTCTCGCTTGGTCGTAATAGCCATATTTCCAGAGCATGCCAATACCAATCATGTTTTGTTTTAGCTCATAGCCCGAACGCATGTGGGAGCCTGCCAAAAAGCCCAATCCTCCAGAGTAAATGTTAAACGATTGGTCTATTCCGAATTCCATACTAAAATAGGCTACTTTTTTGCTGTATTTTTTTGTTGGGGTATAAGGGTGATGCCAGTTGCTGTATGTATGTTGCATAATAAAACGATAATGAAAATGAAAGAGTAAAAGTAGTGAAAAACAGTTGCTTTTTCGATGCTATTTAGTGTTGAAGGTTGGTTTTTTTGTAATTTTTATCAATTATAAATACTATAAAAAAACGAAATTGAAGCAAAAAAAAGTGAGCCACCACAGCTCACTTTTACCAACTAAACTAAATATGACATTAAACTAATTATTAATGATTGTTGTGTACTCTTTATTATTAGAGTTAATGGTTACTTTATAAGTTCCTTTTTCTAATTTATAAACTTTTTCAATAACTTTTATGCCTTCAATTTTCTCAGTGTATATTAGTTCAAAATCTCTATGGTTATCGGCATATATGCTTATATTCATGGTTTCAAAATTTGGAGATAATTTACTGATTAGCAGCAAGTTGTTTTTCTGCTTTACATAAGGTTTATAAGTCGTGGTTTCTGAATTTTTGTTTACAGATACGGTGTTTTCTTTTACGGTAAATGGTATTGTGTTTATCTCGAGATCTTTGTCTAATTCAAAAACATAATTGCCATCTGGAAGCGAAGAAAAATTGAAGCCTTTAGTGTAAACTCCTGATTTCTGGATTTCTTCATTATATAATACAATCCCATTTTTATCTTTAATGGAAAATTTATTGCCTTGTTTTACATTGCTTAAGGTAAGAGACGTTTTTTTAACATCATTTTTAATAGAATAAAATGATGGTTCTTTGGCGAAACTTAACGAGGTAATAAGCATAGTTACCATTAAGAATCTTTTTTTTGAGTTGTTTAATACGTTTTTCATAATTAGGTTTTTTTAACGTTTCACATGGCAAATATAGGGCGGGATAACGTGTAAGAAAACATTGATATTGACAAATTTATATGCTATTTTATCTGTATATGAAATATTAGAATAGTATAAGGTTAAAATAACATATAACCATGTTAATTTATCACACTCAACTAAATGTGATTTAATACTCTTGGGCGAGTTTGGTGTGTAATGAATGTAGAATTATTCCTTTATAGACTAACAACAATTTTTGCTTAAACACAACAATTGTGCTTGACCCCATAAATACTATAAAAAAAAGAAATTGAAGCAAAAAAAAAGTGAGCCACCACAGCTCACTTTTACCAACTAAACTAAATAAGACATTAAACTAATTATTAATGAATATTGTTCACTCCTTTTCAACAGAGTTATATTTATTTTTTTATAATTTTAAATATCGAAATTTCAACGATTGTTAAACTATAAAAAGATGTTCACTTAATAACTTTTAACAGTACAAAGATACGGTGCAATGAAGGCTATTAAAACATCAAATTTGACTACTTTATGTGCTATATTATCTGTTAACACCATGTTAAATAAATGTTAAGTTAAAATAGCACACAATTGGGGCAATTGAATATATATTTTAAGAAGTATATGTTGTAATTTTGTAATACAATAAATAGGTATGGCAAATAAAAAACCGGCATTTAGGAAACTTACACCCAGTTTTGGTAGTTCTATATTGGTTAAACAACATGTGGATGTTGTAGATAAGGACGGTGCTTATTGGCATTTTCATCCAGAATTAGAACTTATTTATATAAACAAAGGGCAAGGAAAAACACATATTGGGAACCATTTGTCGTATTTCAATAACAGTCAATTAATACTTATTGGCTCCAATTTGCCTCACAATGGTTTTACGGATAGGTTAACGGCAAATGGCACCGAAACCACCGTACAGTTCAAATCCAACTTTTTAGGCGATGATTTTTTGCATGTTCCAGAAATGGCTGCCATAGTATCCTTATTCGACAGGGCCAAACAGGGCATTCGATTTAAAATGGAAACCAAACAAGTAATTGGGCCCAAAATTGATAAACTCATGCAACATACGGGTTTAAAACGGGTGCTTAAATTTTTGGACATATTAAACTATTTGTCAACTACCGATGATTATACCCTGCTAAATGCCGATGGGTTTGCTTTTGAAACCGAACCACAGGATAGCGCTAAAATTGACACGATTTTTAAGTACGTGAACAAAAATTTCCAAAACCATATCTCTTTGGATGAAATTGCCGATGAGGTAAGCATGACGGTGCCCGCCTTTTGTAGATATTTTAAAAAGGCTACCGGTAAAACCTTTACGCAAATGGTTAATGAATGTAGGGTAGTGCATGCCACCAAATTACTTAACGAAAGCCAAAAAAGTATTGCCGATATTTGTTTTGAGTGCGGGTTTAATAATTTTTCGCATTTCAATAAACAATTTAATGAAATTACGGGAAAGAGTGCTTCAAACTATAGGAAGGAAATTAAGCTGATTATTCAATAAATATTTAAGGAAGTTCCATTTGTACCTATGGAAACCTCCATTTAAACATTGGCATCCCGTTCTTTATAAAATTGTTCAAGATAAAGTTCCATAAAGGCATGTCTTTTTTCAGCTAAAGCTTTACCTGTTTTGGTATTCATCTTATGTTTTAAAAGCAATAGTTTTTCGTAAAAATGATTGATACTTGGCCCATTTGAAGCTTTGTATTCAGCTTTGCCCATCGTTAAGTTTGGTTCAATATCCGGGTTGTAAATCTCACGGTTTTTAAAGCCCCCGTAATTAAAACAGCGCGCAATACCAATGGCTCCCATCGCATCAAGCCTATCGGCATCTTGAACCACATCCAGTTCGGCCGATTTGAATTTTTGGGCCTCATTGCCACCTTTAAACGAAATGTTTTCAATAATATCTATAACATGGTCAATAACCTGTAAATCAACATCTTGTTTCAATAAAAATTCACGCGCCATTTTGGGGCCTATGGTTTCATCGCCGTCATGGAATTTACTATCGGCAATATCATGGAGCAAGGCACCTAGTTGTATGACCAAAATATCTGCGCTTTCATTTTTAGCAATTAGCATCGCATTTTTATAAACACGTTCTATGTGAAACCAATCGTGTCCGCCTTCGGCATTTGCCAGTTGTTTTTTTACAAATGCAATGGTATTGGTAATAATGTTTTTTTGGTCCATAGGCACGAAAATAAAAAAATCCTTTCGGTTTTTGAAAGGAATTAGTTTGTATTTAAAATTGGTGTTACCGAATTAAAGCAGGTTCCACCCACTTGAATTGATATGAGTTTTCTGGTATTTTGATGCGCTCTGATAAGCGGTACATTCTGGCGGGCAATTTCATCAAATAATCCCGGGCTTTTTCGGCTTCATCGGTAAGTCCGGAAATTTTGTCAATTTCCCAACGGGTTATTAATTTCTCTAAAATTTCAACATAATCATGCGATGTGTAAACGCCTATGCGTTGGGCGGTATTTGAAAATTCTTCAAAGGCCGTACTTATTTTGTTGCCCGATTCCCGTAAAAAATGTGCTGGCATGGTAATTTTAAGTTTCATCATGTCGTGAAATGCCATCATCATTTGGCTAGGATCTACCTTAAAAATGCGCTCTACAAATTCGGAATAGGCGTGGTGGTGGCGCATTTCATCACCTGCAATTATTTTACACATTTTTCCTAATTGTTTGTTGCCGTTTTGGGTGGCAATTTTTGCAACACGGTTATGCGAAATATAGGTTGCCAATTCCTGAAAACTGGTGTAAACAAAGTTTTTGTAGGGGTCTCGGTCGGTGCCAATATCAAAACCATCGGCAATAAGGTGCTGGGTTGTAATTTCAATTTCGCGCATGTTTACACGTCCGGAAAGGTAAAGGTATTTGTTTAGCACATCTCCATGCCTGTTTTCTTCACCGGTCCATTGTCTTACCCATTTGGCCCAACCATTTTGTTCTTCGCCAACTTGGTTTACGCCCTCAACATCCATAAGCCACGATTCGTAAGTGGGCAATGCTTCCTCGGTAATCATATCGCCAACTAAAACCACCCAAAAATCATAGGGCAATTCTTTTGAAAGTTCCCTTATTTCTTTAACCTCTTCAAAAAAACGGTCGCCTTCAGAGTTTGGTAAAAAATCTGTTGGTTGCCATATTTTATCAATGGGTATCAAATACTTTTCCATGAGCGATGCGACGTCTTTTTCTAAAAACTGCATCACTTC
Organism: Mariniflexile maritimum; assembly: GCF_009746565.1. Taxonomy (GTDB): domain Bacteria; phylum Bacteroidota; class Bacteroidia; order Flavobacteriales; family Flavobacteriaceae; genus Mariniflexile; species Mariniflexile maritimum. The sequence goes on from NZ_WRPN01000002.1 coordinate 365,439, forward strand.
CAATCGCACATTCTTCAACGACATTTATTCTGATTTATTTGTTAATACTTGCTTTAATAGTGTTTTCAATACTATTGATGAGGTCTTCATTATTTACAAAGGTACTAACTTTTATAGGTTTATGAACGGTAAATGTAATGTGTGTGCCCAATCCCATAGGGAAATTACCATATTTTAACATTTTCCATGAGTTGTTTATTGTAATTGGTACCACTAAAGCCGACGGGATTTTTTTAAAAAGTATGTCCAAACCTTTTGTTTGAAACGGTTTAGGTTCGCCATTTTTGCTTCGTGTACCTTCCGGAAAAATTACAGCGGCGCGTTTGTTGGTTTCAATATATTCGCCAAATTTGATGAGTGCGGGCAATGATTGTCTTGGGTTTTTTCTATCAATTAAAGCGGCACCACCATGGCGTAAATTGTAAGAAACACTTGGAATGCCTTTGCCCAACTCTATTTTGCTAATAAATTTGGGGTGGTGTTTGCGCATATACCAGGTTAACGGGTAAATGTCGTGCAAACTCTGGTGGTTGGCAACAATTATTAAAGCTTGGTTGGTTGGTATGTTATGAGGGTTGGTAAACGTAAATCGCGTACCCAGAATATTGGCACAGCGCATGAGGCAAAACTGTAAAACATCCACACTTTTTTTATGCGCTTGATAGCCAAAAACGTTAAAACAAAGCCATTGGATGGGATGAAAAATAACCAGTGTTAAAAAAAAACACAAATAATAAATAACCGATAGTGGGTAGGATAGTAGTTTTTGCATGCTTCAAAAATAAGCAAAAACAGGCTTTTAATAAATAGCAACACAGGTGTTATTTTCACAATTTACGCTGGTGGGCGGCATGGCATAGGCGCAATCGGAGGCAATATTCCATTTTTGATTAAAAGCTGCCTCACTTTTGTTATAGGTTTCTACCATTGTTTCCAGTTTTTTAACATCGATGGACGTTGAGTAAACCAGGTAGCTCCATGGGCCGCCACAGGGCTTGCTACCCAGTGCAATGAATTTGCAAGTGGTCGTTTCGTTGCAAACCGATGTCGCCGCCAAAGCTTCAATGGCTTTTTTTGAATTGTTCAGGGCTTTTTGCTCACTTTCTTTGCTGGTTGGCAAGTTGTCTTCATCATCACATTGAAAAGCCATAAACGTAAAACAACAAATAAACAGTAGTAAATGAATATTTTTCATGTTTATATTTTTTTCTAAGACGTGAATTTTCCAGAAAGGTTGCGTGCATTAAAACAAAAACCACGAGGGCATCGTGGTTTTCATAAATGGTTAGCTACGGTGATTAGCAATACTCGTTAAAAGCATCTTTTAGGTTCTCGGCAATCAATTCTGCGGGCCTGCCTTCAATATGGTGGCGTTCTAACATGTGTACCAATTCACCGTTCTTAAACAAAGCCATACTTGGCGAACTTGGAGGGAAAGGTGCCATATAGCCTCGCGCAGCATCAACAGCTTCTTTGTCAACACCTGCAAAAACCGTTACAATATGGTCTGGTTTTTTGGCGTTTTGCAAACTTATTCGGGCACCAGGACGTGCATTGGCGGCAGCACAACCACACACGGAATTAATAACCACCAAGGTAGTGCCTTCTTTTGCCAAAGCCGCATCCACAGCTTGGGCAGTATGTAATTCTTCAAAACCAACTTTGGTTAAATCTTCACGCATTGGTTTTACTAATTCTGCTGGATACATATTTTTTAATTTTTAGTATTAATATTTTATTTTGCAAATATACAGAAAAATAAGTGGTTTAATCGTGCGTTTAACGTATCCTTAGCTATCTAAAACAGGTATTTGTTGAAGTGAAATGAGGCAATGGCCTTTTGTTTTTTGATAAGAAACCGTCGGATAACTCGGTTAACAGTATTATATTTGAAGCCAATAAAAAGAAGTAGATGAATTTTTCAAAATGGATTGGGGCTGCCTTAGGGTGGTCGTTTGGTGGGCCAATAGGCGCCATTATTGGGTTGGCATTGGGAAGTGCTATTGATGCTCTGGGTAGCGGAAATAGGGATGGTTTTGAGGAAGGTGACCCACGGGAAAGCGCTTATAGAGCACATACGCAACCTGGCGATTTTGAAGTTAGTTTGCTCATATTGGCTTCTATTGTAATTAAGGCCGACAAAAAACAAGATCCACGCGAGCTGGATTTTGTGCGTATGCAGTTTGTAGCCATGTATGGAAAGGAGCGTGCTAATAAAGCGTTTAAGCTTTTTAAGGAAATAAGTAAGCAACAACATATTTCAACGCGAGAGGTTTGCTTGCAAATTAGGCAGATGATGCAACATGCATCGCGCCTGCAACTTGTTCATTTTTTATTTGGAATTGCACAGGCCGATGGTACCATAACCGATGATGAATTACAGCAAATACAACTGATTTCGGGGTATTTAGGAATTAGCCACATCGATTACGAAAGTATCAAGGCCATGTTTTACAACAGTAGTGATAAGGCCTATAAAATATTGGAAATTGATGCATCGGCCACTAACGAAGACATTAAGACGGCCTACCGAACCATGGCTAAAAAGTACCATCCAGACAAAGTAGCTCATTTAGGAACAGAGCATCAAAAAGGGGCCGAGGAAAAGTTTAAACAAGTGCAGGAAGCGTATGGGCAACTGCAAAAGGAGCGCGGTTTTTAAACGGTTGGTTAAAGTATTTCCAAAAGCCTTTCCAGTGCCATTCCTCTCGATCCTTTAATTAAAAGTACGGCGTTTTTAATAACCGACCCATTGAAGGTTTCCTTAAAGTCTTGGAAGGTTTTGTATTGTGAGGCTTTTTCTGAGCTTATTTTTGTTCTGGAAAAATGGTCACCAATAAATACCAATTGGTCTATTTCTAAAGAAAGGGCCAAATTGGCTATGTTTTGGTGTTCGGTTTCCGCATCGGTGCCTAACTCAAACATATCACCAATAAAGGCTATTTTTTTGCCCTGTTGCTTTTCAAAGTTAAGAAGGGCCGCAGTCATACTGGTTGGATTGGCATTATAGGCATCCAATATAATTTTATTGGTGTTTTTTTCAATTATTTGTGAGCGGTTATTTGCAGGCACATAGGCTTCAATGGCGCGCTTCATGGCGTGATCGTCCACTTTAAAATAATGCCCTATGGCCAAGGCAGCAGCAATGTTGTAAAAGTTGTAATCGCCAATAAGTTGACTTTCTATGGTTAGGTTGTTATAGTTGCATTTTACAAATGGCTGCGCTTCCAAAAAATTTATTTGTACATTACAATTGTGGTTGTTGCCAAAAGTAAACGTTTTTGCGTTGCTGGTTTTTTCGGTTTGAATGGCATCGTTTGCGTTAACAAAAATGGTTTTATGGTTGGCCTTTAAAAAATCGTACATTTCACTTTTGCCCTTTATTACGCCTTCTACACCCCCAAATCCTTCTAAATGCGCTTTTCCAAAATTGGTAATATAACCATAATCGGGCTTTGCGATATCGCACAAAAATGCTATTTCCTTTTGGTGGTTGGCGCCCATTTCAACAATCCCAATTTCGGTGTTATGGGTCATGGATAGTAGGGTTAAAGGCACCCCAATGTGGTTGTTTAAATTGCCAATGGTGGCCGTAGTTTGGTATTTTCGTGAAAGTACAGCGTTAATAAGCTCTTTGGTTGTGGTTTTGCCATTGCTTCCTGTAAGGGCGATGATTGGGGTTTTTAAAAATTCACGATGAAAGGTGGCCAGTTCTTGAAGGGTTTCAAGCACATTGTTTACCAATATGGTTTTTGGTGATGTGCAATATTCAGCTTCATCAATAACGGCATAGCTTGCCCCAAGTGCCAAAGCTTGTTCGGCATAGCAATTGCCATTGAAGTTTTCGCCCTTTAGAGCGAAAAACATCGCGTTGTTCTTAATTTTTCTGGTATCGGTACACGCAGCGTTGCATGTTAAGAAAAGACTGTGGAGCGTTGCTGTTTTCAAATGATGGGCTTGTAGTTATTTAAAAACTATAAAACCACGCATTTTAGCGTGGTTTGTACTATATATAATGGTACTTTTAAGAAACGGCTTTAAGTTTCTTTAAAGTTGTTTTAACCAGTTTATCTTCAACGTACGATTTTGTGACGTTTAATTTTTTCTCGTTGCTGCTTGGTAGTTCAAACATGGCATCGGTTAAAATTTCCTCGCACAGCGAACGCAAACCACGTGCGCCTAATTTGTACTCAATGGCTTTGTTTACTATGTAATCCAAAGCGCCGTCGGTAATGGTAAAATCGACATCATCCATTGAAAACAATTTTTGGTATTGTTTGATGATGGCATTCTTGGGTTCAGTAAGTATGGCCCTTAACGCTTGGGCATCTAGGGGGTCCATATAGGTGAGCACTGGTAAACGCCCGATAATTTCAGGGATTAAACCAAAATCCTTTAAATCTTTAGGAACAATGTATTGAAGCAAATGGTTGTGATCGACTACATCTTCCGATTTGGAGGCGCTGTAACCTACTGCTTGCATGTTTAGGCGTTTTGAGATATGGCGTTCAATACCATCAAACGCACCACCGGCAATAAATAAAATGTTTTCGGTGTTAACTTCAATAAATTTTTGGTCGGGATGTTTGCGCCCTCCTTTTGGCGGTACGTTAACGATGGTGCCTTCCAAAAGTTTTAAAAGTGCTTGTTGTACGCCTTCGCCCGAAACATCGCGGGTTATGGATGGATTGTCGCTTTTGCGCGCAATTTTATCGATTTCATCAATAAAAACGATGCCTTTTTCGGCCTTTTCCAAGTTGTAATCGGCTGCTTGTAGCAAGCGTGTTAAAATGCTTTCTACATCTTCACCTACATAGCCGGCTTCTGTTAAAACCGTGGCATCAACAACAGCCAATGGCACGTTAAGCATTTTGGATATTGTTTTGGCTACCAAGGTTTTTCCGGTTCCCGTTTGGCCTACCATAATGATATTGCTTTTTTGGATTTCAATATCATCTTTGGTGGTGGGTTGCAATAAGCGTTTGTAATGGTTATATACGGCAACCGACATGACTTTCTTGGTCATATCTTGCCCTATGATGTATTCATCGAGAAATGCCTTAATTTGTTGTGGTTTACGCAGTTTTAGTTCAGAGGATAGGTCGCTGCCATCGTGTTGCTTTGATTCTTCCAGCACAATACCGTGTGCCTGCTCTATGCATCTGTCGCAAATATGGGCATCTAATCCTGCGATCAATAAGTTGGTCTCGGGTTTTTTACGACCACAAAACGAACATTCTAATTCTTCCTTTGCCATTAATATTTTTCTATTTTAGGGAGTGAATTATTATAAATATGGCTATAACAATTCTATAAAATTACAATTTTTTATTTAATTACGGGCCAAAATTTCATCAATCATACCATATTCTTTGGCTTTATCGGCTTTCATCCAGTAGTCCCTATCGCTATCGGCATATACTTTTTCGTAATCTTGTCCCGAATGTTTGCTAATTATTTTATACAGTTCTTCTTTAAGGATAAGTATTTCACGAGCTGTAATTTCGATATCGCTGGCTTGACCTTGCGCACCTCCTAGGGGTTGGTGGATCATTACGCGCGAATGAGTTAAGCCGCTGCGTTTTCCTTTGGCACCCGCACATAGCAAGACAGCGCCCATGGAGGCCGCCATACCAGTACAAATGGTAGCAACATCGGGTTTTATGAACTGCATGGTATCATAAATACCTAAACCTGCATACACGCTTCCGCCTGGGGAATTGATGTAAATTTGAATATCTTTTGAAGAATCGGTGCTTTCCAAAAACAAAAGTTGGGCTTGAATGATGTTTGCTACCTGGTCGTTTATGGCGGTGCCCATAAAAATGATGCGATCCATCATTAAGCGTGAGAATACGTCAAAAATAGCAATGTTCATTTGGCGCTCTTCAATAATATTGGGCGTTAGGTTTGTTGGGTACATGCTACTGATAATTTTATTGTAGTAGGTACTGCTGATGCCTTGGTCTTTTATCGCGAATTTTTCAAATTCTTTAGCGTAATCCATAATTGTTGCTTGTTGTTGTTTTAAATTAAATAACGAATACCTTTATTGGGTGATTTTATAATGAAGCGCAAATTAAATTGAAGCCTTCATTTAAGGTTAAATGCACCCAACGAATTAGGCGCTATAAAACTAATTATAGCGCCTAAATATAGTGAATTATTCCGTATAGGCACAGATATTATTCGTGCCCATACACTTCTTTTACGAAGTTTTCGTAAGTTAACTCCTTTACTTTAAGGTTTGCTTTTTCTTTGTAAAGTGATAATAATTTTTGGCTTACCAATTGCTCGGAGATACGGCGTGCTTCTTCTTGATTTGATAAAATACGGGCAGCAATGCTATCCAGTTCTTCGTCGGAAGGGTTTAATTGGCCAAATTGTGCCATTTGTGCCTTGATCATTTCCCTGGAATGATTTCTTATATCATCCATGGTAACCTGTATGTTGTTGTCGGTAATAAGTTTGCCCTCGATTAATTGGTAGCGTAAGCTTTTTTCCGATTTTTCGTATTCTTCTTTGGCCTGTTGCACATCCATGGGTTGCTCGCCGGCGGTTTGCATCCATTTCTGTAAGAAGCTTGCTGGCAAATCGAACTTGGTATGTTCTACCAAATACTCGGTGACGTCGTTTAAAAGTTTTTGGTCTGCTTGTTGCGTGAATTGCTTTTCGGCATCCTCTTTAATTTTATCTTTTAATTCCGTTACCGATTTAACCAGATCTTTCCCAAAAAGTTTATCGAACAGTTCTTGGTCCAACTCGGCAAGTTCGCGTTTGTTGATTTCAGAAATGGTGAAGGAAACCTCAATGTCCAATCCGTGCACGTCATCATGACCCAGTTTCAAAGCGTGCATTAGTTCGTGGTCGTCTTCATACAATCCTTTGGTTTGCAATGAAATAACATCGCCAACCTTGGCGCCAACAAATTGTTTTTCGGTCGCTTTTCCTTTAAATTTATCTAAGGTTAGGGTTACTTTGTTTTCAATGTCGCGTTCTTCATTTTTAAAAACCCCTGTAATTTCGCTATCTTTCTCAACTTGGGTTTGCGAAATTAATTTTCCGTATTGCTTTTGGATGCGTGCCACTTGTTCGTCAATCATTTTAGAATCGGCTACAATGTGGTAGTGCGTTAGGGGTTCCTTGCTGTTTAGGCTTACTTCAAATTCTGGAGCTAGGCCTAATTCAAATTCAAATGAAAGCGTGTCGGCATCCCAGTTAATGGCATCTTGAGGCTTTGGCAGTGGTTGCCCTAAAACGTCCAGTTTTTCTTCGGTAAGGTATTTGTTTAAAGCGTCTTGCAGTAGCTTGTTAACTTCATCGACCAATACCGCTTTACCGTATTGTTTTTTTACCATTCCCATGGGTACGTGGCCTTTTCTAAAACCGGGGATATTTGCTGTTTTGCGGTAATCGGTTAAGATTTTTTCCACTTTATCGCTGTAATCCTCTTTTGCGATATTTACTTTTACTACAGCATTTAATGCATCAACGTTTTCTCTTGTAATATTCATTTTAAATGATATGAAGCCTTAGGGGCGTTTTACGAACTATTTTATTTTTAAATATGTCATTAAAATTGGGTTGCAAAAATATAACATTTTTACAACCCTACAAAGTTTTTAACAGCTTGATTGTAAGCTATTTTTTGTCGTCTTTTAAAAGCGAATGTAGAAACGATTGCAATATGGAGAGTAGGATGCTAAACAAGATGGCTGTCCAGATGCTGTTTACTGCAAAACCATCGATTAATTTATCGGCCAGAAGAATGATTAAGGCGTTAATTATCAACAAGAATAGCCCCAAGGTAACAATGGTGATGGGTAAGGTTAAGATAACCAAAATGGGTTTTACCAACAGGTTTAAAACCGCAAGCACAATGGCTACAATAATGGCAGTAACAAAGGTGTTTCCGGATAGGGTAACGCCTGGTAAAAAATAGGCCAAAATAAATACGGCAAGGGCCGTTAACAAGAGTTTTAAAATGAGGTTCATATAGAAAGTTTTTTAAATATTACAATGTCTTGGTATTCTTTTTTGGACGCATCCCTGATGGTGTCCTTCCAAAAACCATCAATCATCTTCACACATTCAAGGTTCGCCTTTTTTAGCATGAGCTTGATCTCGTTTTTGTGAAAAGCGATGTTGCTGGACTTAACGTTGTTGTGCATTAACCGGTAATTGTCTTTTTTATAGGGAAAGGCCATGGTGGCTTTTTCGGAAATAAAGGATTCATTTTCAGAATCATACAGAAAGAATGTTGAAAAACACAAACCCTCTGGTTTTAGTACTTTTTCTATTTCGGAAAAATAATGTTGAATTTCATCTGCCTGCATGTGGGTAAACAATGAAAATGATATGATTTTGCTGAAGCTGTTTTTCGGATACGGAAATTGAAAACCAGTAGCTTTTAATGAGGATGTGTTATACAGATCGTTAAAGATTGGCACGTATTTAAAGTTGAAATTGGGGAAATCTGTTCCTATGCCGTTGTTGCACCAATCGACGCCCTTCTTTACAACATCAAAACCATCATAAGTGCCGTTTTGGTTAAGGTAGCCGGTTAAGGCAATAGCGGTTCTTCCAATACCGCTTCCTATATCCAAAATAGCGTCGTTTGGTTGAAGGTTGATGGTTTCCTTAAGCAAGTCCAATTGTTTTAATCCTTGCTGTATGTAATTTTTGGCACTGGCCGGAGACCCCGTATATATAAATCCTCTTGCAGGAACGTAAGGGTGTGTTTTGCCTGTTATTTTGTCAAAAATATCTATGGGCAAATAATACAATCTGCGTATTAAAAATCTTTGACGCGAGCTTAAGCTGTACCAGAAACTCCTTAACTTCTTGGTTTTTTTCATATTAAAGTCATAAAGCTACTATTTAATTTCAACATAATGGCGGTTATTTTAAAAACCCCATTACCGTTTTAAAAAAATCTTTTGGGTTTTCGGCGTGCAACCAATGGCCCGCATTGGCAATGGTTGCCAGTTTTGCGTTTGGAAAATGGTTTAAAATAATGGTTTCATCATCAGCACCAATGTATTCTGAACGATCGCCCCGAACAAACAGGGTTGCTTTAGTGAAGGTAGCTTGTGCCGGCAAAGGCTCGCCCACTTCGGCGACTTCAGCTTTTAAAACCTGTAAATTCATGCGGATGCCTAATTTTCCTTTTTCGACCCAATAGAGGTTTTTAAGTAAAAATTGCCTAGTGCCATAATCGGAAACATGTTTGCTTAAAAGCGCATCGGCTTCACTTCGGCTTTTAATTTTATCAAAATCTAAAGCGCAAAGACCATTTAATATGCCATCATGGTGAACAGGGTAAAAACGGGGTGAAATATCAACTACAATCAATTTTGAAACAAGATTTGGATATTTCGTAGCAAATAACATGGCTGTTTTTCCGCCCATGGAATGGCCCAATAAAATAATTTCTTCAAGGTGGTGCGCTTCACAGTAATGTTTTAAATCTTCAACCAGCACATCGTAGTTAAATTCTTCACTGTGAAAACTATGTCCGTGATTGCGCTGATCGAGCAAATGTACCTGAAAATGGGCTTCACTAAACTGCATGCCCAGTGTTTTCCAGTTGTCGCTCATGCCCAAAAAGCCATGGAGTATTACAAAAGGGGTGCCTTTGCCGATGATGTTGGAGTGTAAAAGCATTGTGATTTACGATTTACTGAATTCTGAATTGAGTTTACGAAGATACATTTGAATAACGTTCTCAATGCCCAAATACAAACTTTCGGCAATAAGCGCATGCCCAATGGAAACTTCCAAGAGGCCGGGTATGTTTTCATTGAAATATTGAATGTTATCCAACGATAAATCATGGCCTGCATTTATGCCCAATCCCAAATTTGTGGCAAGTTGGGCGCTTTCAGCGTATGGTTTTATGGCATTTTTATTCCCTAAAGCGTATTGGTGCGCAAAAGCTTCGGTGTAAAGTTCAATTCTGTCGGTTCCTGTGGCTTTGGCTCCTTCAATTTGCTTCAAGACAGGATCGACAAAAATGGAGGTTCTGATGCCGTTTTGTTGAAATTCCTTAATAACATCCACTAAAAAATCCTTGTGTTTCAAGGTGTCCCAACCCGCATTACTGGTTATGGCATCTTCGGCATCGGGCACTAAGGTTACTTGGGTAGGTTTCACTTTTAAAACCAAGTCCAAGAACGATTTTACGGGGTTGCCTTCTATGTTGTATTCGGTATAAACAACAGGCTTTAAGTCAAACGCATCTTGGTAGCGAATGTGGCGTTCGTCGGGGCGTGGGTGTATGGTAACGCCCTGGGTGCCAAAGCGTTGAACGTCCTTTGCAAATTGCACCACATTGGGCACGTTGCCGCCCCTAGAATTTCTTAAAGTCGCTATCTTGTTAATGTTTACACTTAACTTTGTCATGGTTCACTGTTTTAAATGACAAAAATACAAAGTAGAACAGGCTTATATGCTTTTTTTTTGATTAATTTGCATGCATACAACTAGGTGATGAATTTATCAAAATACATTATAAACGACATAAAGCCGTTAAAAAACACCAACAAAATTAGCGATTTGCAATTGCTGTTCAACCAGTTAACCTATTCGCACATGCCGGTTCAGGACAAAAACAAATTCTATTTAGGCTGTTTTTCCGAGACCGATGCCCACTGTTTTGAAAAAGATAAAACACTGGGCGATTACAAATATGCCCTTGAGCCTTTTTTTGTGCGCGATAGTACTTTGTGGCTAGACGTTTTAGAGGCGTTTGCAAAAAATTCAACCAATATCATGCCCGTTTTAAACGACCAAAACGCCTATTTGGGTTATTATGAATTGAATGATGTGATGAATTTGTTCAGTGAATCGCCATTTTTCTCGGATGCCGGTGGGATTTTAATAGTTGAAAAAGGCATCAACGATTATTCCTTTAGTGAAATTTGCCAAATTGTGGAATCGAACAACGGCAAACTTTTGGGGGCCTTTATTTCTAAAATGGACATGGATGTTGTGCAGGTTACCTTAAAAGTTAGCAACTTGGGGCTAAGCGACATCATTCAAACCTTTAGGCGGTATAGCTACCACATTGTATCTGGGCACGAAGAAGACAGCTATTTAGAAAGCTTAAAGGATCGATCGGATTATTTGAATAAATATCTAAACATATAAAAGGTATGAAAATTGCCGTTTTTGGACGATTTTACAATGAAAGCACGACCACTTCCGTACAGCGGTTGTTCCACTATTTATTGGATAAACATGCCGACGCTTACATTGAAACCGAGTTTTTCAACATTATAAAAAAAGAAATCCCAAATTTTGATGATTACAAAACCTTTAAAACCTTTGATGCTTTAGATGGGTCTTTTGATTTATTGGTAAGCGTTGGGGGCGATGGCACCATTTTAAGATCCATTATTTTTGTGAAGGATTTAGGAATACCAATCATTGGCATCAATACTGGAAGATTGGGCTTTTTGGCCACCATACAAGTCGATCAAATAGAAAAAGCCATCCAAAATATCATGGACGGCAAGTATAAAATATCCGAACGCAGTTTGCTCGCCATTGAAACACTGCCCGAGAATACCGAAATAAAGGCACTTAATTTTGCCCTCAATGAAGTAGCCATAAGCAGGAAAAACACCACCTCCATGATTACCGTAGAAACCTATTTGAACGGCGAATATTTAACATCGTACTGGAGCGATGGCTTAATCGTATCTACCCCAACTGGTTCAACCGGTTATTCGTTAAGTTGTGGCGGCCCTGTAATCACTCCCGATACCAATAGCTTTGTTCTGGCGCCCATTGCACCGCATAATTTAAGTGCGCGCCCCTTGATTATTCCCGATTCAACCGAAATACAGCTCAAGGTTGAAGGTCGCGAGGAAAGTCATTTAATTTCCCTCGATTCCCGCATTGCCACCCTAGAAAATGGCACCATCATCAAAATAAAAAAAGCCGATTTTAAAATCAAAATGATCGATCTTTTAGATGAAAGTTTTTTAAGCACCCTTCGAAAAAAACTACTTTGGGGCGAAGACAAACGCAATTAGGCAATAATTTTAAATAAATGGTGTTTTACACTAATACAATTTACAGTGCAAACGTATTAGGATGTGTTACAGATAAAAAAACCACAAATCCACAAAAAATGTTGTTTAATGGAATTGATGGTTTATTTGAAAAAATTCATTTGGGGTTTTTTAAAATTTGTGGCATTAATACAGTGTTAGGCGTAAAACAGAAAAATTCGTGCATGCCTTGCATTGTTTTTTAACATTTACAAAAATACAATCCATCTCAAATTGTTTTAGGCTAATCTTATTTATTATATTTGCAAACTTTTGAATATTTATGAGGCACATAACCATCTTGATATTAAGTATTTTAACCATCCAACTAAGCCATTCACAAATTAACGAACTCGGTGTTTTTTTAGGCGGTAGCAACTTTATTGGCGATGTAGGTGCAACCAATTTTATTGCGCCCAACAATCCTGCCCTTGGCATTTTATATAAATGGAACAGAAGCCCTAGACATTCCTGGAGGGTCTCCTTGATTTATTCTGATTTAGAGGCCGACGATAGCAAATCCGACGATCCACGGCGCCTTCAAAGAAACTACTATTTCAAATCGAACTTGCTGGAAATTTCCGCAGGCATGGAGTTTACCTTTATCGACTTCAATTTGCATACCGGCCGAAAAATAGGCACGCCCTATTTATTCACCGGCATAAGCGTTGCCCATCACGATAATTATTACTTTTTAAACGGCGTTCAAACCAGCGAGAACAATTCCAGTTGGGCCTACGGCATTCCCATGGCATTGGGCTATAAAACAAACATTCTGGGAGCCATTATCTTAGGGGTTGAAGTGGGCGCGCGTTATACATTTTCAGATGAATTGGAAGGTAGCATGCCAGATAGCGCCAATCATTTACCATACAGATTTGGCAATATCAACAACAACGATTGGTATGTGTTTTCGGGCATAACGCTAACCTATACATTTGGCGAAAAACCATGTTACTGTTACAATTAAAATGGATTTAAAAGAAACTGTTCAAAGCAAAAACCTCCCCAAGCACATCGCTATTATTATGGATGGCAACGGGCGTTGGGCAAAACAACAAGGCATGATGCGCGCTTTCGGACATGAAAATGGCACCAAAGCGGTAAGGCAAACGGTTGAAGCTGCTGCTGAAATAGGCATTGAAAACCTCACGCTTTACGCCTTCTCGACCGAAAACTGGAACCGTCCAAAATTAGAAGTGCAAACCCTAATGAAGCTTTTGGTTTCTTCACTTAAAAAAGAAATAAAAACGCTTCAAGATAACAATATAAGGCTTGCTGCCATAGGAAACCTACATACACTGCCCAAAAAAGTGTATAACGAACTTCACGAAGTTATCGAACAAACAAAAGGCAATGATAGAATGGTTTTAACCCTAGCGTTAAGCTACGGCTCGCGCGAAGAATTGCTAAATACTGTTAAAGAGATTAGTATTAAAGTTAAAAATAATATAATTTCGCCCGAAAAAATTGATGAATCAATTATAAATGAGCATCTTTACACGCGAAATTTACCAGACGTAGATTTGCTTATCAGAACCAGTGGCGAACAGCGCATAAGCAACTTTTTACTTTGGCAAATTGCTTATGCTGAACTGTATTTTACAGGTGTACTATGGCCAGATTTTACAAAGCAGCATCTGTATGAAGCCATTAATGAATATCAAAAAAGAGAACGACGATTTGGGAAAACAAGTGAACAACTTAGCTAATATTTTACCTTTGACAACATTTTTAAAACACGGCACCGTACTTTTGCTTTTCCTAAGTACACTAAGTATCAAAGCACAAGAGTTACCAAACAACTCCGGTAAAAAATACACCATAGGCGATATAACCGTTTCCGGAAATACCACATTCAGCGAGCAAACCATCATTACCTACTCGGGCTTAAGAAAAGGCGAGGAAGTGAACATACCCGGTGAAACCATTGGCGATGCCATTAAAAAACTTTGGAACTCAAAATTATTTAACGACATTGAAGTGTATGTTACCAAAATTGAAGGCGATGTGGCCTATCTTGAAATTAGACTGTCCGATTTGCCCCAACTTAACGAAATTAAAATAAACGGGGTAAAAAAATCCAAAACAGAAGCCATTATTAAGGACAGCAAACTAACCAAAGGCACCAAAGTAACCGAAAACCTTATTACCACTACCAAAAACTTCCTTGAGAAAAAATATAAAAAAGAAGGGTATCTAAACACAAAAGTACATGTTAATACTATTGAGGTTAAAGATTCTATCACCACCGCACGTGTTAATATGGTGCTTAATATAGATAAAGGTGAAAAAGTAAAAATCAAGGATATTGCTTTTACCGGAAACGCCGTTTTAAGCGATAAAACCCTTCGTAAAAGCATGAAAAGTACCAAAAAGATAAACCGACTTCGTATTTTGAAGCGTTCCAAGTTTATCGATTCCGCTTATCAGGCCGATTTAAAAAAAGTAGTTGATAAATATAAAGAACACGGTTACAGGGATGCCCGTATTTTATCGGACAGCCTCATTACCAACGACGATAAAACCATATCACTCCATATTAACGTTATAGAAGGTGAGCAATATACCTTTGGCGATATTGCATTTATTGGCAATACCGTTTATACCAACGAATACTTGAACAGAATCTTGCGTATTAGAAAAGGCGACACCTATAATGGGGTATTGTTGCAAAAACGCATTGCCGATAATACCAAGCCCGATGGGTTTGATATTACCAACGAATACCAAAATAACGGTTATCTGTTCTCTACCATCAACCCTGTTGAAGTAGGGGCAGCAAACAACGTAATTGATATGGAAATTAGGATCTCCGAAGGAAAACCGGCCTATTTCAACAATGTAAGCGTGGTTGGCAACGACAAAACCAACGACCACGTTATTTACCGCGAAATTAGAACGCGCCCCGGGCAGTTGTATAGTAAAGCAAATGTGGTGCGTACCGTTAGGGAACTTGGGCAATTGGGCTTTTTTGATGCTCAGGAAATATCGCCAAACTTCAACAACCCAAACCCCAACGAAGGCACCATCGATATGGAATACTCGGTTAAGGAAACCGGTTCCAGCCAAATCGAGCTGCAAGGTGGTTACGGCGGCGGCGGTTTTATTGGTACTTTGGGGTTATCGTTCAATAACTTCTCTATAAAAGATATCTTCAAAAAAGATGCCTATAAACCCATACCTATGGGCGATGGCCAAAAACTGGCGTTGCGCTTGCAGGCCAGCCGTTTTTACCAAACATACAGCTTTTCGTTTTCCGAGCCTTGGTTAGGTGGTAAACGCCCTGTACAGTTTTCAACATCGTTATCGCATACCAAACAGTTTTTGTATAATTACCAAACGGGAAATGCCGATAAATCAAAAAGTTTCAATATTACGGGCATTACTGTTGGTTTGGCAAAGCGTTTGCAAGTGCCAGACGATTTCTTTGTGTTATCACAGGCCGTAAGTTTTCAGCGCTACGATTTAAACAATTACAACACCGGTTTATTCACGTTTGGCGATGGCTATGCAAACAACCTATCGTACACGGTTGGGTTAAGCAGGGACAACACCAACATAGATCCTATTTATCCAACCGGGGGCTCGAAATTTGGGGTAACAGCCAAATTAACAATTCCTTATTCCTTGTTTGATGGTGTTGACTATAAAGAATTATCAACTATTTACGATGCCGAAAAGATAAAAAGAGCGGGCGCCACCAGTACTGCCGATCCTGTTTATATCGCTGCCAACAAAGAAATTGCACGTATAGACCAAGAACGATACAAATGGCTCGAATTTTATAAAATTAACTTTAAAGGCGAATGGTTTACACAGCTTACCAAAGATTTGGTGTTAAGACCAAGCATGGAATTTGGCTTTTTAGGGGCCTATAATAACGACCGTGGGGTGATTCCTTTTGAGCGTTTCTTTTTGGGTGGCGACGGTTTAGGAAGCTACAGTTTAGATGGTAGGGAAGCCATTGCATTGCGCGGTTACCCCAACCAGTCCCTGTCCGATCAAGATGGTGGTACCATTTACAATAAATTCTCTTTGGAACTGCGTTACCCTATCACACTAAAAGCTTCGGCAAAAATTTATGGTTTAGGCTTTTTAGAAGGTGGTGCATCGTATAATAACTTTAGGGATTACAACCCGTTTGATATCAAGCGTTCTGCGGGCTTGGGCATCCGTATTTTTATGCCGGCATTTGGTTTGTTGGGTATCGATTTTGGCTATGGTTTCGACCCGCTATCTACCGAAACAAAAGCCCATGGCTGGGAAACGCACTTCATTATTGGGCAACAATTTTAATTTTGGCACGATATTTTCTAATAACAATGTGATGATTTGAATGAGAATTAAAATTTTTAAGATTAAATTTCGTTAATTTTGAAATGAGCAAGCTAAAATTTTTCTTTACATTGAAAATGCTTAATTTGCGAATGACATCTGAGAGGTTAAAATCAACGAAATAATCAGGTGAAACGATAATTCCAAGAAGTGGCAGAAACAGAAAAATCATCTGTCGGTTTTAGGATTAAAAAACAATAAAAAAAAACAGACACAGATGAAAAACAACGTTCTTTTTTTACTGATATTAGTTTTTATCACAAGCTTTACAGCGCAAGCGCAACGGGGCGTAAGAATTGGTTACATCGATACCGAGTTTATCTTGGAAAACATACCCGAGTACCAAGAAGCCTCCATGCAATTAAATGAAAAGGCCGACAAATGGAAAAACGAAATTGAGGCCAAATTAGGAGCTGTTGAACAAAAACGAAAAAATTTAAGCAACGAAAAAGCACTGTTAACCAAAGAACTTATTGACGAGCGCGAAGAAGATATAGCCTTTGAAGAAAAGGAAATTTTAGACTATCAGCAAAAGCGATTTGGCCCCAACGGCGATTTGTTCATTCAAAAAAAACAGTTGATGCAGCCTATTCAAGACCAGATTTTTGCCGCGGTTCAAGATATGGCCGATACCAAAAAATACGATTTTATTTTTGATAAATCATCCGATGCCACCATGCTGTATTCAGCAAAACAATTCGATTTAAGCGACCAAATAATACGAAGCATCACCAGATCATCAAAACGCACCCAAGCCGAATCAAAAGCCGAACGAAAAGCGGCCGAAGCCGAAGAAGTAGTTCCAGAAGTAAATTACGAACAGGAAGCGCGTGAAAAAGCATTGGAAGAAAAAAAAGTAGAGCGTGAAAGCGCTATTGAAAAACGCCGACGGGAAATTTTGGAAGCGCGCGAAAAGGCAAAACAAGAAGCCGAAGCAAAACGCCAGCAAATTTTGGAAGACCGTGAACGGGCAAAACAGGAAAAACTAGATGCCAGAAAACCTGCCGAAGAAAAGATTACCAATGAAACAGCACCAAAAGTAGAAGAAGCAACCAAGGCACTTGAAACCCCAACAGTTGCAAAACCAGAGGAAAAACCTGAAGCAAAACCAGAAATTAAAACCGATACCAAACCCGAAACCAAAACACAAGCGCAACTTATAGAAGAGAACAGACAAAAAAAATTAGCCGAAAGGGAAGCGCGAAAAAAAGAACTTGAAGACCGTAAAAATAAAATTTTAGAAGAACGCCAAAAGGCAAAAGAGAGTACAAAAAACAATTAAATAATTTATAACACACTTAATACTATTAAAAAAATGAAACAATTGAAAACCTTATTATTGGCAACCGCATTATGCCTTGGAACCGTAAGCTTTACAAACGCCCAAAGCAAAATTGCCCATATAAATACCCAAGAATTGATTACGTCTATGCCAGAGATGAAAGAGGCGCAAAAACAACTTGAAACAGCAAGTAAAGCATACCAAACAGATATCCAGAGCTCGGTTACCGAGTTTCAAACCTTGTTAAAACAATACGAAGCCGAAGCCAGTACCAAAACCGAGGAAGAAAACGCTAAAAGAGGTCAGGAAATACAAGAGAAACAACAACGCATCCAACAGTTCCAGGCCGATGCCCAAAAAGATTTACAGAAAAAAGAAATGGATTTGCTACAACCCATTACCGAAAAAGCAAAAGCCGCTATTTTAAAGGTTGGTAGAGCCCAAGGTTTTGACTATGTATTGGATGCTTCTCAAGGCGTAACTATTTTAGCCGATGGCAAAAACTTGCTCGACGATGTTAAAAAAGAATTAGGTATCTAAATTATAGTATAAATAAGTTTATAAAAAGCTGTCTTTTACAAGGCAGCTTTTTTATTTTTGCTAAACCATGAACACACAACCTATTGGTATTTTCGACTCGGGCGTAGGTGGCACTTCCATTTGGACAGCCATACATGCACTTATGCCCCACGAGAATACGCTCTATTTAGCCGATAGTGCCCATGCACCCTATGGTACGAAAAGTAAAGAAGCCATTATTGCGTTAAGCAAAAAAAACACCGAATATTTAATGGGGCAAGGGTGCAAAATTATTGTTGTGGCCTGTAACACGGCCACCACCAATGCCATTACGGTACTGCGGGAAACGTATAACATCCCCTTTATTGGCATAGAACCCGCCATTAAAACGGCCGCCTTACAAACAAAAACACAAACCATTGGTATTTTGGCAACCAAAGGCACTTTGAGCAGCGAACTGTTTTCAAAAACATCGGGTGCTTTTACAGGTTCTATTAAAATAATCGAACAAGTTGGCGAAGGCATCGTTGAGTTGATAGAAGACGGAAAGTTGTTTTCAAAAGAAATGAAGGCCCTTTTAAAACTATATTTAAACCCCATGATAACGGCCAACATTGATTATTTGGTGTTGGGTTGTACGCACTATCCTTATCTTATGCCCTTACTGTTGGAACTGCTTCCTAAGCACGTAAAAATTATAGATTCTGGTGAAGCCGTTGCAAGACAAACAAAAGCCGTTTTGGTTAAGCATGATTTGTTAAATCTACAAACCAAAAAAGCACAAAACCGTTTTTTTACCAATGGCAACACCCGTGTTATAGCAACGCTTTTAGGTGAAAAATATAAAGTTGACTACCTCAATTTTTGATCTAGGCCATTGTTAATGATTATTTAGTTTAAGCTACATATTACCTACGTTTCAACTTACAAAACAAATCCCAAACCACCACACCACAGCTTACCGAAATATTTAAGGAATGTTTGGTGCCATATTGCGGAATTTCAACAACCAAATCACTCGCCGAAACCACGTTTTGCGATACGCCTTTTACTTCGTTGCCAAAAACGAGTGCGTAAGTTGTTTGTTGTTTGGGGCTAAAGTCGTTTAGCATGGTAGCGTTTTCAGCTTGTTCAATGGAGATAATTTTAATGTTTTCGGCTTTCAATTTTTCAACCAAAGCAACTGTGTCTTCAACATATTCCCAAGCAACGGTATCGGTACTGCCTAAAGCGGTTTTGTGGATGTCTTTATGTGGCGGGGTTGCCGTAATGCCGCAGAGGTAAATTTTTTCAATAAGAAAGGCATCACTGGTTCTAAACACCGAACCAATGTTGTTTAAACTTCTAATGTTGTCTAATATAATTACAATGGGCGTTTTTTTTACTTCTTTAAAGTCTTCAACGCTTAATCTATCCAATTCACTGTTTTTTAGTTTACGCATATTTTATTGTGGGTCATTCCGAGAAACGAAGTAATCTCTTTGTTTTTGGTACAAACCCAAAGACTGCTTCAGTCATGTTTCCTTGGTAATGACGATTATAGATTGTGAATAATTATCAATAACTTCTAGTATAACCACTTCAAAGAAAATGGAAAATTGGTTACATTAGCAAACTTACTAAAAAACTAAACCATTTGGCAGCCAAAAGCACAAAAGAAACCCCGTTAATGAAACAGTACAATGCTATTAAAGCAAAGTACCCCGATGCCTTATTGTTGTTTCGGGTGGGCGATTTTTACGAAACTTTTGGTGCCGATGCAGTGAAAGCTGCGGGTATTTTGGGCATTATTTTAACCAAACGCGGTGCCGGTAGCGAGAGTGAGATTGAGTTGGCAGGGTTTCCGCACCATTCTATAAACACCTATTTGCCTAAATTGGTAAAAGCCGGACAACGAGTTGCTATTTGCGACCAGTTGGAAGACCCCAAGCAAACCAAAACCATTGTAAAACGAGGCGTTACGGAATTAGTAACACCTGGAGTAGCGTTTAACGATGAGGTTTTGGTGTCCAAATCAAACAACTTTTTGTGTTCGGTGTATTTCGATAAAAAACAGATTGGGGTGTCGTTTTTGGATATTTCAACGGGCGAGTTTTTAACCTCACAGGGCAACGCGGAATATGTTGATAAACTGCTGCAAAATTTTAGCCCTAGCGAAGTGCTGGTCTCTAAGCAAAAACGCGAAGTGTTTAAGGATACCTTCGGAAAAGATTTCCATACATTTTATATGGAAGATTGGGTGTATCAAAGCGATTATGCTTATGAAACCCTTGTTAAACATTTCAACACGAAAACATTAAAAGGTTTTGGCATTGACGAACTGTATGAAGGCATTATCGCCGCGGGTTCCATTCTTCATTATTTGGGTGAAACGCAGCACAATAAACTGCAGCACATTTCAGCTATTTCTCGCATTGCTGAAGATGAGTATGTGTGGATGGATAAATTTACCATACGGAACTTAGAGCTTTACAATTCTACCAACAACAACGCGGTAACGTTGCTAAACGTGATTGATAAAACCATTTCGCCCATGGGTGGCAGGTTGCTAAAACGATGGTTGGCGTTGCCTTTAAAAAGCATCGACAAGATTAAACAGCGCCATGAAGTAGTGCGTTTTTTAACCAAAGATACCACGGTGCTTCAAAAAATTCAAAACCACATCAAGCATATAGGCGATTTAGAGCGGTTAATCTCTAAAGTGGCTACCGGAAAAGTGAATCCTCGCGAGGTCATTCAACTTAAAAATTCCTTAGAAGCCATTGTTCCTATAAAAACCTTAGCGAGCAACTGTAACAACGAGTCGCTTAAAATTATAGGCGATATGCTTCAAAGTTGCGAGGTGCTTCGCGAAAAAATTAAAGAAACACTAAATGAAGATGCACCCGTTAACGTATTAAAAGGGCATTCTATTGCCGTTGGGTTTTCATCTGAATTGGACGAATTGCGTGGGTTGTCAAAATCAGGAAAAGACTATCTTGATAACATGTTGAAACGGGAAAGTGAACGCACAGGCATCACTTCATTAAAAATAGATTCCAATAACGTTTTTGGCTATTATATTGAAGTACGCAACACGCATAAAGATAAAGTGCCGTTAGATTGGGTGCGAAAACAAACCTTGGTGAGCGCAGAGCGTTATATTACCGAAGAGCTAAAAGAATACGAAACCAAAATTTTAGGGGCGGAAGACAAGATTTTAGCCATTGAACAGCAGGTGTTTGCAGAGTTGGTGGTTTGGCTCAACCAATACATCAAACCGGTGCAGCAAAACGCTTATTTAATTGGGCAATTGGACTGTTTGTGCGGGTTTGCGCAGTTGGCAACCCACAATCATTACGTGTGTCCAATTATTGACGAATCGTTCGATTTGGAGATTAAGGATGGCCGCCACCCCGTTATTGAAAAACAGCTCCCTATTGGAGAACCCTATATTGCCAACGATGTGTTTTTGGATCGAACTACGCAACAAATCATCATGATTACGGGGCCAAATATGTCTGGTAAATCGGCCATTTTACGTCAAACCGCTTTAATTGTTTTGTTGGCGCAAATAGGAAGTTTTGTGCCTGTAAAAGAAGCACGCATAGGTTTGGTTGATAAAATTTTCACCAGAGTGGGCGCAAGCGATAATATTTCGATGGGCGAATCAACCTTCATGGTTGAGATGAATGAAACGGCTTCTATTTTAAATAATATTTCCAATAGAAGTTTGGTGTTGCTCGATGAAATTGGTCGCGGTACGAGTACTTATGATGGTATTTCGATAGCCTGGGCCATTAGCGAATATCTGCACGAGCACCCAGCAAAACCAAAAACCCTGTTTGCGACCCACTACCATGAACTTAATGAAATGACCGAGACTTTTGGTCGCATAAAAAACTACAACGTTTCTGTAAAAGAATTAAAAGACAATGTGCTTTTTATCAGGAAACTGGTGGAAGGAGGAAGCGCGCACAGTTTTGGCATTCATGTTGCGAAAATGGCGGGCATGCCACAGCAAGTACTGCATCGTGCCAATGCTATTCTGAAGAAGTTAGAGAAGTCACATTCCAGTGAAGCATTAACCGACAAAGTAAAAACGTTGGCGGATGACATGCAACTGAGTTTTTTCAATTTGGACGACCCATTGCTTGAAAATATCAAAGAGGAAATATTACACATTGATATAGACACACTTACGCCCGTTGAAGCCTTGATGAAACTGAATGAAATTAAGCGTATGTTGGTTAAGAAAAAACGTATGTAAAATAAAATGTATTTATTTTGCCAAAAGGCTTTGGATTTAATATAAAAATTTTAAATTTGCATCCGCAATAGCACTATTGTTAGTTCCTAAAAAACGCGAAAGTAGCTCAGGGGTAGAGCATCACCTTGCCAAGGTGAGGGTCGCGGGTTCAAATCCCGTCTTTCGCTCATAGTTTCTTTAAAAATATACCAATGCTGAGGTGGTGGAATTGGTAGACACGTTGGACTTAAAATCCAATGGCCATTAGGCTGTACGGGTTCAAGTCCCGTCCTCAGTACAAAAGCCTTTATCTTTCTTGAGATAAAGGCTTTTTTATTAGGTGCAACATAAGTTCAGTATTTTACTTTTTTTCAAAGTGTCACAATACTTATTTTTTTTTAGAACCTATTTAGTACTTGTCAAAATCCTTGATTCATGGGGTTAACAACTCAAAAATGTTCTAAAAACGCTTATTTTCTGTCCATTAAATTGGTTGTAGTTTGGTATTAAAAACTTTCCGAAATTTCAAATGAAAAGATTCACTCATTAGTTTAAGAAAAGAACAAATGAAAACCGTCTCGTTTTTTGGTTCGAGACGGCTTTTTCTAGTAAATTATTCCTTTACCAATTTCAAGCTGCTAATGCCGGAATGCGATGTTATTTGGGCAAAATAAATGCCTTTCTGTAACGCGTCATTTTCAATGAAAATAAAATTTGATGCTCTTTTTAAGGACATGATGTGTTTGCCAATAACATTGTAAACTTCAACCGAGGTCATGATGTTTTCAGATTGAATGTTCCAACCAGATCTGGATGGGTTGGGATACACCTTAAAATGTATGTTTTTAACGTCGTTTATCCCCAAAGTAGCGCTAAAAGCATAAGCTCCCGTATTTATGTTGAAAGTGATATTGTAAGTTCCACTTGTAGGCACTACAATGCCATCTGCATTTACAATAGCTGTACCGGAAGGAAAAGCGGTTCCTCCCCAGTTATAGGGCAAATCCCAAGAATGGTTGCCGCGGAATTTAAGATTTCCAGCAATCAACGGAACACTGTTTATGCTATAGTTCACATTATCTGAAGTAACCATATCGGTATCCGTATTCCAACCGCCCGGCGTTGCATCGCCAAAAATACTTATATTATGCCCCAAGACAGCTACTTTGTATCAGCATCGCAAAAATTAAGCGATTTAATAGGCATCAAGGAGGTAGAGCTGGTAAAGCTTTAGAGGCTGCGGCGGTTGTAGATGAACACCAGGAATGGGTCCGCATTGCCAATGCCCAATTAAGGTACTATCTGCACATACAAGACCCCGACAGCCTGAGCGATACCCAATGGGCACAACATATTAAAGAATTGCATTGGATTCGTAAGGCAGAAAATAGCAAGTATAATTAAACGTCAAGATTAAACATTTGTCTAATTACACTAATGACATAAAGGATACCAATGACTGCAAAAAGCGTATTTAATAAAATGGCGACCATATCAAGACTTATTGGAGATACAAATATATGGAAAATTCAATTAATTATAGCCTAAATTTTACAACAAATGCCGACAAGGTATCGGCTACCATCGATAAGCTCGAAGCCAAGACCTTGAACATAAAGGAGGCAGCCATTAAGGTCAATACCGCTTTTGTTAATTCATTGAACAGTATCAACACAAAACTTGATGCTGTAAGGTTGGATGCATTAATAAACAACATCCAACATGTTACAACAGGTTTAAATTCCCTGTCCCAACCGGGTTTAAAATTAAGTTCCTCATTGGCCGATGCCAGCGCCATCTACAATGGCGCTACCGGTTGGAAAGGTAGCGCCTCCCCAATTGTACGGCAAGGCCCAGGAATTGTTCCCTCTAAATTTTATGGCGCCTCCTTTAAGGGCGATGTTGGCAATGGTCCAATTTACATTATCGGTCGAGGTCATTTGATGGGCATCTGTTTGTGGATCTACAGGCCAACCTTGTTCAGTTCCAGAACCCACTAAGGCTACGGAAGTTAATTGTGCATTAACAAAATTAATTGCTAAACAACAAACAATAATAAAGGTAATTTTTTTCATCATGGTGATATTTATTTAGTTAGTATTAAAATGAATGCACCTTAAAGTGCACTTTTTCTTTATAGTCTTTTCAAGGATTTCAGTTCGGATGCCTCCGCTTCCTTAATGCTTATGGCAAATCCGCCACCAGGGGCCAAGAATTGGTTCAATTTACTTTTGCTGGTTACCACGGCTTTTTTTATAGTATAGGCCTGTGGGTTTTTATCCCAACTGGCATCCTTGGCATCGGCGTAAATAGTGGCGAAGTACTTTTTGCCTTCGGGTAAATAAGAAAAGTCTATGGTTGCTGTTCTTGGATTTTCATCTGTAATACCGCCCACATACCATTCGTTTTTGCCTTTGGCTTTTCTGGCTATGGTGATGTAATCCCCGGGTTCGGCCTCTAGAATATAGGAAGCGTCCCAATCCAGCGCCACATCTTTTATAAATTGGAAGGCATCGGGAAAACGTTCGTAATTATCCGGAATATCCGCCGCCATTTGCAAGGGGCTGTACATGGTAACGTAATATGCCAATTGTTTGGCAAGCGTGGTGTTTACGCGCTGGTTGCCGCCTGTGTTGTAATAGGTTAGATCGGTCTGGAAAATGCCGGGCGTAAAGTCCATAGGGCCTCCCATTAATCGGGTAAACGGCAAAATGGTGGTATGCTCTGGGGCCAAACCGCCCATGGCCTCAAATTCGGTGCCTCGTGCCGACTCCTGTGCAACCCAGTTGGGGTAAGTTCTGTTCAATCCTGTGGGCCGTACCGCTTCATGGCTGTTCACCATTATTTTATAATCGGCCGCACGTTTCGCCACATGAATGTAATGGTTCACCATCCATTGCCCATCGTGGTGCTCGCCCCGTGGAACAATCTGCCCCACATAACCTGTTTTAACCGCATTATAATTATTGTCTTTCATAAACTGAAAAGCGCGGTCCAAACGGCGTTCGTAATTGGTTGCAGAGCCTGAGGTTTCGTGGTGCATCATGATTTTAACCCCTTTTGAAGCTGCATAATCGCGTAACATTTTTACATCAAAATCAGGATAGGGGGTTATAAAATCGAACACATTTTCTTTCCAATTGCCAATCCAGTCTTCCCATCCAATGTTCCATCCTTCCACCAAAACGGCATCAAAGCCATGTTTTGATGCAAAATCGATATACGATTTTACCCTTGCGTTGGTGGCGCCATGTTTTCCGTTGGGCGTAAGTTTGCTAAAATCCTGGTCCAGTTTCACGTTTGTTTCCGTGCCATAGGCCCAAGTGCTTTTGCCCGCCACAAAATATTCCCACCAAACGCCTATGTATTTTATGGGTTTTATCCAAGAAACATCTTTATATGCCGTGGGTTCGTTCAGGTTTAAAATGAGCTTGGAAGCCAGTATTTCCGTGGCCTTATCGCTTACCACAACAGTACGCCATGGCGATTGTGCATCGGTTTGTATATAGCCTTTATTGCCCACGGCATCGGGCGTTAAATGCGAGCTCATTTTAAAGTTTACGGCATCTACGTTTAAGGACATGGCTGGGTAATTCACCAGGGCCGCCTCATGGATGTTGATGTATAGGCCATCGTCCGTTTTCATCATCGTGGGGGTTTGTACCGCCAGATTTTCAATGGGATGTTGCGCGGTTATAAAAACCGTTGCTTTTTCCATCAACTGTGGCAACTCGGCTATTTTTGAAGTGGTATAGGCATACTCATTGGTGTCGTAATCGCCTGGAATCCAGAATATTTTATGGTTGCCGGCCAGGTTAAACTGGGTATGTTCTTCCTTTATGATGAAATAATTCAAATTGGGCTGTTTTGGGAATTCGTACCGAAACCCAAGGCCATCATTAAACAACCTGAACCTGATCCTTAATTGCCGGTTATCAACCTGCGGCTGTTTTAGCAGCACCAACAATTCGGTGTAGTTGTTCCTTATGGTTTTCTGTTCGCCCATAAGCGGTTCCCACGTGGTGTCAACGCTGCTTACCTCTGTTCTATCAATCTCGAAACCTTCCATAAAAGACGGGCTGTCTTTCACCTCAATGCCCAATGCACTTGGTTTTATTACGGGTTTTCCTTTATATTGAAGTTGATAAAAAGGAATGCCATTGTTTTTAACCTCAAAGGTAAGGGACAGATTTTTGTTGGGCGAAGTGATGGTTTGCGCACCTAATGCAGCGTTCAAACCAAAAAACAGTAGAAAGCTTAGGGCAAAATGCGCCTTGGATTTTATTGAAAATCTAGAGTGGTAAAGCATAATGTTGATTGAGGGTTATTTCCTTAAGATGATGTATTGATAAGGGGTTAAGGTGATTTCAGTATTTAAGGCCATGGTTTGGTTGGTAAAGGCATCCATCCAAGTATTTCCTGAAAGTGCAGCCGGCACCAAATATTTAGCATTGCTATTGGTTAGGTTTGAAAGCACCAATACAGTTTCGGTGTCGGTTTTCATGGTGAACGCAGAAACCGCATTGCTACTATAACCGTTGTAAGTACCCGTTTTAATGGCTTCGCTGTTTTTTCTAAAATCGATTATTTTTTGGTATTTTGCAAAAACATCGGCATCGGCAGTGGTCCAATCAATCGGGGTATGGTTAAAAAACGGGATGCGTTGGGCATAACCAATTTCCTGTCCGTTGTAAATCATAGGCACCGATTTCATATAGGCAGCCACCACAAATGTTGCCAAAGAACCGGGTTTGCCACCAAAAAGCTCTAGCGGTGTACCATCGGTAATGTTTACATCATGGTTGGTGGTATATCTTACAACACGGTTATCATCATTGTAGTTGTTGCTATATTCCTCGGCATTGGCGTTTTGCAACGAAGAAGCCGGTGCACCTTCAGAAAACACTTTTTTAAGGACCTCAAAAAACCTAAAACCAAACGTATAGTCAAACCCCACATCAAAATGGTTTTTACGGGTGCCTTCAGCCAACATAAGCATGTCCTGGTCTTTTATGGCACGTATGGCTGCAATGGCCTCGGCCCAGAAACTTTGTTGTACACCGTCGGCAAAATCGCATCTAAAGCCGTCAATATTGGCATTGTAAACCCAATACGACATGGCATCGATCATGGCTTTTCTTAGTTCAACATTATCATAATTTAATTGGGCAACATCGTTCCAGCCCGTTCCTGGGGGCGCGATGATGTTTCCGTTTGCATCTTGTTGGTACCAATCGGGATGTTGGTCAATCCAGGAGTTGTCCCAAGAAGTATGGTTGGCAACCCAATCCAGCATCACGGCCATGTTCATGTTATGCGCTTCCTCCACAAGGCTGCGTAAATCGTCCAAAGTGCCAAATTCTGTATTTACTGCCTTATAGTCCTTTACAGAATAAGGGGAGCCTAATTCGCCCACAGAACGCTCCATGCCAACGGGGTAAATGGGCATGAGGTAAATAACGTTGGCGCCCAAGGATTTGATATGGTTTAAACGTTCCTTAACACCATTGATGGTTCCCGCATTGCTAAAAGCCCTAAGATTAACCTGGTAGATGATGGCATCCTTTGGTTTTGGCATGTTGGTAAACGGCGTGCCATATTGTTCGTAAAGTGGTGCAACAACAGGGTCCTTGTCTGAATCGCAAGAAGTAAACGCCGTGATGGAGCACAGGGCAAATAATATATTTAAAAATAGATTTTTCATCGAATTTTGTTTTTTATGATTATAGCTTCGTTACTGAATAGGTCGCTGAAGCAGGATTGTTGGCCCCCACGCTAAAGGTAACCTCATAGTTGCCTGCTTCCGCAATGGTGTGGGCACCAGGGTTATCAAAATACACGGTGCCATTGGCAATGTTGCCCGTATTGCCATCGGTAGTGCCGTAATTAACGGCCCAGGCATTATTGAGCCTAAATTTTAATGCACCGGGTACCAAATTACCGGTAAATTTCCATTTGGAGGTACTGGCATCGTAGGTCATGTCGGTATCGGCATCCCATCCGCCGGGGGTGGCATCGCCAATAACGCCCCAGGAATAGGCCGCCTTACTTACCGAGTAAATGGCAATGCCTGGATCGGTTGGATTGACAGCGAAGGAAACTTTGTAAAAACCACTTTCAAGAATGGTGTGCGCCCCTGGGTTGTCTAGGTACACTTCGCCGTTTTCAATGTCGCCGCTGTTGCCGCTTTCAGTGCCATAATTGATGGTCCATGTGTTGTTAAGCCTGAATTTTAAAGCGCCAGCAGCCAAAAATCCTGTATATTCCCATTTTTGTGAGGTGTAATTGTAGCCCATATCGGTATCGGCATCCCAACCACCGGGCGTTGAAGGGCCAATAATGCCCCATGAAAAAGGCACCACGGTATAAGTAAGGGTATTGAGGTTAACGGTGATTTGGTAAGAACCAAAATTTGGAACGGATAAATCGCCATCGGCCCCTAAGGTAAGATTACCGCTGCCATCCAAACCATAAAACGTATCCCAATTTTGTTCTGGCGTTATTTTAAAGGCTAAACCCTGTGGTGCGACCACGGTTAAATAACCTTGGTAAACGCCGGTGGCAATGGCCGATAACTTGGAAGCTGTGGCCGGATCCCACCCATTGTAAGCCCCTGGGATATAAATTTCGCCAAAGGGAATTTCCTCAACGTAGGGCGTCACCTTAATGGCCAAAGGCTCAGAATACGCATACCTGTCCAAATAGGCCTCCACCCGTACCATCAATTCACCTTCAACGTCGGGAGCCAATCCCAAATCGGCAGCATAATCGTTCAAATCCTTGCCCAATAATGAGGTGCTTAAGGCATCTTCGCCAACCGGTACCCTTATGGCTTGGGACCAGCCGTTTTCACCAAACGTGTCTGCCGCAACGTCTATTGCCAAGGTATAGGTTACGGGTGCCTTGATTGGAAATTGGACTGCAGGCCAAGAAACGGTTAACACCGATTCAAAATTGTTTTCCGTAGAAAGGGCAATGCTATTGGGTGTTGCCTCGATACTGCCCGGAAAACCAACGGCTTGCAAGGTAGTTAATTCAGCATCATCTTCACAGGAAGCAAGCGTACACAGCAAAAGGCTAAGTGTAAATAATGTTTTTATAAATGTTTTCATAATTTAATATTTATGTTTTTTCAACCGTTATATGTTATTGGCATATTTGCTTTGTTGTCCATTTTCGGTCGTGCCCATGCCAGGGTTTTTAATTTGCATATCCTGGATTTTGCGTTAAACCAGGGTTGGCGTTGAGGGCCGATGTTGGAATGGGGAACAATTTCCTGAACTCGCTTGAGGCGCCCCTAAATTCATTGGGCTGTAAAAATGTTCCAAAACGGATCATGTCCTGTCTTCTGTGTCCTTCCCAGTTCAGTTCAAAGGTTCGTTCCCTGTAAACATCCATTAAGGTAGGATTGGCAGAAAGGGCATCCAATTTAGCACGCTGCCTTACCGCATCAACAAGCGGTTTGGCGGCCGAGGGGTTGTTTAAGCGCACATGGCACTCAGCCTGCATTAAAAGGATGTCGGCATACCTGTAAATGGGGAAATCGTTGGAGGCACCGCCACCGTCCATATTGCCGGCTGGGTAAAATTTCAGGCCGCGAATGCCCGCTTGTGGCGCAGCGCCCGGATCGTCTAGGGAAGTAACCTCCATGGCGTAATTAACGCCACCAGGCTGTGGACCGAAGATGAATTGCCTTCTCCTAACATCATTTTCATCATATTGCAAGAAATATTGTTTTGGCACAATGGTACCGTTCCAACCGCTGTAACCAAATACGGCCTGGGCGTGTGGGCCCATAAGGGTCCTTACCCCATAAATGTTGCGCGACACAATGTTAACGCTTGCGTACATGGCCAAAATGGTTTCGTCCGCGGGCAGCACGTCCCCAAAAAGATCATAGTACTGCGAACCGAACGGGCTAGAGGTATTTTCGGCCGATGGGTGCAATGAAAAACCACCTTTGCTTATGGTTTCGCAGGCCTCTAGGCACGCTTGCCATTGTGGGGTACCTGAATACACTTCAGCATTCAAATATACTTTGGCCAATAAGGCATAACCTGCCCACTTGTTAAAACGGCCATAATAATTGCCCCCTTTTTCGGGAGAGAGCAAATCAACGTTTTCAACCAGTTCATTTACAATAAAATTATAGACTTCCAGTCTGCTTGCTTGTGGAATTTGATCGATGGTTACATCGTTCTTGGTGTAAAAGGGCACGTTGCCATAATCATCCATAAGCAGGTAGTAGAAGAAAGCGCGCAGTACCTTCGCCTCAGCTATTTTAGAAGGTGCAGCTTCGGCGCTAACCAGCTGGTCCACCGCTAAATTGGCATTAAATATAGAGCGGTACAGCCAGTTCCAGGTGTTGTTTACAATTAAATCGGTTGGCAACCATTCGTGTTTGAACAAACGGGCAAAATCCAGTTGCCAATCGCCCGTATTTCTGTGTGGGATTACCTGTTCATCGGCGCTCATGGCATTCAAGTCGTACCAGCCATTATCGGCACCGGCATAGCCAACGCCATCCCAATTGCCGGCCACTTGTGCATATACGGCGGCCAAAGCTACATCAGAACCTTCGGGTGTGGCGTAAAATGCGTTTGCCTCGTACCTGTCGTACACATTTTCATCTACATTGGTGCAGGCAACCATCAAAAGGATGCTTAAAAATCCTGTTAAAACTATATTTTTTCTTTTCATGTCCTTTTTAATTTAATTTTATATCTAAACCAATAACAAAGCTTCGGGTGCGCGGATAAATACCATTATCGCCACCAAACCCGTTACCTCCTGTAAAGTTGAGCTCTGGGTCGATTCCTGAATAGTCGCTTATCAATAGAAGGTTGTTGCCCGTAATTGATAGGCGAACAGCGTCGATATATTTGATTTTGTTGAAGTTGAAGGTGTAACCGGCGGTTAAATTCTCAAGCCTTAGGAAATCGCCTTTTTCCAACCACAGATCCGAGCCGTAGCGCGAATTATAGATGCCCAGATGAACGCCGCTTTCCAACACATTGGAACGCCCCACGTTTTCCAAATAACTTAAGCTGGATTTTAACCCATTGTATATTTTATTGCCTCCAGAGCCTCTCCATAGCATGGCCACATCAAAATTTTTGTACTGGAAGGTAGGATTGAAAGCATAGGTATAGGTTGGCAGTGCAGAACCTTGTAGCATTCGGTCCGGGCTTTGGTTGCCCTGGTCTATAATGCCATCGTCGTTTACGTCCAAAACGGTTTCAGAATTGGCATCGTCCTTCCCGGTATGGTGCAGGATGTTAAAGCTGCCAATGGGTTGTCCTTCAATTAAATAGGAATTAGGCCCCCAAGGTACATAATTGGTGTTTAATGGCACGCCGTTTATGCTGCCGCTCAGGCTTTTAACCTCGTTTTTCAAAAAGGAAACGTTGCCTGCCAAGGTTAAGGACATATCGTCCGTATCAATGGCGTCGTATGCAAGCGAAAGTTCCAGCCCTTCATTTAAAATGCTTCCCACATTCGCCTTTATGGTGCTGTATGGGTAGGGTGGTTGTGGTACTGTATAATCAAACAATAGATTGTCGGTGGTGGCTGTATAGGCATCAACGGTGCCGCGCAAACGGCCTTCAAGAAGGGCAAAATCCACACCTATATTGAATTGTTTCTTGGTTTCCCAGCGTAAATCGGCATTCGCATTTTGGATCACGTTGAAGTTTGTAATTTGTTGCCCTCCAAAATAAGTAACCCCTGCGCCGCCAACCAACGACAATGCGTTTTGCGGGTACAAACCTTGTTGGTTGCCCGTAACCCCGTAGCCACCGCGCAGTTTCAGTTCTTTAAAAATAGTTTGGTTTTCCATAAAGGGCTCTTGGTCTATTTGCCATGCCACCGAAGCCGACGGGAAATTGCCCCACTTGTGGTTGGCACCAAATACCGACGACCCATCGCGCCGCATACTTACGGTTAGCAGATAACGATCCATAAAGGCATAATTAACACGCCCTAAAAATGAAATTAAGGTACGGTCATTTTTATATGAAGAAACATCACCGGGGCGAACGTTTGATAAATCGCCTAGCTGAAGGGCATTATAGGTTGCAATATTATTGATGAAACCCCGCGCTTGGGCATAATTGCCTTGGTAGGTTTGGTTTTGCCATTCGTACAAAGCCAAGGCATTGATGCTGTGCTCTCCAAATACTTTTTTATAGGAAAGACTGATGTTCATCAATTTCTCATTTTGTTTGTTGTTTACAATATTGGCAAAACCTTTTTGGTCGATGGCGTTGGCACTTGTAGATTCTACCGGAAGGAAGAAGCCATTGGTGTAATTGGTTTTTCGCCAGCTACCAAACCAACCCAGCGTTAAGCCTTCATACACATCCAGATCGGCTTTTAAACTGCCGAACAAATTGTCCTGTTGGCTTTCATTAACAACGGTTTGGGCTACTGCGTAGGGGTTAAGGTACTGGAAAACGTTCGGGTCGTTAAAGTAGCTGCCATCTACATCCAAAACAGGATCGGTAGGGCGCATTAAGTACGCATTGGTAATAAGGTTTGAGGTGAAGGACGCCCGCCCAATGCTTTGTACCGTACCGGTATTTTCAATAATTCCGCTGTTAAGGTTATAGCTTAAGGTTAACTTGTCGTCCAAGGCCTTTTGGGTGGCTACAATGCGCCCAATATATTTTTGGTTGTTTGAATTGATCACGACGCCATCCTGCAAAATGGCGCTTATTGAGGCGCGGTAATTAAACTTGTCGGTACCGCCCCCAAATGATAAAGTATGACTTTGTGTAGCGCCATTTTGTGTTAATAGGTTGTACCAATCGGTATTTGAACCGTGGTTTGCCGAGGCTGGAACCCCTGAAAGCTGTGCCTGCGTCCACCATTGGTCTGCATTAAGCATATCTAATTTTTCAGGAATATAATCTACCGAGTAACTGCCCACATATTGCAGGGTGGTTATGCCCGCCTTATTTTTTTTGGTGCTTACAATAATAACGCCAGCAGCCCCCCTAGAGCCGTATATGGCCGTGGCCGAGGCATCCTTTAATATGTCAACCGTAGCAATTTCACTTGGAGGTATCTGGCTCAACAAGTCCATGTTGCCCTGTACCCCATCAACCACCACCAAAGGGTCGTTGCCACCAATAAGCGATGAAATACCGCGAATTCTCACACTTGGCGAAGACCCAGGCTCACTGCCGGTTTGGTTGATGTTTACCCCCGCCGCTTTACCGGAAATGAGCTGTAACGGACTGGCTATTGCGCCTTGGTTCATGTCCTCCTCGGCTACCGAGGCTACCGCGCCGGTAACATCCTTACGTTTTGTGGAACCGTAACCTACCACCACAACTTCGTTTAAGGTACTGGCGTTAACCTCTAAACCATATATTTGGTTGGTATTGCTGGGTTTCACTTCCAAAGGTTTATAACCTAGGTAACTTATAACAAGGGTGGCAGAACTGCTAGATACCGATAGGCTAAATTTACCATCAAAATCGGTTACTACCCCATTGGAAGTGCCTTTTTCAATAACGTTTGCTCCAGGCAGGGGCATGCCGCTCTCATCGGTAACCTGGCCATTGGCTACAAACTGTTGTGCATTAACCCCCATGGCACTTGTGGCCATATTATTTTTTAATAAGGGTACTGGGTACGCCATGCTGGATGCGAAAACCAACAAGAACATTAGTTTAAGCATTACATTTTTAAAAAATCCTTTACGATTTTCAATTGGTTCTCTTCTCATATAATACAGTTTAGTTTACTTTTTCGCTTAAATAAGCACATTTGTTTAGTTGTTTGAACAATAGATAATTAGATAAAATGGGTTGAACGATTATTGTAAAGATAGAGGCTTTATTGAACGGCAAAAAAATGTTGATATAAAATCAAGAAATGTTTTTATGTTTTAAATATTTATATTTTTGATATTCAATTAGATAACATTGATTTGTGAAATGTTAGAATCAAGGTTTTTTTTTTAGAAATCAAGGTTGATGTTTTGTTATTTTGTTACAAATGTTGGTTTTTTTTATCTACATTCGTATAAATGAACAGGAATAATTGCGATTTTAATTTTTAGACACAATGAGTAAACATTTTATTTTAATTGTTTTTATGCTAAGCCTGAAAGGTTTTTCTTTTCAAAAGGATACCATTCTTCAACAATTGGAGTCAACCATCAATAAAAGGGAAGTATTTGTAAAAAAGAAATATGCGGCAATTGAAAAAATCAAGAAAGAAGCAACAAAACATGTGTGGAATGGCGATCAATCAAAACTCTATGAGGATTATCTTTTGTTGTTCAAGGAATACCAATCGTTTAGGTACGATTCGGCTTATTATTACATTGAGCAAGCTAAATTGGTCGCTAGAGCAATTAACGACCCCGTAATGATTTCCACAATAAAAATTAAAGAAGGTTTTGTGCTTATGTCGTCTGGACTGTTCAACCAAGCCATTGACACCCTTAATAGTATTAATTTTGAAACTCTTACAGATGTCTATAAATTTGAATATTATTCCGTAAAGGCAAGAACTTATTATGATTGGGCTGATTATATTGGAGATAATCGCTTTAGTGCCGATTACATTGAAAAGGGCAGTGATTTTCTATTAAAAGCACTTTTTTATGTGAAACCAGCAACTAATGAATATTGGAGTACAGAAGGTTTACGAAGGCTTAAATCGCAGGATTGGGGAGGTGCCAAAGAAGCCTTTGAAACTTGGATAGCCAATTTTAATTTGCCTACCGAGAATTATGCCATAGCGACCTCTTCGTTGGCACATGTTTATTCTATGCTTGGGGACAATGAAAAAAACATCCATTATTTAACACTTGCCGCCATTGCGGATATACAGAGTGCTACCAAAGAAACGGTTGCGTTACGCAACTTGGCAAGTGAACTTTTTAAGGTTGGAGACTTAAAAAAGGCATATAAATATATTGGTATTGCCATGGAAGATGCTACCTTTTATAATGCCCGTCATAGAAAAGTAGAATTATCCTCGATTTTGCCCATTATAGAGAATGCCCAAATTAAAAAAACACAAGGACAAAATGTTACCCTGAGCGCAATAATTGTTATACTTTCCATTTTAGCAATACTAGTTGTGGTTTTCTTGTTTATTATTTTTAAACAGCTTAAGGCACTCAAAAAATCCAGACGCATACTTGCCCACTCTAATCATAAACTTAAAAAACTTAACACGAATTTGAGGGAAGCCGATCGTATTAAGCAAGAATACATTGCTTATTTCCTTAAAGTATCGTCTGATTTTATTCATAAAATTGACCAAATCCAAAAAAGTACTTATCAAAAAATTATGGCTAAAAGACCTGAAGAGGTTTTTAGTGTATTAAAAAAATATAGTGTAAAAAAAGCGCGCATCCATCTATTTCAGCAATTTGATGAGGTTTTTTTAAAGCTTTTCCCTTCCTTTCTGGATGATTATTACAACCTATTCCCTGAAATAGAACGTGTACATGTTAAAACTGATACATCCTTAAACAATGAGCTTCGCATATTTGCATTATATAGGTTAGGGGTACAAGACAGTAGGCAGGTTGCTGATTTTCTTGAATTATCCGTGGCAACGGTATATTCCTATAAAACACGCATAAAGAACAAGTCCAATTTTAAGGAAAACTTTGAGCAAAAAATTATGGAGATCAAACAGTTTGAAGTAAATGAATAATTGTAGTTAAATATGTCATCTTTGTTATGCTTTGTTGTGAAACCCCAATATTTAGATAAAAGCATGTCCATTAAAGCCATGTGTAAGCGCATGAATTATTCAATTAAAAATGTTAGATTGTTTTAATAATTGCACACCGAAAATGCAAAAAGAATAGTCTATTTTAAGCATTAAGGTTTGATAATACTAAGATAAAATTAACGGCTATTTTTATCCAAATCGTCTTCTTTTGCATTATATTCTCCTATCATAAAATCTTTAGATAGAAACTTTGTCTAAAAACGCAAAAATCACTTTCGTTTTATTTCGTTTTTAATTTTTTTTATTAAATTTGAAATTAAATAAAACTAATCATGAAGAATTTGCTCATGTTATTTTTGGTTATAAGTGTTTTCAGTTGCAAGACAAACGTTGAAACAACCGTTAATAAAAAAAGCGAAAAACCCAATATTTTGTTAATAGTAATTGACGATCAGGGGTATGCGGATTTTTCACCATTTAAAGAACATGATAAAAGCATTTCAACTCCCAATATCACCCGATTAGGGAAATCGGGCACCGTTTTTACCCAAGCCTATGTAACGGCACCCGTTTGTAGTCCATCAAGAGCGGGGATTTTAACAGGTAAAAATCAGTTTCGATGGGATAAACCCGCTAGTTGGGGCCCTGGTTTGCCCAACAATGTAAAAACCATAGCCGAATATTTAAAAGAGGCAGGGTACGAAACGGCACGAATTGGCAAGAACGATTTAGGGCGTAATTTTCATAAATATAATGTTCGTGAATACCCTTTAAACCATGGTTACGATGAGTTTTTAGGCTTTAGTGCCCACGCCCATGATTATTGGTTGAGTTCCAATAAAATTAAAGAACGCACCCCCGATCCCTACGGTACCAGTGCACTTTTAGGGCCATTGATGCACAATATGGGCGAGAAAAGTTATGAAGAAGGCTATCTAACCGATATTTTAACCGATGAATCCATTGCCTACATAAAAAGAAAACGCGAAAAACCTTTTTTCTTAACGCTGGCGTACAGTGCGGTGCATCATTTAATCCATGAGGTTCCCAAAAAATATTTAGACAAATATGGTGCTAAGGAAATACCAAACTACGACCCCGATAGTTTGATGGCTTTTGAAAAATACAAACCGGGTACTTATTCGGCTTATTATGATAAATATTCCCGCGTTGGAGCGATAAAAGCGGAAGAATTACGCAATTACTATTTGGCAAATCTTAACTGTTTAGATGATAATATTGGGCGTGTTTTGGATGCCTTGAAAGAACAAAAATTAGACAAGAACACCTTAATTGTTTTTATTTCAGATAATGGGGGCTCGCCCCTTACGGGTGCCAATAATGCACCCCTTACAGGCGGCAAATATGCGCTTTGGGAAGGCGGCATACGCGTGCCATTGGCTATAAGTTGGGCAGGTAATGTTGCGGCGAATAAAGTGGAAACCAGGTATGTTTCAGCAACCGATATTTTACCAACATTATTAAATGCTGCAGGTATGCCCGTTAAAGACGAAACACTCGATGGTATCAGCTTATTGAAACCCGACCCCAATAGGTTGTTGGTTTGGAAATGGCAAAAAACCTGGGCCGTTAGGCAAGGCGATTGGAAATTGACCAACACCAACGAAAACCACTGGAAAAGCGAGCCTTCCGTACAATATATCGCACCCATTGTGGATAACATGGAACTGAAACTTTTTAATGTGGAAACAGACCCCGGAGAGCGTTTGGATTTGGCCAAAAAATTCCCTGAAAAGGTAAAAGAATTAGAACAGGCTTATGTGAATTGGTGTGAAGCAAATATTCAGCAGTAATGGTTTTTTAGTGTTTAAACAATCGTCACTTTCACGCCTTTTTCTTCAAGTTTTTTCTTGTTGAATGAGGAAATACCGCTGTCGGTTATAATTTCGTTAATGTCGCTGATGTCGCAAATTTTGGCGAAACTTTTTTTGCCGAATTTTGAGGAGTCTGCCAACACAATGGTTCGTTGTGCCGATGCCAACATTTTTTGATTCAATTGTGCTTCTTCCAGGCTTGTTGTAGATAAACCATAATCGAAATCAATGCCATCAACGCCTAAAAAAAGTTTGCTGCACGACACATTGCTCAGTATTTGTGCCGCATACGAACCTATAACAGAAGCTGAACTGTGCCTAATATAACCACCAAGTTGCAAAATTTCAATGTTTTTATTGTGAATTAAATGCAGTACAACATATACGGAAGCGGTGATAACCGTTAGTTTTTCTTTAGGGTTTATGAATTTTGAAAGTGCCTGAACGGTTGTGCCGGAAGCTATCATAATCGAGTCGTATTCTTCAATTAATTTGGCAGCGGCTTGGGCAATACCGTTTTTTTCTTCAACTGAAATTTTTTCTTTTTCAACAACGGCGCGTTCATTTATATAGGGGTTTTCTAAAGAAGCACCACCATGCGTTCTGTAAAGCAATCCTTTTTTTTCTAAAAGTTTTAAATCTTTTCTAATGGTAACGGCCGAAACTTCTAGGGCTTCGCATAACTCTAAAACTTCAATATGTTTTTGCTTTGCAATCTTTTGCAGGATAATTTCGTGTCTTTTCATGTAAACAAATATAATAAAATGAAAGAAATTGAAGTTTAAAACTTCAAAAATAACACAAAAAGTTTCGTTTAGTTTCGATATATCATTTATTTTTCTATATTTGAAACAAAATAAATTAAATTAATAATTAAAAGAAAGCGACGCGTGTTTGGTAGAAGTGCATTAGTGAATCAATTAAAAGAACAGTCTCAATGGGATGTTATTATTGTTGGTGGTGGTGCCACAGGTTTAGGAATCGCATTGG
This sequence comes from Mariniflexile maritimum, assembly GCF_009746565.1. Classification (GTDB taxonomy): domain Bacteria; phylum Bacteroidota; class Bacteroidia; order Flavobacteriales; family Flavobacteriaceae; genus Mariniflexile; species Mariniflexile maritimum. The sequence goes on from NZ_WRPN01000002.1 coordinate 404,397, forward strand.
ATAGTACCACAAGAGGTTACAAAACCTTACTTTTAGAACAGGTTGATTTTGCCAAAGGCACTTCCAGCCGAAGTACCAAACTGGTTCATGGTGGTGTGCGTTATTTGGCACAAGGTAACATCGACTTAGTTAAAGAAGCGCTTTATGAACGCGGGCTAATGCTGAAAAATGCTTCCCATTTAGTTCGCAACCAATCTTTCATCATTCCCAATTACAAATGGTGGGATGCTTTTTTATATACTGTCGGATTGAAAATATACGATTTTTTGGCTGGTAAATTAAGCTTCGGAACATCACTTCGTATTTCAAAAAACGAAACGGCATCACGCTTAAAAACCATAAAACAAGAAAATCTTAAAGGTGGTGTGGTGTATCATGATGGGCAATTCGACGATTCCAGATTGGCCGTTAACATCGCACAAACCGCTATTGAGCAAGGCGCAACGGTTTTGAATCATTTTAAAGTTGAAAAACTACTTAAAAATGAAGCGGGCATCGTGAATGGTGTTGTGGCCAAAGACGCAGAAACCAATACCGTTTACAGTCTAAACGCCAAGGTAGTCATTAACGCTACGGGTGTGTTTTCAGACGATATTTTGCAAATGGATGATGCCCTGGCTAAAAACAGCATTCGCCCCAGCCAAGGCGTGCATTTGGTTCTGGACAAATCGTTTTTACCGGGCAACGACGCCATTATGATACCTAAAACAGATGATGGTCGCGTGCTGTTTTTGGTGCCTTGGCATAACAGGGTGGTTGTGGGAACTACCGATACCTTGTTGGATAGCCATAGCTTGGAACCCACAGCACTTGATAAGGAAATTGAATTTATATTGGAAACGGCCAACAGGTACTTAATAAAACAGGTTACTAAAAACGATGTGCTTAGTATTTTCGCTGGGTTACGTCCGTTAGCAGCACCTAAAGATAAATCGGAAAAAACCAAGGAAATATCAAGAAGCCATAAAATTATTGTTTCTAAATCGGGGTTGATAACCATTACGGGCGGAAAATGGACCACGTATAGGCGTATGGCGCAAGACACTTTAAATAAGGCCATCGAACTGGGTAAACTGCCGGCATCTAAATGCAAAACAAAGAACTTGTTAATTCATGGAGCAGATGGTAGCACTGACACATCCCAGCATTTGTATATTTATGGTAGCGATACGAAAGGGATTCGTCAACTTATTGATGAATCGCCAGAACTGGGTGAAAAAATCCATCCCAGACTGGAGTTCATTAAAGCTGAAGTTGTGTGGGCCATAAGAAATGAAATGGCGCGAACCGTTGAAGATGTGTTGGCAAGACGTGTAAGAGTGCTGTTTTTAGATGCGGAAGCAGCCATAGAAATATCGCCAATGATCGCTACGATGTTAGCCAAGGAATTACACAAAGATAACGAATGGAAACAAGGGCAAATCTCCAATTTTATTGAAATTGCGAGCCGCTATGTCATTAAAAACTAATTTTGAAATTAATAACTAACACCAATAACGTTTTTTTACGTTTTTTTGGTAACGCAATTTTCTTATGGAAAAATACATACTAGCACTAGACCAAGGTACCACCAGTTCCAGAGCCATCGTTTTTAATAAAAAAGGCAGTATCATTTCGGTTGCTCAAAAAGAGTTTACACAATATTTCCCAAAACCAGGGTGGGTAGAACACGACCCTTTGGAAATTTGGTCCACACAAGCTGGTGTCGCTGCGGAAGCACTGGCAAAAAAAGGGTTAAACGTTGAAAACATAGCCGCAATAGGCATCACCAATCAGCGGGAAACCGTAGTGGTTTGGGATAAAAATACGGGCAAACCTATTTACAACGCTATTGTTTGGCAGGACAAACGCACTTCCGATTATTGCGATGCGCTAAAAAAACAAGGAAAGGAAACGCTAGTACGTGAAAAAACAGGGTTGGTTATTGATTCCTATTTTTCAGGGACGAAAGTAAAATGGCTGTTGGATCATGTGGAAGGTGCCAGACAGAAAGCCGAAGCAGGCAATCTTATTTTGGGGACTATCGATACTTGGCTCGTATGGAATTTTACCAAGGGCGCACAACACATTACCGATGTTACCAATGCGTCCCGTACCATGTTGTTCAATATCAATACCATGGATTGGGATGATGAACTTCTGGAATTGCTCACCATTCCCAAAAGTATGCTGCCGGAAGTGAAGCAATCCAGTGAAATTTACGGGCATACAAAATCGACGTTTTATGATGCCAATATTCCCATCTCAGGAATTGCGGGCGACCAACAGGCGGCCTTGTTCGGGCAAATGTGCACCAACCCCGGCATGGTTAAAAATACCTACGGAACAGGTTGCTTTATGTTGATGAATATTGGTGAAAACCCCATTGTTTCTAAAAACAATTTGCTAACTACCGTCGCTTGGAAAGTGAACGGAAAAACCAATTACGCCTTGGAAGGCAGCGTTTTTATTGCAGGTGCTGTGGTGCAATGGTTGCGCGATAGCTTAAAAATAATACGAACTTCTGCTGAAGTAGAAGCATTGGCAAGTTCGGTTTCAAACTCCGATGGGGTCTATTTTGTGCCTGCATTTGCGGGTTTAGGCGCACCACACTGGAACCAGCAGGCCCAGGGCACTATTTTTGGATTAACGCGCGGCACCACCGATGCGCACATTGCCCGGGCAGCCATTGAAGCCATTGCCTACCAAACCATGGATATATTAAAAGCCATGGAAAAAGATTCAGGAATAACCATTAAGGAATTGCGTGTAGATGGTGGTGCCACCGTAAACAATACGCTTATGCAGTTTCAGGCAGATGTTTTGAATACGGTAACCGTACGCCCTAAAATTGTAGAAACCACAGCCATGGGAGCCGCCTTTTTAGCTGGTTTAGCAGTTGGTTATTGGGAAAGTCCTGAGGAAATTGAACAAATATGGCAAACCGACACCTATTTCAACCCGAATACCGATAGAAAAGAAATTGAAAAAAGCATCAAAGGTTGGTACAAAGCCATTGCTGCCCTAGAATATTGGACGAAATAAAATGCCTCTAGCTTCCGAAGGGAAAACAATTAAAAATATTAACTAACAACGAATGATGATTAACCAATTAAGAATTTTAATGTTCAAAGCGCGTTAATTGTTGTTCGTTAATCATAAATCAGTTTTAATCTATGACACCATTCATTTCAGAAATCATAGGAACGGCCATCCTTATTTTGTTAGGCGGCGGCGTAGTTGCCAATGTAGTATTAAACAAAACCATTGGCAACAATAGCGGGTGGATAGTTATTACCACAGGGTGGGCATTGGCGGTTTATGTGGCCGTAGTTATTGCAGGGCCTTATAGTGGCGCGCATATCAATCCGGCGGTGAGTTTGGCACTGGCTGTAGCTGGCAAATTTCCTTGGGAAGAGGTGCCTTTATATATATTAGCCCAATTTTTAGGGGCCATGTTGGGTGCTTTTCTGGTTTGGCTTATGTATAAAAATCATTTTGACGTTACTGATGATGGCAATGCCAAAAAGGCGGTGTTCTGTACCGCACCGGCAATTAGACATACAGTTTCTAACTTTTTAAGTGAAGCATTGGGCACTTTTGTTCTTATTCTCACCATTTTATATTTCACCGATGCCACCATTACCGATACGCAAACTGTGGTGGGATTGGGCTCGGTGGGTGCATTGCCTGTTGCTTTTTTGGTTTGGTCTATTGGTTTATCGTTAGGGGGCACCACTGGGTATGCCATCAATCCTGCGCGCGATTTAGGGCCTCGAATAGTGCACGCCTTAGTGCCTATTAAAAACAAAGCATCCAACGATTGGGGCTATGCATGGGTGCCGGTTTTAGGCCCTATTGTAGGAGCCATACTAGCGGCCTTGTTAATGTTAGCGCTATCTTAATTAAGTTAAATGCCATATTATTTGCTTTCACTTAAAGAAGTTTTGTGGGGTGTTTTGAATAATCGGTAACTAAAAACTATCTTTAGGGTAGTTTTTGTGTTTTTAAAAAGCTCAAGTTTTTATTACAATGAAAATTTTCCAATCGGTTATAGTAATGTTCATGGTCATGGCTACTTTTGCCCAAGAGTTGCCGCCTATTGAAAAATATTCACCTGATGACTACCTTGGTGATAATCAAAATTGGATGATTTCCCAGAGTGATAACTGCTATATTTATGTGGCAAATAACAAGGGTTTATTGGAGTTTAACGGAGCTGAATGGACTTCTTACGCTTCACCAAACAACACCATATTAAGGGCGGTAAATGTTATAAAAGATAGAATATATACCGGTTGTTATGCTGAATTTGGTTATTGGAAAAAAAACAGGTTAGGCCTGTTGGAATACACCTCATTAATGCCCAAGCTCGATGTAAAAATGCCCGAGGACGAACAGGTTTGGAACATCATCGCGTACAAAGAATGGGTCGTGTTCCAATCCAATAACACCATTTATTTTTATAATTCCGAAACGGAAACGTTTAAAATAATATCATCCCCCAATACCATTTACAAGATTTTCCAAGTAAAAAACAGCATCTATTACCATGTGGCCAATGAAGGGATTTATGGGATAGAAAACGGGCAGCCCAAGCTAGTTATAAACGATGCGATTGCAAAAACCGAACGAATTATCAATCTTTTTGAAAGCAAACAGGGGCTTCTTGTTTTAACCAGGCACTCCGGATTTTATAAGTTTGAAACTGGTAAAATGCAGCGTTGGGAAATACCTGCCGATGCGACTTTGAATAGGGTAAATGTTTTCAGTTGTATTCAGTTGAAAGATGGCGGTTTTATCATTGGCACCATTTCAGATGGTGTTTTGTGCCTTGGCAAAACAGGCGCAATAACGAACCAAATAACCCAAAAAAGCGGCTTGGGCAACAATACCGTACTGTCGTTATTTGAGGACAAGGATTATAATGTTTGGGCAGGTTTAGATAATGGTATCAACTGCATCAATGTAAAATCGGCCTTCAAGACTTTTTTTGACTATGAAGGGGTTTTAGGCACTGTTTACACCACACAGGTTTTTAAGGATTTTTTGTACATAGGGTCCAATCAAGGCCTTTTTTATAGAAAATTAAATGCCGTAAACGAGCCTTTTAAGTTTATAGATGGTACAGCGGGACAAGTATGGGACTTGTTTAATTATAACGACGCCTATTTGTTTTGTGGCCATCATTTGGGTACGTTTTTGGTACATGAAAACAGTGTTGAAAAAATAAGCAACACCTTGGGTGCGTGGACGTTCAAGGCCATTCCCAATCGGCAGGATTTATTGCTTCAGGGGAATTACAATGGGCTGTTCGTTCTTGAACAGAAAAATGGCACGTGGCACGTTAGAAATAAAATTGAAGGCTTTAAAAATTCATCGCGCTATCTTGAAATCAACGAAAAAAATCAGGTTTGGGTGAACCACGAGTATAAGGGAGTGTTCAAGTTAACCTTGGATGACAGCTTATCGAAAGTGTTGAAATTTGATATGGAATCGAGCGTATCTCCCGGAAAAAACTCCAGTTTAATTAAATACAAAAATAACATTATCTATGCTTCCGAGAAAGGGGTCTTTAAATACGATGCGTCTTCCAAAACTTTTAAAAGAGATGTGCTTTTAAGTGCTGTTATCGATGAAGACAACTATGTTTCCGGAAAATTGGTAGTCGATAAAAACGAAAGACTTTGGGCGTTTTCCAACGATAACATTGAATATATTGAAAGCGATGCCGTTTCAAACAAACCTGTTATTTACCACATTCCCATGCCTGCAAAGTTGCGAAAAGGGGTGTTGGGGTTTGAGAACATTTCATTCATAAGTGATAATAAATACGTTCTTGGAACAGCAAACGGATATATAAATATCGATCTGTCTAAACTCAAAACAAGTCCTAATCGTTATATTTTCTTAAATGCGGTTACCTTAAAAAATATTGATGAAGCCATAATCGATTTCCCTATTGCACAACACGGGGCGTTAAACTACAAACAGGGCATTGTACAATTTAAGTATTCGGTACCGGTTTATGATAAATATGTTGATGTTAAATACCAATATATTTTAGAAGGTTTTCAAAACAAATGGAGCCAGTGGACCGAAACGCCGGAGGTAAGCTTTGAGAATCTTTCCTTTGGAAATTATACGCTCAAGGTACGCGCTAAAATTGGCAACGATCTTTCAAAAAACACCATTAGTTACAGTTTCTTGGTGCATCGCCCTTGGTATGTGTCCAACACCGCTTTGGTTTTTTATATCATATTGTTCCTTATCATAATTTTAATTACCCACAAAGCTTATAAGAGATACTACATCAATAAGTTCAAGCATGAAAAGATGCAGAATGAGCAAACCATCATGCAAATAAAAAATGAAAGGTTGAATCAGGATGTTGAAAACAAAAATAGGGAATTGGCAATTTCAACCATGAGCATTATAAAAAAGAACGAGGTTTTGAACAGTATAAAAAAAGAACTGAAAAAAAACAAGAATACCAGTAATAATGCAGCCTTAAACCTAATAGACAGCAACTTAAACGACGCGAAGGATTGGTCCTTTTTTGAACAGGCTTTTAATAATGCAGATAAAGATTTTTTAGATAAAATAAAGCTGATACACCCCGATTTAACACCCAACGATTTACGCTTTTGCGCCTACCTTCGCCTAAACCTATCCTCCAAAGAAATGGCGCCTTTGCTCAATATTTCCATAAAAAGCGTGGAAACCAAACGTTATAGATTACGAAAGAAATTAGGTTTGGAACACGATAGCGGCCTGGTAACATACATCTTAAACTTTCAATAACACAACATAGCCGTTTTTTACCACGACATTACCACGACAAGCCTAAAAAACGGATGGTTTTTTTATGCCCTTCACACACTTTAAAATGTTTGTTAATCACAGTATTTACAGGCATTTTGCTGATAATTTAATAGTTAATAGTGCTTTTTGTTGCTGTGTTCGTTTTATATCGAGGTAGATTTTATGGATTTATCATTTTTTGAGGCTAAGTTTACAAAAGCTTAATGTTTAAAATAAATCTTAAATGAAGCAAACCCATACTTTTGAAACTAAACTTTAAACTAAATTAATATGAAACTAAAACTATGTAATCAAAGAATTAGAATTCTATTTCCAATGCTGTTTTTATTCACCTCATTTTTAATGGTGGCTCAAACACAAAAAGCAATTAAGGGAACGGTCTTGTCTGCCGAAGATGGCATGCCCTTACCGGGCGCATCGTTAATTGTTAAGGGAACTTCCAACGGTGCTTCAACCGATTTTGATGGTAAATTTGCACTATCCGTTTCAAACAATGCCTCCACATTAATAGTATCTTATATAGGGTATAAAACGAAAGAGGTGGCCATTACATCCAATGATATAACTATATCCTTGGCGGTTGATACCAATACCTTGGACGAGGTGGTAGTTGTAGGTTACGGTACCCAAAAAAGAAGTGATGTAACAGGGGCTGTTTCAAAAGTTGAAATGGATAATGCCATTGCTATTCCAACTACCAACATCTCTGAAATGATTAGGGGTCAAGCCGCTGGGGTTCAGGTAAATTTAACTTCCGCAAGGCCCGGTGGTACCTCAAATATCTTAATCAGAGGTAGAAATTCCATTAGGGGTGGTAACGATCCGCTTATTGTGTTGGATGGTTTTCCCATTGAAAACATCAACGATGTAAACCCCGACGACATCACGTCCATTGAAGTGCTAAAAGATGCATCTGCGCAGGCAATTTATGGAGCAAGGGCATCCAACGGGGTTATACTTATTACAACCAAGAAAGGTAAAGATGGTAAAGTAAGGGTTTCATTAAATTCATATACTACGGTACAAAAACTTACCAAAAACTTCGATTTGTACTCTGCCGAAGATTTTATAAAATTAAGAAGAGAGGCCGTTAGAACAACAAATCCAGTAGTAAATGGGGTACAGGCATATAGCGATGATACCGTAAATTTTAGCTCAGCAACCGAGTATGCCGCTTTTGTTGCAGGCAAGTACGTGAATTGGGAAGATGAGGTGTTGCGAACCGGCATGATCCAGAGCCATACCTTAAGCGTTAATGGCGGCAATGAAAACACCAAGGTATTTTCGAGTGCCAATTATTTTGACCAAATAGGTTTGATACCAACCTCGGGATACAAAAGAGGCTCGTTTAGGTTAAACCTGAACCAAAAACTTAACGACAAAGCTAGCATTGAAGCAAACCTAAACCTAAGTACGGCCAATCAGAAAAAAGAAACGACCAATTTAGACTTTATAACCATTTCGCCATTTACAGGGCCTTATGATGAAAACGGTAATTTGGTCAAAGATCTGGCAGGCGCAAACGCAAGTAGCAGTAGCATCAACCCTTTATGGAACATTAAGGAGTCTGACAACGATGTAAAAACCGATTTATACAATCTTAATTTAGTGGCCAACTATCAGTTTACAAAAAGTTTTTCCTATAAGTTAAATACGTTATTAAGCAGAAGGTTTGTTGATGAAGGCCAATACCTATCTAAAATACACTCTCAAGGTGTAACGCCTAATGGAAGGGCAACGGTTTCAAATACACTTAGGGAAGAATATTTAATAGAGAATATTTTCAATTATTCACCAGAACTAAATGAAAATAATAGGTTGGATGTAACCTTTGTACAATCCATAAACCAAAGAAATTCTTCAAGAACAACTACCGAAGCAACAGGGTTTGGTAATGATGTGCTTGGTTATGATGGTATTAGTGGCGCCTTAAACTTCACGGCCAATAGAGCTGAGGAACAATATAGGTTATCTTCCTTTTTAGGCAGGATTCGCTATACTTTAATGGATAAATATTTATTAACCTTAACAGGTCGTAAGGATGGGGCTTCCGTTTTTGCCGAAAACAATAAATGGGGCTTCTTTCCGGCAGCTTCCTTGGCATGGCAATTACATAAGGAATCTTTTCTTAACAACATAGAAGCCATCAACGAATTGAAGCTAAGAATGAGCTATGGTTCGGTAGGTAACCAATCTTTAGACCCTTATACCACATTGGGCGTTGTTGATAATTATCCATATATATTTGGGGGTGCCGTTGTGGGCGGTAACCTTCCCGGAACCGTACTGCCAAACCCCAACCTAACTTGGGAAACCTCAACCACGGCCAATATAGGTCTTGATTATGGCATCTTTAAAAACAGGTTAAGGGGTTCTGCGGAATATTATAGCACCAAAACAACCGATTTGTTAACCGATATATCGTTGGGCGGCAATTCTGGTTTTAGCTCCATGATTACCAATGGGGGCGAAACCAAAAATAGCGGTATCGAGTTATTGCTAACCGGTGAGATCATAAGAAAAAATGATCTAAAATGGAGCATAACCGGCGTGTTTACCAAAAACAGCAACGAAATAACCAAAACCGGCATCGTAGATGTAGATGGAAAACCAAAGGACGATTTGGGCAGAAACCGATATGCGGGCGAACCCATCAATGTTTACAGAGCTTATGTGTTTGATGGTATTTTCCAATCGGATGCCGATGCCCTAGCGTCACCCCAGGGCACATTAAATGGTACGGTTACACCTTTCCAGAACGTTACGACCCTTACCGCAGGTGCCATCAAAATAAAAGATGTTGATGGAAGTGGCAGAATTACGGATGATGACAAAGTTATTATTGCCAGGGACCCCGATTGGTTTGCATCCATTTCATCTTCCTTCCAGTTTAAAGGTTTTGAGTTATTGGCCGATTTGTATATTGTTGAAGGTGCCAAAAGATACAATCCTTATCTGGCCGATTTTAACGAGGGCGGTACCATAACATCTGTTAGAAACGGTATTGTGCGCGACTACTGGACACCAGAAAACCCATCCAACACAGCACCAAGGCCCAATTACGCCAGTGCCCCAGCAAACATAAGCGTTTTGGGCATTACCGATGCTTCCTATGTTAGGTTAAGAACCTTGTCGCTATCCTATAGTTTGCCTCAGTCCTTATTGGGAAAACTGAACATGAATGCTGCAAAATTATACATTACGGGCTCCAATTTATTTACCATAACCGATTACAAATCGTATAGCCCTGAAAATAATGCGGGCGATTTTCCCGATACAAAATCATTAACATTAGGTGTAAATATTACTTTATAACTATTAAAAACTATAATTATGAAACTAAAAAATATATATTTTAAATGGGCATTGTCTCTGTTTTCAATGCTTGTTTTCATGACATCTTGCGACGACTTTCTACAAGAAGAACCAACCTCCCAGTTCACGGCAAATTTGGTTTACAATACGCCCGATGGTCTGGAAGCCGGTGTGGTTGCGTTGTATAGTTTTCAAAGGGCCTTTTGGGAAAATTCAGCAAATAATGGCTCCAACCCCATAGTTATCGATTCGCGCGACGACCTTACCATTCCTCGCGGCGGGGAAATCTCAAACTATGGCAGGATGAGAAACGGTACCACCCCAGAAAATAGTGGGGTATTCAGCGATTATTGGAAAACCAATTATAGAATTATTGATAGGGCAAACGCCATCATAAAAGCCGCAGAGAATATTCAAGGAATGGACGAAAAAAGAAGGGCGCAGGTGATTGCCGAAGCTAAATTTTTTAGGGCCAATTCAACCTTTACTTTATTCAAACTGTTCAATAATATTTTTATTACTACCGAACCTACAACACCAGAGAACGTTTCGGATATTATTTTGGACAAAACCCCAGAAGCAGATATTTATAAGTTAATTAAAGACGATTTAACCTTTGCAATTAACAACCTGGAATGGACCACGAATCAAAGGGGCAGGATAACCCAAGGTACGGCGCGCCACCTAAAGGCCGATGTGGCTCTATGGCAAAAAGATTGGGCAGAAGCAAAGTTACAGTCGGAAGCAGTTATTAATTCAGGAAAGCACGCTTTGGCCACCGACCCAAGATTGGTGTTTGCGGGCGAAGTAAATAGTTCTGAAATTTTATGGGCATTACAATTTAAAAGTCAGGTAAATGGCAGAACCAATAAAATTAATTTTAATTTGATGCCAAATTATGCCGAACAAATACCGGGTTCAAAATACACAGTTGAACAAGGTGGGCGCGGTTTTGCTTGGTTAACTATGAACAACTATTTGAGAGATCTTTTAAATGCAGACCCTAACGACAAACGTATAAAAGGCACCTATTATATTCAAGATTATCTTTATAATGACCCTGCTACCCTTCCGGCTGGTATAGAATTGGGCACCAAAATTGTTCATCCAAGTTGGAAAGAGTTCGCCTCAACGGCAGCCAACAGAAATTTTTGGTTTATCCGTTTAAATGCCGGTTGCAAAAAATATTTCCCAGATGATGGTATTCCAACCCAAGACAGTCAATTTAAAAATATATCCATGTATCGTTTAGCAGAAACCTATCTTTTTGCCGCAGAGGCTAATTTAATGTTAGGAAATGATGCCGAGGCCATAAAAAACTTGAATAAAGTAAGAACCCGTTCTAGTGCAGCGGCAGTAACCACCATTACCATGCAAATGATTTTGGATGAGCAGGCAAGGGAATTGGCTTTTGAAGGTCGCCGTTGGTACATGCTAAAAAGAACCGGCAATTTATACAATTTTGTGCGCGATCATGCAGGTTATGGGATGGCAGGCGATTTGAGCCCTGAAAACTCAACAGCTGGTGGCGCCAACAATACACCAGCAAAACCGCTGCCCTATAGAAGTGATGCCAGATTTTCAATAAAACCTCACATGGTTAATTGGCCAATACCACTTGCGGAAATGAATCTTTTGGGCCCCAATTACCCTCAAAATGAAGGATATTAATTATTTTGTTGTTTAGTTTTTTTATGCAAAGGGCAAAAATTATTTGCCCTTTGCATTTTAAATCGTCGAATATTTTATCTTTAGTCAAACCGTCAACCCAATAAAAGTATGCGTTATTTGTTAATAGTATGTCTTGTTATAGGTTTCAATGCCTGTAAAACGGCAAGTGTAAGTAACAAAATCATTTTTGCCAATAATCCGGTTATTGCACATCGCGGTGCTTGGAAAGCCAATAATTTTCCCGAGAATTCGGTGGCATCGTTAAAACAGGCCATCGCATTAAAATGTACAGGATCGGAATTTGATGTAAGAATGACGGCAGATAATGTTCTCATCATCAACCACGACCCCGAGTATCATGGTCTGGTTATTGAGGAAACTACCTATGCGGAACTTTCAAAGTACAAACTTCCAAACGGCGATATGCTGCCCACTTTAAAGCAGTATATACTTGCAGGTATGCAGAACAATACCACAACGGGTTTGGTATGCGAAATAAAACCTTCAAAAATAGAAGGCAGAAATGTAATGATTGCTGAAAGTGTTATCAAACAGGTGAAGGAACTAAAAGCGCAACCTTTTATTTTAGCATATATCAGTTTTAGCCATGAAATTCTTAAAAAGGTAAAAGAATTGGATGCCAACGCCAAAACGCAATATTTAGATGGTTCCAAAACACCAGAAGTTTTAAAAAACGATGGTATTTCCGGATTGGATTATGCACTTTTCAAACTTAAAAGAAACCCCCAGTGGATTGAAAGCGCCAAAAACCACGGCCTATTATTAAATGCATGGACTGCCAATACCACCGAAGATATCGACTGGCTTTTGGCAAACGATTTCAACTACATAACCACCGATGAACCCGAACTGGTTTTTAAAAGGGTATCCGAAAGCCCTACGGCTAAAGGCTATAAATTGGTTTGGAACGATGAGTTTGATTATACCGGAAAGCCCGATGCCAGCATATGGGGCTACGATTATGGGTTTATTGCCAACCAAGAAAAACAGTATTATGCAGATAGTTTGAAAAATGCTCGGGTTGAAAATGGTTATTTAATTATTGAAGCCCACAAAGAAAAAATAGCCAATAAAGATTTTAAAAACCCCAATATTAAAGATTGGGCGCGCTATAAAAGAGAAATTGACACGGCGCAATATACATCGGCACGGATAAAAACCGAAGGACTTGCCGCATGGCAATATGGGCGTATTGAAGTTAGGGCAAAACTCCCCAAAGGGCGAGGGATGTGGCCTGCTATTTGGATGTTAAGCGAAGACAGAAAAGATATTGGTTGGCCTGAAAGTGGTGAAATTGACATCATGGAACATGTGGGCTATGATAATGATACCATACACGGCACCATCCATACAAAAGCATATAATCATTTAAAAGGTACCCAAAAGGGGAAAACGATTTTTATTGATAAACCAAATGATACTTTTAATGTCTTTGCACTTGAATGGACACCTGATAAAATGGATTTTTTATTGAATGATGTGGTGTATAATCGAATAATAAATGAGCATAAAACCACCGATGAATGGCCTTTTGATAAAAAATTCTATCTCATATTAAATGTCGCTGTTGGCGGTATGTGGGGCGGTCAAAAAGGGATTGATGATACCATTTTTCCGCAACAAATGCAAGTAGATTATGTAAGGGTGTATCAACTAAAAAAATAAAATTTATCAAGATGAAACAGTATGTAGTAGTATTAGCGGTATGTATTATGGGTTTTACAAGTTGTAAGAGCCAGAACCTGGATGTGATGACCTATAATATCCGGTTGGATATTGCCTCAGATGGTGAAAATGCGTGGGCCAACAGAAAAGATTTTTTTAGTTCACAAGTGCTTTTTTATGCGCCCGATATTTTAAATGTGCAAGAAGCAAGACCCAACCAAATGGACGATTTAAAGTCCGTTTTAAACGATTATAAAGCCATTGGTTTAGGGCGCGATGGTGGCAATTTGGGCGAACATTCGGCCATTTTTTATAATTCAAAGAAATTAAAAGTTGAAGACACCGCAACCTTTTGGTTATCTGAAACCCCCAATAAGGTTTCCAAAAGTTGGGATGCGGCCTATCCAAGAATATGCACTTACGGATTGTTTACTGTTTTAAAAAGCAAACAAAAGGTTTGGGTTTTCAACACCCATTTAGATCATGTAGGGGTAAACGCCCGCTTAAAGGGCATGGCGTTAATCCTTAAAAAAATAAATGAAGTGAATACGCAAAAACTTCCGGTAATCCTAACGGGCGATTTTAATGTGGAACCAAATGATGAATTGATTTCGACGCTAAAACAGGATATGGTCGATTCAAAAAACATCGCCAAAATCATTTTTGGCCCCAACGGAACTTTTAATGCTTTTAATTACAACGAGCCCGCAACCCGAAGAATCGATTACATCATGCTTTCAAAATCCAGTAAAATTACGGTTGAAAAATATGGGGTGTTAACCAGTGCCATCAATCTTAAATACCCATCCGATCATTTTCCCGTATTCGCCACATTAAAGTTAAAATAAGTCTATTATATGAAAACTGCTACCATAATTTTAAAATATACCATCGCTTTAGGGGTTGCCTTGGGTGTTTTTAACCCTGAAAACGTTAATAACGACCCAAAAACCAAAAAGGCAACTTCTGTTAATGCCATTGAAAAAAAGGTCGATTCCGTTTTAGGGTTGATGCATCTCAATGAGAAAATTGGGCAATTGGTTCAATATAGCGGTGGATGGGATGCCACAGGGCCATCATCTTCCAATGGCGACCAATATAAATTGAACAAACTTAAAAAAGGCGAGGTGGGTTCTATGCTTAACATTACATCGGTGGCATCCATCCGTGAAACGCAAAAAATAGTCATGGAACATTCCCGACTCAAAATTCCCTTAATTTTTGGGTTCGACGTTATCCATGGCTATAAAACCATTTTTCCCATTCCTTTGGGCGAAAGTGCCAGTTGGGATTTGGGTATTATCAAGCAATCGGCTCAAATAGCGGCGAAGGAAAGTGCCGCATCTGGCATCAACTGGACCTTTGCGCCCATGATAGATGTTTCAAGAGATGCCCGCTGGGGTCGTATTATGGAAGGTGCCGGTGAAGATACTTATTTGAATTCCGTTATTGGCGTTGCCCGCATTCAGGGGTTTCAAGGAGGCGATTTATCACAAGCACATACTATTGCCGCTTGTGCCAAACATTTCGCAGGCTATGGTTTTGGGGAGGCAGGACGCGATTACAACACGGTAAATATAGGTGATAATGAACTGCATAATACCATTTTGCCACCATTTAAGGCCGCGGCCGAAGCGGGCGTTGCAACCTTTATGAATTCGTTTAACGATATTGATGGTATTCCTGCTACCGGAAGCAGCATGTTGCAGCGCGACATTCTGAAAGGCGCTTGGAACTGGAAAGGGTTTGTGGTATCCGATTGGGGTTCTATAGGCGAAATGATAGCGCATGGCTATGCGGAAGATAAAAAACATGCTGCTGAAATTGCCCTAAATGCCGGTAGCGATATGGACATGGAATCCTATGCCTATGAAGCGCATTTGGAAACCTTATTGCATGAGAAAAAAATTACGATGGAAGCGATTGACGATGCCGTTAAACGCGTTTTGCGCCTAAAATTTGAACTTGGCCTGTTTGATGACCCCTATAAATATTGTGATGAAAAACGCGAAACAACCGAGGTTTACACGCAACAGCATTTAGCGATAGCCCGCGAGGTGGCAAAAAAATCCATCGTATTGCTTAAAAATGACAAGTCACTTTTGCCGCTTTCCAAAAATATCAAGAGCATAGCGGTTATCGGGCCCTTGGCGAACGATAAAGATACGCCTTTAGGCAACTGGCGCGGAAAAGCAGTCTATAATTCGGCGGTTTCCTTTTTGGAAGGTGTTAAAAATGCCGTAAGTAGCACTACAAAAATAAATTTTGCCAAAGGAATCGATTTAACCATTCCAAATGTTGCGCCCGGATCTAATCAATTTTTGTTTCCTTTAAAATTCAATACAACCAATACTTCTGGAATGGCTGAAGCTGTTGAAGCAGCAAGAAAATCGGAAGTTGTTTTATTGGCCATTGGCGAAAATGCGTACCAAACGGGGGAAGGCCGAAGTCAAACCCATATTGGTTTTGCAGGACTTCAAAATGACTTATTGGAAGCCATTTACAAAGTGAATAAAAACATTGTTATTGTTTTGATGAACGGAAGGCCGATGGATATTAGTCGTGCTTCCGAAATAGCTCCCGCAATTTTAGAATGTTGGCATTTGGGTTCCGAGTCTGGAAATGCCATTTCCGATGTGGTTTTTGGCGATTACAATCCTTCCGGAAAACTGCCTGTTTCCTTTCCGCACAACGTGGGCCAAGAACCGCTATACTACAATCAAAAAAATACGGGCAGACCCAGCGCAGGCAACCATGTAACGTTTTCTGGGTATCGCGATGCGCCAAAAACCGCATTATATCCATTTGGGTTTGGCTTAAGTTACACCACATTTTCTTATGATAATTTACAATTGGACAAAACGGAAATTTCAACTGGTGGTGAATTAAAGGTTACCGTAAATGTTACCAACACCGGTAATCGGGATGGCGAAGAAGTGGTGCAGCTTTATATACGCGATTTGGTAGGCAGTTTGGTAAGGCCCATTAAAGAATTAAAAGGATTTCAAAAAATGATGCTCAAAGCAGGCGAAACCAAAAAGGTAACATTTGTTATTAATGCCAAAACGCTTGAATTTTATACTGCCAATAAAAAGTGGGAGGTAGAACCCGGTAAATTCAATGTTTGGGTGGGTGGCGATTCATTGGCACCCTTGAAAGCCACCTTTAATGTAATAAATCCCTATTAGCATAGTTATTCAAAAACTTAATTATTATTAGGTTGTAAAATTTTGAACAAAAACAACGCGCACACTCAATGGGAGTTGTGCGTGGTTCGTTACTTGGTCTTCATGGTTTTAAGCTTTGGGGCTTGGTCGTTATTTTCATGTTTAAAGCATTAAGAATCTCATAACTTCAGCTCTATATTACCCCTTCCCAAAAATTTACCTTGCTTGTTAGGGTGTTTCTCTCATTATTTTTTCTTCAACAACCTAAAACTAAACCAAGAAAAAGGCCGTTTATTAAAAAATTTATTTATTTTTGGAGAACAGAACAGAACAGAACGGTTTGATGGATTTTGATATAAATTTTAACAGTGAGATTCCTAAATACCAACAATTGGTGAACGCCATTAACGATGCGCTTTCCAATAACACCCTATCTAATGGCGATGCGCTGCCTTCTGTAAATGTTGTTTGTAAAAATTACAAGCTATCTAGGGACACCGTTTTTAAGGCATATTCTATTTTAAAGGACAATGGCGTTATTGAATCTGTGCCCAATAAGGGTTATTTCGTTGCAAACGATACCCGAAAAGTACTGTTGGTTTTAGATACTTTTAAGGCCTACAAGGAAGTTGTTTATCATGCGTTTGTAAATAACTTGCCTAAAAAAGTGATTGTAGATGTTCAGTTTCACCACTATAACATCAACAACTTCAAAACCATATTAAATAATGCAAAAGGGAAATACTATAAATATGTGGTCATGCCCTTTAACCATAAAGAGGTGCCAACTGTTTTATCGGATTTTGATACCGACAAGTTGTTGCTAATCGATTGGAACATGTACGCTAAGGAATACAATAATTACGTGTTTCAAGATTTTGGAAAGTCATTTTTCGATGCTTTGGAAGAAGCGGCTTCGGTGTTCAAAAAATACAAAAAATTGGTATTTGTGTATCCCACTTTCACCTTTCACCCATCAGAATCGCTTACTTATTTTAAAAAATTCTGTGAAACACACCGCTTTAAATATAAAATCATAACCGAACCTAAAGAGTTTTTGGTGGTAAAGGATGAAGCTTACATTAGCGTAAGTGATAGGATACTCGGTGTATTTTTGGAGCAATGCCGAACAAAAAACCTGGAACCGGGAACCGATGTGGGCTTTTTGTCGTATAACGAAACGCCTATGAAAAAATTCATATACAAAGGAATTTCAGTGGTTTCAACCGATTTTCAAGAACTCGGGGCCAAAGCAGCATCGTTTATTACCCACGACAAACCTTTACAAACCTATATTCCAACAAAATTAATATTAAGAGAATCATTATAACATGTATTATTTAGGACTAGATATTGGCAGTTCGTCCATCAAAGCAGCTTTGGTTGAAATGGTAACGGGCAAAAGCATGGGCGTTGTGCAAGAACCAGAACAAGAAATGGGTATGTTTGCCCAAAAGAATGGTTGGGCAGAACAAAAACCAGACGATTGGTGGCTGTATGTTTGTAAGGCCATAGCGCGTTTAAAAAAACAGCATAACATATCCAGAACCCAAATTAAGGGCGTTGGCATTTCCTACCAAATGCATGGTTTGGTAATTGTTGATAAAGCAGGAAATCCACTTCGTAAAAGCATCATCTGGTGCGATAGTCGTGCCGTAGGCATTGGCAATGAAGCCTTCAAAGCAATTGGCGAAGAAACATGTGCTACAAACCTTCTTAACTCACCGGCAAATTTTACGGCATCAAAATTAAAATGGGTAAAGCACAACGAACCAGATAGTTACAAGAACATCCATAAGTTCATGCTTCCGGGCGATTATATAGCCTATAAATTTTCAAATACCATAAATACCACCATTTCCGGGCTTTCCGAAGGTGTTTTTTGGGATTTTAAAAAAGATACCGTGGCCGATTTCCTTTTGGAATATTACGGTATCGATAAAAATTTAGTCCCTGATATTGTTGAAACTTTTGGAATTCAATCGGTCGTAGATGAACAAGGGGAAGCCGAAAGTGGCATAGCTAAAGGAACGCCCATTCTTTATAGGGCTGGCGACCAACCCAACAACGCGCTGTCCTTAAACGTATTCAATCCGGGTGAAGTTGCCGCAACTGGTGGTACATCGGGCGTTGTATATGCGGTTACCGATAGTTTGTCGGTTAAGGAAAGCGCTCGCGTCAACAATTTTGCACATGTAAACTATAAAAAAGGCGCAACCCCCAGAATAGGTAAGTTGCTGTGCATAAATGGTGCCGGCATTCAGTATCGTTGGTTGCTGAATAATCTTTCGGTCAATTCCTATGAGGAAATGAACAATCTGGCCTCGGAAATTCCAGTAGGTTCCGATGGCGTTTGTGTTATCCCTTTTGGAAATGGTGCCGAACGCATGCTCAACAACACCGAAATAGGCACGCGCATCGTAAACCTAAACCTGAACAACCACCATAAAGGCCATATATGTCGTGCCGCTTTGGAAGGTATCGCGTTTTCCTTTATATATGGCATGGAAATTATGAAATCGGACGGCATCACGCCAAAGGTCATCCGCGCGGGAAACGACAACCTATTCCGTTCAGAGATTTTCGCCAACACCGTTGCCACTTTAATTGAACAGGAAATCGAAATTTACAATACCACGGGTGCCATAGGTGCTGCGAGAGCTGCTGGTTTGTACAAAGGCGATTTTGAAAGCTTCGGAAAAGCGATAATCGATAACGACCATGTGATGACCTTCATGCCTCTTAAGGACAAAACGGCATATCAATTAGCTTACGAGAATTGGAAAAAAGAATTGGAACTTGTTTTCGCAAAAGAGCAGAGAAAATAGAAAAGAGAACCAAGAGCCAAGAGCCAAGAGCCAAGAGCCAAGAGTCAAGAGTCAAGAAAAAAAGAAAATAGAAAAGAGAAAATAGAATATAGCAGAGAATAAAATAATAAAAAATGGAAAATAAGTTTTAGGGCGTTACCACAAGGGTCGGGCTTTCGCAACTCGCTTTTTTTGTTACAGTATTTGCGAAGTACCACAAAATTTTCAACAACAAAAAATAGCTCAAACAAATTGCTCAATCCCTAACGCAATAGCGAACACACATCAACATTCGAATAAATAATAAACAATAATCAATTAATAAAAAATATCATGGCATTACTAGGAAATAAAGAATACTATAAAGGTATTGGAGACATCAAGTTTGAAGGTAAGGAATCCGACAACCCGTTAGCGTTCAAATATTATAACCCAGACCAAGTGGTGGCGGGCAAAACTATGCGCGAACACTTTAAATTTTCGGTAGCTTACTGGCATACCTTCTGCGGTCAGGGCAGCGACCCATTCGGTCCCGGTACCCAAAGTTTTGAATGGGACAAATCTTCCGATGCGCTCCAGGCAGCAAAAGATAAGGCCGATGCCGCTTTTGAGTTCATCACAAAAATGGGTTTCGGTTACTACTGTTTTCACGATTACGATCTCATCCGTGAGGGTGCCTCGTTTGCAGAATCTGAAAGTAGGTTGGCAGCCATAACCGACTATTTAAAACAAAAACAAGCCGCTTCAAAAGTAAAATTATTGTGGGGAACAGCCAACTGCTTTTCAAACCCACGTTATATGAACGGCGCCGCTACCAACCCCGATTTTAAGGTGGTTGCCAGGGCAGGCGGACAAATAAAATTGGCACTCGATGCAACCATGGCCCTAAACGGCGAAAACTATGTGTTTTGGGGCGGTCGTGAAGGTTACATGACCTTGTTGAACACCGATATGGGTCGCGAGCTGGACCACATGGGCCAATTTTTAAGTATGTGTCGCGATTATGCACGTGCCCAAGGTTTTAAAGGGAACTTCTTCATCGAGCCGAAACCCATGGAACCTTCCAAGCACCAATACGATTTTGATACGGCAACCGCCATTGGCTTCTTGAAAAACTATGGTTTGGATAAAGATTTCAAAATAAATATTGAAGTAAACCATGCTACACTCGCCCAACACACCTTTCAGCATGAAATGGAAACAGCGGCAAAGGCGGGCATGTTAGGAAGTTTGGACGCCAACCGTGGCGATTACCAAAACGGTTGGGATACCGACCAGTTTCCAAACAACATCCAAGAAACTACCGAAGCGATGTTGGTTTTCCTTAAAGCAGGCGGCCTGCAAGGTGGTGGTGTTAACTTTGATGCAAAAATAAGAAGAAACTCAACCGATTTGGAAGATGTGTTTTTGGCACATATTGGAGGTGCCGATACCTTTGCCAGGGCCTTGTTGATTGCCGATAAAATCATCACATCGTCGCCTTACGAAAAAATAAGGAAAGAGCGTTACGCCTCCTTCGATTCCGGCAAGGGAAAGGATTTTGAAAACGGTAAATTAAGTTTGCAGGATCTGTACAAAATAGCCCAAGAAAATGGCGAGTTGCCGTTAACGAGCGGTAAACAAGAGCTGTTCGAGAATATCATCAACCAATATATTTAACCAACAAGCGTTATGGAAACATCAGGAAACACGAGTTATTTATTGAAATTAACCTTAGTGGCAACACTGGGGGGGCTTCTTTTTGGGTACGACACCGCCGTTATATCCGGAACCGTAAGTTCATTGGAAAGTTTTTTTGTCCTTCCTTTTGGGCTAGGTGAAATGGAAGCAAATGCACGCTTGGGCTTTGTTGTTTCCAGCGCATTGATTGGGTGTATCATTGGCGGCATTTCGGGCGGTATTATTAGCAAAAAATTAGGTAGGAAAAACGGATTGATTTTAGCGGCTGTTCTGTTTTTACTTTCTGCAATTGGTTCTGCAATGCCGGAAATGTTGCTAAAACCAATAGGTGAGGCCGACCATACCTTCATTTATATTTTTATAGTTTATAGAATCATTGGCGGAATTGGAGTGGGGTTGGCATCGATGCTTTCTCCTTTGTACATTGCCGAAATAGCCCCAGCAAAAATTAGGGGTAAACTGGTGTCCTTAAATCAGTTTGCCATTATTTTTGGTATGCTCGTGGTGTATTTTGTCAATTATTATATAGCAAAACAGGGTGATGATTCTTGGTTAAATACTGTTGGGTGGCGCTGGATGTTTGCTTCAGAAATACTTCCTGCCTCCTTGTTTTTGTTCATGTTGTTGTTTGTTCCAGACACACCCCGGTCGTTGGTGTTGAAGTCGCAACCAGAAAAAGCTTTGGCGATTTTAACCAAACTAAACGGCACGGTAGAAGCCAAAAAAATACTGTTGGAAATTCAAAATACCGTAGTAAGCCATTCAGGAAAATTGTTTTCGTACGGTATCACGGTTATTGTAATTGGAATTTTATTATCGGTTTTCCAACAATTTGTAGGTATTAATGTGGTGTTGTATTATGCGCCCGAAATTTTTAAAAGCATGGGCTCTGGCACCAATGTCGCCTTGTTGCAAACCATTATAGTTGGTGCCGTTAACCTATTGTTTACCGTATTGGCCATTATGACGGTTGATAAATATGGAAGAAAACCGTTGATGATTATTGGTGCCCTAGGAATGGCAATTTCCATGTTTGCTTTAGGAACCACCTTCTTTATGGAATCGGTTGGTTTTGGTGCTTTGATTTTTATGTTATTGTATGTAGCTAGTTTTGCTATGAGTTGGGGGCCTGTATGTTGGGTGTTGTTATCTGAAATTTTTCCAAACAAAATTCGCGGTAGGGCTCTGGCAGTAGCGGTTGCGGCTCAATGGATTTCAAACTATTTGGTGTCATGGACGTTTCCAATGATGGATAAAAACTCCTATTTGTTGGAAAAATTCAACCATGGGTTTGCCTACTGGATTTACGGTGTTATGGGCTTATTGGCTATGTGGATTGTTTGGAAATACGTGCCTGAAACCAAAGGGAAAACACTGGAAGAATTGGAAGAGGTGTGGAAAAAGAAATGATGTTTCGTTAAAGCTATTTAAAACAAAGATGGTCTTCAATTGCTCGAAGACCATCTTTGTTTTATGCCATCGCGAACCTTTTACAATCCTAAAAACGTCAATATTTTAGTAACAGCGCCCCTGTTTTTTTTAATGTAGTTTGAATTGTTGCTTCCAGAAATCAAACGTTTGCCATCATTTTGAATCAATTCATTCAAAACAGCATCAAACGCCATTTGGTTTGAAACCGAAAACATACCGCCATTGTCAATCATGTCCTGTGCTTCAGGAAATTTCGAGTGATGGGTCCCAATAATAATGGGCACTCCAAAAACTGCTGGCTCCAAGGTGTTGTGCAATCCCGTAGTTCCCACAGCACCACCCACATAGGCTATATCGGCATAGCTATAAATTTTTGAGAGGATGCCAATAGTGTCAATAATAAAAACCGTTGCGTTTTCTAGCTTTTTACTGTCTTTTTCAGAAAACAACACACTTTCAACCTTTAGTTGTTCCTGAAAATTTTTTATTTGAGAAGATTTAATGTTGTGTGGCGCTATGATAAATTTTACACCCTTTGAAGCTTCGGAATTTATAAAATTAACAAACAATGTTTCATCCTCCGGCCACGTGCTGCCTGCTACAACACAGCATTTATTTTGTTTAAAGGTTTCAATGAAATGCAAGGTATTGTCTTGTTCCAACTGACTGGAAACCCTATCAAACCTAGTGTCGCCCGCAACGGTAACGCTATCATAGCCAATAGATTTTAATAGTTCCTTTGAACGCTCGTTTTGGGTAAAAATATGTTCAAAAGCAAATAAAGCGTTTCTTAATGGCGCACCATAAAATTTAAAAAACAGTTGGGACTTCCTAAAAGATGCTGAAATTAAAAGGGCTCTTGATTTTCGGTGTTTTAACTCATTCAGAAAATTCGGCCAAATATCGTATTTAACAAAAACGGTAAGCTCAGGATGCACCAAGTTTAAAAAACGTTTCGCATTTGCTTTTGTGTCCAGTGGAAGATACACCACAACATCGGCAATTGGCGAATTTTTGCGAATTTCATATCCCGACGGCGAAAAGAAACTTAATACAATTTTGTGGGTTTTAAAATGATCTCGCAACGCCTTAAAAACAGGAAGGCCTTGTTCATATTCCCCTAAAGAGGCACAATGGAACCAAAGCGTCTTGTCGTGTGGTTGTATGTTTTTTTTAAGTTTTTTAAAGGTGTCTTGTCGCCCCATCACACCACTTTTAATTTTTTGGTTGAATGGCGCTGCGCATTTTAAGCCAAAACGCACCAGTTGGATACCGATATTATAACTAAAACCCAATTTTTATAAATTTGGTGCTAAAATACATTTCTTTAAAATAATTTCATTGGTTACCGTGTACTAATTTTGTAATTTCGTAACTTATAAAATTATGGATTAAAGGCAAAAAAGTAGAAGTTTCTTTAAACTGTAATGAATCTAAAAACCACAACAACGGTAGGATTATGGATTTAACTTACTTGTTGTTAAAAAAATAATTATTTACCACGAATGTACCCCTAAACGATTTGTGTTTGGTGGCTAAGTACGATGAAACCAAATAGATGAAAAAAATTCAAATGGTTGATCTTAAAGGTCAATACGAGGAAATTAAACAGGAAGTTACCGCTTCCATCCAAGAAGTTTTAGAAACCACAGCTTTTATAAACGGTCCCAAAGTCCATCAATTTCAAAAAAATTTAGAACAGTATTTAGGTGTTAAGCACGTAATTCCGTGTGCCAACGGTACCGATGCGCTTCAAATTGCCATGATGGGTCTTGGTTTAAAACCTGGTGATGAGGTTATTACGGCCGATTTTACCTTTGCTGCCACCGTTGAGGTTATTGCCCTGTTGCAGTTAACCCCTGTTTTGGTAGATGTGAATGAGGACGATTTCAACATCAGTATTGAAGCCATAAAAAAAGCCATTACACCCAAAACAAAAGCCATTGTACCTGTTCATTTATTCGGGCAATGTGCCAATATGGAAGCCATTATGGAGTTGGCAAGTGCCCATAATTTGTATGTTATTGAAGACAATGCGCAGGCCATTGGCGCCAATTATGCCTATAAAAACGGTGAAAAAGTAAAAGCAGGTACCATAGGGCATGTTGGGGCAACCTCATTTTTTCCATCAAAGAATTTAGGTTGTTATGGTGATGGCGGCGC
This sequence comes from Mariniflexile maritimum, assembly GCF_009746565.1. GTDB lineage: Bacteria > Bacteroidota > Bacteroidia > Flavobacteriales > Flavobacteriaceae > Mariniflexile > Mariniflexile maritimum. Next base: position 429,121 of record NZ_WRPN01000002.1, read on the forward strand.
TATTTTTACCAATGATGATGCGTTGGCCCATATTATACGTGGTATCGTAAACCATGGCATGTACGAGCGTTACCACCATGATGTTGTGGGCGTTAATTCGCGTTTGGATAGTATTCAAGCAGCAGTTTTGGATGCTAAATTGCCTCATTTGGATGCTTATAACAAAGCCCGACAAGAAGCAGCGAGAAAATACACCAAAGCTTTTGAAGGCATCGATAAAATTAGCACGCCCAAATTATCAAATAATTGCAAAACTATTTGTGAGAATTGCGATTGCCACGTGTTCCATCAATATACCTTAAGGGTAAAGGGCACCGATAGGGATGCGCTTGTAAAGCATTTAAACGAAAAGGGCATACCTTGTGGGGTGTATTACCCTATCCCGCTTCATTTACAAAAAGCCTATGCAGATAGTCGGTATGCGGAAACCGATTTTGTAGTTACCAATCAATTGGTTAAAGACGTGATCTCACTTCCTATGCATACCGAATTGGACGACGAACAAATTGAATTTATTACTTCAACAATTATAAACTTTATAAATGGATAAAATATTAGTTACCGGCGGATTGGGTTTTATTGGTTCGCACACCGTTGTAGAATTGCAAAATGAAGGCTACGAGGTGGTTATTATAGACGATTTATCAAATTCTTCTATTAGCGTCTTGGATGGAATTATTGCCATTACAGAAAAAAAACCACTGTTTGAAAAATTGGATTTAAAAGAAAAAGCCGCAGTTGAGGCCTTTTTTAAAAAGCACAACGACATAAAGGGCGTTATTCACTTTGCTGCCAGTAAAGCGGTTGGTGAAAGTGTGCAAGAGCCATTGTTGTATTATGAAAACAACATCGGTACCTTGGTTTATATCCTGAAGGAATTAAAAAAACTACCCAAAGCTAGTTTTATTTTTAGTTCGTCGTGCACCGTTTACGGACAAGCAGATGAGTTGCCAATTACCGAAAATGCCCCCGTTAAACAAGCAGAATCTCCTTATGGGAACACCAAACAAATAGGTGAGGAAATTATTCGCGATACCTGTAAAGTAACGCCAACACTTAAAGCGATTGCGTTGCGTTATTTTAACCCGGTAGGCGCGCACGAGTCGGTTAATATTGGAGAATTACCCATTGGAGTACCACAAAATTTAGTGCCGTTCATTACACAAACGGGCATTGGATTGCGTGAACAATTATCGGTTTTTGGCGATGATTACCCAACCCCAGACGGTACGTGTATTCGCGATTATATCCATGTGGTCGATTTGGCAAAAGCACATGTGGTGGCTTTAGGGCGTCTATTGAACAATAAAAACAAGGCCAATTATGAAACCTTTAATTTGGGAACAGGAAAAGGAAGTTCGGTTTTGGAAGTAGTGAAGTCGTTTGAAAAAGTTTCTGGTAAAAAGTTGAACTATAAAATTGTAGGCAGAAGAGAAGGCGATATCATTTCAGCGTATGCCGATACAACCAAAGCCAATAATGAATTGGGTTGGAAAACAACATTAACCTTAGATGATGCCATGCGGTCTGCTTGGAATTGGGAGCAGAAAGTGAGGGCCAACAAATAATTCACTTTGAAAGTATCAAAAACACACAAGGCTGCAAAAAAAATGCAGCCTTGTGTGTTTTTATTTAAACGTATATCTGGTTTTTTAGCTTACTTCTTTGGTGTGCTCATTTTTCTTTTTCTTACCAAAACTAACAAATATCAAAATAATCATACCTGTTGTTACAAACATATCGGCCATATTAAAAATACCGGTTCTAAAAACGCCACCTAAGTCGATGAAGAAAAAATCGGTTACCGAGCCATAAACAATACGGTCAAAAACATTGGCTATACCGCCACCAATAATGCTTGAAAAGGCAAAAAGCGACCAGTTGTCGATGGTGCTGTCTTTTAAAATATGGCGCAGTACAAAGCCTAATACAATTACGGGCAAAATCAATAATAAAATAATTCTTAGGGTTGGGCTTAAATTGCTTCCCATTCCTAAAAAAGCTCCCGAATTTTCAATGTTCATCATTATGAATTTATCTCCAATCAATGAAATGCGTTCGCCAATTTGGGTGTCGGTATGGGGTTGAATGGTTGCCCGTACCCAAATTTTAGAAAGTTGGTCGATAGCAATGGTAACTACAACTATGGCGATGATGTAAAGGGAACGTTTTGTTAATTTCATTTGTAATTATAGTGTTGCCGAAGCCGTTTGCGCTTCTCTGTCAATTTTTTTCACCAAACCTTGAAGCACGTTTCCGGGGCCAACTTCGGTAAACAAGGTAGCACCATCGGCAATCATTTGTTGTACCGATTGCGTCCAACGTACTGGGGCCGTTAATTGTAGTATCAAATTCTTTTTAATCTCAGTTTCATTGATTACCGCGCTTGCTGTAACATTTTGATAGATAGCACAATTAGGTTTTTTAAAGGTAGTGTTTTCAATGGCTGTTGCCAATTCTTCACGCGCGGGTTCCATTAATGGCGAGTGGAATGCACCACCAACAGGCAATACCAGCGCACGTTTGGCACCCGCTTCTTTCATGGCTTCACAGGCTCTATTTATGGCATCAACCTCTCCTGAAATAACCAATTGCCCGGGGCAGTTGTAATTGGCTGCCACCACAATACCGGGTGTTGCAGCACACACTTGTTCAACAGTGGCATCATCCAAACCTAAAACGGCAGCCATGGTACTGGGTTGTTTTTCGCAGGCTTTTTGCATGGCCAAGGCCCGTTGTGACACTAATTTCAAACCATCTTCAAAATTTAAAGTACCGTTTGCTACCAGTGCTGAAAACTCACCTAGCGAATGACCCGCAACCATATCGGGTTTAAAACTTTCACCTAAAACTTTTGCCAATATTACCGAATGTAAAAAAATGGCTGGTTGGGTTACTTTGGTTTCTTTTAAAGCTTCGGCAGTACCTTCAAACATGATGTCGGTGATGGGAAAGCCTAAAATACTGTTGGCTTGTTCGAATAATTGTTGCGCCAACGGCGATTTTTCATAAAGATCTAAACCCATTCCTGAGAATTGAGCACCCTGTCCTGGAAATATATATGCGTTCATCCTGTATGTTATCTTTCTGGAGAAAGAATTTTTAGTTAGTAATTAATTTGAATTTTTTGTGTTGCAAAAATAGGCATTATACTTTAGCGATTATCGATGGTTTTCATAATTTTTGCAGGATTTCCGCCAATAAGTACATCATCAGGGAAACTTTTTGTAACCACGGCACCCGCAGCCACCACTACATTGTTGCCCAAAGTAACACCGGGGCAAATGGTGGCATTACCGCCTATCCATACATTGTTTCCAATTGTAATTGGTTTTGCAAATTCTTTACCGCTGTTGCGTGCCTTGAATTCCAACGGATGGGTAGCAGTATATATTTGAACATGGGGCGCAAACATGCAATTATCGCCAATGGTAACTTGGGCAACATCCAAAATGCAGCAATTAAAATTCATGAATACGTTGCTGCCAATTTTGGTATTGCTGCCATAATCGCAATGGAAAGGCGGTTCTATAAACAGGTTTTCGCCAGCATTTTCGAAAATTTGGTAAAGTATTTTTTGGCGCTCCTCCAAATGGGTTTCACTTAAACTGTTGAATTTATGGAACAACAAGCGCACCTTATGGCGCTCTTTTGCCAATTCCGGGTCGGTAGGACTGTACATTTTTCCAGCCAGCATTTTTTCTTTTTCAGTCATAATCATTTTTTTTATAAACCTTTGCTTGCGGCTTCTGCACAACGTTCACCATCCATGGCTGCGGAAACAATGCCGCCTGCATACCCGCCACCTTCGCCACAAGGGAATAAACCTTCAATTTGTGGATGTTCCAACTGTTCGTTTCTAGGGATGCAAACGGGTGATGAGGTTCTAGATTCTACACCAACCACATTGGCTTCTGCGGTATAATATCCGTGCATTTTCTGGCCAAAAGCCTCAAACCCTTTTCGCAATCTGCTACCAATTAATTTTGGCAAAAGCGAATGTAAAGGCGCTGTATTTAAACCCGGTTGGTAAGATGTTGGGTTTAACGTATTGGACAATTTGCCTTCAACAAAATCGGTTAAGCGTTGTGCGGGTGCTGCTTGACTTCTTCCACCTGCGGTAAATGCCATGCGTTCTAAACTTTTTTGATATTCCAAGCCTTTCAATGCGCCGAAATGCTCGTATTTTGGCAGGTCTTTGTGTACATCAATTTCAACCACAATACCCGAATTTGCAAATTGGTTGTTGCGTTTTGAAGGCGACATACCATTTACCACCACTTCACCGTTGGCGGTTGCGGCTGGAACGATAAATCCGCCCGGGCACATGCAAAAGGAATACACCCCGCGGTCATTTATTTGTTGCACCAAACTGTAAGATGCCGCTGGTAAAAGTTCGTGGCGTTCGCCAATGCAATGGTATTGAATACTATCGATGATGTGTTGCGGATGCTCTACCCGAACGCCCATGGCAAACGATTTGGCTTCTAAAGCAATTTCCTTTTTATGCAGAAGATAAAAGATGTCGCGTGCCGAATGACCTGTTGCTAAAATAACCCTGTTTACGGGCATTTCTTCACCATTTAATAATTGAATGGCCTGTATTTTGTTGTTTTTTATAATGAAATCGGTTACGCGGGTTTCAAAATAAATTTCGCCACCGTGTTTTAAGATGGTTTCTCGAATATTTTGAACCACTACCGGCAGTTTGTTGGTGCCAATATGCGGATGGGCATCGACTAAAATTTGTTCGGTAGCACCATGAAACACGAGGTTTTCAAAAATGCGCCGTACATCGCCGCGTTTTAAACTTCGGGTATATAGTTTTCCATCGGAATACGTGCCGGCACCACCTTCGCCAAAACAATAATTGGAATCTTCATTCACAATATGCTCTTGGTTGATGGCTCGTAAATCGCGGCGGCGATCGCGTACATTTTTACCGCGTTCTAAAACAATGGGTTTATAACCGAGTTCGATACAGCGCAAGGCAGCATACATGCCTGCAGGTCCAAAACCGATGATGTGGATGGGTTTTGCTTTTGAAACATCTTTATAATCAAAGTGATAATTGGATGTTTTTGGAAGTACTTCCCGAATATAGACCGCTATTTTATAGTTGAAAAAAATTTTTGGTTTTCGGGCATCAATCGATTTTCGAAGCACTTTTACGCCCGTAATATCTTCTTTGTCAACATTTAAAGCCTGCGCCGATTTTATAACCAAAATATCGCTACGTTCTTCTTCTTTAAGGCTGATACGAAGCTGAAGTTCTTTTATCATAATGCAAAATTAGTGAAATTTGCCATAGCAGGTAAAAGATTTTTTAAACCGTATCTTGATGGTTTTGCAGCTATTTTGATGATGGAATTGTTATAAGGTAGCCCAATTTTTAATAGGTTTTAAAACATGATAAAAGTTAGCATCTAATAAAAATTTTAAAGATAATTTTAGGCATCTTTAAAACAAAACCTATTATGAGCAACGAGAAAAAGTGTTTGGTTTGCGAAAAATCATCGGATGAAACACCAGTTACAAAATTTTATTACCAAAAGAGTGCGTTTTATATCTGTCCGCAACATATTCCTGTTTTAATACATAATCCGCAAGAGTTGGTTGGCTTATTGGATGGTGCAGACAAGTTACAAGGCGGATGAATAAGCCATTGTTTTTCAGTGCCTTATATTCTTTTGTAAGTTAAAAATGAAAAGTCAAAATCGTTTTTGTCGCTTTTAGGATGGAAAACATCATGGGTTTTTTTCCAGATTGCCGGATCGATTTCAGGGAAGAAAGTATCGGCTTCAAAGGTGTGGTGCACCCGTGTTAATTCAATGGTATCGGCCACTAGCATAGCTTGTTTGTAAATTTCGCCACCACCAATAATATAAGGTTGTGGGTCGTTGGCGCAAAATTGAATGGCTTCTTCTAAAGAATGTACAACTGCAACACCATCAGGCACTTGGTAGTTTGAATTTCTGGAGATGACCACATGGGTTCTGTTGGGCAGTGGTTTTGGGAAACTTTCAAAGGTTTTTCTTCCCATAATAATATGATGGCCGCTGGTTAGGTTTTTAAAGCGCTTTAAATCGTCGCTAATATGCCATATCAGTTTATTGTGTTTGCCAATGGCATCATTCTCGGCAGCGGCAACTATAATGGTGAGTTCAGACTTTTTTTTTTCTTCCAAATGGCTGTTCTCGAAAGTTTCAGTTTCTGCTTGGGTTTTACTTGGCAATTCCTTTTTAAGTTTTTCAATGCCTTCTTGCTGTTTTGCAACCAGCTTGTTTAATTGCTCGGTTTCCCATGCTTTTCCCATAAATTTGTGGGTAATAAACACATTAAATACATGATATACAAAAAAGAACAACCAAAGCAAAATGGCATAAACAAACCAATCGACTTCAAAAATAGTGAAGCTTTCGCCAATTTTTAAGACTTTATTGATCACTATTAAAAATACGGCACCAATTAAAAAAACAACAAAATGCGCATACAAACGCTTTTTTTGTTTGATGCGTTTTTGCGCTGTTTTTATCAGTTCTAACTGCTCTTTATCTATTTCTGGTATGTTTTTTTTCCTTCCGAACATGGTACTACAAATATAAGCGTAAAGTTAATGCTTTTTTCAATACTATATGTAAATCTCAAGAATGTTGATGGAGCGCGATTTTCGCAATCGTTTTCGTTTGAAACTACTTGAAAATCAGTAATAAAACCTTTTTTTTGTTTTGATGATAATGTAAAGAATTAGCATAATTATTTATTAACACGTAATTTTTTATGAATTGGTATTGTTAAATTGATAATTCTTTGTGCTTTACCGCTTTAAAGGTTAGTTACTGAAAAATTGTTTCATAAATTTGTGGCACAAAACAACACAAAAATTTTAAATTATGGCTATTTCAAAACAATATCTAAAAAGCAAACCCATTTGTAAAGTAACCTTTTCCATTGTTGCTGAAGACGCAAAAAATGTTTCGTTGGTGGGAAGTTTTAATGAATGGAACGCAAAAGCAACACCGCTTAAAAAACTAAAAAACGGAACTTTTAAAGGCGCTGTGGATTTACCAACAAGCGCTTCATACGAATTCAAATACTTAATTGATGAAACCGTGTATGTAAACGATGAGGCGGCCGATGCCTATGTATGGAACACATTTGCTGCTGCTGATAATAGCGTAGTAACTGTTTAGTTGAACATTAAAAACATATAAAAAACGCCTCCAAACGGAAGGCGTTTTTTGTTATATAGCTACTTCACCTTTAATATGAGGATGCGGATTATAATCTACTAAAGTAAAATCCTCAAAAGTAAAATCGAAAATATCCTTTACGTTGGGGTTTATTTTCATTTTAGGAAGCGGTCTCAGTTCCCTTGAAAGTTGCAGTTCCAACTGTTCAAAATGGTTGCTGTAAATATGCGCATCGCCAAAAGTATGTATAAATTCACCCGCTTCATAGCCACAAACCTGTGCCATCATCATGGTTAATAAAGCGTAGGATGCGATATTAAAAGGGACGCCCAAGAAAATATCGGCACTGCGCTGGTAAAGTTGTAACGATAATTTTGGTTTGGCATGAACGCCCCCTTCGGGGGTTGGCGGACTTACATAAAACTGAAAAAACGCATGGCATGGTGGCAGTGCCGCTTTTCCGTTGGCGACATTTTCACTAAACGATTTTGAAGTATCGGGCAACACCGAAGGATTCCAGGCAGAAACCAGCATGCGCCTACTGTTTGGGTTGTTTTTCAAGGTGTCGATAACTTCTTTAATCTGGTCAATTTCATCGCTGTTCCAGTTGCGCCATTGGTGACCATAAACGGGGCCTAAATTACCTTGTTCGTCGGCCCATTCGTTCCAGATACGCACGCCGTTTTCCGTGAGGTATTTAATATTGGTGTCGCCCTTTAAAAACCATAGCAATTCGTAAACAATCGATTTTAAATGCAATTTTTTAGTGGTTACCATGGGGAACCCTTCGCTTAAATCGAAACGCATCTGGTAGCCAAAAACACTTTTGGTGCCCGTGCCGGTGCGGTCTCCTTTTTCGTGGCCATTTTCTAAAACGTGCTTTACTAGGTCGTGGTATTGCTTCATATCAACTTCCCGCGAAAGGGGAATCTTTTTAAATTTAATTGAAATTTTCAGAAGTTAAAAATAGAAAAAAGCATCAAAAACTTTCTCTAGGGTTTCAGTAAATATCATAAAGTTATTAACTAAAAACGATGGGATTCCTGCATCTGCAAGAAAGTGCTAGCCAATAATCATGCCTGCAATAGCTGCGGAAAGTAACGATGCAATGGTGCCGCCAATAAGTGCCCTAATGCCAAACTCCGATAAGGTTTTGCGCTGTCCGGGTGCCAAGGAACCAATGCCTCCAATTTGAATGCCAATAGAGGCGAAATTGGCAAACCCACAAAGCATATAGGTTGCCATTATTATGGATTTCTCAAATTTCAAATGGGTTAAATTGGCAACGTTTTTAAGTTCGGCAAGTTGGATGTACCCCACAAATTCGCTGGCGGCAAGTTTGATGCCCAAAAGTTGCCCCATAAGAGCCATGTCTTCTTTCGCAATACCAATAAGCCACATTAATGGGGCGAAAAGGTAGCCTAGTATAAATTCCAGCGATAATCCCTCTTTGTAGGGCGTGTTGTTGGCAATTACATCGTTAAGCGAGGTAAAATGCCAATTGAAATTTAGGGAAGTGATGGTAAATCCGTTAAAACTGGCAATGCCGCCTAAAATGCCGTTTAGCATGGCAATTAATGCAACGAACACCAACAACATGGCGGCTACGTTTGCGGCTAGTTTTAAGCCTTCGGTAGTGCCGTTTGCAATGGCATCTAAAATATTGGAACCAATTTTATCTTGGGTAACTTCTATGTTGGTGTCAATTTCTTCCACTTGTGGATAGAGCATTTTAGAAACCACAATGGCCCCGGGTGCTGCCATAACAGAGGCGGTTAGTAAATGTTTGGCGTAAAACAACCTTAAAACCGGGTCGTTGCCACCAAGAAACCCAATGTAAGCCGCCAAAACACCTCCTGCCACGGTTGCCATACCGCCTACCATTACCAATAGTATTTCAGATTTGGTCATTTTTTCCAAATAGGCCTTAATCATTAAGGGGGCTTCCGTTTGCCCTAAAAATATGTTGCCGGCTACACTTAAGCTTTCAGCCCCCGAAATTTTAAGGAGCTTGGTCAATACCCATGCCATTCCCGATACTATTTTTTGAATGACACCTAGATAAAACAATAGGGAGGTTAAAGCCGAAAAGAATATAATGGTGGGCAATATTTGAAATACAAACACAAATCCGTACGATTCGATATTCATAAAACCTCCAAATAAAAATTCGCTTCCTACGCGTGTGAAGTCTAATATGTTGATGAAAATGCTGCCAACAAATTCAAATGTTTTTTGAACAAAACTCACTTTTAAAACACCAATGGCCAAAAGTAATTGTGCCAAAAGGCCAAAACCAACCGTTTTCCAATTAATGGCTTTTCTGTTTTTGCTTAAAATAAACGAGATTGAAAGCAATACGAGCATGCCTAAAACCCCGCGCCACAAACTATTGATTGAAAAACCTTCGCTTGGTATAATGGGTTTAGAAACGGTTGCGGGTTTTTGGGTTTCTCCCGTTTTGCTTGCCTCTGGATTGGGCTTTATTGAATCGGAAATTTTTGTGGGTTCCTGTGCTTGCTGAACATTGCTGTTCTGGGTTATGGGAGCAATATTTTTATCGGTGCCTTGTGCGGTTAATGGAAATGAAAAAAGCGAGAAGGTAAGGACGATGGACAAAAATATTTTTTTCATAAAAAAAAGGGTGTTGTTTGAAAAAGCGTTATTCCCGTTTTGAGATTTCGTCACGAATATGTGCTGCTTTTTCGTAATCTTCGTTTGCAACTGCTTCGTTTAATAGGTTGTGTAATTCTTCAAGTGTTTTGCCTTTAAAGCTTTCGCGTGGGGCATTTGGTTCTAGTTCGTTGGCTATAAGTTCGTCCATTAAAATACTGTCCTGCGTTTCATCATCCTCTTCTTTTTTCGGGTTCACTTTTAAATAAATGCCCGCTTTATCAAGAATGTTTTTATAGGTGAAGATGGGGGCATCAAAACGCAATGCCAAGGCAATGGCATCACTGGTTCGGGCATCGATTATTTCTTCAATTTTATCGCGTTCGCAAATAAGGCTTGAATAAAAAACACCGTCAACCAATTTGTGTATAATCACTTGTTTTACAATAATGTCAAATCGGTCGGCAAAATTTTTGAATAAGTCGTGGGTTAGAGGTCTGGGTGGTCTAATTTCTTTTTCTAAGGCGATGGCTATGGACTGTGCTTCAAAAGCCCCAATAACGATGGGTAGTTTTCGGTCGCCATCAACTTCATTTAAAATTAATGCGTAAGCGCCATTTTGCGTTTGGCTATATGAGATGCCTTTTATGTTTAATCTTACTAAACTCATAAATGAATTAAAACGCAAAGAACTGTTTAAATTAGGACTTTACCAACTGCTAAAAGCAGAATTAAGAATTTTTGCTAATTTAAGCAGTTCTTATACCGATACAATTTATAAAAATAATTTATTGTTGCGCCTTAAAAGTCTTTAATTTTTCAATTAGCTGCGGAACAACCACAAAAGCATCGCCCACAACGCCATAATCGGCTGCTTTAAAAAATGGGGCTTCGGGGTCGTTATTGATAACCACTTTTACTTTTGAGGCATTGATGCCCGCTAAATGCTGGATAGCTCCCGAAATTCCAATAGCTATGTACAGGTTTGCGGCTACGGGTTTTCCGGTTTGCCCAACGTGTTCGCTGTGAGGCCGCCATCCTAAATCGGATACGGGTTTAGAACAGGCAGTGGCGGCACCTAAAACAGAGGCTAGCTCTTCAATCATGCCCCAGTTTTCAGGCCCTTTTAAACCACGACCCGCTGAAACAACGATGTCGGCATCGGCAATGCTTACCTTATTTGAAGCTTTATCAACCGATTCAACCTGAACCTGTAAATTTGAAATTGAAGGTGAAAAATTTTCCGCGGAAGCGTTACCAGTGGTTTCAACCAAACCAAATGCATTATGTGAAACGCCCACAATTTTCACTTCGGTATTTATGGTCATGGTTTCAAACGCTTTGTTGGTAAAGGCAGTACGCTTTACCGTAAAAGGTGACGTGCTTGAAGGGGCTTCAATAACGTTTGAAGCGTAACCCGCCTGCAAACCAACAGCTAAAAGCGGCGCTATGTATTTGCTATTGGCACTGGAACTTAAAATCACCACTTTGGTACCTTCTTTTTCGGCTACTTGCTTTATGGCCTCTGCATAGCCATTGGCATTAAATGTTTTTAGCTCGGAATTTGAGATGTTTAAAACCTTATCAACGCCATAGTTACCAAGTTCGGAAACTTGCTCTGCATTAAAGGTTATCGCCGTAACGGTGGTGCCCAATTGATTTGCAACCGCTTTGGCATAAGAAGCAACTTCTAAAGCCACTTTTTTGAATTTTCCTTCTTCGGATTCTGTATATACTAAAACTGACATAATAAAATTAAAATTTAAAATCAAGCACCAAATTCCAATGGTTTGTTTTTGGAATCTAGAATTTGAAAATGGGGGTTTATATTACCTTCGCTTCATTATGAAGCAAATCTACCAACGCGTCCAAATTATCGGGGGCTATTAATTTCACCGCTCCTTTGGGTGCTGGTTTTTCAAATTTTACCGACGTGGTTTCGGCAGTTGCTTCAACAGGTTCTAAAATGGTTAATGGTTTTTGTCGCGCCATCATAATACCGCGCATGTTGGGTATTTTAAGGTCGCTTTCTTCTACCAGGCCTTTTTGCCCGCCAATAACCAGCGGTAGTGTGGTTGAAAGCGTTTCTTTTCCGCCATCAATTTCCCGAATGGCTTTAGCGGTGGTGCCTTCAATTTCCAAACCTATACAATTGTTTATAAAATTGGCATTTGTTAATCCTGCAATCATGCCAGGAACCATGCCGCCATTATAATCAATGGATTCGCGACCGGCAATCACTAAGTCGTAACCACCATCTTTTACAACTTGTGCCAATTGTTTAGCAACCGAAAACCCATCGGTGGCAGCCCTGTTTACACGTATGGCAGCATCGGCACCAATAGCTAGGGCTTTGCGCAGGGTAGGCTCGGTTTCTGCGCCACCAACATTTACAACCGTAACGTTTGCACCCTGTTTTTCCTTAAACCACATGGCGCGGGTTAAGCCAAATTCATCATTTGGGTTGATAACAAATTGCACGCCGTTGGTATCAAATTTGGTGTCGCCTTCGGTAAAATTAATTTTTGAAGTGGTGTCCGGAACATGGCTTATGCACACTAATATCTTCATATTCAATTATTTAATTATCGTTTATATCCGCTATAAGCTTCGTGCTATTGCAACTGTAAATTGTTACAGAAAACTGCGAACTCATTTAAAGGTTACGAAGTTAATTATTTTATTTTGAATATTTGCTATGCATGCATAGTAAATTATTAAATGTTCTTTTAAGCAAAGTGTATTATTTATTGTTATTTTTGCAACGCGAATTAAAATATAGTTAATGAAGACAATTCAATTTAGAGAAGCCATTTGTGAAGCGATGAGCGAGGAAATGCGCCGTGACGAAAGCGTTTACTTAATGGGCGAAGAAGTTGCCGAATATAATGGAGCCTACAAAGCATCGAAAGGGATGTTGGACGAATTTGGGCCAAAACGCGTTATCGATACACCTATTGCCGAACTTGGTTTTGCAGGTATCGCAGTTGGTTCGACCATGACAGGCAATAGACCCATAGTGGAGTATATGACCTTTAACTTTTCGTTGGTAGGAATTGATCAAATTATAAATAACGCTGCCAAAATCAGGCAAATGTCTGGTGGCCAGTTTAAATGCCCCATTGTGTTTCGTGGGCCAACAGCCTCTGCGGGCCAATTGGGCGCTACCCATTCGCAGGCTTTTGAAAGTTGGTTTGCCAATACGCCAGGTTTAAAGGTAATCGTTCCTTCCAATCCGTATGACGCAAAAGGCCTATTAAAAGCGGCCATTCGCGATGACGACCCAGTTATTTTTATGGAAAGCGAGCAAATGTATGGCGATAAGGGCGAAGTGCCAGAAGGCGAATATATTTTGCCAATTGGGGTTGCCGATGTAAAGCGTGAAGGCACCGATGTAACCATTGTATCATTCGGAAAAATAATTAAGGAAGCCTACAAAGCAGCCGATGAATTGGCAAAAGAAGGTATCTCATGCGAAATTATCGATTTGCGCACCGTGCGCCCTCTGGACAAAGAAACGGTTTTAAAATCGGTTAAGAAAACCAACCGGTTGGTCGTTTTGGAAGAAGCATGGCCTTTTGGAAATGTTTCTACCGAAATTACCTATATCGTTCAATCGGAAGCATTCGACTATTTAGATGCGCCCATTATTAGAATCAATACGGCCGATACCCCCGCAGCGTATTCGCCAGTTTTAATGGAAGAATGGTTGCCAAACAGCGACGAGGTCGTTAAAGCAGTAAAAAAAGTAATGTATAAATAAATAAGTGTTTTTCACGTTATATAAACTTCATTAGCATGATTGTTGATGAAGTTTTTTTGTATTATGAACCCAAAACTACTCCTTGCCATCTTATTCTTCGGAATAACATCCACATTCGCCCAAACCAAGGTAAGCGGTTATGTGTTTGATGAAGCTAACCAACCTATTTCCTTTGCCAACGTTATTTTTAAAGGCTCCACACAAGGCACCATTACCGATGAGAACGGTAAGTTTTATATGGAATCCAACAACACCTGGACTGCTTTAAACATTTCGTTTTTGGGTTATGAAACCCTCGATGTTCCGTTAACAAAAAAAGTAAATTACGATTTAAGGATAACTCTTAAAGAAGCTGCCGAACAGTTAAGCCAAGTGTTTATAGTTGCCGGAAAACAGCCCAAAAAAAACAATCCTGCCATCGATTTATTGCGGAAAATATGGGAACACAAGCGCAAAAATGGCCTAAAACATTTCAAACAGTACGAATACGATAAATACGAGAAGGTAGAGTTTGACATGAATACCATTGATAGTGCGCTAATAAAAAGCAAACTGTTCCGGGGTATGGAATTTGTTTTCGACCAAGTTGATACTTCCAGCGTTACGGGCAAAACCTATCTGCCCATTTTTATCAACGAAGCCGTTTCAACCGTTTATGGCGACAATACAAATAATAAGAAAAAGGAAGTTTTAAAAGGAAATAAAAATTCGGGTTTCAGCGATAACCAAATCATCATCGATTTTGTGCACGACCTGTATTCCGATTTTAGTGTGTATGATAACTACCTAAAATTTTTCGATAAAAGTTTTGTGAGCCCACTCTCAAGAGCAGGCATTCAAACGTATAACTACGTGCTAAAGGATAGTTCTTTTATTGAAAACAAGTGGTGTTACAACATTATTTATTACCCACGCCGAAAAAACGAACTCACCTTTAAAGGCGATTTTTGGGTAGCCGATACCACCTATGCCATCAAGAAAATAAACCTTCAAGCATCAAAAAGTGCCAATATCAACTGGGTAAAGGACATATATATTGAACAGGAATTTGAGGTGTTGAACGATTCCATTTTTTTGGTAAAACGCGATTATATGATGTCCGATTTCGCCCTAAACAAAAAGGAAACCTCTCGGGGCGTGTATGGCAAGCGTACCACCTTGTTCAATAATTATAAATTTGATATACAAAAGGACTCCAGATTTTATGAAAAGGATGTTTATAATTACAACCAAGATGTGTTTGATAGAGATGATGCTTTTTGGGAAGAGAACAGGTTTGAATCGTTAAATAAAGACGAAAAGGGCATCTATAAAATGTTGGATACCTTAAAAACGGTAAAAAAATTTAAAAGACTTTATAATTTAGGAAGCATTTTGGCATCGGGTTATATAGAATTTAACCAGCTCCCTTTAGATTACGGGCCTATTTTTTCAACCTTTGGTTATAATGAAGTTGAAGGTGTTCGGTTGCGAACGGGCTTGCGCACCTATTTTGGTAAGAACGATTTATGGCGTTTAGAAGGGTTTTTGGCATACGGGCTTAAAGACGATAAATTCAAATACGGTGTTTCAGGAAAATGGCTATTGGACAAGAAAAGCCGACTTATCATATCGGGTGGCAACCGGCGCGATGTTGAACAAATAGGCGCCAGTTTAACAACAAGTACCGATGTTTTGGGCAGAAGTTTGGCATCTTCATCTATTGTGGGAACGGGCTCAAACGATAAGTTAACATCCATAAACTTAACAAGTTTTGCCATTGAAGCAGAGCCTTGGCGCAATGTGGTTATTAAACTTGGCGGCAATTATCGCACATTAGAATCGGCATCGCCCACCTTCAGCTTGGACTACAATACCGAAACAGGCGAGGAATCGGCTATAAACCAATACGAAAGCACACTGTCTTTATCGTTTTTTCCGAAACGGAAATTATCGGGCTTTGGTGTGGAACGCTTAGAGACCAATACAGATTATGCAAGTTTGTTCGCGCAAATAAGCCGCGGCGATAAAACCCTATTCAATAGCGACTTCGATTACACCAAACTGCAATTTTCGTACCGCCAACCATGGCAAATTGGTGGTTTTGGCAGAACTTACACCACCATTGAGGCAGGAAAAACATTTGGCGAGGTACCGCTGGGGCTGTTAAGCGTAATACCTGGTAACCAATCGTATTTTTCCATTTACAATACGTTTTCGCAGTTGGATTATTATGAATTCGTGTCCGATACCTATGCGTCTTTTCATATTGAGCATAATTTTAACGGCCGCTTATTTTCCAGAATCCCGTTTTTAAGAAAATTCAATCTTCGTGAAATCGTTGGGTTCCGCGGTGTTGTTGGTGAAATTTCAAATGAAAATGTGGCTTTAAGCACCACAAGCAATCCAAATACAATCTCTTTAAAAGCACCTACCAAACCTTATTTTGAATACGGCTTTGGCGTTGGTAACATCTTTAAGGTTTTTAGAATCGATTTCAACTTTAGAGGAAATTATTTGAATAAATTTGAATATCCCGATGCCCGAAAGTTTGGGGTTACGGGCACATTTGGTTTTTATTTTTAATAGCTGTTTAGCAATGGGTTTTACTTTCAAATTAACCCCACAAAACTTCACGTTTTGTTGTTAAATGCCGAATCGTTCTGTACATTTGCAGTCCTAAAAATTGAAAAAAATATCATGAGCGAAAAAAAAATAGTAACATTTGATGTGCTAATTGAAATACCAAAAGGAAGCCGAAACAAGTACGAATATGATTTTACGTTACATAAAATCCGTTTCGACCGCATGTTGTTTTCATCCATGATGTATCCGGGCGATTATGGCTTTATCCCAGAAACATTGGCCTTGGACCAAGACCCGCTAGACGTGTTGGTTTTAGGGCACCAGCCAACCTATCCCATGGTGGTTATGGAAGTAAGGCCTATTGGGGTGTTTTACATGACCGATGAAAAAGGACCCGACGAGAAAATTATTTGCGTGCCAGTTTCAGACCCTATTTGGAGCAATAAAGATGATATTAGCGACCTAAACCCTCACAGGCTAAAGGAAATTGAACACTTTTTTCAGGTATATAAAGATTTGGAAAAGAAAAAAGTGGATACCGGCGGATGGGGCAATGCAGAAGCGGCCATTGCCATATATCATGAATGTGTAAAACGTTATGAAGAAAGCGACCACAAGAAAAAAAGAACCTTCACCATATAATTGTTGAATTCTTAATTTTTATAAAAAAAAATGAACCATCTTTAACTAAAGGTGGTTTTTTTTATCACTTATATTTTACTATTTTTAGCCCCACTTAAAAAAAGATTAATTTAAACTAACTTAACTAATATGGAATTAATAGTGAAATTATTGCCACTTTTCGGTGTTTTAGGATTGGCATTTGTATTTTTTAAAAGTGCTTGGGTAGCAAAGCAAGAGCAAGGAAGTGAGAAAATGATTCGGATTGCCAAAAGTATTGCCGATGGTGCCATGTCATTCCTTAAAGCTGAATATAAAATTTTAGCGGTTTTTGTAGTGGCGGTGGCAGTTTTGTTATTTTTTAAAGGACATAGTGAATTTCAGCAATTAGACCCACAAACAAATATGCCAATATCCCATTGGATGGTCGCTGTTTCTTTTATAGTTGGGGCTATTTGTTCTGCTTTAGCTGGTTTTATTGGCATGAAAGTAGCAACTAAGGCCAATGTGCGAACCACACAAGCCGCGAGAACGTCGTTAGGGAAAGCCTTGGAAGTGGCGTTTGCCGGTGGTGCCGTAATGGGCTTGGGGGTTGTTGGACTTGGTGTATTGGGCTTAAGTGGCCTTTTTGCAATCTATCAACAAATTTGGCCCGGTGAAGCTAATTTGGTCATGGTATTAAATGTCCTTTCTGGATTTTCTTTAGGAGCGTCCTCCATTGCCTTATTTGCACGTGTTGGTGGCGGTATATATACAAAAGCAGCCGATGTGGGTGCCGATTTAGTAGGTAAAGTTGAAGCAGGTATTCCTGAAGATCATCCCTTAAATCCTGCAACTATTGCAGATAACGTGGGTGATAACGTGGGCGATGTTGCTGGTATGGGTGCCGATTTATTTGAATCGTACGTTGGATCCATTATAGGAACCATGGTTTTAGGTGCCATCATCATTACCCCAGGGTTTGGCGGTATGGGTGCTGTTTATTTACCTTTGGTATTGGCAGCTGTTGGAATCATCATGTCTATTATTGGGACATTTTTTGTGAAAGTAAAAGATGGTGGAAACCCACAATCGGCATTAAATATTGGCGAATTTGGTTCAGCAGGATTAATGGTGCTGGCTTCCTATTTTATTATTCAAGAAATGCTTCCTGCTACATGGGATTTTGAAGGCGTTGTTTATACTTCAATGGGTGTGTTTTGGGCTACAATAGCTGGTTTGGTAGCTGGTTTGGCAGTGGGCAAAATAACCGAATATTATACAGGAACAGGAAAAAAACCAGTAAACTCCATTGTAAGACAGTCGGAAACGGGTGCTGCTACCAATATTATCGCCGGTTTGGGTATCGGGATGATGTCCACCATGATTCCTATTTTGTTGATTGCTGCAGCTATCTTGGTGTCGCACCATTTTGCTGGCTTATATGGTATAGCCATAGCAGCAGTGGGCATGTTGGCAAATACAGGTATTCAATTGGCGGTTGATGCTTATGGGCCCATTTCTGATAATGCGGGTGGTATTGCTGAAATGGCCGAATTGCCCAAAGAAGTGCGCCAACGTACCGATAAATTAGATGCTGTTGGAAACACTACGGCCGCTATTGGTAAAGGTTTTGCAATTGCTTCTGCGGCATTAACGGCATTAGCTTTGTTTGCTGCGTTTATGCATACGGCAAATGTAAAGGCCATTGATGTTTCTAAACCCGATATTATGGCAGGTTTGTTAGTGGGCGGCATGTTGCCGTTTGTGTTTTCAGCCCTGTCAATGAACGCTGTTGGTCGTGCTGCAATGGCGATGATTGAAGAAGTACGTCGCCAGTTTAGGGATATTCCGCAGTTAAAAGCAGCCCTAACGGTGATGCGTAAATATGATTCTGATATGAGCAAGGCAACTCCTGAAGACCGTGCCATTTTTGATGCTGCTGATGGCTACGCTGAATATGAAAAATGTGTTGCCATATCAACAAAAGCATCTATTAAAGAAATGGTCTTGCCCGGGTTGTTGGCCATTTTGGTACCTGTGGCCGTTGGTTTTATTGGTGGTGCCGAAATGTTAGGTGGTTTGCTGGCGGGCGTTACAACCTGCGGTGTGTTGATGGCGATTTTCCAATCGAATGCTGGCGGTGCTTGGGACAATGCGAAAAAAACCATTGAAGAGCAAGGTAAAAAAGGAACCGATGCGCACAAAGCTGCCGTTGTTGGCGATACCGTAGGCGATCCGTTTAAAGATACTTCTGGCCCTTCATTGAATATTTTATTAAAATTAATGAGTGTGGTTGCTTTGGTAATAGCGCCAAGTATTGCCTTGACCTCTGAAGTGGTTACGGCCTATGTTTCCGATCAAGCGACCGAAAAAGTTGAGGTTACAAAAGACGTTAAAGTAACGATGCACACCAATGAGGATGGTAGTGTAAAAGCTGTTGTAACCACCATAGTTGAAGAAAACGGCATTACATCAACTACTTACGAAACGTTTCAAGGTGATGAGGCCGAAGTGAAAGCCAAGGTAGCTACCATGGGCACTTTAGAAAAAGAAGCTTCTGTTGTTAATTAGATATATAACTTTTATAGAACAAAAAACCACGCCGTTAAAAGCGTGGTTTTTTATTTTGTAATTTAGGTATAGAAGCAATGGGGAATCAAAACAACCCGTTAATCTCCGCATCAATGGTATTGATAACAAACCCCAAATCTTCGGGGTTGTCAACAAAGTCCAGTTTATCAACATCAATAATTAATAGTTTCCCTTTATTGTAGCCATGTATCCAGGCCTCGTAGCGTTCGTTCAAACGGCTTAAATAATCAATGCTTATCGAATTTTCGTAATCGCGACCCCGTTTGTGAATTTGAGCTACTAAATTGGGTATGGTGCTTCGTAAATAAATCAATACATCTGGGCCTTGAACCAGCGATTCCATTAAGTCGAAAAGCGATTTGTAATTTTCATAATCCCTATTGGTCATCAAACCCATGGCATGCAAATTGGGTGCAAAAATATGGGCATCTTCATAAATAGTGCGGTCTTGAATAATGTCTTTTCCGCTTTCGCGAATTTGCAAAACCTGCCTAAACCTACTATTTAAAAAGTAAACCTGTAGGTTGAAGCTCCAACGTTCCATTTGATTGTAAAAATCGTCTAAATACGGATTGTCCACCACATCTTCAAGTTGTGGCTCCCATTTGTAATGTTTTGCAAGAAGTTTTGTGAGTGTTGTTTTTCCTGCGCCAATATTTCCGGCAATAGCAATGTGCATGGTTTAGTCGATTTTTAATTGGTATTCAAATAGTGTTTTAAGGTTGTAAATATACAAGGTTTCGTTGGTTGCAAAAAAACCATTTATTAACAAATTGGGCAAAGCAATGGGTATGGGGTTTTCGGTTTCTTTTTTTAAATAGAAAAGAGCCTTGTTTTTTTTAAGCACCAAATCTTCATCTTTTAGTGCCATAGCAGTAAAGCCTTCGTTTTTGGCCTTGTTTAAAAGATTTCCAAAATAGTCATATTTGTAAATAAAGGCTTCGGTTAATAGCCAGCAATAATTATAATTGCTTTTCATAGCCAAAACAGGATGCTTTATGGGCAATGTTTTGGCGCGCGTGGTGTTGGTTTTGTAATCGAAAAGCTCCAATTGTTGGGTGTTCTCGTTAAAAACCCATAACGTATTGTCCGAGCCCGTTGTAACATGCGATATATTTTTATAATCGGCGAGTGAATTAAAGTCTATTTTGAATATTTCGGCCAACCGATTGTCCAAAACGACAACCGTATTAAAATCTTTGTAAAACATATTGATTTTTAAAGGGTTAAAAGTGTTAACGGACGTAATGTTGCCCAATTGAAAATTGTTATACCCAAGGTCATTCTCTTTTGGTTCATCTTCGTTATGTTTCAAAAGCACATTGT
This sequence comes from Mariniflexile maritimum, assembly GCF_009746565.1. Lineage (GTDB taxonomy): Bacteria > Bacteroidota > Bacteroidia > Flavobacteriales > Flavobacteriaceae > Mariniflexile > Mariniflexile maritimum. Next base: position 449,776 of record NZ_WRPN01000002.1, read on the forward strand.
TTAAAATGTAAAACGTCGTGTTAAAATTGGTAACGTCCACAACGGCATCTGCTTGAAACGCGGTTTTGTTTATCAAAGTGGCCTCAATTTGTTCTTGTGAATAAACTGAAAACCAACAAACTATAAGTATGTAAATTGCATTTTTCATTGTAAAGCGAAAAATACAAAAACCAAATTAGTTACAAATCGGAAAATGATTTTAAATTTTGAAGCAGTTTCAAAAATTCATGAAGGCTGCCCAAATTAAAAATCAATCTGCCAATTTTTAAGAACACTTTAACATTTTGCTTGCTAAACTAAATGCGATTTTTTAAGTCTAAGTCATTTAATGTTATATTTTTAGATTTCAATTTTAAGCCCGTATTTATGAAACCCAATTTAATTAAAACCACCACCTTCTGTTTATCATTTTTGGTCTCTGTTTTTGCTTTTGCCCAAAAAGATTTTCAGGGGAAAGCCTACTACGAATCTAAAACCTCAATGGATATGAGCAATTTTGGGCGCAGTGGTATGAGTGAAGACCAAAAGAAGCAAATTGCAGAACGTATGAAAAGCATGTTGGAAAAAACATATATCTTAACCTTCAACCAATCGGAATCTCTTTATAAAGAAGAAGAAAAACTAGATGCCCCAGGGGCAGGAGGCGGACGTTTTGGTGCCATGATGGGCAATTTTACGGGTGGCCCTCAATATAAAAACGTAAAAAATCAAATGCTGTTGCAAGAACAGGAACTTTTTGGGAAACAGTTTTTAATTAAAGATTCGCTACCAAAACTTGATTGGCAAATGGCAGGCGAAACCAAACAAATTGGGCAATACACCTGCTTTAAGGCAACCTTGACCAAAACTGTTGATGCAGCCCCTTTTGGAAATTTTGGAAGGCCACCTGCAGACAACGAAAATGAGGCAACACTCACCAAAGAAATCCAAATAGTGGCTTGGTACACCATGCAAATCCCGGTTAGTCAAGGACCCGATGTGTATTGGGGGCTTCCCGGTTTAATTTTAGAAGTATCTGCCGATAGAACCACCATCCTATGTTCTAAAATAGTTTTGAATCCCGAGGAAAAGGATGCTATAAAAGTGCCTTCAAAAGGCAAGGAAATTACCAAAGAAGCATACAGCGTACTTCAAAAAAAGAAAATTGAGGAAATGCGCGAAAATTTCCGAAGTAGCCGTGGTGGTAATGGTGGCCCTGGCAGGAACTAATTGTTTGTTGTGAAGAAACTTCTAATCACCGCGCTACTATTAGGAATGGTAAGTAGCGTTTTTGCACAGGTTAAACTGGAAGGCACCGTAAGAGACAGCATTGGAAACCCACTAGAACTCGCCAATGTGGTAGCCATAAACCAAGAAACCAAAGCCTTGGATGCCTACGGTATAGCCAATAACGACGGGCGTTTCAAGCTTATTTTGAAAAAGAACACCTCTTATAAACTCCAAGTAAGTTACATTGGCATGAAAACGGGCGAGGAACTTTTTCAAACCAAGGAAACCGATGTTGTTAAAAATTTCAGTTTAAAAAATGACAATACCCTAGATGAAGTGAATTTGGTTTACGAGATGCCCGTAGTGGTGAGGGGCGATACCATGATCTATAACGCCGATTCGTTTAATAAAGGTACCGAACGAAAATTGGGCGATGTACTTAAAAATTTGCCCGGGGTTGAAATTAATGACGACGGACAAATACAGGTTGAAGGAAAAGTAGTTTCAAAAGTGATGGTAGATGGTAAGGAGTTTTTTGATGGCGACTCAAAATTGGCCACCCAAAACATTCCCTCAAACGCGGTTGATAAGGTACAGGTGCTTAAAAATTATGCCGAAATTGGGCAATTAAGTGGTGTTACCAACAACCAAGATAATGTGGCCATCAATATCAAGTTAAAGGAAGGTAAAACAAACTTTTGGTTTGGAAATATCACGGCAGGAGGTGGTGCATCCAACCAAGAGGGTCTGTATCTGTTTCAGCCAAAACTCTTTTATTACAGTCCGAAATACAGCATCAACACCATTGCCGATTTGAATAATATAGGTGAAATTGCCTTTACCCGCCGTGATTATTTCAATTTTACGGGCGGTTTTAGGAGCCCCAGCAGGAGTAGCGGCACCAATATTAACTTAGGAAGCAATAATTTAGGGTTTTTAACGGTGCAAAATGATAGGGCCAAAGCAATAAACACCAAATTTGGGGCAGCCAATTTTAGCTGGTCGCCCAATAAAACCTTGGATTTGAGTGGTTTTGCCATATTTTCGAACAATAAAACCGAGATGCGCGAAATTAGCGATATACAAATATTGAACGATGTTTCGAGAAACGAAAACAAGGAAAACAATACGACCCAACGAAGCGATTTGGGCATGCTAAAACTATCGGGTAAATACAAGCCCACCAGCAACAACCAGTTGGATTATGATGTATTGGGAAGGGTTTCAAAAGAATCGCAAATCCAGAACGTGATTTCCAGTAAAATAGGCAATATCAATGAGTTGGAGCGTTCAAGTCCGTTCAGCATCAACCAAAACCTTAATTATTACTACACCCTCGATGCGACCAATATTTTTGCGTTAGAGGTTCAGCATTTATTACAGGATGAGGACCCATTTTACAAAGCTATTTTAGATGATAAGGATAATTATGAAGCCACTGCCAATAATTTAGGGTTGAACGGTGCGCAAATAGGGTATAAAATAGGGCAGGATAAACGGGTGAAGTCCAATAAAATGGATGCAAAGCTTGATTATTGGAACATTTTGAACAAAAAAAGCGATATTAATTTTACATTCGGAACCGTATTGAGCAGCCAGAAGTTCAACTCCAATATTTTTCAGTTTTTTGATGATGGCTCCATCTTCAACCCAACGCCAACCATTAATGAGGGGCGCGACACAAACGCAATCAAATACCTTTTTAGCGATGTGTATTTGGGCATGCATTACCGTTTAAAATCGGGGATATTTACGTTTACACCGGGTGTTTCTGCTCATGGTTTTAGTGCAAAAAACACCCAATTTTCCCAAACAACCACCGATAATTTTTTTAGGCTCTTGCCCGATTTTAATATGCTCATGCAATTGAAAAAAAGTGAACAGATTTCCTTAAACTATCAAATGCAAACCCAATTTACCGATGTGTCAAAGTTTGCAAGTGGTTTGGTGCTAAATAGTTATGGTTCGTTGTTTTCGGGCAATCCAGATTTGGCCAGTGCGCTGTCGCACAACATAAATCTATCCTATTACAGTTTTAACATGTTTAATTACACCAATGTTTATGCGAGCATCAATTACAACAAAAGCATCGATAACATACGCAACGTCTCAATTTTCGAACCCGGAAGTGTGATACGTGTTAGCTCGCCGTTTAATTCGGGGCTTTCTGATGAAAGTGCCAGTGCCAACGGCAGGTTTCAGCGTACCTTTGGAAAAATTAGGGCATCGGTTAGCGGAAATTTTAATTATTCCAAATTCAATCAGTTTATCCAAAACCAGCCAACCGTAAACGAAGGTTTTTCGCAAACCTACCGAACCGAGCTGCGTACCAATTTTAAAACGGCCCCCAATGTTGAACTGGGCTATCGCTACACCGTACAGGACAACAGCAACAGCAACACGAAGTTTTACACAAAAGCGCCTTCGGTAGCACTTGATGCCCTTATTTTTAAAACCTTCACCTTTAAAACCGATTACAGTTATAATAATTTCAGTAACGAAACAAAAACCATCAACAGTTATCAATTTTTAAACGCGTCCTTATCATACAGAAAAGATAAGGATGCCAAGTTGGAATACGAAGTAAAAGCCACTAACTTGTTCAATACCAAGTCGCAAAACAATAGCAATACCGACGCGTTTTCGGTGAGCGCTACCGAATATTTTATTCAACCGTTATTTGTGTCGTTTAGGTTGCGTTATGAATTGTAAAATTGCACGTTTTTTATTTTGTACAGTTAACAAACTATAATATATTTGCGCACGGTTTTGGGGAGATACTCAAGCGGCCAACGAGGGCAGACTGTAAATCTGCTGACTTAGTCTTCGCAGGTTCGAATCCTGCTCTCCCCACTTTAACTCGAAAAGTCTGCAAACGCAGACTTTTTTATTATTGAATAGTTTGAAATGTTACTGATGAAATTTTGTTTCGGGAACCAAGAGGAACCAAAACCTATTTCACCTTAACACTATCGGGTACAAATTTGGTGTAATCGCCACCGTTTCTAATAACATCGCGCACTATGGAAGATGAAATATAAGAAGTTTTAGAGGCCGTTAAAAGAAAAACCGTTTCAATGGTCGATAAGTGCCTGTTGGTATGCGCAATGGCTTTTTCAAACTCAAAATCGGCAGGATTGCGCAGGCCGCGTAATATAAAATGGGCATCGACATCTTTACAAAAATCAACGGTCAAACCTTGGTAGGTCATTAGTTTGATTTTAGGTTCGTTGGCAAAGGTATCTTCAATAAACTGAATGCGTTCTTCTAGCGAGAACATGTAGTTTTTATCGGCATTAATGCCAATGGCTACAATAACTTCATCAAAAAGCGTGATGCCACGTTTAATGATGTCGTAATGTCCTAGGGTTATGGGGTCAAAAGATCCCGGAAATATGGCTCGTTTCATTTTTATATTTTTGCGAAGGCAGGCATCTTTTTGTTGATTATGTACCAAAGATACCTAATTATTACAAGTAATTTTAAGGCTCATGCCCTTCTCGTTAAAGTTTCCCTCTTTTTGAAACATTCAGGGTGTGGTTTTTAAGCGAGGTTTCAATTGCATTACCAAATAGTGCCTCTAAACTTATTCCAGCGGCTTTTGCTTGCTGAGGAAAAATACTGGCCTTGGTTAACCCGGGTACGGTATTTACTTCCAACAAATGCGGTTCGCCGTTTTTAAAGATGTACTCGCTTCGGCTAAAACCTGTCATTTTTAAAACCTCATATACCTTTTTTGCGATGGCATTTACTTTGGTTTCTTCCTCTTTTGTTATGCGAGCAGGGGTTATTTCTTGAGATTTTCCTAAATATTTGGCTTCGTAGTCAAAAAAATCGTTCTCGCTCACAATTTCGGTTATTGGCAAAACTTTGGTTTCCCCATTGTAGTTAAAAACGCCTACCGAAACTTCGGTGCCATCCAAAAACGATTCAATAATAATTTCATCATCTTCCTTAAAAGCCACTGAAATGGCGTTTTTCAGGTCCTCTTTTTTATGCACTTTAGTAACGCCAAAACTACTGCCTGCTTTGTTGGCCTTTACAAAACAGGGCAAGCCAACTTTTGCAATAATGGCATTTTCATCAATGGCATCGCCAAAATTCAAATAAAACGATTCGGCCGTTTTGATGCCGTAAGGTTTTAAAACACTTAAACAATCGCGTTTGTTAAAGGTTAGTGCCGCTTGGTACATATCGCAACTGGTATGTGGCATGTTAAGCAATTTAAAATAAGCTTGCATAAAACCATCTTCCCCGGGCGACCCATGAATGGCGTTAAAAACGCAGTCGAACGTAATTTTCGCATGGTTTATTGTTACCGAAAAGTCGTTTTTATCTATGGGGAATTCGGCATTGGCACCATCAACATATACCCATTTCTCCTTAAAAATATGGATTTTGAAAGCGTTATACTTTGAAGCGTCTAAGGAATCATAAACTACTTGTCCGCTTTTTAACGAGATTTCGTATTCGCTTGAATACCCTCCCATGATGATGGCAATATTTTTTTTCATAAATTCTGTTTTTTTGTCGTTCCCTCAACCGAGGCATCAAATTCTATATTTTCTTTTTTTCCGTATCCCGCGTCTTTTCAATCTAAAACCCACAATAAAACGTATGTATTATAAGTTAAGCTAAAATATCACATAAATTGCAAAAGAAAAAACAGTTCTGTTTTTATATATTTGCCTAATTGAAAATTCTATAAATGAGCCTTATTAAATTTCTTACCAGTAAAGTGTTTTTTAAACAATTGTTGTTGGCAGCTGGTGCCGTGGTTGTGCTAAGTTTTATGATGATGCAATGGTTGCGCTTTACAACAAATCATGGCGAATTTGAAACCGTGCCCAACTTAAAAGGAAAATCATTAAACGTGGCGCAACTAGAATTGGAACAGAATAATTTGATAATGCAAGTTCAGGATTCCGCAAATTTTAACCCCGATTATCCTCGTTTTTCGGTCATAGACCAAGACCCATCGGCCGGGGCAAAGGTTAAGGAAGACCGAAAAATTTACATCACCGTGAATCCATCGGGTTACCGAAAAATTGGCGTGCCCGATTTAATAGAACGCACATTTAGGCAGGCAAAGCCTACCCTGGAAGCCTTGGGTTTTAAAGTTGGAAAACTAACCTATGTGGATAACATTGCAAAAGATTTGGTACTGCAAATGCAATACAAGGGCAAAGACATCAAGCAGGGTGATAAGCTACCAAAAACAACGGCCATCGACTTGGTATTGGGGAATGGCAACAGACCCGGATTGGAAACCGAGGATACTTTAACAGATGCCCCATTAGAGGAAGTGCCTTCTGATTTAAACTAACACATTCAAACAACCCCTACTGCGTGTTTTCGTGGTTCATATAATGATAATGGAAGATTATACCCCCGATTTTATTGACGATGAAAGCGACCTTTACGAACACCATGCATTTAACGTTGATAAAGGGCAAGCCCCATTGCGCATTGATAAATATTTAATGAACCGCGTTGAAAACGCCACCCGAAATAAAATTCAGGCAGCAGCAAAAAACGGCAGTATTGTGGTAAATGGAACCGCCGTAAAATCCAATTACAAAGTTAAGCCCTACGATAATATTCGGGTACTATTTACGCATCCGCCACACGAGAATTTGTTGGTTGGTGAAAATATCCCGCTGGATATCGTGTATGAAGATGAGGAGCTTTTGGTGGTAAACAAACCAGCGGGTATGGTCGTGCATCCCGGACACGGCAATTATTCGGGAACGCTTATAAATGGATTGATTTATAGGTTTGAAAATTTGCCAAACAACACCAGTGAGCGCCCAGGATTGGTTCATCGCATCGATAAAGACACCAGTGGCCTGTTGGTAATTGCCAAAACCGAACACGCCATGGCGCACTTATCGTTACAGTTTGCCGAAAAAACCAGCGAACGCGAATATGTTGCCCTAGTTTGGGGCAATGTGGAAGCCGAAGAAGGCACCGTGGAAGGAAATATAGGAAGACACCCCAAAAACCGATTACAAAATACGGTTTATTTAGGCGATGAAGCCGATAAGGGAAAGCCTGCCGTTACGCATTACAAGGTTTTAGAGCGCTTGGGCTACGTTACTTTGGTATCCTGCAAACTGGAAACAGGACGTACACACCAAATACGGGTACACATGAAACATATTGGGCATACCCTGTTTAACGACGAGCGTTACGGTGGTGAAAAAGTATTAAAAGGCACTACCTTCACCAAATACAAACAATTTGTAGATAATTGTTTTAAAATTTTGTCCCGGCAAGCATTGCACGCCAAAACCTTAGGGTTTGTGCACCCAAAAACAGGGGCTTTTTTACAATTTGAAACACCCATTCCAGACGATATGTTGCAGTGTATAGAAAAATGGCGAAACTATGCCAAACACCAAGATATGGAAGAATAATTTTTAGTTTGTTATCAAGCTAAGAAAGAAATAGTTAGTTTTTTTTTAAAAATCCTCGAATAATCAAAGTGCAAAAAACGTACTATACCTATACTCATGCTTGGTTTTTCTTTGATAATGTTTTGTCGTAGTGCATAAAAAGATTAATCCATATATTTCGCGATAATCTAATAATTATGGGCATAAAAACAATTAAAGTAGCAATAATGGAAGCAAATACACTATTAATAGTTGCCTTTAAAAACACAAACGAAATCACAAAAGCAGCCACTGCAAACGCAATGCCCACAGCGTAACTAACGTACATGGCGCCATAAAAAAACGATGGTTCAATTTTGTATTTGGTGCCACAATTACTGCAAGTTTCGTGCATTGCCATGAGTTCGGAAAGCACATAGGGGTTTTTGTTTTTAAACATCGATTCTTCATGGCACCTAGGGCAACTTCCGGAGAAAATACTATATAATTTTGAGCCTTTTTTAAACATATAATTTAATGTACTTTTGCGTTCGCATTTACAGAACAAAAATACAGGTTAAAAACTAAAGCTCTGTAGCAAAAGTTACATTTTTATGATGAACATTCACAATTTATCGATTTCATTTCAAGGCGAATATCTATTTGAGGATCTTACGTTTAAGCTGGGTAACGGCGATCGCGTTGGTTTAATCGGAAAAAATGGCGCAGGGAAATCGACCATGCTTAAAATTTTATCAAAGGAAATGGAGCCCGATACCGGGCAAATTGCTGCCGATAAAGAACTGAAAATAGGTTTTTTAAAGCAAGACATCGATTTTGTTTTTGGACGAACCGTACTTGAAGAAGCGTATGAAGCCTTTACGGAACTAAAGCAACTGGAAGCAAAAATGGATGTTGTTAATAATGATTTGGCACACCGTACCGATTATGAAAGCGACGGTTACCACCAATTAATGGTTGATGTTAACGAGCTTCAGCACCAATACGAAATACTGGGAGGGTATAGTTACCAAGGCGATACCGAAAAAATCCTACAAGGTTTGGGCTTTAAACGGGCCGATTTCAACAAACTTACCGATACGTTTTCGGGTGGTTGGCGTATGCGTATCGAGTTGGCTAAATTATTGCTTCAAAATAACGATATATTGCTTCTTGATGAGCCAACAAACCATTTGGATATCGAATCTATTATTTGGTTGGAAGGGTTTTTAAAAAATTATCCGGGTGCCGTTGTAATTGTTTCGCACGATAAAATGTTTTTAGACAACGTAACCAACAGAACCATCGAGATTTCTTTGGGCAGAATATACGATTACCCCAAACCCTACTCTAAATTCTTGGTGTTGCGTGAAGAATTGCGAACACAACAGTTGGCATCGCAAAAAAACCAACAAAAACAAATTGAGCAAACCGAAAAGTTAATTGAAAAGTTTCGTGCCAAGGCATCAAAAGCAACCATGGCACAATCGCTTATAAAAAAACTCGATAGAATTGATAGGATTGAAGTAGATGAAGACGACAACAGCGTGATGAGCCTTCATTTCCCCGTGTCCATCACCCCGGGAAAAGTGGTGGTTGAAATGGATAAAGTTTCAAAAAACTATGGTCACAACCACGTTTTGAAAAACATAAGTTTGTTAATTGAACGCGATAGTAAAACGGCCTTTGTTGGTCAAAACGGTCAAGGTAAATCGACCCTGGCAAAAATTATTGTTGGCGAAATTAAATACGATGGGCATGTAAAGCTAGGGCATAACGTTCAGATTGGTTATTTTGCCCAAAATCAAGCCGAGTATTTGGATGGCAACAAAACCGTGTTAGATACCATGATTGATGCTGCCAACGAAACCAACAGAAGCAAAGTACGCGATATTTTGGGCTCGTTTTTGTTTCGTGGCGACGAAGCCGAAAAGTATGTGCGCGTGCTTTCGGGTGGCGAGCGCAACCGGTTGGCATTGGCCAAACTCATGCTCCAGCCTTTTAACGTGCTAATTATGGACGAGCCAACCAACCACTTGGACATCAAATCTAAAAACGTTTTAAAGGAAGCCTTGAAAAAATTTGGAGGCACCTTGATTTTGGTCTCGCACGACCGCGATTTTTTGCAAGGATTGACCAATAGGGTCTATGAATTTAAAGACCATAAATTAAAGGAATATTTGGGCGATATTGACTATTACCTAGAACAGCGCAATGTTGAAAGCTTACGCGAGGTCGAGAAACGTACCGTGATTAAAGAAGTTCCGAAGGAAAAGAAACAGCAATCTTATGAAGATCAAAAAAAGCTAAAATCCTTAAACAATCGGTTAAGTAATGTGGAAGCAGAAATTAATCAACTGGAACGCGAAATCAAAAAACTGGACTTAGAGCTCGAAACCAATTACGAAGCAACTTCGGCCAAACCAAATTTCTTTGAAAATTATCAAAAGTTGAAGGCTAATTTACAGAGCGCCATGGAAAAATGGGAAGCTGTACAATTAGAGATTGAACAGTTCATCGATGCGTAATTGTTAAAATAATATGCATTTCATCGAATAAAATAGTTTTTAGTCGATTTAGGTAGTACATTCGTGTTAGAATTAATCCCAAATTTATTCAACATGAAGACTTTTACACTTTTGGTTATGTCTTTTTTTATAACCGCCCTTTCCTTCGCCAGCATTTCTATAAACGAAAAAGACGCCTTAATGGCACTTTATAAAGCCACCAATGGCAGCCAATGGAATTCAACCTGGAATTTAGATGCGCCCGTAAATTCATGGTACGGCATTAAGGTTGAAAACGATAAAATTGTAGAAATCAATTTACAGTTTAACAATCTTCAGGGCACATTGCCACAAGAGCTAGGAAACCTTATTTATCTAAGAAAAATTAATTTAGGGTTTAATAAACTATCAGGTGCGCTTCCTTCATCAATAAAGAACTTAAAGGAATTAAAATCATTGGAATTGTTTATGAATGGTTTTGAGGGCGCCATCCCATCAGAATTGGGCGAATTGAAAAACCTGGAAACATTAAAGCTTTACAGCAATAAATTTGAAGGCAACATTCCGCAGGCCTTAATGGAATTAACCAATTTAAAAGAACTTTTATTAGGAAGCAATTTTTTAACGGGCACCATTCCAAACAACATTTATGCATTATCAAAACTTGAAAAATTAAGTTTGATGGACAATAAATTGGAGGGGGAAATACCCGTTGAGATTGCCCAATTAACCAATTTGGAAGAGCTTATCCTATCAACAAACCAACTCACTGGCGATTTGCCATTGGCCTTTATAAGTTTAAAAAAATTAAATACCATAATGGTGAGCGATAATAACCTGAATCAAGAGTACATAAGTGTTTCGGGTAAAACGCCCCCTAATATTTTACAAGTTCAAACACAAAATGCTACCGCTATTTTGGATATTGAAAAAGATTAGTATTTTAAATAAAACACAAACCAACGGCCAGCAACATAGTTGGCCGTTTTTGTTTTAAATTGTGAGCGATGTTTGAACACCATTTTACCTGTCCGTATTGTTGGGAGCCTATTTCGATGCTGTTGGACGCATCGGTTTCCAAACAAGCATATATTGAAGATTGCGAAGTATGCTGTAACCCCATACAAGTTACGGTTCAATTTATTGATGCTGAATTGGTAGATTTTCAGGCAGATAGCATAGATCAATAATATTTTATAATTTTATTATTGCAGGAATTAAAAAGGGTTGTATATTTGCAATCCGAAACAGTTATGTCGGCATTATGAACCGAAAGTTAAAAGCTAAGTCAACTGTTTTTGTATATATCGCGGGATAGAGCAGTAGGTAGCTCGTCGGGCTCATAACCCGAAGGTCACTGGTTCGAGTCCAGTTCCCGCTACTAGAAAAATCAAGCCTTCACGGAAATGTGGAGGTTTTTTTTATGTCTTGGGTACAGAATCTGGCTCTATAAATTTAAGTTTCCACATTAAAGAACACCTTGTAAAAGTGCATTTTCTTTTCGTTGTCATAACCGCGCTCTAAATATTCGGCAGAGGCATCGGGGGCATCAATGTCCAGTTTAATTTGTATGTTGGTGTCTAGTTTTATATCGGTTTTAATCTTCTTTTTTTCTTTGTTCACAACGCTTTCAGCTACATCAAACTGGTTTCTCAAAACAATGTTTTGCTCGTCTTCAAAGGTTTTTTTATAATCGTCGAACAGGTTTTTGTGCTTGTCTTCTTCAAAAAGTTCTTCTTTAAAACGCTCTAGGTTCACTACTTCATTTTCCTTGAAAAAATCGATGGTTTTTGCTAAAAAAATGTTTTGTTCTTGGGCGCCATAGGTAGGTTTTAGAATTTCGGTCGAAAAATCTTTGCACAGCGCTATGTATTGTTGGGTGTGGTTGTTGGCATCATCGGCATATTTGATGTTTAAAAACTGGTTTAGCCAATATTGGGCATCGTAGCTGTTGTTGTCAACACTTAAAATGATGTTGCCCTCGGTATCGGTCTGGTTTAAAATAAGGCAGCCTTTATCAACTTTTTTTGATGAAATGCCTTTTTGCACCAACACATCGTAGCTGTTGTTTTCTAAGTAGGTTTGAAAGAAATTGACTTTGTTTTCAATTTTGAAAATTCCAATGGCATTGGTTGTGATCTCATTAAACTCGATGCCTTCAAACATCACAATAAGTACATCGCCCGTTTTTATTTGTGCCGATGTTGATTGTTCGTATAAATGGGTAACAATGTGTTTTGAAACGTCTATAAAAGCATCTTCATCATTAAAAATTTGTGTGCAATAGCTGTTTATTTCGTTTAATGAAATGTTGGCATGGTGGTTAAACCGGTAGCTTTGTACAACGCTTCCAAACGGGCGTAATAGAAATGGCAGCATGAGGTCGTAGCTGACTTCATCAAAATCGACCAGTTTTTCTGAAAAGGCGTTTTTGGTATCGTTAAATTTGTTGCCAACCTTATGGATGATGAATTTTGAAATGGATGCGTTCTTTCTAGTAATCATGGTTTTTTATTAAGGTTACAATAGTAGTGATTTCAACAGAAAAAAACATAAAAAAGAACGCCAAAGATAAACTTTGACGCTCCCAGATTTGAGGACTTTTTGCTTAGTTGGTTTATTTGTTGATACTAGTAAGCTCGGTATAGCCCATAAGTTTGCCGTTTTTGTTGTAGGTCTCGCTTTTAATAACGCCCATGCCTTCGGCAACCCATTCTTTAATTTCAAACATCATTTTTAAGCCCATTTTTGTTTCCGAATTAGAGCTTATGGCATAACAGTTAAACGTTCCGGCTGGGGTGGTTATGCTTTCCTTGGCATTTACCTTTCGGTTGGTAATATCAACGGTCATGTTCATTTTCATACCGCCCATATCCATTGTCATTTTAAGGTTGGCATCGTTTAGGGTTTGCCCAACTTTTAAATCGTTGGGAAATTCCAGATTGGTTCCGGTCATTTCTAAATCTACATCTTTATATTGTTTCATTAATTCGGCATTCATCAGCGATTTAAAATCGATTGAAATGCCGTCGCCGTTGCAGGTTACTTGAAATGTTGAGGTGGTTAGGTCTTTGCCCTTATCATCGGAAACTTGCGTTTCAATGGTAGCTGTATTGTTTTCAATGTTAAGCACCTTATAACTGGCTACGCTTTCTTTTTTTCCTTTAGGGTTGTAGCTTGTAATTTCAAACTGAATGTCTTTTTTAAAAGGAAAATAACTGTCGCAGGCATTTTGGCCGTCTACTAACGAACCCACGAAGAGGGCACAGAGCAATATGATGATGTTAGGTTTCATCTTGATTTTGGATTAATTGATTAATAGCGGCCTAAAGATAACTATACTTTTCATCAAAAAGATGGATTTAAAAAAAAATTTCGGCATAGCCCATTGTATATGAATGTGTTAGGCATGTTAATTTAGCTGGTAAAGTAAAATGGCGTTGGTTTCGCCCTTGGTAACAAATTTTAAGTTTTTGCTGCGGTCAACTTGGTCTAGAGCGATGGCTGAATTTCCGTAAACCGGAAAATTGGGCAATAAATTACCTTGGCTATCGTACAGGAATACTTTTTGGGTTTGTAAATCGGTTATGGAAACATAAATCTTGTCGTTAAGGTAAAATAGGCTGGGTGCGGTGTAAGTGCCATAATCAATTTCAATGGCGTTGTTTTTTATAGAAAGTTTGTTTTCGCTTTGGGCAACCAACGTTTTGCTGGAAGCATCGATACCATGCTTTTCCGAAAGGTTTAAGTTTTGGGTTGAAACGCGCCCTTTGGCATCAACCGCTATAATGTTGCCATTTGAAGTGGTGGTGGTAAATGCATTATTGTTAAGGAAAATGGGCTGGTTTGAAAATGTTTGTGTCGTTTTTGGCGTAATTCGTGGGTTGCCTGTGCGGTCCAAAATATATAGTTTGTTTTTCGATTTAAGCACTAAATAGTCGGTACTGCCCATTCTAAAATGTTTTGGTTGGGCAATAATGGCATCATCGGCAGCTTTAAAGTTGAAGCCATTTACTGTTTTTAGGTTGGCATCATAAACCAAAATGTTTTTTCCTTGGGTTACCATGAGCCTGTAATCCTTGTTTTTGTCGTAATCAAAAACGGCTAGGGGCTGTGTGATCTCATCATTGAATTTCCCTGGGAAAGGCGCAACATCCTTACCGTCCCTATCAATCACATACACGCGGTTTGTTGTTGCAAAGGCAAGTTGCAGGCGGCCATTTTTAAAAATATCAATTTGCTCGACACTTCCTAAAACTGCGCCCTCCAGTTGTTTTTTCCAAATAATTTTACCTTTGTTTGAAATTAGGTACAGGTTGTTTTTTACATCTTGCACCACGATTTCCTTCTCTTTGGTTAAATGATTGGTTACAAATTGTGGCTGGTTTAAAATATCGGAAGCCAATTTAATGTTCCATTCTTCTGAAACCGAATTTTGAACGGCGCGGGTTTTGCTCTTTTTTACAATGGCGTTTACATGGGCAAAATTACTGTCGTATATAAATTGTAGTGCCGAAGTGGTGTAATTGCCGAAATAGCCATCCAATTCGCCATTAAAATTGCTGTTCAAAACCGTTTTTAAAGTGTTGCTGTTTGTTACAAATAGCAATGATGAGGCATTACTAAGCTGTTTTTTTATGGTTTTAAACGCATCCTGTTCGCTGTAAGTGGTTTGGTTCTGGTAGTTGGAAATGATGTTTTGCAGCATCGCCATATTGTCTGAAAACACAAAAAAAGTGTCGAGCTCGCAATACTTGGTGGCGTTTTTAAAGCTGATGAAGGGGGAAAAGGTTTTATAGAACAATTGGGGTTTGCTAAAACTGAAAATATCAATGCCTCTAAACGATTCAATGGGCGTGCGCTCGCCAATAAGCGCATCTTCTGTGTTAATAACGTCCAATGAGTTTAAAATAACCGCTCGGTTTTCGGCTTTATAAACCACGCCTACTTCTACTATGGCATCAAAAAGGGCGGTACTGGCTATGGAATCGGTTTTTCTATATGCCATTTGGTTCTTTTCAAAATTCTTATAGTTCTTAAAAGTGAGGCTTAAAAAGCCATCGCTGTCCATTGGGGCTATGTTTTGTAGTTGGTTTTCTTGCGGGATGGTGTTCTTAAAAATGTTGATGGCACTTTTTGTCGAGTCGTTCGCTTTGGTCAATCCGTTTATGTAAATGGCATCTTGGTTTACGTCCACATCCATGGCAATGTAGCTTGTAAAAGTTTTCAAGTTTAAGGATGGTTCAATAAAAAACGATTTTACAAACGGCGAATGGGCTTTAATAAATACCGAAAATGTTTTGTCGTTACTGGTGGCATTGTAAATTTTAACCAATTCTTCGTTCAGGTTCGTGTTCATAAAAACATTTTGTACCACGTTTTTTGAAGATGAGGCAAAAAAGGTACTGTCTATAACCGTGCTATAAAAAATATGGTTCTTGTAGGTTGATTTTTTTAGCGTTTCGGTTTCGTAGGTGAGTGTTTCCTCGACATAATTCTTTAGCGAATCGGTTTTAAACAGTTGTGCACTGTATTTTGTTATGAAGCTGTATTGAAGGCTATCGTTGCCATCTTTTGAAAAGCAAATAAGCAATTCGCCGGTGGGTTTTAAAAGTTTTAGGTTCTCTAATTTCGATTCTAAATTTTTGTAGGCAGGCGTTTTTGAGAACTTATCTAAAAAGTCGCTGTTGTTGATGCTGCTTTTTAAATCTTCAACATTGGTTGTTCTTATAATAATGGATGCATTTTCTGGAACAAAATCAATAAGGTTTACACGTTTTGAATAGGTGTTTGAACAGCTAAAAAGGGCAATGGACAAGAGGGAAATACAAATGAGTCTCATAAAACGAATTAATTTATACAAACCTACATATTTTTCAATTTATTTCAGAGTTTTATCTTAGTCTTTCGCGTCACGCAGCCTGTATTTATTGTTTGTTCTCTTGGCTGTATTCTTTAAAAATCCAATTCCAATTGCTCGGGTAAAAGTCTAAACGATTTTCGATGGTATTTGGTAATTCCGTATTTGCTTATGGCTTCGCGGTGTGCTTTGGTGGGGTAGCCCTTGTTTTGTTTCCAGTTGTACATTGGGTATTCTTCATGAATGGTTTCCATATAGGCATCGCGATACGTTTTGGCCAGCACCGATGCGGCGGCAATGCTTAAATATTTGCCATCGCCCTTAATAATGGTTTCAAACGGGATATTCTGGTATGGTTTAAATTTGTTGCCATCTACAATAATAAATTCGGGCCTTGCGGTTAATTGGTCCATGGCTTTGTGCATGGCCAAAATGGAAGCGTTCAAAATATTAATGGCATCTATTTCATTCTCAAATACATGTGCAACGCCAAAAGTGAGTGTTTCTGTTTCAATAATTGGTTTTAAGAGGGCGCGCTTGGTTTCGCTAAGTTGTTTGGAATCGTTTAAAAGCCCATTTTTAAAACCCTTAGGAAGAATCACGGCCGCCGCAGTAACCGGACCCGCTAAACACCCGCGTCCAGCTTCATCGGTTCCACATTCTAGGTTAAAGTTGGAATGGTTTTTTAATAACATCTGCCCAAAAATTATATCAAATTTATAATTTTTATTCGATTTTTTGTAGTTAGTAAATCAAATAGCAGGGTATTTTTGTGGATTATACATTTCGCTATTGCTGAATATGTAATATTAAAGCAAAAACATTGAATTTAACGCATAAATATTGTTTTATAATTGCTGTTTTTATAATTAAATATTGTGTTTTTTAATTTTTAGACAGTTTTTTAGTACTCTTTTTTTGTTTTATTAAGATAATATTAAGATGTTTGTAATTGACTAATTCAAATATCTATTCTATGAAAAGAAAGTTGACGTGTGTGTTAACGTTTTTCTTGGTGCTCACTATGCAGTTTGCTTTTACGCAAGAAAAATCAATTAAAGGAAAAATTACCGATTCAAATGGCGTCCCTTTGGGAGGGGTAACCATTATTGTTGAAGGCTCCAATAGGGGGGCGGCATCCAACTTTGATGGCGATTATACTATTTTAGCAAAAACGGGAAGTGTGCTAAAAGTGAGTTTTATTGGCATGAAAACCCAAACAATAACGGTAGGGTCGCAAACAACCATCAATATTGTAATGGATGAAGATCGCGAAAACCTGGATACGGTTGTAATAACCGGTTACCAAAACGTAAAGCGCGAATTGTTTACGGGCGCGTCGCAAACCATAAAAGCAGCCGATATAAAACTAGATGGTGAGGCCGATATTTCAAGGGCACTCGAAGGTAGGGTAGCAGGTGTTAGCGTACAAAATGTAACCGGTACTTTTGGAGCATCGCCCAGGATTACCATTCGTGGTTCGTCTTCCATTTTAGGCGATACCAAGCCCATTTGGATTATTGATGGGGTAATTCAAGAAGAAATCGTGAACCTTTCGGTGTCCGATTTGGTTTCTGGCGATGCCAATACCTTATTAAGTTCGGCAGTTGCTGGGTTAAACGCTTCCGATGTGGAAAGTTTCGAAATTCTTAAAGATGCTTCTGCAACCGCACTTTATGGTGCACGGGCCTTAAATGGCGTGGTGGTTATTACTACAAAATCTGGTAAGAAAAACCAAAAGCCTACCTTTAATTATGCCGCAGAATATGCCGTGAGGGATATACCCAGATATACCAACTACGATTTATTGAACTCGCAAGAAACCGTTTCAGTTTACCGGGAAATGGAAACAAAGGGCTTTCTCAACTTGCCTTCTTCCTTTCAAGGTAGGTATGGGGGCATCTATAACATCATGTACCGCGCCATCAATAATTTTGATGAAACCACAGGGCAGTTCCAACTTCAAAATACGCCCGAGGCTCGTGCCCGTTTTTTACAACAGTACGAACTGGCAAACACCAACTGGTTTAAAACCTTGTTCAGTGCGGCACCCACCCAAACCCATACCCTAAGTTTTTCGGGAGGTGGCGAAAACTCTACATCTTACGCATCTTTGGGATATTATACCGATGGGGGCTGGACAGTTGCCGATAGGGTACGACGCATCACCGGAAATTTAAGGAATACTTATTTTTTAATGGACGATAAATTAAAGATAACGACGCAATTGCAAGGCTCCATTAGAAATCAATTGGCACCCGGCACTTTTGCCAGACAGGAAGATGTGGTAAGCGGTTCCTATACCCGTGATTTTGATATCAATCCGTTTAGCTACGCCATCAATACCAGTAGAGCGTTGCGTCCGCGCGATGCAGATGGAAATTTGGAATATTCCCGATACAACTGGGCTCCTTTTAATATTTTAGATGAACTAAAAAACAATGGCATTGAACTGAACGTGTCCGATATTAAATTCCAAGGTCAGGGCGAATATGAAATCAATAAAAACATAACCTACAACTTCTTGGGCTCTGCACGCTATGCCACCTCCAATGGCGAACATGCCATAACAGAAAACTCGAATGTTGCGGGTGCCTATAGGGCAGATGAGACCACCATCGTGCAGGACCAAAACACCTTTCTGTTTTCAGACCCCGATTTTCCAAATTCACGCCCCAAAGTGGTATTGCCCGTTGGCGGAATATTAATCACCTCAAAAAACACCCTGGTTACTTATACCTTTAGGAATACCTTGGACTTTACTAAACGCTTCAACAATGAGGCCCATGGTATCCGTATTTATGGCGGACAAGAATACAGATATACCGATAGAACCGAAACTAAAAATACAGGTTACGGCTACCAATTTTCACGCGGTGGAACGGTTTTTACCGATCCTGATATTTTAAAGAAAGCCATTTTAGAAGGCAATCCTTATTTTTCGGCTGAAGAAACCAGGCAACGTGAGGTGTCCTTTTTTGCAAACCTTACCTATGATTTTGAGAAAAAATACGTGCTTAACGTTACCGGAAACTACGAAGGTTCAAACAGGGCAGGTAAATCTTCCGATTCGCGATGGTTGCCAACCTACACCATTGGCGGTAAATGGAATGTTGATAAAGAGGATTTTATAAAAAAATCGGATATCGTTTCATCGCTCGCCTTCCGTCCCAGCTACGGGCTTGTGGCTCTTTTAGCAGATAATGCCACCAATAATCTGGCCGTTTTTAGAAGCCAAATTACCGATAGAACTTATAATGACGACCGCGAAAATTATATTGATATTGAAGATTTGCAAAACAGCGAATTAACTTGGGAAAAAACCTTAGAGCTGAATTTAGGGGTTGATGTAGGCTTTTTCCATAACAGGATTATGTTGAATTTTGATGCCTATTTTAGAAAAGGAAAAGACTTAATCGACCTTATAAGAACCACGGGTATTGGAGGCGAATCCCTTAAGTTGGGCAACAACTCTGAAATGACCACAAACGGTATCGAGTTTCAGGTAAATACCGTAAACATTGATAGTGATGATTTTAGATGGAAAACCGGTTTTAACATCTCACATTTCAACCAAGAAGTAACCTCGCTTAAACAAGAATCGAATGTGTTCGATTTGGTAACGGGTACTGGTAGGGGCAATGCCATTGGCTATCCAAAAGGCGCATTGTTCTCGTATAAATTTGAAGGGCTAAACAACTATGGCTTACCCACTTTTTTAACTGAAGACCCAGATTTTAACCCCGCAAAACCTTACGATTTAATCGATTTTCAGGATACCGATAAGGTGCTGGACTATTTAGTGTATGAAGGCCCTACCGAAGCCAATGTTTCGGGCGGACTTTCAAATAGCTTTACTTATAAAAATTGGGATTTTAGTTTCTTTATCTCTTTTTCAGCAGGTAATAAAGTACGTTTAGCATCTGCCTACAAATCGAAATATACCGATTTGGATGTGTTCCCACGCGAATTTGTAAACCGTTGGATTGCCTCTGGTGATGAAAACATTACAAATGTTCCAACAATAGCTTCGCAAAGTGTATTGCAGGCTTTTGGCGAAAACGAACTGGAAAGGGCCTACAACGCCTATAATTATTCCACGGCGCGTACTGCCGATGGCGATTTTATCCGTATGAAAAACATAGCATTGGGCTATAACTTCGATAAACAAACCATCAATAAATTAGGGATTTCAAATTTTAGGTTGAGTTTGCAAACTACCAACCCGTTCTTAATTTACTCCGATTCGAAGTTGGGCGGTCAAGATCCGGAATTTTTCAGATCTGGTGGTGTTGCTTATCCCATTTCGCGCTTGTTCACCTTCTCACTAAATGTTGGTTTTTAAAATGAATATGATGAAAAATATAAAATTTAATATAATAAAAGTCTTAGCATTTGTTTTACTGGCATCATCTTGTAACGATGTTTTGGATGAAACGCCCGATAATAGAATTGAAGCCCTGGACACTCCCGAAAAGATAGCCGAATTGCTTGTTGGAGCGTATCCCGATGCCGCTTATGTGCCTTTTTTAGAGCCCATGTCCGATAATGCAGGCGATAAAGGCCCAAGTGCCGATACGGGCATCGATTTTGCGACCACACTTAACAAACGTATGTATTTTTGGGACGATATTAACGATACCGATGATGACACGCCCACAAATTACTGGAACCGAGCCTATAAAGCCATAGCCCAAGCTAACCAAGCTTTGGCATCAATCGAAGCTTTGGGTGGAGGCTCTACCTATAATGCCCTAAAAGGGGAAGCACTTTTATGTCGTGCCTATGCCCATTTTATGCTGGTAAGTATCTTTTCAAAAGCCTACAGTTCTGCAACCGCAAGTACCGATATGGGTATTCCTTATGTAACCAAGCCCGAAACGGTATTGTTGGCAAAATATGAAAGAGGTAACGTAGCGCAAGTATATAGCCAAATTCAAAATGATATTGAAACGGGCATTCCGCTTATAAAGGATGAATATAACGTACCGGCATATCACTTCACAAAAAGAGCAGCTCATGCGTTTGCATCTCGTTTTTATTTGAATAAAGGGGATTGGCAAAAAGTGATCGACCATAGCACCGAAGCCTTGGGGACAAACGCTTTAAATGTTTTGAGAAATTGGACCACTAATTATGCGCCAAAAACCTATTCTGAACAAAATTATTTTTATGCGTCTTCTACCGATGAACCTGCAAATTTATTGTTGGTATCGGCATCCTCACTTTATAATAGGTTTCATTACAGCGCCCGTTATCAAATGAATAGTGCCATAGCCAGTAAATTGTTCTTTGGTGGGAATATCTCAGGTAATGATTGGTCTTTTGGAATTTACGGTTCCTCCGATTTGTATTACAACATCCCAAAATTCCAAGAGTATTTTAAGGTAACCAATCAAGCGGCAGGAACCGGAAATGCATTTGTCACCTATGTGTTATTGTCAACCGATGAAGTCTTGCTTAACCGTGCCGAAGCTTACGCCATGTTAGGGCAATTTGATAAAGCGACAACCGATATCAATTGGTCGTTATCCGTAAAATCGGATAATTACAACCCCGCCACCGATGTCTTGACCGCTTCAGAAATAGCAACCCTATACCAAGGCTTCCCAACAACAACATACACTCCGTTTTACGGTATTCCAGGGGCATCCCTACCTTTTGTTGCTGCTATTTTAGACATTAAGCAAACCATTTTTTATAACGATGGCCTGCGCTGGTTTGATATTAAACGGCATAATGTGGAACTGACCCATACCGATATATTAGGCAACAGTTACAAATTGCCTAAAAATGATAATAGGCGGCAAGTTCAAATACCAGAATCGGCTCAATCGTTTGGTATTCCTCAAAATCCAAGATAATTTTAAAACTTAAATTTTATCAAAATGAAAAAATTAAAATATATACTACTAGCTTCATTGGTCTTGGCGTTTGCTTCGGCATGCGACGATGGTTCCGATAGCGTAGCTGAAAGCCAAATCGATACCAACCCGCCCATTTTAAATGAATTGGATATTTATTTAAGAAGCAATTTTGTAACACCGTACAATATTGAAGTGCTTTACAAATGGGACATTAATGATACCGATATTGACAGGTATTTGCACCCACCCTTTGAATCGAGCGTTAAGCCAGTAGCCAACGCGTTGCAAAAAGCTTGGATTGAACCTTACACCCAAGTTGGCGGGCCTAATTTCATCAAAAAAATTGCGCCTAGGCAGTTTACATTTGTGGGTAGCTTTAATTACAACCCAAACAGTCCTACCATTACCCTGGGTGTGGCCGAGGCCGGTGCAAAAATAACGCTCTTTAATATCGATTATTTGGATTTTTCCAATATCAATAGCATTAAGCAGCCTTTAAAAACGGTTCAGCACGAGTACGCCCATATTTTAAACCAAAACATTCCCATTGATGCAACTTACGGACTTATAAACCCGGAAAATTACACGGCGCAATGGTTTAATAGAAGCGATGAAGAAGCAAGGGAATTAGGCTATATTACCGCCTATGGCTCCAGTCAGGAAAGCGAGGATTTTGTTGAGATGGTTTCAGAAATGCTAACCAATTCAAAACCCGAGTTCGATGCCCTGGTTGAAAGCATCAGCAACCCAGAATCTAAAGCGATAATTAGAATGAAAGAAGCCATGGTGGTCGATTATTACAAAAAGAAATTCAATATTGATCTATATGAGCTTCAAGAACTTGTGGCCATTGCAACCCAAAAACTCGTAAATTAATCTCTATGAAAAATATATATTTAAAATTTGGCCTTATCTGTTTACTGTTTTTTGGTTTGGTATCGTGTAACAACGACACCACCGAAAGCCTTTTTTCAGATTCCCCAGCTGATAGAATTGCACAGAAAAACAGCGAATTGCTTAATTTGCTTTTGAAGGAAAACAATGGCTTCAAAGGGGTGTATTTCCCAAAGAACGATGAGTTTGGCGGGTTTACATTTTATATGAAGTTCAATGCAGATGGTACGGTGAACATGACCTCCGATTTTGATGCTGAAACCGCCATTGAAACCTCCTCTTATGAAGTGCGTTACGGCGCCACCACCGAGTTGGTCTTTACTACCAGAAACCACATTCAAAAAGTGAGCAACCCCGACTTGCCCGGGCTTATAGGAACTGGGTTTAAAGGCACCTCGGTATTCCAATATTTTGGCAATGCAAACGGGGTTATAACATTAAAAGATGTTAGAAATTCTGAAACGGGGCGTTTTGAACTAACGCCTTCTGGCTTGGCAAACTTTAATACCGAAAGTGTACAAAAAGTACAGAGTTCCTTGGCGCAGCGCCAAAATATATTGCCAAAGCCCACGAGTTCCGTTTTTCAGGTTTTAAAAATAAAAAAGGGGAACAAAGAGTCTAATTTCAACTTCAATTATGATGCCTTTAGGCTGTATGCCTCTCCTCGGGTATTGGTAGAAGGCGATGTGCTCTCTATTAAGGAATTTAATTTTGGTATTGCTTTTACGGGCGATGGCTTAATGATAAGTCCGTCGTTAGAGTTCGATGGCGAAAGTTACACCAATTTCACTTACAATGCTGCTACTTCTAGTTATGTTTCAACTGTAAATGGGTCAACAGCCACTATTTTGTTTGATGCTGAACCTGCTTTTATAAGTGAAGATGTAAACGAATTATTGGAATTAGGGCCTACAGGGTTTTTGTACCAACCAGGTTTGGGAAGCAATCCTTTAACCAGTTTGGGGCACGACAATGTTTTAAAGCAAATAACCACCAATTTTCAAACGACGGGTTATGGCACCTGGACAGTGCGCCAATACCAACTCATTATCGATTTTGAAAGCGACAATTGCGATACCTATCTGTACATACAGTTGGTTAGGGCAGCCGATGGTGCACGCTTTAATTCGTTCTTTTGTTTTGAGCGAGGTGTCATCACCAACAGAAAATTGTTCCTTAAATATTCAGGGCCTACTGCGGGTAATTCTGTTATCTTCGAACCTTTGGTAATGCCATTGTTAAACTTTTTCAAAAGTAGCAAAGGCCTTATTTATACCGATGAGGGCAGTTTTTCATCAAGTGCAGCCAGTTATATCAACAGGGCAGGTACCTTTACCAGTTTAGATAATCCTTCCATTAGGGTTTACGGCTTGTGGTTCGGTTAATAGCTCTTAAATAGGTTGTTTTTATCATAAAGAAATCCCTAAATCAGTCTTGGTTTAGGGATTTTTAACGATTACCGCCAAGAAATATAAACTATTGCTTAAATAATTTTTACGTTTTATAGCGTTATCATATTTTGTATTTACCTTTGCAAGGTTAAAAATGGCAATAAATGTTTAGCTGATTAACTTAGTATCGAAACGTATTCTTATGACTTTATATCCGGGTTTAAAAGCAATAAAAAAGTATTTTTTAATTAGAAACCTGCTATGGCTGCTTCTTTTTTTGGCGTCATTTAATACGCTTTTCGCCCAGGATAGACCCGCAAAAACTAACCGATTGGGTAGGGAACTGGGGATTGTTCAGCCCAAAGATTCTACTAGCAAACCGCTTCCAAAAGTGACCGATTATTTAATTATCTCTTATAAAAATGATACGACCTACGTTGATACGACCCTTTCCATAAAAAAGGATTATAAGTTCAATTACTTGCGAAAAGACGATTTTGGTTTGATGCCTTTTTCAAATATGGGGCAAACCTATAATAGCCTCACCTATAATTTTCAAAACACCAATTTGATGCCCGGTTTTGCAGCCCAAGCGAAACATTTTTTCTATATGGAAATTGAGGATATTAACTATTACCGCGTGCCAACACCTTTAACCGAGCTGCTTTTTAGAACGGCGTTTGAGCAAGGGCAAATGGCCGATTCGTTTTTTACCGTAAACACCTCGCCGCAATTCAACTTTTCAATAGCCTACAAAGGCTTGCGCTCGTTGGGTAAATACCAGCATATATTGTCTAGCAGCGGTAATTTTAGGTTCACCGGTAATTATCAAACCAAAAACAAACGGTATAATGCTAAGGGGCATATTGTTACCCAAGATTTGTTAAATCAAGAGAATGGTGGCCTGCGCGATGATTTTATTGATGATTTTGAATCGGGTGCACCCGAATTTCAAGACCGTTCCATACTGGAAGTCAATTTTGAAAATGCCGAAAGCATGTTGAAAGGCAAACGTTTTCATTTAGACCATACCTACCATATTATAAGAAAACGGGATTCGCTCTCAAAAAACAAACTTAGTGTTGGGCATATTATTTCTTTTGAAGATAAGTATTATGAATACAAGCAAACAAGTGCCAATACAGCTTATTTTGGAACCGCAAACGTAACCACATCACTAAAGGACAAAACAACGCTTGAAAACTTCTATAACCAATTTCAATTAAATTACAGCAACAACATTATTGGCGATTTACAATTCAACATCACAACCAACACTTATAATTATGGTTACAATAAAATAGCAATATTAAATGGCAATACCATAACCAACCGCTTAAAAGGTGACGTTTTTTCTGCGGGTGGCCACTATCATAAATATTATAAAGGATTCGAGCTTAATGGCGAATTGGGCATTAATGTGGCAGGCGATTTTGATGGTAATTTCCTGAAAGCGACCGCAAGTTTCAAGTTGAATGACGATATTTCGGCGTCGGCAACATTAAACCACAGTTCCAAAGCACCCAATTACAACGCCCTATTGTATCAAAGCAGTTATGAAAATTATATATGGCAAAATAATTTCAACAACATTAAAACCCAGCAACTCGCATTCAAATTAAAATATAAAAATTGGGTAGGTTTAACCGTCGATCTCAACACCATCAACGATTACGTTTATTTTGCAAAAGATGCAACTTCAAACCAAGTGCAACCGTTTCAAAACAGTCCCACCATTACTTATTTAAGGGCAAAATTAGAAAACGAAATAAAACTCGGCAAGTTCGCACTAAACAACACCATATTATATCAAAACAAACAAGATGCTAACAATGTTTTGAATATTCCAGAGTTAACAACCCGCAACACGCTTTATTTTTCCACGCACTTATTCAAAAAAGCCATGTATTTGCAAACGGGCGTTACCCTAAACTATTTCACTAAGTATTATATGGATGCCTACAACCCCTTGTTGGCAGAGTTTTATGTGCAAACCGATAGGGAGTATGGTAATTTTCCGAGGTTGGACTTCTTTATAAACGCAAAAATTCGCCAAACCAGGTTGTATTTGAAAGCAGAACATTTTAATTCTTCGTTTACAGGCTACAATTATTATGCGGCACCAAACTATCCATACCGCGATTTTACGGTACGTTTCGGCCTTGTTTGGAATTTCTTTTTATAGGCATTTTTTGTGCTGAAAAGCTTAACTTGTTAGCGCATGTTTTAAAATCGTGCAATGTCGATTTCTTGGTCTAAGGGTATTCTTTTTTCAATAAAATCATAAAGTTGCTTTGCTACATAGGGGCCTATCATAACACCGCGGGTTCCCAAACCATTTAATACATAAAGGTTTTTGTGTGCGGGATGCTGGCCAACCAGAGGACGCCTATCTTTAACCGTAGGACGGATGCCCGCCACTTGGTTTACAACCTCGAACTCGCAATGGATTAATTTTTTTAGTTTGCTTAAAAGTTCTTCCTTGGCTTTTTTTGAGGTGGCATTGCTTAAATCTTCCCATTCGTAGGTGGCGCCCACAATGTAAAATTCGGCACCTAACGGAATTAAAAAAGCATTGGCCTTTAGTATGTAGTCAATTTTTAAAAGGGGCGCTTTTATAATGAGCAATTCGCCTTTTGCGGGCACCAAGGGCACTGTTTTGAAGTAAGGATTCTTCGTTACACCAAAACCTTCCGCAAACACTACATGCTTAGCATTTATATGGTCGTATTGGATGCTGCCACCTTCCATTTTTAAGGCTTCATAATTAAATGCCGTTTCCATAAATGAATTCGTTTTCAGCAAATGTTCTTTATAAGCATCCATCAATGTTTTTACATCAATGCGTCCTGTTTTAAGCACTTCACCAAAACCAAAAGGCGCATCAACCGAAGGGTTTTCGTTTTTAATCAATTTTGAAGATAAATAAGTTGAAAGTAAAGGTTTATCGGAAGCGGTAAACCAATCGTTTTGCTCCTCTAGCGATGTGAATTTTCGGTAAACGGGAATTTTATAATCGAGTTTTACGTTTAACTCAACTTCCAATTTCTTATATAAAGATAGTGCTAAATCCAATTGCTCCTGGCATTTCCAAACAGGTGTAAAACGCTTTAAGACCACTGGGTTGTACAATCCGCCGGCAACGGTTGATGATTGTTGCGAGGCATCATCAAACACCACGAACGTTTTTTGGTTTGCTTTTAGCTGTTCGCAAAAACTTATGCCCGCCAACCCAATGCCTACTACTATATAATCAACCTGTTTCATGTTGCAAATATAGAAACATTTTGAGGTTCTTTAGGGTTTCGGTTGCGTTGAAATGGACATTTTGCAGGTATCAAAACCAAAAAAAAACGCCCACATATTGTGAGCGTTCTTTACCTATTATTTAAGAGTTTAAGTTAATATGTCCACATATCTAGTTCAAAATCCCTTATTTTCTCTTTTATTCTTTCAGATTCCAATAATTGCATCAAGGCGTTTTGGGCAATGTATTCTGTAACAGCTCTATCGCCCTGAACGTTTTCTTCTTTATAAATGTACGCCTGAAAACGTCGTGAGTTCAATACGTGGTCGAATGAAAATGGCATGGAACTGTTTTTGTTGTTAAACGATTTGGCTTCGTGCAGCACATTGCGCGCATCAGGGAAAAATATCCAAAACAGTTCAACCAAATCGGGGTTTTCAGCATCTATAAAGTTAACATCCGGAGCAACGGGAGCAATACCTAACAGTCTGTATTTCATTTCCGATTGACGCTTGTCAAAATACCAAAGTCCTTTAATGTGGTATTCTGTAATATCAGCGGCGGTAATGTCCCTTCTGTTAATGTATTCTGGTGATAACTCTTCACCGGCGTTCAATTGTTCTATACCTAGCTCGGTTGTGTCAATTTTAACCAATGCCGATTCAATATCCTTTAAAGTACGTTTTGTTTTAAAATAAGAATCGTCATAAATGTTTTTAATATTACCGTTTTTGATGTTCTTCATAAGCACATCGTACAAACAACGTCTGTCGCTTCCAATATTGTTGGTGTCGATAGGGTAATATAGCGGGAAGTTGGCACGCTCATCCAAGATAATTTTTTCCCAGGTCATTTTTGAAAACAGGATGTCTCTATCGTCAACATATCCGTATTCCAATGGCTTGTCATTATCAATGGCTTTTTGAGCATCTGTGCGTACCCCAATTTCTTCAGGGCTTTTGGCGTTCAGGATATTGGCTTGGGCAAATACACCAGATACTGTGCAAACAGCTGTAACGGTTAATAAAAAACTTTTTAAATTCATGAGCTTATCTTTATTTTTCAATGGTTCCATTTAACATCCATAACGTGTTTTACTGGTTTTTAGTGTACGTTATGGATGTTTCATGTTTTACTGTTGCTTTATAATTATTAGGAAATTGTAACCAATGATGTCCTAATAGTTTAGTTTGTTAGCTCGACAATGATAGGTGATACTTTTTTAAGGATCACGCTAACACCCTCAGCTTTGGCCTCAATATCGAAAATGGTAACGTCTGAGCCTCTTTTGGCTTTAAGCAATGCTGCTTTGGCACTACCATCTAGCTTGTTGCCATTAACGTTAATGGTTGGTTGCCCGGGTACTTTAAATTTGAAACCGGTAACGCGTAATGGCAATTCGAAATCGAAATCATCAAATTTGGCACCAATGGTTGATATTTCAAGGGCATTGCGCTGCATTTGAACCGAACCGTCTTCACCTCTTACAGTACCTGTTGGTTTTGGCAAATCTTTTATTCTGAAGGTTGCTCGGTCGCCAACGGTTAGTCCATCAATTTTACCGGTAACATTTATGGTTACTTCTCTTCCTTGAATTCTGGTGGCATCCATGATGTATTTACTGCCTCCAACTCTGCTTAACCCTTCTGCTGAAGCATTTACGTTGTTATCGGCAATTCCAGCAAATGATATGGTCATTGGGTTTTTTACGCCACGATACACCACGTTCATTTTGTCGGCCGAAATAGTCGCTGAATTTGGTTTTGCTACCGTTGCGAACGATTGGCTAACGGGAACTTCAATTTCTTCACCATCTTGTGCAAAAATTAATTTACCTTCAATTTTATGTTCGCCAACGCTGCCTGCGCCTACTTTTAATTTAACCCTGCCACCTTCAATGGTATATTGGTTTTCGGCAAGTCTTCTGCCATCTAAGGTTAATTCAACCCTGCTAGGTTTTGTGCTTTCATCTGTTCTGCCCAAAACAATTTCACCATCAAATTGCTCACTGTTAAAATAAGCCGATTTACTTGTTTTAAGTATGGTGGTGTAGTTGGTCATGGAAACTTCGCTTGTAAGTGTACCTTGTAGCATGGTTGATAATACTTCCGATTGCGTGGTTTTGATGTCCGATTGGATTTGGGTCATTTTGGTTAAGGAAGCTACCAAAGGAAAGCCCTTGTAGTTATGTTCAAGCCATTGTACGGTACCTGCGCCACGTTTAACAGGGTCGGTACTGAATTTTTCCTGAACATCCTTAATAACGGGCTCCATGCCTTTTTCGCCGGCCAAAATTTTGGCAACGCCATCTCTAAAAGCGGCCATTTGATCCATAAACTCTTGACCAGCAGGCTTTAGTTTGCCTCCTTTAAAGAAATTTTCGTCAAGGTAATCGCCTTTATCCATTACTTCGTAATCGGTAGGGTTATCGAGGCCTTCCACCATTTTGCCTTTTAGGTCTTCTAAATAGGTGTTAAACTTGGCCGCTAAGGCATCTATTTGTTGTGCCTTTGACTTTAAGGGCACATATTTTTCTGGTTGATCGGTCGCTTTTTGCTCTAAATTCGCCATAAAGCTCGTATTACGATCTGAAGCGGCTTCATTAGACTCGGTAAGCTTTTCGTTCATTAATCCGAAGGCTGAAAGCACTTCTTTCGACATATTTAATGCTAGCATTGCTATGAATATTAAATACATCAGATTAATCATTTTCTGTCTGGGTGATAAATTTCCTCCTGCCATGTCTAATTAGGTTTTTGGTTATTGTTAAATTTGGGATAAACCCCTAATTAGTTTTTGTTCATTGCAGATAGCATGCCACCATATACACCATTTAATGAGGATAGGTTTGAAGCTAGCGATTTCATTTGTTCTTTTAACTTGGCGGCGTTTTCAACAGATTCTTCATTGATGCTTGCTTGTTTGCTGATGCTTTCCAATTGTACTTTGTACAAGCTGTTCAACGATTCCATTTGTGCTGCTGCCAGAGATAGCTCTTCGCCATATTTTTTGGATGCTTCAATGGAGTTTGCGCTAGACGACATGTTTTTGGCGGCACCTTCAAAGTTTTTGATACTTTCGCCTAAACTGGCCATGAGTTCACCGTCAATTTTAGCGTCCTTTAATAACTCATCCAATTTTTTTGATAATAATCCTTGAGGATTTTCTTTTTCTTTTTTGCTAGTTTCACCACCAGCCAATTCAGGATATACCAACGACCAATCTAGTTCGTTGTCAACGTCTTCAAATGCTGATATTGCAAATATGATGGCTTCGGTAACAAGACCTAATGTTAACATCAGGTTTCCGTTAATAAATCCGAACTCCATATGGGTAATTTTAAATAGTGCGCCAATAATTACAATTGCTGCTCCTAATCCGTAAGCCATATTCATGAACTTCTTTTTTGCTTTTGACTGTGCCATAATTTTCGATTTTTAAGTTAAGTAAAATACTTAAGTAGGTTAATTAATAGGTTATTTAATTGATTTGATTTGATTAATTTTTAATTGGTTTTATTACTTTTTTCCAGTTACTTGTGTCCCCATATAATCTTGAACTGTTCTAAAACCAATGTAGCTTCTTGCAGAATCTGCATATTCGTAATCTCTTGAGCTTACTTGTAAAAAGTAGGCAACATCTTTCCAAGAACCGCCCCTTACAACTTTTCGTTTGTTGTTTTTGTCGTTAACACTTGGGTTGATTGTTGAAGTAAACTCGTAGGAAGAAGGATCGTAAGATGCATCTACCCATTCGGCTACGTTTCCTGCCATGTTGTATAGGTTGTAGTCGTTTGGCTCGTACGATTTGGCTTCTACGGTATAAAGTGCTTGGTCTGCCGCGTAATCGCCACGTACGGGCTTAAAGTTAGCCATAAAGCAGCCACGGTCGCTTTTGGTATAAGGGCCTCCCCATGGGTAGGTTGCGGCTTGTAGGCCACCTCTTGCGGCATATTCCCATTCTGCTTCCGATGGTAAGCGGAACGTGTTTACCATAGCGGCACCTTTTCTTGATTTTTGATAGCTGTTTTTCTTGATTGTACGCCATTCGCAAAAGGCCTTGGCTTGTTTCCAGGTAACGCCTACTACGGGGTATTCGCTGTATGCATCATGCCAAAAATAATCGTTGTGCATGGGCTCGTTGTAGGAATATGCGAAATCGCGAATCCAAACGGTGGTATCAGGATATATTTCAATTTCTTCTTTTTTAATAACGTCTTTACGTTTGATGCCCCTGTTTCTAGCAGCTTCTTGTATATCCATATAGTTGTACTGAAACTTGAACTTTTTAACATCCCAGGTACGTTGTCCGTTATAGGATTCTTCCAGTTTTAAATACATGGTATCCATTACCTCGGTATAATATTCGTCTGGATATTTCGCCGTATCAAAGATCAATTCAACTTTGTTGTTTATTTTTCGGCCTTCATAACCTGTTGGCCCTAGGCCGGTGTAATTTTCAAACATGTATTTTTCGTAAACGGACATATTTGCAGTGTCGGCGTCTTTAAAGGCGTACTCGCCAATACCGCCATCTTCGGGTACTTTTCCAACCTCGTCTGCCAAAACAGCTAGTCGGTAACGAAGGATAGAATCTCTAACCCAATTAACAAACTCGCGGTATTCGCTATTGGTTATCTCGGTTGCATCCATATAAAAGGCACGAACGGTGGCCGTTTTAGCGGGCGCATCTTGTACCCCTGCCAAATCATCATCAGCCTTACCCATAATAAAGGCGCCCCCAGGAATAAGTTCCATTCCAAACGGCTTTTCAGGATGCCATTTTTTCCCTTTAACACCAACCAGTTCGCCTTTGTCGTTTGAGCCACAACTGGCTAGTAATGCTACTACTGCGGTTAATAATATAAACTTCTTCATATCCATAGAAAACTCGAGGTTAATTATTTAAGCTTCATTTTTTGAGAGCGTAAACATATTTATATATTTTTTAAAAAACAACTTTTTATTAAAAAAATTTACATTTCATCGTAAAAAAATAACATTTTACCGATGAAATGAGCACTTAGCCTGTTTTTACTGTTAAACACAGTTCTTTTGAAAAGCTTTGTACCAGCGGTCTGGCACCATGTTATTACAGGCATCTATATAATCTTGATGCGTGCAAGGTAATAACGTATGCCTTTTTAATTTAGTATTAATTTCTGTTAAAAAAGGTATTTCAATCCACCATCTGCCCGTTTTGGTGCTTTTGTAAAATACCAGTTCATCCGATTCGACCAGCGTTGTGAATTTTTGGTAGCTGCTATCGTCTGTAAAATGGTCGTCTTTTACCCTGTAATTAACACCTTCAATAAAATACCAGAGTACTTGGGAAATGAGCATTGCCGTTATATCATCGTCTTTGGATGGTTTGTATTCGTAAATTCCGAACGAGCTCACTTTGTTGCTAATACCGGCATACCTTGAGATGGCGCAAATTTCTTTGCCATCCAATCCGTTTGGTGAGAATTTTTGGTTTAAGCCAACCTCGGCACCTTTTAGTACGCTTAAATCGAGGGTAACAATATTGGCATCGCGCAGTACGGGTTCAACAATGGTAATGTCTTTTGAAACTTCACCCAAGCGGTACGATTCAAAATACAGGCTTTCCATCAAATCCTTTTCTTCCTGTGAATTGAAATAGGTTTGGTAGCCCACCGTGGCGTAATTAAACAGGTTGTATGGTTGGTCTAAAATGATTTTCCCAATAAAGCTATCGTTTTTGATAGGTTTGGATGAATCGCCCAAATCGAATTTACAATCAATGTTTACAATATTTACCATGGGCATGATGGTATCGTAAGCTCTATAATTTGGATACGTTAAATCTTGGGAGCCGCCCAATATAATAGGTATGATGTTTTTTTTGATTAAAATAGCGATGGTTGTTTTTAGTGCGAAATAGGTGTCTTCAACACTTTCGCCTTTGTTGATATCGCCTAAATCGGCTATAACCGTATTCCAACTTCCGGGATACAGGCCATAAAAAGCCTTTCTTACATCGTTTAATTGAAAGGTTTCCCCGCAATAATTAATGTCGTTTCTGTTTTCAAGAACCCCTAAGATGGCTATGTTTACGCCCTCTAGATCGGGGATGCCTTTTTGTTTTGAGTGAATTTTGATTTTTCTGCCTAAAGCCTGCAGGGAAAGTAGCTCGTTATGGGCCAAAACCACATCGGAAACTGGAGAAAGAAAATTAAAATTCATAGATGGCAAACGGAATTATCAAGATGTTTGGTTTTTATGAGGTTGTTTGGTTATGCATTGGGCTTAAGGCAAATATCAAAAGAAATAATGACTTTTTAGGTACGGTTGCTATAAAATAATCACTTAAACATTCATTTGTTGATTGAGTACATTATAAGCAGATCATTTTTTTTTGGTGGTTGTTTTTTTCTTGGCCGTTTTCTTTTTTGGCGTTTTTTCCTCAATCAATGCTTTTACGGCCTCTAAAGTTAGTTTTGAAACATCAACCGATTTATCCAACTCTATTTTTAGTTTTCCTTTCAGGATATTGTGCCGTCCCCAACGGGCTTTTTCAACCCGAATCCCTTCTTGCTCCCAGTTATGTACAACCTTGTCGATATCTTTTTGAAGTTTGGTTTCAATCAGTTCAACAATATCCTTGTCCGATAAATGGTCCCAATCGTACTTGTTGCTTACATTAATGAACATGTTGTTCCATTTAATGAAGGGGCCAAACCGACCTTTTCCTTTTTGAACCGGCAATTTTTTATAGGTATAAATGGGTGCGTCGGCTTCTTGTTTTTCATTAATTAGGGCAATAGCGTCATCCAGTTCAACGCTAAGGGCCTCCATGCCTTTTGGAAGGGATATAAAGGTGTCGCCAAACTTTACATAAGGGCCAAAGCGGCCGTTGTTCACTTCAATATCTTCGCCTTTATAGGTGCCTAGGCTTTTAGGAAGCTGGAATAAATCCATCGCTTCTTGGTACGTTATGGTATTTAACTGCTGGTCTGGACTTAAACTGGCAAACTGCGGTTTTTCTTCATCATCTGGTGTGCCTATTTG
The DNA here is from genome assembly GCF_009746565.1 of Mariniflexile maritimum. Classification (GTDB taxonomy): domain Bacteria; phylum Bacteroidota; class Bacteroidia; order Flavobacteriales; family Flavobacteriaceae; genus Mariniflexile; species Mariniflexile maritimum. The sequence goes on from NZ_WRPN01000002.1 coordinate 484,159, forward strand.
TACCATGGGGCCAAATTTACCCAGGCGCACACTCACTTGTTTGCCTGTTTTGGGGTCGGTGCCTAAAATACGTTCGCCCGATTCCCTATCGGCATTTTCTTGAACATTTTCAACTTGCGGATGGAAATCATCATAAAACTCTTTCATCAAACTGGTCCAGTTAACTTTGCCTTCGGCGATGTTGTCGAAATCTTCTTCTACTTTCGCAGTAAAGTTGTAATCTAGGATATGCTCAAAATGGTTCACTAAAAAGTCGGTTACAATCATTCCAATATCGGTTGGTACTAATTTTCCTTTATCAGACCCCACTTTTTCGGTAAGCAATTTATCTTTTACAACGCCTTTTTTCAAGGTAAGTTGTGTATAATGGCGTTCTGAGCCTTCAACCGAGCCTTTTTCAACATAATTTCTGTTTTGGATGGTTGAAATGGTAGGCGCGTAAGTTGAAGGACGACCAATGCCCAATTCCTCCAGTTGCTTAACCAAGGACGCTTCAGTATAGCGATAAGGTGGGCGGGTATAGCGTTCGGTGGCGGTAATATAGTTGTTTAGAAGTTTTTCGTTTACTTTCATTGCCGGCAACATGCCTTCTTGTTCAACATCTTCCTCATCGGTACTTTCTAAATACACTTTTAAAAATCCGTCGAAAGTAATAACTTCCCCATTCGCCGTGAAATTTTCGTTGTGGGTTGAAGCACTAATTTTAACATTGGTACGCTCCAATTCGGCTTCACTCATTTGCGATGCGATGGCGCGTTTCCAAATCAAATCGTACAAACGTGCTTGATCTCTGTCAATATCAACCGAATGGGTCGCAAAATCGGTTGGTCGTATGGCCTCATGCGCTTCTTGGGCGCCTTTGGCATTACTGGTGTAATTTCTTGGTTTGCTGTATTTTGGGCCAAAAGCGTTCTCGATTTCAGCTTTGGCGCCGTTGCGGGCCTCATCGGATAAATTCACGCTATCGGTACGCATGTAGGTAATTAAACCAGCTTCATAAAGGCGTTGCGCCATGGTCATGGTTTTGCTAACCGAAAAATAGAGTTTACGAGATGCTTCTTGTTGTAAGGTTGAAGTTGTAAAAGGTGCAGCGGGTGCTTTTTTAGCAGGTTTTTTCTCTAAATCGGAAACCTTGAAACTTGCTGTAGCATTTTTTTCCAGAAATGCTTGTGCGTCTTCTTTTTCTGAGAAATGTTTAGCCAGTTTAGCTTTGAAGGTTTGTCCGGCTTCATTTGAAAATTCGGCATCGATGCGATACGATGCTTCAGCCTTAAAATCCTGGATTTCGCGTTCGCGTTCTACAATGAGGCGTACCGAAACCGATTGTACACGACCTGCCGATAAACCACCTTTTACTTTGCGCCACAAAACGGGCGAGAGTTCGTAACCAACAATTCTGTCTAACACACGGCGTGCCTGTTGCGCATCAACCAAATCGTAATCGATACCGCGTGGGTTTTCAATGGCTTTTTGAATGGCGGTTTTAGTAATTTCATGGAAAACAATACGCTTTGTTTTGTTTTTGTCCAATTTTAAAGTTTCGGCCAAATGCCATGCTATGGCTTCACCCTCGCGATCCTCATCACTTGCCAACCAAACCATATCGGCATTTTTAGCGAGGTCCTTTAGCTTTTTTACAACCGCTTTTTTATCTTTTGAAACTTCATAAGTGGGTTTAAAGTCGCCATCCACATTTACGCCCAATTCTTTTGAAGGAAGGTCGGCAATATGCCCAAAGCTGGATTCTACCTTGAAATCTTTTCCTAGAAATTTTTCGATCGTTTTTGCCTTAGCAGGTGACTCTACAATTACTAAATTCTTCGCCATACGTCTTTTTTTGAAGGTACAAATGTATATGAAAAAAAGTTTATCTGCCTAATTTTGCCGTTATCTGTACTATTTTTAAATAAAAATGGCCACATTCCATTAAATAATGCAGCCTTTTTTATGGAAATTTTCAAAATTAATCAATTACAGTCTTTCCTCATCTTGGTTAACGGCTTCCTTGTTAAAACCAATGGATTCTTTATAGATAAAATAAACAGGTATGTAGGCAAACGACATGGTAACGTAGATGCCAATACAGCACATTAAAAACCCAACGATACCCGATAAAAAGCCGGAAATAACAACCAAACCAAAGGTAAGCAGCCATTTTTTGTTGCCCAACTTAAAACTTGCCTTTATCATTTCGGAAGTTGAAAGCTCTGGGTTAAAGGCATAAATAACATTCATTAGCGTAATTGGGACCATTACATATATAATAGGAAACACGCATAGCAACATGGCTAATACCGAAATACCAAATGTGGCAAGCGATAAAGAAATGGTTTTGCCCAAATAGGGTCTTTTTAGGTAGAAAAAATAATCATCGTTGCCCATTTCCTCCAAATCCTTTAGTTTGCAAATCCTGAAAAAGGATGCCTTCATACCAAACCCTATCACTATCGCAATAAGTGTAAATACAAGTGCCAATATTCCAAAGGGTATCATAATAATAGGATTGAAATCTGAATGATCTTGCATGGTTTCTGGATTTAAAAACCCCATGGCAATCATTGGAATGTATATGATAAAGTACAAAGGAAGCATCAAAAGCATGGTAAGCAACACAACGACCAGTCCTTGAACCCAAACTTTTTTAAATAATTCGATGGATTGGTTAAAAATGGTTCCGAAATCCAATGCTGGGGCGCGTTCTATTTTTTCTAATAAACTGTTAATTGTATTCATGGTTATTTGGTTGGTTAATTTATGAATGATAAAAGTAAAATAATTTTTGAATTAAGCCTTGAAATTAATATCTAAACAAAAAAATCCTGCTGAGTGCAGGATTCATTATCTTTTTATTCTAGGTACAGCCTAATTTAAGGAGAATGAACTAATGAGTTGCACACCGTTCTGTACATGACTATATTGATATAAAATGTCGCCACCTATTATTAACAATTTATCTTCCAAAGGGATAACATCTTTAGATTGAATGTTCTTAAATTGTTTAATCATGTAAATTTTTAACGGATTTTCTTTGTTAAAAAGTTTTAAGCCGGCGTTTCCGTCACAAACAAACAACGTATTGTTCTTAATTCCTAAGCCATAAGGGTTGTCTAGCGCATATCTTGCAGCTAAAGTTGGTTTTGTTTTGTCTTTAATATCAATCACCTCAAGCACGCTTTCTTGCTCGCCACAATTATTTCCACCACGCAATGTTAAATAAGCATAATCGCCATCAACAACTACCGGGTCGCACCCTGTCCAATGCACAAATTCAGATAAACGATTTGGTTTTTCAGGATTCACTAAATCGTAAATATACATGCCATCCGTACTACCTATGTACAAATAATCATCTGCTTGAAACAACGTTTCTATGTTGTTCCCTGCGTAATAGGTGTTTGTTAATGTTGGTTTTGATAGGTTACTGATATTAAATATGAACATTTCATGCGAACCTACGGTATATAAATAATTATCTACAATTTGAAAACGTGCCAAAGAACCACCTTGCCCAGTAGTAGATTCTTTTGTGCCGGAGTTAAGTGCCACTCCTCCAAAATCAGCATCAATAAAACGGTTATCTGTTTTCTCCCTTCTTTCTTTAGTAACGGTCCATCCTACAATAATATCGGTTTGATAATTGAATTCCACATAATCAACAACTCTAATTCCAAGTGGTATTTGAAAATTATATACATTAAACACATCTTCTAACCTTTGTTTTAAAGAAATTGAATTCATGTTGGAAATATCAAAAACCAATAAATCGGTTGCGCTATCCGCATATAAAAAATCATCTTTTACCGAAATATCCTCATTTCCAGGGATTTTTAAAAACTTAATTCTTTTGGGGGATTTAGGATTGGAATTATCAATAACATGAATTCCTTTGTTAACATCACTAACAAAAATATAATCTTTGTAAGCATAAATTTTTCCGGATTTTTCAATATTTCTGGGAGCGACTATTTCAACAGATTTTCTAAATGCCGCCTTACTCATTATTTGAGGTGTAGCAACCTCCACAAGCTCATAATTGCTATCATCTTTATTGCAAGATAATGCAGTAATGAAAAATAGTGACCAAAAAATATATTTAAGTTTCATAGTTCTTGAAGTTTACTTATAGATGCTCAAAGCGATAGAAGGTTGCGTAAAATTCACAAAAAAAATAAACTGCCATTCTGTCATAAAACATAAATAAATTGTATCTTTGCATGCTTATTGAAAATGCGTGCTTTAGCAACCTATGGAAAAAATAATTGACGAAAATAAACAAGGCGAATCATTAGTTCTTGAACAAAAACAAGGAAACAAACGCAAACTTTTCATTGAAAGTTACGGTTGTGCCATGAATTTTAGCGATAGCGAAATTGTGGCCTCTATTTTAGCAGATCAAGGGTTTAACACCACCCAAAACCTGGAGGATGCCGATTTGGTTTTGGTAAACACCTGTTCCATTCGCGATAAGGCAGAACAGACCATACGCAAACGGTTGGAAAAATACAATGCCGTTAAACGGGACAGTAACCCCAAAATGAAGGTGGGCGTTTTGGGCTGTATGGCCGAACGCTTAAAGACCAAATTTTTGGAGGAAGAAAAAATTGTCGATTTGGTGGTAGGCCCCGATGCTTACAAAGATTTGCCAAATTTGCTCGCCGAAGTCGAGGAAGGGCGCGATGCCATTAACGTTATTTTATCGAAGGATGAAACCTATGGCGATATTTCACCGGTACGATTAAACAGCAACGGCGTTACGGCATTTGTTTCCATAACCCGTGGTTGCGACAATATGTGTACGTTTTGCGTGGTGCCTTTTACCAGGGGGCGTGAACGGAGCCGAGAACCACAAAGCATTCTTGAGGAAATTAACGATTTATGGAACAGGGGTTTTAAAGAAGTAACGCTTTTAGGACAAAACGTTGATAGTTACCTATGGTATGGCGGCGGCTTGAAAAAGGATTTCGATAAAGCCACCGATTTACAAAAAGCCACCGCGGTTAACTTTTCAAATTTATTAGAGCTTTGCGCAACGGCACAACCCAAAATGCGTATCAGGTTTTCAACTTCAAATCCACAAGATTTAACCTTGGATGTTATTGAAACCATGGCAAGGCACCAAAATATTTGCAACCACATCCACCTGCCCGTACAAAGTGGCAGCAACCGCATTTTAAAGGAAATGAACCGTTTGCACACCCGTGAAGAATACATGGCGTTAATTGACAATATCCGTCGTATCATTCCAAATTGTGCCATTAGCCAAGATATGATTGTTGGTTTCCCTTCTGAAACGGAAGCAGATTTTCAGGATACCATATCGTTAATGGAATATGTAAAATACGATTTTGGCTATATGTTTACCTATTCAGAGCGACCAGGTACCTTGGCAGAACGCAAATTGGAAGATGATGTTCCTGAGGAAACCAAAAAACGACGCTTAACGGAAATGGTTGACCTTCAGCAGGAACACAGTGGTTTTAGGACCCGACAAAACTTAAACACCATTGTAGAGGTACTCATTGAAAAGGAATCGAAAAAATCAACTACACATTGGTCGGGACGCACGCCACAAAATTTGGTAACCGTGTTCCCAAAAGAACATTATAAAATTGGCGATTTTGTAAAAGTAAAAATAACCGATTGCACAAGCGCAACTTTAATTGGGGAAGCTATTGGTCTTTCGGAAAACAATTAATAACAATAAATAATGAGATTCCTGCTTTCGCAGGAATAGGCTTATGGAATCTGTTCAAGCTATAAAACAACGATTTGGTATTATTGGCAACACTCCGTCGCTTAACCGCGCTATTGAAAAAGCCATTCAGGTAGCACCTACCGATATTTCTGTGCTGGTAACCGGCGAAAGCGGTGTTGGTAAAGAAAGTATTCCAAAAATAATACACCAACTGTCGCACCGCAAGCACAATAAGTACATTGCCGTAAACTGCGGCGCCATACCCGAGGGCACCATCGATAGTGAGCTTTTTGGGCATGAAAAAGGCTCGTTTACAGGCGCGACCCAAACCCGCGAAGGCTATTTTGAAGTGGCCGATGGCGGCACTATTTTTTTAGATGAAGTGGGCGAACTGCCCTTGACCACCCAAGTACGGCTTTTGCGCGTACTTGAAAATGGCGAGTTTTTAAAAGTGGGTTCCAGCAAAGTGCAAAAAACCAACGTGCGTATCGTGGCAGCTACCAATGCCAATATGTTTCAAGCAATTGGAAAAGGCGATTTTAGGGAAGATTTATACTACCGCTTAAGCACCGTCGATATACACTTGCCGCCATTGCGCGAACGTCAAGAAGACATTCACTTGTTGTTCAGGAAGTTTGCCAGCGATTTTGCTTTAAAGTACAAAATGCCAACAATAAAGTTGTCCGATGCCGCTGTTGAAACCCTTGTAGGTCATCGTTGGGCGGGTAATATCAGGCAATTGCGCAACATAGCCGAACAACTTTCGGTGTTAGAACAGAATCGAACCATTTCAAACGAAACCCTTAAAAGTTATTTGCCAACTTCGGGCGCCAATTTGCCGGCAGTAATAAAAACAGCAAAAGCTGAAAGCGATTTTAGTAGCGAACGCGAAATTCTATATAAAGTGCTTTTTGATATGAAAAGCGATTTGAACGATTTAAAAAAGCTTACCTTGGAGTTAATGAAAAACGGCAACGCCAAAGATGTTGAGAAGAATAATGAAACATTAATCCAGAAAATTTACGGAAATAACGATGAAAGTGATGCTGATTACGAGGAAGAACCGATAGAAAATGATGAGGTTATCTCCATTCCAGAACATACTTTAACCCGTGACGACAATCAAACGCCCCTAGATAAATACCATTTTGCAGAAGAAGTTGAAGAAGAGGAAACCCTTTCGTTACAGCACAAAGAATTGGAATTAATAAAAAAATCGCTCGAACGTCATAACGGAAAGCGTAAATTAGCAGCTGCCGAATTGGGCATAAGCGAACGTACCTTATACAGAAAAATTAAGCAATACGATCTCTAAAAAATGGCAACAGTCGCAGTTTACGGTTTTCATACAACAAAACAAAAACGAAATCGTTTATAAAAAGTCATGCTTGGCTTATTGAAGCATTTTAAAACATGAAAAAAACTTTAATTTACTTTTTACTTCTTACTTCTAACGTTTTACTTGTGGGTTGTGGTTTTTACTCGTTCACGGGTGCATCGGTACCCGCAAATGTAAAAACGTTTCAAGTTAATCGTTTTGAAAACAACGCTTTGTTGGTAGAACCCGGTTTAGAGCGCGATTTTAAATTGGCGCTGGAAGATTTGATACAGAACCAAACCAATTTAGGCTTGGTACAGTCTAATGGCGATTTGGTTTATGAAGGCGAAATAACCGATTACCGTATTTCGCCAACTACGGCAACTTCTGAAAATACGGCGGCTCAAAACAGATTGACCATAAGTGTAAAGGTGCGGTTTTTCAACCGGAAAAAAGAAGATGACGATTTAGAGCAATCCTTCTCGTTTTTTTACGATTATGCAGGTAGTTCCCAATTGATAGGCTCCTTGAAAACCACGGCACACGAAGAAATTTTTGAACGATTAACACAGGATATTTTTAATGCAACACTTGCTAAATGGTAGGTTTCAATTAAACAATTAAAAATAACCATATTTAAACTTTGCGTCTTAGCGCCCTTGCGAGAAAAATAATAATTAAATTTGGCTAAGCCAATGAACCAAACCGATTTTACATATCTGCTCCAGCATCCGCAGCACATCACACATCAACAAACGGTGGCTGTAAAATCCATTATCGATGAGTTTCCTTATTTTCAATCGGCACGCGCCATCTATCTTAAAGGATTAAAGGATCAAGAAAGTTTTAAGTACAATCAAGCGCTCAAAACCACAGCAGCCTACACCACCGATAGAAGTATTTTGTTCGATTATATAACTTCGGAAGTGTTCGTTCAAAATCAAATTTCACAATCCATCAAACAAAACACGGCACATTTAAAAGATATTGAAGTTGATGTTGAAGACATTTCAATAAACAGAAGCGTAACAATCGACGATCGTTTAAAACAGCAAATAAAGGAAACCACGGGTGTTCTGGACCCTACATTGTTTCAGACTAAAGAAGAACGCCCACAAAAAGCAGCCACTTTTGTTTTTGAGGATTCTGACCCCTTGGAGCCTTCATCCGAACCTGCAAAAGCAGAACCATCTGCCACCCAGATTTTAAACTTAGGAAAACCACTTGAGTTCAATAAAAGCGAAACACATTCCTTTAATGAATGGCTCAATTTAACACGTTTTAAACCCATTGAACGAAATGCCGAAACCCCTAAAAGCATTGATGAAACTGGGAAATTGGCCAAAATAGACAAACTTAAAAAATTTGAGTTGATCGAGGAGTTTATTGCCAAAAACCCAAAAATAAGCCCCGTGTCGTTTACGGTATCAAAAACAAATCTTGCCGAAGCACAAATGATACAACCCGAAGCTTTAATGACCGAAACTTTGGCCCGAATTTACCTCGAACAAAAAAACTATAAAAAAGCAATTCAATCTTATAAAATTTTAAGTTTGAAATATCCAGAAAAAAGTAGTTTCTTTGCAAACCAAATTGAAGCAATAGAACAATTACAAGAACAAAACAATAAGAAATAATGAGTACGTTTACAATATTTTTGGCATTAATAGTGGTAGTAGCCTTTTTACTAATTGTTGTAATTATGGTTCAAAACCCCAAAGGAGGCGGGTTGTCATCATCATTTGGCGGTGGCGGTACCCAACAATTGGGCGGTGTAAAAAAGACTACCGACTTTTTAGACAAAAGCACCTGGACACTGGCAACTTTATTGTTGGCACTAATATTACTGTCCAATGTGGCAATTAACAGGGGTGGCGAAAGTGCAGAGTCTAAAGCTCTCGATAAAAATGCGCCAACCACACAGCCTTTGCCAGCATCGCAACCATTGCCAACAAACACGCCGGCACCAAATAATGCCGCACCAAAAGATAAAGCAGCCCAATAAATTATGCTGAAACAGTATAAAAATGCCAACTTTCAAAGTTGGCATTTTTTGTTCCTGTAAGTTTGTCAGTTTACCAGCATTGGCACACTTTTAGACTCATACAATCCCGTAAACATTAATTTTTAACTTAAAAATATTTCATATGTCATTAAACATTAAACCAATTGCAGGCACTAACAACAGGATAGTTTTAGAGCCTGCTGCAGCTGAGACCAAAACAGCATCCGGAATCATCATTCCAGACAACGCTAAAGAAAAACCGCAAAAAGGGACAATTGTAGCAGTTGGTAATGATTCTAAAGATGAAACTCCTACTGTTAAAGTTGGCGATACTGTTTTGTATGGTAAATATGCTGGAACCGAACTAAAACTTGAAGGAAAGGACTATTTGATTATGCGCGAAAGCGATATATTGGCAATTATATAATTTGCTACAAGCGGTAGGCCTTAAGCTATAAGCATGAGAGACTTTAAAAAGTATCATATTTGGAATTTGAGTCATGAATTAACGCTAGAAACCTATTCTAATACTAATTCATTTCCAAAAGACGAAATTTACGGCTTAACCTCTCAAATAAGAAGATCTTCAACCACAATTCCTGCAAATATTTCAGAAGGCTGTGGCAGAGATTCAGATTTAGAATTCAACAGATTTCTAACCATAGCATTAGGGTCGGCAAGCGAAACCGAGTACTTAATCATTTTAGCAAAGGGCTTAGGCTTTATAGAAGATAATCAAGCCAGTGTTCTTGTTGAAAAAGTAAACGTTATTAAAAGTAAAACACATCAATTAAAACAAAAATTAAAATTAGCTTATGGCATAAAGCCTAAAGCGTAAATCAGAAAAATTATGGCAAAAGATATAAAATTTGATATTGAAGCACGCGACGGTTTAAAACGTGGTGTGGACGCATTGGCAAATGCAGTAAAAGTAACTTTAGGGCCAAAAGGGCGCAATGTTATTATTAGTAAATCATTCGGTGCACCACAGGTTACCAAAGATGGTGTTACCGTTGCAAAAGAAATTGAGCTAAAGGACGCCCTAGAAAATATGGGTGCGCAAATGGTTAAGGAAGTTGCTTCCAAAACCAACGATTTAGCAGGCGACGGTACTACAACGGCTACCGTTTTAGCACAGGCAATCGTTAAAGAAGGCTTGAAAAACGTTGCTGCCGGTGCCAACCCAATGGATTTAAAACGTGGTATTGATAAAGCAGTGGATGCCATTATCAAAGACTTGGAAAAACAATCCAAAAAAGTAGGTAATTCTTCTGAAATGATTAAGCAAGTGGCTTCAATTTCAGCTAATAACGACGATACTATTGGCGATTTAATCGCAAAAGCGTTCAGTAAAGTTGGTAAAGAAGGCGTTATTACCGTTGAAGAAGCTAAAGGTATGGATACTTATGTTGATGTTGTTGAAGGTATGCAATTCGATCGTGGGTATTTGTCGCCTTATTTTGTTACCGATACCGATAAGATGATTGCCGATTTGGATAATCCGTACATTTTATTGTTCGATAAAAAGATTTCAAACTTACAGGAAATACTTCCCATACTTGAGCCCGTTGCACAATCGGGTCGTCCGTTATTAATTGTTGCTGAAGATGTTGATGGTCAAGCCCTTGCTACTTTGGTAGTGAACAAATTACGTGGCGGATTGAAAATTGCTGCCGTAAAAGCACCAGGATTTGGCGACAGACGTAAGGCCATGCTTGAAGATATAGCCATTTTAACCGGTGGCACCGTAATTTCTGAAGAGCGTGGTTTCACTTTAGAGAACGCCGATTTAAGCATGTTAGGTACTGCCGAAACCGTGACGGTTGATAAAGATAATACCACCATTGTTAATGGGGCTGGCGATGCTAAAGACATTAAAGCACGCGTTAACCAAATAAAAGCGCAAATAGAAGCCACAACAAGCGACTACGATAAAGAAAAGCTACAAGAGCGTTTGGCTAAATTAGCCGGCGGCGTTGCGGTACTTTATGTGGGTGCAGCGAGTGAAGTGGAAATGAAAGAGAAAAAAGACCGTGTGGATGATGCATTGCACGCAACCAGAGCTGCCGTTGAGGAAGGCATAGTTGCTGGTGGTGGTGTTGCCTTGGTAAGGGCAAAATCGGTTTTAGAAAAAATTACAACCGAAAACCTTGATGAAGTTACAGGCATACAAATAGTAGCACGCGCTATTGAAGCACCATTGCGAACCATTGTTGAAAATGCTGGGGGCGAAGGTAGTGTGGTGGTAGCAAAAGTTATGGAAGGCAAAGGCTCTTTTGGATACGATGCCAAGTCTGAAACCTATGTTGATATGTTGAAGGCTGGTATTATCGACCCAAAAAAAGTAACCCGTATCGCTCTGGAAAATGCAGCTTCGGTTGCCGGTATGATATTAACCACCGAGTGCGCTTTAATTGATGTTAAAGAAGATGCCCCAGCTATGCCAGGAGGCATGGGTGGCGGTATGCCGGGAATGATGTAGTAGAAAATGCTGTGACGTACTAAAATAGCGTTACAGAATTAATAAATTAAAGGTAGTGATTTTTTATTGCTACCTTTTTTGTTTTTATACTGTTTTCTTTTGATAGTTTTTTGTCTGTGCATCTGATTAGGAGTCAACATATAATTTGATAAATGTGGCCTAAAGTTATTGTAAATCTCTATTGCATTTTGCACTAATTTTGTCTTAATTTCTAAGTTAGTATCATACTTATCAACTGCAAATTCTTGTTTTAAAATACCGTTTATTCGTTCTGCAATTGCATTTTCATAAGGATCGTATTGTTCAGTCATACTTGATCTAATATCATTTTTATCTAAAACCTGTTGGTATTCATTCGAACAATATTGTAAGCCTCTATCAGAATGGTGTATAACGGGCTGATTTTTGTAAACTCTATGTTTCAGTGCCATTTCTAAAGCAAGTAACGACCCCTTTACATTTAAACTATCAGAAACATTGTATCCCATAATTTTCTTAGAATAGGCATCTGTTATTAAAGCTAAATAACTTGGGTTTTTCCTATTTCCAATATACGTAATATCACTTACCCAAACTTGCTCTGGTCTTATAAACTCTATTTCTTTAATTTGGTTTTTATGCTTCCTAAAGCGATGATGAGAATTTGTTGTGATATGATATTTCTTTTTAGGTTTTATTAATAAATTGTTAGCCTTGAGTATTTTAAATAATTTATCTCTACCAACTTTGAGTTCTTGTAACTGATCTTCTAATAAATAATAAAGTTTTCTTGTGCCAATTTTTGGCATTACAATACGTTTTGATTTAACTAATGTTATCACCTTAAAACTCAATTCTAACTTCTCTTTTGCAGATTTAATATCACGATAATAAACCTGTCTATTAACCCCAAGTAAATCACAGGTAGCTTTTATGCTTTGTTTGTGTTGTTTTGAGAAGTATTCTATTACTTGGGTTCTTGCTTTTTTCTGATAGGAATATTAAACTCTTTTTCAGCAATATCGATCATCATATCAAACAGAATCGCTTTTTTATCAGCTCTTTCTGCTAAATATTCTGCTCTATTTTTCTGCTTTTCTAGTAATTTAACCTGTTGTTCTAATTCTAAAATACGTTGCTCTGGAGTTTTAGACATCCCTTTTTGAATTGTATATTGATAATCAAAGTTACCATATTTTTTTAACCAAGTACGAACTGTAGAAGCTGCTTGTATTCCATACTTCTCTAATGCCCCTGTGGTTGTTAATAATCCGTGTTCAATTTCTTCAACAATTTGAAGTTTTAAACTTAAACTATAATCTTTTTGTGTGCGCTTTTTGTAATTTGAATCTTCTAGTTCCATTTTAAATAGTGGTTAGTGTATCACTATTTTAGGACGAGACATGCTATCAATAAAAAAAACGCTTCAAACTGGTTTGAAGCGTTTTTTTTATGCTGTAATTAAGGAGCTTTACAGCCCAAAAGCAGCTTTTACTTGATCAACATAATCCAGTTTTTCCCAAGTAAACAATTCAACGTCCAATGTTATGCTTTCGCCATTAGGCTGGTTAAATGTTTTGGTAACAACTGTGTTTTCACGACCCATGTGGCCGTAAGCAGCCGTTTCACTATAAATGGGGGCGCGTAATTTTAAGCGTTCCTCTATGGCGAACGGGCGCATATCAAATATTTTAGCCACAATTTCGGCAATTTCCCCATCGGTCATATTAAATGGGCAAGTGCCGTAAGTATTAATAAAAATGCCCATAGGTTCAACCACGCCAATAGCATAACTTACCTGTACCAACACTTCATCGGCAACACCAGCGGCAACTAGGTTTTTGGCAATATGGCGGGTTGCGTAAGCAGCACTTCTATCTACTTTGCTCGGGTCTTTCCCAGAAAATGCACCGCCACCATGTGCACCTTTTCCACCATAAGTGTCCACAATAATTTTTCTGCCCGTTAGTCCGGTATCGCCATGTGGTCCACCAATAACAAACTTACCTGTTGGGTTAATATGGTATTTAATAGCACTGTTGAAAAGTGCTTGTAGGTTTTTAGGCAATTTTGAAATTACCCTAGGTATTAATATGTTAACAATGTCTTTTCTAATTTTGGCAAGCATCGTGTCATCATCCGCAAAATCGTCATGTTGTGTAGAAACCACAATGGCATCAATACGTTGTGGCACATTATCATCGCTGTATTCAATGGTAACTTGACTTTTGGAATCGGGTCTTAAATAGGTAATTTCATTATTTTCTCGACGCAGTTCGGCAAGTTCCTTTAAAATAAGGTGCGATAAATCTAAGGCCAAAGGCATAAAGTTTTCGGTTTCATTAGTGGCATAGCCAAACATCATGCCCTGGTCGCCAGCACCTTGCTGTTCCTTGGTAGCTCTGTCAACGCCCCGGTTAATATCGTCCGATTGTTCATGGATGGCCGAAAGCACACCGCACGAGTTGCCATCAAACATATAAGCACCTTTGGTATAGCCAATCTTGTTTATGGTGTCGCGGGCAATTTTTTGTACATCTAAATAGGTGTTCGATTTCACCTCCCCGGCAAGTATTACTTGGCCCGTTGTAACTAGGGTTTCACAGGCAACTTTCGAATCTTTGTCGAAAGCTAAAAAATGATCTATTAAAGCATCGCTAATTTGGTCTGCTACTTTATCGGGGTGTCCTTCCGAAACGCTTTCCGAAGTAAATAAATATGGCATATAGTTTAAATTGTGCAGGCGATTTGACGATAACGTCGAAGGAAGTTTACACTGCCTTTAGCATTTTTATTTATACTGAAACAAATTCGGTACAAAGAGGTTGCAATCAGTCAAATCTTTCCTCTGTTATTTGTTTTGCAAAAGTAAAAAAATAAAAGTAAGTACGAATTGTTTTTTGTTTTTTTAACGGAAAAAATAAGCTATCACGATTAAATTTCAAATATTTGTGTTTCATTAAATGAACAGGCAAATATTAAATAGGCGTCGTTATGATTATTCCATAATGATAGGAAGGCTATTTGCATGAATACAATACGAATTTATAGACCTTCCAAAAACGGAAGGTTTTTTTTGCATTATTTTTTAATTTTGAACATCATAAAAATAAGTATTTAAAAAACTGGTATTCAATGTTTTAAATTATTTTTAAACTTAATGGGTTTAGCCTTAAATAAGAAACAACCATCGAAGAAACGGCCTAATAATTTAATTTCGGTCACTAATTTAAGCAGAAACAAAAACTTCTTTAATTAAAAGATAGCATACAATTAATAGCAAGCATAAAAATTATAAGTAATAAAAAATGAACAAACTCAATAAACACAGTAGTAGATTAACCCAAGATGTATCACAACCCGCTTCGCAAGCCATGTTATATGCCGTAGGCTTAAATGATGAAGACATGCAAAAAGCCCAAGTAGGCATTGCCAGTACTGGTTTTGATGGCAACCCATGCAACATGCACTTAAACAATATCGCCGCCGAGGTGAAAATTGAATGTAAAATAACAGGCTTAGTGCCTTTAATATTCCATACAATTGGTGTGAGCGATGGTATTTCTATGGGAACTTCGGGCATGAACTATTCTTTGGCCTCAAGGGACATTATAGCAGATTCGATAGAAACCGTTATGAACGCTCAAAGTTATGACGCGCTAATATCGGTTGTTGGGTGTGATAAAAATATGCCAGGGGCAGTCATTGCCATGTTGCGTTTAAACCGTCCGTCAATCATGATGTATGGCGGCACCATAGTATCGGGAAAATATAAAGGAAGAAAACTTAATATCGTTTCAGCTTTTGAGGCTTTAGGACAAAAGGTTGCAGGTGAAATTGATGATGAAGAATACCGGGAAATCATAAAAAGCGCCATCCCGGGAGCAGGGGCATGTGGAGGTATGTACACCGCAAACACCATGGCTTCGGCCATTGAATGTATGGGCTTTTCATTGCCCTATAATTCGTCTATTCCAGCTGAAAACCCAAATAAATTATCGGAAAGCGAACGTACGGCCATCGCCATTAAAAACCTTTTGGAATTGGATTTGAAGCCTTTGGACATTATTTCAAAGAAATCCATTGAAAATGCGATTGCCCTAGTAAACGCCCTGGGCGGATCTACAAATGCGGTACTGCACTTTTTAGCAATTGCACATGCTGCCGATATTGAATTTACCTTAGAGGATTTTCAGCGTATAAGCGATAGAACACCATTGATAGCCGATTTAAAACCTAGCGGAAAATATTTAATGGAAGATGTGCACGGTATTGGTGGAACTCCCGCCGTTATGAAGTATTTGTTGGATAACGGTTATTTACACGGCGATTGCATGACGGTAACCGGAAAAACATTGGCCGAAAATCTAGCCGATGTGGAACCACTTACCTTTGAAGATGGTCAAGATGTTATTCACCCCAAGGACCATCCATTAAAATCATCAGGAAATCTGCAAATTCTTTATGGAAACTTAGCTCCCGAAGGGGCTGTGGCAAAAATATCAGGAAATGAAGGCTTGCTTTTTGAAGGAAAAGCGGTGGTGTATGATAGCGAACAAGCTGCAAATACGGGTATTTCAAATGGCGAAGTTGAAAAAGGAGACGTGGTTGTTATTCGCTATGTAGGCCCAAAAGGAGGCCCGGGCATGCCAGAAATGTTAAAGCCAACATCGCTTATCATGGGTGCAGGTTTAGGAAAATCGGTGGCTCTAATTACCGATGGCCGTTTTTCTGGCGGGACACACGGTTTTGTGGTGGGCCATATTACCCCAGAAGCGCAAGATGGTGGCACCATAGGCTTATTAAAAACAGGCGATAAAATTAGAATTAGTGCAGAAAACAATACCATTAACGTGCTTATTTCAGAAGAAGAATTGGCCGAAAGAAAAGCAAAATGGATACAACCAGCATTGAAACACAAAAAAGGAATATTATATAAGTACGCAAGATCGGTATCATCAGCTTCAAAGGGTTGTGTTACAGATGCCTTTTAATTCCTGCACCCACAATCATCCCAATAATTTAAGTAGCGATTATGAATACACAAACAGCAAATAACACACACGAAGTGGCACAAGAAACCATACGCATTACCGGAAGCGAAGCTATTATAAGATGCTTGTTGGCAGAAGGTGTTGACATTCTTTACGGTTACCCCGGAGGTGCCATCATGCCGGTTTATGATGAATTATATAAATTTAGAAATGAAATCCATCATGTTTTAACACGCCATGAGCAAGGTGCAGCCCATGCTGCCCAAGGTTATGCCCGCATTTCCGGAAGAGTGGGGGTAGCCATAGCAACATCAGGCCCGGGAGCTACCAACCTTATTACTGGCATTGCCGATGCGCAAATAGACTCCACGCCCATTGTTTGCATCACTGGGCAAGTGGCTTCGCATTTATTAGGTAGTGACGCCTTTCAAGAAACCGATATCGTGGGTATCTCTACCCCTGTTACTAAATGGAACCATCAAATAACAAAGTCTGAAGACATCCCCAGCATTATAGCGAAAGCATTTTATATTGCTAGAAGCGGGCGTCCAGGGCCCGTGCTAATCGATATAACTAAAGATGCCCAGTTTGGTGAGTTGGATTTTAAATATGAAAAATGCACAGGTATAAGAAGTTATATACCAATTCCAAAAACAAATCCAGAAGCTGTTTTAGCGGCGGCCGAATTGATAAATAACGCCAAAAAGCCATTAATAGTTTGGGGGCAAGGTGTGATTTTGGGAAAGGCAGAAAATGAATTAAAAGCCATTGTGGAAAAAACTGGAATTCCTGCTGCATGGACCATCTTGGGGGCTTCTGCGCTACCAACCTCACATCCATTAAACGTTGGTATGGTTGGCATGCACGGTAATTATGCACCCAATAAACTAACAAATGAATGTGATGTGCTTATTGCCATAGGCATGCGTTTCGACGACCGAGTTACGGGCAATTTAAGTACCTATGCGAAACAGGCAAAAATTGTACATTTTGATATTGACCCTTCAGAAATAGATAAAAATGTTAAAACAGATGTGGCGGTGATAGGCAATTCAAAAGATAGTTTAGCAAAACTATTGCCCTTGTTAAATGAAAATAATCATGCTGCATGGTTACAGGAATTTCATGATTTGTACCACATCGAATTTGAAAAAGTGATAAAACACGATCTGTCGCCTACAAAAGAAGGATTAACCATGGGCGAGGTTATCAAACAAATCAATACAGAAACCAATGGGCATGCCGCTATTGTTTCCGATGTGGGACAGCATCAAATGATTGCTTGCCGTTATGCCCAATTTACCACTACAAAAAGTAACATTACCTCCGGCGGTTTGGGCACCATGGGCTTTGCGCTCCCAGCGGCCATAGGCGCTAAAATGGCCGCACCCGATAGGGAGGTGGTTGCTATTATTGGCGATGGCGGTTTCCAAATGAACATTCAGGAGTTAGGTACCATTTTTCAGCAAAAAGCTGCCGTAAAAGTGGTAGTTTTGAACAACGAGTTTTTGGGTATGGTACGCCAGTGGCAACAGTTGTTTTTCGATAAGCGCTATGCATCCACCGAAATGACCAACCCCGATTTTATAGCCATTGCAAAAGGCTACTACATGAACGCCAAACGGGTTACAAAACGCGAGGAATTGGCCGGTGCCATTAAGGAAATGATTGCTTCAAAGGAAGCCTATTTTCTTGAAGTTTGCGTGGAAAAGGAAGATAATGTGTTTCCTATGATACCATCGGGGGCGTCGGTTTCAGACATACGTTTGGAATAAAGAACTTTGAAAAATAGAGAAACGAACATAGAACAAAGCATATAGAATCAAGAGGTGGTGCAAAGAGTTTCAATTTAAGACAACACAGGTCTTTCCTCTTTTCCCTATTCTCTATCATCTTTTTAAAAATGGACCAAGACATAAAAACATTCACGATTTCAATTTATACCGAAAACAACATCGGCTTGTTAAATCGGGTTTCCGCTATTTTTCAGCGCAGACACATTAATATCGAAAGTTTAACAACCTCACAATCGGAAATTGATGGTGTAAACAGGTTTGTAATCGTTGTAAATATTACAGAGGCGCAAGCAAAAAAAATCGTGGGGCAATTTGAAAAGCAGGTTGAAGTGATAAAAGCCTATTATCATACCGACGAACAAACTATTTTCACCGAGTCCTGTATGTTCAAGATAAAATCGGCGTTACTGTTTGAAGAACCTCAAATCCAAAACATCATCAAAGAAAGCAATACGCGTATCGTTACTGTAAACAAAGAGTTTTTTGTGCTCGAAAAATCGGGCAGAAGAAATGAAATTGAGTCACTGCGCCGCGACTTGAACGTATTTGGCATCATGCAATTTGTACGTTCCGGCCGTATTGCGGTAACCAAGGATGAAATGAAAATAAGCGAAATGCTCGTAGCATTCAATAATCAATAATAACTAAAATAAAAAATGGGAAATTATTTTAACACACTATCATTAAGAGATAAATTAACACAACTTTCTAAGTGTCGTTTTATGGACGCTTCCGAGTTTGAAGATGGTGTCAATGTTTTAAAAGGAAAAAAAATCGTTATCATAGGATGCGGTGCACAAGGGCTTAACCAAGGGTTGAACATGCGGGATTCCGGATTGGATATTTCGTACGCTTTACGTGCAGAAGCCATTGCAGAAAAGCGTAAATCGTTTGTAAACGCATCCGAAAACGGGTTTAACGTGGGCACTTATGAGGCGTTAATTCCAACAGCCGACCTCGTTTTGAATCTAACCCCAGACAAACAGCATACCAGCGTGATAAAAGCGGTGATGCCTTTAATGAAAAAAGGGGCCACCTTGTCGTATTCACACGGTTTCAATATTGTTGAGGAAGGCACGCAAATACGAAAAGACCTAACCGTTATCATGGTGGCACCAAAATGTCCGGGAACTGAAGTTAGGGAAGAATACAAAAGAGGTTTCGGTGTGCCAACATTAATTGCGGTACACGAAGAAAACGACCCAGAAGGTAAAGGGTGGGCGCAAGCAAAAGCCTATGCGGCGGCAACCGGTGGCGATAGAGCGGGTGTGTTGGCATCGTCTTTTATTGCCGAGGTGAAGTCCGATTTAATGGGCGAGCAAACCATTCTTTGTGGCTTGTTGCAAACGGGGTCTATCCTATGTTTCGATAAAATGGTCGAAAAAGGCATCGAGCCGGGGTATGCATCAAAATTAATCCAATACGGTTGGGAAACAGTTACCGAAGGCCTTAAATATGGAGGTATTACCAACATGATGGACCGCCTTTCAAACCCAGCTAAAATTAAGGCTTTTGAACTATCGGAAGAATTAAAAGACATCATGCGTCCATTATTCCAAAAGCACATGGATGATATTATGGAAGGCCGTTTTTCTAGTGGCATGATGGCCGATTGGGCTAACAACGATGAAAAATTGTTAACTTGGAGGGCTGCAACCGCTGAAACGGCGTTTGAAAAAACACCCGCTGGGAATGTTGAAATTTCAGAACAAGAATACTACGATGACGGCGTTTTAATGGTTGCCATGGTTCGTGCAGGCGTAGAATTGGCGTTTGAAGCGATGACCGATTCTGGCATCATCGATGCCTCGGCATATTACGAATCGTTACACGAAACCCCACTTATAGCCAACACCATTGCAAGACGTAAACTTTACGAAATGAACAGTGTTATTTCGGATACTGCAGAATACGGTTGTTATTTATTCGATCATGCATGCAAACCTTTATTGGCCGATTTTATGAAGAAAATCGATACCAATGTTATTGGGAAAGCATACGCAAAAGATAACGGAAAAGCTGTAGATAACGCCAAATTAATTGCCGTAAACAAAGCGTTAAGGGAGCATCCCGTTGAAAAAATAGGCTCGTTTTTAAGAGCGTCCATGACGGCTATGAAACCAATAGTATAGCCGTAAAATTAATTTATCCCGACCTGCAAGGTTTTTAAAACCTTGCAGGTCTTTTTTTATATATAAAGTCTTGTTGAATTGTTTATATTAGGGTTATAATTTGGTTGTGTGCAACCTTACAAAATAACCATTTAGAAACATTGACAAAAAATACTGAAAGGATAAAACAATGAAAGAACACTTCAAATTAAACAACGATGTGAAAATTCCATCGCTAGGTTTTGGTACTTGGCAATCACCAGATGGAGAAATTGCAATAAATTCAATAAAAACCGCTATAGCATCGGGTTACAGACATATAGATGCAGCAGCAATTTATAATAACGAAAAAAGTATAGGTTTAGGCATCAAGAATTGTGGAATTGAACGTGAAGAACTTTTTGTTACGAGCAAATTATGGAATACAGAACGAGGATATAATACAGCCTTAAAAGCATTTAACAAGTCACTAAAAGACTTAAATCTTGAATATCTCGACCTGTATCTTATACATTGGCCTGCTTCATCTAATCAATTTAAAAATTGGGAAAAAATCAATTCAGATAGTTGGCGTGCGATGGAAGAACTTTATAAAGAAGGTAGAATAAGGGCAATTGGTGTAAGCAATTTTCATCAGCATCATCTTGAACCATTAATGGAAAATGCAGAAATTTTACCTGCTGTAAATCAAATAGAATACCATCCAGGATTTACGCAAAATGATTGCGTAAAATTTTGTAAAGAAAATAATATTTTGGTTGAAGCTTGGAGTCCGCTTGGAACAGGAAGAGTTTTAGAAAATGAAATATTGAAAAGTATTGCCGTTAAATACAACAAATCGGTAGCTCAACTGTGTATTCGTTGGGCATTACAGAACGCGATACTACCTTTGCCAAAATCAATTACACCAAGTAGAATACAGGAAAATTTTGATGTTTTTGATTTTGAAATTTCAGAATCCGATATGACAACAATTAATAGAATGGATAGCTTTGGATTTTCAGGCTTAAATCCTGATTCCGTTGATTTTTGACTTCAAAATTTAAAATTAACAAAAGACAAACTTAAGGCGTATATAAAAAATAGCGGTTTTGGTACTAACTCGTCCTAAATAAAGGCTGCATAATTTTTATGGCGATTACTTGAACAATAAACCTGAACTGTTTCAGTTTTTGGTGTAAATAATATTACCAAGCTTCCACAACCAAAGCAGAACTGTCAATGGTATAGGGTTCCTCATTAAAATTTCCGTAGTAATTACAATGTTTAAATCCTGCATTGTTCAATAACTGTGCTAGTTCCTTTTTTAGCAGCGGCAACAAAGCTATGCTGTTTTCAATTAGTTGTTGGGTCGATTTAACGGTTAATCGCGTATTGAAATCAATCTTGTTTTCTAATTTACGGTAAGAATAATAGCGCTCAAAGGTAATGGTGTCATTTTCTATGAGCGGTAACTGCGTGATGTTTTTTTCAATAATTTTATCGTAGTTTACTATTTGCAGCAGCAATTTTCCGTTTGATTTAAGTATGGTTTTAGATTGTTGTAAAAATTCGGACACCTCTTCCAACGTGTTCAAATGCACTAATGTGTTTCCAAAGCAAATGATGCCATTTATGGAATTTTCAGCAAAAGAAGTGTTCAATTCAAGCATGCTTAGTTGTTTAAATTGAACGGATTCCGGTTTGTTTCCTTTTTTAATGGAAGCTGCCCGTATCATTTCAGCATCCATATCAATTCCCAATACGTTTTTGTAAAAATTGGTCAACGCAAATGAAAGTGTTCCAATGCCGCAGCCAACGTCTAAAACAGTACCACCGCTTTCTGGTATTTTTAGCCTAACAAAATCAACTTGAGCGCTGTTGATTTTAAAAATATGGTGGTAATAAGGGGCAATTTGCTGATAAAAACCCATAAAAATTATTTTGTTGAAATAGTTATAAAAACAAAAGAGCCATCATTTATTCCATAAAGCACGCTGCAACTCAAAAATGAAGACTCTAAAATACTAGTTATTTCCAATACTGGATTGTTTCTTCGTACATAGCATCCAAAGATAGTTGTACCGCCTTTGCGGTTTCGGCACCCGTGTAAACGTTCGATATGGGTTGTTGGTTGTTTAAAATACAATCCCTAAAATCCATTAAAGCTTGTTTGCTGGGTTCTATATGGTCAACTTCAATAGCAAAACCTTTACCTTGCAGGTATGGACTTGCAGTGGCTCCGGAAACGCCATCAACATCGCCTAATTTTGTTTCGTGTCTTTTTTCATGGTAAATCCATGCTTTCGTGTAATCGAGTTGTATGGTGCCTTTGCTGCCCTGAACTTTTATTTGATAATCGCCCAAAGCATTGCTTGTTAGGCAGGTAAAACTTGCTTTAACGCCACAAGGATATTCGTAAAGTAAATGGATGTTGTCAAATGTTTCCCTGCCATCCTTCCAAAAATTGATGCCACCGGTACCCATAATTTTCTTAGGGTTTTCGCCCAAAAGCCAATGTGCAAAATCTATTTGATGCGAGCAAAGTTCGGCTACCAAGCCTCCGGAATATTCCCTGTACATTCTCCAGTTTATCGCACGTTCTAGGGAAGGATCTGCAACGGGTCTTCTCCAATTTCCGTTTCTGTTCCATTGACATTCAATGGATGCCACTTCACCAATATCACCGTTCTGTATCATGTTTACCACATGTTTGTACAGTTTAGAGCTATGGTATTGATGCCCCGTTTGAAAAATAGTTTTTGAAGCGGTTACTTTTTTTACCAACTCCTCAATGCCGTTAAATCCTTTAGCCATGGTTTTTTCGCAATATACATGCTTCCCCGCATCTAAAGCATCAATGGCAATGGTTGCATGGGTGCTAAAGGGCGTTGCTATTAATATGGCATCAACCGTTTTATTGTCTAATAATTTTTGGTAATCGGTATAGGCTTTTGCCTTATTTTGTGTTCTTTTTAAACCGTTTTCCAAATTAAAGGGTAAAATATCGCAAACTGCGCTAACTTGAACGCCTTCAATCTGGTTCAATACAGAAATTAGGCCACCACCTCTATTGCCACAGCCAATAACCCCAATGTTTATGGTGCTATTGCTACCGATATTTTTTGAAAAGGCACCCAATGTGGAAGTGCCGGCAATAAGGCCTGCGGAAACAATGCCGCTTTTGGTTATAAACTCTCTTCGTTTCATTTGTAATGATTTTTGATGCTACTTCCTACGAAGCAAAATACGTTTGAATGATTAAACAGGTTTTATTTCCCAACCCGGTTCATAACGGCGTTCCCATAACTTCATGGCTTCCCGATCATATATTCTGCCTGTTACGTTATCGACTTCAAACGATTTGTCAATTCGCGATGCAATATTGGCATAATGGGTTAACATTTGACTAATAACGCCTTGTTCTATGGGCGATGTTAATGCTTCCTTCCCGCGAATGGCTTGGAAAAAATTTACCGAATGGAGTGTTGAAAGGTCGCCGCCGCCACCAAGTGCTACACCGTCTTCGCCACCTCCTTTTAAAACGTTTTCCTTTATAAGTTTACCTTTTAAATCGAATAATTTATAACCGCTTCTATCAACAAACACCGACCCATTGGAACCATAAATAAGGGTGCCGCGGCCAGCACCATATTTATCGTAGCCATTTCTGCTTTGTCCGTCCCATTGAATGGTTTTGTTATTCGCAAATTTAAAGGTCGCTTCCATGGTATCGTACATTTCCCAACCATCATTTTTGTAATGGAATTTTCCGGAATACACCCCTACATGTTCCGGGTACTCCACATCCAAAGCCCAACGTGCAATATCCAACTCGTGCGTGGCGTTGTTGCCCATTTCGGCAGTGCCAAAATCCCAACCGTACCAGTGCCAGTTATAGTCCCAGGTATCGTGCATATAATCTTTTCTGGGCGATGGGCCTTGAAAAAGATCCCAATCTAAACCTGCTGGCGGATTTGCTTTTTTAGGAAGCGGCACTTCGCCCCTAGAGTTGGTGTAAAAGGCAATAGCCTTATAGGTGTCGCCAATAATGCCATTATGAATGTTATTGATGATTTCATTTGATTCTACGGAAGAACGTTGTTGGTTTCCCATTTGAATCATTTTACCGTATTTTTTTTGATAGGCCACAAGCAGTTCGCCTTCTCTGGGGTTGTGGCTACATGGTTTTTCAAGATACACATGTTTATCGGCTTGCATTGCCATACAGGCACCGGGTGCGTGCCAATGGTCGGGGGTGGCCATAAAGATGGCATCTATCTTTTTGTCATCTAAAATGATGCGGATGTCGTTTTCCAATTTTGGAACGTAGTTGATGGATTTTGCTATGTGGGCCGCGGCCTTATCGCGTTGGCTTTTCATAACATCGCATAAATAAACCAGTTCGATATTGTTTTTTTTGTCTGAAATGGCTGGAACATAAGCGCCCCAGCGTCTTCCCAAACCTTGAATCGCTACCAGTATTCTATCGTTAGAACCCATAATGCGTGAATAGCTTTTTGCCGATGTACTGGTGATGCTTCCTGTGAGGGCAACACCAACAGCGCCAGCGGTCGCTTTTTTTATAAAATCCCGTCTATTTGTACCCATACTGTTATTTTTAGTTTAATTCCCTAATTTTTATGCTTCGGTAATTTACGGTGTTGCCATGGTCTTGCAGTAAAATATGGCCTGTCGGCCATTGCCCGAATTTAGGCCAATCCTTGTATTTACTATAAGCAACCAAAGCCCTAAACATTTGTGATGACCGGTCGTATTCCACCACTTTTTCATTGTTCAGCCAGTGTTCAACTTTTGGGCCGTTTACTACAATTCGGGCTTTGTTCCAAGAGCCTATTCCTTTAAATTGTTTGCCTCTGCCGGGTATTGAAAGATTTTCAGGAGCAATTAAATCGTAAAGTGCCCCAATCGTTCTATTGCCGTTAACGCCTAATTTGGCATCGGGATGGTTGGCATCGTCTAAGATTTGAAATTCGCAACCAATGGCAGACCCCGCCCCTTTGTTAAGCTCGGGGTCAACAAAATATTTGATGCCACTGTTGGCACCTTCGGTAATTTTAAATTCCAATTCCAGTTCAAAGCTGCTGAAAACTTTTTCGGTAATGATGTCGCCAGGGCCGGTCGATTCACCGCCATCGGTAGCTAAAACAGTTAACTCGTCGTTTGTGGTTTCCCAACCCGATTTAGGAAAATAATCCAATTTAGCGCCTTTCCAACCTGTGCTGGTCTTGCCATCCCATAATAAGCGCCAGCCTTTGTCTATTTCATTTTGTGTCAAGCTGTTTTTTAAATAGCTCATTTCCTTAACATCGGGGTCGGTAGCCCAACGGTCTGTTTCTAGGTTGGTGGTTTTAATTTTAATATTTTTCCATCTAATCTCTTTTCCTGCCTGTTTTTCGTCCGAACCAATACTATGAACCTGAAGCGCAATAAAGCCGGAAGCCGTAACATCATCTACTAAATATGCGCATTGTACGCCGTTAACCCAGGTTTTAATGGTGTTGCCTATGGCTTCAATTCGGCAACTGTTCCAAACGCCATTTTGAAATGCTTTTTGTGCTTTGGGGTTTAAGGAAAGTGGGTAGATCCAGCCATTTCTGCCTTCGTCGTAAATACCGCCCGTAAATGCCCGATCGCTTGGGTCCAGTTCAAATTGATAACCGTGTACTTTGCCATCTTTAAAATTCTTGATGCTGTTGGACCGGAATTGCACCCCAGAATTTATTGATGGGTCTAATAAAACATCGAATTCTAAAATAAAATCGCCATAATTTTTTTCGGTACACAAAAAACTGTTTTCGGTATTTGTTTTGGTAACGCCAATAATTTCGCCATTTGCTATGCTGTAAGGTGCAGTGCCATTTAGTTGTTTCCAACCTTTTAAATCCTTGCCGTTAAACAGGGGCGTCCAATCGTTTTTGGTAGATTGGGAAAACATTTCAGCACTTAATAAGCTGAACAATAAGATGCTTGTTATTACATAAAGTTTTGCGGGTAGTGGTTTCATTGGTCTTGTTTTTACATTCAAACAAATTTTAAGTTTTTATTTTGTTATTCAAAATTTATAACTTCTTTTTTTAAGAAATTATAAATCGAAATCGATTGAGTGCGACGTGTTTGATTTGTATCGTATGTTTCTATTATGAATATGTTATTTTTATAGGATGTATCCGTTTCCATGTTCCAATTTCGTGAAATTATGGGTATATTAGCACGTATTTTTAATGACAAAATATTTCAAAATGGACGATACTTTTTTAGAAATTCCAGAATACTATAAAATCACGAACCTTTTGCACCAAAAAACCTACTTGGTTGACGGGAAATTAAAAACATGGGCAGGTGAAACGGCCGAGGTTTATTCAACCATCTCATCTACCAACGACTATAAACCAACACTGTTGGGAACGGTCCCTCAATTGGGTGAAAAGGAAGCTTTAGAAACTTTAAATTCTGCTTTAAACGCCTATGATAAAGGTCAAGGCCTGTGGCCAACCATGAAAGTGGTAAACCGTATTGCGTGCATGGAAAAATTTGTAGCGCAAATGAAAACCAAACGTGCTGAGGTTGTAAAACTGCTTATGTGGGAAATTGGCAAAAACCTGCCCGATTCTGAAAAGGAATTTGACAGAACGGTCGATTATATTTACGATACCATTGAAGCCTACAAGCAAATAGATAGGGACTCAGCTAAGTTTGAGAAGAATGAAGGCGTTTACGCACACATACGCCGAGGCCCACTTGGGGTGGTTTTGTGTTTAGGCCCCTATAATTATCCGCTAAACGAAACCTTTACACTTCTTATTCCTGCATTAATTATGGGGAATACGGTTATTTTTAAACCCGCAAAGCTAGGGGTGCTGTTAATTTCGCCATTGTTGGAAGCCTTCCAAAACAGTTTCCCAAAAGGGGTGGTAAATGTTATTTATGGTCGTGGTCGTGTGTTGGCAACACCCATTATGCAATCGGGTAAAATTGATATTTTGGCATTGATAGGAAACAGTAAATCGGCCAACGCCTTGCAAGAAGAGCATCCTAAGAAAAACCGATTGCGTTTGGTTTTGGGGTTGGAAGCCAAAAATCCGGCCATTGTACTGCCCGATGCCGATTTAGATTTAACGGTTGATGAATGTATTGCGGGCACTTTATCGTTCAATGGGCAGCGTTGTACCGCATTGAAATTGTTGTACGTCCATGAGTCCATCGTAAATGAATTTAACAAGCGTTTTTCAGCAAAAGTTGATGCATTAAAATTTGGTAACCCCTGGGATGCCGGGGTAAAATTAACGCCCCTGCCAGAAACTGAAAAGCCAGGTTATATTAAAAACCTGATTGATGATGCAGTAAAAAAGGGCGCAAAAATAATAAATAAAAAAGGCGGCGAACTTACCCAGAATTTTATTTTTCCAGCGGTATTATATCCTGTTAATAAAGATATGGACGTGTTTAAGGAAGAACAATTTGGCCCTGTGGTGCCGGTAATTCCGTTTGCAGATATTGAAGAACCGTTGCACGATATGGCCGAGTCCAATTACGGCCAGCAGGTAAGCTTATTTGGCAAAAACATTCACACATTATCGCCCTTAATTGATACTTTGGTAAATTTGGTGTGTCGTGTAAATTTAAACAGCTCTTGCCAACGAGGGCCCGACGTGTATCCGTTCACCGGAAGAAAAGATTCGGCTTTCAGTACGTTAAGCGTCCATGATGCCTTGCGCTCATTTTCCATACGAACCTTTGTAGCGTCTAAGGATAATGATTATAACAATGCCATTTTAAAGCAACTCTTGGATAAGAAAACATCAAACTTTATAAGCACCGATTATATTTTGTGAACAAATTGCCTGAGTTTCATTGCATATCTTTCTAAAATATGCAATGAAATTTGTTAAAAACAAATGTAATCTTCCAAAAAACGGCCTAATAGGTAAATTATCCATAATTTTTTCAAAAAATAACTTAATTTTGGCATGATTAATGAATAAAACCATAATTTTACACTATGAAAACATTAAAAAATAAAATACGTTGTACTATCCCCGGTTTGCCCGTGCGCAGTCGCCGCCGCTTTTAATCTTAGTTATCACAGCAAAACCCAAACGTCATTTTAATTTTTTTCTTAGTGTACAAACCAGTAATTATAGCATCCCAAAATTTAGTTAATAATTTTATTAGCAAACGTTTCTTTGGCTATATTTTTCCGCGTCGCCCCTAAGGCATCCTTCAAATTTTGAACTTGTAGTGTACGGTTCAGCAAAAAAATAACGCTAACTTTTAATTCATATTTTAATTATAATGAAAATTGTAATTGCTGATAAATCACATTCAAAATACGCAGAGATAATTTGCGAAACCATTGCGGAATCTGCTGCTGTAAGAGGTACGGGTATAGCAAGGCGCAACCCTGAATATATCACTAAAAAAATGGAAAATGGCAATGCCGTAATTGCCTTAGATGGCGATACGTTTGCAGGTTTTTGTTACATCGAACTTTGGGGCCATGGTAAATTTGTTGCCAATTCCGGCTTAATCGTTCACCCCAATTATCGTGGTATTGGATTGGCTAAAAAAATAAAGCATAAAGTGTTCAACCATTCCAGAACCAAGTTTCCAGACGCCAAGGTGTTCAGTATCACCACCGGATTGGCCGTTATGAAAATGAATACCGATTTGGGTTACAAACCAGTGCCCTTTTCTGAGCTAACCGACGACCCCACTTTTTGGGACGGTTGCCAAACCTGCAAAAATTATGATGTTTTAACACGCACCAACCGAAAAATGTGTTTATGTACAGGCATGCTTTACGATCCAAAAAATCAAGGAAAATTTAAACCAAAAAAAATAAAAGAAAAGGTTTTTAATAGGTTGAAGCACATAAAGGAAACCATGTTTTTAAAAAAAGATAAAAAATAATGAAATGGGAAATTCTCACTTTAAATTAAAATGAATACGTTATTGGATATAGAAATAGAAAGTGTTATTGAAAAGGCCGAAGCTTTTTGTGCCGAAGCAGGCATAGAAGTACAGCTTGTTTATAAACTTTCCAACAAGGCTTTGGAAACTATTTCTGAACGCTCAAGAGAACTCCCTACCTTATATTATGTAAGTGTTGACATGCTGAAGAAACGTGTTGAAAACGGGTGCTTTATATTAAAAAAGGAGGGTGAAATTTGTGGACATATTTTTGTGCACGAGCATCAGGTTAAAGAACATTTTGTTTATGAGCGTTCCAGTTTGTGGGTTGCCGATGCGTACAGGAAATACAATTTAGGACTGTTGCTAATGGCTAAAATAACCGAATTTTATAGCGACACCTTTCTAATTTCCATAGCGCAAACACCTAAAGTGCACCATTACAATGAATTATTGGGAATGACACACGTTACCCTATCTAAAATGTCTGCCGTATTGGTTGAAGAACTAGAAAAATTAGGAAAACTGCGGGATGAGTTTAGTTTTAGATATTATGTGAATGCCCGTTTTGAGGCTGAAATACGGGAATTAAAATAAATAGCAAATAAGTTTATAAATTATATAAAATGGAAAAATTAGTAATAGCTTATAGTGGCGGATTGGACACGTCTTATTGCGCAGTAAGTTTGTCAAAAAAGTATGAAGTGCACGCGGTAAGCGTCAATACCGGTGGTTTTACAAAGGCTGAAATAGAACACATAGCATCGAACGCCTACAAAATGGGCGTTACCACCTACAACAATATTGATGCGGTAGCCACCTTTTACCAAAAAGTGGTGAAGTATTTAATTTTCGGCAACGTCCTTAAAAACAATACCTATCCATTGTCTGTAAGTGCAGAGCGTATTATTCAGGCTATTGAAATTGTAGAATACGCCAAAAGCATCGATGCAAAGTACATTGCTCATGGCAGTACAGGTGCGGGTAATGACCAAGTGCGTTTCGATATGATTTTCCAAACCTTGGCACCAGAAATCCAGATCATCACGCCTATTAGAGATGAAAAATTAACCAGACAAGAAGAAATCGATTATTTAAAAGCCAATGGCATCGACATGTCTTGGGAAAAAGCGAAATACTCCATAAACAAAGGGCTTTGGGGCACGAGTGTAGGTGGATCTGAAACCCTAACGTCCGATAAACCCTTACCGGATAGTGCCTATCCATCGCAGTTAAAACATACCGAGAGCGAAAAAGTTAAGTTAACGTTTGAAAAAGGTGAATTAGTTGCTGTAAACGGGATTGAAAACGACCCAGAAATTAACATTGAAACCTTAAATAATCTGGCAAAGGCATACGCTATTGGTCGTGATATTCATGTGGGAGATACCATTGTGGGCATTAAAGGACGTGTTGGTTTTGAAGCACCTGCGGCGTTAATTACCATCAAAGCACATCATTTATTGGAAAAACACACCATGACCAAATGGCAGTTGCAGCATAAAGAATATTTGGCAAGTTTCTATGGCATGCATTTGCACGAGGGTCAGTATTTAGATCCCGTAATGCGAAACATGGAAGCGTTTTTCCAAAGTAGTCAAGAAACCGTAAGCGGCGATGTATTCGTTACCTTAAAGCCTTACCATTTTAGTTTGGATGGCATAAGTTCCAAACACGATTTGATGAATGCGAAATTTGGAAGTTATGGTGAAGAAAACAAAGGTTGGACACCCGATGAAGCGAAAGGTTTTATTAAAATCTTCGGAAATCAAAACAAAATTTATCATCAAGTTAATCCTTAATTTGAATTAAAACTCAGACCTCTCAGGTTTTTAAAACCTGAGAGGTCTTGAAAAGAAAAGATTGCAAATGAAAAATATCAAAGTAGGTATTATTGGAGGCGCAGGTTACACAGCGGGCGAGTTAATTAGATTGTTAATCAACCACCCTAACGCAGAGCTTGATTTTGTGTACAGCACTTCCAATGCGGGAAATAGCATAAGCAACATCCACCAAGATTTAATGGGTGATTTAGATATGAAATTCACAGATACTGTAAACCCAAATGTAGATGTGTTGTTTTTATGTTTAGGGCATGGAAATTCAGTGAAGTTTTTATCGGCTAATGCGTTTTCAGCTACCACTAAAATCATTGATTTAGGAAATGATTTCCGACTTGAAAAAGACAAAGTTTTTACTTCGACAGGCTCAGTACAGGCTAAAACTTTTGTTTACGGCTTGCCGGAATTGCAAAGAGACGCTATTAAAAACGCAGATTATATAGCAAATCCAGGCTGTTTTGCTACTGCTATTCAATTGGCTTTGTTGCCGTTGGCGGAAAAAGGTTTGTTGCATAACGATGTGCATATTAATGCGGTTACAGGTGCTACAGGTGCTGGAACTTCATTGTCTGAAACTTCGCATTTTCCTTGGAGAGATAATAACTTTTCATATTACAAACCGTTTACGCATCAGCATTTAGGGGAGATTAATCAGTCGGTTAAACAATTACAGAACGGTTTTACTTCTGAAATTTTATTCATGCCCAACCGAGGTAATTTTTCAAGAGGCATTTTCGCAACGGTTTACACCAATTTTGAAGGTACTTTAGAAGAAGCAAAAGCCCTATTTGAGGCATTTTATAAAGATGCCAAATTCACCTTTGTTTCAGATGAGGTGTTGCATTTGAAACAAGTAGTAAACACGAATAAGTGTTTAATACATTTACACAAGCACAACAATAAATTATTAGTAACAAGTATTATTGATAATTTATTAAAAGGCGCTTCGGGACAAGCCATACAGAATATGAATTTGATGTTTGGTTTGGAAGAAACCACAGGATTGCAATTAAAAGCGACTTGTTTTTAAAGCCCCACCTAACCTCCCCAAAGGGGAGGAATAGATTGCGGTTAAAAAAGATGAAGATTAATAATGATTAAAAACGCTCCAGTTCCCCTCCTTTGGAGGGGTTAGGGGAGGAAAAAAAGTTAATATGAAAATAGCCATTATAGGAACTGGAAATTTAGGAAGTTCTATTGCAAAAGGACTTATCAATAATAAGTCGTTTACATCCTTGTATTTAGCCGATAAAAACACGGCGAATGTTGATGTTTATAAAAATGAGGCCAATGTAACGATTACCAATGATAATGCTTTGGCGGTGGCTAAAAGCGATATGGTTATTTTTGCACTGCAACCAAAACATATCAATGCGGTTTTAGAGAGTGTATCGGCTATTATTACCGACAAGCATATTATTATTTCGGTGGCTGCTGGTGTTGAAATTCCTAGAATTGAAGGTATTATTGGAAAAGATAAAAATATTATTCGTGTCATGCCAAACACAGCGATTTCTATTGGAAAATCCATGACCTGTATAGCGGCTAATAATAAAGCACAAGACAAGGTTGGTTTGGCGCAAGAAGTGTTTAACCAATTAGGGACTACCTTGGTAATTCCTGAAGATTTAATTCAAGCAGCAACAGTAATTTGTGCCAGTGGTATTGCATTCTGGATGCGACTTGTGCGTGCGACTACACAAGGAGCTATTCAGTTAGGTTTTGAAGCCCACGAAGCACATCAATTGGCTACACAAACGTGTTATGGTGCTGCGAGTTTATTGTTGGAATCTGGAAGACACCCAGAACAGGAAATAGACCGCGTAACAACACCTAGTGGTTGTACCATTGAAGGGTTAAATGCTATGGAACATCAAGGTTTAAGCTCTGCTTTGATACAAGGTATTGTGGCTTCTTTCGAGAAAATTAATCAAATTAAAAAGAATTAAAATGCCATTATTTGACGTTTATCCATTATACAATGTAACACCGGTTTCGGGTAAAGACATGCATGTTTACGACGAAAATTGTGTTGAATATTTAGACCTTTACGGAGGTCATGCCGTAATATCCATTGGACATTCACACCCAAAATATGTGGAGGCTGTTACAAACCAAGTTAAGACTTTAGGGTTTTATTCCAACGCGATTCAAAATCCGCTACAAGTTGAACTTGCCGATAAAATTGAAGCCCTTTCTGGTTGTAAAGGCTATGAGTTGTTTTTGTGTAATTCTGGCGCAGAAGCGAATGAGAATGCTTTAAAATTAGCATCGTTTAAAACAGGAAAATCGCGTGTAGTTGCCTTTAACAATGGGTTTCATGGGCGTACATCGGCGGCGGTAGCGGCCACCGATAATAAAAGCATTGTCGCACCAATTAATGCACAGCAACAGGTTACTTTTTTAGCGCTGAACGATATTGAAGGCGTTAAAATAGAATTGGAAAAAGGTGATGTTTGTGCGGTGATTGTAGAATTTATTCAGGGCGTTGGTGGTTTGGATCAAGGAACATCCGAATTTTTCGAGCAAGTGGATGCACTTTGTAAAGCAAACAATACCTATTTTATTGCCGATGAAGTGCAATCGGGTTACGGACGTTCGGGTAAATTCTTCGCGTTTCAATATTACAACGTAAAGCCAGAAGTGATTTCAATAGCCAAAGGCATGGGGAATGGGTTCCCAATTGGCGGTATTTTAATCCATCCCAGTATTGAAGCAAAACATGGCATGTTAGGTACCACGTTTGGTGGTAATCATTTGGCCTGTGCTGCTGGTTTAGCGGTTTTAAACACGATTGAGGAAGAAAATTTAATGGCTAATGTGAATGAAATTTCAGATTATTTTATTTCTGTAGCCAAAACCATTCCGCAGATAAAAAATATCAAAGGAAAAGGCTTGATGATTGGTTTGGAATTCGACTTTGAAGTTGGCGAATTAAGAAAAAAGCTTATTTACGAACATCGTATATTTACAGGTGGTGCTTCAAACAAAAAACTGATTAGAATTTTGCCACCATTAACTATTAGAAAAGAACATGTAGATCAATTTTTTGAAGCTTTAAAAACAGCTTTAAAATAGCATGTAGAGTAAAAACTCTGAAACTTAAAGTTCAGAAAATCTGAAAACACTTTAAAGTTCAGAAACAAAAAACAAAAAAATGAATACTTTATTAAACATTGAAACAAGAAACGCCGTATTGCTTAAAATGGCAGCACTTTTGGAACAAGAAAGAGCTGCTATTATTAAGATAAATAAAGCAGATTTAGATGCTTATGATGGCGACGATATTTCTATGTACGACCGTTTAAAAGTTGATGATTCCAAAGTGGATGAGATGATTAAAGCTGCAACACATTTGGCGTCGCAAGACGACCCTGTTGGTGTAGAACGGTTTAGTTTTAAACACGATAACGGGATGCAGGTCTATAATAAAACGGCATCATTTGGAACGATTTTGATTATTTACGAATCGCGTCCCGATGTTACCGTAGAGGCTGCAGGAATTGCTTTTAAATCGGGAAATAAAATTTTATTAAAAGGTGGTAAAGAATCTTTAAAATCAAACTTAAAGATTGTTGAATTGTGGCATCAAGCATTAAAAAGTCAAGGTGCTTCAACCGATTGGGTTGAATATTTACAATTCAACAGAACCGAAACCCAGGCTTTTTTAGAAAAACCAACACAGAAACTCGATTTAATCGTGCCTCGTGGTGGCGAACGTTTAATTGCCTTCGTAAAAGAACACGCATCATGTCCGGTAATCATCAGTGGACGTGGTAATAATTTTGTGTATGTTCATAAGGAAGCCGATTTAGACCTTGCTTTAAAAGTCATCATCAATGCAAAAACAGCTAAAATTTCAGCATGTAACGCATTGGATAAAGTACTGATTGATAAAAAGCTTTCTAATAAAGAAGCATTTATTAAAAACTTGATTTCAAAATTAAAGGAATTCAACGTACAGATTTTAGGTGATGAAGCCATTTCAAAATTTGAAGGTGTTAAAGCCATTGAATCGGATGCTATTTGGTATCAAGAATTTTTGGATTATAAAATTGCGATGGCTGAAATAGATTCAAATGAAGATGCTATCGCCATGATCAATAAATATTCTGGAGGTCATTCATCATCAATCATCACAAAAAATGATGCGGTTGCTAAAGTGTTTATGGAAAACGTAGATACAGCCGCAGTTTATCACAACGCTTCTACGCGTTTTACCGATGGTAGCCAAATGGGGTTAGGGGGCGAATTGGCCATTAGCACCGATAAATTACATCAACGCGGGCCTATTGGTTTGCAGCATTTAGTAACTAATAAATGGTATGTTCACGGCAATGGACAAATTAGATAAGTCCATAATGGGCATTTAAAAATAAGCGAACGCCTGTACACATTAAAGAGCGAAGTTTTAAATAGATGAAGAAAAAACGCATATTACTTAAAGTTGGTTCTAACACACTTACCAAAGAAACCGATAATATTTCTTGGGGTAAAATTGAAGATTTGGCAAATCAAATGGCAAAACTTCAAGATACTTGCGAGTTTATTATTGTAAGTTCCGGGGCTATTGCGGCGGCAAAACAGTTTGTAAAACTGGAAAGTAAGGGTAAGGATATTACCGTTAAACAAGCTTTGGCTTCCATCGGGCAACCGCATTTAATCCGCATTTACCAAGATATTTTTAGGGAATGTGGTTTGGCAACCTCCCAGTGTTTACTATCGTATTCCGATTTTGAAAAAGAACAAAGCAGAACAAACATTGTAAACACCATAAACGTTTTGGTTGAAAACAATTTCATTCCAATTATCAATGAAAATGATACGGTTGCAACCGATGAAATAAAATTTGGTGATAATGATAAATTAGGAGCCTTAACAGCGTCTCTTTTGAAAGCCGATCTTTTCATTATTGCAACAAACACAAATGGTATTTACACCAAAGAATCCATGGAAAACGGTACGCCAAAAACCATTGAACTGGTGGAGGATTTTGAAGAATTGGCAAAACAAGTGGTCAATTCAAAATCAACACATGGCAGCGGAGGGATGCAATCGAAAATTGAAGCGGCTGCAGTTACAAAAAAAGCAAATATTGAAACGTGGATTGTAAACGGACTGGAAGATAATTTCATTTTGAATGCCTTCGATAATAAAATTCCGTTTACCAAAATAAAATAAGTTATCCTGCAAGGTTTCAAAAACCTTGTTAGTTTTAAGAATAATATTAAAAATATGAAACATTACACCTCCATAAAAGATATTGATGATATCAAAACTTGGATTCAGGAAGCTAAAGCATTAAAGAGCAATCCGCTTAACTATAAAGACTTAGGAAAAAACAAAACCTTAGGGTTGTTGTTCTTTAACTCCAGTTTGCGCACGCGTTTAAGCACTCAAAAAGCTGCTTTAAATTTAGGAATGGACCCCATTGTAATGAATGTGTCTGGCGATGCATGGGGCATTGAATTTGGCGATGGCACCATTATGAACGGCAACACAGCCGAACATATCAAGGAAGCCGCTGCGGTAGTGTCCCAATATTGCGACATCATTGCGGTAAGGGCATTTCCAACCTTAACGGATAAGGAAAAAGACGAAAGCGAGTATGTGTTGAAGTCGTTCGTAAAATACGCATCAGTGCCCATTGTAAACATGGAAAGTGCTACAGGCCATCCGCTACAAGCGTTAACCGATGCGATTACCATTTCAGAAAACACCAAAAAAGAAAGGCCAAAAGTAGTTTTAAGTTGGGCACCACATATTAAAGCCTTACCACATGCGGTGGCTAACAGTTTTGTACAAGCTATGCAAAAAATGGATGTGGAATTTGTAGTAACACATCCTGAAGGTTATGAGTTGAGCCCAAAAATTATGGGTAATACCAAGGTAAATTACAACCAAACCGAAGCTTTAAGAGATGCCGATTTTGTTTATGTGAAAAACTGGAGTAATTATAACGATTACGGAAAAGTAACCAATACCGACCCCAATTGGATGATTACAAAAGAGAAAATAGGCGATGCTAAATTTATGCACTGTTTACCGGTAAGACGAAATTTAATTGTGGAAGATGCGGTATTGGATAGTGATAGCTCTATCGTTATTCAGCAAGCAAACAATAGAACCTATGCAGCCCAATTGGTGTTGAAAAAATTATTGGAAGATTTAAAATAATTAAGAGGTCATTGCGAGGAACGAAGCAATCTTTTAATTCAAAAAGTTGATTGATTTATTGTGAAAATCACATCGTATTGATAAATATAAAAACATAACAAAAAACAAGTTCCCTTTCCTTCGGAAAGGGCGG
This sequence comes from Mariniflexile maritimum, assembly GCF_009746565.1. Taxonomy (GTDB): domain Bacteria; phylum Bacteroidota; class Bacteroidia; order Flavobacteriales; family Flavobacteriaceae; genus Mariniflexile; species Mariniflexile maritimum. The sequence continues at coordinate 521,603 of NZ_WRPN01000002.1, forward strand.
AGGGAAAGGAATGGAAAAACTATCCATAGTAAAAATAGGAGGGAATATCATTGAAGACGATGCATCTTTAAGCGCGTTTTTAAAATTGTTCGCCAATTTAAAAGGAAAGAAAATTTTGGTGCATGGTGGCGGTAAACGCGCTACGGCAATTGCTTCAAAATTGGGCATAGAATCTAAAATGGTACATGGCAGACGCATTACCGATGCCGAAACTTTAGAGGTCATCACCATGGTGTATGGCGGTCTGGTAAACAAAAATATCGTCGCACAGTTACAAGCTTTAAACATTGATGCCATAGGGTTAACAGGTGCCGATATCAATAGTATTTCATCAGAAAAAAGACCCGTAAAAGAGGTTGATTTTGGTTTTGTTGGTGATGTTAAAAATGTGGCGCACCATTCTATCGACAAATTAATCCAAGCAGATTTTACGCCCGTGTTTTGCGCCATTACCCACGATGGCAAGGGCCAATTGCTAAACACCAATGCCGATACCATCACGTCGCAATTAGCCGTTGGTATGAGTAATTTATACGAAACATCCATTTATTATTGTTTTGAACTGAATGGCGTTTTAAAAGACATCAACGATAAAAATTCGGTAATAAAACACATCGATTCCAAGTTGTATTCTGAATTATTAAAACAGAATATCATTGCAGATGGCATGCTTCCTAAGTTGGAAAACTGTTTCGATGCGCTAAATCAGGGCGTAAATACCATCAATATGGGAAACACGAACATGTTAACCCAAGAGAACGATCATTTTACACGGATAACCTTATAATATGGCTATACAAGAATTAACAACCGATGCAATTGCACTATTAAAACAGTTAATAGAAACGCCTTCTTTTTCTTCGGAAGAAGACCAAACCGCATTGCATATTGAAGCTTGGTTGAAGCGCTATGATATAGATTATAAAAGAACAAAAAACAACGTTTGGGCAGTAAACAAACATTTCGATGCGAACAAACCCAACATGCTGCTAAACTCGCACCACGACACCGTAAAACCAAACTCGGCATATACCAAAGACCCGTTTAAAGCCATTATTGAAGACGGAAAATTATACGGTTTGGGCAGTAACGATGCGGGTGGTTGTTTGGTGTCGTTAATTGCCACATTTACCCATTTTTACAATCATAAAGATTTAAAATATAACTTGATTTTGGTCGCTTCCGCGGAAGAAGAAAGCAGCGGCCCAAATGGATTGAACAGTATGCTGAAAATCATCCCGAAGATTGATGTCGCCATTGTAGGCGAACCTACTTTGATGCATTTGGCGGTTGCCGAAAAAGGCTTGGTGGTTTTTGATGCCAAAGTGAAAGGAACGGCAAGTCATGCGGCCCACCCGAATGATGATAATCCTATTTATAAAGTTATTGAAACTTTACAATGGTTTAAAGATTTGAAGTTTGAAAAAACATCGGAAGCTTTGGGCGATGTGAAACTAACCGTTACCCAAATAAACGCCGGAAAACAGCACAATGTAGTACCTGCCGATGTGGAGTTGGTAATAGATGTACGTGTAAACGATAAATATACCAATGCTGAAATTGCTGATTTTTTACAAAAAAATGCGCCAGTTTCAAGCATTACACCACGTAGTTTAAATTTGAATTCATCCTCAATTCCCGTTGAGCACCCGTTGGTACAAGCAGGAATCGCTTTAGGAAGAACCACCTATGGGTCGCCAACCCTTTCCGATCAAGCATGGTTATCCTGCAAGTCGTTAAAATTGGGGCCAGGGGATAGTCCGCGTTCACATTCCGCCGATGAATATATTTATTTGCACGAAATTGAGGAGGGCATCAAAATATATGTTGAATTGTTGAATCGGGTAATTGTATAAATGTTTGTTGTTGAGTTGTTTGTCGTTGAGTCGATGTAATAACTAAACAATTTAGGATAAAAAGAAATAAAATTTTTGAATAATCTAATTATATAAACGTTTGTTGTTTTGTTGTTTGTCGGTCGTATGGTCGCTCAACAACTAAACAACAAACGACTAAACATCAAGAAATGAAACTCTGGGACAAAGGCATATCAATCGATAAAAAAATAGAACAATTTACCGTTGGCAACGATAGGGAAATTGATGTTCATATAGCAAAATACGATGTTATTGCATCAAAAGCGCATGCTAAAATGCTTCAAAAAATTGGTATTCTTACTACCAACGAGTTGATTGAATTATTAGGCGGTTTGAAAAAAATTGAAACGCAGATTGAAAATGGCACGTTTGTTATTGATGAACAATTTGAAGATGTACATTCTAAAATAGAATTTGAATTGACGAAGACTTTGGGCGAGGTTGGGAAAAAAATCCACACCGCACGTTCTAGAAACGACCAAGTTTTGGTGGCTTTACAGTTATACTACAAGGAAAATTTGGGTATTGTAAAAGAAAAAACCAAAACCCTTTTTGAAACCCTTTTAGAGTTGGCGGAAACACATAAGGATAAAGTATTGCCAGGATATACGCATTTGCAAGTAGCCATGCCATCATCATTTGGGTTGTGGTTTTCGGCCTATGCCGAGGTGTTAATTGACGATGTGTTTCTGTTAAACGCCGCTTTAAAAACGGTGGACCAAAATCCATTAGGTTCTGCGGCGGGATATGGCAGTTCGTTTCCAATAGATAGGGAGTTTACCACCAAGGAAATGGGTTTTTCCACCCTAAAATACAATGTGGTGGCGGCGCAAATGAGCAGAGGAAAAAGTGAGCGTACCATTGCCGCCAGTTTGGGCAGTTTGTGCAACACCATGAGCCGTTTTGCTATGGATGTGTGCTTGTATATGAGTCAGAATTTTGGGTTTATTTCCTTTCCAGATGAATTGACCACGGGCAGTAGCATCATGCCACATAAAAAAAATCCGGATGTATTCGAATTGATTCGTGGAAAATGCAACAAAATACAAGCACTTCAAACGGAAATGATTTTAATTACCAATAATTTACCGAGTGGTTACCATCGTGATTTTCAGTTGTTAAAAGAAAATATGATAGCTGCTTTTGAAGACGTTAAAGATATTTTAGATATTTTCAATTTCTCCATTAAACAAGCTATTGTGAAAGATGTTGATGTGCATAACGACTTGTATAAATACCTGTTTACGGTTGATAATATAAATACCTTGGTTGTGGAGGGACAAAGTTTTAGAGAAGCCTATCAAAAAATTGGCGGACAGGTGCAAGATGGCACTTACAAACCAGATACTTCTAAAAAGCATACGCACGTTGGTAGCATCCATAATTTGTGTTTAGATAAGATTCGGGAAAAGTTTCCTGATTAAATAGCGTTTTTATTTATTATCTTCACGCATATATAACCTATTCATGCAGTTAGAAATTCTTATAGAAAAATTTAAGCAGAAAGACGAAAAAGCTTTCGAATCATTATACAATATGTATCGTGAAAGTATGCAAGGGGTTATCTATAATATTGTAAGAGATAGCGATATAGCCGAAGAAGTAATGCAGGATGTTTTTATTAAAGCATGGCATAATTCTCAATCTTATTCTGCGGAAAAAGGACGTTTTTTTACTTGGATTTTAAATATATCAAGAAATTCAGCAATTGATAAAATACGCTCAAAATCTTTCAAAAATTCAAAACAAAACCTTAATTCCGATTTTTTCGTAGATATACTTGAAAGCAATGATAGTTTAGATAATTCGACCGATGCGATAGGCGTTTCAAAATTTGTTAGCAAGCTTGCTAAAAAATGTGTTGAAGTTATTGAACTCCTTTATTTTAAGGGTTACACGCAAGCGGAAGCATCTGAAGCACTGGATATGCCCATTGGGACTATCAAAACCAGGAACAGAAATTGCATTCAAGAATTAAGAAATATAGTGTTAAATTAAAATGGATATTAAAGCTTACATAGAATCTGGAATTTTAGAGCTATACGTAGCTGGCGTACTTTCTGAAAAAGAAAATAAGGAAGTGTACGCTTTAATGCTTCAACACCCTGAAATACTAAAAGAAGTTTTAGATATTGAGGCTGCCATTATTAAACTAACAGCAGCTACTTCGCAAAAAACTACTAAAAACACATTTGAAGCCATAAAACAAAATTTAGGCTTTAACAACACTAATGGAACCAAAGTTATATCCATAGTTAAGCCTAAATACAACTGGATAACTTATACAGGATGGGCAGCATCTATTGTTTTAGCGGTAGGTTTATTTTGGACTTCGCAACAAAACAACCAATTAAAATCTGATATTCAGATTTCTGAAACACAACAATCGCTTTTAGAAACCCAAATAGCCAATTCTAAAAACAGTTTAGAAGAAGCCAATACCCTCATAACCGTATTGCGTGATGATAAAATTACAAAAGTGCCATTGGCAGGACAAGGAAATTTTGCTGATGCGTATGCCAAAGTATATTGGGATAAAAACACGAAAAGAATATTTTTAGATGCACAAGGCTTACCAGAGCCGCCAAAAGGTAAAGTGTACCAAGTTTGGTCGTTAACCTTAAATCCGCTTACGCCAACAAGCTTAGGCACTATTGACAATTTTACAACAGATGCCAACAAGATTTTCGAAATAGAAAATGCCAACGAAAGTGAAGCGTTCGGGATTACTTTAGAACCAGCAGGAGGTAGCGCAACGCCAACCATGGAACAATTATATACTTTGGGTGTGGTGGCGTCTTCTTAATTGATTAGCTGTTTCATTCTTAATTTTAGACTATTATTTACTTTTAGCAACCCATGATTTTATTCAAGTTTAAACACAACAGCAACATTTCTGATTGGAAAATTGTTGACGATGTTGTAATGGGTGGATGCTCGAGTGGGAATTTTGGTTTGAATGAGGCTGGGAATGGTATTTTTTCTGGGGTAGTTTCTTTAGATAACAATGGTGGTTTTTCAATGGTGCAATATTATTTTGGCACAAAAAGCGTTGCGATATTCAGTAAGGTGTGTATTCGATTGAAAGGCGATGGTAAAACATATCAGTTTAGAATTAAAGCGAATAAAGACGATAAACATTCTTATATAGCGCTTATTAATACGAGCAACGACTGGGAAACTTTAGAAATACCTTTCAATACGATGTATCCTGCTTTTAGAGGAAAACCATTGAACCTGCAAAATTATCATGGTTTAAAAATGGAAGCTATTGCTTTTTTAATTGGCAATAAAATAGATGAATATTTTAAGTTAGAAATTGATAGTATAGAACTTAAATAAGATTTAGGTCATCCTTTTTTGCGTTAGTGGTTGAAGCGGCATCCTTTTGGTTTTCTTGGTGACTGGCATAATTTTGATTTATACATTTATATTAAAATGTAGATGACCTGAGTTGGTAATGTAAAACCAAAAGATACAGCGTAAAACACGACCCTTGTGGTAACGCCCAAATAAAATTTATTAAAAAAACACCCAACTATATTGCTATAATCGGGCAGCTTCACTAACAAAAAAACCAAAAACCAAAAACTTGATTTTTAAAAATAATTTCCCTTTTTTCAAATGTTAGTTTTTTTATTGGGTATTAAAATCTGTAAGAAATAGTTCCTTTTATAAAGAAAGGGGTTCCTGGGGTAAAATGAATTTCTTCAACGGGTTGTGCTTCATTTTGTAATCTAGATTCGGTTGCAAATTGTGTTTCGTTCCATTCGGTGTTAAATAGATTCTCGATTACGATTCCTAATGTTATGTCTTTAAAATTGTAATTAGCATTAAAATCGGTCACGAAATAGCCTTTTGCAACAATGCTATTGCCTTCGTTTGCGGGTCTATCATCCAAATACCTATAGCGGATACCTCCAGAAAAACCGTATAAATTATTTATGGAAAGTCCGCCTGCCATCGTAAAATCGGGTGCCAGTGGAATGTAGTTTTGTCCATCAGGATCTTCGGTGCTTCTAGCATGTGTTATAGTGGCATCGGTATCAAAATACAACCAATCCGTTAATTGGTAGCGCAATCCTAAATCCAGACCATAACGTTCTGTTTTTCCGCTAGGTTCAACAATGCCTGCATCGCCCACATAAACAAACTCTTGTTCTAAAAATAAATACCATAATGCGGCATTGACCAAAGCTTTAGTGGCTGGTTTCCAAATAGTTCCTAAATCTAAACCATACGAGCGTGGTAAAATATCTTTACCCAATTGGCTAACCACCACACGCGTATCGTTGGAATGGAAGCCTAAACCCGACTTTAAATACAATTGTAAATTTGATTGTGCATCATAGTAAAAATTAAGTTTTGGACTTAATATGGTTTTTGTTTCAGACTGTGAAGCGTAAGTAGGTTGTAATTTGTCATTGTATAAAAAGTTGAAATAATCTAAACGTAACCCTGGAGCAATTTTCAATTTTCCAAAATCAAATTCGGCATTTGTAAAGGCGCTCAAATTGGTTTGATTTAAATCGCCTAATTGTACGTTTTGTAAAATGGCACTTCTGTTCAAGGTTTTTGAAAGCTCAATATCATTTACAATATTGTGTCTTAAACCAATGCCTGAGGTAGTTGTTACCTGCGTATTTCCTAAATCAATTTCTTTGGAAATGGCGGTATTAAAACCTAATATTTGACGGTCTTCCTTTTGTTTTATTTGGTCGCCATTTATGGGGTCTTCTAAGAAAAATGTAAAATTTGAAAACAATTCGAACCCATAATGCGAATAGAAAGCATTGGTTTTCAATGTTGAATTATCTGAAATATGTTTCTGCAATTCCACGTTAAAATTAGTTCGTTCCGTAGTACCGCCTTCAGTATCGTCAATAGCACCAAAACGGGTAATGTTTCCGTTATCAATTTCACGTTGTGGTATTTGTCCTGAAGCATCCCAACGACTGGTAAAATGGGATAGGGTTAAAGACACTTTGTCGTTATTAGGTGAGAAAGCCACATATTTTCCAAATAAATTAAGGCGGTTGAAATTTTGGGGCGAATTAAAAGGACCGTCGTTTGCTAAATATTCGGTACTAATATAGGCGTTTTGGTTTTTTATGTTTTCCATTAAATTGAACATGCCCAACATTCGTAAGGAGTTGAATTTACCAACTGATAGCGCTATTGAATTTTCTTTTAAATAATCTTTAGTTGAAAAATCGACATAACCCGCCGTATTAAAATCCCCATGATTTGCATAATATGCGCCCTTGCCAAAATCTATTTTATTTACCGTTTCTGGGATTATAAAATGCAAATCGCTATAACCTTGTCCGTGCGCATGTGATACCATGTTAATTGGCATGCCATCTACCGAAAGGGCGACATCGGTACCATGATCTATGTCAAACCCTCTTAAAAATAGTTGTTCCGCTTTGCCACCACCGGCATGCTGACCTATAAATAAACCGGGTACTTTTCTTAAAATTTCTTGAGAAGAATTAACAGGATTTGTTTTGATGTCCAATCGACTCATGGTGCTAACCGGATTTAAGGTTTCGGTAATAATCAATTCGTTTAATTGAAATGATTTTTCTGCTAAAGTGATAATCAAATTCGTGTTGAAATTTGATGCGTTTAAGATGATATTCTTATTCTGAAACCCTAAAAGCCTCACCTTTAAGGAGTCGCCAACCTTACTATTATCTAAAATAAAAACGCCATTTTCAGATGAATGTGTATGACTTTTTGAATTTAGGTTATATATGTAAGCAGACTCTAGAGGTTGGTTACTCTCGTTAACCACAATGCCTTTTGTTTGTTGAGAATACAGCGTATTTACAACGCATAGAGTACATAGAAAAGCTACAGATCTTAATGTTTTCATATCAAGGTTTAAAGTTAAATAGCATTGATTTTTTGAGCCATTAATGGTCCAAGTTCAAAAGCGCTTTCTATTAATTCTTTTTTCAAATTTTTAACTTCACTTATTTTACCACTTGCTTTATAAATTTCAGCTAAATGATACAAAGTATGTGGCTCAAAAGTTTTACCGGTAACATGCTGTTCCATAATTTGTAATGCTTCTTTTGTGTTGCCTTTTTTATAGTAAGTCCACGCTAGTAAATCATAAGATTGGGGTGTTGGTCTGTTCATTACTTCGGTTTTTGCAATTTCAAGAGCGGTATTTAATTTTTCAGAATTATCAGCAAATAACAACACATTGTATTTGTTGTACATATCGCCATAAAGGGTGTTTTCAACCGCTATTTTATATTGATTTATTTGTTGTTTTTGCATGACCAAATCGCCTTTAAACTCGGCTATTTCAGCTTTTAATAAATAATAATCGGGCGAATTATGCGTTTTTGAAACCGTGTTTAAGATGCGTAACGCTTCATTAGGGTTTTTTTCATATGAATAAACAATCCAAGCAATTCCTTTTTTTGAATAAGCATCATTTGGGTTTAATTTCAAGGCTTTTAAAAAGTGATTGTACGACGCTTCAATATTTCCGTGGTGTCCATAAAAATCAGCTAAATTGGTATAGATCCAAATTTTAGCTTCTGGCATATTGGCAAACTCTGCATTTTCTTTGGCTTTTTCCAGATAACGTATGGCAGCATCCAAATTACCACGATGGTCGCTCCATTTTGCAACGCGTATTAAGTAATCAAAATCCCGATCGTCGCTAAATTTATCTAAATAGGCTTTCGCTAATTCGTAATTTCCCAATTCCAAATGCACGTCGAAAAGCATTTTTTGAGTGCCTTCCAAATTATTTCCTATTGCTTCAGCTTTCTTTAATAATTCTAAAGACTCTTTAAATTTATGTTGCGAAATATAATTGGCAGCAAGTCCTTTTAAATAGGAGCTATTCGTGTTTCGAGTTTTTTCATTTAGTTCTAAATAGTTGGTTTCAGCATTTTTTAAATATTCAATATTTCCAGTTATAGAAAATAAACTGTTATTGGCTGAAGCTATTTTTGCTAAATATGGAAATTGAGTGGGTTGGTTTTTAAGTTTTTGTTTCCAAAATCCCAATTCGGTCTTTGCTTTTTCAATCGATGTGTTTTCTGTTACATCTAGATAAACATTATACTGTTTACTATCTGTTATCTTTTTTGAAGATGTTGTACAACTAGCTATAAATATTAGTGTGCAATACATCATAATATATCGTAAGTTCATTGTTTTGTTTTTTTGTTAGTTAATTATTTTTTGTTTAAATAAACCTCAGAAACACATGTGAGACACACCTGTTTCTGAGGGTGTTGAGTATTCTACCAAGGAGAAGCTAAATAAGGAAATGAGGGCAAAAAAGGCTTGTCGTTTGCATTTACATTATCATTTGATAACGTCGGGTTTTCAGACATGGTCAATCCGGTTTCACCACCAAAAATCAGTATCAATTCAACAGTGATGACATCATCGGCTAAATTTCTACCCGTTAAAACATTGGTGCCATCATAAAATGTAGTAGGTTTATCTAATGCGACAGTTAAAACATCGGTAGCCAATAAACCTGTAAAAGCCGCAGCATCTAAACCTAGTGCATTTTTATCGCCCGGGTTGGCATACGCAGGACTCAAGGCTTTTAAATTAGTTTGAAACATGCTTTGAAAAGCGGCGCCTTGTGCAGACGGTATGGTTACATTAAACATATCTTTACTGGCAGCCGATACAAATACGGTATTTATCGCTGGACGACCCATTTGGTCTTCTTGTGAATAGGTTCCAGAAAAATCTGGTGCGTTATTCATATTGTCGTCGTCGTCATTTGAACAGTTAAATGCAAATAATGAAACTGCTACGGCAACTGTTAAAACTTTTATTTTGTGTATATTTTTCATGATTATAATTTTAAAAAAGGTTAATTGTTATTTTCTTTTAGATTCTACCCAAGTATTAATAGTTGTTCCGCTACCTGCAATCATCGATTTTGGTACTTCTACCACAATAGATAATACATTGGTTCCTGCAAAAGTGTCTGCTCCTGGATTGTTAAAACCACCCGTCGCTGTTCCTGCTATAATAGCTGAGTATTGGGCAAAGTCGAAGAAAAATGGGTCGTCTCTTGGTCCAGCAAAAAAACTCATGCCTCCATTAGTGCTAATTTTAGCATTCGTGCCGTATGGCGTAATATCTACAACCCCACCAATTGTTGATGTGTATTGTATGGTACTGTTAAGTCCTGTTTGTGCTGGTGCAACGGGCCCAAAAAAATACATTTTACCATTTTTAGAGATGGCTTGAATAACGAGATCTTCCACATTATCGCCTGTATTATCGATGTTGAATTCAATCAATACATCTTCAGCAAACTTAGCACTGCTAGTGGCTGATGGGCTTAACAAACCTTGAATGTTTGCTACAAACACCATGTTATCTGTGTTTTGCCCTCTAAAGGCATAAAAATCGGTAATATCGCTACTACCACCTTTTACTGCAGGCGCATCGATATGATCTGCTGCAATTACGAAGAAACTAGCTACCGCTATAACTCCAATTCCGATTACTGTTTTTAAATTTTTCATGTTTTTCGAGATTTTATTATTAGTTATTTATTAGACTCTCACACATACCTACGGAAAAATTTAAAGAGCGGTTTTGTTAAAATTTTGTTAAATAAAACAGTGAAGCATAAATGGGTGGACTATTTATAGGAACAGGAAAAATGGACTAACAAGTTTTTTAATTAAAATTTAGCTTGCGTTTAGATAATCCTTATACATTTGCTTGATACATAATCAGAATTTTGATTCACAAATATATTTATGACTAACTTAGTTGAAGTAAAACATTCGCCGGTACACGGTAAAGGTGTTTTTGCCACCCGAAATATTGCAAAAGGTGAACTATTAGCGAAATGCGACATGGCACTTGTACATGTTAATGAGAATTTGCCTGAAGTTTTGGCAACCCTTCAATTCCCTTGGACCGAGGAATACGACGCTATTTGCATGAGCGATGTGGGGAGTTTTTTTAACCATAGTAGCAACCCTACTGCTGAAGTCGCAACACGCGATTTTGTAAACCTCATTCAAACATTTGTGGCTAAAACATCTATTGAAAAGGGTACGGAAATAACTATTTATTATAACGATGCTTTTGATGCTTTTGTGAAAAGCTGAACCTTATTCGTTTTAGGTATCAATTTTAAAGTAACCAATCCTGCAAGGTTTTCAAAACCTTGTAGGTATGCCTTTTTGTTATGATGGTTGCCTATAGGGTCAAAAAAAAGCTTGCAAAAATTATGAACCGCTAAACCTTATGGTTTTGCCTAAAACTAAGCAAGTATGCCCGCGTTAGGCCTTTTTAAAACTTTGGTAAAACAACCTTTGGAAAGTAACGCAAACTGGCAGATTGCCTTGTGGCGCTTCTGTGCAACAGCGTTTTAAAAAGATTTAGCGGAAAGCCCGACCCCAATGGGTAACGCCAAAAAAAAAACAATCACATTAAAAAAGCGCACTTTAAAAATGCGCTTTTAAGGACTTTCCTGAAATTTTAATTTTTTGGTGACTAACTCAAATAATGGTGGATTGTCCTAAATGAATGTTGGTAAAGTTTAAGTTGGTTTCATCGGGATGGTTAATGAAATCCTCAATGAAGTCGCCAACTTTCGTGGTGGTAATGGTATCGTATTTGGTGTTTAAATCGGGTGTGGTAATGTGCAGTTTTAGCGATTTATCGACGCCTTCCCGTATGCGTGCCGCTTCATCGTCCAAAACAAAATGGTCCAACAACATGGCTGCTGCCAAAATAGCGGCGATAGGGTTGGCAATGCCTTTGTTGGCTGCCTTTGAGTATGCACCGTGAATGGGTTCGAACATGGCGTGCTTATCGCCAATGGAAGAGGATGCCAATAAACCAATGGAGCCCACGATAACGCTGGCTTCCTCGGATAGGATGTCGCCAAACATGTTCTCGGTTAAAATAACGTCGAACTGCCGTGGGTTTACAATAAGTTCCATGGCGGCATTATCAATATACATAAAGTGTAATGCTACGTTTGGGTATTGTGGTGCCAATTCTTGCACCACCCTGCGCCATAATCGGGAACTTTCCATGGCATTGGCTTTGTCCACCAGGGTTAATTTGCGTTTTCTAGATTGTGCTGCCTTAAAAGCTAAATGGGCGATGCGTTCTATTTCATGGCGTGTATATTCACAGGTATCGGAAGCGGTGTTTGCATCGTCGCTTAATTTTTTTTCGCCAAAATAAATGCCCCCGGTAAGTTCGCGGTAAATAAGAATGTTGGTGTCCTTAATCTGTTTTTTCTTTAATGACGACTTGTTCAATAAATCTTCATAAGCAATTATGGGCCGTATGTTGGTATATAAATCGAGCGATTTGCGAAGCCTTAAAAGCCCTTGTTCTGGTCGTATTTTGGCGTAAGGATCCAAATCGAAGGCATCGTTTCCTATGGCGCCAAATAAAATGGCATCGGCTTTTTCGCAAATGTTTATGGTCTCATCTGGTAACGGATTGCCTGTTTTTTCAATGGCACTGGCACCAACTAAGGCATATTGAAAGGTAAATACATGGTTAAATTCCATAGCAATAGCCTTTAAAACTTTTACAGCTTGGGCTATCACTTCCGGTCCTATGCCATCTCCTGGCAAAACGGCTATATTTAATTTCATGCGTTTATGAGGTTTGATTATTTCGGTAAAGATAGAAATCTATTTTAAGCTGAAACAATCTCTTTGTATAATCTGCTGCTTTCTATGATTTTATGAATATCGTCATCATTAACTTCTTTCTTTTTGTCGGCAAAATCCAAGAAGTTCAAATATATTTCATCCAGTTGAAGTTTTGTTAGGCCATACCCAATATTTTTGGCCCTGTACGCCAAGGCGGCACGACCACTACGGGCGGTTAGCACAATGGCCGATTCGGTGACGCCAACATCCTTTGGGTCGATAATCTCATAGGTTTCACGGTTTTTAATCACGCCATCTTGGTGGATTCCAGAGCTATGGGCAAAGGCATTGGCACCTACAATGGCTTTGTTAGGTTGTGTGTAAATGCCCATGCTATCGGACACCAATTGACTGATGCCATAGAGCATTTCCGTTTTTATGTGTGTGTCTAAATTCAAATAGGGGTGCTGTTTCAAGATCATTACCACTTCCTCCAAAGCGGTGTTTCCGGCACGTTCGCCAATACCGTTAATGGTACATTCTATTTGGCGCGCCCCATTAATTACGCCTTCAATGGAGTTGGCGGTTGCCAATCCTAAATCGTTATGGCAATGGCACGATAAAATGGCTTTTTCAATACCTTTTACGTTTTCTTTTAAATATTTTATTTTGGCACCATATTCGTGCGGCAAACAGTAGCCTGTGGTGTCTGGGATGTTTAAAACGGTGGCGCCCGCTTCAATGGCGGTTTCGCAAACGCGAGCTAAATAATCGTTATCGGTTCTACCGGCATCTTCTGCATAAAATTCTACATCTTCTACAAAAGATTTTGCGTAACTTACGGCCTTGAAAGCACGTTCTAATATGGCATCTCTATTGGAGTTAAATTTGAATTTTATATGGGAATCGGAAGTGCCAATTCCTGTGTGTATTCTGGGTGTTTTTGCGTATTTTAGGGCTTCGGCGGCAACTTTTATATCATTTTCAACAGAACGGGTTAAACCACAAACCGTTGCATGTTTTACAATTTTAGAAATGGCTTCAACCGATTTAAAATCGCCGGGGCTAGAAACAGGAAAACCGGCCTCGATAATATCGACACCTAATAAATCGAGCTGTTCGGCGATGATCAATTTTTGTTCGGTATTTAATTTGCAGCCTGGGACCTGCTCGCCATCGCGAAGCGTTGTATCAAAAATTTGGACGTTTGTATTGGACATTTAATAAAATAAATTTTTCTTTTGTAGTACGAATGTATATTTTGGTTTCCTAAAATGATAATGCAACTCGCTTTTTTTACGATGTTTAACCTATGTGTGATGTAATTAAATAACTGAAAACCAGTTTTTTATAACTGTTTTTGAAACTATGACAAAAGAACAAAAAGATAATTTGTTTGTGTTGGTAAAATCGCTTTCAAAGTCTGAAAAGCGACAGTTCAAACTTTATGTGGGTCGATTGGATGTTAATGAAGATTCCAAATTTTTAACGCTTTTCAACATTCTTGAAAAACTACCGGTTTATGATGAAACCGCCATTCTTAAAAAGGGCATCGTAAAAAAAGAACAGTTATCCAATTTAAAGGCCCACTTGTACAAGCAAATTTTAATTAGTTTACGGTTAAACCCTTCGCACCAAAACATTCGCATCCAAATTCGCGAACAGTTGGATTTTGCAACCATTCTTTATCACAAAGGCCTGTACAAACAAAGCTTAAAGATTTTAGAAAAAGCTAAAAACCTGGCCATTGCCAACGAGGAAAAAAATGTGGCCTATGAGATTGTTGAATTTGAGAAAATTATTGAATCGCAGTATATTACCAGAAGCTTAAGCAATCGTGCCGACGAGCTATCCATACAGGCCAAGGAACTAAGCCAACAAAATGTCGTGGCAAGTAAGCTGTCCAATTTATCGCTGCAATTGTACGGCCTCTTTTTAAAAACAGGCTATGTAAAAAACGATAAGGAAAGTATGCGGGTTATCAAATATTTCAACGCCCGACTTCCAAAATACGACCTAAATACTTTAGGATTTCGCGAAAAACTGTGGCTCTACAAGGCTTATTTGTGGTACAGCTTTTTAACCGTCGATTTTTTATCGTCATACAAATACGCTACCAAATGGGTCGATCTGTTTTACGAAAATAAAGACCAAATTGTTTTGAACCCCGTTTTTTTCTTAAAGGGCAACCACTATTTGCTGGAAGCGCTGTTCTATTTAAGGCACTATGAAAAATTTAAGGAATCGCTGCTCAGGCTAGAAACCGTAACCAAGGAAAAATGGTTCCCTGTTGATGATAATCTGGACGGGTTGGCCTTTTTGTACATTTACAACAACAAATTCAATTTGCATTTTATTGAAGGTAGTTTTAAAGAAGGTTTGCCTTTGGTTGATGAGGTTTTAAAACGTTTGAAAGACTATCAAGACCGTATTGACGAGCACCACGTAATGGTGTTTTACTACAAAATTGCGAGCATGTATTTTGGTGCTGGCGAACACAAAAAAAGCATTTTGTACTTAGAAAAAATAATAAACAACAAATCGTTGCACATGCGCGAAGACTTGTTGTGTTTTGCCAGGATACTTAATTTGGTGGCACATTATGAAGCGGGCATGGACTATAATTTGGATGTTTTAATAAGAAGCACTTATAAGTTCTTGATTAAAATGGAAGATTTGTATGATGTGCAAAGGGAATTTATTAAGTTTTTAAGGGGCTTGGGCGATATTTACCCTAATGAAGTAAGGAACGAATTTATTAAACTGCACGAAAAGCTCAAGGAATTTGAAAACGACCCCTACCAAAGTCGGGCATTTTTATATTTGGATATCATTTCCTGGCTAGAATCTAAAATCTGGAACCGCCCCATCGATTTGATCATTCAAAACAAGTTTCAAAAACTGCGCACAGCCAAATGAAAATCACATGCCAGGGGTCGAACTTCAATAATTTTTGATAATTTTTTCATAAAAAATTAGGATTTTAAGTTTTTCTAACTGAATATTTGCACTCACAAAGTTCAAACACTTACTGAAATGTTATCAAGAAAGGTGGAGGGATTAGACCCATTGAAGCCTTAGCAACCTCCCGACCTATCGGGGAAGGTGCTAAATTCTACTTAATTTTTAATTCATTTATTAAAAATTGGATAGATAACCAACAACTATTTTTTTCAATAATAGTTATATTTCTTTTTAACATTTTTCTATTTTAAGTACATCAATAAAACGATGCATTTGGCTTTTGGTTTAATCAATTTATTAATTCAAAAAAAAAGAAAAATGAGTACACAAAAATTTGCTACAAACGCTTTACATGCAGGGCACGATGTTAAAACCAATGGCGGTACCAGAGCGGTTCCCATTTATCAAACAACGTCGTATGTTTTTAATGATACCGACCATGCGGCCAACCTGTTTTCATTAAAGGAACTCGGTTTCATTTATACACGTTTAAACAACCCGACCAACCAAATTTTGCAAGAACGTTTGGCGGCGGTTGAAGGAGGTATTGGTGCCGTTGTATTTGCATCGGGAACATCTGCAATTTCAACCGGTTTATTAACGCTTTTAAAGGCCGGCGACCATATTGTCGCATCAAGTAGTCTTTATGGTGGCACTTTTAATTTGCTAAACGTAACCTTGCCCAGATTAGGCATTACTACCACTTTTGTCGATGCCGATAATCCTGATAATTTCGCATCAGCGGTACAAGAAAACACCCGTGCCTTTTTTGTGGAATCATTAGGAAACCCAAAATTGGATGTGCTCGATTTAAAGTCTATTTCAGTACATGCCAAAGCTGCGGGCGTACCTTTTATTGTTGATAATACTGTAGCAACTTCGGTGCTTTTAAACCCAATTGAGCATGGTGCAAACCTTGTTATCCATTCATTAACAAAATATATTGGCGGTCAAGGCACATCATTAGGGGGAGCTATTATTGATGCGGGTACTTTTGATTGGGCCAACGGGAAATTCCCAGAATTTACCCAGCCTTCAGCAGGCTACCATGGCTTAATTTATAGTGAGGCTTTAGGTGCCGCAGCCTATACTTTTAAATTGATTTTAGAAGGATTAAGGGATTTTGGTGGTGCTTTAAGTCCGTTTAACGCCTTTCAAATTATTCAAGGTTTAGAAACATTGCCCGTTAGGATTAAACAACACAGCGCAAATGCTTTAGAACTTGCAAAATGGTTAGAACAACAGCCGGAAGTTGCTTGGGTAAATTATCCAGGTTTGGAATCGAGCAAATACAAAGCGTTGGCCGATAAATATTTACCGAATGGCCAAAGCGGAATTGTTACGTTTGGGGCTAAAGGAGGTTTTGAGGCTGCTAAGAAAATTGCCGATAACACCAAATATTTTTCATTGTTGGCAAATATTGGCGATACAAAATCGCTCATCATCCACCCTGCAAGTACCACGCACCAACAACTAACCGAGGCTGAACAAGTTTCGGCAGGGGTGTCGCGGGATCTCATCCGCTTGTCGGTTGGACTTGAGGATATTGAGGATTTGAAAGCCGATTTAAAAGAGGCGTTCAGCAATATTTAATCGACCTGCAAGCTTGAATAATCGACCTGCAAGGTTTCAAAAACCTTGTAGGTCTTAAAAAAATTTACCATACCAATTTTGAAAACAAATTTGCAACATATCATCATCAAAAACTTTACGACACAGAGTAAGGTGGTAAATCCAGAAATAAAGTTGAGTTATCAGCTATTTGGAAAATCTTTAGGTACAGCCCCTGTGGTGTTGGTAAACCATGCGCTTACGGGCAACAGCAATGTAGCAGGTAAGGATGGTTGGTGGCAGGATTTGGTGGGCAATGATAAAGTAATTGACACCAAACTGTACACCGTGTTGGCCTTCAACATTCCCGGAAACGGTTTTGACGGCTTTGTGATTGATAATTACAAGGATTTTGTGGCGCGCGATATTGCCAACATCTTTTTAATAGGTTTGAAAGAGCTGAAAATAGACAAGCTCTTTGCCCTTATTGGGGGCTCGTTGGGCGGCGGCATTGCTTGGGAAATGGCCGTTTTAAATCCCGATATTACCCAGCATTTAATACCTGTGGCGACCGATTGGAAATCGACCGACTGGCTTATTGCCAACTGCCAAATACAAGAACAGTTTTTATTGAATTCCAGAAACCCCGTGCACGATGCGCGCATGCACGCCATGTTATGCTACCGTACGCCAGAATCTTTCAAGGAACGCTTCCAACGCTCCAAAAATGAGGAACTGGAAATCTTTAACGTAGAAAGCTGGTTGTTGCACCATGGCAACAAGTTGCAGGAACGGTTTCAGCTTTCGGCCTATAAATTAATGAACCAGTTGTTGAAAACCATCGATGTTACCAAAAACAGGCCAACCGATTTCAATGTGCTGGAAAACATCCACGGAAACATCCATATTGTGGGCGTGGATTCCGATCTGTTTTTCACGGCCGAAGAAAACCGGCAAACCCACAAACAATTGGCGGTAAGCAACCCGAACGTAACCTATAACGAAATCCATTCGGTGCATGGGCACGATGCTTTTTTAATGGAATATGAACAATTGGAAAAAATAGTAGAGGGCATTTTTGTGCCAAGTTCTAAAAAAAGACGCATGAAAGTATTAAAATTTGGAGGTAAATCGTTAGCAAACGGCCGCGGGTTGGATACCGTTATATCCACTATTGAAAAAAAGGTAACCGATGGAGAAAAAATAACCGTGGTGGTTTCGGCACGAAGCTCTGCAACCGACGATTTAGAGGATATTTTGAATAAAGCCGTAAAAGGGCATCCGTATAAAGAAGTGCTGCGGGTTTTCAAAAACTACCAAACCGAACCGTTGAAGGACGTTGATTTTTCAAAAGAATTTTCAACTTTAGATAAACTGTTTGAAGGGGTAAGTTTGTTGGGTGATTTCAGCAAAAAAACGAAAGATGAAATTTTAGCACAGGGCGAACTGCTTTCGGTAAAATTAATTGCAGCGCTTTTAAATAATAAAGGTATTAAGGCCAATGCGGTGGATGCCAGGGAGCTGATTAAAACCGATGGCACCTTTGGCAATGCACAGCCCATTTTGCAACTTTCAAAAGATAATGTCAAGAATTATTATAAGAAAAGTGGTAGCGATGTTATAAATATCGTTACGGGTTTTATAGCTTCAAATACCAAAAATGAAACCACCACTTTGGGCAGAAACGGCAGCAATTATACCGCGGCCTTGTTGGCAAATTATTTGGATGCGGAAGAACTTCAAAATTACACGCACGTAAACGGCATTTATACGGCAAACCCCGATTTGGTTGAGGATGCCAAGAAAATTCGGGAACTATCGTTTAGCGAAGCCAATGAACTTGCCAATTTTGGCACCACGGTTCTGCACGCCAAAACCATCATTCCATTGGTGGAGAAAAATATCAACCTGCGTATTTTAAACACCTTTAACCCCGAGGATGAAGGCACGCTTATTACCGCAAAACCAAACGCTAAAGAGGTTACTTCTTTATCGATTTTAGATAATGTGGCCTTGTTGAATTTGGAAGGTCGCGGGTTGTTGGGTAAAAGTGGCGTTGATGCCCGAATTTTTGGAGCTCTGGCGAAACATCAAATTAGTGTGAGCATCATATCGCAAGGGTCTTCAGAACGTGGTATTGGGTTAATTATTGACGCAGAACAGGCCACTCAGGCGGTTATTGCCCTAGAACAGGAATTTGAAAGCGATTTTTACTCACAAGATGTTAATAAAATTGGGGTGGTTGACGATGTTTCGGTTATTTCCATTATCGGCATAGAGCTTAGTTCGTTCCACAAACCCTTCAACGCACTTATAAAAAACCAAATCACACCGTTACTTTTTAATAATACGGTAACGGGGAAAAACGTGAGCTTGGTGGTAAAAAAACACCAGCTTCATAAGGCGATGAACGTGATTCATGGTGAGATTTTCGGCATTTCAAAAAAAATAAACATCGCCATTTTTGGCCATGGTTTGGTTGGAAGCGCTTTAATAAACCAAATATTAAAATCGAAGGGCGATATTGAAAAACGCAAAGGCATCAACCTGAATGTGTTTGCCATTGGAAACTCCAAAAAACTGCTTTTAAACAAAAAAGGTGTTGATGAAAACTGGCAGGAAGCCATACAAACATCATCTTTAGAAAGCTCCATCGAGGCTGTTATCACGTTTGCCAAAAACCATCATTTGGAAAACTTAATTGCAGTTGATAATACGTCAAGTTCCCATTTTTACACAAACTATGTGCCACTGGTAGAAGCCGGTTTCGATTTGGTATCGTCCAACAAAATTGCCAATACCATTTCGTACCAGTTTTATACCGATTTGCGTGTTAAACTCAAGGAACTAAACAAGCAATATCTCTACGAAACCACGGTAGGCGCGGGGTTGCCCTTAATTGATACCATAAGGCTGTTGCACGAATCGGGGGAAAATATCACCAGGATTAGGGGTGTTTTTTCGGGAACGCTCAGCTATTTGTTCAATAATTTTTCAGTTCAAAATAAACCATTTAGCGAAATCATTCAGGAAACCATCGATAAAGGTTTTACCGAACCCGACCCAAGAGAAGATTTTTCAGGGAACGATGTTGCCCGAAAATTATTAATTTTAGCAAGGGAATTGGATTTGCAAAATGAATTTGAAAATGTTTCAGTACAAAATCTAATTCCAGAAGCCTATCGAAATATTTCCGTAAAAGAATTTTTGGGCCAGTTAGCTGTTTTAAATGACGAATTTCAAAAGCTAAAGGAAAATCAAAAACCAGCACATGTTCTTAGGTATGTGGGCGATTTGTCGGGCGATCTTTCCAAGGATAAAGGAAATCTGGAAGTAAAATTGGTGTCCATTCCAGAAGATAGCACCTTGGGCCATGTAAAAGGCTCGGATGCCATTTTTGAGATTTTCACCGAAAGCTACGGCGAACAACCCATTGTGATACAAGGTGCCGGCGCGGGCGCTGAAGTAACTGCACGGGGTGTTTTTGGGGATATATTAAGACTTTCAAAACATATAAATTAACTTATAAACCGCAAATTCTCAAATTAAACGAAATATTTAGTCGTGAATTCCCCGAAAGATTGGGGCAACTAAATTAAAAATTTGCCGAATAAAGAACGACATGAGTAACGAAAAACAATTTGAAACCGAAGCCATAAGAACACAACTGGAACGCACTGGGTTTTTAGAACATACCAGTCCTATTTATTTAACCTCCAGTTTTGTTTTTGAAGATGCCGAAGATATGCGTGCCTCCTTCGCCGAAGAAAAAGAGCGCAATATTTACAGCCGTTTTACCAACCCAAATACCTCCGAGTTTGTTGATAAAATTTGCAAGATGGAAGGTGCCGAAGCGGGTTACGCTTTCGCCACGGGCATGTCGGCCGTATTTTCAACCTTTGCGGCGCTGTTAAAAAGTGGCGACCATATTGTATCGGCGCGTTCCATTTTTGGTTCTACGCATAGCTTGTTTACTAAATATCTTCCCAAATGGCAGATTACAACAAGCTATTTCAATAGCAATGAACCCGAAACCATTGAAAGTTTCATCACGCCCAACACGAAAATACTGTATGCCGAATCGCCCACCAATCCAGCTATTGATGTTATCGATTTGGAAATTTTAGGAAACATAGCCAAAAAGCACAATCTCATTTTAATAATCGATAACTGTTTTGCAACGCCCTATTTACAGCAACCCATCAAATTTGGGGCGCATTTGGTCATTCATTCTGCCACAAAATTGATAGATGGCCAAGGGCGCGTTTTGGGCGGTGTTACGGTTGGTAATGCCAATTTAATTAGGGAAATCTATTTGTTTTCCCGAAATACGGGGCCTGCTTTATCGCCTTTTAATGCGTGGATGTTATCAAAAAGCTTGGAAACGCTTGCTGTAAGGGTCGATAAACATTGTGAAAACGCCATGAAAGTTGCCGAATTTTTGGAAAACCATCCGCAGGTCAATTGGGTAAAATACCCGTTCTTGAAATCGCATCCGCAGTACGAAGTAGCCAAAAAGCAAATGAAACTGGGTGGAAACATTGTCGCTTTTGAATTGAAGGGCGGCATTGAAGCCGGAAGAAAATTTTTAAATGCCATTAAAATGTGTTCGCTTTCGGCCAATTTGGGCGATACCCGAACCATTGTTACGCATCCTGCCTCTACCACGCACCATAGTTTGGCCGAAGCCGACAGGTTAATTGTAAATATTACCGATGGTTTGGTAAGGATTTCGGTAGGCCTGGAACATGTTGATGATATTATTCAGGATTTGCAACAGGCGTTAATTTAGCTATCTTTGCACCATGCTATCCAAAAAAACAAAATACGGATTAAAAGCCCTCACATTTATTGCTAGAAGTACGAGCAGTGAACCTGTGCAAGTGGGCGAAATTGCCAAAGGTGAACAAATTCCACAAAAATTTTTAGAAAGTATCTTGCTTGCCTTAAGAAAGGCGGGTATTTTAGGTTCTAAAAAAGGGAAACACGGTGGCTATTATTTAAGAAAAGACCCTTCTGAGATTTTAATGACCGAGGTTATGCGCGTTCTTGAAGGCCCTATTGCCATGGTGCCATGTGTTAGTTTGAATTTTTATGAAAAGTGCGACGATTGCCCCGATGAAGCTGCTTGTAGCGTACATAAACTCATGATTCAAGTTCGGGATAGCACACTAGAGGTTTTCAAAAATACCACTTTGAAAGATTTATCCGATAGGTAAAAAAAATTAAAATATATTTTGATAAGTTCAAAAAAGTATTAAATTTGCATTTCCTATTAAATTGGTAGGATTAGTATAATACGATTTAAAATGATAGATCACGTGTTAATAAATTCAAATCAAGGCGAAAAAACAAGCTATAAAAAAGATACAGCAAAAGAGAAACCAGCACGTAGTGTCGTAAAATCCATCAGTTGGAGAATCATAGGTACCTTAGATACAATTTTAATTTCATGGGTCGTTACAGGTCACTTAACCTTGGCGTTCCAAATTGGCTCGGTAGAGTTGGTTACTAAAATGGTATTGTACTTTTTTCACGAACGCATTTGGAACACGATAAAATGGGGAAAATAAGTTAATATGATAACACAAAACACGATAAACGAATTAAATACACTGTTTAAAGATGCAAAACCATCTGAAATTATCAAGAAGGCCATCGAGCTAAATAGTGAGGCGGTAGTAACAACAAATTTCAGACCTTACGAAGCAGCCATCTTGCATGCAGTTAATGTGGTAATACCCAATATTCCCGTGGTTTGGTGCGATACGGGTTATAATACTCCGCAAACATACAAACATGCCGAACAGGTGATTAATAATTTAAACCTAAACGTGTTTTTGTATGTGCCCAAACAAACAGCGGCCCATCGCGATGTGGTTATGGGCATCCCAAGTATTGATGCGCCCGAGCATGCCTTGTTTACCGAACAGGTCAAGTTAGAGCCTTTTCGTCGCGCCATGGAGGCCCATAAACCAAAAGTTTGGTTTACCAACTTGCGCCAAGGACAAACCGCGTTTCGCAACAGCATTGGCATTTTTAGTTTAAGTAAAGACGGGGTTTTAAAGGTTAGTCCATTTTATTACTGGACCGATGCCGATTTAGATAAATACCTGGCAGAAAACAACTTGCCAAACGAATTCAAATATTTCGACCCAACAAAAGCTTTGGAAAACAGGGAATGTGGGTTGCATGCTTAATAAAAGTTAGAAGTACGAAGTTAGAAGTACGAAGTAAATAGTTAATAATAACAAAAATCCACCCGAGTAAGAGTCCTCCCTGAGCCTGCGTTGAGCGCAGTCGAAATGGGAGCTAGGGAACCATTATGAACAAAGACACATACCATATCAATTCACTAGAAAACGAAGCCATTTACATTATACGCGAGGTAGCGGCACAGTTTGAAAAACCCGTACTGTTGTTTTCTGGCGGTAAGGATTCCATTACGTTGGTACGGTTGGCGGTAAAAGCATTTTACCCGGCAAAAGTACCTTTCCCGTTAATGCATATCGATACAGGCCATAATTTTCCTGAAACCATTGAGTTTAGAGACCGTTTGGTTAAGGAATTAGGCTTGGAATTAATTGTTAGAAACGTGCAGGATTCCATCGATCAAGGCAAGGTTAAAGAAGAATCTGGCCGTTATGCCAGTAGAAATCAACTACAAACCACCACGCTTTTAGATGCCATTGAAGAATTTAAGTTCGATGCATGTATTGGAGGTGCGCGTCGTGATGAAGAAAAGGCACGTGCCAAAGAGCGTATTTTTTCAGTACGTGACGATTTTGGCCAATGGGATGAAAAAAATCAACGTCCGGAATTGTTCGACATGTTAAACGGCCAAATTAATTTGGGGCAAAACGTGCGGGTGTTCCCTATTTCAAACTGGACAGAACTTGATGTTTGGTCGTATATCGAAAGAGAAAATATTGAAATCCCTTCCATCTATTTCGCCCATACACGAGCTACTTTTTTAAGGGATGGTTTAATATGGTCTGCTGAAGATGGCGTGGTTTATAGGGATGAACATGAAGAAGTGGTAGAAAGAATGGTGCGTTTTAGAACCGTTGGCGACATGAGCTGTACGGCAGCCGTTTTATCCGATGCGGCCGATATTGCCACCGTAGTGCAGGAAATAAGGGAAAGCACCATTTCCGAACGCGGTGCCCGTATAGACGACAAACGCTCGGAAGCAGCCATGGAAAAAAGAAAACAACAAGGTTATTTTTAAGCTATAGGCAATAAGCTTCAGGCTTAAAGCCGTAGCCAAATAAAATTAAGATAAGTTTAAAATGCTTAAAGCGTAAAGCCCAAAGCATAAAGAAAAAAATAAAATGGAAGTACTAAAAATTGCAACGGCAGGTAGTGTAGATGATGGAAAAAGTACCCTAATTGGGCGCATACTTTACGACACAAAATCTTTGACCACCGATAAACTAGAGGCCATTGAAAAAACCAGTAAACAAAAAGGGTATGATTATCTGGATTTTTCGTTGGCAACCGATGGCTTAGTGGCCGAAAGGGAACAAGGTATCACGATTGATGTGGCCCATATTTATTTTTCAACAGGCAAAAAAAGTTACATCATTGCCGATACGCCCGGGCATGTGGAATATACCCGAAATATGGTTACGGGCGCTTCAACATCGCAAGCGTCCATCATTTTAATTGATGCCAGAAAAGGCGTTATCGAACAAACCAACCGTCACTTTTTTATCAATAATTTGTTGCGTATCAAAGATGTGGTGGTTACCATCAACAAAATGGATTTGGTTGATTATTCTGAAACCGTTTACAACAAAATCAAAGCCGATTTCTCAGAATTAATGAGCAAGCGCGATTATCAAGACCAAAAAATAACCTTCATTCCCGTAAGTGCGCTAAAAGGAGACAATGTGGTGAATAAATCTAAAAACATGCCTTGGTACACCGGTGATTCCTTGTTGGAACATTTGGAAAAACTGGATAAAAAGGATATTTTCAATGTGGGGACCCCACGTTTTCCGGTGCAATATGTCATTCGCCCTAAAACCGAAGATTTTCACGATTTCAGGGGGTATGCAGGAAAAGTATATGGCGGCGAGCTAAGTGTTGGCGATGCAGTTGTGGTGCTGCCATCGCAAACAAAATCCAAAATAAAAGACATATATTTTTACGATCAAAAGTATCAAACAGCATCTCGACGTTCTTCTGTTACCATTACTTTAGAAGATGATATCAACGTAAGCCGTGGCGATATGATTGTTCTGGAAAACGATTTGCCAACCATCGATAAACAATTTACTGCCAATGTGTGTTGGATGGATTCCAAGCAATTAACCGTGGGTGGCAAATATGTAGTACAACACGGCGTTAATAAGGTGTTGGCAAAAGTTGATGCGATTCACCATAAAATACATCCCGATTATTCTGGTATCGAAACCAATGTTTCAGAAATTGGCGTTAACGATATTGCTTCGGTAACGTTTAAATTAAACAAGCCTATTTTTTATGATAAGTTCAGCAATCATAGAACCAACGGATCGTTTATATTGATTGATACACAGTCCAATAGTACGGTTGGCGCAGGCTTTATTCAATAGCCCCTTACTTCCCAATGGGGGAGATTTACAGGTTTGCTAATAATAAATTCATAAAAATCCTATTAGGTTTCAAAAATCTTTTAGGTGTTGAAAAAAGTATTAACTTAAAAAATACCCAGTAAAGTGTTCCTCTCCTTAGTGGGGAGGTCGGGTGGGGCATTATGCAAAGTTTTAGAACGGAAATAGAAAATCCTATTGTCGAAAGGGATATTATTGAATTGGCTAAAAAAATTGAAGCATTCAATAATGGTACAATTGATGAAGAAAAGTTTAGAAGCCTGCGTTTGGCGCGTGGCATTTATGGGCAACGTCAAGAAGGCGTTCAAATGGTTCGCATTAAATTGCCCTACGGAAAAGTAAAAAGCAGTCAATTGCGCACCATTTCCGATGTGTCCGATGAATATTCGCGCGGGCGTTTACACATTACAACGCGCCAGGATATTCAAATCCATTATGTGGACATTAACAGAACTCCCGAACTTTGGGCGTTGTTGGATAAAGATGATGTTACCATTCGGGAAGCATGCGGAAATACCGTAAGAAACGTTACCGCTTCAGAATTGGCGGGCATTGATATAAACGAACCTTTCGATGTGTCGCCTTACGCCGATGCCCTGTTCCGTTTCTTCCTAAGAAACCCAATTTGCCAAGAAATGGGCCGTAAGTTTAAGGTGTCCTTTTCATCTTCCGATGAAGATTCTGGGCTTTCGTATATGCACGATTTGGGCTTTATTGCCAAAATTGAAAAGGGCGTACGCGGATTTAAAGTAATGATTGGCGGCGGCTTAGGCTCGCAACCACGTCATGCCGATACACTATATCCCTTTTTGCCTTCAGATAAAATTATCCCTTTAATGGAGGGTGTTGTGAGGGTTTTCGATAGGTATGGCGAACGTAAAAGTCGCTCAAAGGCCAGAATGAAATTTTTAATTAAAGACATAGGTTTAGAGGCTTTTAAAGCACTGGTCGAGGAAGAACAAAAAGCCATTGAATTTAAAACAGTTGCTATTGATGCCGATGCGTATGTAACATCACGGCCAGTTTCGGTTGAAGCTCCAAAAGTAGAAATTAAAGACCTTAATGCGTTCGAAACATGGAAATCCACAAACCTCATTCCGCAAAAGCAAGCAGGTTACGTTGCTATTGGAATTAAAGTGCTCTTAGGCGATTTTTATACCGATAAGGCGCGATTGTTGGCCAATTTAGTGGAAAATTATGCAGCAGGCGAAATTCGTTTATCATTGCGTCAAAACATCGTAATCCCTTTTGTAAAAGAGAATTTAATCCCATTTTTCTATACCGAATTGGAAAAATTAGGCTTTACCGAAGCAGGATATAATAAAGCTGTTGATATTACGGCTTGCCCCGGAACGGACACCTGTAATTTAGGCATAGCAAGTAGCACGGGTATAGCTGCAGAGTTGGAACGTGTTATCAAAACCGAATATCCACACTACTTAAACAACACCGATGTTGTTATAAAAATTAGCGGTTGCATGAATGCTTGTGGACAGCACAATATGGCAAATATTGGGTTTCAGGGCATGTCGGTACGCACGCCAGATAAATTGGTGGCACCAGCGTTACAGGTATTGTTGGGTGGCGCTAACTTGGGCAACGGCAATGGTGTGTTTGCCGATAAAGTGGTGAAAGTCCCCAGTAAACGCGGCCCCGAGGCATTACGCCGAATTTTAAATGATATTGATGCCAACGCGAACGGAAAATCGTTTGTGGAGTATTATAAAATTACGGGCGAAAGGTATTTTTACGATTTGTTGAACGATCTTCAAGATGTTACCAACTTAACCCAAAGCGATTTTATCGACTGGGGTTCTGAGGAAAAATATGAAAAGGAAATTGGTATTGGCGAATGTGCCGGCGTTGTTATAGACTTAATTGCTACCTTGTTTTTTGAAAGTGAGGAGAAAATTGAAAATGCGCAACAAGCCTTTGGTGATAAAGTGTATTCAAGTGCCATTTATTACGCTTATGCTTCTATGGTAAATTCCGCCAAGGCCATGTTGTTGGCCGAAAACAAAAGTACCAACACCCATGCGGGCATCATCAGCCAATTCGATGCGTTGTTTGTTGAAAGTGGCCAACTGGATTTAGGAACCTCGTTTTCAGAATTGATTTATCAAATCAATAAAAATGCGCCATCTGAAACATTTGCGGCACAATATATACATAGTGCCAACCAGTTTTTAGAGAAAGTAAAAGCATTAAGAAGCCCAAGTTCATTAGTTCCAAAAGATTAACTATCAAGGAATTATAAATTTATGAGAGGTAAAAAAATCATGAATAAAAAAGTAGAAAACATAAATACCGGGCATCAAATTCCCTCTTCGGGTGTTAGGGGTCTAGGGCGTTTAACCGTTGTAGGCGCGGGCCCAGGCGATGTGGAACTTATTACGCTTAAAGCAATTAAGGCCATTGCGTCTGCTAACGTTATTTTGTATGATGCTCTTATAAATGAAGAACTATTAAACTACGCTTCCGCGGAAACAGAATTGATTTTTGTTGGCAAGCGCAAAGGGTGTTATGCCTTTCAGCAAGCGCAAATTAACGAACTAATTGTTGCCAAAGCAAAGGAAAAAGGTCACGTGGTTCGGTTAAAGGGCGGCGACCCGTTTGTATTTGGTCGGGGTGCCGAAGAAATTGAATATGCACAAAAATTTGGACTGGAAACCTTTGTGGTGCCCGGTATTTCATCAGCAATTGCAGTACCTGCGTATCAAGGTATTCCGTTAACAAAACGTGGTGTAGCCGAAAGTTTTTGGGTCATTACCGCAACAACCAAAGCGCATCAATTATCTGAAGATGTGGCCATAGCGGCAAAATCTACCGCAACGGTTGTTATCCTTATGGGCATGCACAAATTAGATGATATTGTTCATATTTTTTCAGTAGAAAACAAGCAAAATACAGCAGTGGCCATCATCCAGGAAGGAACAACAGAAAACGAAAAAGTAGGCTTCGGAACCATTGCGACCATAACGAAAGTAGTTGAAGAAAAACAATTAACCGCTCCTGCCATTATTGTTATTGGCGATGTGGTGAAAGAGCGTGTAAAATTAACTTCGGTTTTTGAAGAAGTCAATCAAAATCTATGTTTATGAATGCCGAAGAAAACACTAATAATAATTCCAGTGAGCAAGCTATCCCATCAGAGGTTGGAGAGCTTCGGAATCATTTATACCCCATTTTTTTAAAGGTAAAAAGTTTACATATATTAATTGTTGGAGGCGGGCAGGTAGCTGAAGAAAAATTGGCCTTTTTGCTAAAGTCAAGTCCCGATGCAAAAGTAACAATGGTATCGCCCATGTTTAGGGAAGCCACTATGGAACTCGCAAAAAAGGGCGATGTTAAATTAATAAAACAACGCTATCATAAACGCTATTTAAAAGGAAAGCACCTGGTTATTGCCACAACCAATGTGCCCAAAGTAAATTTAAAGGTGCATAAACATTGCAGAAAACGCAGTATTTTAGTAAACGTTGCCGATAACCCACCGTATTGCGATTTTTATATGGGCGGCATCGTAACGAAAGGTAATGTAAAGGTTGCAATTTCGACTAACGGGAAGTCGCCCACAACAGCTAAGCGCCTACGCCAGTTTTTTGAGGATGTCATTCCTGAAAACATAGACGATTTGGTTAAAAACCTAAATGAATATAGAAAAACAATAAAGGGTGATTTTGAACAAAAAGTAGAAACGCTTAACGAATTTACCAAAGGATTAATTGAGAAAAAATAAAGAAGACCTACACGATTTTTAAAATCTTTAAGGTCTAAATTACAAACACTATGATTAAAACAGATATACTAATAATAGGTGCGGGCCCCACAGGATTGTTTACCGTTTTTGAAGCAGGATTGTTAAAATTAAAATGCCATTTAATTGATGCCTTGCCACAACCGGGGGGACAATGCTCTGAAATATATCCAAAAAAACCCATTTACGATATTCCTGGATTTCCCGAAATATTAGCAGGCGATCTAACCAAAAATCTTTTAGAGCAAGGACGCCAATTTGAACCCGGTTTTACCTTGGGCGAACGTGCCGAAACCATTGAAAAATTAGAGGATGGCACTTTTATTGTAACAACCAACAAAGGCACCAAACACCATGCGCCCGTTGTGGCCATTGCTGGAGGTTTAGGGTCTTTTGAACCCCGCAAACCAGCCATGGACAATCTTGAAGTTTATGAAGATAACGGACTGGAATATTTCATTAAAGACCCAGAAATGTACAGAAATAAGCGCGTCGTAATTTCTGGTGGCGGCGATTCTGCACTAGATTGGAGCATCTTTTTAAGCGATGTAGCTTCTGAAGTTACACTCATCCACAGAAGAAACGAATTTAGGGGCGCATTAGATTCTGTTGAAAAAGTGAGCGAACTAAAGGATGCCGGAAAAATAAACCTGATAACACCGGCTGAAGTAACGGCGTTGCATGGCGATGGAAAAATTGAAGCGCTAACGGTAAATGTTGACGGAAAGGATATTCGTTTGGAAACCGACCATTTCATTCCTTTATTTGGTTTGTCGCCAAAGTTGGGCCCCATTGCCGATTGGGGGCTGGAAATTGAAAAAAATGCCATAAAGGTTGATAACTCATTAAATTACCAAACAAATATCCCCGGCATATTTGCCATTGGCGATGTAAATACCTATCCTGAAAAATTAAAGCTCATTCTGTGCGGTTTTCACGAGGCAACCCTTATGTGTCAGGCAGCTTACAGAATTATCAATCCAGGCAAAAGGTATGTGTTAAAATATACCACCGTAAGCGGTATCGATGGGTTCGATGGTTCACGTAAGGAAGCACCAAAAGCAGTTGTGCAGTCCATTTAATTGAAAAGATTTTTTATAAATCCTTAATTGTCGTAAATTTCAAGATTGAATAACGACATTCATTATGA
Source organism: Mariniflexile maritimum (assembly GCF_009746565.1). Classification (GTDB taxonomy): domain Bacteria; phylum Bacteroidota; class Bacteroidia; order Flavobacteriales; family Flavobacteriaceae; genus Mariniflexile; species Mariniflexile maritimum. The sequence goes on from NZ_WRPN01000002.1 coordinate 552,142, forward strand.
CTATTAAACGTATTTAATATGGATCCTTGCCAAGAGTTCAATGATAAATTAATTCAGAAAAAATACAATGTGCGCTTAAAAGATGTGGTAAAAACATTTACAAAACGATTGTTTTACTATGTTTTTGATGCGCATGAAAACGAGCTTCAATCTTTAAGGAAAACTTTTTTAGAGATAGCTGATAACTTAAATATCAACCACGGTGAAGCCATTTGGAATCAATTTCAGTCTAAGTTTCAATCCATCAGAGAGCAACTGGATTTGGATGCGCAGGCGGTTGTTAATTTTGATCCGGCAACCAAAAGTTTAGAGGAAGTTTATTTGGCATGCCCCGGTTTTTATGCCATTTCAATTTATCGCTTAAGCCACGAACTGTACGTGCAAAACGTGCCTATTATTCCTAGGATGATGAGCGAGTACGTGCACGGTATTACGGGTATTGATATTCATCCGGGAGCCACTATTGGCAATTCGTTTTTTGTCGATCACGGTACGGGAATTGTTATAGGCGAAACATCCATCATAAAAAATAACGTTAAAATTTTCCAAGGGGTTACTTTGGGTGGTATCCAGGTGAAAAAGGACATGGAATCTACTAAGCGCCACCCAACTATTGAAGATAACGTAACTATTTATGCCAATGCTACCATTTTAGGGGGCAATATTGTAATAGGAGCCAACAGCACTATTGGCGCAAACGTGTGGATTACCCAATCGGTTCCCGAAAATTCATTGGTAACCTATCAAACCGAAATTAAAATAAGACCCAAAAAGAATGGCATCCATTAAAGGAATATTAAACCAAATAGGCAACACGCCACTGGTTGAGGCCAGTCATCTCATTTCCAAAAAAGGTGTAAAATTATATTTGAAACTAGAGGGCGATAACCCCGGTGGAAGCGTAAAAGACCGCGCCGCTTTTAATATGATAAGTGAAGCCTTAAAACGGGGCGATATTAAAAAAGGCGGTTATTTGGTAGAAGCTACCAGTGGCAATACAGGTATCGCTTTGGCTTTTATAGCCAACTTATTCGGATTGAATATGGTTTTGATCATGCCCGAAAACTCAACCGAAGAGCGCGTAAAAACCATGCGAGCTTATGGTGCCGAGGTTATCTTAACCCCTGCGGAAGTAGGCATAGAAGGGTCTAGGGATTTAGCTTTCAAACTGCGTGATGAGAAAGGCTATGTGTTATTAAACCAGTTTGAAAACGATGATAACTGGAAAGCCCATTACAAAACCACAGGCCCCGAAATTTGGAACGATACCAATGGTGAAATCACCCATTTCGTGTCGGCCATGGGTACCACCGGAACCATCATGGGCGTTTCAACCTATTTAAAAGAGAAAAATAAAAACATCACCATTGTAGGTGCACAGCCCGAAGATGGTGCCAAAATACCAGGTATTAGAAAATGGTCACCCGATTATGTGCCTAAGTTTTTCAACCGTTCTAAAGTAGATGTTGTTGTAGATGTTAGCGAACAAGATGCAAAAATAACAACGCAACGTTTAGCTAAAGAAGAAGGGGTATTTGCAGGCATGAGCAGCGGCGGTTCGGTGTTTTGTGCTTTAAAAATAGCCGAATCTATTGATGAAGGCGTTATCGTTGCCATCATTTGCGATAGGGGCGATAGGTATCTATCTTCCACATTATTTGAATAGTTAAATAAATCCCTGCAAGGTTTTGAAAACCTTGTAGGTATTTATTTTTAAAGGAGAAACAACACCTACAAGGTCAAAAAAAGACCTTGCAGGATAGGGAAAACAAAAATATAGTTAGTATTTTTGCTCACAAGTTCATAACCTTATTTACAGTGTTATCAAGAAAGGCAGAGGGAATAGACCCGTTGAAACCTTGGCAACCTCCCGTTTTTTAGGGAAAGGTGCTACGTTCTACTAATATTTTACAGAATATTGGAAAGATAACGAAAAGTGTTTCTTTTACTTTTCTTAATGACATAACAGCTATAAAAAACATCAAATGTCAAATATACATCAAGCTTTACAAGAGCGTATTTTAGTGCTCGATGGCGCCATGGGAACGATGCTGCAACGCTATAAATTTACCGAGGCCGATTTTAGGGGCGAACGTTTTAAGGACTACCCAACGCCCTTGCAAGGAAATAACGATTTGCTTTCCCTTACACAGCCCGAAGCCATTAAAACCATTCACGCTAAATATTTTGAAGCGGGTGCCGATATTGTTGAAACCAACACATTCTCGGGTACAACCATTGCAATGGCCGATTACCAAATGGAAGATTTGGTGTATGAACTTAATTTTCAATCGGCAAAATTAGCGAGGGAAGTAGCCGATGCATTCACAAAGCGCGAACCCAACAAGCCCCGTTTTGTGGCTGGTTCCATTGGGCCAACAAACCGTACCGCAAGCATGTCGCCCGATGTAAACGACCCCGGTTATAGAGCGGTAACCTTTGATGAATTGCACCTAGCCTATAAGCAACAGGTGGAAGCCTTATTGGATGGTGGTGTCGATTTACTGTTGGTTGAAACCGTTTTCGATACCCTGAACGCCAAAGCAGCCTTGTTTGCCATTGAAGAAGTAAAAGAAGAACGAAACATCGATATTCCCATCATGTTAAGTGGCACAATTACCGATGCTTCCGGACGCACATTGTCAGGGCAAACCGCCGAAGCTTTTTTAATTTCAGTATCACATATTCCGTTATTGTCTATTGGTTTTAACTGTGCTTTGGGAGCTAATTTATTGCAGCCCCATTTAGAGGCCATCGCCAATAAAACCGATTTTGCTATTTCAGCGCACCCCAATGCGGGCTTGCCAAATGCGTTTGGCGAATACGATGAATCGCCCGAAGATATGGGCGAACAAATTGAAGCCTATTTCAAAAAAAACTTAATAAATATTATTGGCGGTTGTTGTGGCACCACGCCAGAGCATATTAAAGTGATTGCAAACATAGCGGCCAAATATAAACCGCGTCGAGCGGTCACCCTGAGCGCAGTCGAAGGGTCTCATTAAAAAACTGAAAATGAAAGAGAAGGTTGAACGAAAATATATGAGACTATCGGGACTTGAACCGTTAGTATTGAACGAAAGCAGCAATTTTATAAATGTAGGAGAACGTACAAACGTAGCGGGTTCAAAAAAATTCCTTCGGTTAATTAAGGAAGAGAAGTTTGATGAAGCCCTCGATATTGCACGGCATCAAGTTGATGGAGGCGCCCAAATTATTGATATAAATATGGACGACGGCCTGATTGATGGCAAAGAAGCGATGGTGCGTTTTCTTAATCTAATTACTGCCGAACCCGATATAGCCAGAGTACCCATCATGATCGATAGCTCGAAATGGGAAATAATCGAAGCGGGATTGAAGGTTGTGCAAGGAAAATGTGTGGTAAACTCCATTTCTTTAAAAGAAGGCGAAGAAAAATTTATTTGGGAAGCAAAACAGATAAAGCGCTATGGAGCAGCGGTTGTTATCATGGCGTTTGATGAAGTAGGGCAAGCCGATAATTACGAGCGGCGCATCGAGATTTGCAAACGTTCCTACGATATCTTAGTCAACAAAGTAGGCTTTCCTTCCGAAGATATTATTTTCGATTTAAACATATTTCCGGTGGCAACAGGTATGGATGAACACCGTCGAAACGCCATCGATTTTATTGAAGCGACCCGTTGGGTACGTCAAAATTTACCAAACGTGAGTGTAAGTGGCGGGGTAAGTAACGTATCGTTTTCTTTCAGAGGGAACGATGGCGTGCGCGAAGCGATGCACTCGGTGTTTTTGTACCATGCCATACAAGCGGGCATGAATATGGGTATTGTAAATCCGGCACTTTTAGAGATTTATGACAATATTCCAAAAGATTTATTAGAACACGTAGAAGATGTGATGTTCGATAGGCGCGACGATGCCACCGAACGGTTATTGGATTTTGCCGAAACCGTAAAAGGCTCGAAAGAAGAAAAAACAGTCGATTTATCATGGCGAAAAGCCCCGGTTCAAGACAGAATAACGCACGCCTTGGTAAAAGGTATCGATGCTTTTATTATTGAAGATGTTGAAGAAGCCAGACAGCAAGCCGAAAAACCAATTGATGTTATTGAGGGGCATTTAATGATTGGCATGAACGTGGTAGGCGATTTATTTGGCTCCGGAAAAATGTTTTTGCCGCAGGTAGTAAAATCGGCACGCGTTATGAAAAAGGCCGTTGGATACTTAAATCCGTTTATTGAAGCTGAAAAAGGCGATGCGCAAGAGCCTGTAGGCAAAATATTAATGGCTACTGTAAAAGGCGATGTGCACGATATTGGTAAAAACATTGTAAGCGTGGTTTTGGCATGTAACAATTATGAAATAGTCGATTTAGGGGTTATGGTTCCGCCAGAAAAAATAATTGAAATGGCCATCAAGGAAAACGTTGATGCTATTGGTTTGTCTGGATTAATAACACCTTCGCTTGATGAAATGGTGTATTTAGCAAAAGAATTGCAACGTCAAAATTTTACAATTCCGTTGCTTATTGGCGGTGCAACAACTTCAAAAGCACATACCGCCGTAAAAATTGATACGCAATACAAAAATGCGGTGGTGCATGTTAACGATGCTTCTCGGGCCGTAACCGTTGTGGGCGATCTGTTGAACAAGAAAACCGCTAACGACTATGTTGCGAACCTAAAAAAAGATTACGATGACTTCCGAACCAAGTTCTTAAAACGCGGCAAGGAAAAATCATATATTTCGCTTGTACAGGCACGACAACGTAAATATAAAATTGATTGGGAAGCTTGTGAAATTGTGAAGCCCAATGAATTAGGTGTTCAAATGTTGAAGCAGTTAAGCTTGAAAGAGCTTCTGCCTTTTGTAGATTGGAGCCCATTCTTCAGAAGTTGGGAATTGCATGGTAAGTTCCCCGATATTTTAACCGACGAACTTGTAGGTGAACAGGCCACAATTATCTATAATGAAGCTCAAAAAATGATTGAAGAAATCATTGCAAAACAATTACTAAAACCTAGGGCTGTTTTTGGCCTGTTTGAAGCAAATACCATACATGATGATGATATTTCTGTTCAGAAAAAAGGAAAGGAAATCGCTGTTTTTAGAACCTTGCGCCAGCAATTAAGCAAACGCGACGGTATTCCAAACATCGCTTTGGCCGATTTTATAGCGCCTGCAGATTCAGGTAAAACCGATTATATAGGCGCATTCTGTGTCGCCATTTTTGGTGCACAAGAGTTGGCCGACAGCTATAAGGCCAAAGAAGATGATTACAACGCCATCATGTCGCAAGCTATTGCCGACCGATTTGCGGAAGCATTAGCCGAATATTTACACAAAAAAATACGAACCAAACATTGGGGTTACGATGCTGCTGAAACACTTTCAAATGAAGATTTGATTAAAGAAAGCTATAAAGGCATTCGTCCGGCACCGGGCTATCCAGCATGCCCAGACCATTTGGAAAAAGAAACCATTTGGCAATTGCTAGATGTAGAGAAAATTATTGGTGTAAAATTAACCGAAAGTATGGCCATGTGGCCAGCCTCGGCCGTTTCGGGCTATTACTTTGCAAATCCGGAAGCAAAATATTTTGGATTGGGAAAAATTACCGACGACCAAGTTACCGACTATGCAGTTAGAAAAGGCATTACCAAAGAAAAAGCAGGAAAGTGGCTGCACCCAGCCATTGCAGATGAGTAGATTTAGCCCTGACAAGGTTGAAAATAGAATTGATAAAAGGAAATTAAAAACGATTATTTAAAGTCCCTCCTTGCGAGAGACAAGGAAATAAAAATAATAATTAAAACAAAACACTTACACGCCCGAGTAGGAGTTTCTCCTCTGGGGTTTATGGGGCTTAAATCATGAAAGTAACAGAACATATAAAAAAAGCAAACGGGAAAACATTGTTTTCTTTTGAAGTGATTCCACCTCAAAAAGGAAAAAACATTCAGGATTTATATAATAATATCGACCCGTTAATGGAATTCAATCCACCATTTATCGATGTAACAACCTCGCGCGAAGAGTATGTGTATATCAATAAAGGCAATGGGCTACTGGACAAGCGTATTACCCGGATGCGTCCAGGAACCGTAGGTATCTGTGCGTCAATCATGCATAAATATGGTGTTGATGCCATTCCGCATTTATTGTGTGGTGGCTTTACAAAAGAAGAAACCGAGTATGTTTTGGTTGATTGCCATTATTTAGGTTTGGATAACGTCATGGCTTTACGCGGTGATGCCATGAAGGACGAGCCTTATTTTAAGCCCGTTGCAGGAGGTAACTGTTTCGCAAGTGAATTGGTAGCACAAATAGCCAACTTAAACAGGGGCAAATATTTGCACGACGATGTTGAGGTTGAGCATAATTCCGATTTTTGTATCGGGGTAGCAGGTTATCCTGAAAAGCACATGGAAGCACCATCGTTGGTATCCGATTTAAAACGCTTAAAGGAAAAAGTGGATGCAGGTGCCGATTATGTGGTAACCCAAATGTTTTTTGATAATACCAAATTTTTCGATTTTGTTGAAAAAGCGAGGGCCGCAGGCATTCATGTACCTATTATTCCGGGCATTAAACCCATTGCCGTAAAGCGCCATTTGCAAATTTTGCCACAGGTTTTCAAAATAGATTTGCCCCAAGATTTAATTGATGCTGTTGAAGCGTGCAAAGACAATAATGCCGTTAGGCAAGTTGGCATCGAGTTTGCCATTCAACAATCAAAAGAATTGAAAGCGGCAGGCGTTCCCGTGCTGCATTACTATTCTATGGGCAAAAGCGACAATATTAAGGCCATTGCATCGGCGTTGTTTTAAATATTCTATTACTTTTGCTTATCTGCAAATTTGTTAATGAAATTATACGTTTTAACCTGTACGTTTTTAATGGTACAACTGTGTGTGTTTTCACAGGAAAAAGAGCATACTTACTATTTTGATGTCAATAATTTCAAAGGAAATATTGCCTTGCACAACAATGATATTCTCCATTTAATTCAAGGGCATCCCCAAGGCGTCATATTAAGTTGGAACAAAAAAACCTACGGATTTAACGCATGGGAACAACGCTACAACTATCCCGATTATGGAGCAACCTTGATCTACCAAGACCTTCAAAACGATGTTTTAGGAAGCAACACGTCACTTTACGCCCATTATAATTTTTATTTTTTGAACCGAAATTTAATGTTCCGCATTGGCCAAGGCATTGCCTACACTCCCAAGCCTTATGATAAAGTAACCAATTATAGAAACATTGCTTTTGGCACCCATTTGTTAAGCAGTACGTTTATGATGCTCAATTATAAAAAGGAACGGCTTATCGACAATCTTGGGCTTCAAGCGGGACTGTCTTTAATTCATTACTCAAATGCCAATGTAAAAGCGCCCAATGCAAGCATCAATACCATTGCTTTAAATTTGGGAATAACTTATAATTTGGATGCTGAAGCACCTAAATTTATAACCACAATTTCAGAAAGTGAAAAAGAAAAATTCAGCCAACCCATCAAATACAATGTGGTTTTTAGGGGCGGCGTAAATGAAAGCGATGTGGTAGGCAGTGGCCAGTTTCCGTTTTACATTGTTTCAGCGTATGCCGATAAACGCATCAACGTAAAGAGCGCCCTTCAGTTGGGGGCCGATGTGTTTTTTTCAAATTTCCTGAAAGAACTTATATATTACCAAAGTGTGGCGTTTCCTGAAGAAAATGTGTCTGGAGATGAAGATTATAAACGGGTTGGTGTTTTTGTGGGACACGAGTTGTTTATAAATAGAACTTCCTTAGAAACGCAATTGGGCTATTATGTGTATTATCCATTTGATTTTGAAGGGCGTACCTATTTAAGAATTGGTTTAAAACGCTATATAAATGAAAAATGGTTTGGCGCCTTAACCTTAAAATCGCACGGTGCTAAGGCCGAAGCGGTAGAATTAGGAATTGGTGTTCGCTTATAAATTACTGCGGAAGCTGGAATTCCATAAATGGAAACTAAAATATTAAAATAGATTTTTGCTTTCGCAGGAATTAAAAAAAATGAAGAAACTAGCATACATATATCTTATAATTTTATTGTTTTCCTGCAACAGCGAAAATGCAAACGATTGTTTCCAAGCCACAGGAGCAATTGTTCAGCAAGAAGTTACAGTGCCTAGTTTCGATAAAATTTTGGTCAATCGGGATATTGAACTTATCATTAAGGACGGTTTGGAACAAGAAGTAACCATTGAAACCGGAAAGAATTTATTGAACGATGTGCAAGCCCTAGTTTTAGATGGAAAATTGATTCTTACGGATAATAATACCTGTAATTATGTGCGCAAGTATGGAATTACAAAAGTGTATGTAACCGCGCCCAATATTACCGAAATACGCAGTTCTACACAATATGATGTGCGTTCGGATGGTGTTTTAACCTACCCTAGTTTAACAGTGTTGTCAGATGATTATGATGATGCGAACGCATTTACAAGTGGCGATTTTAGATTGCAAATTGACAATAAGGTTTTTACTTTAGCTTTCAATAATTTGTCCAACTGCTATATTTCAGGAAAAACAATAAACTTAAATGTAACATTGGCTGCTGGTACTTCACGCTTTGAGGGTGCAAACCTAATTGCACAAGACATATCGTTTTGGAACCGAAGCTCAAACGATATGATTGTTAATCCGCAAAATTATATATATGGGCAAATTTACGGCACTGGCAACGTTATTGCCGTAACACGCCCGCCCACCGTAGTTGTACAAACGTTTTATAAAGGACGTTTAATTTTTAATTAACGCCATCGCCTGTTTTGCAATTTCCAACTCTTCATTTGTTGGCACTACCAAAATCTTAACTTTCGAATGTGGGTTGTTAATAGCACGAATCTCTTTAGAACGAATGTTGTTTTTTTCTGTATCCAATGCAATCCCCAAATAATCCAGATCCTCACAAATAAGCTGGCGCATCACATTGGAGTTTTCGCCAATACCCGCCGTAAACACAATGGCATCCAACCCGTTTAAAATGGCCGCATAGCTTCCTATGTATTTTTTTATGCGGTAAGCATTCATTTGCAATGCCAATTGGCACGCTTTATTGCCTTTTTCGGCCTCACTTTCAATATCCCTTAAATCGCTATAACCGGTAAGTCCCAACATGCCACTTTTTTTAAGCAACATGGTGTTGATGTCGTTCAAATTGTAGTTAAGTTTTTCAGCAAGATAAAAAGTTAGGGCAGGGTCAATATCACCAGAACGGGTTCCCATAATCAAACCGCCAAGTGGGGAAAAGCCCATAGAATGGTCCACACTCTTTCCGTTTTTAACGGCGGTCATGCTACAGCCATTTCCTAAATGAATGGTAATGATTTTCGATGTTTCTTTGCCTAAAAAAGCAATCGCTTTCTCTGAAACGTATTTATGACTGGTGCCATGAAAACCATACACGCGTATGTGATGTTTGGTTAGAAATTCGTTTGGAATGGCATATTTGTATGCCACTTCTGGAATGGTTTGAAGAAATGCCGTGTCGAATACTGCTACTTGTTTGGCCTTCGGAAAAATATCTTCAGCAACCTCAATGCCTTCCAAATTGGCAGGATTGTGAAGCGGAGCCAATGAGCATAGGTAATTTATTTTATCTTTCACATCTTCTGTAATTTCTGTGGTTTCGCTAAAGTACACACCGCCATGAACTACACGGTGCCCCACTACGGCAATGTCTTCGGGCGATTTGATGATGCCGGTGTTTTTATCCAAAAGATGTTCGGCCACCAATTTTAGGCCTTGTTTGTGGTTTAAAATTTGAGATTCAAATTCAATGTTGTTGTTTTCGGTTTTAAATTTGAAAAGCGCATCCTTTGAGCCAATGCGCTCAATAATTCCTGAACACAGAATGGTTTCTTGGGGCATTAAAAATAACTGAAACTTTAAGGATGAACTCCCCGAGTTTAATATAAGTACTTGCATGGTTTTAAATATCTTGTGCTTGAATGGCGGTTATAATAACGGTGCTGTAAATGTCATCTGCAGTGCACCCTCTGCTTAGGTCGTTAACAGGTTTGTTCAATCCTTGCAACACAGGGCCAATAGCCAAAGCGCCCGTTTCGCGCTGTACGGCTTTGTAGGTGTTGTTGCCCGTATTCAAATCGGGGAAAATGAGCACGCTGGCACGACCTGCAACCTCAGAATCGGGCAACTTGCTCTTTCCAATGCGCATATCAACAGCCGCATCATATTGAATGGGACCTTCAATTTTTAAACTTGGGACTTCTGCTTTTACAATTTCGGTAGCTTCCCTTACTTTTTCAACGTCGGCACCTTTTCCTGATGCTCCCGACGAATACGACAACATGGCAACTTTAGGTTCGATGCCAAAATCTTTAGCGGTTTGTGCCGATGAAATGGCTATTTCTGCTAATTCTCTAGCGTTGGGGTTTGGGTTAATGGCACAATCGCCAAAAACCGAAATCCTATCTTCTAAACACATGAAGAAAATGGAAGACACAATGTTAACGCCCGGTTTGGTTTTTATAAACTGCAAAGCGGGCAATAAGGTATGTTGGGTGGTATTTACCGCACCCGACACCATGCCATCGGCGTGCCCTTTATAAATCATCATGGTGCCAAAATACGATACATCGGTCATTGCATCGCGTGCCATGGCCAGATTAACGTTCTTGTGCTTTCTGAGTTCGTAATAAGTGTTTACATAATCGTCAAAATGAGGCGATTTTGTTGGCGAAACAATGTTTATGGCGTTTACATCTAAAGAAATATCGAGTTTTTCAATACGTTCCTTAATTTTATCGGCTTCACCAATAAGTGTTAGTTCTACTACTTGGGCACTTATTAGGCGTGCCGCGGCTTCTAGGATGCGTTCATCATAACCTTCGGGCAATACAATGTGCTTTTTATTTTTTAGGGCCCGTTGCAATAAGTTATATTGGAACATGCGTGGTGTAAAGCGTTCCGACTCGAAAGTAATTAACCGTTCGGCCAGTTTATCGGTATTGGCATGTTTTTCGAAGGTTGAAATAGAGGTTGTTATTTTTTCGATGTTATCGGCATAAATTTTAGGTTTAATGCTGCCAATTTTGTTGGTAACAAAGTAAGTGCCACCGCTTACGCTAATAATGGGCACCACACTTGAAAGTCCCTCGATGAGTTTTAAAATGGGTTCTTCAGGAATTAAGCCACCCGTTAAGATAATACCGGAAATTTTAGGGTAGTTTTTTGATATGTTGGCTTGTAGCGCCCCCAAAATAATGTCGGCTCTATCGCCGGGGGTAATTACCAAGCCGTTATCCTTTAAATGCGTTAAGTAATTGCGCAATTGCATGGCGCCAACACTAAAGCTTTCAATAAGGTTGTTAAGCATTTCTTTGCCAAAAAGTACGTTGCCGTCTAGTGAATCTACTACTTCTTTTACCGTTGGGCAAGCAAGGTTGGGGATTTTTGGGATAACTGTTATGCCCGTGTTGGGAATACGTTCTTTTAAAAGGGTTTTTAAGGTCGATAAATCATCAGGGTTTACTTTGTTGGCTATAATGGAAAGCACGTTCACATCATTTTTAAACGTGTCGTATGCCAATTGGCCATTATCAACAATTTCTTTAGGTTCTTTTTTGTCGCCTTGCATCACGATAATAACGGGGATGCCTAAATTTTTCGAGATGAGTATATTCAAATCCAGTTCGATGCTGGAGTTTTCATGCGAAAAATCGGTGCCTTCAACCAAAACAAAATCGAAACGTTCTTCTAAGTTTTTGTATTTTTTAATGATATGATCGATAACCTCGCCCGATTTTCCTTGGTTGTACAAATCGAGTACCTCGTTTCTGGTAAAAGCAAAGGTTTTCTTATAATTTATATCTATTTCAAAATACGATAAAATGGTACTAATATGGTTGTCCATTTTGCCATTATTCAAATCTTCAATAATGGGCCTGAAATATCCAACTTTAGCTGTTTTTCCTAATAACATACGCATTAAGCCTAAAACAACAACAGATTTTCCGCTGTTTGGCTCGATGGTAGCTACATAAATTCCTTTACTCATGTTATGGTTTTATTGTTTTGCAAAGATAATCGATTGCGTTTTTTTATGTCATTAAAATTGAAATGGTTTTTAATGAAAAAATAAATGCGGGTGCAAAATTAAAACCTTGGGTGTATAGTTAAGATGACATTGGTCATACTTTTGGATATAAATTAAATAAAAGTGCCGTAATTCTTAATAGGTTAGGCGGTCAACTCTCTAAACAAACTCTCTAAGCTCGCATTTTTTTGGTTAAGCTGTAAAATCTTCAATTGGTTGTCGTGTGCAAAATCAAATACATGCGAACGCATATCTTCGGAAGTTGAAAAGGTTATTTCGTAAACAAAATCATGTGTGTTATTCACGTTTTTAACTTTAGGAAGTTTTAACAGAAAGGCATCTTCTACCCTAAAATCAAATTCAACAATTACAACTTGTTCTTTGCTTTCGCGCAGTTCCTTCAATTTTTTATCGGCAACAATTTCACCTTTGTTGATGATGATTACGCGGTCGCACATGGCCTCAACTTCTTGCATGATGTGTGTGGAAAGAAAAACGGTTTTTGTTTTACCAATGGTTTTTATAAGGTTCCTGATTTCTATCAGTTGGTTGGGGTCCAGGCCTGTAGTAGGTTCGTCTAAAATCAAAACATCAGGATTGTGCAATAAGGCATTTGCCAACCCAACACGCTGGCGGTAGCCTTTTGAGAGTTGTCCAATTTTTTTATGGGCTTCTGTGGTTAGGCCAGTAAGCTCAACAACCTCGTTAATGCGTTGTTTGTTAATGCTGTATATGCTTGCGTTAAAGGCCAGATATTCTTTCAAGTACATCTCGGCATACAGTGGGTTGTGCTCTGGCAGGTAGCCCACACTTTGCTGTACTTGTTGGGTGTGGTTGTTTACATCAAAGCCATTTACAAGGGCTGTTCCTTCATTGGCAACTAAATAGGTGGTCAAGATTTTCATCATGGTGGACTTTCCGGCACCGTTAGGGCCCAAAAACCCAACAATTTCTGGCTTTTCAACCGTAAAAGATACATTGTTCAATGCTTTTTGGTTTCCGTAAAGTTTTGAAATGCCCGCTACTTGTATCGACATATTAAAAAAATTTGTTCAAAAATAATGATTATCTAACGTAATGTGGGTTTTGCTGTAAAATATTTAAAATTTTTAATAAATATGAAAAAAAGATTTTTAGCCTATTTGATTTCTCAAAATATTAATTACTTTAGCCACATAATTATGAAACATCCAACAACGAGTTTCTTTACTTTATGAAAAAGATGAAGTGGATGTTGCATGTAACCATTGAGAAAACAATATAACAAACACATGAAAACAACAATAGGTTATACATATTTTAGCGGTTTTTATTTTTTCTTTAGCGGAAGAAACGAGACTTTGTATGTATAATTTATAAACATAAATTTTAAAATATAAGTCTCGATGAAAATCGGGACTTTTTTTTGTAATATGATAAAAACAGTTGCTATACAAGGAGTTAGGGGGTCGTTCCATCATATTGTGTCGCAGGAATTTTTTAAAAACCCAGTGGAGGCTATCGAGTGCTCTACCTTCGACAGGGTTGTCGATTCCTTGATTACCAAAGAATGTGATGCGGCTATTATGGCATTGGAAAATTCCATCGCGGGCTCTATCATTCCCAATTACGCTTTGATCAATAAATTTGGATTGCATATTGTGGGCGAACATTATATTGATATCCAACAAAATTTAATGGCTTTGCCAAATCAAACCATTATGGATATTAAAGAAGTGTATTCGCACCCCATGGCATTGTTGCAATGTACCGAGTTTTTTAAACTGCACCCACACATAAAATTAATTGAAGATAAGGATACTGCCGAAGTTGCCCAACGCATTCAAGAACAGCAATTAAAAGGCGTAGGTGCCATAGCGAGTTTAATGGCTGCCGAGTTATTTAAACTGGAGGTGATCGCTGCCAGCATACAAACCATTCAAGTGAACGAAACCAGGTTTGTTGTTGTGATGCGCAAAAATTCCGAAGTTCCAGAAACAGAGATAAATAAGGCATCGGTACGGTTTGAGGCCGACCACAAGCGCGGTAGTTTGGCGGCAATTTTAAATGTTATGAGCGATTGCAAACTCAATTTAACAAAAATTCAATCCTTGCCCATTGTTGAAACACCTTGGAAATACGCTTTTTTCGTAGATGTTACTTTTGAAACCTACAACGATTTTAAAAAGGCAAAGTCCATTATAGATATTATGGCACAAAATTTCAAAGTGTTGGGCGAGTATAAAAATGCAAAAAAATGATTGAAGCAGCGAATAGATTAAACACGGTTGAAGAGTACTACTTCTCAAAAAAATTAAGGGAAGTAAACCAGCTTATAGCAAGCGGAAAACCCGTTATCAATTTAGGAATTGGTAGCCCCGACATGCAACCACCGCAAAAGGTTATCGATGCACTAAATACTGGGTTTTCAAGTCCGAGTGCCCATAAATATCAAAGTTACCAAGGCTTGCCAGAACTTAGGGAAGCTATGGCAGCGTTTTATAAAGAGCATTTTTCGGTAAGCTTAAGTCCGTCTTCCGAAATTTTACCATTAATGGGAAGTAAGGAAGGCATCATGCATATCTCAATGGCCTATTTGAATGAAGGCGATGAGGTATTGATACCAAACCCGGGCTACCCAACCTACGAGTCGGTTACCCGATTAGTTGGCGCCAAACCTGTTTTTTACGAATTGGATGCGGCCAACAACTGGCAACCCGATTTTAAGGCCTTGGAAAAGTTAAATTTAAACAAGGTGAAAATTATGTGGGTAAATTACCCGCACATGCCCACAGGCGCACAACCAAGCAAATACCTTTTTGAAGAGTTGGTCGCTTTTGGCAAAAAGCACAACATATTAATTGTAAACGACAACCCCTATAGTTTTGTGCTAAACGACAACCCTAAAAGCATCTTAGCTACAAAAGGGGCCAAAGATGTTTGTTTGGAACTTAATTCATTAAGTAAAACCTTCAATATGGCAGGTTGGCGCGTAGGCATGGTGGTTGGCGATAGCGTGCACATTAACAATATCTTAAAAGTGAAGAGCAATATGGATTCGGGTATGTTTTACGGCATCCAAAAAGGCGCTGTTGAAGCTTTGAAATGTTCAAAAATGTGGTTTGTTACCTTAAACAATGTTTACAAGCAGCGTCGTGATTTTGTATGGAAATTGGCCGATGCCCTAAACTGTACTTACGATAAAAATGCCACCGGACTTTTTGTGTGGGCTAAACTGCCACCAAATGTTAAATCGGAAGCATTTATCGATACGATTCTTAAAAACAGTCATATTTTCATTACGCCCGGAACCATTTTTGGCAGCAAGGGCGAAGGTTACATTCGGTTTTCATTATGCGCTTCCACGGAAGTTTTAGAGGAAGCCGCTGCACGGGTGAAGTGAGTTTGCAATCGCAGTCTTGAGTTGCAGAAAACAGAAAAAAGATATAGAAAAAAGAACAAATAATTAACAATAAATTTTAACCCGCCCGAGTAAAAGGTTTCCGCCTTCGGGGGCTAGGGGCTTAGACAATGAAAAACATATACATCATAGGTGTTGGATTAATAGGCGGCAGTCTTGCTATTGATATCAAAAAGAAGCATCCCGAAATGGTTATTCACGGTATCAGCAGAAAAGAGGCCACTTTGGATGAAGCCTTGGCACTTGGTTTAATTGACAGAAAAGCAACGTTGGATGATTTAATCCATGCCGATTTAGTGATTATTTCCATCCCCGTTGATGCTACCGTAAAGTTGTTGCCAACCATATTGGATAAAATTCCGGATACGGGGTTGGTGGTTGATGCGGGCTCAACAAAAGAAGCGATTTGTAAAGCGGTGGAAAACCATCCGAAGCGCCGAAATTTTTTGGCCATGCATCCTATTGCGGGAACCGAACATTCGGGGCCAAGTGCAGCCATTGGCGGCCTGTTTGAAGGCAAAACGAACATTGTTTGCGAAGTTGAAAAAACAACCTTTAAACTTCAGGAAAAAGCGTTGGAACTTTTTACGGGTATCGGCATGCGCATTCGGTACATGAACCCCGTTGCACACGATAAGCATATTGCCTACGTGTCGCATCTATCGCACATCAGTTCGTTCATGTTGGGTAAAACGGTTATTGAAAAGGAAAAAAACGAGCGCGATATTTTTGATATGGCAGGCAGTGGATTTGCCTCTACGGTTCGTTTGGCAAAAAGTTCGCCCGAAATGTGGACTCCCATTTTCAAACAGAACAAAGAAAATGTTATCGAGACCTTAGAAGAATACATCGACAACCTAACGCAGTTTAAAGAACTGATGAAGGCCGATGATTTCGATGCCATTTTTAACGAAATGAAAGACACCAATTATATAAAGGAAATTTTAAAGGGAATAAAATAAACACCAATTAATAAAAGCCAATTCCCATGGGATGCCCAATAAAAATTTTGGGATTCGGGATTTGATTTTTGAATTTTTTAAAAAAGAAGATGGAAAACAAAAAAGAAATGAGAACGTGGTTAGATGATTTGAATTTAAGTCATCCCTTGGTTATCGCAGGGCCTTGCAGTGCAGAAACAGAAGAACAGGTTTTAAAAATAGCGCACGCGCTAAAAGATACCGATGTCAATTATTTTAGGGCAGGTATTTGGAAACCCAGAACACGCCCCGGCATGTTTGAAGGCGTAGGTGCCTTAGGCTTAAAATGGCTACAAAAAGTAAAGGAAGAAACAGGCATGAAAATATGTACCGAAGTTGCCAATGCAGCCCATGTAAAGTTGGCTTTAGAGCATGATGTGGATTTATTATGGATTGGAGCCCGTTCTACCGTTAGCCCATTCATTATGCAAGAAATTGCCGATGCCTTGGATGGTACCGATAAGCCTGTTTTGATAAAAAACCCCGTTAACCCCGATTTATCCTTGTGGTTGGGCGGTATTGAGCGTATTTACAAATCGGGCGTTAAAAATATAGGGGCGATTCACCGCGGATTTTCAACCTACGAAAAAACCAATTACCGAAACAATCCCGAATGGCAACTGGTAATCGAGTTTCAAAATAAATATCCAGGCATTCCTTTAATTAACGACCCGTCGCATATTACAGGCAACCGCAATATGATTTTTGATCTATCGCAAACCGCTCTGGATTTGAATTTTGACGGCTTAATGATTGAAACCCATTTTGATCCGGATAACGCCTGGAGCGATGCCTCTCAACAAGTAACCCCAGAAACCCTAATTCAAATTATGAGAGATTTGAAAATTAGAAAAGAAACCGATTCTGAAGTGAATTACAATAAGCAACTTGAAAATTTAAGAGCACAAATTGATGTAATTGACAACCAAATTATAGAGCTGCTTGGTAAGCGTATGAAGGCCGCCGACGGTATTGGCGAACTTAAAAAATCGAAAAACGTTTCGGTTTTACAAAGTAAGCGTTGGAATGAAATTTTAGGAAAAATGGTTATGGAAGGCGAATCGAAAGGGTTGAGCGAAGAGTTCATCCTAAAAATGTTCAAGGCCATCCACCAAGAATCCATCAATCATCAGGAAAGGATTATAAACGGATAAAATTATAAACGCCAACCGGATACTGGTTGGCGTTTTTAATTATGAACTCATTTAAACTTTTTCTTTTTTATTTTCTTGAGGAGTAAGACCATAAACAATAGATGGTTAAACCCCAACCAACTGGCAACTGTAGTATCAAATCTGTTCAATACAGACCGGTAGCTATCCATCCATGCGTTGGTTCTCCCAATCGCATATCTTTGCCCATGGAGCTCTGGGTCAAAATACCCGTCCCTTCCGGCATTTCCATTACGTTTGTTAAAGCCGACATTGGCATTGATTTCTTTTTTTTAACAAGAGTCCCTAAAGTCTTTTGAGTAGAACCCAGCATCGGCATTTAAAAACACCCCTTCCAAAGGGCTTTCCTTGAAAAACACCTCTGTGGGCAATTGATGCCATTGAACTCCCGTTTTTCAGTTTGTAGAGAATTGCGTTGACAGTCTCGACCAACGGAACCCTTGGTGGAAAACCTCGTTTTGTCAATGGTATGTATGGGATAATTTCCAATTCTATCGTATCTTTGTCAAGTACTGTGTACATAATGGGTTGCTTTTGAATATTTTACGTGTGGTAACGCAAATATCGGCAACCCTTTTGTTTTTTCTGTAAAAAGTTTAAATCACTTCATCTTTATTAATTGAAGAACTACTAATTAAGTCTAATTATTTTTCAGGAATTAAAATAAATTCAGCATAATTATTCTCATCGAAGTAGGTTTTTGCCGCATCTTGAAAGGTTTTTGAATTTAATTTATCAATACTAGATCGATAATCTAAAATAGACTCAAAATTTAAACCACTTTCATAAAGTTCTTTCAATTTATATGTCCAATAACTATTGATTTCAAGATATTCTTTAGTGTTTGCCAATTCTGCTTCCTTAATTTTATTAATATCTTCTTGTGAAGCTCCGTTTTGCTTGATTTTATTGATTTCTTCAAAAACTTTTTCAATAAGTTTCTCAACATTTTCGGGTGCACATGAAAAGTTAACATTCATTCTATACCACTCATAAGGCTTATCAGTAGCAAAGCCTGATACTTTTACACCATAAACACCTGACATTTTTTCTCTTAATTCTTCTGTCAGTTTAATTTTAAGTAGTTTACCTAGCAAACCTATTTTTTCTTTGTTCTCCTCTGAATAATTAAGTGTTCCTGTAAATCTCATGTCAACAACACTTTTATTTTCAACACCCTTTTTAACTGTTTTTTTAATAATTCCTTTGGCTCTGCGTAATCCTATATCTCTCCATGTACTTTTTTCTTTCAAATTAGATGGAAGACTGCCTAAATATTGGGTTATAAATTTCTTTAAATCATCCAATGCAAAACTTCCTACGAAAACAAACGCAAAGCCATTGGCCGATGCAAAACGTTCTTTATAAAATTTATAAGCTTCATCTAGGTTTAGTTCATTCTCAATTTGTTCTTCAGTTAGTGGAATGGCTCTTAAATGATTTTGAGACATAGTTTGTTCTATGATTTTTTCAAAATAAGCACCTGGACTATTATCTTGATCCTTATACAAGGATTTCAAATTTTCCTTATTGGCTGCAAAAACATTTTCATCTTTATTAGGTTTGGTAAAATACAAATTAACCATTTGTAACATGGTTTCTAAATCACTTGAAGAACTGCTTCCAGAAAAAAGATCATCATAATAATTGATTCTAGGCGTAACATTCACTGTTTTGCCCATATTTATTTTTTTTAAATCGATATCTGAAATATTATTAAAACCACTTGACCCAATTATAACACCTGCATTTCTCGCTGAAACATACAATGAATCTGGGGCCACAGAACTTCCACCAGGCCTAAAACCAGTCATCGATATTAAATCGTTTTGAAACTTGGTAGGTTTTGCTATTACCGTAATACCGTTTGATAATTGCCATGTGGTAACATCTACTTTTTTGTTATAGATAGTTTTTGTTATGTTACCTGGCTTTGGTTTATTTGGCATTAATTGCAAATCTCCTAAAGTGTCAACATAAGGTTCAATATTACTATTATTAACATTGGCAATTATTTTAGCAATCTCGTCTTCAGTAGGAATGGTTAAATCTGTTTTTTCAATCGCATTTAAAACCACCGCCATATTTGTAGGCGTCACCCATTCATTTGCAACTTTATTAACTTCTTCTACTGTTATGGTAGGAAATACTGTTTTATAAAATTCATAAATAAATTCATCACTCGGTATAGGCTTATTATCAGTGAAATTGTCGATATACTGTTCTATGAAATATTTGGTAGTCATTTTATCTGACTCCTTTCTTATAATATCAGCGTTATTTAGCAACAGCAATTTATAACGTTCTAATTCTGAAGGATTAAAGCCGTAACGTTTAGCGCGTTCACTTTCAGTTAGTAAAGCTTCGATGCCTTGTTTTAATTGATCTTCTTTAAGCGTAGCTCTTAAATAATAGGCATCCATATTGGCTAAAAAATTTCCAATACCAGCCGTTCCAGATAAAAAAGGCGCATTAGGCTGCAATTCAACCTCAGAAAATCTTTGGCGTAACATACCTGTATATAATTTTTGTAAAATCACTTCTTTATAATCGCTTAATGTTTTTATCGGGGTTTCTTCTTTTTTATTGTAAATAGAAATACTAACACCTTTTGCTTCTTTATCTGTAATAACAGTAATTTTAGGTTCCGTATTTTCAGGAATTTTATAGTAAATTCTTTCTTTCGGGTCCTTAACAGGCTCAATACTTTCAAAAAAATCCTTCACTTTCTTTTCGGTTTCATTAACATCAAAATCTCCTACTAATACTAAAGCCATTAAATCTGGTCTGTACCAATCTTTATAATAACGTTTTAGGGCATCATATTCAGCATTCATGACCACATCCAAAGTTCCAATAGGAGCTCTTTGGGCATACCTAGAGTTGTTTGTAATAACGGGAATAGATTGGTAATACATACGCATGCCTGCACCGCTCCGTGCTCTTAATTCTTCGGCTACTATACCGCGTTCGTTATCAATTTCTTCATCTTCAAAAGTAATACCATCTGCCCAATCTCTTAATATCTGTAAACTGGTATCAAACGTTTTTTTATCTGTGGGCACCGATAATTTATAAACCGTTTCGTCAAAGCTGGTATGTGCGTTTAAATCTGCCCCAAACTCAACACCTAAGCTTTGTAAATAATCAATTAGTTTGTTTTTTTCGAAGCTTTTGGTGCCATTAAACGCCATGTGTTCAATAAAATGAGCTAAACCTAGTTGGTCTTCATCTTCTAAAATAGAACCTGCTTTAAGCACTAAACGTAGTTCTGCTTTGTCCTTAGGCTTTGCGTTTTGTTTTATGTAATAAACAAGCCCGTTGCTTAACTTACCTATTTTAATTGTAGAATCAATAGGGATTTTCCTATTTAAGTTTGAAATATTTAATCCCGTTTTTTGTGCTGAAAGTATGGGTACACTTACAAGTAAGAAAAAAAGGAATGTTATTTTAAATTGTTTCATGATTAATGTTTCTAAATATTTATTGAAATATGTTAATTGGTTGAAACTTAAATTGAGTTTCCTTGGATTTTAGTCAGAAACCTCTAATCTACCTCATAATCTGATATCTTATTGTCTTTTTTATATTGGAAATAAAGTAAGGCTCCTAAAATTGGGAGTATTGAAATGATTAAAGCACAAAACACTTTATGTTTTATACTTATTAATTTTGATTGCAATAAATCCATTAAAGTCCAAATCCAAAGAGCAATTGACAGGCCTATAAGTAATTGAATTACAAAATTATGCATACAATAATTATATTTTAAAACTAGGGCTATAAAACATTTTAATGGAGTATAACCCTAATTTTAAATAAAAAACCACTATTTACAGTCCAAGATACCCTGGGTTTTGTGCACCAAACTCAAGGTTAGTTTCTAATTCTGAAATTGGAATGGGCAAGATATATTGGTTTGTGCTTGTTATGCTTGGTCTAAGAGTTTCTAACTTACCATATCGAATAGCAGCAAACCATACGGCCCCTGTTTCAAAACAAAGTTCTTTAACATACTCGCTAAAAATTAAATCCAGTAAATGCTCTTTAGTGGTGTAAACCAAAGCTGGGGCAGCACCGCTATAGGCTCTATTTCTTATTACATTAAGAGTGGTTTCTGCTTGAGATAACAGATTAAGTCTGGCTTGACACTCTGCTTTTATAAGGTATACTTCAGCTAAACGCAAATAATTTGTGGGACTTGCGGTTAAACTGGTTGTGTATATTTTTTTAATCACTTTCGTTGTACTTAAATAAGATGCCGCAGCTCTAGGATCTCCCAATAAATAATTCTGAACCCATGTGGAAGCCTTTACATTGGTTTGAAAAAAGCTGGATAATTTATTAGATTGACCAGTACCTACAGTTCGCGAAAAGATCACTTCTCTATTTGCTGATCCTTTAAGAAACACATCTTCAAATTTAGTTTCTAATGATACAGCACCTGAAGCTATTACTTCATTTGCCAAATTAATGGCCTCGGTATAATTAGCATCACCACCCATATACATTAATATATTAGCTTTAAATGCTTTTGCCGCTACAGCAGATGCATAATAATTTTTTGAAAATGGTGCGTTTAAATCGATGCTTTTATCTAAATCACTTAGGATGAAATCATAACTTTCTTGTACGGTCGAACGTGCTTTTTGACTATTTTCAACAGTTGAAAGTTTATCTCGAATTACGATGCCATAATTACTAGAGGTATCAAAAAATTGTCCGAAAAGACGCAGTGCTTGGTAATGCCCAAAAGCTCTTAGAAAATAGGCTTCACTAAGAATCCTATCTCTTTCTGTTTGAGAAACCGCCTCGTTTCCTGAAACAGCTTTAATAGTAGCATTTGCTGAATTTACAATATAATATGGCCATTCATACATTGTGTTAGTAACAGCATTTGAGGAATCAAACGTGTTATTTTTAGCTTCGCCCCAAATACCAGTTAAACTAGCTGTAGGCGTTAGAGAACCATCCATAATAGGTGGTACAAGCTCAAAATACTGAGCATATAGCCAATTTAATTGTGTGTAAACCCCTGTAAGAGAAGTTTGTGCACTTTTATCATCGGTTACCAACTGTTCTTCAAACAAATAGTTTTCTGGTTTTACATCTAGAGCATCATCACAAGCGTTGTATAAAAAACTTGTAAATATGCAGAGTAATATTATTTTATTTTTCATCTGTTTATGTTTTATGATTTTTTATTATCAGATATTATTTTTGCTTATTTCAATCAGCAAAATATACTAATGTTCAGCTTATTATATATCTCTTAAATCTTTTAAAAAGTTAACCTAACCCCTGCAACAATTTGTTTTGTTGCTGGATATTTATTGTTGTCTATAGGTGTTCTAAAACTGTTAACATTGGTAAACTCGGGGTCCGCTCCAGGATATTTTGTTATAGTAAACAAATTTGTGCCTGTTAAGTATAAATAAAGACCTTGAAAATTAAGCGATTCTAGCACTTCCTTTGGTAAGTTATAACCTAATGTTACTGTTTTAATACGCAAATAATCGCCTTTTAAAACATACAAACTAGATATTCTATTGTTTTGGTTACCACCAGTTAAATTAGTTCTATATACAGCCCTTGGGTATTTAGCGTCGGTGTTATCTGGGGTCCAACGATCTAGTGCTATTAATTCTTTATTTCCTTGGTCGTTAAGAGATGTATAACTATAAGTATTCTCTCCTGCTTTCCAATAAATATCGTTCCCTACACTATAGTTGGCAAATACATTTAAAGACAAGCCTTTATAATTTATATTGGTATTAATACCTCCAAAAAAATCTGGTTCTATACTCCCAATATTAGTAACATCTGGACCAGAGGACGATGTACTAACTTCTCCATCACCATCTAAATCGGCAAAATAAATATCCCCCGGGCTTGTTAAGGAAGCTTGATAAAGCCCACTAGGTGCACCTGCATTTAATGCGTCAATTTCATCTTGTGTTTGAAACAAACCATTAGCTACATGACCACGAATTAACCCAAGTGCTTGACCCTCTTTAAAATATAATCCATTTAAGGAAACACCACCAAACTCATCTTTATAACTACTATTTAGTCGTATAATTTTGCTTTTTGCAGTTGCAGCATTAAAACCTAGGTTCCATTTTAAATCTTCAGAATCTAGAATATTAAAGTTAAGGGTTAACTCGTAACCACTATTTTGGGTATCGCCTAAGTTTGATATTACGGTATACAACCCACTAGAAGAAGGCAGTTCGGTTTGATAGAGCACATCCTTGGTATCTTTAATATAATATCCTATTTCTCCTTTTATTTTGTTGTCTAGAACAGCGAACTCTATCCCTAGATCTTTTTGGGTGGTAATTTCCCATTTCAAATCAGGATTGCCAATTCTTAAAGGTACTACGCCTGTATTACCATCGTAAACTCCCAATGTGCTGTTTAATGCACCAAATAAGCTAAAAGACTGATTAGGGTCGAAAGTCACATTACCTGATTGCCCGATACTGGCTCGCAGTTTTAAAAAATTTAAACCATTCCATTTTTCGGCAAATTTTTCTCTGTGAATATTCCAACCAACACCAAGAGAAGGGAATGATGCCCAACGGTTGTTTTCACCAAATTTAGATGAGCCATCAATTCTACCCGCAAAACTTAAAAGATATTTATTATCAAAGTCATAAATAAATCTAGAGAAAAAAGACACTAGTGTACTTTCTGTTATAGCTTGTTGTATGGAAAGATTTTCTCCTGCATAACTTAAACCTCTTAAAGTATCATCATTGGGAAAATTTTCGCCATAGTAACTATTTGTCTCAGTTTTCTCGTTTTGAAACGTATTACCCACTAAAATATTGGCATTGCTTTTACCTACCGAAAAATCATAAGTTAATGTGGTTTCAACAGATGGGTTAAGTGTATTCCTATCAATAAGATTTCCTCTTCCATTTGTAGAACCACCACTCTGTGTGTAACTTGGATAAAAAGAATAACTCTCAGAGTTTATATGCTGTAATATACCTGTAGTCTTTAAAAATAAATTTTTAAATGGCTCGTATTCCAAACCAACACTTGCCACCATTGAAAAATTGGTTGTAGTTACTCTTCTTTCTTTTGAAGAAAGCGGATTGTAAATATCCCCTATTAAGGGCACCAAAGAACCATCTTCATTATAAGGCGTTCTATCCGGTCTGATAAACGTTGCCGCTTCTAAAGTACTATAAAGCCCATTTAAAGCATAATCGCTTTCCAATCTTCCTAAGTTCAAATTACTGAAAAACGACAAATTATCTTTCAAATCCTGCTTTAAGTTTAATCCAAAGGCATATCTGGTTAGCTTATCCCCAATAACTGCACCATTATCATTTTGTAAAGAAAGTGATGAATAATATGTACCCTTTTCACTTGCACCTCTAACACTAAAGGCATAATTATTAGTTTGAGACGTTTTTCTAATGGCTAGATCTTGCCAATCTGTATCGATATCCCTATTAATTTCTGTTCCGTTTAAAATACCTAATGCAAATGAATCACTGGTAGGAACCACGCCGCCAGAATTTACATAATTTTGGATAGCATCTGTATAAATCTCTTCATATTGTGCAGTATTAAGAACATCCACTTTTTGTGTTATATTGGATCTTTGAGTAACAGCAAGTTCAAATTGAGGCCTGCTAGATTTGCTCCCACTTTTAGTTGTTATAATTACTACACCTGCAGCTGCTCTTGAGCCATATATTGCAGTAGCAGTAGCATCTTTTAGAATGGAAATGCTTTCAATATTATTAAAATCTAAAAAACCTAAATCGTTATTAAACCCTTCGTTCTCAAGTGTTGTTGCATCATTACTACTTATATAATCAATAAATCCTGTATAACCAGGGGTTTCTGTAGAAGGAGAAATTGGCACTCCATCTACCACATACAATGGCTGATTTGTGCCCAATATAGAAGAGCTCCCCCTTATTCTTACTCTAGCTGCGGCTCCTGGTCTACTAGACGGACTGCTAACCTGTACACCTGCAACTTGCCCTTGCAAAGCCTGATCTACATTTAATATATTGCCCTGGTTTGCAACCCCTGCTACGTCCACAACCCCAACAGTGCCTGTAAAAGCTTCTTTTTTAACCTTACCATATGCTACTATTACTGTTTCATCCAAACCGGTAAGAGATTCATTGAGTTGAATATTAATGTTGCTTTTATCCCCAACAACAACTTCTATAGTTTCATAGCCAATATAAGATACTACCAACACAGCATTTTTCTCCTGAACTAATAATCTAAAATTACCATCAATATCAGTACTAACACCTTGAGTAGTTCCTTTTAATACTACTGTTGCTCCTGGCAAAGGCTCTCCCTTGCTGTTTGTTATTTTTCCACTTACAAACTGCTGAAGCATTTTATCAACCACCTCTTTTAAGGAGTCGATTATGGATGATTCGTTATTGCCTTTGTTTAATAAAATTATTTGTTTGTCAACAAATTTAAAATCAACATTAAATTCTTTAAAAAGTGTTTTTAATACATTTGACAGCTTTTCTTTGTTGGATACGATGTTTACAATTTTATTTTTTTGAAAAACATCCTTTTCGTATAAAAATTTGAATTCTGTTTTTCGTTCAATTTCATTTAAAACATCTTCAATTTTCATTCCTTTACAGTCCAAAGTAACTTTAACATTTTGGGAATATGTATTCGCTTGAATTTGAAATAAAGTGATTAAAAAAAGGATATACGTAAGTTTCATCTTTAAGCTTATATTAGAGAGACGCAACAATTCGTTCATCTCAACAATGAATTTTTTCATACTTTTGATTTGATTTAGTGTGTTAGACATTTAAATCACTTTTTTTGAAATCGGGAAATGCTGCAACATTTTCCGGTTTTTTTTGTTTTTACAAGTGGTTAAAACTTGTTTTTATAAACTATTTCAAAAGTGACTTTTAATTAATTTATTTAAATATTAAATCATTTTTTCATCATAGGCTCTTTTTTATGGGTTAATTATAATTGTATTCTTGTTAAATTTATAAGTAAAATTACCAGACAGACTTAAACTTTTTACGACTTGATATATATCTTCAATATCAAATTTCGCTGTAAAATATCTGCTTTCTAATGATTTATTGTTATTGATAAAGACAACATTATATTGACGTTCAAGCTTTTTTAACATATCTTTAAACTCTACTTCTTGCAGAACAAGCTTGCCTTCCATCCAAGCAGTACTGGCTGCTACGTCCATTTGTTTGACTTGAATTAATTTGCTGTTTTTATCCAATATGGCTCCAAAATTTGGTTTTAAATGAGTTGCTTCATTTGACAAATGATGATCGGTATTTTTATAGGCAACTACAGAACCTTCAACTAATACCGCTTTTATGTTTTCATCTTCGGGATATGATGATAAATTAAATTTAGTTCCTAATACTTTAATATTCAATTCATCAGCATTAACCATAAAAGGATGCTCTGTATCTTTTACCACATCAAAATAAGCCTCACCTTTTAAAAACACTTGACGACTTTCGCCTTTTAAAAACTTAACAGGAAACCTTAATGAAGAACCTGCATTTATATTCACTTTTGTACCATCTGACAGTTGGATTTCAAGGCGTTTACCATATGGAACTGTTACTGTGTTGTAAACTAAAAGTTCATCTTCAGAATCATTAGTATATATTAATTTATTCCCTTTTTGATTTCCAACAATACGCCCTTTTGTATCTAATATTGAAGTTGAGTTATGATCATCAATCACTTTTATCTCCCCACTGTCCAATTCCAGTGTGATTTGTTCGCTTGGGATTATAAGTGTTGTTTGCTTAGTGAAATAACCTTGTTGATAGAAATATCCTAAACCAATAAATAAAACGATCATTGCAGCGTATTTAAACCATGAAAGCAAAAAAATAGGTTTCGTTTTTTCCGTTTTATGAACCTCCATCTTAGTTAATAATGATTCCCATGCTTTATTCTTATCTACTTTTGAATAATCTGTAAACTTTTGAGTAATCTTTTCAAAATCGATATTTTTTGAAAATGGGTAGTCTTTATTAAATTGTTTTAATTGATCTTTTTCCGAATCACTTAAAATTTTTAATTTCTTCTTTATTATTAATTTTGATATGATAAAAATATTATTCATTTATATTCAATATTTCGTTTAGTTATATATAGAACAACTGAGTTTAAAAAGAGTACTATTAATATTTGTGCTTTTTTTAAAAATTTTTGATTTTATGCTAAAACATAACCAGTATGTAGCATTTTAAGTCAGCAAGAAATAGATAAATGTCTGTAGATCTTTAAATTTATCTCTTAAAATCTTGTAGGATTGAGATCTTAATGTTTTTACTGTTTGAAGTTCAATGTTCAGCACCTTGGCTATTTCATTATTTTTTAACCCTTTTAGACTTAGTTTAATGATTTCCCGTTTTCTTGTAGGCAGAGCTTTAATAGCTATATAAAGTTGTCTTGTAATTTCTTCCTCTAAAACTTGTTGTAAAAACAAATTACCATCCTCTAAAGATTGTACGTTAGTTGAAGTGTATTTTTCTTTAACTTTATTGTGCTTAATAACATTAAAACACCTATTTCTAGTGCTTTTGTACAAAAAAACCTTTAATGATAGCTCGTCTGGAAAAGCATTTTTATTTTCCCATAATTTTAAAAAAATATCCTGAACCAAATCTTCACATTCATCTCTTAAAGGCAAAAATCGATTCGCATATTGAACAAGTGTTTCGTAATATGTATCGAAAATAAGTTTTAAATTACCTTTAGTAATCAATGTTTTTTTAAATAATTTAACCCGTTGTGCATTATGATTTAAAAGAAAAAAGTTGTCCATCTTACTGATAATCAGTAAATTGTTTTAGCCATAAAACATTAACAATGAACAACT
Source organism: Mariniflexile maritimum (assembly GCF_009746565.1). Classification (GTDB taxonomy): domain Bacteria; phylum Bacteroidota; class Bacteroidia; order Flavobacteriales; family Flavobacteriaceae; genus Mariniflexile; species Mariniflexile maritimum. The sequence continues at coordinate 580,670 of NZ_WRPN01000002.1, forward strand.
TGAGCGCAAATTACGAAAGAATTTTGG